>NZ_LMCT01000010.1 GCF_001424875.1 Kitasatospora sp. Root107 | reverse complement strand
GAGACGTTGTTGCGGGCTGAACTGCCTACGGCCAGCCGGGTGGTGGTTGCTCCGGAGCGGGATGACACGTCGGTGTTGGTGACGTTGACTGCGCGTCAGTTGAACAAGCATGCGACGGTGGTGGCGGCGGTGCGGGAGGACGAGAACGCGCCGTTGCTGCGGCAGAGTGGTGCGGATGTGGTGGTGACCAGTTCGAGTTCGGCGGGGCGGTTGCTGGGGATGTCGATGCTGAGTCCGCATGCGGGGGCGGTGATGGAGGATCTGCTGACGTACGGCAACGGGCTGGATGTGGTGGAGCGGCCGGTCACCAAGGCCGAGGCGGGGCACAGTCCGCGTGACTGCACCGATCTGGTGGTCGCGGTCGTGCGTGGCCGACGGGTCCTCAACTACACCGAACCCGAAGCCGCNGCGGGGCGGTTGCTGGGGATGTCGATGCTGAGTCCGCATGCGGGGGCGGTGATGGAGGATCTGCTGACGTACGGCAACGGGCTGGATGTGGTGGAGCGTCCGGTCACCAAGGCCGAGGCGGGGCACAGTCCGCGTGACTGCACCGATCTGGTGGTCGCGGTCGTGCGTGGCCGACGGGTCCTCAACTACACCGAACCCGAAGCCGCCGTCCTCCAGCTCACCGACCGCCTCATCACCATCCAGCAGGCGGTCCCGTCGGCCTGAGGCCACCCCGGCGGGGCAGTACCGTCGGAGGTATGCATGCGATGACGATTCCTCAGCCCGGTGGTCCCGAAGCACTGGTGTGGGCGGAGGTGCCCGACCCGGTGCCCGTCGCCGGGGAGGTGCTGGTCGAGATCACGGCCAGCGCCGTGAACCGGGCCGACCTGTTGCAGCGGCAGGGCCGCTACGCACCGCCGGCCGGCACCTCGCCGTACCCCGGGCTCGAGTGCGCGGGGCGGATCGTCGCCCTCGGGGCCGGGGTGGCCGGCTGGGCGGTCGGCGACCAGGTCTGCGCCCTGCTGGTGGGCGGCGGGTACGCCGAGCTGGTGGCCGTGCCGGTCGGCCAACTGCTGCCCGTGCCGGAGGGGTTGAGCGTGACCGAGGCGGCCGCGCTGCCGGAGGTGGCCTGCACGGTCTGGTCCAACCTCTTCATGGTGGCCCATCTGCGCCCCGCCGAGACGGTGCTGCTGCACGGCGGCGCCAGCGGCATCGGCACCATGGCGATCCAGCTGGCCAAGGCGGTCGGGGCCAAGGTGCTGGTCACCGCCGGGAGTTCCGACAAGCTGGCCCGCTGTGCCGAACTCGGTGCGGACGTCGGCATCGACTACCGGAAGCAGGACTTCGTCGAGGAGGTCGCGGCCGCCACCGGTGGGGCCGGGGCGGACGTGATCCTGGACATCATGGGTGCCAAGTACCTGGACCGGAACCTCGACGCGCTGGCCACCAACGGCCGCCTGGTCGTGATCGGTCTGCAGGGCGGGGTGAAGGGCGAGCTGGACCTCTCCAAGCTGCTCGCCAAGCGGGCCGCGGTGGCCGCCACCACGCTGCGCGGCCGCCCGCTCGGCGAGAAGGCGGCGATCGTGGCGGCGGTTCGCGAGCACGTCTGGCCGCTGATCGAGGCGGGCGTGGTCAAGCCGGTGATCGACCGGGTGCTGCCGCTGACCGCGGCGGCGGAGGCGCACCGCGTGCTGGAGGCGGGCGAGCAGGTCGGCAAGGTGCTGCTCACGCGCTGACCGCGGGACCTGCCGCGGCTCCGGACCGGGAGCCGCGGCAGATCTCCGACTGGGTACGAAATGCCTGGATTGTCGGATTGTGTGAGGCTGGTGCGGAGCTGTCCCGCCGCCGTCCGCGTCCCAGCGCGGTCGGCCGTCGGAAGGACCTCCCTCCGTGGCCGCACTTCCGTTCGCGTTCTCAGCACGTCCCGTTCCGGTCACGGTGATCTGGCGTACCGCCGTACTGGCCGGCGTGGCGGTGCCGCTGCTGCTGGCCGGGCCGACCGCGCTGGCGGAGGAGCGGGAGCCGGCGGGCCCGCCGCAGGTGGAGGTGGTGCTGACCACCGTGCCGCCGGTGCTGATACCCCAGCTCCCGGTCCTCCCCAAGCTGCCTCAGCTACCCGCGCTGCCCACCGTTCAGCTGCCGGTCGTCCCGGGCTCGAGCCCGGTGCGGACCGTGCCGGCGAAGCCCCAGCCGTCGGAGCCCGTCGCGCCCTCGCCGATACCGTCCGGGGAGCCCAGGCCCGACCCGTCGCCGACCGCCGGGCCCAGTGCCGAGCCGTCCGCCGAGCCGAGCCCGGCTCAGACTCCCACCCCGACGCCCGTCCCGACTCCCACCCCGATCCCCGCAACGGAGCCGACGCCGTTGCCGAGCCCCGTGGCCCCCGCCCGCCCGGCCGCGCCCGTGCTGCCGGTCGGGCCCGCCCGCCAGGGCCAGGTCCCCGCGCACCAGCCGCCCGCTCCGGCGGCCCCCGCCGTCGCCGAGCAGGCTGCCCCGCTGCCCGAGCGCGCCGCACCCGCCGACCCGACCGGCTCGGCGACCGAGCCCGGCGAGCAGGCAGCACCGGCCGAGCCCGTGGAGTCGGCCGACCGGCCTGCGGCTGCCGTCCAGATGGCGGCCGGCCTCACCGCCCCGCTGCGCTGGACCGACGCCTCCAACCTGCAACTGCCGCTCGGTGCCGGGCTGGCGATGATCGGTTGCGGGCTGGCGCTGGTCGGCTTGCGGCTGCGCCGCCGCTGACAGCGGGTCAGGCCGGATCGGCGGCGCGGGCGGCCTCGTACCCGGCATGATGGTCGGTGAGTTGACCCTCCCCCCGCGTGAAGCATATGAAGGAGCTATGACTAAGCCGATGAACGAACGGTCGCAGTCGGAGGACGCCCCGAAGGTGCAGATCGTGGGCCCGGACGGGATGCCGGTCGGGGCGGTCCCCGGGGCCGGGTTCGGCCGGTTCGGCGAGGGCGAGGCGATGGAGCCGCGCGAGCTGCCGGTGACCGAGATGGTCGAGCAGCCCGCCAAGGTCATGCGGATCGGCAGCATGATCAAGCAGCTGCTGGAGGAGGTCCGGATGGCTCCTCTCGACGAGGCCAGCCGGGTCAGGCTGAAGGACATCCACGCCAGCTCGATCAAGGAGCTGGAGCTCGGCCTGGCGCCGGAGCTGGTGGAGGAGCTGGAGCGGCTCTCGCTGCCGTTCACCGAGGACACCATCCCGACCGAGGCCGAGCTGCGGATCGCCCAGGCCCAGCTGGTCGGCTGGCTGGAGGGCCTGTTCCACGGCATCCAGACCGCGCTGTTCGCCCAGCAGATGGCCGCCAGGGCCCAGTTGGAGCAGATGCGGCGCGCGCTGCCGCCCGGCAGCCACGGCGCCGAGGCGGAGTTCGACGAGCCGGTCGAGGGACGCGGCATCCGCTCGGGCCCGTACCTGTAGAGCTGCTGCGCGGACTTCGTTCCAGCTCGGACACGGCCCCGCCCCGGCACCCGGTGGCGGCGGGCCGAGCCGATACCCTGACCCCTGTCGTCGGCCCCTGCGGGTCGGCGGCCGGGGTCGGTCCGGTTCTGCACCCGGACGGCTGGGCAGCCGGGACACCTCCGCAGCCGGAGGGGGAAGCAGGAGAGCATGAGCGGCGAGGACGGCAGCACGGGCGAGGGACACTCGCTGGCAGGCGGCCGGTACGTGCTGCGGCACCTGCTCGGCCAGGGTGGGATGGCCTCCGTCCACCTGGCCCACGACACCGTGCTGGACCGCAAGGTCGCGGTGAAGACCCTGCACACCGAGCTGGGCCGGGAGCAGGCTTTCCGGGAGAGGTTCCGCCGGGAGGCGCAGGCGGTCGCCAGGCTGCAGCACACCAACATCGTCTCGGTCTTCGACAGCGGCGAGGACATCGGTCCGGACGGCGCGACCACCCCCTACATCGTGATGGAGTACGTCGAGGGCCAGGCGCTCCGCGACGTGCTGAACGAGGCGATCGCCAAGCACGGCGCGATGCCCGCCGACCAGGCGCTGAAGATCACCGGGGCGGTGCTGTCCGCGCTGGAGGCCTCGCACGACCAGGGCCTGGTGCACCGGGACATCAAGCCGGGCAACGTGATGGTCAGCGCCAAGGGCACCGTGAAGGTGATGGACTTCGGCATCGCGCGCGCCCTGCAGTCCGGGGTGACCTCGATGACCCAGACCGGCATGGTGGTCGGCACCCCGCAGTACCTCTCGCCGGAGCAGGCGCTCGGCAAGAGCGTGGACGCCCGCTCGGACCTCTACTCGGTCGGCTGCATGCTGTTCGAACTGCTCACCGGGCAGCTGCCGTTCGACGGTGACTCACCCTTCTCGATCGCGTACAAGCACGTGCAGGAGGAGGCGCCCTCGCCGTCCGGGCTCAACCCGGCGGTCCGCCCCGGGGTGGACGCCCTGGTGGCCAGAGCGATGCGCAAGGACCCGGCGCACCGGTTCCCCACCGCCGAGGCGATGCGGGCCGAGCTGGAGCGGATCGCGGCCGGAGCGTCGGACGGCGGGACGCCGCTGCGGGTGGCCACCCCGCTGGTGATCGGCGAGGGTCCGCGTTCGGTGTCGGCCGGCGGCGCGGTCTCGGCCGGGGGTTCGCTGACCGGCTTCCCGCAGGTCAGTGGCGACCTGCGCGGGCCCGCCCCGCAGGTGCACCAGCCGTACCAGCCGTCCACCCCGCCGCCGTACGGCCCGCAGACCCCGCCGCCGGCCTTCGCCCAGCCGTACCCGGGGCCGCACACGCCGGGGCCCTTCCCGCAGCAGCAGCCGTCGCCGTACCCGTTGGGTCATCAGCAGCCGTACCCCCAGCAGCCGTACGCCGCACCGCAGTTCGCCCCGCAGGCGGCGAAGGGGAATGGCTGCTCGACCGCGCTCGTGATCGTCGGGGTGATCATCGGGGTGATCGTGCTGGCCTCGGTGATCGTCGCCATCGTGGCGGCCAAGCAGGAGCAGAACCGGCAGAACAACACCTACGACTCCGGTGCCTCGACGGCTTCGAGCCAGTACCTCCCGGACCAGCCGATCTGACCGTCGCACCGGCTCCGCCACGGCACGGCGGGCCCGCCGAAGCGGTAGCGTTCCAAGGACGCAACTGACAGGGCGACCCGCCCGGGGCGAGGAGTGATGGCACAGACACAGCAGCCGGGCGACGGCGCGGACGAGACCCCCGAGACGCCCGAGGTGCCGACGGCCACCCCCACGCCCAGCACCGCCGAGACGGCGGAGACGGCTGTGCTGCCCGCAGGTGGCGGCCCCGGGCCGGCCACACCGGGACGGGGCACCGCCGCACCGCTCGGCACCGTCGGCGAGGGCCGCTACCGGCTCACCCACCGGCTCGGCCGGGGCGGGATGGCCGAGGTGTTCGCGGCCCAGGACATCCGGCTGGCCAGGACCGTCGCGGTCAAGCTGCTCCGCACCGAACTGGCCCAGGACGAGACCGCCCGGCTCCGGTTCACCCGGGAGGCGCACTCCGTCGCCTCGCTCAACCATCACTCGATCGTCGCGGTCTACGACACCGGCGAAGAGATCGAGAACGGCGAGTCCACGCCGTACATCGTGATGGAGCTGGTCGAGGGCCGCACCGTCCGCGAGCTGCTGGTGGACGAGGAGGCGCCGCCGGTCGACCAGGCGCTGATCATCATCGCCGGGGTGCTGGAGGCGCTCGCCTACAGCCACCGGCACGGCATCGTGCACCGGGACATCAAGCCCGCCAACGTGATCATCACGACCGGCGGCGCGGTCAAGGTGATGGACTTCGGCATCGCCCGCGCGCTCACCGGACCGGCCAGCACCATGACCCAGACCGGCATGGTGATGGGCACCCCGCAGTACCTCTCGCCCGAGCAGGCCCTCGGCAAGCCGGTGGACCACCGGTCCGACCTGTACGCGGCCGGCTGCATGCTCTACGAACTGCTGGCGCTGCGCCCGCCGTTCACCGGTGAAACCCCGCTCTCGGTGGTCTACCAGCACGTCCAGGACGCACCGGTGCCGCCCTCGGAGGCCAACGACCGGGTGCCGGTCGAGCTGGACGCGATGGTGCTGCGCTCGCTGGCGAAGGACCCGGACGACCGGTTCCAGAGCGCGGACGAGTTCCGGGCCCACCTGCAGCACGCGCTGCGGGAGATGCACGGTGCGGCCGGGGCCGGCTACGCGGCGGGAGCCGCCGCCGCGGCCGCCGCGGCGGCCGGGCTGGCAGCGGCCGGGGCCGGCAACACCGGCGGCTACCCCGGCTACGAAGGCGTCCCGAGTGGGGGCACCGCGATCACCGAGCCGCTCGGCGGTGTCGGAGCCGGTACCGATCCGACGGCGGTGCTGGGGTATCCGGTGGGCTCGCCGTTCAAGACGCCCTCGGCGCCGTACCCGGCGGTCGGCGGTGGCGGCGGTGGTGGCGTCGGTGCCGGAGGTGACGACGGGTCAGGCGGGGAGGAGCCGAAGGGGCGACGGAATCCCTGGCCGGTGGTGGCCGGGGTGCTGCTGGTGCTCGGCGCCGCAGGCGTCGGCATCGGGCTGGCACTGAACAACAACGACAAGGGCACCGAGCCGCCGGTCACTCCCTCGGCGTCCAGCTCGGCCTCGGCCACGCCGTCCCCGTCGGAGTCGCCGTCCCCGTCGCCCACCAAGACCAACTCCCGGACGGCGTCGCCGAGTCCGACTCCCACGCCGACACCGACCCCGACCCCGACGCCCACCCCTTCGCCGTCGCCGAGCCCGACACCCACGCCGACGCCGACACCCACCCCGACCCCCACGCCGACACCCACCCCGACCCCGACGCCGTCGCCCGCCGGCTCCCCGTCCAACCCGGCTCCGCCCAGCACTCCGGCGGCGAACCCGAACTCGTAGTTTTCGCAGGTCCCGAGGTTGCACCACCCAGGGGCTCGGGGCTCTGCTGACTTGCGGCTCCGCCGCGGGGCGCGGAGGTCTGGCGTTCGGGTCACTGCGAAAGTGCCTGACCATCGACGCACGGATCACCTTTTCCGATGTCGGCGTCGCCCCGCGGCGGAGCCGCCCATCAGCAGGGCCCCGAGCCCCTGACCGTAGATGCCTGAGCACCTGCCTGAATCAGGGTCAGTTGGTCAGGGCGTCGAGGACCTGTTCGTACTCCTGGCACCACCAGGTGAGTTGGCCGGCCGAGGCGGCGAAGAGGTGGTCGGCGCGGTGGTCGGCGCGCTGGTAGTGCCACTGGAGCATCCAGAGGTCGTTGAGGCGTTCCCACCAGACCCGGTGCGTGGCGGCGGCCAGGTCGGCGGTGCCGGCGGCGCCGGTGCTGCGGTAGGCGCGGGACCAGCGGCGGACCCGGTTGAGGTCGAGGACTCCGGTGGTGCGGTCGTCGAAGAGCAGGGTGGCGGCCCGGACCGCCTCTTCGGCCTGGGGGCGGGGGCCGAGTTTGTCCCAGTCCAGTACGGCCGTCACCCGGCCGTGCCGGTGGAGCAGGTTGAGGCCGTGGAAGTCGCCGTGGGTCCAGCCGGTGGGCGGGGCGGCCTGCGGGGCGGGGCGGCGGTGCCGGTGGGTGTCGAGCAGGTCGAGCCGTTCGGTGAGCCGTCGTTCGGCGAGGGTGTCGAAGGAGCCGGTCCCGGCGGCCCTGGCCTGCTCACGGAGGCGGCCGACCAGGAGGGCGGTCTCCGCCGGGTCGGCGGACCGGTGGCCGGCCGGCTGCCGGACGGGGGCGCAGACCTCGGCAAGGGCGCCGTGCAGGCGGCCGAGTAGCGCGCCGAGCTCGCCGCACTGCCGTAGGTCCAGCTCGGTGCCGTGCCGGTGTTCGCCCTCGATCCAGGGGAAGAGCGCGAACAGGCGGCCGCCGTGGCTGGTCCAGGTGCGGCCGTCCCGGGTCCGCACCGGGGGCTCGACCGGCAGGCCGAGCGCCGCCAGGGCGGTGGTCGCGCGGTGCTGGGCGGCGACCACCGGGCGGGTGGCGGTGGCCTGGTCGACGTAGCACTTGAGGAAGAACCGGCCGGTGCCGGTCTCCACCCGGTACCCCCGGTTGAGCAGCCCCTCGGCGACCGGTATGGCGCTGAACCGGGCCAGCCGGTAGGTGCGCAGCACCCCGGCCAGGGTGCGGTCCTGGACCGGGGGGCTGAGTGTGCCGATGGGGGGTGCGCTGGTGTCCGGGCGAGCCGGTGCGCACGCGAAGGAGGTGCCTTGGGTCACGTCCCCTGAGCGTAGTGCTTACCGGCAGGGGTACTTGACAGGGCGTCAGCGATCTGCTCTCAGTGGTGCTGGTCCGCCTGGTGCCTGGCCACGTACGCGGCGGCCTGGGTCCGGCGCTCCATCCCCATCTTGGCGAGCAGGCTGGAGACGTAGTTCTTGACGGTCTTCTCGGCCAGGTGGAGCTCGTTGCCGATCTGACGATTGGTCATCCCCTCGCCGATCAGGTCGAGGATCCGGCGCTCCTGCTTCGTCAACTGGGCGAGCCGCTCGTCCTCCTTCTCGCCCCCGTCGCGGAGCCGCGCGAGCACCCGACTGGTGGCGATCGGGTCGAGCAGCGACTTGCCCGCCGCCACGTCGCGGACCGCGGAGATCAGGTCGGTGCCGCGGATGGCCTTCAGTACGTACCCGGAGGCCCCGGCCATGATGGCGTCGAAGAGCGCCTCGTCGTCGGAGAAGGAGGTGAGCATCAGGCACTTGATCTCGGGGTGCTGGGAGCGCACCTCGCGGCAGACCTCAACCCCGTTGCCATCCGGCAGGCGGACGTCGAGCACGGCGACGTCCGGCCGGACGGCCGGGATCCGGGTGAGCGCCTCGGCGGCGGTGCCGGCCTCGCCGACCACCTCGATGTCGTCCTCGATCGACAGCAGCTCGTGCACGCCCCGGCGGACGACCTCATGATCATCGAGCAGGAATACCCTGATTTGTCCGTTTCCAGTCACGGCCGAATGCTCCCATGAATACGGACCGAAGTCCTGTCCTCCGTGCCGACCACCGTGCGGAAATTGATGCCCGTTACCCCCTTACGCGGAGACAGCTGCCCGGATAGCGTGCGCAGGTGTCCTGACGGCCACGAAATGAGAGCCGCGCCACACCCGTGGCGCTCATCGACCCGAACAACTAGGACGTCCTAGCGCAGAAGCGCCAAGGGGCTGCGCTGGGTAACGTTCTCGTAAGGGACGCCGTCGGAAAAGGAACACCACCTGCTGAGCAGATCGGTGCGCATACCCACGCGCTCCTGCGAGGCGGTGACCGGACCGGTCACCGGCGACCCCGGGCGGCCGGACAGACCGAGGAGTGAACGTGACCGTCAAAAGCACGACGAGGGCGCGCAAGAAGGCTGCCCCCGCCGTACCTGACACCCTCCCGCCAGTTCTTTCGGAGGCCCAGTCTTCGGAGTCCCAGCCGGACGCCCAGCCGGAGTTGATCCAGCTGCTCACGCCGGAAGGCATCCGGGTCGAGCACCCGGACTTCCCGCTGACCACCACGCCGGAGGAGCTCCGCTCGCTCTACCGGGACCTGGTGCTGGTCCGGCGCTTCGACGCCGAGGCCACCTCGCTGCAGCGCCAGGGCGAGCTCGGCCTGTGGGCCTCGCTGCTCGGCCAGGAGGCCGCCCAGGTCGGTTCGGGCCGGGCGATGCGCACCGGTGACTACGCCTTCCCGACCTACCGCGAGCACGGCGTGGCCTGGTGCCGCGACGTCGACCCGCTGAACCTGCTCGGCATGTTCCGCGGCGTGAACCACGGCGGCTGGGACCCGAACGAGAAGAACTTCCACCTCTACACCATCGTGATCGGCGCGCAGACCCTGCACGCCACCGGTTACGCGATGGGCATCACCAAGGACAGCGCGGACGACGCGGTGATCGCGTACTTCGGTGACGGTGCCTCCAGCCAGGGCGACGTGAGCGAGGCGTTCACCTTCGCCTCGGTCTACAACGCGCCGGTGGTCTTCTTCTGCCAGAACAACCAGTGGGCGATCTCCGAGCCCACCACCAACCAGACCCGGATCCCGCTCTACCGCCGCGCCTCCGGCTTCGGCTTCCCGGGCGTCCGGGTGGACGGCAACGACGTGCTGGCCTGCCTCGCGGTGACCCGCTGGGCGCTCGACCACGCCCGCAGCGGCAACGGCCCGGTGCTGGTGGAGGCGTTCACCTACCGGATGGGCGCGCACACCACCTCCGACGACCCGACCCGCTACCGGGCCACCGAGGAGACCGAGTCCTGGAAGGTCAAGGACCCGATCTCCCGGCTGAAGGCGTACCTGGAGCACGAGGGCCTGGCCGACGAGGCGTTCTTCGCCGAGCTGGAGGCGGAGAGCGAGCAGCTCGGCCTGCGGGTCCGCGAGGGCGTCCGGAACATGCCCGACCCGGACCCGACACTGATCTTCGACCACGTCTACGCGGAGCCGCACACTCTGGTGGACGAGGAACGGGCGGAGTACGAGGCGTACGCCGCCTCCTTCGAGGGCGGGGAGAACCACTGATGGCCGGTCAGCTCAGCATCGCCAAGGCGCTCAACGAGGCGCTGCGCAAGTCGCTGGAGAACGACCCGAAGACCTTGCTGATGGGCGAGGACATCGGGAAGCTCGGCGGTGTCTTCCGGATCACCGACGGCCTGCAGAAGGACTTCGGCGAGGACCGGGTGATCGACACCCCGCTCGCCGAGTCCGGCATCGTCGGCACCGCGATCGGCCTGGCGCTGCGCGGCTACCGCCCGGTGGTGGAGATCCAGTTCGACGGCTTCGTCTACCCGGCCTTCGACCAGATCGTCTCCCAGCTGGCCAAGATGCACGCCCGCGCGCTCGGGCACGTGAAGATGCCGGTCACCGTGCGGATCCCGTTCGCGGGCGGCATCGGCGCGGTCGAGCACCACAGCGAGTCGCACGAGGCGTACTTCGCACACACGGCCGGCCTGCGGGTGGTCACCCCCTCCAACGCGCACGACGCGCACTGGATGCTCCGGCAGGCGATCGCCTCGGACGACCCGGTGATCTTCCTGGAGCCGAAGCGCCGTTACTGGGACAAGGGCGAGGTCGGCGACTCGGCCGACCTCGGGCTGCACTCCGCGCGGGTGGTCCGGCCGGGTGCCGACGCCACGCTGATCGCGTACGGCCCGATGGTGAAGGTCTGTCAGGAGGCCGCCGCGGCGGCCGAGGAGGACGGCCGCCGCCTCGAGGTGGTCGACCTGCGGTCGATCTCGCCGATCGACTTCGCCACCGTCGAGGAGTCGGTCAAGCGCACCGGCCGGGCGATCGTGGTGCACGAGGCGCCGGTCTTCATGGGCCTGGGCTCCGAGCTCGCCGCCCGGATCACCGAGCGCTGCTTCTACCACCTGGAGGCCCCGGTGCTCCGGGTCGGCGGCTACCACGCCCCGTACCCGCCGTCCCGGGTGGAGGAGTCCTACCTGCCCGACCTGGACCGCGTGCTCGACGCCGTCGACCGCGCACTGGCGTTCTGAGAAGAGGAGCGAAATGACCACTGAGGTGCGCTCGCTCCGCGAGTTCAAGATGCCGGACGTCGGCGAGGGTCTGACCGAGGCCGAGATCCTGACCTGGTACGTCAAGCCCGGCGACGTGGTGACGGACGGTCAGGTGGTCTGCGAGGTGGAGACCGCCAAGGCGGCGGTCGAGCTGCCGATCCCGTTCAACGGGGTCGTCGAGACGCTGTTCTTCCCGGCCGGTTCGACGGTGGACGTCGGCATGTCGATCATCTCGGTCGCGGTGGGGGAGGGGGCCGCCGAGCCGGCGCCCGCCGCCGCGCCGGCTGCCGCCGCTGCTCCGGTCGTCGAGGCGCCGGACGCTGCCGTGCCCGAGCGCCGCGAGGTGCTGGTCGGGTACGGGCCGCGTACGGGTGGTGCCCAGCGGCGGGCCCGGAAGGCTCCGGCCGCTCCGGCCGCGGCGGTGGCCGCTCCGGCCGCGGCTCCGGCCGTGGTGGTGCCCGCGCAGGCCGAACCCGTGTCGGCGGAACGGCCGTTGGCCAAGCCGCCGGTGCGCAAGCTGGCCAAGGACCTGGGCATCGACCTGCGGACGGTCACCCCGACCGGCCCCGACGGTGTGATCACCCGGGACGACGTGCACGCCGCCGCCGTCCCTGCGCCGGTGGCCGAGCCCGTCGTCGCTCCCGTTGCCGCCGCCCCGCTGCCGGTCGCGGTCGGTACGGGTGACGTCCGGGTGCCGGTCAAGGGCGTCCGGAAGGCCACCGCGCAGGCGATGGTCGCGTCGGCGTTCACCGCGCCGCACGTCACCGAGTTCATCCAGGTCGACGTCACCCGGACGATGAAGCTGGTGCGCGAGCTCAAGGCGAGCGGCGAACTGGGTGAGGGCGTCCGGGTCAGCCCGCTGCTGCTGGTCGCCCGGGCTCTGCTCACCGCCATCCGGCGGCACCCGGAGATCAACGCCGCCTGGGACGAGGCGAACCAGGAGATCGTGCTCAAGGGCCAGGTCAACCTGGGGATCGCGGCCGCCACCCCGCGCGGTCTGCTGGTGCCCAACATCAAGGACGCCGGGTCCAAGACCCTGCCGCAACTGGCGACCGCCCTCGGCGAGTTGACCGACGTCGCGCGCCAGGGCAAGACCTCGCCGGCCGACCTGTCCGGCGGCACCGTGACGATCACCAACGTCGGCGTCTTCGGCGTCGACACCGGCACCCCGATCCTCAACCCCGGCGAGGCCGCCATCCTGGCCTTCGGCGCGGTCCGGGAGCTGCCGTGGGTGCACAAGGGCAAGGTGGTGCCCCGCCTGGTCACCACGCTGGCACTCTCCTTCGATCACCGCCTGGTCGACGGCGAGCTGGGCTCCAAGGTGCTGGCCGACACGGCCGCCGTCCTGGAGCGCCCGAAGCGCCTGATCACCTGGGGCTGACGCTCCTTCGGCACGCGGACGGGCCCTGCTCCCTCGGGAGCAGGGCCCGTCCGTTTTTCAGCCCCGGGTGCGGAGGGTGCGGCGGACCAGCAGCAGCACGCCGGCGCCGAGCGCGACGAAGGCGGCGGCAGAGGCGAGCAGGAAGGTGTTCGGGGTGCTGCTGCCGGTTTCGGCCAGCTCGGTGGTGGTGGCGGCGGCGGTGGGCGAGACGCTCGGCGTCGGTGCGGTGGCGGGCACGTCCTTGGCGGCGGCGGGCACGGCGGCCGGGGTGACCGGGGTGACCGGCGCGGCCGGGGCGGCGGTCGAGGGGGTGGCCTTCGGGGTGGCGGGCTTGGTGGGCTGGGCCGCCGGGTGGTTGAACTTCAGGTTGGTTGTGATCATGGGGGCGTCACCCTGGGACGACACGTGGAGCTCGATGCCCTGCTGCTCCTTCGGTGCCGTGGCGGCCAGCCCGATCCGGAACACGTAGCGCTTGGTCTGGCCGTCGGCCAGCGGGGCGTCGAGCAGCGAGGTGTCGGCGGAGAGCGTCGGGTCGCAGCCGAGGCGCAGCTTGAGCGGCTGCCACTTGCCGTCCTTCATCACCTCGACGGTGAAGTCCTGCTTCCGGACGTTGACGTTCGGCAGGTGGTTGTCGGCGGCCCCGGACTGCGGGTTCCAGAACGAGAGTCCCGGGCTGATCGCCTTGTAGGGGGCGCCGGTGTGGTTGGCGATCTGCACGCCGAACTCGACCTTCGGCCCGCCGGCGGTGAGGGTGGTGGCCCTGGGGTTGACGAAGGTGAGAGCCGGGGTGGTGGCGCGCTGCGGCTCGGGCGCCTGGGCGGAGTTCGAGAAGGGCGCGTCGCCGCAGGCCCAGGCGGTGGAGGCGGGGAGGACCGTGAGCCCTGCGGTGAGGGCGACGACGGCGGCCAGCGGAGCAATCTTCGCAAAACGGTTGATAACGGGCGCACGCATGACGGGTCTCCCCCAAGGAGCTGGAACTGACGATGAGTTGGTGAAGGGGTGCCGCCTGGCCGGCTCCTGCCGGGCCCTGCTCTCCGTGCCTTCAACCGTTAAGACGTGCATCCCCGTCGGGGGTTGCAGGTGAGTTCAGAAATCTTTTCGAGGGATTTCCGGCAGCGCCGGGCGTCCGGTTCTTTCAGCGCCGGCCGAGCCGGCGGACCGTCAGCAGGATGGCCGCGCCGAGGGCGACGAAGGCGGCGGCGGAGGTGAGCAGCAGGGTGTTCGGGGTGCGCGGCCCGGTCTCGGCCAGCTCGGCGGCGGTCGCGGTGGGGGCGCTCGACGCAGTGGCCCGGACGGGAGCGGGAGCCGGGGAGGCCTTCGGACGGACCAGGCTCAGCCTGCCACCCTTCGCGTTGCCCGAGAGCCAGTCCTCGCCGGTCGCGGAGACGGAGTAGGTGACGAAGCCGAGGCCCGTCGGCGCACCGGCCGGCACACCGACCCGGAAGGTCAGCTCGACCGACTCGCCCTTGCGCAGCGCGAGCATCGGCAGCGCCTCGTCCTCGTTCACCAGGCCTCGGGTACAGCCCGGCTGGAGCGCCAGCGGGTGCCAACTCCCGGTGCCCTTGCGCCAGGAGGCCTGGACGTCCTTGACGGTCAGATCGTGTCCGTCGACGAAGTGCCCGAGCCCGATCGCCGGCTCCACCGCCCGGTAGTCGCCGTCGGTGTTGTTGGTGATCCGCACCGGGACGTCCACCGCGGCACCGCCCACGGTGACCTGGGCCGGGGACTTGAGCTGGGTGACCGTCAGCTCGCCCTGGTGCTTCGCGGGGTGCGGCTGGGACTGGGTACGGCCCTTGAGGTCGGACCCGCAGACCGCCCAGGCGGAGCTGCCGCCGGCGACGACGGGCAGGCCGACGGAGAGCACCAGGGCGGCGGTGACGGTGGCGGCGGAACGGGACATGCGCATGGTGGACTTCCCCCGGGGAACTGGTGGTTGGTGGCGCGAGTGGGTCAATGAGTGGGTCAGCGGCGGCGGTTGTGGCGGCGGACCACGGTGAGGACGGCTGCGCCGAGGGCGACCACGGCGGCGGCGGAGGTGAGCAGGAAGGTGTTCGGGGCGCTGCTGCCAGTCGAGGCCAGCTCGGTGGCAGGGGCGACGACGGGGGCAGCGGGCTGCTGGGCGGGGGTGGTGGAGGCACTCGGAGTCGGCGTGACCGTCGGGTCGGCGGCCGGCGCAGCGGCCTGGACGGCGGCCGGGGCGGCCTTCGGAGTGGAGGGCTTCGGCGTGACGGGCTTGGCGGCCGCCGACGGGCGGACCATGGTCAGGGTGATCGGCTTGACGTTGGGGGAGAGGTGGATCTCGAGGGACTTCTGCTCGACCGGAGAGCTGCTCTTCAGGCCCAGCCGGAACTGGAACCGCTTGGTGTCTCCGGCCGCGAGCACTCCCCTGGCCGCCGAGACGTCGACGTTGAGGTGCGGGTCGCAGCTGTGCCGGAGCGGGAGGTTCTTCCAGCCGCCGCCGACCATGACCTCGACGGTGATGTCCTCGGGGCGGAGGTTGACCTTCCGCAGGTCGTTGGAGACGTCGCCGGACTGCGGGTTCCAGAGGGCGGGGCGGGGCGCGATGCTCCGGTAGTCCTCGCCGGTGCCGTTGGACAGCTCGATGCCGAACTCCACCTTCGGCCCGCCCACGGTGATCTTGCCCGGGGTGCCCGGGAGGAGGGTGGCGGCCGGGTCGGTGGCGTGGTGCTCCCAGGCCTCGGTGGCGGCCGGGGCGGGCCGGTCGCCGCAGGCCCAGGCGGTGGAGGCGGGGATGACGGTGAGTCCGGCGGTGAGGGCGGCGACGGCGGCCAGCGGGGCAATCTTCGCAAAACGGTTGATAACGGTCGTACGCATGACGTGTCTCCCCCAAGGAGCTGAAACTGGCGATGAGTTGGTGAAGGGGCGCCGCCTGGCCGGCTCCTGCCGGGCCCTGCTCTCCCTGCCTTCAACCGTTAAGACGTCCATCCCCCTCGGTGGTTGCAGGTGGGTTCAAAACTTTTTTCGAGGACTGTCCGGGAGCCCTCCGGGATACTGCCGAGGTGACAGAACTACGGGGGATGACAGCGGCACCGCAGGGCACGACCGAGCCTCGGGCGTCGCTGCGCAGGGATGTGTCGGGGCCGGCCCTGCTGGCCGGTCTGGTGTGTGTGGCGGTGTCGTTCTCGGGGCCGCTGGTGGTGGTGCTGGCGGCGGCGAAGGCGGGGCAGCTGACGCCGGATCAGACCGCCTCGTGGATCTGGGCGGTGTCGATCGGCAGTGGGCTGAGCTGCCTGCTGCTGTCCTGGCGGACCAGGACCCCGGTGATCGCGGCCTGGTCCACGCCGGGGGCGGCGCTGCTGGTGACCAGCCTGGGGGAGTACCCGTACCGGGAGGCGGTCGGGGCGTTCCTGGTGAGCAGCGTGGCGGTGACCCTCTTCGGGGTGACCGGGCTGTTCGGCCGGCTGATCCGGGCGGTGCCGGTCGGGATCGTGAACGCGATGCTGGCGGGCATCCTGTTCTCGTTCGGCGCGGGGATCTTCACCTCGCTGAAGGCCGCGCCGGTGCTGGTGCTGGGCAGCTTCGCGGCCTTCCTGGCCGCCCGCCGGTTCGTGCCCCGGTACGCCGTACCGGTGGCCCTGCTGGCGGGTGCGCTGCTGGCCGCCGCCACCGTCGGGCTGCCGCTGCAGTTCGGTCAGGGCGGCCCGGTCCGGCCGGAGCTGACGGTCCCGCAGTTCAGCTGGGCCGCGATGGTCGGTCTTGCGCTGCCGCTCACCATCGTCGCGCTGGCCTCGCAGAACGCGCCGGGGCTCGGCGTGATGCGGGCCTCCGGCTACGAGCCGGACGACCGGCTGCTGATCGGCGCGATCGGCGGGTTCTCGGTGCTGCTGGCCCCGTTCGGCTCGCCCGGGGTCAACCTGGCCGCGATCACCGCCGCGATCTGCACCAGCCCGGAGAGCCACCCGGACCCGCGCCGCCGCTACGTCGCCGGGATGTCCACCGGCGTGCTGTACATCCTGATCGGCAGCTTCGCCGGGGTGCTGGTGAGCCTCTTCACCGGCCTGCCGGCCGCGCTGATCGCGGTGGTCGCGGGCACCGCCCTGCTGGCCTCCTTCCAGGGCAGTCTGGCCGGGGCGACGGCCGACGAGTACGGCCGGGACGGCGCGGTGGTGACCTTCCTGGCCACCGCCTCGGGGATGACCCTGTACGGCATCGGCTCGGCCTTCTGGGGCCTGCTGTTCGGCGTCGCGACACACCTCGTGCTGCAGACCGGGCGCACCCGCAAGGGCTGACCCACGGGGGTTGACCCACGGGGGTTGACCTGCGGGGCTGACCGCGCAACCGGGGCTGGGCCGGTCGGCCGACCGGTTGCACCGGTCCGGGGAACTTGGCGCGCAGGGGGACTGCGGGGGCGTACGGGACGGGTACGTCTTCGCGACCCCCCACCCGAGCCCCCGCCGGGTGACCGGAGCAGCGAGGACGAACCCGTATGCCTTCTGGCAATCCTGGCCGTCGTCTGCTCCGCGGCCTGGCCGCAGCCGTCCTGCTGGCGGCAGCCGTGCTCCCCGCCGCGCTGGAGGTGGCCTCGCCGCCGCCGTACGACGTGATCGGCGCCCCGTCCCCGGCCCCCGAACTGGCCGTCCCGCCGCACCTGCTCCGGCAGGCCGACCTGCGGGCCGACGGGGCCGCCCCGACCGTCGACATACGGCGCAGCGGGACGCCCGACCGCCGGATCACCCTGGTGCTGCTCGGCGACGGCTACACCGCCGATCAGCAGGACCTGTTCCGGCAGCAGGCCGACCTGGCCTGGCAGTCGCTGATGGAGATCGAACCGTTCCGCAGCTACCAGGGCTTCTTCAACATAAGGCGGGTCGAGGTGGTCTCCCCGGCGGCCGGGATCGCCGAGGGCGACCAGTCGGGACGGCGGCCCGACTCGCCGCTCGGCATGCACTTCTGGTGCGAGGGCACTGCCCGGCTGCTCTGCGCCGACGAGACCGCCACCGCCCGGTACGCCGGGGCGGGCGAGGGTCCGCAGTACCTGATCGCGCTGGCCAACTCCACCGAGTACGGCGGCGCGGGCGGCACCGGGGTGACCACGCTGGCGGGCGGCAACCCGGACGCCGGGCGGATCATCCAGCACGAGATAGGGCACACCGTCGGGGACCTCGGCGACGAGTACGACAGCGCACCGGCCGACGCCGACTACCCCAACCTGTCCACCCAGGACGCCGAGGAGATGCGCCGGGGACAGCAGAAGTGGTGGCGCTGGCTGGGCGCCCAGTCGCCCGACGGCGGTGGCGTGATCGGCGCGTACCGGAGCGCCAACGGGGTCTACCGGCCGACCGCCGATTCAGTGATGCGCACCCTCGGCGGCAGCTACAACCTGCCCTCCCGGGAGGCCATCATCAAGCAGATCTACCAGCGGGTCGGCCCGACCGACCCGCCCGTCCCGGCAGCCGGCGAGGTGACCGGGCGGCCCCGGCTGGCGGTGCGGCCGCTGGGACTGACCGGACCGCGCCGGCTCGCGGTGGAGTGGCGGGTGGACGGGCGGGCGGTGGAGAGCCCGGCCGAGGACCGGAGCTGGCTGGACACCACCGGGCTGAACGTCCCGGCCGGCCGGACCGTCACGGTCACCGCGACCGTCCGGGACGACACCGACTGGGTCCGCGACGAGGAGTTCCGGGAGCAGCGGATGACCCGGACGGTGAGCTGGCAGCTCAGGGACTGAACCGGCCCTCCGTACCCGGATCGTTGCCCGTCCCGGGCCGTTCGCGGTTGACGCGCTGCATAGTCTGTTCGACGTGACCGTGGACCCCGAGACCGCCAGCCCCGCCCCCGCCCGTGTCGCCGTCCCCGGTCAGCGCGTACCCCTGCCGGTCACACCGCCTGGCGGCCGGGCCGCCTGGTTCGCCTGGTGGATCGGGGTCAGCGTCTACGTCCTCGCGGTGATCCACCGCACCAGCCTCGGCGTGGCCGGGATCGACGCCGTCGAACGGTTCGGGATCGGGGCCTCCGCGCTCTCCACCTTCGCGGTGCTCCAGGTGCTGGTGTACGCGGCGATGCAGATACCCGTCGGCCTGCTGGTCGACCGCTTGGGGCCGCGCCGGGTGCTGCTCACCGGCATCCTGTTGCTGAGCCTCGGTCAGCTCGCCTTCGCCTTCTCCACCTCGTTCGGACCGGCCCTGGTCTCCCGGGCCGTGCTCGGCTGCGGTGACGCGATGACCTTCATCAGCGTGCTGCGGATCTCCGCACGCTGGTTCCCCGCCGCGAAGAACCCGCTGATCGCCCAACTCACCGGCCTGGCCGGGATGGGCGGCAACCTGATCACCACGGTGGTGCTCGCCCAGGCCCTGCACCGCGAGGGCTGGACCGCCAGCTTCGCCTTCGTCGCGCTGCTCGGGGTGGGGGTCTTCGCCCTGGTCGCGCTGCTGCTCCGGGAGGCCCCGGCGGGTGTCGCGGTGGTCCCGGCGGCCGGGCGGCGGCTCTCGGTCCGGGCCCAGATCCGCGACGCCTGGCGCGAGCCGGGCACCCGGCTCGGCATGTGGGTGCACTTCACCACCGCCTTCCCCGGTGCGGCCTTCGGACTGCTCTGGGGGATGCCGTACCTGGTGGAGGGTCAGGGCATGACCCGGGGCGAGGCGGGCGGGCTGCTCACCGTCCTGGTCGGCAGCAACATGGTCTTCGCGCTGCTGCTCGGGCGGGTGCTCTCGCGGACGGTCCGGGCCCGGATGCCGATCACCCTGACCGTGATCGCCGCCACGGCGGTGAGCTGGGCCGTGGTGCTGGCCTGGCCGGGGGCGCACCCGCCGCTCTGGCTGCTGCTGGTCCTGCTGCTGGTGATGGGCACCAACGGCCCCGCCTCCCTGGTCGGCCTCGACTACGCCCGCTCCCACAACCCGCCGGAGCGGCTGGGCACCGCCTCCGGCATCGCCAACATGGGCGGCTTCATCGGCACGGTCATCACGCTCTTCGGGGTCGGCCTGCTGCTCGACACCCTGGTGGGGGCGGACGGGGTGCACTCGGCGGAGGCGTACCGGTGGGCGCTGTGCTGGCTGTTCGTGCCGCTGGGGGTCGGGACTGGGATGATCTTGCGGCTGCGGCGGCTTGTGTAGGGTCTCCGACCTGCGGGAACGCGGTAACCCTTGTTCGGAACAAGGGTTACCGACCGCAGGTCGACGGATTATGACGCCACGTCAGGGCGTGACGGCGAAGTGGGCGAGGATCCGGGCGCCGAGTTCCTGGTCGCCGTCGATCTTCACCGGGCCGGGGCGGCCGCGTCCGCAGGCCAGGCGGAGGTAGGTCTCCCAGTCGAGGGTGAGCCGGACGTCGGGGGCGAGGCTGACGGTCTCGTCGATGGTGGCCCGGCCGTCCTCGTCGATCCGGACGGTGCGGAGGAACTCGAGCGGGCCCGAGACGTCCAGGGCGAGCGTGGTGCCGGGCGGGGCGCCGACGGACTTGGCGAGCACCTTGGGGAGGCCGGCCAGCATGATGTCGCGGGAGATCAGGGCGGCGGCCGAGTCGAGGTTGCCGGGGACGCCGAGCGCCCGGCGGAGGTCCTGCTCGTGCACCCAGACGTCGAAGGCGCGCAGCCGGAGCAGCTCGGTGTACGGAACGTCCCGGGAGAGCGGCCCGGCGGGCCAGCGGACCAGGTCGTCCGCCTCGTGCTTCGCGTTGCGCAGCGCGCGCGAGCGGCGGATGACGGTGTACTCCAGCTCGCCGGTGATCTCGGGTGCGGTGTGGCAGCGCCGCTTGTCGACCGGGAGCTCCATGTAGCGGGCGAACTCGCCGGTGACATGCCGGAGGTCGCCGGGGAGCGAGTGGATCGGGCGGGGGTCGCCGAGGAGCTCGGACTCCAGGGCGATGACATGTGAGACGACGTCACGGACCGACCAGCCGGGGCATTCGGTGGGCCGGTTCCAGGCGTCGGTGGGCAGCGGGGCCAGCAGCTCGGCTATCGCCTCGATGGTCTGCGTCCACGCGTCGATGCAAGCCTGCACGGTCTGGTTCTCCGTCACGGGATTCTCCGGCCCTCCGTCAGCTTCCGTACTGTGCCGCCCTGGAGCGCGAACCCGGGTGTTCCGGCTTCCGGGCGGCGGCGCTAACCGCACGTTACGCTGCCGGGTGACAGCCGGGCAGTGCTTTCGGGTGACGATCGTAGGACTGGTCTCATGGACGGTGGTAGTGTGCGCGCTTCATTGATCCAAATCGACGTCTCGGACGTCGAACCGCCCGCCGAACGGCGGGCCAGGGTAGCCGCGTTGGTCCGTGCCCAGGAGGGCGCCGACCTGGTGGTACTGCCCGAGCTGTGGCCGCTCGGCGGCTTCGCGTACGACGCCTGGTCGGAGGGTGCCGAGCCGCTCGACGGGCCGACCGCCGAGGCGATGTCGGCCGCCGCCAGGGCCGCCGGAGTCTGGCTGCATGCCGGTTCGATCGTCGAACGCGATCCGGACGGCCCGATCTACAACACCTCCCTGCTGTTCGCCCCGGACGGCGAGCTGACCACCACCTACCGCAAGATCCACCGCTTCGGTTTCGACAGCGGCGAGGCGATCGCGATGGGTGCCGGGCAGGAGATCGTGGCCACCACCACCGAGCTGGGCACCATCGGGATGGCCACCTGTTACGACCTGCGCTTCCCCGAGCTGTTCCGGGCCCTGCTGGACGCCGGGGCCGAGCTGCTGCTGATCCCGGCCGCCTGGCCGGAGCGGCGGCGCGAGCACTGGACCCTGCTGGCCCGGGCCCGGGCGGTGGAGGAGCAGGCCTACGTGCTGGCCTGCAACACCGCGGGGACGCACGGCGGGGTCGAGCAGGCCGGGCACAGCATCGTGGTCGACCCGTGGGGCAAGGTGCTGGCCGAGGCCGGGGCGGGCGAGCAGGTGCTGACCGTCGACTTCGACCCGGCGGGGGCGGCCAAGGCCCGCTCCGAGTTCCCGGTGCACCGCGACCGGCTGCTCGGCATCCCGGCTCCCGTCCAGCGCTGACCGGCCCGGTACGGCGCTGACCGGGCCGCCCCGGGCGGCCGGGTGCGTGTCCGGATATGGACACTGTTAGGGCTCTTGCGCACCAGGTGGGCGCATTTGAGAAGATGAGCCCTGGTCGTGTTCCGCTCGGAGCGGCCGGCGAGCAGGGCCGAGCCCGGAGAGGAGGCTGTCGCCCGGATGTCCAGCCCCACGGCTCCCCCCGGCGACGGCCGCCCGGCGATCCAGCGCAACAGCCTGCGCGAGCAGATCGCCGCCGCGCTCCGCGAGGAGATGATGGCGGGCCGCCTGGCGGCCGGCCGCAACTTCACCGTCAAGGAGATCGCCGAGCTGTACGGCGTCTCCGCCACCCCGGCCAGGGAGGCCCTGGTCGACCTGGCGGCGCAGGGCCTGCTCCGGGCCGAGCACCACCGCGGCTTCACCGTCCCGGAGTTCGACTGGTCGGACTTCGTGGAGATCTTCGAGGCCCGCACCATGCTGATGGACAGTGCCTTCCGCCAGCTCGGGGCCCGCGCCAGCGGCTACGACTGGCGGCGCCTGCCGTCGCTGCGCCGCCGGGCCGAGGCGGCCCAGCGGGCGTCCCGGTCCGGCCAGCTGGACGTGCTGGTCGGCTGCGACCTGCGGTTCTGGCACGAGGCCGGTGCGCTGCTCGAGAACACCCGGGTCTCCGGCTACCTGGGCTGGCTGCGGGTGCAGTCCTGGATGTTCGCGGCGCCCTATCTGCGCGCCGCCGGTGAGCTCGAAGGGGTCTGCTGGGACCGTCACCCGGATCTGGTCGACCGGATCGAGGCCCGGGACGTGTCGGGGGCGCACCAGATGGTGAACGAGTACAACCTGTTCACCGTGGAGCTGCTGGCCCGGCTGAGCGGCCGGCCACTGGAGTCGGTGGCGGTGCTGCCGCTGCTCCGCCGTCCGGTGGCGGAGTGTCCGGCCCCCGCCCCGGCCGCGGCGGGGGGTGAGCTCGGTCTCGGTCTGGTGCCGCTGCCCCGGGCCGTCCCACCGGGTCGTTTCGGCCGCCCGCTGCAGTCCGGTGCCGGGGCCGGTACCGAGGAGCCGGTGGCGCAGTAGGGTGGGCTCTTCCCGTGTCCGCCCTCTGAGAGGAAGAGCCGGCCCATGGCCTGCGACCTCTGGCTCGTCCCGCTGGTGGACGTCCTGACGCACAGCCCCGAGAACCCGTTCCGGGACGACCTCGTACGGTACAACGCGGCCCTGGTCGCGCACGGTCTGCCCGAGGTCCCGGTGTACCGGTACTCGCCGGAGCTCAGCGGCTCGGTGGAGCCGATCGCCGCTTTCGACTACGACTCGCTGCACTTCCTGCGGCGGGCCTACCTGCTGGGACTGACCGGCTTCGCGATCGAGCCGGTGGACGCGCTCGGGGGTGACTACGAGCAGCTGCTGGAGATGTTCGAGTCGACCGCCGAACAGTCGCACCTGGTCTGGCACTTCGACCACGCCGGGGCGTACGTGCCGATCGACTTCCAGCTCCCGCTGGTCGCGGACGAGCTGCTGGCCGCCGGCGGCCCGCTCGGTTCCTCGTACGGTCTGCTGCGTGAACTCCAGGCGGTGGCGCCGGTGTTGGGCCTCGATCCGCTGAACCCGCCGGCTCCGACCCGGCCGCTCGCGCCGACCGATCTGGAGCAGACCTTCGAGCCGCCGATCGACGACCAGCACCCGTTCGCCCGGGAGCGGCACGCCTGGGCGGGGCTGTACGCGGCGGCGACCCGGAGTGTCACCCAGGGCTCGATGATCGTCTTCGCCTGAGCCCGTCCCTGCCTGATGCATCGTTTCTGCGCGGACGCCCCGGCCGGGGCGTCCGCGCAGACCGAGGCGCCTAGCGCAGCGGGCCCTCCGGCGGGCGCTGCCGCGGCATGGTCGGCCGGGTGCCCGGCGGCGGCAGGATCCGGACCTGGGCGCCGGCACCGCTCTCGGTGCGGCCGCCCCACGGGCCCGGGGACTGGGTGGGCAGCTGGGTCATGGTGGCGCGGAACTCCAGCATCCACTCCGAGGTCTCGCCCCTGACCACGTCCGAGACGTCCTCGCAGAACCGGCGCAGCACGCCGAGACAGCGCTCGGCCGCCTCGCCCGCCGTGCCCTCGGTCGGGCCGAGCACCTCGCGCACGCACTCCGAGGCCCAGTCGAACTGGAACGCCTCCAGCCGGCGCTGCAGCGCCTGGGCGGTGCTGACGTCCCGCATCCAGCCCGAGGTCTGGCCGAACGCCCGGTCCACCCCGAGGCAGGCGGCGGAGAGGGCCAGACCGACGTAGCCCCAGCTCGGCGAGGCCCAGGAGACCCCGCTGAGCGAGAGCAGCGGATCGGTCAGCCCGGCCACCGCGAACCCGGCCGCGCCGAACCGCAGCAGCCTGGCCCAGCGCCGCTTCCAGACCCGGTCCCTGCGGTACCAGTCGATCGCCTCGACGGCCCGCTCCTCGGACCAGCGGTAGAGCTCCTCCAGCCGCTCGGCGGGCTCACCCCAGTCGCCGAGCGGGAACTGGCGGGCACTCAGATCGGTGCGGCGGCGGGTGGGGGTCAGTGCGGCGGAGGCCACGACGGGCTGGTCCTCCTCACCGACTTCCTTGCCCCAGGGGCTCTCCTCGGGCTGCATTTCCGGCTGGCTCACCTGTGGGGCTCCCTGTGGCGGGCGGACTGCTGAGGCCCTGGCGGGTACCGGGCCTGACGGTGCGTCGAGCGGCCAGTGTTCCGGACACCGGCCAGGTGTGACACTTCGTCGGACGGTCGGCACCGCGAGCGGTGTGGGTCGCCCATGGTGTCGTGCAACGGTGACGGCCGGTGCTCGTCCAACAGCACTTCTTACCGCCAAATGGCTGACCATGTGGCCGCTTCGGCAGCGATCGTTATCGGAATTCACCCCATCAAGCCGAGGTGGGAGAGTTGCGGCGGTCGGCGAGATTTCACCCTTCCGAGCGAGTCCGTCCGGTCCCGTCGCCCTGACCCGGCCACTCTGCCCGGCCCTCAGGGGCGCAGATCTTGGAGTTTCCTCCAGCCACCGGCCGCCCGTCGCGGCCAGTGACTGGAGGTTCCGACGGGACCGGCGACCGGCCCGATCCGGCCACCGACTACCCTTCAAGGCGTGAAGGTCCTCGTCATCGGCGGCGGCGCCCGCGAACACGCCCTGTGCCGCTCTCTGTCCCAAGATCCCGCCGTCACCGAGCTGCACTGTGCCCCGGGTAACGCCGGGATCGCACAGGTGGCGACGGTCCACCCGGTCGACCAGCTGGACGGTGCGGCCGTGGCCGCGCTGGCCCGGCGGCTCGGCTCCGAGCTGGTCGTGGTCGGCCCGGAGGCCCCGCTGGTCGCGGGGGTCTCGGACGCCGTCCGGGCGGCCGGCATCCCGGTCTTCGGCCCGTCCGGGGAGGCCGCCCAGTTGGAGGGCTCCAAGGCCTTCGCCAAGGACGTGATGGCCGGCGCCAACGTGCCCACCGCCCGCTCCTACGTCTGCACCACCGAGGCCGAGGCGGCCGAGGCGCTGGACGCCTTCGGCGCCCCGTACGTGGTGAAGGACGACGGCCTGGCGGCCGGCAAGGGCGTGGTGGTCACCACCGACCGCGCCGAGGCGCTGGCGCACGCCGTCTCCTGCGAGCGGGTGGTGATCGAGGAGTTCCTGGACGGTCCCGAGGTCTCGCTGTTCGCGATCACCGACGGCGTCACCGTGCTGCCGCTGGTGCCCGCGCAGGACTTCAAGCGCGCGCTGGACGGCGACCAGGGCCCCAACACCGGCGGCATGGGCGCGTACTCGCCGCTGCCGTGGGCCCCCGAGGGCCTGGTGCAGGAGGTCCTGGAGACCGTCCTGCAGCCGACCGTGGACGAGCTGCGGCACCGGGGCACCCCGTTCTCCGGCCTGCTCTACGCCGGTCTGGCGCTCACCTCGCGCGGCACCCGGGTGATCGAGTTCAACGCGCGCTTCGGCGACCCGGAGACCCAGGTGGTGCTGGCCCGGCTGCGCACCCCGCTGGCCGGGGTGCTGCTGGCCGCCGCCAACGGCACGCTGGGCACCCTGGAGCCGCTGCGCTGGGACGAGGGCGCCGCGGTCACCGTGGTGATCGCCTCCGAGGGCTACCCGGCCGCCCCGCGCACCGGTGACCCGATCGAGGGCCTGGCCGAGGTCGAGGCCGAGGGCGCGTACGTGCTGCACGCCGGGACCGAGGCCGGCCAGGACGGCGAGGTGCTGAGTGCCGGTGGCCGGGTGCTCTCGGTCACCGCGGCCGGGGCCGACCTGGCCGAGGCACGCGAGCTGGCCTACCGGGGGGTCGCCAGGATCTCGCTCAAGGGCGGGCAGCACCGCACCGACATCGCGCTGAAGGCGGCGCAGTAGCCGACCGTCCGTGAGGGCGCTGCGACCGGGTCATCCCACCGGACGCAGCGCCCTTCGGCGTTGTCGGGCACCAGTCGCCACACCGGTCGGCGGCAGGATTCCAGCCCTTCGGGTGATCCGGTCGCCATCCGGCTGACGCGGCCGGGCCCCGGGTCGTAGGGTGCGCTGCATCGCGTCGGCGGGCTGCCCGCCGGTGCGGCCGCCGCCGGGTGTCCGGGCGCGGCCGGGGGGATGCTGTCGGTGGCGCTCGGTCCGGCCGTCGTGTCACCAGGACGGGTGGAAACGGTAGCGATCCGGAACGCCTGCCCACAGGCAGGCGTCAGAACTGTCAGAAGTGCCATGCACGATGCACAAGCGGGGCCGACGTCCGTCGTCCCCCGTTCGGATACTGATCATTTCGAGTCGGCTCGGGTGTCCGGGTCGTGGCCGACCTCCCTGTACCGGAGGGCGCCGCGATCCGTGGACGCCGGCTCCGAAGGGGGTGCCGCGCCGTATGGCCGCTGTCGACGCAGCCCGCGCACGTGCCCAGGCCGTGCTCCGGGTCCGTGGGCGGGCACTGGGAGTCGCCGCGCTGCCCGCCGCCCTCGCGGTGGTGCTGTTCGCGGGCCGGTTCACCGGCCGGATCGGCGCGCCGGGCTCCGCCGACGCGGCGGCCTGGGACCTGGCCCGCTGGGTGGTCGGCGTGCTCGCCGTGCTGGTGCTCCTCGCCACCTGGCTGGTGGCCAGGACGTACACCAGAGCGGTGCCGCCGCGGACGCCCGCGGTGCCGATCGCGGAGTCCGCCGCCCCTGAGCTCTACCGGCAGATCGGTGAGCTGGCCGAGCGGCTCGGGGTGCCCGCCCCGTCCGGGATCGCGCTCACCCCCGACTGCGACAGCTGGCTGGAGGAGGTGCACCGGCCGGGCCGGCGGCGCCCGACGGGCCGGCCCGTCCCGGTGGCAGGGGAGGTGCTGTCCGGCGGTCCTGACCGGGCGGCGGAGCCCGCGCCGGTGCTGGTGATCGGCTCGCCGTTCCTCTGGTGGATGCGGGCCGGAGAGCTGCGCGCCCTGCTGGCCCCGGTGGTGGCCGGTACGGCGGCGGCTGCCGATCCGGACATCGCGGCCGCCCGGCGGTTCCTGCGCGGACTCGACGCCTCGCTCGGCGAGCCCCGGCGCGGGCCCGCCGCCCTGCTGGACCGGCTCACCAAGCTGCTGCTGAACGCCTGCCGGGAGCACTCGGCCGAGCTGGAGCGGGCGGTCGCGGCGGCCGCCTCCGAGCAGGCCAAGTCGGTCGACTACGGTCTGCGGATCGCCGCCCAGGAGCAGGTCGGCCTCGCCTACGCGGGCTGGGACAGGCTGCTCACCCGGGTCGCGCTGCCCGCCTGGCGGCTCGGCCGCCACCCGGCCCACCTGAACGCGGGGGTGGTCGCCGCCCTCACCGAGCTGTCCCGCCGGGACCGGCTGGCCGAGGGGTACGGCACCCGGCTCGGCGACCGTCCGGCCTGCGACCTGCTGGAGGAGCCGGGGTCGGTGGACGCGGCCGTCTCGCTGCTGGCGGCCGAGGTGCTGTTCGGGGAGCCGTTCGGCACCGCGGGCACCGGCTGGCGGGAGCTGGACTGGGCCGACTACCCGGCCGAGGTGGTCGAGCTCGGCTGGCGCGGCCAGGCCGAGGCGCTGCGCGCCGTGCTCGGCGACGGGGTGCCCGAGCAGTCCGCTCCCACCCTTCACCTGGTGCTGGCCCGGCTCGCGGAGGGCGGTGGCGAGCCCCTGGCCGCAGCACTCGCCGCGCACCTGGCGCGCACCGAGCAGATCGCGCCCCCCCTCCAAGTGGTCCGCAGCGGGCGGGACTTGCTGGTCGACCACGTCACCGCGCTGGTCTGCCTGGCGGCGGTGGACACCGGCCGCGGCCGGGCCGGCATGGACTGGCTGGACGGCCCGGTGCTGCTGCTGGGCGGTACCAGGCGCCCCGAGCTGGGCGCGCTGGTGGCCGATGCGGTGGAGCAGGGCAAGGACGCCCCGCTGCGGTCCTGGCTGGAGGCGGCCGGTCTGCGGCTGGCGGGCCCGGTCCGGCTCTGACGGTCCGCCGGATCGCTCCGGAGACGAACCAGATTTCAGTAAATACTTGTTGCTACGGTGGGGTGACGCAGCGCCAGCACTGTGGTGTGCTGGACCGCACGCACATCCGCCTGGCACATGCCACCGGGGGCCCGAGTCGGGCCGGTGCGAGTGTGGGAGGGGCGCGTGGGGACGGAACTCAACCGCCGCTGGGAGTCGGGCACCCTGAAGCACGGTGTCTCCGACCCCTTCGGCCAGGGCCCACTGCCGTGGCTGCGGAGCCCGGACCAGTACGTGGCCGGCATCGAGGGCGCGGTCCCGTGGTACGTCAGCCTGGACGCGCCCGGCCAGCTCCCGGCGGGTGTGCCCCGCCCCAGGCCGCCGGTCGGCACCCCGGCCAACTCCGACGACGTCCAGCAGCAGATCAAGGGCTTCGCCTCGGCCGGAGTGATCCGCCCCGGCGGCTCGATCGACCTGCGGGTCACGGTTAACCCGCCGCGCGAGTTCACCGTGGACGTCTACCGGATCGGCCACTACGGCGGCGACGGCGCCCATCACATGACGTCCAGTCCGCTGATCGCCGGGCTGGCCCAGCCCGCCCCGCTCGTGGTCGGCCGCACCGTCTCCTGCCACCACTGGTGGCAGTCCTGGCGGCTGCACGTGCCGACGCACTGGCGCCCCGGCGCGTACGTCGCGGTGCTGACCACCGCCGACAACCTGCACCGCAGTCACATCCCGTTCACGGTCAGGGACTTCGACGAGCACTCGCACCCCGCCGAGCTGCTGCTGGTGATCCCGGACGTCACCTGGCAGGCGTACAACCTGTTCCCCGAGGACGGCCAGAGCGGCGCCAGCCTCTACCACGCCTGGGACGGGCGCGGCGGGCTGCTCGGGGAGCAGGAGGCGGCCGTCACGGTCTCCTTCGACCGCCCGCACGCGGGCGCCGGGCTGCCGCTGCACGTCGGCCACGCGTACGACTTCATCCGCTGGGCCGAGCGGTACGGCTACGACCTCGCCTACGCCACCGCGACCGACCTGCACGCCGGTCTGGTCGACCCGGCCAGGCACCGGGCGCTGGTCTTCCCCGGCCACGACGAGTACTGGTCCGAGCCGATGCGGCGGGCCGCCGAGCAGGCCAGGGACGGCGGCACCTCGCTGGTCTTCCTCTCCGCCAACACCATGTACTGGCGGGTCGACCTCACCCCCAGCCCGGCCGGCGAGCCGAACCGGCTGCTCAACTGCCGCAAGCGCCAGCGCCTGCACCCCGGCCACCCGGCGGCGGGGACCTCGGGCAGCCAGAGCGCGCTCTGGCGGGACGCGGCCGAGCCCGAACAGCACCTGCTCGGCGTCCAGTACGCCGGCCGGGTACCCACCCCGGTGCCGATGGTGGCCCGGAACACCGGCCACTGGCTCTGGGAGGGCACCGGCCTGCACGAGGGCGAGGAGCTGGCCGGCCTGGTGGCCGGCGAGGCCGACCGCTACTACCCGAAGGTCGCGCTGCCCGAGCACACCGAGCGCGCCCTGCTCGCGCACTCCCCCTATCGGGACACCGCGGGCCGCATCCGGTACCAGGAGACCTCGCTCTACCGGGCACCCAGCGGCGCGTACGTCTTCGCCGCGGGCACCTTCGCCTGGTCACCGGCCCTGGACCGTCCCGGGCACACCGACGAGCGCATCCAGCGGGCCACCGCCAACCTGCTCGACCACCTGTGCAAGGAGTGAGCGGGCGGCGCATGAAAGACTCGGTGCCCAGAGCCCCCCTTCTCTGAGGACTGAGACGACCTTGAGCGGATTTGTCACCAAGCCCGAGCCGGTCCAGGTACCTGGTCTGGAACACCTGCACACCGGCAAGGTGCGCGACCTCTACCGGGCCGGCAACGGCGACCTGGTGATGGTCGCCAGCGACCGGACCTCCGCCTTCGACTGGGTGCTGCCGAACGAGATCCCGGACAAGGGCCGGATCCTCACCCAGCTCTCGCTCTGGTGGTTCGAGCGGATCGCCGACATCGTGCCCAACCACGTGATCTCCACCGAGGTCCCGGCGGGGGCGCCCGCCGACTGGGAGGGGCGCACGCTGATCTGCCGCGCTCTGGAGATGGCTCCGGTCGAGTGCGTGGCCCGCGGCTACCTGACCGGCTCCGGCCTGGTGGAGTACCGCAGGGACCGCACGGTCTGCGGCATCGCCCTGCCGGAGGGCCTGGTGGACGGCTCCGAGCTGCCCGCCCCGATCTACACCCCGGCCCTCAAGGCCGAGGTCGGCGAGCACGACGAGAACGTCCCCTACGAGGAGACCGCCCGCCGGCTCGGCGCCGAGCTGGCCACCACGCTGCGCCAGACCACCCTCGCGGTGTACGGCCGGGCCCGGGACATCGCTCGCGAGCGCGGCATCATCCTGGCCGACACCAAGTTCGAGTTCGGGCTGCTGAACGGTGAGTTGGTGATCGGCGACGAGGTGCTGACGCCGGACTCCTCACGCTTCTGGCCGGCCGACCAGTGGGAGCCGGGCCACGCCCAGCCGTCCTTCGACAAGCAGTTCATCCGCGACTGGCTGGCCTCGCCCGAGTCCGGCTGGGACCCCAAGGGCGAACTGCCGCCGCCGGCGCTGCCCACCGAGATCGTCGCGGCCTCCCGGGCCAAGTACGCCGAGGCGTACGAGCGCCTCACAGGCAACGCCTGGCAGTAGATTTCGCCGGGCGCCCGGGCGCCCGCTCCACCGTGTGGCCCCGCTCGGCCGCCAGCTCCAGCAGGTGGGCGGGCATGTTCAGCTCGTCCGGAGCGACACCTTGTACGAGGTCGGCGTCGCAGTTCCCCGAGCCCCTGGTCGTACCTGGTTGATCACTGTTTAGATCCAGCCGTGTTCGCGGGCGATCCGGACGGCTGCGTGGCGGTTCTCCGCGCCGAGTTTGGTGGCGGCGGCCGAGAGGTAGTTGCGGACGGTGCCGGAGGAGAGCGAGGCCCGTTCGGCGATCTCGGCGATCGAGGTGCCGTGGGCGGCGAGCTCCAGGACGTCGGTCTCGCGGGGGGTGAGCGGGCTCTCGCCGGCGGCTATCGCGTCGGCGGCCAGCTCGGGGTCGACGTACCGCCCGCCGGCCCGGACGGTGCGGATCAGACCGGCCAGGTCGGCGGCGGAGACGGTCTTCGGCAGGAAGCCCCGGACCCCGACCTCCAGGGCGCGCTTGAGGTAGCCGGGCCGCCCGTGCCCGGTGACGATCATGGTGCGGCACTCCGGCAGGACCCGCCGCAGCTCGGTGGCCACCTCGATGCCGTCCATCCCGGGCATCTGCAGATCCAGCACGGCGACGTCGGGACGGTGCGCCTTGGCCATCGCCAGCGCCTCGGGGCCGGTGGCGGCCTCGGCCACCACGGTGAGGTCGTCCTCCAGCGCGAGCAGCGCGGCCAGCGCGCCCCGGATCAGGTGTTCGTCGTCGGCGAGCAGGATGCGAATGGTCATCCGGTGGAGACCTCCATCGAGAGGGCGGGTGCGGTCAGCGGCAGGTCCACGGTGAGCCGGAACCGGCCGGGCCCGGCCGGGGGAGTGGCGAGTCGGCCACCGTACACGGCGAGGCGTTCGCGCAGACCGGTCAGTCCGGTGCCGCCGGTGCCCGGCTGACTCTCCGTCACGCCGTCGTTCTCGATCTCGAGCAGGGCCTGGCCGCCGCCGATCCGGAGCCGGATCAGGCAGCTGGTGGCCTCGCTGTGCCGGAGCACGTTGGTGGTCGCCTCGCGGACCGCCCAGCCGAGTACCGACTGTGCGGTGACCGGGAGTTGGTCGACACTGCCGAGTTCGACCTCGCAGGCCACGTCGGCGGCGCGGAGCACCGAGCGGGCGCCGGTGAGTTCGGCGTGCAGGTCGGCGGTGCGGTAGGCCCGGACCACGTCCCGGACCTCGCGCTGGGACTCCTGGGCGATCCGCTGCACCTCGGTCATCTGGTCGGCGGCCTCGGGGCGTCCCCGGCGGGCGAGTTGGGCGGCCAGCTCGCTCTTCAGCGCGATGGTGGTGAGGTTGCGGCCGAGTACGTCGTGCAGGTCGCGGGAGAACCGCAGCCGCTCCTCGGCCACCGCCAGCCGGGACTGGGTCTCCCGGGCACCGTCCAACTCCCAGACCACGCCCACCAGCCAGGCCGAGCAGCGGCAGGTGGCGGCGAACAGCAGGCAGGCCAGCGCGACGGCGGTGAGCACCCCGAGGGCGGTCCCGACCGGGAGACCGGCGATCAGCAGGGCGGGCAGCACCAGCAGCAGGACGGCGGCGGCCAGTGCACCGGAGAGCCGGTTCGGCAGGGCCACCGTGACCGGGCCGAACCAGAACATCAGCAGCACCGGCGTCAGCATGGCTCCGGTCGGCTGGGCGACCGGCGTGGTCAGCACCACGGCCCAGACAGTGGCCAGGGCCAGCCCGGTGGAGACCGCGAGCAGCAGGTCGGGCCGCGGCCGACGGCCCAGGTAGTGCGGCAGCGCGGCCCGGAGCAGCAGAACCGAGGCGACCGTCCCGACCAGCGTGCCGGCCACCAGCAGCTGCAGCGCCGGAGTGGACGGCCGGTCGGGATCGCTGCCGAGCGAGCCCAGGACGGCCAGCGGTTCGGCGCAGGCGGCCAGGTAGAGCGACCAGCGGATGTAGACCTCGGTCCGCTGCGGCTTCCCCAGCTCGCGCCAGCGGCGCAGCGGGTGGTGCACGTGGTCTCCTCGGGACGGCATCGGATGCGGCTGCCCTTCCTATCAGAGGGGCTGTCAGAGGGGCCGGTGCGGACCGCCGGTCAGCGTCGGGGCTCCCAGCGGAACCAGCGGTCGGTGGCCCAGCCGGCGGCGGCGATCCAGGCCAGCGCGAGGGCGAGCAGCGGGAGGGCGTCGGCCCAGGTGCCCGCGAAGCCGACGGCGGGGGCCGAGCCCTCGGTGCCGAACCAGCCGAGCCGGAGCAGCTGGAAGGCGGGGGTGGTGGGCAGCAGCCGGAAGACGGCGGCGAGCTGGTCGGGCATCGAGTCGAGCGGGAGGATCATGCCGGAGCCGAACTGACTGAGCAGCAGCACCGGCAGGGTGGTGATGCCGGCGCTCTCCACCGTCCTGGTGATCACGCTGGAGAGGGCGGCCAGCCCGACCAGCACGGCGATCAGCAGGGCGAGTCCGAGTATCACCAGCACCGGGTTGACCGGCAGCGAGAGGTCGAGACCGACCGCTCCGGAGCCGCACAGCACCACGCTCAGCAGCACCGCGAGGCTGACCGAGGGCACGGCGGTTCCGGCCAGGATCTCCAGGTCACGGGCCTCGCCGGTGCGCAGCCGCTTGAGCACCAGCTCGCCGCGCCGGGCGACGTACGCGGCGGTCAGGTTGTAGTAGACGACGAACATCGGGATCAGCCCGAGCAGTCCGGTGACCAGCAGGCCGCCGGTGCTGATCCCGGGGAAGTCCGCGGCCTGCTGCTTCATCGGCTCGGCCAGTCCGACCACCAGCAGCGGCGGCAGTGCCAGTGCGGTGAACAGGGCGGTCCGGTTGCGCAGCAGCAGGGTGGTCTCGGCCCGGCCGAGGGCGAGCAGGCGGCTGGTGGCGGTGGTCATCGGACGGCTCCGGTCGGCTCAGGGGTGGAAGGGGTGGAGGCGACGGCCAGGAAGGCCTCCTCCAGCGAGGCGCTGCGGGCATCCAGCGCACCGAGCGGGACCTCGTGCCGGGCGGCCCAGCCGAGCAGCTCGGTGAGGGTGGACTGCAGGGTCGGGGTCCGGACGGTGATCCGGCGGCCCTCGGCGGTGACCTCGGCGCCGGGCAGTGCGGGCAGTGCGACGGTCTCGAACCGGCCGCTGCGCTCCGGGAGTTCGAAGGCGATCCGGGACGGTCGGCCGGCGATCACCTCGGCCACGGTGCCCTCGGTGACGATCCGTCCGCCGTGCATGATGGCCAGCCGGTCGGCCAGCTCCTCGGCCTCTTCGAGGTAGTGCGTGGTGAGCAGCACCGTGGTGCCCTGGGCCCGGAGTTCACGGACCAGCCGCCAGGTGGCGGCCCTGGCCTCCGGGTCGAGGCCGGTGCTGGGCTCGTCCAGGAACAGCACCTCCGGGCGGCCGAGCAGGGCCAGCGCCAGGTCGAGCCGACGGCGTTCGCCGCCGGAGAGCTGCTTGACCCGGACGGTGCGCCGGTGCAGCAGGCCGACCAGGTCGAGCGCCTCGTCCACCGGGCGGGCACCGGTGGTCATCCCGGCCCAGGCCCGGCCGGTCTCGGCGACGGTCAGTTCGGACGGGAAGCCGCCCTCCTGGAGCATGATCCCGATCCGCGGCCGGACAGCGGTCCGCTCCCGGTACGGGTCGTGGCCGAGCACCCGGATCCGGCCCTCGGTCGGCGCGGCCAGACCCTCGATCAGCTCCATGGTGGAGGTCTTGCCGGCGCCGTTGGTGCCGAGCAGGGCGAAGAGTTCGCCCCGGCGGACGGTGAGGTCGAGGCCCCGGACGGCGTCGAAGCCGCCCGAGCCCGCCGGGCCGTAGTGCCGGTGCAGGCCGGTGACCTCGATGACGGGTGGCTCGGTGCGGCTGGTGTCCATGCCCCAAGCCTCCCGGCGGGGCGGCCCGGTGGGCAGTGCGTGCGGTCACCGGTCAGGGCCGCGTTCACACGGGTCGGCGGTGACAAATGTCAGTGGGTGGCGGCGAACACGACGAAGGGCCCCCTCGATGAGGGGGCCCTTCAACTGAGCGGACGACGAGATTCGAACTCGCGACCCTCACCTTGGCAAGGTGATGCTCTACCAACTGAGCCACGTCCGCACGATCTTCGGTTGTTTTCACTGCGAGCGGACGACGAGATTCGAACTCGCGACCCTCACCTTGGCAAGGTGATGCTCTACCAACTGAGCCACGTCCGCACGGTGCTTCTTGAAGCACCGGCCGCCTTCCGGTCTCCCGGCTTGGCGACAGAAAGAACTCTACCCCATCGGAACGAGTGGTCGCCCCACCCTTTCCGCCGGGGCGGTCGGGGTGGGGCGACGAGCCGGTCGGGCCAGGTCAGTTGGCCTCGGCGAAGGACTCGTAGACGTGCTTGGGAATGCGGCCCCGGGCGGGCAGCTCCATGCCGCGGGACTGGGCCCAGGCGCGCACGGCGGCCGGGTCCGGGGTGAGGGCGGTGCGGCGGAAGGACTTTCCGGCGCGGCTCTGCCGGCGGCCGGCCGCGACGAACGGGGCGAGGGCCTCCCGCAGCTTCTCCGCGTTGTCCAGGGACAGGTCGATCTCGTACGACTTTCCGTCCACGCCGAAGTGAACGGTCTCGGCGGCGGCGCCGCCGTCCAGGTCGTCGGAGAGCGTGACAACTACACGCTGAGCCATGGGTGTCGATCCTCTCGGGCAATTCGGCCGCCGGATGCGGGATGCGCCCGGGCGGCCCGATGTGCACCAGTCACGCGGGCGCTTGCGGGCAGGCAGGAAGCCGCGCTGGATACGCAGCACTCGCCGTCACCGGTGGCCCTATTCTGCACCCAAAGCGGGCCGAAATCGAAGAGTCCTGCTTTCTTTTCCGGATATTCACGTGTGTTCGCCGGTGGGTGATAGCGGGTGATGTGGATGGTCGTTCTGTCCCGTAGTGCCGGTATTCGGGCGTTCCAGAAGCGGCTGCGGAATCCGGCGTAAAGGGAGGCCGTCGCGGGCAGTGGGTAGGGCGGAACCCTTGGGACGTAAGGGGCAAAGGTCTACGCGCGTCGCCCTCTCCGGACCCGGCCCGGCCAGCAAAGTCGCCCGAATGCCCCGGTAGTCTGGAGGTCCCCCGCCTCACGCACCACACCACCGGGAGTGCCAGTGGCTCGCGTCGTAGTCGACGTCATGCTCAAGCCCGAGATCCTCGACCCCCAGGGCCAGGCGGTGCAGCGTGCACTGCCGCGTCTTGGATTCGCCGGGATCGCCGATGTCCGTCAGGGCAAGCGATTCGAACTGGAGCTGGAGGGTCCGGTCGACGACGCCGCGCTCGCCCGGATCCGGGAAGCCGCCGAGACCTTCCTCGCCAACACCGTGATCGAGGACTTCACCGTCCGGGTAGAGGAGGAGGGGAAGTGACCACTCGCGTCGGCGTCGTCACTTTCCCCGGTTCCCTCGACGACCGCGACGCCCAGCGTGCGGTCCGGCTGGCCGGCGCCGAGCCGGTCGCCCTCTGGCACCGTGACAAGGATCTCCACCAGGTCGACGCAGTCGTCCTCCCGGGTGGATTCAGTTACGGCGACTATCTGCGCTGCGGCGCGATCTCCCGCTTCTCCCCGGTGATGGACACCATCATCGAGCAGGCGAAGCTGGGAATGCCGGTCCTCGGTATCTGCAACGGCTTCCAGGTGCTCTGCGAATCGCACCTGCTGCCCGGCGCGCTCACCCGCAACGACTCGCTGCACTTCGTCTGCCGCGACCAGAAGCTGCGGATCGAGAACGCCGAGACCGCCTGGACCCGGGATTACTCGGCCGGGCAGGAAATCGTCGTCCCGCTGAAGAACGGCGAGGGCCGCTTCGTCGCCGACGGGCACGTGCTGGACCAACTCGAGGCAGAGGGCCGGATCGTGGCCCGTTACCTCGACGTCAACCCGAACGGTTCCTACCGCGATATCGCCGGCATCACCAACGCCGCCGGCAATGTCGTCGGTCTGATGCCGCACCCCGAGCACGCGGTCGAGCCGCTCACCGGCCCGAGCACCGAGGGCCTGGGCTTCTTCACTTCCGTCCTCAAGCAGTTGGTGAACGCCTGATGACTCTCGACACCGTCAAGAACGCCGAGCAGACGCCCGAGGCCGAGCAGCCCTGGTCCGAACTCGGCCTGAAGGCCGACGAGTACGCCAAGATCCGGGAGATCCTCGGCCGTCGCCCCACCGGCGCCGAGCTGGCGATGTACTCGGTCATGTGGTCGGAGCACTGCTCGTACAAGAGCTCCAAGGTGCACCTCAAGCAGTTCGGCGAGAAGAAGCCGGACAGCGACGCGATGCTGGTCGGCATCGGCGAGAACGCCGGTGTGGTCGACGTCGGCCAGGGTTACGCGGTGACCTTCAAGGTCGAGTCGCACAACCACCCCTCGTACATCGAGCCCTACCAGGGCGCGGCCACCGGCATCGGCGGCATCGTCCGCGACATCCTGGCGATGGGCGCCCGCCCGGTCGCCGTGATGGACCCGCTGCGCTTCGGTGCGGCCGACCACCCCGACACCCGGCGAGTGTTGCCCGGGATCGTCGCGGGCATCGGCGGCTACGGCAACTGCCTGGGCCTGCCGAACATCGGTGGCGAGGTCGTCTTCGACTCCTGCTACCAGGGCAACCCGCTGGTCAACGCGCTCTGCGTGGGCGTCATGAAGCACGAGGACATCCACCTCGCGCAGGCGTCCGGCACCGGCAACAAGGTCATCCTGTACGGAGCCCGTACCGGTGGCGACGGCATCGGCGGCGTCTCGGTGCTGGCCTCCGAGACCTTCGACGCGACCGGCCCGGCCAAGCGCCCGGCCGTCCAGGTCGGTGACCCGTTCCAGGAGAAGCTCCTGATCGAGTCCACCCTGGAGATCTTCGCCGAGAAGCTGGTGCTCGGCATCCAGGACCTCGGCGGCGCCGGACTCTCCTGCGCCACCTCGGAGTTGGCCTCGGCCGGCTCCGGCGGTATGCGGATCGAGCTGGACACCGTACCGCTGCGCGACAACACGCTCTCGCCCGAGGAAATCCTCATGAGCGAGTCGCAGGAGCGCATGTGCGCCATCGTCGAGCCCGGCAAGGTTGCCCGCTTCCTGGAGATCTGCGAGAAGTGGGACGTCATCGCCACCGTCATCGGTGAGGTGACCGAGGGCGAGCGGCTGGAGATCTTCTGGCACGGCGAGCTGGTCGTGGACGTCCCGCCGCGCTCGGTCGCGCACGACGGCCCGACCTACAACCGCCCGTACGCCCGGCCGAGTTGGCAGGACGCCCTGCAGGCGGACGCGCCGACCGCCGAGCGGCTGCTGCGCCCGTCCACGGGCGAGGAGCTGAAGGCGGCGCTGCTGGCGGTCGCAGGTTCGCCGAACCAGGCCTCCAAGTCCTGGATCACCGACCAGTACGACCGCTACGTGATCGGCAACACCGTGCTGGCCACGCCCGAGGACTCGGGCATGATCCGGATCGACGAGGAGACCAACCTCGGCGTCTCGGTGGCCACCGACGGCAACGGCCGCTTCACCAAGCTGGACCCGTACACCGGCGCCCAGTTGGCGCTGGCCGAGGCGTACCGCAACGTCGCGGCCGGTGGCGCCAAGCCGCTCGCCGTCTCCGACTGCCTCAACTTCGGCTCCCCCGAGGACCCGGACGTGATGTGGCAGTTCGCCGAGGCGACCCGCGGTCTGGCCGACGCCTGCCTGGTCCTCGGTACCCCGGTGACCGGCGGCAACGTCTCGCTCTACAACCAGACCGGCGACACCGCCATCCACCCGACCCCCGTGGTCGCGGTGCTCGGCGTGATCGACGACGTCACCCGGCGGACCCCGATCGGCTTCGCCGAGGAGGGCCAGCTGGTCTACCTGCTCGGCGACACCGCCGACGAACTGGGCGGCTCCGCCTGGTCGCAGGTCGCCCACAACCACCTCGGCGGCCTGCCGCCCAAGGTGGACCTGGAGCGCGAGCGGCTGCTCGGCGACATCCTGATCGCCGCCTCCCGCGACGGCATGATCGACGCCGCGCACGACCTCTCCGACGGCGGCCTGGCCCAGGCCCTGGTGGAGAGCTGCCTCAAGGGCGGCAACGGCGCGCGCCTGATCGTGCCCACCGGTCTCGACCCGTTCGTGTTCCTGTTCTCCGAGTCCGCGGGTCGCGCCATCGTGTCGATCCCGCGCAGCGAGGAGCTCCGGTTCAACGACATGTGCGGCGCCCGGGGCCTGCCGGCCACCCGGATCGGCGTGGTGGACGGTGACTCCCTGGAGATCCAGGGCCAGTTCACCGTCTCGCTGGCCGAGCTGACGGACGCGCACACCGGCGTGATCGAGGCGCTGCTCGCCTGACGGCGTCTCAGTAGTCGAAGGGGCGGCCCGGTTCGGGTCGCCCCTTCGGTACGCTCGCGCAATGGCGAACTCCGCGAACCGTCCCCGTAGTTACGACTCCGCCAAGGTGCGGTCCGCCCTGGCCGGGCAGACCGAGGCGCTGCGCGGTGTGGTGCACGAGCTGTGCGCCCGGCCGGACGCCGCTGCGTTGTTCGACCGGCCCACCAGGCTCGGGGACTGGAACGTCCGGCTGTTGGTCGCGCACCTGGGCTTCTGCCTGGACTGGCTGCCCCGGCACCTGGAGCAGCCGGTGCCGGACGGCGCACCGCTCTCGCTGGTGCAGTGGGTCGGCCTGACCAGGACGGCCGCCGCCGCGATCGACGCCGCCGTGCAGGAGCACGCGGAGGGTGCCTTCGCGGGCTCCCCGGCGGAGGTGGCGAAGGAGTTCGACCGCGCCTGCGACCTGCTGCTGGAGACCCTGGAGCGGCCCGAAGTCGCCGATCCCGCACGGCGGTTCGTGATCCGGTTCGGGCCGATCCTGCTGACCGACTTCCTGGTCACCCGGCTGGTCGAGACGGTGGTGCACGCGGACGACCTGGCGGCCGCCCTCGACCGGCCCGAATTCCCGCACGACCGGCAGGCCCTGGCCGCCGTCACCCGCCTGCTGGCGGACGCCTTCGCGGACCAGGTCCCGGGCGGTGCGGTCGAGCTGCGCATCCCGCCGTACGCGGTCGTCCAGGCCGTCCCCGGCCCCCGGCACACCCGGGGCACCCCGCCCAACGTGGTGGAGACCGACCCGATCACCTGGATCCGCCTCGCCACCGGCCGCACCAGCTGGGCCGAGGTGGTCGACGTCGCGGTGCACGCCAGCGGCGAGCGCAGCGACCTGGCGGAGTACCTGCCGATCATGGGCTGAACTTCTGGCAGGTGCTCCAGCATCTACCACCAGGGGCTCGGGGAACTGCGACGCCGACCTCGGAAATGGTGATCCGTGCGTGGGTGGCCAGGCGCTTTCGCAGTGGCCCGAACGCCAGATCTCCTCGCAGTTCCCCGAGCCCCTGGTGGTGCGCCCCGTGTGCCTCGACTACGGTCGCGCGGGCCCGCTGAGGTACTTGCCGGCCTCCGAGTACGGCCAGGCGTTGGAGACGCAGCCCTCCAGGCCGTAGATCTGCTGCATCATCGCCGGGGCCGGCTGGCCCTTGCCGGGGCAGCCGAGGTGGTTGCGGCCGATCCGGTGGCCGACCTCGTGGTTGATGATCAGGGCTCGGTACTCCTCGATCGGGCCGCTGAACTTCGGTGAACCGGTGTTCCAGCGCTTGACGTTGACCATCACCTGGCGGTCCACGTTGCAGTTCACCTCGCCGCCGGTGTCCAGCCCGGCCGTGGCGCAGATCTTGTCCACCGTCTCCGGGGAGGCGATCTTCACCGTGAAGTCGTAGCTGCCGGACGCCACCAGCTGGAACGAGTTCTTCCCGTCGGTGGTCCAACTCCGCTTGTCCGCCAGTATGTTCTGCACCTGCGTGGCGGCGGTCGCGGCGTCGATCCCGATCCCGTCCTCGACCTCCACCCGGTACTTGCGCAGGGTCTCGCCCTTGCCGGCCACCGGCCCGTTCGCCTGGACGGTGGTGAAGGTGCCGAGGCCCTTCCCCTCGACCACCGGGGTGGCGGCGGGCGTCGGTGTGGGTTCGACGGGCGGGGGAGTGGTGGCGACGGGGGACTCCGCGGCCGGGACCGCCCGGGCCTGTGTGGTGGGTGCGCCGACCGGCGTCCCGTCGGAGTCACCGGCCAGCTGGTAGGCGGCACCGCCGAGCACGGCCAGTACGGCGACCAGACCGACCGCGAGCACCCGTCGCCGCCGCCGTACCCGCTGCTTCCGCCGCCGCGCGCTGGCGGCGCGCCGACGGCTCGGGGCGGGGGAGCTGCTGGGGTTGGCTCGCACTACGGAAGCTCTCTGGTCGGCCGATAGAACTGACGCACTGTCGACCAGGACGATACCCGCAGCCCCGGCAGTTCCGGAGAGCCGGGCCCGGACCCTGCGGTGCTGTCCGACCGGTGGCCGGGCACAGGATCTTCGTGGTACCGCCCATCGGTCGTGGTTGACCCGGTCGGCTCGGCTGGCAGACTGCAGGTATGAGCATTCACCAGAACCTCCTCGGCGGTCCCGAGCCGACCCGACTGCCGGAGGACGAGCAGCCCTACCGGATGCTGGGCGAGGAGTCGGCCTCGCCGACCCAGGTCGCCGCAGCGTTCCCGACCTTCTCGCTGGCCTGGGCGATGCTGGCCGACGACGCCTTCGACGCCGGCCGGGTGGTCGAGTCCTACGCGTACGCCAGGACCGGCTACCACCGTGGTCTGGACTCGCTGCGGCGGGCCGGCTGGAAGGGCCACGGTCCGGTGCCGTGGGACCACCGGGGCAACCGCGGCTTCCTGCGCTGCCTGGCCGGGCTGGCCCGGGCCGCCGAGTCGATCCAGGAGACCGAGGAGGCCGACCGCTGCTGGACCTTCCTCAAGGACAGCAGCGCCGAGGCGTACGCCGAGCTGAAGCAGTAGTCGAAGCAGTAGCGGTCCGGACATGACGGAGCCCCCTCGACCGGGAAAGGGTCGAGGGGGCTCCGTCGTACGGAACTACCGACTACTTGATCCGGGTACCCGCGGAACGCAGGGCCTGGGTCGCCTCGACCACGCGGGCTGCCATGCCGGCCTCGGCCAGCTTGCCCCAGGTGCGCGGGTCGTAGGTGCTCTTGGTGCCGACCTCGCCGTCGACCTTCAGCACGCCGCTGTAGTTGCGGAACACGTGGTCCACGATCGGGCGGGTGAAGGCGTACTGGGTGTCGGTGTCGAGGTTCATCTTCACGACGCCGTTCTCCAGCGCGGTGGCGATCTCCTCGGCGGTGGAGCCCGAGCCGCCGTGGAAGACGAAGTCGAACGGGTCCTTCTTGCCGTACTGCTTGCCGATCTCGTCCTGCAGCTCGCGGAGCAGCTCCGGCTTGAGCACGACGTTGCCCGGCTTGTACACGCCGTGCACGTTGCCGAACGAGGCGGCCAGCAGGTAGCGGCCCTGCTCGCCCAGGCCGAGCGCCTCGGCGGTGCGGACGGCGTCGTTCACCGTGGTGTACAGCTCGTCGTTGATCTCGTGCGAGACACCGTCCTCCTCGCCACCGGTCGGGGTGATCTCGACCTCGAGGATGATCTTCGCGGCCTTGGCCTGGGCCAGCAGCTCCCGGCCGATGGCCAGGTTGTCGGCCAGGGTCTCGGCCGAGCCGTCCCACATGTGCGACTGGAAGAGCGGGTTCTGACCGTTCTTCACGCGCTCGGCGGAGATGGCGAGCAGCGGGCGGACGTAGCCGTCCAGCTTGTCCTTGGGGCAGTGGTCCGTGTGCAGCGCGACGGTGACGTCGTACTTGGCGGCCACGATGTGGGCGAACTCGGCGAGCGCGACGGCGCCGGTCACCATGTCCTTGCTGTGCTGGCCACCCAGGAACTCCGCACCACCGGTGGAGATCTGGACGATGCCGTCGCTCTCGGCCTCGGCGAAGCCGCGCAGCGCGGCGTGCAGGGTCTGGGTCGAGGTGACGTTGATGGCCGGGTAGGCGAACTTGCCCGCCTTGGCCCGGTCCAGCATCTCGTTGTAGACCTCGGGAGTTGCGATGGGCATGCGAATCCGCTCCTGTCGGTGCTCGGCGTACGGACGACCTGTCCGACGCTCGGTACGCCTTCGGTACGACGCGCGGTACCGGGAACGCCGACGCGGCTCTGCGGTGCGGCTGGTGGTACCTCGGTTCGACGGAGTCCGTCGCGGTGTGCACTGAGGGTGGGCGCTACCGCGGGCCGGACACCTGTGCCATCTTCCCAGACTCCCGCCCCGGGTCACCCCACGGCCCGCTGGTTGGGACGGACGGCGGCGGGAGAGGGGGTCGAGGGCGCCGGTACGGGAGGGACGTTGAGCCTCTCGTAAGGCGGGGGCGCTATCCTGCGCCCGTGGACTACAACCAGCTCGCCGTCAATCTGCTTGACGCCAAAGCCCTTGTCGCATCGGTGGGTGCGATCGGCATTCTGGCGATCATCTTCGCCGAGACCGGCCTGCTGGTCGGGTTCTTCTTCCCGGGCGACTCGCTGCTGATCCTGGCCGGGGTGGCCGCCTCCTCGGCCGCCTCCTCCGTCCTGGGCGAGGGCGCCCAGATGTCGATCGCGCTGCTGCTGGTGGGCGCGCCGGTCTGCGCCGTCGCGGGGGCCCAGCTCGGGCACTACTTCGGGGCCAGGGTCGGCCCGCGGCTGTTCGACAAGCCGAACTCGAAGATCTTCCGCCGCGAGTACGTGGTGAAGGCGGAGGAGTACTTCGAGAAGTTCGGCCCGGCCAAGGCCGTGGTGCTGGCCCGCTTCATCCCGATCGTCCGCACCTTCCTGAACCCGGTCGCGGGGACCCTGGAGATGCCGGCCAAGACCTTCTTCGTCTGGAACGTGGTCGGCGGGGTGCTGTGGACCGAGTCGATGCTGCTGATCGGCTACTTCACCGGTGACCAGCTCGCGCCGGTGATCGACCGGTACCTGATCCCGGCGATGGCGCTGATCATCCTGGTCTCGGTCTCGCCGATCATCTTCGAGGTGCTGCGCGAGCGGAAGAAGAAGAGGGCGGCCGCCGCGGAGAGCGGCGACCCGGTCTCCAGCGGCCGGCACCGCAAGGGCTGAGCACACGCACGACGAAGGGGGCCCCGGGCGGGGCCCCCTTCGGCATGTCTACGGCGTGACGATCGCGAAGTTCGGGTCCGGGGTGTCCAGCACGGCGAACAGCCGGGCCAGCGCCTGCGGGTCGCCGGACCGCTCGATCCCGTCCGGCTGTTGGCCGGCCAGCAGACCGAGCAGCTGAGGCTTGGTCAGGGTCAGCGTCAGGTCGGCCCCGCCCGCGCCGAGCGACTGCCCGGCCGGTGCGCTGCGGTGGGTCAGCGCGCCGTTGGAGAGGGTGAGCCGCCAGCCGCGCTGTTGGTCGGTGAAGATCCAGTCGAGGGTGAGCGGGGTGTCCCAGGCGCGCGGCCCGTTCACCCGGACCGCCAGCGAGTCGATCAGCTGATCGACCGTCAGGGCCATCGCCATCTCGGGGTTGGTCGTCTTCAGGTCCACCGTGGCGGGTGTGCCGCGCAGCTCCATCGCGGCGGTCAGGTAGAAGTTCCGCCAGGTGCCGTTCTCGGCGCCGTGGCCGAGCCGGTCGTAGACGGCGGCGAGTGCCTCGCGGGCGCCGGAGTGCTTCGGATCGGCGAAGACCGCGTGGTTGAGCAGGGTGGCGGCGAACCGGAGGTCGTCCTTGGCCACGTACTCCTGCGCCCGGCTCACCGTCGCGTCCGGGCCGCCGAGCAGCTCGACGTAGCGGGCCGCCTGCTCGGCCGGCGGGTGCGGCCAGAGGTTGGCCGGGTTGCCGTCGTACCAGCCCATGTAGCGCTGGTAGACCGCCTTCACGTTGTGGCTGAGTGAGCCGTAGTAGCCGCGCAGGGCCCAGGTCTGTTCCAGGGCCGGCGGCAGGGTGATCTCCTCGGCGATCTCCGGGCCGGTCAGTCCGGTGTTCAGCAGGCGCAGGCTCTGGTCGTGCAGGTAGGCGTAGAGGTCGCGCTGCTTGGTGAGGTACTCGCCGATCTTCTCCCGGCCCCAGGTCGGCCAGTGGTGCGAGGCGAACGAGACGTCGGTGTCCTCGCCGAAGAGCTGCCAGGCCTCGTCCAGGTAGTGCGCCCAGACCCGGGCGTCCCGGACCACCGCGCCGCGCAGGGTCAGCACGTTGTGCATGTTGTGGGTGGCGTTCTCGGCCAGGCAGAGGGCGTTGCGCTGCGGGAAGTGGAAGTTCATCTCGGCCGGGGCCTCGGTGCCGGGGGTGAGGTGGAAGACGATCCGGACGCCGTCCACCACCTCCTCCTGGCCGGTCTCGGTGATGTCCACGGTGGGCGCGATCAGCGTGATGGTGCCGGTCGACGTGGTCATCCCGAGCCCGGTGCCGATCTGGCCGTCGGGGGCCTTGGGCAGCCCGGCGCCGTACATGTAGACGGCCCGTCGGGTCATCGCGTTGCCGGCGTACACGTTCTCGCTGACCGCGTGCTCCAGGAAGCCGACCGGGGCGATTACCGGCACCGGTTCGTGGCCGTGCGGGACGACGCCCCGGGCGCCGCCGAAGTGGTCGCCGTGCGAGTGGGTGTAGATCAGGCCGGTGACCGGGCGGTCGCCCCGGTTGCGGCGGTACAGCGCCAGCGCGGCGGTGGCGGTCTCGGCGGAGATCAGCGGGTCGATCACGATCACGCCCTGGTCGCCCTCGACCAGGGTCATGTTGGAGAGATCCAGGCCGCGCACCTGGTAGATGCCCTCGGTGACCTTGAACAGACCCTGCCGGGCGCTGAGTTGGCTCTGCCGCCAGAGGCTGGGGTTCGCGGTCTCCGGGCAGTCCTTCTGGAGGAAGGCGTACGCGTCGTTGTCCCAGACCACCCGGCCGGTCGCGTCGGTGACGATCGCGGGTTCCAGGGCCTCCAGGAAACCGCGGTCGGCGTCGGTGAAGTCTTCGGTGTCTTCGAAGGAGGGAGTCGCCATGGGGCGACCCTGCCATGAAATGTCCGATTTCTCACGCTATGACGATGCCCGGTGTTTCACGTGAAACACCGGGCGTCCGTGCTGTCGGACCGTCAGAGACCGAGGTCGTCCAGGGTGTAGGCGGTGATGTACGGCAGGCCGGCCGACTCGATCGCCGGGGCCGCACCGCGCTCCACGATCACCGCGACACCGACCACCTCGGCGCCCGCCTCGCGGAGCGCCTCGACCGCGGTGAGCACCGAGCCGCCGGTGGTGGAGGTGTCCTCGACCGCCAGCACCCGGCGGCCCTTCACGTCCGGGCCCTCGATCCGGCGCTGCAGGCCGTGCGCCTTGCCCTCCTTGCGGACCACGAAGGCGTCCAGCTTCCGGCCGCGCGCGGCGGCGGCGTGCAGCATCGCGGCCGCCACCGGGTCGGCGCCCAGGGTCAGCCCGCCGACCGCGTCGAACTCCAGCTCGGCGGCGGCGTCCAGCATGACCTTGCCGACCAGCGGCGCCGCCTCGGCGTCCAGCGTGATGCGGCGCAGGTCGACGTAGTAGTCGGCCTCCAGCCCGGAGGAGAGGGTGACCTTGCCGTGCACGACGGCCTTGTCCTTGATCTGCGCCAGCAGGGCGTCGCGGTCGTTGCTCATGGGCGTTGAGTCTACGGGGAGGGGGGTTCAGCGCTTTCGCAGGGCGCGGACCAGCACCACGGCGCCGCCGATCAGCGCGACTCCGCCGCCGATCATCCAGGGCAGCGCGGTGCGGTCGTGCTGCGGCAGCTGCTCGGGGCCGCTCCAGCGGGTCGCGGCCCTGGCCCGGGCGCTGCGGGCGGGCAGCGCGGGGGCGTACCGGCCGCGCGGCGGCGCGTGGTCCACCTCCTCGGCGGACCGGCCGACGATGCTGCGCCGGACCGGCCCGCTGCCGCTGTCGCCGGTCAGGTACTCCAGGGCCGGGTCCTCGACGGGCTGCCGGGTCGGCTCGGCAGGCTCGACCGGCTCGGCGGGCCCGGTCGGCTCGTCGCCGAACGCGATCAGGTCGGCCAGGTCGTCGTCCAGCTCGGTGGAGAAGCCGGCCGCGTGGTCCTCCAGGTAGAGCACGGTGGCGGCCTCCGGTTCGGCGCCGCTCACCTCGGCCGCCAGGTCGTTGGCGAACCGGTCCAGCAAGCGGCGGCCCGCCGTGCCCAGGGCCACCGCGTCGAACTCGGCCAGCCGCCCGGTGGCGGTCAGGTCGGCGGTGAAGTGCAGCGCGCTGCCGGCGTCGTCCGCGCCGGGCTGCACCGAGATCCGCACCGTCGCGGTCACCTCGCCACTGCCCCGGGACTCCTGGCCCTCGGCCAGTGCGGTCAGCACACCCTCGCGGCCCTCGATCAGTGAGAGCACACCCTTGTACGTGATGGTCGAGCCACCGATCCGCAGCCGCAGCCGCCCGGCCAGCTCGTCACCGGCGGCCTCGGCCTCGATGCTCAGGCCGGGGACGCAGCGCACCAGCAGATCCCGGTCCCGCAGCGCCTGCTGGACGACGGTGGCCGGCAGCTGGACGACAACCTCATGCTCCATGCCCGCGAGCCTACCGACCCGGCCCCCGGACGGAGAGCATCCGGTCAGGTCGATCTGCTCCACGCCCGTTCAGTCCAGCAGGCTGCGCGGCTCCGGCACCCGCTCGGGGCGCTGCGCGGCGAGTCGGCCGGCGGCGCCGAGCAGGCTCTCGGTGGTGAGCGAGCGGGTCGGGGCGGCCAGCGCCAGCCTCGGCGGGGTCCGGGCGGCCAGCACGAAGGTCTCAGGACTGCGGGGCCCGGCCGGGCAGCTCCGGGTGCCGTCGGCGGCGGCGTACGGGACGGTGTGCAGCCCGACCGCCCGGACGGTGGCCTCGGTGGACCAGACGGTGTCGGTACGGACCACCAGCCGCCCGCCGGGCGCCAGCGCCCTGGCCGCCAGACCGTAGAACTCCCGGGAGTCGTACGGCAGTCCGCGCAGGGTGGAGAGCACCACGTCGTACGAGCCCGCGCTGCGCAGCCAGTGCAGCGGCTCGGCGGTCACCAGCCGGACCCTGGGGTCCTCGAGCGAGCGGCGGCTGAGGGCGGACAGCGCCGCGTCCCGGCGGACCAACTCCGGTACCGCCGGATCGAGTTCGACCACCGTGACGTCCCGGACAGCGGCCTGCCCGAGCACCTCGCGCAGTGCCATGCCGTCCCCGCCACCGAGCAGCAGCACCCGGCCGACCGGTCCGCTGCCGAGCGCGGGGTGCACCAGGGCCTCGTGCTCCCGGTACTCGTCGGGGCCGCACACCGTCAGCCGCCCGTTCAGGTAGAGCTCCAGCGGCGCGCGCTGTGGCGGCACCCGGGCCTCAGGATCGGAGCCGGTGGCGGACCCGGTGAGCACGATCTCCTGGTGTCTGCTCTGGATCGCCAGCCGGACCTGCGCGCCGTACAGCGCGTTCCGGGCGGCCCGTTCGATCACACCGGTGAAGGCGGCGGCCACCGCGAGCACCACCAGGACCAGGCCGCAGCCGGCCCAGAGCAGCAGTCTGGTCCGGGGCGAGGGCTCGTCCCGGAACAGCCAGAGCACCACGGCGGCCCCGGCCACCGCGTTCACCGCGCCGGTCAGCAGCGCCCCGCTGGTCTGGCCGAGCAGCGGCAGCAGCAGAAACGGGAAGGCCAGCCCGCCGACCAGCGCGCCGACGTAGTCGGCGGCGAACAGGTCGGCGGCGGCCCGGCCCGCGTCCTCCCGGCGGATCCGCTGGATCAGGGTCATCAGCAGCGGGATCTCGGCGCCGATCAGCACCCCGATCAGGAAGGTGGTGCCGACCACCCCGGCCATCGTGGCACCGTACCGGTCCAGCCAGGCCCAGGCGGAGTAGAGCAGCAGGACGGAGAGCCCGCCGGTCAGCGCGAGCGCACACTCGACCAGCGCGAAGGAGGTGGCGGGGCGGCGGGTGAGCCGTTTGGCGGAGAGCGAGCCGACGCCCATCGCGAACACCATCACGGACAGCACGACCGAGGTCTGGGTCATCGGGTCGCCGATCAGATGTCCGCCCAGCGCCACCAACTCGAGTTCGTACACCAGGCCGCAGGCCGCACAGACGAAGGCCGCGAGCAGTACCAGCAGCCGGGCCGGCCGGGCCCGGCCCCGGCCCCGGCCCGGCCGACGGCGGTCGCGGCCACCGGCGGCGCCCCGGGCCCGGACCGCGCGGGCACCGATCCCGGCCAGTCCGGCCAGGTCCTCGGTGCTCGGCTGGACGGGCTGGCCCGCCGGATGGTTGATCACGAACAAACGCTAGGCGAGGTGGGGGGCCGACCGCTGCGCCCATTCGACGGACAGGGCCGTGCACTGAATTGACGTTTCATCAACATGGGCTACCACCACTCGGGTCCGGCTCGGACGGACTTCCGAAGACCGTCAGTGAGGACCGGGTGCAGACCAGTCGGCCCTCCTGCGGATAGGCGTGCCAGGTCCGCCAGTTCACCCGGCGCTCGTCGCCGTTGGCGACCAGCGCGGTGAAGGCGCTCGGGTCGCCGGGGAACACCCCGGCCAGTGCACTCGGATGGCCCTCGACCAGGGCCAGCAGCTCCTGCGCGCGTGCGGCGAAGACGTGCGGCGGCAGCTCCTCGATCCGGGCCGCGAACTCGTACTCCCAACCGCCGACCTGTTCGGCCACCCGGGCGGGCAGCGGGGTGCGGCGGCCGGGCAGGCAGGCCACCGTCTCCAGGCACTCGCCGGGGCCGGCCGCCAGGATCACCTGGTGGGAGGCCCCGAGCAGTCTCAGTTGCAGTGTCCCGCCGGAGAGCCGGCCGGTGCCGAGGCGGTCGAGTCTCAGGTCGCGCACCGCGAGCGCGGGCAGCGGACTGCCGCCCAGGCACCAGGCCAGGTCACCGGCCCGGGTGTCCGTGTAGGAGGTCTGCAGTGTGGTGAGCATGCTGGGCTCCGCGTTTCAGCTCCGTGCGCGCCCGCCGTCAGCATCCGGCCCGGCACGGTGGCGGGGCTGTTCGAGGCTGTGCGGTCCCTGGCGCGGCCGACCGTGGAAGGAAGGATTCCGGCTGGAGATTCAGCAGCAGAGAAGCACGAATTCTCCGGGTCCGTCAGGGATTTACCCAGCTTTGCCCGGCATTCACCGTTCCGGTAGCACTCTCCTTCTGGGTGTGATCGCCCCGGTGCATGACTCTGTCCGGCGCACGCCCCTCTCACCGGGGCGCGCGCCGTGCACCACGGTCGTACGCCGGGGTGCGCCAACCCGCCCTCGCCGCAGCGGGCGGGCTGGGCCCTCAGTAGCGGATGCAGGCGGTGCGCCACTCCGTGTAGAAGTCCCAGACCTGCGGCGAGCATTCGGCCGGGCCGTACTGGGACTGCTTCGTGCCGATGTGGGGCATGTGCGGGTAGGCACCCACGCCCGGACGGTTGACATGGAGCATGCCCGCGTCGACCCGCTCCAGGGCCTCGAAGGCGAGCGAGGCGTCGGCGGTGAAGACGGCCGCCGCCATGCCGTAGCGCACGGAGTTGACGATGCGCAGGCCGTCGTCGAAACCATCGCACTCGATCACCGAGAGGACCGGGCCGAAGATCTCCTCCTGGGCGATGTAGCTTTCAGGGCGGACGCGGTCCAGCACCGTCGGAGACATGAACCAGCCGTCCGGAACACCCTCCGTGCGGCGCTCGCCGCCAGTCACTGCGACCGCGCCCTCCGCGAGCGCGTGCCGGGTGCCGTCGAGGCAGGCCTGCAGCCGGCCCTCGCTGACCACCGGCCCGACCTGCGAGCCGTCGTCCAGGCCGCTGCCCACCTGCAGCGCGGCCGCGCGCTCGGCGAGGCGGTGTACCAGCTCGTCGTGGACCGCGCGGTCCACGACGACGCGGCTGGTCGCGGAGCAGCGCTGCCCCGCCTGTCCGAAAGCGCCTGCCACGATCGCGTCGGCCGCCAGGTCGAGATCGGCGTCGGCGAGCACCAGAGCGGCGTTCTTGCCGCCCATCTCCAGCTGGGTGCGCAGGAAGCGCGGCGCACCCGCGGTGTGGATGGCCCGGCCCACCTCGACCGAGCCGGTGAACGAGATCCCGGCCACGGCAGGGGCCTTGACCAGGGTCTCGCCCACCTCGCGCCCGCCGTGCACCAGGTTCAGCACGCCGCCCACGGCGCCGGCCGCCACGAAACACTCCACCAGCAGCGAGGCGGTGAGCGGGGTGAGCGGGGAGGGCTTGAGGACAGCGGTGCAGCCGGAGAGCAGGGCGGGCGCGACCTTCCACGCGGGGATCGCGAGCGGGAAGTTCCACGGCGTGACCAGCCCGACGACGCCGATGGGCTCGCGCCGCGTCAGCGCCAGGGTGCGTGGGTCGTCGGCGGGCAGGGTGGTGCCGCCGAGGCGCCGGCCCTCGCCCGCCGTGTACTCCAGGAGCGAGACGGTGCGGTCGACCTCGCCGCGCGCCTCCCGCAGCAGCTTGCCCTGCTCGCGGGTGATCGCCTCGGCGAACTCCTCGCGGCGTTCGGCGAGGAGGCGGGCGGCGCGCAGCACGATCTCTCCACGCCGGATCGGACCGAGCGATCGCCAGGCCGCCAGCGAGCTTTCCGCGGATGCGACCGCTGCCAGCACGTCAGCGGGGCCGGAATCGGGGCTTCGGCTGACGAGTTCCGCGAGGTCGCCGGGGTTGCGGTTCTCCTGGGTGCGGGCCGACTCGGCGTCACACCACTGGTCCGCGATGAAATTGCGAACGTCCGCGACGACACGGCTGCCGGCGGTTCGGCGAGGCTCCATCATGATCCTTTCTCTCGGTCGGTCGGGATCAGCCGAGGGCGGAGTACGTGGCGGTCAGCTCGTCGTGACGGTTCTGGCGGGCGAGCAGCTCGTCCACTTTCTGCAGGGCGAAGATGTCCTTGAGGGAGGCGATGGAGCCCTCCACCGCAGAGGTCGAACCGGAGCCACCGATCTGGGCGAGGACGTCGCGCATCGCGGTGATCGAGGCGCGCAGCCCCTGGTTGGCGTAGATCACCCCACCGAAGCCGTGCTCGGTCAGCTCGGTGGCGGTCACCTGGGGGTAGGTGGTGGGCACGACGACGACGGGCAGCACGCCCTGGTACGCCTCGCGGAAGGCGAAGACCTCCTCGGGGGTGGCGCGCTTGGAGTGGATCAGCAGCGCGTCGGCGCCGGCGGCCTCGTAGACCACCGCGCGGCGCAGCGCCTCCTCGAGCCCGGCGCCGGCGATGAGGGCCTCGATTCGGGCGACGACGACGAAGTCCTTGTCGCGGCGGGCCTCCTTCGCGGCGGTGATCTTCGCGGCGAAGTCACCGATGGGGGCAAGGTCCTGGTTGCCCTCGACGAAGCTGTTCATCTTGGGGAACTGCTTGTCCTCGATGCAGACGCCGGCCAGGCCACGGGACTCGTAGGAGCGGACCATGTGGACCACGTTGCCGACGCCGCCGAAGCCGGAGTCGCAGTCGGCCAGCACCGGGATGTCCACGGCGCCGGCGATCTCGTCGGCGGCCTCCAGACACTCGGCCATGGAGAGGATGTTCGCGTCCGGCAGCGCGCGGGCGGCGGAGATCTCCAGACCGCTGGCCCAGATCGCCTCGAAGCCCGCCTCCTCGCCAAGCTTGGCGCTCAGCGCACTGTGCGCGCCCATGAAGCGGGTGATCGCGGAGCCGTTGAGTGCGTCGCGCAGTGCACGGGTCTTCGACACGGTGATTCTCCTTCAGGAGGAAGTTGGGAAGTTCGGTGGGGGCGGAGGAAGTTGGCGGAGCGTCAGAGCGTCGGGCGGTTGGCCGCCGCTCGGACGCGCGCGACGATCTCCTGCGGGGTGTGCGTCACGCGCCGGCCGGGGCCGTCGGCGCGCGGTCCGGTGATCGCGTGCAGCAGGGCCGGCGCGGCGGTCAGGTCGGCCGCGCTCAGCTCGGCGGAGGTCTCGACGCGGACGGCACTGCGGTAGCCCGCCGCCAGGGCCAGCGCCACGAAGTCGGAGCGCTGCACGGTGGCCTGACCACCCGTGCTCTCGTGCATGCCGTTGTCGACGACCACGTGCAGCAGCTTCGTGCCGGAGGCGGCCACCAGCGGCAGCACGCTGAGGTTCATCAGCAGCGAGCCGTCGCCGTCCAGAGCGATCACGGTGCGGTCGGGCCGGGCAAGGGCCAGGCCGAGCGCGACCGGTGCCGACATGCCCATCGAGCCGACCAGGTAGAAGTTCTCCGGCCGATCCGCCGCGTTGAACAGCTCGCGGCTGGTGAACCCGCAGGTGGAGACGGTCAGGGCGTCCGGGTGGCGGGCGAGCATCTCCCGTACGACCTCGGAGAGGCTGAGCGAGGGGGTGGTGAGCAGCGGTGCGGGCATCAGATGCCTTCCCGGACGATGAGCACGCTGCAGCGCTGCTCCTTGTCCATCTGGTCGATCGCGGTGGAGACGGAACCGGCCGGGTCCGTGGGGTCCAGGACGGTGTGGGGCAGCCGGAACAGGTCGAGCAGGTTCAGGAGTTCGGCGCCGATCACGTCGTGCTCGACGGCGTCGTTGCCGTCGTGGCCGCGCCAGCTGACGATCAGCAGCACCGGCACGTCGTAGATGAGGTTGAGGGAGGTGATGACGTTCAGGCTGTAGCCGAGCCCGGAGTTCTGCATCAGGACCACGGCCCGCTCGCCGGCCACGACCGCCCCGGAGGCGATGCCGATGGCGCTGTCCTCGCGCGGTGCGGGGACGTAGCGCAGACCGGCCAGCCGGGCGTCGTCGCCCGGCTCCTCCAGCAGCCGGAACGCACCCGTCAGCAGGCTGCAGGGGACTCCGGTCGCAAGGGTGTAGCCATGGTCCACCAGGCTGTGCAGCAGATCGCGGGCGGTCGTCGAACCCGCGGTGGTGGTGTGCATGTTGACCTTTCGTCGGACAGGTGTCAGTGGGGGGCGGTCGAGAAGGAGACGGGACTGCCGTCGACAGGTGAGACGAACTCGGCCCGGAACGCGTCCGTCACCCGCTCCGCCGTGGCCAGGCAGGACTGCACGTCGTCACCGGTCACCAGGAACGTCAGGACGCTGTACGGGCGGTCCGGGTGCAGCTCGGCGCCGGGGGCGAAGCGGGTCTTGCAGAAGACCAGCTCCGGGAAGCGTGCGAGCAGCTCCTCGCGGGCGGTCTGGCGGACCAGTGTCGCGGCCTGCGCGGGCGGCGGCACCGTGCGGTGCAGCGCGAACCTGACGCTGCGGTAGTCGCCCTCGGTGGGGCGGCCGAGTGCCAGGCGCATGATGTCGGCCTCGATGTCGGTCCCGCTGCAGGCCCGGAGCAGGTGGCCCATCGGGCCGCCCAGCCGGGCGTTGAGCTCGATGCAGGCCGGGCCGTCCGGGGTGAGCTTGAGCTCCAGGTGGGTGGCGCCCCAGCGGATGCCCATGGCCTCGACGACCCGGGTGGCGTGGTCGAGCACCTGACGCTGCCGGTCGGCGGGCAGCGAGGTGGGGACCACGTGGCCGGTCTCCACGAAGCCGTGCTGCGGGAGCTTGTCGGTGATGCCCACGTGTGTGACGCGGCCGTCCTCGACCAGCGACTCGACACTGATGTAGTCGCCGAACCCGTCCTCCTCGTACCAGCGGTCGCCCACCAGCAGCTGCTCCAGGACGAAGAGCGGCTCCGGGTCGAAGAGCGGGGACTGGCGGTAGGCCACCACGGCCTCGCGCAGCCGTCCGCGCAGCTCGCCCTCGTCGCGCACCTTGCTCACCAGGAAGCTGGCGGCGCCGTGCACCGGCTTCAGCACGGCGGGGAAGCCCACCTCGGCGATCGCCGCCGGCACGTCCGCCTCGCCGGCGATCGCGTGGAAGCGGATCTTCTCGACGCCCGCCTCGTGCAGGCGACGGCGCTGCGCGAGCTTCGACTGGGCGATGCGGACCGTCTGCGGCGGGTTGCCGGGCAGGCCGAGGCGCTGCTGGGCCTCGGCCTGGACCACGATCAGCGCCTCGCTGAAGGTGACCACGCCGTGCACGGGCCGACGGGTGTGGAGGTCCACCAGCAGGTCGGGGATGCGCAGGTGGTCAGCGGTGGCCAGCCACTCGCCGTCGAAGGAGCCGCTCCACTGGGCCCGCAGCTGCTCGACCGCGGCGGCCGGGGTGGCGCCCTCGAACCAGGCGACGCTGACCTCGGAGGTCACCGCGGCGGCCGCCGTCAGGGCGGCGTCCGGCGAGATGCCCCCGGCGCCCAGCAGGAGGACCAGATGGGCCATCAGGCACCTGCCGGCGCGGTGCGGGTGAGCGTGGGGAGCAGGACCTCGGTGACCAGGCGGGTCATGTCCTGCTCGTTGTGCGGGTCGACGAGCTGGACGCCCATGCCGCGGCCCACCCGCTCGCGGGCGGCCATCACGTTGCGGTGCGGCACGCCGTGCACCGGCGGGATGGTGATGTCGTTCTGGGCCAGCCAGGTGTCCGCGCCGAGCGAGGCCATGGTGTCCGAGGGCACCAGGACCAGCGCGCGGGCCGCGGCGACCAGGCCGGGGTCGCGCAGGATGTTCGGGATGCCCGCACCCCACAGGTCGCCGCCGAGCTCGGCGATGATGATCTCCGCGCCCTCCTCGGTCAGCCGGCCCACCAGATGCCGGGCGGCGCCGACCACGGCCTCGGCCGAGTGGCCGTAGGTGGTGGCCAGGCCCGCGTCGACAAAGTCGGCGGCGCAGTGCGCGCCGGCGTCCGCGAGGGTGAGCAGGTCGCGCAGCCGGCCGGTGCCGGCCAGCTTCGTGACACCCACCCGCATGCCGTGTCGGGTGGCCAGGTGGTTGACCAGGGCCGCGGCGAAGGTGGTCTTGCCGACCTCGGCGGCGGTGCCGCCGATGAACACCACGGGGGTGTCGGCGACCGAGGGTGCGGACTGCGTCTCAAGGCGCACCACCCGGCCGGCCTCGTCGGCGGCCAGGCCCACGAGTTCCAGGGCGGTCGCGGTGCCGAGCGAGGCCGGGGAGGAGGCCGCGATGCCGATGACGCCGCCGACGGCCATCAGGTCCGCGGGAGTGCCGGCCTTGACGGCCAGGCCGCCCTCGGGCAGCCCGCCGTAGATCGAGGTGGTGGAGTGGCGGTCGCCCAGCACGCCGACGATCTCGTCGCCGACCCGGATCCGGACGTCCCGGCCGTGGGTGTTCTCGACCGCCCGATAGGCGCCCACCTTCACGACCCGGGCGATGACCAGATCGCCCGCCCGCCCAGTGCCTTCGACGGCCGTCAGCCGCTCGGGGAGCGCCTGCGCTCCACGCGTACAACTCGCGATGACTGTGCTCATGACCCGTTCCAGATAAGAGTGTTGATGTGTTGTCGGAGGCAGGCGCGGTTATTCGATGTTGACGCTCCAGATGGCGCGCGGATTCACCGACTGGGCTCCGTCGGCGTCCGTGCGCACCGCCACCACCTCCTGGCGGCCGTGGCCGTAGCGGTCGTTGTCGATCACCACGACGTCACCGGCGGCCATCACGTACACCTGCTGGACCGCGGGGTCGTTGGCCGTGTCCTTGAAGCGGTCGACCGCCTCGAACCAGCGCTCCCCGCCCTTGATGGATTCGGCGGCCTTGTGCAGTCGGCCGACGTCCTGCGGCAGGCGGGCGGCGTAGTCGTCCAGGGCCGGGGTGCGCCGCGGGGTGCCCGGGACGTACAGGAAGGGCAGCTCGGACGGGTCCTCGTCCAGGTGCGAGGCGGGGAAGCTCATCGCGTAGCCGGTCAGCACGCGCAGGTCCTCGACCCAGTGCTCGGGGTAGCGGACCCGCATCTCGCGCAGCACGTCCCCCCAACGCACGATCAGGGACTCGCCGTTGAAGCCGCGCTCGAAGTCCTGCCAGCCCGCGTCGGCCATCAGCATGGCCAGGTGCAGCGGGCGGCGGCGGGCGAAGGAGCGCCCCGAGTGCATCGGCAGCGAGCCGGACTTCTCCTGGACGCGCTCGACCCCCTCGGACTGCGGGGCGCGGCAGCGCACGATGTTGATCGCGGGGTGCAGAGCGTAGGCCGCGTTGGTCGAGCCGGCCGCGTAGTTGGGGCACAGCTCGCCGAGCCGCGACAGCAGGCCGATGTACTGGTCGACATCGAGCGGGAAGTTGCGCAGGTAGGCGAGCCGGTGCTCGGCGACCGAGGCGATGGTGGCCTGCTCGATCTGATCCGGCGTCAGGCCGGTGCAGTCGAGCGTCAGGTTCTCGAACATGGTATCAACTCCCGGAAAATAACGCAGAGTTCGGGTGGCGGAAGGTCAGTCGGCCAGGACCAGGCCGTGCTCCGCAAGTAGTGCCAGCAGTGCGTCGGCGGACGGGGCCGGGATGCCGGGGCCGGCCGCGGGCAGCTCCAGGAAGGCAGTGCCCGCGCGCTGGTGGCGGGCTCGGGCCGCATCCCGCTCCGTCGGGCCGGCGGCGGACAGCACGACCGCGAGGATCCCGTTGCGGGCGAGGATCTCGGCCACCAGGCCGATCCGTTCGGCGGCCGCGTGCGGGTGCTCGCAAGGGACACCCGCGTCCTCGGCGTCGAGCACCTCCACCCGGCGGTGCTGGTCGGCGCGCAGCCGCATCGCGAGGTCCTCGGCCATCGCGTGCCGTGCGGGGCCGTCGAGCCACAGGGTGGCACCCGGCAGGCAGGTGCAGACGGTGTCCATCAGGAGCCCACCTCGACCGGTTCGGGCCGCCGATCGGCGACGGGCGGGCCAGGGAGGGTCGTACGGGAGAGGAGGCCGCGGTCGATCGCGTGCTCCAGCCACGAACCGGCCATCAGCGAGGTGATGACGGCGGTGAGGACGAGGGTGGTGAAGAGGGTCGCGCTGATGATGCCCGCGTCGTACGAGAGCGTGGCCAGCACGATCCCCGGTCCGCCGCGGGCGTTCATCGCGACGGCCAGGTTCACCGAGTCGGCGGGCGAGCGCCGCGCCCAGCGGGCACCCGCGTACACGCTCGCCGCTTTGACCACGCAGGCGAACACGATGAAGAGCAGTGTGAACAGCGGCGCGAAGGAGTGGACGAGGTCCAGCTTCAGGCCGACGACGGCGAAGTAGACCGGGATGAAGAACCCGGTCGCGAAGCCGCTGATGGCCTTGGCCGGCTCGCTTCCCGCGGCCCCCGGCGGGCGCCCCCAGCCGGCCATCAGGCCGACGACGAAGGCGCCGTACATCGGTGTGATGCCGAGGAAGAGGCAGCTGCCCGCCGCCGCGAGGACCAGCGAGAGCTGGACCGCGATCCGGCTGGTGGGCCGGTCCTCGTCCTTGGCCCGCGGGCCGACGGCGAGGATCCTGCGGACGACGGTGCCCACCGTGGCCACCAGGCCGAAGAAGACGACCGAGACCAGCGCGTGGTACGCGGCGGAGCCGTAACCGGAGCCGACACCGAGCAGGGCCGAGGCCCCGAAGGTGTCCTGCCTGCCGTGGGCGACCATGCCGAGGGTGATCGCGATCACCACGTTGAGGACGATGTCCTCCAGGACGGCGACCGAGAGCACCACCCGGGCGAAGGCCGTGTCGGCGATGCCGAGGTCCATCATGATCCGTGAGATCACCGGGATGCTGGTGATCGCCACCGCGCAGGCGATGACCAGCATCAGCGCCGTCCTGTCTCCTGCCCGGCCCATGAACGTGGAGAGGTCGACCGCCCGGACGAGGAACAGCCCGCAGCCGAACGGGACCACCATGCCGACCACCGCGATGATCCCCACCGCGCGGCTGTCCTGCCGGGAGAAGACGGCCCGCATCTGGATGCCCGCGAGGAACATCAGGAGCAGGGTGCCCAGTTGGTAGATCAGCGTCAGACCGGAGAAGGCCGGTCCGGCCTTGGGGAACAGCCAGGCCTGCGCCTGCGGGGCGATCAGGCCGAAGAGCGAGGGCCCGAAGAAGAGGCCGCCAAGGATCTCCCCGATCACCGGGGGCTGGCGGAACCGGGTGAAGAGCCGGCCCATGAAGTGTGCGGCGAGCAGCAGCACCGTGAGCGAGACGAGCAACCGGAAGAGATCGGTATCAGACATGGTGTGGCCAGTCGGGGGTGACGAGCCCGGTGGTACCGACCATGCCGGCCGTGCGGGTGGTGCCGTCGGCCGGATCGATCAGCAGGAACGAGCCCGTGCGCTGGTTGTCCCGGTAGTCGTCGAGGGCCAGTGGCTCGGCGGTGCGCAGCAGCACCTTGCCGATGTCGTTGACCCGCAGCTCCTGAACGTCGGTGTGCTGGTCGAGCCCCCCTTCCTCGATCGGCGCGGTGATGTCGATCCGGCAGGCGATCTCCTTGACGACCGCGCGCACGGTCCGGGTGGTGTGCTTGAGCAGTACCTTGTCGCCGGCCTTGAGCGGGCGGTCGTGCAGGTGGCACACCGTCGCCTCGACGTCCTGGGTGAGCCGGGGCGGCGGACCGGCCGCGAGGAGGTCGCCGCGCGAGATGTCGAGGTCCTCTGCGAGGCGCAGGGTGACCGACTGGCCGACTGACGCGATGTCAGCCGACCTGCCCAGGACGTCGATGCCGCTGATGGTGCCGGTCCGACCGGACGGCAGCACCGTGACGGTGTCGCCGGTGCGCAGCGCCCCGGAGGCCAACTGGCCCGCGTAGCCGCGGTAGTCGTGGAACTCGCCCCGCTGCGGACGGATCACGTACTGCACCGGGAAGCGGGCGGGCGCGTCGGCCGGGTCCGTGTCGACCCGGACGGTCTCCAGGTGCTCCAGCAGGGTCGGTCCGGTGTACCAGTCCATGTGGGTGGACGGCTCTACCACGTTGTCGCCGGCCAGTGCCGAGATCGGCACCGTGACGATGTCATTGACCCCGAGCCGCGCCGCGTAGGCGGTGAACTCCCCGGTGATCTGGGCGAAGACGGCTTCGTCGTAACCGACGAGGTCCATCTTGTTGACGGCGAGGACCACGTGCGGGACCCGCAGCAGCGCGGCGACGGCCGCGTGCCGACGGGTCTGCTCCAGCACGCCGTTGCGGGCGTCGACCAGCACGACGGCGAGCTCGGCGGTGGAGGCGCCGGTGACCATGTTGCGGGTGTACTGCACGTGGCCGGGGGTGTCGGCGAGGATGAACCGGCGCCGGGGGGTGGCGAAGTAGCGATAGGCCACGTCGATGGTGATGCCCTGCTCGCGCTCGGCGCGCAGGCCGTCGGTGAGCAGGGCCAGGTCGGGGCTCTCCTGACCGCGGCGACGGGACGCCTGCTTGACCGCCTCCAGCTGATCGACGAGAACTGACTTGGAGTCATGAAGCAGACGGCCGACCAGAGTTGACTTGCCGTCGTCGACGGAGCCGGCGGTGGCGAAGCGAAGCAGCGAGGTGGCGGTGAGCTCTTCGGTGGTGCTGGTCATGGCTAGAAGTACCCCTCGCGCTTGCGGTCTTCCATGGCGGCCTCGGAGAGCTTGTCGTCGGCCCGGGTGGCACCGCGCTCGGTGAGGCGGCTGGCGGCGATCTCGGCGATCACGTCCGCGATCGCGACGGCGTCGGAGTCGACGGCGCCGGTGCAGGACATGTCGCCGACGGTGCGGTAGCGGATCATGCGGCGCTCGGTCGGCTCGTGCTCCTTCGGACCGCCCCACTCGCCGGCGGTCAGCCACATGCCGCCCCGGGCGAAGACATCGCGCTCGTGCGCGTAGTAGATCTCGGGGAGCTCGATCTTCTCCCGCTCGATGTACTGCCAGACGTCCAGCTCGGTCCAGTTGGAGAGCGGGAAGACCCGGACGTGCTCGCCCACCGCGTGCTTGCCGTTGTAGAGCGACCACAGCTCGGGGCGCTGGCGGCGCGGGTCCCAAGCGCCGAACTCGTCGCGCAGGGAGAAGACGCGCTCCTTGGCGCGGGCCTTCTCCTCGTCGCGGCGGCCGCCGCCGAAGACCGCGTCGAAGCGGTTGCGCTCGATGGCGTCGAGCAGTGGCACGGTCTGCAGCGGGTTGCGGGTGCCGTCCGGGCGCTCGACCAGGCGTCCGTCGTCGATGAAGTCCTGGACGTGCGCGACGTGCAGGGTCAGACCGTGCTCGGCGACCACCCGGTCGCGGTACTCGATGACCTCGGGGAAGTTGTGGCCGGTGTCCACGTGCAGCAGCGAGAACGGCACCGGAGCCGGCCAGAAGGCCTTGAGCGCCAGGTGCAGCATGACGATGGAGTCCTTGCCGCCGGAGAACAGGATCGTCGGACGCTCGAACTCCCCCGCCACCTCGCGGAAGATGTGCACCGACTCCGCCTCGAGGGCGTCCAGATGCGTGGGGTGGAACAGGGGGGTGGGTGTCACGGTGGTCACGCCAGTCCCTTCTCAGTGAGCAGTGTGTGCAGTTGGGCGGCCGATTCGGCGACCGTGCGGTTCTGGGTCTGGAGGCGCAGCTCCGGGTCGGCCGGGGCCTCGTAGGGGTCGTCGATGCCGGTCAGGCCGGAGATCTCGCCGGCGGCCTGCCTGGCGTACAGGCCCTTGACGTCGCGCTCCGAGCAGAGCTCGACGGGGGTGGCGACGTGCACCTCCAGGAAGGCGGTGCCCTCGGAGGCATGGCGCTCGCGGACCGCGGCCCGCGAGTCGGCGTAGGGGGCGATCACCGGGGCGAGGACCTTGACACCGTTGGCGGCCAGCTTCTCGGCGACGAAGCCGATCCGGGTCACGTTGGTGTGCCGGTCCTCCTTGCTGAACCCCAGTCCCTTGGAAAGGAATTCGCGGATCTCGTCGCCGTCGAGCACCTCGACCCGGTGGCCCTCGGCACGCAGCCGCTCGGCCAGCGCGAAGGCCAGCGTGGTCTTGCCGGCACTGGGCAGGCCGGTCAGCCAGACCGTGGCGCCGCGCTCGGTCACGCCGGGCTCGTGTGGGGTGTTGCCGTGGGTCACTGCTGCTCCTGCGTTTCCTGCTGGATCGCCGCCAGCAGCGCCGGGGCGTCGGCGGCCTGGCAGACCAGCAGGTCGGGCAGGTACGGGTCGGCCAGGTTGTAGCGCAGCGGGCTGCCGTCCAGGCGGGAGACGTGCAGTCCGGCGGCGATCGCCACCGCGGCCGGCGCCGCCGAGTCCCACTCGTACTGGCCGCCGGCGTGGATGTACGCCCGCGCCTGGCCGCGGATCACCGCCGCGGTCTTGGCGCCGGCCGAACCCATCCCGACCAGCTCCGCACCGACCCGGTCGGCGACCCTCGCGAGGAAGGCCGGCGGCCGGGAACGGCTGCCGAGGATGCCGAGCTCGCGCGCCGCGGCGGGCGGCGTGGCGGGGGTGGCGGCCGTGGAGAGCGTGATGTCCTGGGCGGGCAGTGCTACGCCCCCCGCCACCAGGCGGCCCCGGGACCAGAGGGCCACATGGACGGCCCAGTCCACGCGTCCGGCCTCGGCGAACTCGCGGGTGCCGTCCAGCGGGTCCACGATCCACACCCGGTCGGCGGTGAGCCGGGCCGGGTCGGCCACGCCCTCCTCGGAGAGCACGGCGTCCAGCGGCCGGTGCTCGGCCAGCTGCGCGACCAGGAACTCGTGCGAGCGGGCATCGCCGAGGTCCTTGAGCGCCCCGGGATCACCGAAGGCGGGCTCGGTGCGCAGTCCGAGGAGCAGGGCGCCGGCCTGCTCGGCGAGGCGGTGGGCCAGCTCGTGGTCGTCGGGGGCGCAGCCCGTGCCGTCGTACGCTGCGCGCGCGGCCCCGGTGGTGGTGGTCACGGTGGTGCTGTCGAAGAGCCGGCGGATCCAGCGCTCCAGCTCCGCCGGGTCGGTGCCCGCGACCACGCCGGAGAGCGGAAGGTGCTCCGGCCGGTACGAGTGCTTCAGCCGCGTGGCTGTGCCGGGTGTGGCCATCCGGTGGCTCAGCACTATCGGGTCGTCCAGCAGGCCGTCGGGCACCTGGACGGTGACCTCGGCGCCGCCGTACACGTGGCCCGGGAAGACGAAGAAGCCGTAGCCCAGGTCGGTGCGGGCGGGGGCGATGAACCGGGTGGCCAGCTCGCCCTCGATGTCCGAGGCCATGTCGAGCGTGTGCAGGTAGGCGCCGGTGCGCAGTTCGGTGGTGCGCACGATGTAGCCGCCGCCGCAGCGCGCCGCCACCTCCATGAAGACCGGGCCGTCCGCGGTCATGATCGCTTCCAGGTGGAAGGTGAGCGACTCGCCGCCGAGCGCCCGGACACACGCGACGGCCCACTCGGCCAGTTCCGGGTCGTCGATCTGGACCGTGCCGTTCGGCTCACCGTTCTCGAAGCGCAGCGGTGTCCCGATGTACCGGGACGGCTGGACGACGACGGCCTCGCCCTCGAAGAGGAAGCCGTCGATGTGCCAGATCGGGCCCTCGACGTACTCCTCGAGCTCGTAGCGTGCCGTGAACCCGGCGCCTTCCTGCTGGCTGCGGGCACGGATGAAGTCGGATGCCTCCTCGACGGTCTCGAAGAGCCGCACGCCCTGGCTTCCGCCCTCGTCCCGCGGTTTGACGATGGTCCTGCCCTGCCACGGTGCGGTTGCGCCGCCGACCGGGTCGAGGGAGTCGGCCGCCAGGTACTGCGGGACCCGGAACCCGGCTGTGGCCAGCGTGTGCTTCATCGCGACCTTGTCGCGGAAGTTGCGCGCGGTCTGCGGCTGCATGCCCGGGACGCCGAACTCGGCCCGCAGCTCCGCGGCAGGCGTGATGAGCAGCTCGTGCCGGGCGATGATCCGGTCGTACGGGGGCTGACCGGCGAGCCAGGGGCGCAGCTGGTCCGCGACCGGAAGCGCCGGATCCCACTCGAACTTCTCGCAGCGGATGTGGTCCGGGATGTTGTCGAGGTACTCACGGGCACCCGCGTAGGCGACCTCGTGGACCGAGTGGTCGATGGCCTGCTCGTAGCCGAGCCGGTCAAACAAGTTCTGGTGAAGGACCAGTATCCGCACCGGTGTTCTCCCTGAGGGTGAAGTGAACGACGGCCCAGGCGGCCACGCCGCACAAGCCCATGAAGACGAAGAGAAGCTCGCGGTCGAAGGAGGCCAGCACCAGGCCGCCTGCCGCCGGTCCCACCCCGAGGCCGAGGTTGCGCAGCGTGGCGGCGCCGAAGTACGTGGCGCGCAGGTCGGGCGGCGCGAGCTCGTCGACCAGCACGCTGACGGTGGGGACGACCAGCACCTCGGCCATGCTGACCAGGACGATCAGCGCGACCAGGCCGGTCTTGCCGAACTGCACGAGCGAGAAGAGCAGGCAGACCACCGCGAACAGCGCGTTGCCCAGGAGGATCGTGCGGCGCGGGCTGAGCCGCTTCGAGATCGCGGTGGCCGGCGGTTGCAGGACGATGACCGCGACCGCGTTCACGGTGAGCAGCACGGAGAAGAACCGCACCCCGTCGGCGAAGCCGAGGTTGATGATCCTGGAGAGATTCGACTCGATCTGGCAGTACGCCAGCGAGAACAGGATCATCGAGATCGTCAGGCCCCGGAACACCCGGTCACCGCCGAGCACCTTGATCGCGCCGGTGAAACTGCGCCGCTCGGACGGCTGGTCGGACAGGCCGAACGCGGTGCCACGGGTGAGCCACCAGAAGGCCGACGCGAAGGCGAGATACGAGCAGCCCGAGATGACGAAGGCCGCTCGGGCGGAGGATACGCCCAGGAAGGCGCCGACCGGCGGGCCGATGCCCACCGCGAAGTTGGTCAGCACATAGCGGTGCCGGAAGAGCGCGGCCCGGCGCTCCTTCGGCAGGCTGTCGGCCATCAGGACCTGGGTGACCGGCCAGAAGATCGCTGACATGACCCCGTAGCAGGCATTCAGCAGGCCGAACGCCACCGGGAATGCCGGAGAACCCGTCAGGAAGGTCGCCGTCAGGAAGAACAGGAGGAAGACCAGGGCGCTTCCGAACAGCCCCACCAGCAGCACCAGCCGCTTGCCGACCCGGTCGGCGAGCACCCCGCTGAAGAATCCCGCGGTGAGCGAGCCGAGCTGGCTGAGCCCGACGATGATGCCGATGACGTACGGCGGGGCATCGATGTTCCGGCTCAGGTAGATCGTCATGAACGGTATGCAGAGGAAGGAGACCAGCTTCAGGGAGAAGGTGCTCGCCATCGTGGCCGAAACGAGTGGGTTCCGGTACGCGGAGAAGTCTCCGCCGGGGAGCCCCGCTTTTGTTGCAACTCTCATTCCATTCCTTGCTGTTCAGGCGCTCAGCAGTTCTGTGGAGTTCTCAGGAAGCGACGTTCCTGTAGAACGGGGCGTCGTCCGGCCCGGTGTAGTCCGGGCGGTACCAGGTCGCCGGACGGAGCGAGCCGGCGACCGCGTCGGCCACGCCGAGCACCGAGGCGAACAGCGCCATCCGCATCGGGATGCCGGCGTCGGTCTGCCGGAAGATCGCCAGCCGCGGGTCGCCGTTGAGATCCGTCGCCAGGTCGTTGGAGCCCGGACGACCGTCGCGCGGCAGCGGGTGCATGATCACCGTGTCCGGGCCGCACACCTGGCTCACCAGCGCCTTGTCGATGCGGAAGTCGTCGCTGTACGGCACCGGCTTGTCCGCGAACCGCTCGGTCTGCAGCCGTGTCGTGTAGACCAGGTCGGCGCCCTTCAGGCCGGTCTGCGGCTGGTTGCTCTGCTCGATCCGGTGGCCCCGGCGCTCGGCCAGCTCCAGCAGCTCCGCGGGCATCCCGAGGGACTCGGGGGCGACGCAGACGATGGTCAGGCCTTCGAAGCGGGAGAGCAGCTTGATCAGCGAGTGCACCGTGCGGCCGTGCCGCAGATCGCCGACCAGGGCGATCCGGCGGCCGTCGATGGTGCTGCCGATCCGCGCGAACTCCCGGTGCAGGGTGAACAAGTCGAGCAGCGCCTGGGTCGGGTGTTCGCCGGCGCCGTTGCCACCGTTGATCACTGGGATGTTGGTGGCCGCGGCGAACTCGTGCACGGCGCTCACCTCGGGGTGGCGCATCACGACCAGGTCGCAGTAGCCGCTGACCACGCGGCTGGTGTCGGCCAGCGATTCGCCCTTGGAGATCGACATGATCTCGGCGCCGGTGGTGCTCGTCACTCCGCCGCCCAGGCGCAGGAAAGCGGACTCGCAGCTGAGCCGGGTCCGGGTGCTCGCCTCGAAGAAGAGACTCGCCATCACCGCACTCTCAAGGACTCGGGTGACCTGTCGACCGCGCGCCACCGGCGTCAGCACCTCCGCGAGTTCGAAGAGCTGCTCCAGTTGCCGGCGGTCGAAGAGATCGCTGGAGAGAATATGCTTTCCGGTGAGTGACATGGCGGATCTGACTTCCTCTGGTGACTCAGCTGCATTCGGGGCACTGCAGGTGTTACGGGGCGCACGATTCCCTGCGGAAACCTGTGCGGATTCAGCGGTGGGCGAGCGCCACCAGCTGCACCGACGAGACGTTCCGCTGCTCGACCTCCTTGAGGGAGGCCACGGCGGTGTCCAGCGACTGGGCGGCGGCGTTGCCCGACCCGCCGATGAGGGCGTCGAGCTCACCCTGGAGCTCGGCGCAGACCGCGACCAGGTCGGCCTGCTCGCCACCGACCGACGAATTGTCAGAAGTACTGTTCACGTTGTCGATCTCCTTGTTTTCCAGATGTACTGACAAGTCGTCAGTGAACCGTGACGCTCCACAGCTCACGATTGTTCGTCCGTGTCTCGCCGTCGACGAGGTACTCCCCGACGATCTTCAGGCGGCCGTGCGCGAAGCGGTGGTTGTCGAGCAGCAGCAGATCGCCGCTCTGCAACGGGAAGCAGGCGAAGAACTGCTCCTCGGCGCTGGCCGCCAGCAGGTAGTCGAGCGACTTCTGGTAAGCCTCGAACTCGGGGATCTGGTCCTTGATGCCCACGATCTTTTCCCGCAGGTCCTGCTTGAGCCGGACACCGACGTCGTAGCGGCCGCGGGAGTCCGCCAGCGGGTAGAGCACCGGCAGGTTGCTGAGCTCCTCGCGGACGTTGTTCGCCTCGAAGGTGATCGGCGTGCCCGACAGCCGGGTGAAGTGCTCCTCGAAGACCTCGCCGTCGCGCTCCGCCAGCCGGTTGAACAGGTCGTACCAGCTGAGCACGACGGACTCGCCGCGCTCGCCGGCCGGCACCTCGCGCCAGCCCGGCTCGACCATCAGCATCGCGAAGTGCGAGGGCCGCGGCGAGCGCCAGGAGCGCGCCGAGTGCGGCCGCAGCCCGCCTGCGACGTAGTGCACCGACTGGGCGCCCTCGGCCTTCTTCTTGTACTTGACCCGGTTGATCTGCGGGTGCGGGTCGGTCTTCGCCAGCGCGCTGAGCGAGGAGTAGTTGCTCAGCGGCTCGCCGAAGCGGCCGAGGAAGTCGAGGTAGCGGTCGGGGTCGAGCGGAAAGTCGCGGACCAGGCAGATCCGGTTCTCCGCCATCGCCTCGCGCGCCTCGGCCGCGATCTCCTCGACCGACTTGTCGGCACCTGACACGTGCTCGTCCTGGATGACCTTGGCCAGCGGGTTCTCTGTGTACATCGTTGTCGCCTCCTGGGCAGTGATCGTGGGTGGACCCGACAGCGCTAGGCGGCGGAGGCCGCCGCGTCTGCCGCACGCCGCTGGAAGTCCCGGGCCTGCCCGAGGCGGCCCGAGCGGGCCAGTAGCGAGGCATGCGTGAGCAGCGTCAGGCGGTCGGCGTCCGGGCTCTCGGCCTGCGGGCCGAGCAATGCCAGTGCCTCTTCCGTCTGGCCCTGTCCGGCAAGGAAGTTGGCGAACTCGGCGCGCAGCTCGTGCTGGCCGGCATTGGCCGCCAGGCTCTGCCGGTACAGGACCTCCGCCAGCGCGGGGTCGCCCAGCCTGCCGGCGGTCAGCTGGGCCAACTTGCCCAGTGTGTACGGGTGGTTCGGCCGGACGGCCAGCGCACGCAGCATCAGCGCGCGGGCCTGCTCCGTGTCGCCCTCGTACTTCTCCACGTAGAGCGCGTAGTTGCACAGGGTGCGGGGGTGCACCGGGTCGAGTCGCAGTGCCTCGCGGTAGCGTCCGCCCGCGTACTGCGGGTCCTGCTTCTTGTGCTCGGCGTACAGCGCGAAGTTGCTGTTCACCCGGGCGTACCGGGTCTCGGCGGCAACCGGGCGCCCGGCCTCCCGCTTCTTGTCGTCCGGTGCCCAGTGGATCTTCTCGGTCCACAGCGCGAGCAGCCGCATGTCGTTGGCGTCCTCGGGGTAGCGGGCCTGCATCTCGGCCAGCCCGATGGGGTCGGGCCGGTCGGCGAGGTAGCCGAAGCGCTCCATGGAATCCCACTCGGAGAGGGTGATCAGCTCCTTGAGCTCCTCCGAGTAGTCCGGGCGGATCTTCGTCGCGTTGATCCGGCTGCCCTCGGCGAGCACCGCGGGGTCGAACTCCTCGCCGACCAGCTCCAGGAAGCGGGCGAAGTCCTCCTGCAGGTTCTCCTGTCGGCCGATGAAATCGACCTCCTCACCGGGCGCCCCGACGTACGAGGTGTAGATGTTGCCCAGCGCACCCGGCAGCGTCGTCACCGCACGACGGACGAAGGTCTCGAAGTCGGCGCTCTCGCAGTGCTCGTCCAACGGGTACTGCGGACGCCAGCCCTTCTCCATCCGGTAGGACCAGTACGAGCGGTACCACTCCAGCGGATCGCGCACGAAGGCGCCGACGAAGCTGTACTGCGAGCGGTCGAAGTCGCCGAGCAGGTCGTGCTCGCGCATCGCGGGATCGCCCACCTCCTCGAAGGCGAGGCCGAGTTCCCGGAACTTCTTGCGGATCCAGGTGCTGCCCGTCTTCGGAGTCAGCAGCAGCAGCGCATTACTGTGCGTCAGATGAAGTGCCATGTTCCGCTCCAGAATTCGGCGCCTCGGCCGCCTTCCGGCGGACGGCGCGGGGTGAGTCGAAAAGCTTCATGGTGGTGCCGCCCGGCAGGCCCGCGTCCTTCGACGACGCCGCCGCCGCGGGCCGCCCCAGCCGGTCGGCGAGGTAGTCGGCCAGCAGTGCGTCGAGGGCACGGCGGTTGCCGGTGGTCACCACCTCGTGGCCCTCGTCGGGGAAGAGCGCGAGGGTCGCGTCCTGGTCGGACTGCGCCAGGGCCATGAACATCCGCGTCGCCATCTCGGCCGGAACCCGGCTGTCGTTGGCGCCGTGCACCAGCAGCACCGGGCACCGGAAACCCTCGGGCCGGTTGACCGGTGAGGCCGCCGCCAGGGCCGCCCGCTGCTCCGGCAGCGCCGGATCGCCGATCCGGCGCCGCAGCATCGGGAGGGCGCTGCGCCAGAAGGTCGGCGGCTCCTCGACGAAGCGCACCAGGTCGGTCAGCGGCGAGGTCGCCACCGCGCAGCGCAGCTCCCGTCGAGTGGTTGCGGCCATCTGGAGTACGGCGTAGCCGCCGTAGCTCCCGCCCAGCAGGGCGATCCGGTCAGGGGCGGCGAGGCCCTCGGCCACCGCCCAGTCCAGCGCGTCCTCCAAGTCGTCCTGCATCGCGGCGCCCCACTGCCGGTCGGCCGCGTTGATCCAGGCCGAACCGAAACCGGTCGAGCCGCGGAAGTTGGGCTCGATCACGGTGTAGCCCCGCGCGGCCAGCCAGGCCCGCCGCTCGGCGAACTCCCAGCGGCTGCGCCGCCACGGCCCGCCGTGCACCAGCAGGACGGCCGGTCCTGGCCCGCTGTGCTGTCGGGCCTGCTCGCTGCGGGTCACGTAGGTGACGGCGTGGCCGCCGTCCCGCAGCGGCACCAGGGCGGGCAGGCACTCGACCGGCAGTGGATCCTGGCCCGGCCGCGCCATGCTGAGCGGCCGGGTCTCGCCCGTCGCCGTGTCATGAACGGCGTACCGCACATCGCGCTCCGGACGGTGCGCGGCGACCAACCAGTGGTTGCCCCGGCGCTCCAGGACCGCCGGTTCGGTGCCGAGTGCGGTGCGCAGTCGCTCGATCGTCGGCGCCCACCGCTCGTCCAGCGGGACGCAGCTCGGCTGCGCCCGCTCGACGTGCAGGAAGTCCGGTCGGCCGGTGTCCGCGGCGAACAGCAGCCCGCCGAAGTCCCCACCGCTGACCCGGTGCACGGTCCGCGGGGTGCCGACCGGTGCGCCGGGCCGGCAGCCCAGCTCGGCCAGCTGTACGCCTGCGGGCCCGTCCGGCAGCACCAGGAAGAGGCTGGCACCGTCGTCGCCGAAGCGCACGAAGCGCACGGTGAGCGCGTCCTCGTGCGGGATGCGCAGGAAGAGGCCGCCGTCCGTGGTGTCGGGCTGCTGCGGGACGTGCCGCAGCTCGCGGGCGCCGTCCGGCAGCACGGTCTCGGCCAGCCGCGGCCGCAGCGCACGATCGAAGTACACGGCGGCGTGGTCGGAGCCGCGCAGGACCGGTGTCGCCCGGCCGGTGTGCAGCGAGACCAGCAGGTAGTCGCGGGAGCCCGGCTCGCGGCCGGCGGCCGAGACCAGCACCTCCTCGGGCCGCTGCTCGGAGAGCCCGGCGATCTGCATCCGTTCGGCCGAGCCGTCACCGAGCGGCGTCCACTCGCCCGTCTCGACCCGCACCCGGTAGAGCGTCCAGTTCTCGGACCCGTCCGAGTCGGCCACGGCCAGGCCGATGCCGGGAAGGTGCGTCCAGGTGAAGGCCCGGCAGCGCGCCGCCCCGACGCCCGTGCGGCTCAACTCCCGCCGCGCGGCCACGTCGTACAGCACCAGGTGGGGAGCCGCGGAGCCACTGGACAGCCACCCGGCGAGCCTGCCGTCGGCACTCAGCGACGGCGGTCCGTTGACCTCGCCGGACCCGCTCACGGATTCGAGGCGGCCCGGTCGCCCGCTGCCGCGTGCACGCGGGCGACGCAGTCCACCACGGCGTCGATCTCGGACTCCTGCGGGACGGTGATCCGCACCCCGATCGGCCACTCCTGCGGGTAGCCCTTGAGGTCGTGCAGCAGCCTGGTGCGGTAGCCGACGGCGAGCAGCTCCGCGACCATCCGCTCCGCGTGCGGGCTCTCCAGGCAGATGTAGTTGGCGTCCGAGGCCCAGATCCGCAGCCCCTCGACTTTCGCCAGGCCCGCCACCAGGGTCTGGCGGGACTCGACCGCCCGCCGGATGCTCGCGTCCACGGCCTCAGGCTGTGCCAGCAGCCGCAGGGCGGTGCGCTGGGCGACACCGGAGATGCTGTTGGGCATCAGCCAGAAGCGGAAGTCCTCCCGGGCGAAGACCTGGGAGACCGCGAAACCGATCCGCAGGTTCGCCAGCCCCCAGGCTTTGGAGAAGGTCCGCATCACCACGAGGTTGGGGTATTGCGACACCAGCCGCAGCGCTGAGTCCGGCGCGAAGTCGGCGTAGACCTCGTCCAGGATCACCAAGCCCTGGGCGCGCTCCAGCAGCGTGGCGATGTCCCGCAGGTCGAACTGGTAGCCGAGCGGATTGCGCGGCGAACAGAGCACGAGGATGGCCTCGGGCCGGTCCAGGTACGGCTCGAGGGCCGGGAGGAGTTCACCGGGCTCGCGCACCGGGACGCTCTGGTACTCCCAGCCCTGCTGGCGGGAGACGGTGGCGGTGAGGTGGAAGTTCGGGGTGACGTCGACGACGAGGCCCTGATAGGCGCTGCGCAGCAGGGTGTCGATGAGCTGGGTGGCCCCTGCGCCGACCCGCACGAACTTCTCGGGCACGCCGAAGTGGGCGGCCGCGGCGGCGGCGACGCTCTCGCCCCAGACTTCGTCCTTGTTGGTGATGTCGATGGATTCGGTGGCCGACAGCATCTGCTGGGTCTGCTCGCGCGGGTCCAGGAATTGGTTGCCGGTCCAGGTCAGGTCAAGCGTCATCGGAAACTCCGTGATTGAGGTGAGCGCGGTCAGAGCAGGAAACGTCGCTTCTTCCCGCCGGGCGGGGTGATGCGGGCGCACTGCTCCAGTTCCGGGTCCTCTGCGGGGAGCAGGCCCGCAACGGCCTCGCGCAGGGCGGCCGCCGGCACGCCGGGGTCGGTGCAGGAGGCTTCCGCGGACCAGCGAAGCAGGGTCCGGTCCCGCTCGCCCAGCACGAACTGGAAGTCGGCGAGGCCGGGGAGGAAGCCGATGGCCCGGGTCACCTCGTCTGCGGAGAGCTCCGCCGTGCGGAACCGGACCGTCTCCGGTTCCCGGCCGTGCAGCCGCAGCAGCCGTTGAGTGCCGTCCGCGGCGGTCGCCAACTCGGCGTGGTCGCCGGTGCGGTAGCGGGCGAAGACCGTGCTCCGGTTGGCCAGGTTGGTGAGCACCAGCTCACCTCGGCCGTTCTCGTCGACCTGTCCGGTCGCGTCGAGCACCTCGAGCCGCACGTTCTCGCCGAACACGCGGTACGTCGCACCGTCCGGCTCGGTTGCGGCAATCAGGCCGCCCTCCGTGGAGGCCAGCGCGTCCACCACAGGCGCGCCGAAGTAGCTGGTGAGCCGCGCGCGGTCGTCCGGATGCAGCGGCTCCCCGCTGACCAGGAGCAGCTCCGGCTGCCAGGGTGCCCGCTCGGCGCCCTGGCCGAGCAGCGCTGCCCGCAGATCGAGCAGGTAGGTCGGCTTGCCGTACAGCACGGGGGCCTGGAACTTCTGGAGGAGCGCGAGGGTGTCCTGCCCGGACTCGGGGAGCTGCAGGCGCAGGTAGAGCCCGTTGTCCAGCGACGGCAGGGGCCGGACGAAGCTGGGCCGGCCCGGCTTGTTGCTGACGAACAGCACGGCGGGCACACCGCGCCGGAAGGTCTCGGGCGGCAGGCCGGCGAGGTCCCGGATCTGCGCGAAGAAGTGGTAGTTGACGGCGTACCAGGCGGCGTCGTCCAGCGTGACCTCCAGCGGCCGACCAGTGGTGCCGCTGGAGGAGAGGCGGTAGCCCGGACCGCCGGTGGCGGTGGCCGCTGCCGGCCGGAACCGGCCGCCGTCGGTCTGGTGGACGGCGCGGTCCACGATCGGCAGCTCGGCGGCCGAGGGAAGGTTCCGGTAATAGGGGACCTCCCGGCGCGCGAACGTCAGGAATTCATCGTGCGCGGCCCGCGCCGAGGCCGGCCAGGATCTTTCCTCCCAATCCTGCCGGGCACGGCGGACCGTCTCCAGTGAATTCGCGATGACATCATCCGAGTCAATCATCATGGACCCCGCCCAATCGTCGAGCTGACGAAGCTTCAAGGTCGGGCGCGGACGGCGGTCGGGGATCGACCGCGGGCACCCGGGATGCGGAAGGGACCCGGCTTGCCCAGGGAGACTTGACGGAGCGTCACATCAGGGGAGCCGGTCGGCTGCCGGAAAATCCGACACTTCTTCCGCCGCCAAGAGCGTGACACTTCCGGACTGCCATGTCAAACATTTCCTGACGTCGTCCTCGCGGAATACGAGGGAACGCCCAAAGGGCCTTGCATGGCATTCTTTCGATGCCGTGCAAGGCCTTTTGGGCGCTTGGTGAAATGCGTTGAAGGTGCGGCTCAGCCGGTCGCGAGCACTATCAGTTCGTCGATGTCGTATTCGGCGCGTGCCGCACTTCCGTGGCGCGTCAGCTTTCCGCGGCTCGCCCATTTGCGGACGGTCGCCTCGGACACCCCCGCGGCCTGGGCCGCGAGCCGGGTCGGCAGCCTGCGCCCCGCGGGTGTCGGATCCGCCCCGTGCACGGACGGTGACCCCCGCAGCGCCAGCCACTCCCGGCTGGACCAGGCGTGACCGGACCGGCAGCGCACATCGCCGCCGTCACCCATCCGCGCCTCCAGCGGGCTGGCGCACTCGGCCCGCGGGCAGCGGCCGAGGGTGATCCGGCGCGGCTGCGGCGGCTGGAGCACGCGCCTGGCCTGCACGACCAGCGCGCCGATCTCCTCGGCCAGGTCGGCGGCGGCCGGATGGTCGGCCAGCACGTCCAGGTGCGGGAGCAGGAACGCGGCCAGCGGTCCGACCTCGCGGGCTGGTGCGGCGCCCGCCGTGAGCTCGGTGACCACACCCGCCCAGGAGGCCAGCACGCCGAGCATCGCCGTACGGACCGCGGAGGCCTCGTCGTTGAACATGAGCTCGGAGTTCCGGCTGCCGCTGACCCGTTCACCGCGACCGTTCATGGTGGGACCCAGGACGTACTCGACCTCGCGGTACAGCTGGGGCAGCTCCATGAGGGCGGCCGCGAGGTCGTCTCGGCACGCCCGGCAGAGCCGACCGGACTGCGTCCGCGGTCCATCCGGCCCGGGCCTCGCGTGGCCGGTCCCGTACTTCGGCGCTGGGCATCCGCTGCTGCTGACGGCTTGGCGCATAGGGGTTCCTCGAGTACTGAGTGGCGTCAGGTGCGGGCTCCGGGGTCGGAGACGGCTAGTCCCAGCCCCAGCTGCCGGCGAGAGCCGACTGGGTCGAGGGCGAGTCCGCGCGGACCGCCGACGTGGCGAGCTGCTGCGCCGAGGCGGTCACCACCAGGGCGGCAAGGGCCGCCACGGAGCAGGCGATCGAGGTGAGAAGGCGCGTAGGCATGGGGTCCTCTTCAGCAGTACACAATGTGGGATGGGATGTGTGCACCACGGGAAAAGGAGTCCGCCGGAAATCGTGTTTCCCTTGTATTCATCTCCCCGTTGCTCAGCCAAGGTGACACAGTGTGCAGTGCCCGCTCAAGGGATTCCCATGGCCTTAAGTTGCCCTGGCCACATGGTGCCACTCGGGAACTGAACCCCTTTTCGTCCTATTTGGTCGGCTCACTGCTCGGTGGCAACACCGGTCCCCGGCAGGGGCGCTACCCGGATTGTCGCGTCGCACATGCCCGCGGACCGCTGATCGGTGGAAGTCACCAGCTCAGCGCCCAGGTGGTGGCCGGCGAGCGCTCGCCGGACCGCGGCCAGTACGCCGGTTCCCGCGGCCTTTGCCGATGCCCCTCTGACGAAGAGCACGCCGCTATGTCCAGATTTATTCGTTCTAGGCGCGTAGACATGTTCAAGAACGCAGCCGGGGGTCGCTGACAATTCCCTTGCAACGTCATTGAGGTCCAGCCGGACCTGGCTGCACTCTGGCACGCTGTGCCGGATATGGATTGCGTACATGAGAGCAAATGGTGGCAGCCACAAGGCTACGGAAATCGGCTGAGCGGCGGCCGTTAACTGCCATGGCACGAGACGGCCAGTCGTCGCTGCTCACGCGGCAAGCCGGGCCCGCAGCAGTCCTGGCGCTCACGGTGAAAGGCTGGGGCCGGGTCCACCTCCGGCCCTGACCTACATCCAATCGGCCCGAGAGACCAGCAACCCGGCCTCGAACCGGCTCCGCGCGCCCAGGCGGTTCATGATCTCCGCCATCATCCGCCGCACCGTGCGCAGCGAGACGCCGAGCTTGCGGGCGGCCACCTCGTCCGTACTGCCCATTTCGAGCAGCTTCAGCAGCTCCAGCTCCTGCGCCGTCAGCTTGCCCGGCCTGCTGGGCACCACCCCGTCCAGCGGACGCGCCTGCTGCCAGGTCATCTCGAAGAGTTGCACCAGCGAGGCCAGCACCCCCGGAGCCTTCAGGACTATGGCCCCGGCCCGGCTGTTCTGCGGATCGGTGGGCAGCAGCGCCACGGACCGGTCCACGACGAGCATCCGGACCGGCAGGGAGGGGATCGTCCGGATCTCGCCGCCCAGGCTCGCCAGCCAGCGGGCGTACTCGGTGGTGGCCCGGTCGTTGCGGACGCTGTCGAGGTACAGCGTCCGGATCCGGACGCCCGCGGCCAGGCTCTTCTCGTCCAGCGGTCGGCTGGCGTCCAGTGCCTCCGGGCTCTGGGCGCCGCCCGGCATGAAGGAGAGCAGCTCGTGCTGTGCCTGCGCAGCGAGCTCGGTCAGCCGGGCCCGCACCGTGGTGATCTCGTCGAGCTGCTCAAGGCCCTGGTTGCCCCAGCGCCCCTGCTGCGCCGAGTAGAGAGCGGCGAGCTCGGCGGCCTCGGTGCGGGCCGCGGCGAGCTGCGCCTGCTGGCTCTGGATCTCGCTCTCGCGCCGGTTCAGCAGTGCGGCCAGACCGATCTCCGGGTTCAGCGCGACCGGTGCAGTCGAGTACTCGGCGGGGTAGAGCATGGACAGCTCCGCCAGTTCGTCCAGGCAGGCCCGCACCTGAGCCGCAGTCATCCCCAGCTCTCCGGCGATCTCGGCAACGCCCCAGCCGGGACGGCCGACCACGGTTCGGTAGACGTCCAGCAGCCGATCGCTCAGACCGAGGAGCGCGCACAGTGCGGCTCGGTCCAGCTCTGGCTCCGCGCCGTCGCCGACCGTCAGGGCGTTCATGGATGCTTCCCCCTTGCTTCACCTCACCGTGCGGCAATACCCCCTGCAGTCATGCATATTAGCGACACGTCATGGCCGCGCCAGGTCCCCTGGCGTGTGGGTAAAGACCGTTCGCGTCGGCTGGTGGGCGGTTGACGTCAGCTGACGGCGGTTCACGGACCCACCGGCGTCCCGTCCACCAGCTCCGCCGGGCCCGTCCCGGTCGCCAGCGCGGCGAGCGATTCCCGCAGCTGTCCCCACGACGCGGGGGTCAGCAGCCGAGCCGCCTCCTCCGGAGTGCACATCCGCCACTCCGCCAGCTCCGTCTCCTGCAGCTGGATCCCCGCCAGGTCCCCCTCGCTCAGCGGGCCGCCCTCGAAGACATAGACCACCCGCGGCCGGTCGTCCGCGCGATTCACCCAGTCCACGCCGAGCAGCCGCCCGGGAGAACAGGCCAGGCCGATCTCCTCGCCGATCTCGCGGACGGCTGCCTGCCGCGGGGTCTCCGACCCGGCCTCGACGGTGCCGCCGGGCAGTCCCCAGTGCAGCTCGTTGAGCCCCGGCTGGAGCCGGACCAGCAGGATCCGGCCCCCGCCGTCGGTGAAGACCACCCGGGCCTTGGTCACGGCCGCCGGGAGCCGACCGGCACCTTCGATGGGTGCCGGTGGGACGGGGCGGGACCCGTTGGGGCCGTGGGCGTCGACGGTTGTCCGGTGCAGGTGCATGCAGGGAGCGTAGTCAGAGCTGCTGTAGGCGGGTGACGGCCTCCTGCAGGACATCGTCCCGCTTGCAGAAGGCCCATCGAACGTGGCTGCGTCCGGCCTCGGTGTTGTCGTAGAACACCACGTTCGGGATGGCCACCACACCGCAGCGCTCCGGCAGCTTGCGGCAGAACTCCAGACCGTCGGTCTCGCCGAGCGGGGTGATGTCGGTGGTGATGAAGTACGTGCCCTCCGGCCGGAACACCTCGAAGCCGGCCGCCGCCAGCCCGTCGGCCAACAGGTCCCGCTTGCGCAGGTGGTCGGCCCGCAGGGTGTCGAAGTAGCTGTCGGGCAGCCGCAGCGCGTCGGCGACGGCGTACTGGAACGGCCCCGCGCTCACGAAGGTCAGGTACTGCTTGGCGGTCCGCACCGCCGCCACCAGTTCCGGCGTCCCGGTCACCCAGCCGACCTTCCAGCCGGTGAAGGAGAAGGTCTTGCCGGCCGAGGAGATCGAGACGGTGCGCTCGCGCATCCCGGGGAGGGCGGCCAGCGGACGGTGCGCGCCGGCGAACACCAGGTGCTCGTACACCTCGTCGGTGATCACCAACAGGTCGTGCTCACAGGCGAGTTCGGCGATGCCGCGGAGCTCGTCCGGGGTCAGCACGGTGCCGGTCGGGTTGTGCGGGGTGTTGATGAGGAGCAGCCGGGTGCGCGGGGTGATCAGGGCGCGCAGCTCGTCCAGGTCGGGGCGGAAGCCGGGAGCCCGCAGGGTGAGCGGGACCCGGGTGGCGCCGGCCATCGCGATGCAGGCGGCGTAGGAGTCGTAGAACGGCTCCAGTGCGATCACCTCGTCGCCGGGCTCCAGCAGCGCCAGCAGGGCGGCGGCGATCGCCTCGGTCGCCCCGGCGGTGATCAGCACCTCGCTGTCGGGGTCGTACGTGAGGCCGTACCAGCGCTGCTGATGCTCCGTCACCGCCGCCCGCAGTTCCGGGATGCCGGGCCCGGGCGGGTACTGGTTGCCCCGCCCCTCCAGGACGGCCCGGGCGGCCGCCTCGGCGATCGCGCGCGGGCCGTCGGTGTCCGGGAAGCCCTGCCCCAGATTGATCGAACCGGTGGCGACGGCCAGCGCGGACATCTCCGCGAAGATCGTCGAACCCATCCCCGCCAGCCTGCGGTTCAGCAGTGGCCTCGTACCCATCCCGGCTCCTCAAGGTCGGTCGTCGGGGACCATCCTGCGGGGCGCCCGACCCGAGAACAAGTCCGGCTCGGCACCGGCGGGTTCGGCCTGCCCCGGCCCGCTGGGGCGGGCGGCCGGCTCGCGGAGCAGGGGGTAGGGGAGCGGCACCCGGATCGCCATCACCGGGTGGAGGTCGCGCCACCAGAGCACCAGCAGGTGGCGCAGGCGGCGGCCGAGTGCTTCGAGCGTGGCCCGCATCGGTTCAGATCCCTCCCTCGACGCGCCCGGCGGCGCGAGCAGAAAAAACCTACGGGTAGGAATATTAATCTGCAAGGGAATGTCTCACTTGGCGAGATGGTGAACCTGTCGGACGCCACCGGCCTGCGAGGACGTCCGCGCCAGAGGTGGGGGCGGTCGTCCAGCGCGCGGGACGACCGTGTCCAAGTTGATTGAACCTGACACAGAGCCATGCTAAAAACCTTCCAGAAGGTTTTTTACTGCCCAGCTGCCACCAAGGGAGAAGAGCGTGGACTTTGCCGTGCTGGGACCGGTCGAGGTGCGCGACGAGCAGGAAGACCTCACACCCGCCGCCGCCATGCCCCGCCGGGTGCTCGCCACGCTGTTGCTGCAGGCGGGGCGGACCGTCTCCACCTCGACCCTGGAGGAGGAGCTCTGGGACGACGAGCCGCCGAAGCTGGCCCGGAAGACCATCCAGACCTACCTCTACCAACTGCGGAAGGCGCTCGCGGCGAGCCCGACCGGTGGCCGCAGGCAGCTGCTGGAGACCCGCCCGAACGGCTACCGCATCCTGCTGGAGCCCGGCGAGCTGGACCTGCGGCTGTTCGAGCAGCGGGTCGGGGTGGGCCGGTCGGCGCTGGCCGAGGGTGACCACGGCCGGGCGGCCGCGGTGCTGCGTGAGGCGCTGGGGCTGTGGCGGGGCAGCGCGCTCGGCGACCTGTCGCACGGGCCGGTGCTGGCGGCCGAGGCCGCGCGGCTGGAGGACGCCAGGCTCGGCGCGCTCGAGCAGCGGGTCGAGGCCGACCTCCGGCTCGGTCGGCACCGCGAACTGGTCGGCGAACTCAAGGCACTGACGGTACGTCACCCGACCCGGGAGGAGTTCGCGGCGCAGCTGATGCTGGCCGCGTACCGCTCCGGGCTCCAGGAGGACGCGCTGAGCACGTACGGCAGGCTGCGCCGGAGCGTGGTGGAGCACACCGGCCTCGAGCCCTCCGAGCGCCTGCAGCGGCTGCACCGGGCGGTGCTCTCGGCGGCGCCCGGGCTGGCCGCGCCCGAACGGACCGTCGCCGCCAGGACGGTGGCCCGTGGCCGGCCGGCCGAGATCCCGGCGGCGCCGCCCGGGCTGGTCGGCCGGGAGGCGGAGTCGGAGCGGATCAGGCGGGGGATGGGCCGGCTCTGCTCGGTCACCTGCGTGGTCGGCGGCCCCGGCACCGGGAAGACCGCGCTGGTCACCGAGGTGGCGCAGCGGGTCAAGGAGCGTTATCCGGACGGCCAGTTGTTCGTCACCCTGCACGGATCGGACGGTGTCCCGCTCGCGCCCACCGAGGTGCTGTCGACCTTCCTCCGGGCGGCCGGCCTCGACGGACCGCCGGGCTCGGCGGAGGAGCCGGCCCGGTCCTGGGAGGAGTCGGCCCGGCTGTTCCGGAGCTGGACGGCGGACCGCAAGGTGCTGGTGGTGCTGGACGACGCGGCGAGTGTGTCGCAGGTCCTGCCGTTGCTGCCGAGCGGGCCCGAGTGCGCCACCCTGATCACCGCCAGGCAGCGGCTGGCCGGCCTGCCCGGGGCGGTCGGGGTCCAGCTCGCGGCGTTCGGGCCGGCCGACGGGCTGCGGCTGCTGGAGTCGGTGGCGGGGCCGGGACGGATCGGCGCGGAGCGGGCGGTGGCACGGGAGTTGCTGGAGCTGTGCGATCTGCTGCCGCTGGCTGTCCGGGCGGCCGGGGAGCGGCTGGCGGCCCGGCCCGGGCTTGGGGTGGCGGAGTTGACGGCCCGGCTGCGCGCGGAGCGGGGCCGGCTGGCCGAACTGGGGGTCGGTGACCTCGACGTCGCCGGACGGCTGGCGGAGGCGATCCGGCGGCTGGCGGCCGGGGAGCAGCAGGCGCTGCGGGCGCTGGCGGGCCTGGGTGGACGGCCGTTCGGGATCGCCGAGGCGGCGCGGGTGCTTGGCGTCGAGACCGGTCCTGCCGGGCTGCTGCTGGACCGGCTGATCTCCGCCCACCTGCTGGTCGACCTCGGACCTGAAGGTCTCGAAGGTGGCGCGGGCGTCGCGGGCGGGCCGGCCGGCTTCCGGATGCCCGACCTGGTCCGGCTGGCCGGCGCCGCGCCGGTCTGCGCGCTGTCGGGCCGGCCGGACGGGAGCAGCCCGRCCGAGCAGCCTACGGCGGTCCGGTACCGGGACGCCCGGCGGCCGGCCCGGCGGGCGCACTGCGCGGGACGCCCGGCGCTCGCCCTGCGCTGACGAGTGCGCCCAGGCGGCCCGTTGGTCGCCCGGCGGCGAGCGGCGGGCCGCTGTGCTGTGGCCGACCGCCGGGGTCGGCCACAGCGGTCAGCGCAGCCGGATGTCGAGCTCCCCGAGCAGCTTGTCGGCCAGCGGCCCCGCCGCGTCGGGGTCGGCGGTGCCGACCACCAGCACGCCGTAGCGCTCCAGGTTGGAGGCGACCGGGCGGATCTCGGTGCCCGGCTCGAGCTCGCAGGAGGCGGCCAACACCTCGGGGCGGGCCGCGAGTTCGTCCCAGCCCTGGACCGAGGCGACGGTGCCCGGCGGGGGAGTGAGGAAGCGGGTGGCGGCCCCCCGGGTGGCGGCGGGCAGCCGGACCTCGCGGCCGAGCAGGTCGTCCAGCCAACTGCCGTACAGCTCAAGGCCGGGGCGGGTCCACTCGACCATCGCGTGGATCCAGTCGCCGCCCTGACGGACGTGCAGTTCGCCGAGCACCACACCCTGGTCGGTGAGCCAGCACTCGACGTGGAACAGGCCGTGTCGCAGCCCGAGCGCGCGCAGCGCGTTCGACACCTCCTCGTCGATCGCCCGGGTGTCCTCCGGTGCGATCTGCGCGGGCATGGTGTGGCCGCACTCCACGAAGGAGCTGCCGACGACCTGCTTGCCGGTCACCGCCAGGACCTGTGGTGAGCCCGAGGTGATGATGCCCTCGACGCTGAACTCCGGTCCGCTGACGAAGGTTTCGACCAGGGCGTTGCCGTCCTCGTCGGCGGCCTGGGCGAACGCGGTGGCGATCCGCGCCGGGTCGTCGACCTGCTGGACGCCCTCGCTGCTGGAGCCGCTGCGCGGTTTGACGATCACGGTGCCGCCGACCGAGCGATGGAACTCCTCGGCCTGCTCGGCGCTCGCGCACAGCCGGAGGGCGGGCTGCCGGAAGCCGTGCTCGCGCAGGTACTCGCGGCAGATGTCCTTGGTCCTGACCCGGCGGACCGCCTCGGGCGGGTTGCCGGGCAGCCCGAGCGCGCCCGCCACCTCGGCGGCGGCCACCACCGCGTACTCCCGGAACGCCAGCACGGCGGTGATCGGCTCGCGCTCCGCCCTGGCGACGGCCCAGGCCACGCAGGCGGCGGCGTCGGTGAAGTCCAACTGGTCGACATCATCGGCGAGTCGGACCAGCTCGGGGGCGGCCGCCAGGTTCTCGGCGGTGTCGGTGAGGACGATCCGGCTGCCTCTGGCGCGGAGCTGGGTGAGGGCGCGGGCACAGATGTCGTGCACGTAGCCGGTGGTCGCCGGTGCGGCGCCGCCGATGATCAAAGTCGTGGTCATGCCCCTGACTTATACCGGCCCGCCGGGCATACCGACAGCTCTTCCGGGCGACCGTCCGAACTGCGAGACGGCACTCCCCGGATCTATTCAGATGTCATTTCAAGTGCCTAAGATGACATCAGCAAGGCATCCACAGCAACGGAGATGCCATTCGATCCCCTGTGTCCGTCCATCGAGAGGTCCTGCCATGTCCCGCAGCACCGTGTTGGTCATCGAGCCCAACTCCTCCGGCATCGGCCTGCTGGCCGCCGCCGAGCGGCTCGGCCACCGCCCGCACGTCTTCGACCGCAAGCCGGTCGACCGGCTCCCCGAGCAGGTGCGCCGCGCGGTGGCCGAGGGCCGGGCCGACTACACCCGGCTGGAGATCCGCAGCCGGGAGGCGGTGATCGCCGCCGCCCGGGCCCTGGCCGGCTCCACCGACGTGGTCGCCGTGGTCCCCGGCTACGAGTACGCGGTCGAGGTGTGCGCGCACACCGCCCGGGCGCTCGGCCTGCCGGGGCTGGACCCGTCGGCGGTCGGCGCGCTGCGGGACAAGGGCTGGATGAAGGCGGTGCTGGCCGAGGCCGGGGTGCTGGTGGCCCGCAACGAGGTGTTCGGCGCAGCAGCCGACCCGGCGGACATCCTGGCAGCGGTCGGGCTGCCCGCGGTGCTGAAGCCGGTCGACGGCTCCGGCAGCCAGTACGTCCGCCGGATCGACAGCGAGGCCGAACTGGCCGGCTACCTGGCCGAGGTGAGGGCCAGTCCGATCGACGACTACGGCCAGCTGCTCGGCCTCTCGCTGCTGGCCGAGAGCTACGTGGCCGGTCCCGAGTACAGCGTCGAGGGGTACGTCGAGGGCGTCCCCGGCGCCCTGCGGGTGCACGTGCTCGCGGTGACCGAGAAGCACCTCGGGCCCGAGCCGACCTTCGTCGAGGTCGGTCACGTGGTGGACGCGCCGCTGGACCCCGAGCAGCGCGCGGCCCTGGTGGACACGGCGCAGCGGGCGGTCCGGGCACTGGGCATCACGGTCGGCTGCTTCCACCTGGAGGCCCGGCTGACCCCGGCAGGTCCGTACGTGATGGAGGTGGGCGCCCGGCTCGGCGGGGACCGGATCCCGTGGCTGGTGCAGGCGGTGTGCGGCGCCGACATGTGGGAGCTGGCGGTCCGTTCGTTCGCGGGCCTGCCGCAGCCCCCGGCGCCGACCGCCGGGAGCCGGTCCGGAGCGGCGGCGGTGCGGTTCTTCAGCGTCGCCGAGGAGGGCCGACTCGGTGATCCGGCCCGGCTGGCGGAGCAGCTGCGGTCGGTCGAGGGGTGCATCGAGGCGGAGGTGACGGCGGCGGCGGGTGCGGTGCTGCGCCCGGCCGTCGACCTGCACAGCAGGTTCGGCCACGTGGCCCTCGCCGCGCCCAGCCGGGAGGCGCTCGCCGAGCGGCTGGCCCGGATCGACAGGTTCGTCCAGGAGGCCGTGCAGACGGCCGTGACCGTCGGCGCCTGAGTCGCCGAAGGGAGGGAAGTCCGATGAGGATTCTGATCATCAACCGGTGGGACGACGAGCACCAGAGCGACTACGGCTCGCGGATCGACCACTCCGTGCACGAGGTCAGCTATGTCACCGTGCCCAAGCACGTGCCCCGGATCCCGGCGGCGGCCCGGCACATCCAGGTGGTGGAGGACTACAGGTCGCCGGAGCCGGTGATCGAGGCGGCCCTCGCCGCCCACCGGGCCTGCGGCGGCTTCGACCGGCTGCTGGTGCTCTCCGAGTTCGACCTGCTGACCGGCGCGCAGATCCGCGAACGCCTGGGCATCCCGGGGCCGGACACCGAGGCGGTGCTGGTCTTCCGGGACAAGACCCGGATGAAGGCCCGGGTGGCCGCGGCCGGTCTGCGGGTGCCGCGCTTCCAGGAGGCGGCCACGCTCGCCGAGATGACCGCCTTCCGGGCCGAGTTGGGCGCCCCGGTGGTGGTCAAACCCCGGACCGGCGCGGCCAGCATCGGCATCTTCGTGGTCGGCCCCGAGGAGGACCTGGCCACCACCCTGGCCGGCACCGAGCTGGCGGACTATCAGGTGGAGGAGTACCTGGAGGGCCCGGTCTGGCACGTCGACGGGCTGATGGAGGACGGCTCGATGGCCTTCGGTCGCGCCTCCCGGTACATGGACACCTGCTACGGCTTCGCCCAGGGCCGCCCGGTGGGCTCGGCGGTGCAGACCGGGCCCGAGGCCGACACGATGCTCGCCTTCACCGAGGCCTGTCTGCGGGCGCTGGGCCTGGAGCGCGGCGCGTTCCACTTCGAGCTGATCCAGACCCCGACCGGGCCGGTCTTCCTGGAGGTCGGCGCGCGGTTCGGCGGCGGCGAGATCCCCTGGGTGTTCCAGGACGTCTACGGCGTCGACCTGATCGGTGACTGGATCCGGCTGGAACTGGGCGAACGGCCCGTCACCCTGCCCGCGCCCGGCCCCGACCACGGGCACGGCGGCTTCCTGCTGGTCCCCGAGCCGCTGGGCCAGGAGCTGGTCTCCCGGCCGTCGATGGTCGGTGCCGTGCCCGGCCTGTACGCGGAGGAACTGCCCGAGCCGGGGCACAAGTTCGACGGCAAGGGCGGCTACCGGTTCATCCTCGGCCGGTTCCGCTACCACGCCGGCAGTGCGGCCGAGGTGGAGGAGGCGATCCGGGTCACCATCCGGGACTACCACTGCGAGTTGGCCGCCCTGCCGGCCGAGCCGGTCGCCGCACCCGAGCAGGCCGAGCAGGTCACCGAGCCCGTCGCCGTGCCCGAGCCGGTGCGGTGACCGCGATGGCCAACGCCTACCGGCAGATCTTCGCCGTGCCCGGCACCGCCGCGTTCAGCTCGGCCGGGCTGGTGGCCCGGCTGGCCACCGCGATGACCCGCTTCGGCATCGTCGCGATGCTCTCCCAGCAGCCCGGCGAGTACGCCCTGGCCGGGGCGGTGACCGCGACCCACGCGATCGCGTACGCACTGGTCGGGCCCCGGCTGGCGCGGGCCGTGGACCGGCACGGCCAGCGGCGGGTGCTGCTGCCCGCCGCCGCGGTCGGCGCGGTCGCACTGACCGTGCTGGCGCTCTGTCACCGGCTGGCGGCGCCGGCCTGGACGCTCTTCCTGGCCGCCGCGGTGGCCGGGGTGATCCCCAACGTCGGCTCGATGGTCCGGGCCCGCTGGGCGGAGATCTTCCGGGGCACCGACCGGCTGCACCCGGCGTACTCGCTGGAGTCGGTGGTGGACGAGACGGTGTTCACGCTCGGGCCGGTGCTGGCGATCGGGCTGTCCACCGCGTTCGCCCCGGAGTCGGGGCTGCTCGCGGCGGCCGGGCTGCTCGCCCTGGGCAGCTGGCTGCTGGCCCGGCAGCGCGGCACGGAGCCGCCGGTCCGCCCGGCCGAGCGGGTGCGCTCCGGCTCGGCGATCCGCAGCCCGGGTCTGCCCGCGCTGGTGGTGACCTTCCTGGCGATCGGGGCGGTCTTCGCCTCGATCGAGGTGATCACCGTCGCGTTCGCCGACGAGCGGGGCGACAAGGCGATGGCCAGCTGGGTGCTGGCGGTGTACGCGATCGGCAGTGCGCTGGCCGGGCTGCTGTACGGCGGCCTGGCACCGCGCGGCACGGTGCGCGGGCGGCTGCTGACCGGCACCCTGCTGATGACCGTGACGATGGTGCCGTTGCTGGTCACCGGCAATCTGCTGCTGCTCGGTGTGGTGCTGTTCGTGGCCGGTACGGCGTGCGCGCCGACCATGGCCACCGCCATGGGGATGGTCGAACTAGCAGTGCCCCGTGCCCAGTTGACGGAGGGTATGACCTGGGCTAGCACCGGCCTCGGGCTCGGCATTGCGCTGGGTGCCGCACTCGCCGGTGCGGTGGTGGACCACTCCGGCGCGAGCCTGGCGTTCGTCGTGCCGGTGGCCTGCGGGGCGCTGGCGGTGGCCGCCGTACTGCTCGGCGTCCGCTCGGTGCCGCGCACCCCGGCGGAGGCCACCCAGAGCCCGGTCGCGGTGTCGGCCTGAGCCGGCCCGCCCCGACCACGGCCGCCCCGGTGGCCGTGGTCAAGGCGTGGTCGAGCGGCGACCGAGCGCTGACCGGCCCGGCTTCCCGGACCGGTCGCCGGTCTGCTGTGCTGACGGACGGCGCGGGCCGACCCGGCCTGATCCGTCGTCAGTTCGTCCAACGACCACCCGAGGCAGCGATCCGTGTTCCTACTCGTCGATCCAGTGTTCAGCGGTGCCGACCTGGCCCGCACCCTCCGGGAGCAGGGGGCCGACTGTCTCCCGGTGTTCAGCAGCCAGGCCGAGCGGACCGGCGGTCCAGCCCCCTGGACCGGGTGGGCCGGCCGTCGTCCGGACGCGGTGATCGCGGCCAGCGGCTCCGGCGGACGGCTGGCCGAGCAGCTCGCCCGGGACTTCGGACTGCCGTACCACGACCCGGAGTTGGCCGCCGCCCGGTGTGATCCGGCGGTGATGAGCCGCACGCTGCTCGAAGCGGGCCTGCCCGCGGTCGCGGGGGCCGTGGTGGAGACGCCCGAGCAGCTGGCGACGGTGCTGGACGGCTGGACCGACTGGCCGGTACTGGCCCGCCCGGCCACCGGTGCGGGCACCGAGCCCGGGCGGCTGTGCCGGACCGCCGCCGAAGTCGCGGCGGCGGTGGCCGAGTTGCACCGAGGCCCGCTGGGCACCGGCCGGGCGGTGCTGCTGCACGGGCTGCCGGACGGCGAGACGTACGAGGTGCACACCGTCAGTTCGGCGGGCCGGCACCTGGTGGCCGAGGTCTACCTGCGGCACCAGAGCGAGGACGGCGGGGTGCTGGTGCACCGGGACAGCGTGGCGCACAGCCTGCTCGGTCCGGCCGAACGCGGGGCGATCACAGCCGCCGTCGGTTCGCTGGACGCGCTCGGCGTCCGCGAGGGCTCCGCCAGGACCGAGCTCCGCCGGACCGCCGACGGCTTCCGGCCGGTCCGGGTGGAGCCCTGGCCGACCGGCCCGCGCAGCTCCGCCGACCCGTACTTCGCGGCCTTCGGCTACACCCGGCTGCACCTGCTCGCGGAACGCTTCCTGCGCCCCGAGCAGTTCGCCCGCCGACTGGAGCTGCCGTACCGGCCCGCCCGGGCGCTGGCCAGGATCGAGCTGCGGGTGCCGGGCGCGACCGGCACCCTGCGGTCGGTGCCCGGCCTCGACCGGCTGCGGCGGCTGCCCGGCTTCCACAGCGTGACCGGCCTGCCGGAGACCGGGACCCCGGCCACCGTGCTGGAGCGCTCGGCGCAGGGCTGGGGCGTGGCCTACTTCGTGCACGAGGACGACAGCCTGCTGCACAGCTCGGTCGCCGTGGTGCACGCGATGGAGGAGACCGGCGAACTCTTCGCGCTCTGAGCCACCGTCATGCCGAAGGGGGACCGCGCAGTCGCGGTCCCCCTTCGGCATGACGGACGGTCAGGCAGGTGCCGCCACCCGGCGGTCCTGGACGACGGTGCGGGCCTGCCGGGCGCAGGCGGCCGCCAGCAGGACGAGCAGCCCGATCAGCGCGCAGGCCACCGGGTCGAGCGGCCCGCCGAAGGCGGTCTGGCTCAGGTAGGTGATCCCCGGGAGGGTGCTCAACAGGGCCATCGCCAGCAGGGGTTCGGCCCGTTGCAGCCCGATCTGGAGCAGGTAGAGCGGCAGTGCGACCGCCGCCAGTGCGGTCAGCGCCATCAGCGGCAGCGGAATCGGGTCCGCTCCGCCCGTCCCGCCGGCCCCGCCCGTTCCGCCCCGGGCCAGCAGCAGGGCCCCGGCCACCAGGTAGGTGAGGTGGAAGCGGTTGGCGGTGACCCAGAGCGGGTCCGCCCCGGCCGCGCCGAGCTGCCGGGAGATCCGGGCCAGCAGCGCGGCCGAGATCCCGGAGACGGCGACCAGCACGGTACCGCCGACCATCGGCAGCGAGAGCGCGCCGGGCTCCGGGTTCAGCCGTACGGCGATCAGCACGGAGAGCCCGAGCAGCCCGAGGGCCCCGGCCAGCCGGCCGGCGGCGGGCGCGCTCTCCCGGCGGATCAGCGCGATGCAGACCACCGCGAGCGGTCCGATGCCGGACTGGACGCTGGTGGCCAGTGCGGCGGGAATCCAGGCCAGCGCGGAGAAGAAGCCGAGGAAGGTGACGGCGGTGGCCAGGTTCATCAGCACGATCAGCCGCCGCACCGAGCTGCGCTGCGCGGCCGGGCGGGCGGGCCGGGCGCCCTGTCGGACCCGGCGGGCCAGGCAGAGCGAACCGAACAGCAGGGTGGCCGCGACGAAGGCGAGGCAGGAGAACAGCAGGCTGTCGCCGAACTCCAGCCGCCCGGACAGATAGCCGTCCGCACAGGCCTGCAGGATCACCGAGACCACGATGAGCAGGATCGGCACGGCCGTCACCCTGCCGTCGGCTGGTCAGCCAGCCGGAAGAACCCGCCGGCGTCCTCCAGCGGGTGGAGCTCGGCCAGCGACTTCTGCAGCACCGTCTCGTCCTCGTGCACCAGGAAGGCGATGCCTGTCGCACCGGTGGTGAGATGGCGGTCGCGGATGGGTTCGCCGATCGCGGGCAGCCGCTCCACACTGTGGAAACCGGGCAGCCTGCGCAGCGTCCGTAGCCCGTCGATCGACTGCACGGTACCTTCGCGGTGCGGGCGCAGGAAGACCTTGGCCACGGTCTGCGGCGGGGCGTACGGCCGGTCCAGCCGGGCGGCGAACTCGGCGGGGCGCAGGTAGCGCTCGACCACCAGGTGCTGCTGGCTGTAGCCGAAGGCGGCGTGGTACGGGTCGGGCGTCAACGAGGGGCCCATCACCCGGGAGTTGACCTCGACCAGGCGCGGGCCGCGCGGGGTGAGCATCACCTCGGTGTGCGCGGCGCCCTCGCGGATGCCGAGTGCGTCCAGGCAGGCCAGCACGTAGTCGACCAACTCGCGCTCGTCCTGCCGGAGTTCGGGCCGGGAGATGATGTGCCGGAGGACCGGTGCGCCGTCGATGTGGTCGATCCGCTCGGCGTACACCTCGCTGAGCAGGTGGCGACCGGCCAGGCTGACGGTGTTGACGATGTACTGGGTCCCGGCCAGGAACTCCTGCAGCAGCACCTCGTCGTTGACCTCGCCCATCAGGTTCCTGGCGTCGGCGATGGCGTGGAAGGCGGCGACCACCTGCTCGGGGGTGTGGCAGATCTGGCAGCCGTCGCTGCCCGCGCTGTTGCGCGGCTTCACCATCACCGGGAAGCCCTCGGTCCAGTCGGTCAGCGCGGCGGTCAGCTCGGCCCCGGTGCGGACCGCGACGGTCCGGGCGGCGGGCACCCCGGCCTGCTCGAGCGCGCGGACCATCAGGTGCTTGTCGCGCCGGGCGTCGATCAACTCCGGCCGGTGGTGGTCGAGTCCGAGCGCGGCGGCCAGGGTGTCGGCCAGGATGACGCCGTACTCGCTGGCGGCGATCACCGCGCTCGGGCGCAGCTCCCGCAGCACGTCGAGGGTGGTCTCCAGGTCCCGGTGGAGCATGGTGTGGGCGGAGGCATCGGCCTGGTAGGCCGCGTGCAGGCTGCTGTCGTACAGGTGCAGGCAGGCCTGGCCCTCCTCCCGGAAGGCCTCGGCGAGGGCCGATCCGGTGGAGACGGGGCTGACAAGGACGATCACGGGACTGCCTTTCGGGTGAGTCGGTGGCGGGTGAGTCGGTGGCGGGTCAGACGGGTACGGCGGTGGCGAACTGGGCGGCGATCCTGGCGGCCTGCTTGGCCGCCGCGTTCAGGTAGTTGACGATCGCGGTGCGGTGGTGCGCGGCCGCGCCGACCACCCAGATCCGGTCCGGCGTGGGGTGCTCCGGCTCGCGCAGGCGCAGGTCGGCGGTGATCTCGGGGACGGCCGCGCCCGGACCCGGCGGGCCGATCCGGTACGAACCCGGTCCGGCCAGCGAGAGCTGCGGCTTCTGGAAGCCGGTCCCGCAGACCACGTGGGTGAAGTGCTCGACCCGGCCGTCCGGCCACTCGACCCGCCAGGAGGCCGGCCCCTCGGGCTCGATCGAGGCCGGGTACCCGGTGGCGACCGAGAGCCGGCCGGCCGCCAGGTGCTCGGCGAGCAGCCGGGCGTTGCGCTCCGGGATGGCGGAGATGTAGCGGGACATCACCGTCCGATAGCGGCCCAGCACATCGGCCCGGGTGGTGGCCGGCCAGGCTGCCGTCCAGTCGTTGACGGTGTCGATCACCTCGGCCACCACGTCCTGCCAGGGCACCCGGCCGGCCGCCGCCAGCGCCAACTCCCGTTCCAGGCGGGTCGCGGGGGCACCGGCGGGGCTGGTCTGCTCGCGCAGCGGCAGCGGCCGGTCGGCCCGGTTCACCGCCTCGACCAGCAGCCGGGCGACCTCCCGGTCGAGGTTGGCCGTACCCGGGGTGAGCCGCTGCCAGCGGTCGGTGTCCAGCAGCGGACGCTCCGGGCGGCGCAACCGGGTCCGGACGGCCGGGAGTTCGCCGGAGGGCGAGGTCATCACGGTGCGTCGGCCGTCCCGGCACAGGACCAGCGCCGCGTCGATGGCGGAGAGCTTGGTGCCGAGCACCAGCACCTCGGCGTCCCGGGGCAGTTCGCGCAGCCGGTCGACCGGGTACGGGGCGTCCAGCATGGCCGGGTGCCCGGCGTGCCGGCGGACCGGCTCGGGCAGCACCGGGCGGTCCAGGCCGAGACAGAGCAGCACGTCGGTGGCGAACAGCGGGGTGGAGCCGGTCAGTTCGACGCTGTAGCTGCCGTTGGTCTCGCGCCGTACGGCGGTGGCCCGGGTGCGGCGGTGCTCGATCCGGATGCCCCGGCGCTCGGCCCGTCGGCGGCTCTCCTGGTAGCGCTCGCGGCAGTACTGCCCGACCAGGTAGCGGGGCACGAAGTCCTCGGGGTGGGCGGGCCAGCCCCGGGAGGAGAGGTAGTCGAGCAGATCCGATCCGTCGTCAGCGCGGAGTGAAGTGACATCGACGGAGGTGTTGCACAGCAGCAGCGGGTCGCTGGTGCCGAAGGCGTGGCCGAAGCCCACCGGGTTCGGATCGACGATGGTCACCGAGTCGCCCGGGGAGAGCTTCGCAGTGAGCTGGGTGAAGGTGCTGACCGCCGTGGCCCCGCCGCCGACGATCACCACATCCCGGCTGGTGGTCGTGGTCGGGCACGCGGGCTCCAGTTCTGACTGACGGTGCATCAGGCGCTCATCGGGTGACGGCCGGTGGCGGTCGTGCGGACCGCACGGTGGATCTCCAAGGCGTCGTCCGCCCGGTTGAGGGTGATGAAGTGCAGGCCGGGCGCGCCCTCGGCGACCAGGCGGGCGCTCATCTCGACGGCGTGCGCCAGCCCGATCCGGCGGACCTCGGCCGCGTCGTCCCGGCAGCGCTCCAGCCGGTCGACGAGCTCGCCGGGGACGGTGGCGCCGCTGAGCTCGGCGAACCGGGCGAGCTGGCCGTGGTCGGTGATCGGGATGATCTCCGGGATGATCGGCGTCGGGCAGCCGGCGGCAGCCACCCGGTCGCGCAGCCGGAGGTAGTCCTCGACCCGGAAGAACATCTGGGTGATCGCGTAGTCCGCGCCCGCCCGGCACTTGTCGACGAAGTGGCGCAGGTCGGTGTCCGGATCGGGGGAGCGCGGATGCCCCTCCGGGAAGGCGGCCACCCCGATCCTGAACCGCCCGGTGGCGCGGACCAGTTCGACCAGCTCGGCCGCGTGCCGGAAGCCCTCCGGGTGCTGCCGCCACACCCCGCGCGGGTCGCCCGGCGGGTCGCCGCGCAGAGCGAGAACGTCGGTGATCCCGGCGTCCGCGTACTGGCCGATGATGTTGCGCAGTTCGGCCCGGGAGTGGCCGACGGCGGTCAGGTGGGCGACCGGGGTGAGCGTGGTCTCGGTGGCGATCCGCTCCGCGATCCGCACCGTCTTCTCCCGCGAGGAGCCACCGGCGCCGTACGTGATGGACACGAACGCGGGGCCGACCGCCTCGACCCGCCGCAGGGCGTTCCAGAAGCGCCGCTCGGCGAGCTCGGTGCGGGGCGGGAAGAACTCGAAGGAGTACGTCGGCTCGCCGGCGGTGGGCGCACCGAGCTGCGGCGGGTCGTGGTGGGGCATCGGACTTCCTTTCCGGGTGGTCGGAGCGGGGGTCAGCGGGCGTTGAAGTACTTGGCCTCGGGGTGGTGGACGATCAGCGCCGAGGTGGACTGCTCGGGGTGCAGCTGGAACTCCTCGGAGAGCAGCACGCCGATCCGTTCGGGCTTGAGCAGCTCCATCAGCTGGAGCTGGTCGCCCAGTTCGGGGCAGGCCGGGTAACCGAAGGAGTACCTGGATCCCCGGTAGCCCTGGCGGAACACCTCGTCCAGCGAGCTGGAGTCCTCGCGGTGGACGTCCAGTTCGGCGCGTACCCTGGCGTGCCAGTACTCGGCCAGTGCCTCGGTCAACTGGACGGACAGGCCGTGCAGTTCGAGGTAGTCCCGGTAGGCGTTGGCGGCGAACAGCTCGTTGGCCGCCTCGGCGATCCGGTTGCCCATGGTGACCAGCTGGAAGGCGATGACGTCCGTCTCGCCCGACTTCTCGGAGCGGAAGAAGTCGGAGAGGCAGAGCCGCCGGTCACGGCGCTGGCGGGGGAAGGTGAACCTGGTCCGCTCGGAGCCGTGCTCGTTCAGGATGATCAGGTCGTCGCCCTTGGAGACACACGGGAAGTAGCCGTAGACCACGGACGCTTCGAGCATCCCCTCGGTGTGCAACCGGTCCAGCCACATCCGCAGCCGGGGGCGGCCCTCGGTCTCCACCAGCTCCTCGTACGACGGGCCGCCGTCGCCCCGGCCGGGCTTCAGGCCCCACTGGCCGAGGAAGGTCGCCCGCTCGTCCAGCAGACTCGCGTACTCCGCCAGCGGGACACCCTTGACGATCCGGTCTCCCCAGAACGGCGGCACCGGCACCTGGTTGTCCACCGCCACGTCCGACCTGCCAGGCCCGGTGACCGGAGCCGGCTCGACCGGGCGGGCGACGGCGCTGACCCGGCGCGGCTTGAGCGGCGGGAGCGAGGCACCCGGCACACCGCGCTTCACGGACATCAGGGCGTCCATCAGGCGGAGGCCTTCGAAGGCGTCGCGGGCGTAGCGGACTTCGCCTTGGTAGATCTCGTGGAGGTCYTGTTCGACGTAGGCGCGGGTGAGGGCGGCGCCGCCGAGGATGACGGGGAAGTCGGCGGCGAGGTGGCGTTGGTTCAGTTCTTGGAGGTTCTCTTTCATGATGACGGTGGATTTGACGAGGAGGCCGGACATGCCGATSACGTCGGCGCGGTGTTCCTGGGCGGCGTCSAGGATGGCGGAGACGGGTTGCTTGATGCCGAGGTTGACGACGGTGTAGCCGTTGTTGGAGAGGATGATGTCGACGAGGTTCTTGCCGATGTCGTGGACGTCGCCCTTGACGGTGGCGAGCACGATGGTGCCCTTGCCCTCATCGTCGGACTTCTCCATGTGSGGTTCCAGGTGCGCCACCGCGGTCTTCATCACCTCGGCGGACTGCAGGACGAACGGCAGCTGCATCTGGCCGGAGCCGAACAGTTCACCGACGACCTTCATGCCCGCCAGCAGGGTGCCGTTGACGATCTCCAGGGCCGGACGCTGCGTCAGGGCCTCGTCCAGGTCCGCTTCCAGGCCCTTGCGCTCACCGTCGACGATGCGGCGCTGCAGCCGCTCCTCCAGCGGCAGAGCGGCCAGCTCCTGCGCCTTCGACTCCGCGCTGGAGGCGACGCTGACGCCCTCGAACAGCTGCAGCAGGCGCTGCAGGGGGTCGTATCCCTCCGTGCGGCGGTCGTAGACCAGGTCGAGGGCGACCGTGCGCTGCTCGTCGGGGATGCGGGCGATGGGGAGGATCT
>NZ_LMCT01000009.1:50634-100227 GCF_001424875.1 Kitasatospora sp. Root107 | reverse complement strand
CCGTTTTCCGGAGTTTCACTCACCGACTCGCTCTTTCCTTCGGCCTTTCGGCGCTTCCGACTCTACCAGGTTTCCCTGACCAGCCGTTCCGCGCTTCCGGATCCTCAAGAAGCTTGTGCCGTAACCGACCTGACGGCCTGTCCGACGTTTCAAACCTTAGCCGATCCCCGCTTCACAAAGCGAATCCAGCCGCAATCCCCGAAATGCGCACACGCCAATTCGCACTGGGTCGCGACAAGGCACGAACCAGCCACAGAATGTGGAGAAGTGGTGTTTCAGAGATCGGCTACCTCGGGAACGTCCGTGCAGAACGCGCGTCCGTTTCTCCCAGTCAGGCAGCTCGAAGAACTCTAGACCTCTGCGGGCCCCACGTCAACACCACGCAGGTCAGCCCCCAGCTGGAAGGCCAGCACCGCGACGTCGTCGTAGTGGTCGGAGCTGACGCCCATGGCGCGCAGTAGCCGCGAGCAGACCACGTCGGGGGTGCCGACGGCGCCGGCCAGGGTGTGGGCGAGCTGGTCGATGCCCTGGTCGATGTCCTCGTCCCGGCGTTCGACCAGGCCGTCCGTGTAGAGGACGCCGGTGGTGCCGGGGAGCAGGCGGAGGGTGTGGGAGAGGTGGGTGCCGCCGCCAGTGCCGAGCGGGGGGCCGTTCTGTTCCTCGCCGCGCAGGACGGTGCCGTCGGGGCAGCGGAGCAGGAGGGGGAGGTGGCCGGCCGAGGCGTAGACCAGGGTGCTGGGGGCCGGGTCCCAGACGGCGTAGGTGCAGGTGGCGATCTGGTTGGCGTCGATCTCCATGGCGAGGCCGTCGAGCAGGGTCATCACCTCGTGCGGCGGGAGGTCGAGGCGGGCGTACGCCCGGACCGCCGTGCGGAGCTGGCCCATCACGGCGGCGGCGCGCAGGCCGCGGCCCATCACGTCTCCGATCACCAGGGCGGTCCGGCCGCCGCCGAGGCCGATGACGTCGTACCAGTCGCCGCCGACCGCGGCCTCGGCTCCACCGGGCTGGTAGGTGGCGGCGACGGTCAGGCCGTCGGGCTGTTCGAGTTTCTGTGGGAGCAGGCTGCGCTGGAGGGTGACGGCGGCGGCTCGCTGGCGGCTCTCGGACTCGCGGAGCCGGGTGGCGGCCTGGACCTGGTCGGTGACCTCGGCGGCGAAGATCAGGACGCCGATCGGGGGGCCCGGCTCCGAGCCGGCGATCGGGTCGGCCTCGCTGCCGAGCGGGACGCAGGAGACGTTGTAGTAGCGGTTGCCGCCGAGGCCGAGGATGCAGCGGGACTTGACGCTCCGCGGGCGGCCGCTGCGCAGGGCCTGGTCCATCAGCGGGAGCACGCCCATCGCGGCCAGCTCGGGGAGGGCCTCGCCGGCGGGCAGTCCGTTGGTGCGTTCGCCGAAGAGTTCGCGGTAGGCGCGGTTGGCGTAGCCGAGCTGGTGTTGCGGCCCGTAGGTGACGGCGACCGGTGCGGGCAGTCGGCCGAGGACGTTGCGCAGGTCGTACAGCTCGTGGATCTCGCGCAGGTCGAGCAGCGGTCCCGGCCGGCCGGGCTCACGCGGGCCGGGGACGGTGAACGGTTCGCCGGTCGCGGTGGGCGGGGCGGCGCGCCACGGGGCTCCGGCGAGCCGCGCGCTCCAGCGCATGAGGTTCAAACGACGGCCGTTTCTTTGGGACAGCGAGTCTGCGGGCGATGGAGATCATCTGACGGATCATCACATTATGTGCCTGACGGAACACTCGGCGTGATGGTCTGAACGGGCTGATCCTGTCAGGCCGGGGCTCGATTCCGAAAGTCGTACGGCGATTGCCGTGCGTCCCGGCCGGGCTCGCCAGGCCGGACTCACTCGCGGAACCCCGCTTCGAACTCCGAACGCGGGTGCTCGACCGTACCCAGCGACACCACCTCCCGGCTGAACAGCCCGCCGAGCAGCCAGCCCGTCAGCACCCTGATCCGCCGGTCGGTGCTGGGCAGCCGCCGCAGGTGGCGGGCCCGGTGCAGCCACCAGGCCCGGCGGCCGGTGAGCTGGCCGCGCCGGGTGTGCGCGACAGCCCGGCCGAGGCCGAGCGAGGTGGAGCAGCTCAGCTGGTCCGGCCGGTACGGAGCGGGTGACCGCCCGTCGAGTACGGCGGCCAGGTTCTCGGCCAGCAGGGTGGCCTGGGCCAGGGCGTGCTGGGCGTTCGGCGCGCAGTACGCCTCGGCCCCCGCGTCCGGGTCGGGGACCGCCGCGCAGTCTCCGGCGGCCCAGACGTCCGGCAGCGCGGCGCCGTCCGGGCCGATCGCCTGCAGGGTGAGCAGGCAGCGGACCCGGCCCACCCGGTCCAGCGGCAGGTCGGTGTCGCGGAGCATCGGTGCGGGCCGGACGCCGGCCGTCCAGACCAGGGTGCGAGCGGCGAACCGGCTGCCGTCGGAGAGGCACATCCGCCGGTCGGTGGCCGACTCCAGGGTGGTGGAGAGGCGGACGTCGATGCTGCGGTCGCGGAGCTCCGCCAGGGTGTGCGCGGCGAGTTCGGGGGACTCCTCGGGCAGGATCCGGGCGGTGGCCTCGACCAGTACCCACCGCAGGTCGTCGGCGTCCACGTTGTGGTAGCCCTTGGTGGCGTACCTGGCCATGTCCTCCAGTTCGGCGAGCGCGCCGACGCCCGCGTAGCCGGCACCGACGAAGACGAAGGTCAGCGCGGCCTGCCGGAGCGCCGGGTCCCTGGTGCTGGAGGCCAGGTCGAGCTGTTCCAGCACGTGGTTGCGCAGGCTGACCGCCTCGCCGACGGTGGCGAAGCCGAGGCCGTGCTCGGCGAGACCGGGCACGGGGGTGGTCCGGGAGACCGAACCGGGCGCCACCACCAGGATGTCGTACGGGAGTTCGGCCGGATCGGCCCGTTCCCCCCGGCTCGCGCCGTTCACCCGGACCGACCGGGCGGCATGGTCGATCCCGGTGACCCGGGCGGTCAGCACCCGGCAGTGCGGCAGCACCCGGCGGAGCGGGACCACCACATGTCTGGGGTCGATCGAGCCGGCCGCGACCTCGGCCAGCAGGGGCTGGTAGGTCAGGTACGGCTGCGGTTCGACCAGGGTGATCTGCACCCGGCCGTCCCGGAGTTGGGCCTTGAGCAGCTGTTGGAGGCGGAGTGCGGTGGCGGTTCCGGCACAGCCGCCGCCGACGATCAGGATCCTGATGGGGGCGCCTCCTTCCGGTGTGAGCTGATTCACGCCTCCATGACGCCCTGCCGGGTGGCTTCTTGTCCACAGCCCGTACCGGATCGGGTGGTGCGATCCGGCCGCCGATGCGTCCCGGCCGGTCCCTGATACGCCGTCGGAGTGCCGGATTTGCCGCGAGAGCGGGGTTTCGGTCCACTTCTGCCGCGAACTTCCTTGAACTATGGTCGGATTGTGCGTCGGGCCGGACCGTTGTCCGGGTCCGAGCGGTATCTGACTGCGGCAGGGCCAACCGGGGAAGGGTGGTCCACAGTGGCCGCCCGACCGGGGACGGCCCCGTGTGATCGGGCGCAGCGGCGCGCCTGGGGGGCGTGCCGCGGCCGGACTGTGGCGCCCGGTGCCGGGCACCTGTGGGGGAGGTTGGTATGACGAATCAGGATCAACTACTGGGACTGCCGGTGCCATCGGCGGCGGGCGAGGGCGCTGCGGGCGAGAGCACGGTCGGCCACGGCCTGGTGCCGGAGCAGCGCGGGCCGGCCCAGCGCGAGTCGTACGGCGTTCCCGGGGCGGTCGCTCCGGCGGTCGCGCCGGGAGCGCCGGCGGACGAGCCGGGCGGCACCGCGCGTCTGCGGGTGGACGCGCGGCGGAATCTGGAGAGCGTGCTGCGGGCCGCCCGGCAGGTGTTCGGCGAACTCGGCTACGGCGCCCCGATGGAGGAGGTCGCCCGGCGGGCCGGTGTCGGGGTCGGCACGGTGTACCGGCGCTTCCCGAGCAAGGAGGTGCTGGTCCAGCGGATCGCCGCCGAGGAGGTCGCCTGGCTGACGGCCCAGGCCAAGGAGTCGCTGTACGGCGGCTCCGGGCCGTGGGATTCGCTGGCCGGGTACCTGTCCCGGGCGGTCGGCTCCGGCGCCGGGCGGCTGCTGCCACCGTCGGCATTCCGGTACGCGGACGAGCTGGCCACCTTCCGGGACGCGGCGGATGTGCCGCAGGTGCCGGTGCAGCGGGGTGCCGAACCGGTCTGGGACGCCGATCCGCGCCAGTTACTGCACCTGCTGGCGGCGTTGGTCGCTCGGGCGGCGGCGGCGGGCGAGCTGCGGCCGGGGGTGACGGTGGCGGATGTGGTGCTGGTGCTGACGGCGGCGGTGCCGGTGCACGCGCGTCCGGTGCGGGGCGAAGGCGACGAGAGTCAACCTCAGGACGCCCCGGCCGAGCGGTTGTTGCAGATCCTGCTCAACGGCCTTCGCGCGCACTGACTGCTGAGCTGCACCACCAGGGGCTCGGGGAACTGCGACGCCGACCACGGGGCGGGGACAGAGTGCGGGTGTGGTCAACCCCGGGCGCGGATTGCGTTGCCTGGCGTGCGGGTTCAAGCGAAAGTGCCTGCCCGTTCACGCGGAGATCACGCACCTGAGGTCGGCGTCGCAGTTCCCCGAGCCCCTGGCTGCCGAACCGTCTGCCTGGATCTGCCCGATTGGGTGGGCGGGGGCCAACCAGCTTCCCGCAGGGGCTGCACTATGCCAAGCTTTGGCCGTGGTTGGAGCCATTGTCCCGTTGCGCGCCGTTCGCCCGGCCATGTCCGCGCCCCCTGCGGTCCGGCGTATCCAGGTGTCCGGGAGGGCCGGTTGAGCGCCGAGGAGCAGAGCGAGCACGGCTACGGTCTCGGTGCGCCCGGCCAGGTGCCGGACCAGGCGGCTGCGCCGAGCCGTGAGTCGCTGACCGGCCGGGTGCCGGGCCAGGCTGCGGCCGGGCACGGCGGGGTGACCCCGGAGGCGTTCGTCGGCACCGAGGGTGAGCCGCCCGCGCGGCCGGTGGTGCCGGCGCCGGCCGATCCGGTGGACGGTGAACGGCCGCCCTCCGACGCCGAGTTGACGGCCAAGGTGCGGGCCGGGGACGACACCGCGTACGAGGAGATCTACCGGCGGCACGCGGACTCGGTCCGCCGCTACGCCCGGACCTGCTGTCGGGACAGCTTCACCGCCGAGGACCTGGCGGGCGAGGTGTTCGCCCGTACCCTGCAGGCGCTGCGGGCGGGCAAGGGGCCGGAGTTCGCGGTCCGCGCGTACCTGCTGACCGCGGTGCGGAACGTCGCCGCGGCCTGGGCGCGGAGCGAGCGGCGCGAGCAACTGGTCGACGACTTCAGCACGTTCGCGCAGACCTCGGCCGCCACCGTCGACCTGGACCTGGCCGACCCGGGTGCGGACGCCTGGGCGATGGCGCTGGCCGACCAGCGGATGGTCATGCAGGCGTACGCCGAACTTCCCGAGGACGACCGGGTGGTGCTCTGGCACACCGAGGTCGAGCGGGAGTCGCCGAAGACCGTGGCGGTGATGCTCGGCAAGACCGCCAACGCGACGGCGGTGCAGGCGCACCGGGCCCGCGACCGGCTGGCCGCCGGCTTCCTGCAGGCTCATGTGTCGGGCAGTCAGGAGCGCGCCTGCGAGGCGTACGCCAACCGGCTCGGCGCCTACGCCCGCGGCTCGCTGCGCAAGCGGGCCTCGGCGGAGGTCGGGCGGCACGTCCAGGAGTGCGACCGCTGCACGGCGGCCTACCTGGAGCTGACCGAGATCAACACCGGCCTGCGGGCGATCCTGCCCGGCGGGGTGCTGCTCTGGGTCGGTGGCGGGTACTTCACGGCGGCCGCGGCGGCCGTCGGTGCGGGCGCGGTCGGCGCGGGTGCGCTGGCCGGTGCGAGTGCCGGTGCCGGTGCCGCGACGTCCGGCTCCTCCTCCGGCGGTGCCGGAGCGGCGGCCGGGGAGGGTCTCGGCACCGCGGCGAAGGCCGGGATCGCGGCCGGGATCGCGGTGGTCGCCGCCGCTGTGGCCGCGTACGCGCTGACCGGTACGCCGGAGCCGAAGCAGCCCACCGCGGCCCCGGCGGTCTCCGCCCCGGCGGCGCCCAAGCCCGTCCCGGAGCCGCCGGCGCCCACTCCGGCGCCCGAACCCACGCCGGAGCCCGAGCCGTCCCCCACGCCGACGCCGGAGCCCACTCCCACGCCGAAGCTCGTCCCGGCGCCCACCCCGACACCGACCCCCGAGCCTCCGGCGGAGCCGACCCCGACACCGACGCCGACCCCGGAGCCGCCGGTGGTCGAGGTGCCGCCGCGTCCGACGCCGCCCACGCCGCCGCCGGTGCCGACCCCGGAGCCCCCGCGCCCCACCCCGCCGGTGCCCCCGATGATGCCGACCGACTTCTGGGCCGACGTGCTGCCGTTCGCCCCGAACGGTATGCACCGCGACCCGCCGCCCGGCCCCACCATCCGCCGTGGCGGGGGCTGGGTCCGGCAGCGCTCCGACGTGTGGATCGGCGGCAGCAGCTACCGGCACGGCCTGAGCGTCAACGCCCCGTCCACGGTGACCATCGACCTGAACCGGACCTGCACGACCTTCCGGGCGAAGGCCGGGCTGGACGACTTCGGGGTCCGGTTCGGCACCGTTCGGTTCAGCGTCGAGGGTGGGGACGGCCAGGTGCTCTGGAGCTCGGACCGGGTCCGCCCCGGCGACCGCGCGGTCCCGGTCCAGGCGGACCTGACCGGCCAGCGCTCGATCCGACTGGTCGTCACCCCGAACGAGGGCAGCTGGGGCCTGATCGACCTGGCCGACTGGGCGGACGCCCGGCTCAGCTGCCTCTGACCGCGCGATGCCCCGGCCGCACGGTGCCCTGACAGCGCGATGCCCCGGGCCGCCGAGCGGTCCGGGGCATCCGATGGCCCGTCAGACGGCGCAGGCGCCGTCCGCGCAGCTGTCCGCGTGCGGGGCGTCGGGCTCGGCCGCGGTCTCCGCCGCCACCTGCTCCAGGACCCGGAGGAAGGTCTCCGCCTCCTGGCCGCCCTGGACGGCCCACTTGCCCTCGAAGACGAAGGTGGGGACAGCGGTGATGCCGATCTCCCGAGCCTCGGCGAGCTGCGCCCGGACCGCGTCCGCGCCCTCGTCACCCGCCAGGTAGGCGGTCACCCGGTCCCGGTCCAGCCCTGCGGCCACCGCGATCTCGGTGAGCTGCGTACGGTCGCCGACGTCCACGCCCCGGCTGAAGTGCGCGGTCAGCAGCGCCTCCTTGAGGACGCCCTGGACCGCCGCGCCGTACTCGCTCTCGGCCAGGTGCAGCAGCCGGTGGCCGAGGAAGGTGTTGGCGTGCAGCGCGGTGTCGAAGTCGAAGTCGATGCCCTCGCCCTTGCCCAGCTCGGTCACCCGGGCGTCCATCGCCACCGACTGCGGCCCGTACCGGTCGGCCAGCCAGGCCCGGTGCGGGGTCGCGGTCTCGGGGGCGTCCGGCACCAGCTGGTACGGGCGGTAGACCACCTCGACGCCGTCCTTGCCCGCGAACCGGTCGAGGGCCTGCTCGAAGCGGCGCTTACCGACGAAGCACCACGGGCATGCGACGTCCGACCAGATCTCGACCTTCATGACGGTGACTCTCCTGCGCTCGGGGCCTTGGGGGACTGACTGGTGAACCCTCAACAACCGGCCCTGATTCCCGGCCCCCGTCCGCTGTGACCGCAGACACCCAGGTCAGGCCCTCAGTGGGCCGGTGGGGCGGGGACCACCAGGACCGGGCAGGCCGCGTGGTGCACAGCAGCGGTACTGACCGAGCCGAGCAGCAGGCGGCTGAAGCCGCCGTTGCCCCGGGTGCCCACCACCAGGGTGTGCTGGCCCCGGGTGCAGCGCAGCAGGACCTCGATCACGTTGCCGAGCACCACGTGCAGGGCCAGTTCGCCCTGGTACGGCCGGCCCCGGGCCTGCTCGACGGTGGCCACCGCCCGGCGCAGACCGTCCGCCATGCTGGCCGACAGCCGTTCGATGCTCTCCTGCACCAGCTCGATCATCCCCGGCGGGTAGCCGGTCGGGGACGGGTTGACCACCGCCAGGACGTACAGCGGCAGCCCGAACAGTTCGGCCTCGGCCATCGCCCGGTCGAGCGCCCAGAGCGACCCGTCCGAGCCGTCGCAGGCCGCCAGCACCCCGGGCGGATCGGCGCTCGGCAACTCCCCGAGCACCGGCAGCACCTCGGGCACGGCGACCTTCTCTGAGCTGGACACCTCCCCATGATGACCCGTCAGCTGCCTGCGGCCGGTGAAGACGCGCGGCCCTCCGGTGCGCTCAGGCCGGGCGGGCCAGGGCCGGGCGGTCCGGGGTGGGCAGGCCGGTCCAGCAGGAGCCGTGGCGGCGGGCCAGGATGCGGCGGAGCCAGAGCTCGGTGGAGACCAGTTCGGCCAGGCCGGCCAGCGTGCCGGGCAGCGGATCGGCCGACGGGTCGGTGGCCTCGGCGAGGGCGGCCCGGACGGCGGGCAGGTCGATCAGCCCGGCCTCGGCCAGCAGGGGGGCGCGGAACAGCTCGGCCAGGCCGTCGGCGGCGAGCCGCAGCCCGTCCCGGTCAGGCCCCTGGCGGTCCGGGCGGGCGGCCCGGCCCCAGTCGGGCGGCAGGTCGGTGCGGGAGGCGCCGGTCAGCACGGCCCGCAGCAGCGCGTGCCTGGCCCCGGGCTGGAGCCGGGTCTCGACCGGGAGCATCCGGGCCGCGCGGACCACCTGGTTGTCCAGGAACGGGGCGTGCAGGCGCTGCCCGCGCTGCTCGGCGGCGTGCAGCAGCGTGCGGTACTCGGCCGCGTGCCGGTGCAGCGCGTACCTGGCCCGCCGGGCGCCGGGCGGTTCGGCCGGTGCCGGGCCCCGGGCCGCCAGCCGGAGCCGGAGGGCGACGGCGGAGAGCGCGTCGTCGGAGAGCCAGCGGGCGGCGGGGCCCGGCACGCACCAGGACAGTTCGGCCGCCGAGATCTCGCCGAGGCTCCGCCCGGCCAGGCCGTGACGGACCGTCAGCCGGACGGCCGCGTCGTCCAGCGCCTCCGCGTACCGGGCGCGGGCCAGCCGATGGGCGGCGCGCCAGACCGTCAGTGGCGTGCGCAACGTGTCCAGTACGCCGGTGGCCGCCGCCCGTTCGGCCCCGGTCAGCGCGGCCACCGGCGCGGCCAGCCGCCGGGCCCGCCCGGCCAGGACCAGGTCGGCCAGCCGGGCCGGATGCCCGTCCAACACCTGGCGGGCGCCGTAGCCGGTGAGGTGGTCGGCACCGCCCGCGCTCAGCCGGCTGCCGATCCGGGCCGCCGCCACCAGCGCCGTCCCCGGCTCGTCGGTGAGCGGACCGGCCGGCAGCTCCGCCCCCGGGTCGGCCAGCTCGGCGTACGGGAGGGTGGACGGCAGCACCAGGTGCCGCAGCCGGGGCAGTTCCGCCACCGTGGCGGCCGGGCCCTCCGCCGACTCCCGGACGGTCACGGCGGTCAGCGCCTCGGGCCCGGCAGGCGCCGGGCGGTCCGGGCGGGCCCAGGAGCCCTTCACCGCGCCGGTCCTGGGAGCCGACGGAGCCTCAGCTGCCTTACGGTCGGCGGACGGTGGGGCCGGGCCGATCGGTACGGCGGCGGCGAGCAGGGCCACGGTGGCCGAGGCGGTGCCGTACGACAGGTCCACCCCGAGCCGTGGCCGGTCGGTGCCGCTGCTGGAGGCGCGCACCCGGCAGCGGACCGACTCCAGCAGCGCACGGGTCAGTTCGCGCACCGCGGGCGCTTCCTCGCGCTCGAAGGGTGCGCCGCCGCGCTCCGGCTCGTACGCGGAGATGAGGGCGCGCCCGTTCCGCAGCCCGAGCTGGTGGCCCGGCGGCACCCGCTGTACGCCGAGGTACGGCGATCCCGAGCCGACCGCCTCCGGCGACTCCGGACAGGCCAGCCGGGCGGCCAGATGGCCGGTGTCCAGCGGGGCGCCGACCAGATCGGCGAGCGGGAGCGCGGCCGTCGCGTACGCCGTGCCGCCCGCCCACGGCGTGTGGAAGACCGGCAGCACCCCGGCCAGATCGGTGAGCAGCACCGTGCTGCGGGGTCCCGTGCGGAGCACCACGGTGTAACTGCCCGGCCAGGTGGTGAGGTGGCGGACCGCCCCGCCCCTGGCGGTGGCCAGGCCGGCCGCGAGCTCCGGATCGGACGCACCGCAGCGGCCGAGCACGGCCAGGCGCACGGTGCCCGGCTGGTCCGACGCCTCGTCAGGTACGTCCGGCCCCGGCGGTCCGGTGGTCACCTTCGCCTGCGCTCCGGGTCGTAGCGTGACCAGCCGGATCTCGTCCGGCCGCCAGTCCCCCACCGCCCACAACGGGCTGGGCCCCGGCCACAACGTGACGGCCGCCAGCGGCCGTACGGTCCCGAGCCCCGGCAGGGCTGTGCCGGGGCACCAGCCCGTGAGCCACCGCATCGTGCCTCCGCTCCGCCGCGACACCTGCCGTACGGAGGCCATCGTGCCACCGTATGGGCGCAGTTGGGGTACACCTTCGGCACTTGCCAGGGCATCTACGGTCAGGGGCTCGGGGAACTGCGACGCCCACCTCGGGGCGGGGACAAAGTGCGGGTGCGGGTTCAAGCGAAAGTGCCTGGCCCTTTACGCAGCCATCACGCACCAGAGGCCGGCGTCGCAGTTCCCCGAGCCCCTGGACCGTAGCCACTTGAGCCTGTGCCGAAGGCACTGGGGCGGGCCGGGCCTCCCCCTCCGTGGCCCGGGCCGCCCCGGTGGGATGCGGTTCGGCTGGCATGGACATCGCCGAATGGCCGAAAGGCATCACACAGCCCGGGAGGGCATCCGCATGCCCTCCCGGACCCCACCGCCGCCCGCGGGGATGTAGGCAGCGGTGTCCCCCGGCCCGCCGGGTCCTCGACGACGGGCCGACCCACAGCCTCCAGCGAATCGCCGACCTGCCGATCGGGCCAGGGAGCACGGCCGGGCGCACATCTGCACCGGACCGGAGCACGCCGGTCCGCCGCGCCCCTGGTGGCTCGGGCCTGCCCGTGCGCCACCCCGTCCGGGACTCGTTGAGCGGCACGCGATCCCGCCATCCGGAATCCGGACTCTTAACCCTCGGAACCCGGACGACTACGCTAGGTGCAGCAGTGGCTCGCGCCGGGGCTCGGCGACGGGCCCGCCACCCCGTCCGCCACCCGCGTTCGCCAGCCGTACCGATCACGATCAAGCCAACTGCCCGGGCACACCGGCCAAAAGCCAGGACGACCCGCCCACACCCGAGAACCGCCGGACATCGCCAGGGGGTGCCGCAGCCACCATGACCGTCAGCTCACGAGGGCCGAACGAACGGCTCGGCACGCTTCTCGGCCTGGCCCAGATCAGTAATGCGGGCCTGGCCAGGAGGGTCAACGACCTGGGCGCCCAGCGCGGCCTGACGCTCCGTTACGACAAGACGTCGGTGGCCCGCTGGGTCGGCAAGGGCATGATCCCGCAGGGTCCCGTGCCGCACCTGATCGCGACCGCGATCGGCAGCAAGCTGGGCCGCCCGGTGCCGTTGGACGAGATCGGGCTCGGCGACACCGACCCGGCGCCCGAACTCGGGCTGGCCTTCCCGCGCGAGGTGCCGGCGGCGGTCCGGTCGGCCACCGATCTCTGGCGGGTCGACCTGGAGCTGCGCCGTGGCCCCGGCGGCGGCCGGTGGAGCGACAGTCTGGCCGGCACCTTCTCGGTGTCCGCGTACGCGACGCCGGTCTCCCGCTGGCTGATCACCCCGGCCGACGGGTCGGTGGCCCGGGGCGAGCCCGCACCCGACCTGAGCGGCTACCGGGTCGGCCACTCGGACGCCGCCAAGCTCCGTGAGGCGGCCCAGGAGGCGCGCCGCTGGGACTCCAAGTACGGCGGCGGGGACTGGCGTTCGTCGATGGTGCCGGAGTGTCTACGGGTGGAGGCGGCCCCGCTGCTGCTCGGCTCGTACAGCGACGCGGTGGGCCGGGCGCTGTTCGGCGCGACGGCCGAACTCACCCGGCTGGCCGGGTGGATGGCCTTCGACACCGGCCAGCACGAGGCCGCCCAGCGCTACTACATCCAGGCCCTCCGGCTGGCCCGGGCCGCCGCCGACGTGCCGCTCGGCGGCTATGTGCTCGCCTCGATGAGCCTGCAGGCCTGTTACCGGGGCTTCGCCGAGGAGGCGGTCGACCTGGCCCAGGCCGCGCTGGAGCGGAACCGGGGCCTGGCCACCTCCCGGACGATGAGCTTCTTCCACCTGGTCGAGGCCAGGGCTCACGCCAGGAACGGCAACGCCCCGGCCTGCGCGACCGCGCTGTCCGCGGCGGAGAGCGCACTGGAGCGGGCCCGCGCCGGTGACTCCGACCCGCCCTGGATCGACTTCTACGCCTACGACCGGCTGGCCGCCGACGCCGCCGAGTGCTTCCGCGACCTCGGCGAGCCCAGCAAGGTCCGGCAGTTCACCCGCGAGGCACTGGCCCGCCCGACCGAGGGCTACGTCCGCTCGCACGGCTTACGGCTGTTCGTCTCCGCCATGGCCGAGGCCGAGGCGGGCGACCTGGACGCAGCCGTCGCCGCCGGCGAACGGGCGGTCGAGGTGGCCGGCCGGATCTCCTCCCAGCGCAGCCGGGAGTACGTCCGCGAGCTGCTCCGCCGACTGGAGCCGTTCCAGGAGGAGCGCCGGGTCCGGGAGCTGACCGAGCGGGCCCGGCTGGTGCTGGTCGCGCCGGCGTAATTCGGATGCCCGTACGGCACGGCGCGGATAGTGTTCCCGTGTCCAGGTGCGCAGGTAGGGGCTACTTCGGATCTGACGGGCGCGGGTTCGAATCCCGCCCCCACCTTCGGGTGGGGTAGCTCAGTGGATAGAGCATCAGACTTTCGCCTCTGCCGCTTCGGTTCTCTGGACACCTACTTCTGAACAGCATTCCGCAGCTCCGCCCGGCGGCTCTGCCATGCCTCCCTGCGGTTTCACCACCCAGCAGGGAGACATCGGCATGTCCAGGTTCAATGTCCGCACGGCCAAGGCCGGTTCGACCTCCCCCGTGCGCACCACCGGCCAGCGGACGGTCACCGGCGAGGGCGGCCAGGGGTACCTGCGCGACGCGCGCTCCGAACTCTTCCTGCTCGCGGTCGCCAACCTGGTCGGGCAGCTCTCCTTCTACGAGAGCGCCGAGGCCAGGGACGACCGCTACACGAAGCTGGTCCGCGAACTCGCCGTCAGCGATCCGGAGTGGACCCTCGCACTGCTGCGCTGGGTGCGGTACGGAGCGCAGCTGCGGACCGCCGCGCTGGTGGGCGCCGCCGAGTTCACCCGGGCCCGGCTCGACGCCAAGGCACCCGGGTACTCCCGCCAGGTCATCGACGCCGTGCTGCAACGCCCGGACGAGCCGGGCGAGTTCCTGGCCTACTGGACCAGCCGGTACGGCCGGGCACTCCCCAAGCCGGTCAAGCGCGGGGTCGCCGACGCCGTCCGCCGGCTCTACACCGGCCGGGCGCTGCTCAAGTACGACACCGAGTCGAAGGGCTACCGCTTCGGTGACGTCCTCGAGCTGACCCACCCGACACCGGACCCGGAGAAGCCGTGGCAGGGCGAGCTCTTCCGGTACGCGTTGGACCGTCGGCACCACCCGGACACCGCAGTCGTCCCGGTCTCGGACCAACTGCTGCTCGCCAACCGCGAGTTGCTGGCCACTCCGGTGGAGCAGCGGCGCGCCCTGGTCACCGACGAGGGAGGCGCGGAGCGGCTGGCTGCGGCCGGAATGACCTGGGAGGCACTGGCGGGCTGGCTGCAGGGGCCGCTGGACGCCGCCGTCTGGGAGGCCGTCATCCCGTCGATGGGCCCGATGGCGCTGGTCCGTAACCTGCGCAACTTCGACCGGGCCGGCGTGAGCGACGAGGTGGCCGCCGAGGTCGCCCGGCGGATCAGCGACCCGGACGAGGTGGCCAGGTCACGGCAGTTCCCGTTCCGCTACCTGGCCGCTCACCGCAGCGTGCCGTCGCTGCGCTGGGGGCACGCACTGGAGCTCGCGCTCGGGCACTCGCTCGCCAACGTGCCCGCGCTGCCCGGCCGGACGCTGATCCTGGTCGACCGCTCGTGGTCGATGTTCGACCGGCCGAGCGGTCAGAGCGAGCTCAACCGGGCCGACTCGGCGGCGATCTTCGGCACCGCGCTGAAGGTCAGGGCCGCCGACGCCGATCTGGTCGAGTTCGGCACCGGCAGCCGGTTGCTCACGGTCGGCCGGGGCGAGTCCGTGCTGAAGGCCCTGGAACGGTTCGGTTCGCTCGGCGGCACCGACACCGCCGGGGCCGTCCACAAGCACTACCGCGACCACGACCGGGTGGTGATCGTGACCGACGAACAGGCGCAGTGGGCACCGGCCGGTGACCCGCTCGCCCCGATCCCTGCCCACGTTCCGGTCTACACCTGGAACCTGGCCGGGTACGCCGCCGGGCACGGCCCGTCCGGCCCCAACCGGCACACCTTCGGTGGCCTGACCGACACGGCCTTCCGACTGATCCCCCTGCTGGAGCGCGGCCACGACGCCGGCTGGCCCTGGGAGTGAGATCCGGTCACCCGCCCACCCCGGCGGGTGACCGGCACTAGCATCGCCGGAGAGCTGACAGTCGGCGAAGGGGCGGACATGGTCGAGGAGTTCGACGTCGTGGTGGTCGGCGGCGGGATCGTCGGGCTGTCCACGGCGTACGCGTTGACGGTGGCCCGGCCCGGGGTGCGGGTGGCGGTGCTGGAGAAGGAACCGGACTTCGCCGCTCACCAGACCGGCCGCAACAGCGGCGTCATCCACAGCGGTGTGTACTACCGCCCCGGGTCGCTCAAGGCGCAGTACGCCACGGCGGGTGCGGCCGAGATGGTGGAGTTCTGCCACGAGCAGGGCGTCCCGTACGAGGTCACCGGCAAGCTCATCGTGGCCACCGGGGAGAGTGAACTCCCGCGCCTGCGAGCCCTGGTGGAGCGCGGCCGGGCGAACGGCATCCCGGTCACCGAGCTCGGCCCGGCCGGGATCGCCGAGTACGAACCCGAGGTGACCGGTCTGGCCGGGCTGCACATCGGCACCACCGGCATCTGCGACTACGCCGCCGTGGCCCGCCGCTACGCCCGGCTCGCCGAGCAGGGCGGGGCGGTGCTGCTCACCGGCACTGCGCTGCGGGCCGTGCACCGACGCCCGGACGGGCTGACCCTGCGCGCCGGGGACCGCGAACTCCGTACCGGCGTGCTGGTGAACTGCGCGGGCCTGCACAGCGACCGGATCGCCCGGCTGGCCGGGGACGACCCCGGGGTGCGGATCGTGCCGTTCCGCGGCGAGTACTACGAACTCACCAAGGAGAAGCGGGAGTTGGTCCGTGGTCTGGTCTACCCGGTGCCGGACCCGGCCTTCCCCTTCCTCGGCGTCCACCTCACCCGGGGCATCCACGGCGACGTCCACGTCGGGCCGAACGCCGTCCCCGCGCTGGCCCGCGAGGGCTACGACTGGCGCACCGTCCGGCTGGGCGACCTGGCCGAGACGGTCCGCTTCCCCGGGACCTGGCGGATCGCCCGGCGACACTGGCGGTACGAGCTGGGCGAGTTGCACCGGTCGCTGTCCAAGCGGGCCTTCACCACCGCGGTGCGGCGCCTGCTGCCCGCGGTGACGGCCGCCGACCTGGTGCCGGCCACCGCCGGGGTGCGCGCCCAGGCCGTGGCGGCGGACGGGACGCTGCTGGACGACTTCGCCTTCGCGGGCTTCGATCCGGCCGACGCCGGGTCGACGAGGCGGATGGTGCACGTGCTGAACGCCCCCTCGCCGGCCGCCACCGCCTCACTGGCGATCGGGCGCGAGGTGGCCCGCCGGGGGCTCGCCGCACTGGCCGCAGGGGGCTGACCAACGAGGACCCGGCCCTGCCCCGGCCCTCGGACGGCCTCCCGTAGACTTGGCCGATTGTGACTGCCACCGCCCCCAGCCCCCAGCCGTCCCCGTCCGCGCGCCTGTCCGCCGCACCCGCCGGATACCCCGCGCCGATGTACCCGCACCGGGCCACCGAGGCCCAGCACCGCGAGCACCGGATCCGCAGCTTCCAGCCCCGCCGGGGCCGGATGACCCCCGCCCAGGCGGGCGCGCTGGACCGGGGCTGGGAGCGGTACGGCCTGGCGATCGACGGCAGCCCGCTGGATCTGGCAAAGCTGTTCGCCGGCCGGCCGGTGACGCTGGAGATCGGCTTCGGGATGGGCGAGACGACGGCCGCGATGGCGGCCGCCGACCCCTCGATGGGCATCCTGGCGGCCGACGTGCACACCCCGGGCCACGGCAACCTGCTCCAGCTGCTGGAGCGCACCGACTCGCGCAACGTCCGCCCGGCCGCCGGGGACGCGGTGATCCTGCTCCGCGACATGCTGCCGGACGCCTCGCTGGCCGGGCTCCGGGTGTACTTCGCCGACCCGTGGCCGAAGCCCAAGCACCACAAGCGCCGCCTGGTCCAGGAGTCCTTCCTCGACCTGGTGCTGCCCCGGCTGGCGCCCGGCGCGCTGGTGCACTGCGCCACCGACTGGGAGCCGTACGCCGAGCAGATGCTCGCCGTGCTCTCCGCCTCGCCCGAGCTGACGAACCTCCACCCCGAGGGTGACGGCTCCGGCTGGCTGGAGCCCGACGAACACCCGGCCGGCACCGTCCCCGGCTACGCGCCCCGCCCGGACTGGCGGCCGGTCACCAAGTTCGAGCGGGCCGGGATCGCCAAGGGCCACGTCGTGCACGACCTGCTGTTCCGCCGCCGCTGACCACACCGACCAGGGCTCAACTGACGCTCTATCACACCGGGTGATCCACCGGGTACGGATCGTCCCGACACCTCCCGTCGGAGCGAGTCGTTCCCCTACCCTGTCCGCGTGAGCAGTCCGCCCAGTGGCGGCCCGTACCCCCACGCCCCGGCCCCGGCCGGGGAACGCGCCGTCACCGTCGACCCGCCCACCCGCGCCACCGGCACCCGGACCGTCCCGGGGCCCCGGGTGCGGCGGGCGGGCCCGTTGCTGTCCTGGCACCCGTACGTCCGCGCCGAGGACCTGCTCCGTCGCGCCCGGGCACTGCGCTACCCCGCGCTCTCCTCCGCCCTGGCCGCCCTCGCGCTGGCGGGCTGCGGAGTGCTGATCCTGCAGCTGGTGCACCGGCAGACCGGGACCACCGGGCTGCTGGTCGGGCTCGGTCTGGCGCTGCTCCCGCTCCCGTTCGTCCTGGGCGCGCTGGCCTGGCTGAACCAGACCGCCCGGGTCCCCCTCCGGCACACCCTGTTCTGCCTGGCCTGGGGGGCCTGCGCGGCGACCACGGTGGCGATCCTGGCCAACGGCTGGGCCAGTGACTTCCTGATCGCCCGCCAGGGCAGCGCCCGGGGCGAGACCCTGCTCGCCGACTTCGCCACGCCGCTGATCGAGGAGAGCGCGAAGGGCGCGGCGCTGCTGATGCTGCTGCTGCCGGTCCGCCGCCGGCTCCGCTGCCACGTGCAGCGGATCTGCGCGGTGCCGATCCGGCACCGGCCGCCGACCGGACCACGGTCGGCCCGCGCAGCCCGCCCGTACCGGCGCCCGCCGCTCCGGCCCCGGCTGCGCCAGCTCCCGTACTTCCGGCGTCCGCCCCGGTCCCGCCCGCACACCCGGGCCCGGTCCAGCCCCCGCACGCTCTCCGCCGGGGTGGTCCTGGGCGGGGTCACCGCCTGCGGCTTCGCCTTCACCGAGAACGCGCTCTACCTCGGCCGGGCCTTCACCGACGACCAGCAGAGCCGGCTGGACAGCATCGGCCTGGGCGCCGCCCCGAGCCTGCGCGACTTCGACTCCACCCTGCACACCTTCGTGCTGCGCGGTCTGCTCTCGCCCTTCGCGCACCCGCTGTTCACCGCGCTGACCGGGCTCGGCATCGCGATCACCCTGACCACCGGACGGCACTGGCTGGCCCGGCTGGCCGCTCCCGTCGGGCTGCTGCTCTCGATGGCGGTGCACGGCTGCTGGAACGCCGCCGCCGGTCTGGGCACCAACGGCTTCCTGCTGTTCTACGCCGGGCTGATGGTGCCCTGCTTTGCTGCTCTGGTCTGCTTCGCGTTCTGGGCCAGGACCCGGGCGAAAGCGGCCAGGCACCGCTCTGCCACGGCCTGAACCGGAACGGATTTCCCTTTCGCCCGGCACTCACGTAGTGTCGTGTTTACCGACGCGGGGTGGAGCAGCTCGGTAGCTCGCTGGGCTCATAACCCAGAGGTCGCAGGTTCAAATCCTGTCCCCGCTACTCAGTAGCACAGAAGGCCCGGCAGACATCGTCTGCCGGGCCTTCTGCCGCTCCCGGGCGTTCACCGATCGGCCACCTGATCGTCACCCGCAGTCCCACGCCCGGTCAGCCCGGGCGCCCCTAGGCTCGGCGAACTCCGACCGAACCGATCGAGGGGACGACACCGACCCATGTTCTTCCTGGCCGTACTGCTGCTCGTCGCGGGCATCCTGCTGATCGTGCTCAAGCGCACCGGGGTGGTCAGCCGCCGGGGTACCGCTCCCGCCGGCTGGGCCACGGTCCTGCTGGGGCTGCTGGCCGGGCTGAGCACCTTCGCGCACGTGACCGAGCCCTACCAGGTCGCGGTGCCGGTCAGCTTCGGCAAGGTCGGCGAGCCGTGGAAGTCGGGCGTGCACCTGAAGAGCCCGTTCACCGAGGTGACCACCTTCTCCACCCGCCCGGTGGACCTCAACTTCACCGGGGACAGCAACGTCGAGGTCCGCTCCTCCCAGGGCGGCGTGCTGTACGCCGACCTGACGGTGAAGTGGTCGATCGACCCGGCCCACACGCTGGCGCTGTACAAGCTGGCCGGCGACGAGGGCTCCGTGGAACGGCGACTGGTCGCCCCGGACTCCCGGGAGATCGTCCGCAACGTCTTCGCCCGGTTCACCAGCGAGGACGGCTACGTCGCCAAGCGGGAGGCGATCAGTTCCGAGATCGACCGGCTGATCCGGGAGCGGCTGGCGCCGCGGGGCATCCTGGTGGACACGGTCAACCTGCGCAACGTGAAGCCGAGTGAGGCGCTGCAGAAGGAGATCGACCTCAAGATCCAGCAGGAGCAGGCCACCCAGCGCGCCACCGAGGCGGCCAGGACCGCCAAGGCGGAGGCCGAGCAGAAGCGGATCACCGCCGAGGGCGAGGCCGCGGCCAACAGCATCCTGAACAACTCGCTGACCGACAAGGTGCTCGCCGCCAAGTGCCTGGACGCCTTCCGGGCCGCCGCCGAGAAGAACCCGGTGTACGACAGCCCCTGCGGTTCCGGCAGCGGCGCACCGGTGATCGTGGACGGCACCAAGCGCTGAACACCCGGCCCGAATAAATCCGTTGTGCCCTCCGAGGGGGCTGCCTACAGTGGGCAGCACACTGAAAGGAGGTGATCCTGAGTTGAATTCCATCAGGATGTGTGAGGTGGCTGCTCGCTAGAGCCGCCCCTGCCTGTGCAGTAGTGAGGCCGGTACCAGCCTCCGGCGGCAGGCAATTCCCAGCAGTCACCCGGCCCGTGGGTTCACCGGAGACATCCCCGGTGCCTCGTCGGCCGCCCTCTCGGGGGCGGGCCGCGAGGAGCAGACCCACGGGCCGTCTGCATGCCCGGAGCGAGTAGGCCATGATGGTGCGCCGGGGGTGGGCGAGATGGCGGAACAGCAGGTGTCCCGGCAGGAGTTGATCCGGCGCAGGCGGCGGGGCGGGTTCGTCGGACGGCGGGCCGAGCTGGCCGCGTTCCGGGCGAACCTCGACCGCGATCCGGCCGACGAGGCGTACCAATTCCTGTTCCACGTCCGGGGCAACGCGGGCGTCGGCAAGACCTCGCTGCTGCGGCAGCTGGAGGTGGTCGCCCGGGAGCAGGACTCGGTCACCGCGTATCTGGACGACGACGTGCACAGCGTGGTCGAGGCGATGGCGGCGATCAGTGCCCAGTGCGAGCGGCAGGGGCGGCCGTTGAAGCGGTTCGACCGGCTGCTGGCCACCTACCGGCAGCGGCGGCACGAGGCGGAGAGCGCACCGGTCGGCCAGTCCGACGGGGAGCCCTCGGTGGCCGGCAGCCTGGCGGCCCAGGTCGGCCTGGCCGGGCTAGGTGCGGTGCCCGTGGTGGGTGCGCTGGCCGGTGTGATGGACGCGCAGCAGGTGGCGGCCGGCGCGGACCGGCTGCGCGGAATGCTGAGCGCGCGGCTGCGCAGCCACGACGACGTGCAGCTGGTGCTCACCCCCGTCCCGCTGCTGACCCCGGTGTTCCTGGCCGACCTGACCGAACTGGCCAGGCAGCGGCCCCGGGTGGTGCTGTTCTTCGACACGTACGAGCGGACCGCGCCGGTGCTGGACGGCTGGCTGCGGGAGCTGCTGGTGGACGGCGGGCACGGCGAGCTGCCGCTGAACGTGCTGGTGGTGCTGGCCGGGCAGCGGCGGCTGGACCCGGGGTTCTGGGCCGACGCGATGGATCTGGTCGCCGAGCTGCCGTTGGAGGTGTTCACCGAGACCGAGGCGCGGCAGCTGCTGACCACCCGGGGGATCACCGACGAGCAGGTGACCGGGACGGTGCTCCGGCTGGCCGGCGGGCTGCCGGTGCTGCTCGACACCCTGGCGCAGGCCCGGCCGACCGGCCCCGGGGCGGTACAGGACCCGTCGGGCACCGCGGTGGGCCTCGTCGTCGGCACCGGACACAACAGCTACAACAACGTCCCGCTCCAGCTCGACCAGGACGTCTACCGAGTGCTGGCCGAGGGCGACCACTACGCCTGGCTGCACGCCCTGCCGTTCGTCAACGAGCAGGCGGGGAAGGCCCGATACCACGAGGTGGTGCGGACGCCGATGCTCCGGCTGCAGCGCGCCCGGTCACCGCTCGGCTGGCGCGAACAGCACACCGCGCTGGCCGAGGCGTTCGGCCGTTGGCGTTCGGCGCTGGAGCAGGATCTGCCATCGGACGGGCGCTGGGAGGACGGCACTTGGCTGGAGTACCGCCTGAGCGAGACCTACCACCGGCTCTGCGCCAACCCGCACCAGGCGCTGCCCGGGGCCCTGGTGGAGCTGGTCGACGCCTGCGCGAGCGGTGACTCGGCCTGCCGACGAGCCGCCCGGACGATCGCGCTGGCCGCCCGGGACACCGAGGCGGAGCCGCTCGCCCACTGGGGCGAGCAGCTGGCCGGCCTCGACGAGAGTCCCGAACTCACGCTGCTCACCCTGCTGTTGACCCAGCCCGGGCTGCCCGCCGAGCACCGGGTGGCCTGCTTCCTGGCCCGGGCCGACCGGCACCAGCTGGGCGGCGACCACTCGGCGGCTGCCGGTGACTGCTCGGCGGCGCTCGCGCTCGACCCGGAGTGCGCCCGGGCCCATGCCACCCGGGCCCGGAGCCGGCAGGCGCTGAAGCAGCTGCCGGAGGCGCTGGCCGACTGGGACCGGGCCGTCGAACTCACGTCGGACCAGGCCGCGTTCCTGGTCCAGCGGGGTCGGCTGCTGCGGACCCTGGGCCGCTTCGAGGAGGCCCTGCGCGACCTGGATCTGGCCGTCGGTCTCGACCCGTCCGACTGGCTGCACCGGGCCGAGCGCGGTGAGACCCACCGCCTCGCGGGCCGCGCGGCCGAAGCACTGGCCGAGCTCACCCGGGCCACCGAACTGAACGGCGCGGAGGGCTGGCCGCTGGCCAGCCGGGGCTGGGTGCTGCACCAGCTCGGCCGCGACGAGGACGCCCTGGCCGACCTGGACCGCTCCCTCGACCTGAATCCGGATCAGCCGTGGGCCCTCACCCGCCGGGCCGAACTGCACCGGAACGCAGGTCGGTTCAACGCGGCGCTGACTGATCTGGACCTGGCCGTCACGCTCTCCCCCAGCTGGCAGTGGGTGGTCGCCGAACGCGGCGATACCCACCGGGTGGCGGGCCGTCACACCGAGGCGCTGGCCGACTTCTCCCGCGCGATCGAGCTCAGCCCGACGTACGCCTGGGCCCTGGTCCGCCGGGGCCAGACCCACGAGCGGCTCGGGCAGCACCAGGAAGCGGCGGCCGACTGGGCCGAGGCGCGAAGGCTGGACCCGGAGCTGACGGTCCGGATGCTGACCAGCGCGCATCGTCAACTCGGCACTTTCCGGGTGCAGTTCGGGAGCGGGGGCGCCGGCGACCTGCCCAGAGCGTGACCGGTCCGCTACGGTTGCAGCGCGGTTCGGGCGGCGGGAGGGGTGTGCGGTGGAGCTGGAACGTGACGGGGAGTTGGCACCGGCGGCGAAGGCCGGACTCGGGGCGGTGGTCGGGGCCGGGCTGCTGGGGCTCGCCCTGTACGCCTCGGCCTCCGGGGACTGGGCGGCGGCACTGGGCGGCGGGCTCGTGGTGTCGGCCAGCTCGATGATGGTCGGCGGCGGGGCCGGGTTCCTGTTCGGCATCCCCCGGCTGCTGACCAGCGGGGCGGCGGCCCAGCCGGCCGATCTGAGCGCGACCTCCACCGCGAGCTACGCGCCGAACACCAACCTGGAGCAGGTCTCCGACTGGCTGACCAAGATCCTGCTGGGCGCCGGTCTGACCCAGATCGGCACCCTGCCGCGCCGGCTGGCGCAGCTCGGCGACGCGCTGGCCCCGGTGGTCGGCGGCGGCAGCGGGGCGTCGGCGTTCGCGGCCTCGCTCGCGGTGTACTTCACGGTGCTGGGCTTCCTCTCCGGCTGGCTGCTCACCCGCCTGCGGCTGGCCCGCGCGCTGTCCACCGCTGACCGGCAGACGCTGGCCGACTCGGTCGGGCAGACCGTCCGCCGGGCCAGGGAGCTGGACTTCAGCCCGGCCGAGGTCAGGCGGCTGTTCGAGGCCGAGACCGAGGGCCTGCGGGTGCAGGCGCTGGCGCTGTTCCAGGGGCGGCCCGACCACGAGAACCTGCCGCTGGTGATTGGTGCGATCCGCAGCGACCTGTCCGCCTTCGAGCTGCTGCAGGCCCTGCTGGCGGCCCGCGAGGCGGTCCTGCAACTGCCGCTGACCCCGGAGGAGAAGCGCAGCCTGCGCTTCGCGGTGGAGGACAAGCTGCGCAACTTCCGTACCGCGCCGAAGGACTCGCGCCGCCGGGTGGTCGGCGAGGAGATCCTCAAGAAGCTCCCCACCGCGGTCCCGAACCCCACCCCGGCAAAGCCCTAGCGCCCGACCCTGCGGAGCACCAGCACCCGGCGGGTCCGCCCGTCGCCCGGGCGGGCGAACCGGGTGATCTCGCTGGCCACCCGACGCTCCCCCAGTGCGAACCGCAGCCGCGACAGGTGCGGGCAGGGCCGGGCGGCGCCGTCGTGCAGCGGGTGGACCCTGACCTCGCCGTCCGGCGCGGTGACCCGGACCAGTTCGAGCAGCCCGGCCAGCTGCTGCTCGGGCGGGAACAGCTCCGGGTAGGCGAACAGCAGGTACGCGCTCAGGGTGAGCGCGAACGAGCCGTCGGCGAACGGGAGCCGGGGCAGTGCGGCGGCCACGTACCGCTCGGGACGGGCCACGCTGTCGGCGGCGAACAGCCGACGGGCCCGGTCCCAGCTGCGCAGGTAGCGCTCGGGCCGCAGGTGGGTGGAGGGCAGGTGCCGGTCGGGGGCCGTCGCCAGCCGGGCGGCCATGCTGTCCCGGCCGGCCCGGGCCAGTGCGGTGAGTTCGGGCAGCGGGGCGGCGTAAGCCGGGTCGGTGGCGATCACCGTGACGCCGAGTTCGCGGGCCTCGGCGGTCAGTCCGGCGGCGCCGCCGGGGCAGTCCAGGACCGGTCCCGGCAGGGCCACCAGGGCAGCCCTGGTCAGGCCGAACAGGCCGCAGTACTCGTCCAGCGGACGCGAGGTGATCAGCGTGCCGGGGGTGTGCACCAGGCCTCCCGAGGATGCGTCAGGCCCGGTACCGGGGAGCGGTACCGGGCCTGTTCATCGCAGCACGGGAGCGGCGGGGCCGCATCCGGTCGCGGGTCAGCGGCTGCCGCACAGCCCCTTGACCGCGATCCGGGAGATGTTGGTCAGGCCCCGGATCAGCACCGGGGTCAGGAAGACCAGCACCAGGCCGAGCAGCGAGACGCCCGCGATGTCCCGGGCCGAGCTGATGTAGTACTCGTGGTGCACGCCCGCGTCGGTGGTGAAGTCGTACACCCGGTAGCCAGGCCAGTCGGTGTAGCGGGCGAACACCCAGTGGTAGGCCGGGTAGAGCGCGACCACCCAGCCGGTCACCAGGAAGGTCACCGTGAGGGTGAAGCTCAGGATGCTCCAGGGCAGCATCAGCACCTGGTACAGCGCCGCCTTCCAGCCCGCCTTGTCGGCCAGCCGGGCGGTGACGGAGCCCCAGAAGCCGGGCCGGGACGGCACCACCGGGGCGGGTGCGGCGACCTCGGTGGCCAGCAGGGTCTCGGCCCGGTACCGCTCCAGCGCGGCGAAGCCCCGGGAGCCCGAGGTGAGCAGGGCGAGCACCGGCAGCCCGAGCGCGGTGACCACCAGGCCGAGCCCGAGCGAGAAGAAGGTGACCACGAAGGTGAAGCCCAGGACGGCGAGCGGCAGCGAGCCGAGCACGAAGCCGACCTCCCGGTAGGTGGCGGCGGCGAACGGCGCCCACCAGAACCTCGGGTGCACCCGGCTGCTGCTGTTGCTGCTGCTGCGCTCGGCGTACGGAAAGGTCTGACTGGTCATCACCGGCTCCTCGGTCTGGTTGTCCTGCTCGCTGCCCACCCCTCAAAGGTGCCCGATCGGCGCCCCCGGCGACATGAGGTCCACCGGCGGACTGGGGGTAGGGAGAACCCCACCCCTGTCCAGGGCGAACGGCCTGCGGCCCGGGCACCGGATACCGTACGGGGGTGAACGACGACGACCTCCGGCTCAGCCCGCGTACCCGTGCCGACGACCTGCTCCGGTGGGCGGCCGACCAGGGCCTCGACCCTGTCCCGGTGGAGGCGGTCCGGACGGTGCTGGCCCTGCTGGAGCTGGGCGACGGCCGGATGCACGACGGCTACCCGGAGCTGAGCTCGCCGGTGGTGGAGCAGCTGCTGTACGAGCGGATCTACATGTACGTGCAGCCGGCGTCCGACCCCGGCGCGTACGGGCGGGCGGTGGGGCTGCTGATCGACCATCAGCGGGCCGCCAAGCGGCTGAACGCCAAGCGGCACGAGCGGCTGCACGCCGAGGTGGAGTGGCAGGGCGAGCTGCTCTGCGGGCTGCTCCGGCAGCCGCACCTGGTCACCTGGCCCCGGCTGTTCACGCTGCTGCTCCGGGCGGCCGGGGTGGACACCTCCGACCTGGCGGCGGTCCGGGCCTGGCTGGACGGCTTCCGCGAGCTGACGGCGGAGCAGCGGGCCGAGGCGTTCGGCGCGCTGACCGAGCTGGACGAGATCGACGCCGACGGCGGCTGGGGCCGGACCAGGCTGATCTCGATCGGGATGGCCACCGACGGCGCCCGGCTGCTGCTGGAGAACCGGCTGATGCAGCGCAGCTACCGCAACCTGGCCGGGCTGAACGCGCTCGGCCTGCCGATGCCGGACGAGCTCTCCGGCGACTTCGACGGCTTCGAGGCCGCGGTGGCCGAGGAGGCGCTCAGGCTGCTGGGTGAGTGGACGGTCCCGGGGCTGCCCGCCCTGCTGGTGCACGAGTACCCGGACCTGGCCCCGGAGCCGGGCGCCGAGGAGATCGAGGCGTACCTCGCCGAGCAGGCGGAACAGGCCGAGGAGACTGAGGAAACCGACTGAGGGCGATGGCGGGCCCGGCTCCGACGGTGTGTCAGGGGTTGATGCCGCGCTCGCGCAGCCAGTCCAGCGGGTCGACCGGGGCGGCGCCGTCCGGCCGGACCTCGAGGTGCAGGTGCGGTCCGGTGACGTTGCCGGTGGCCCCGACCTTGCCGAGCACGGTGCCGGGGGCGACCTCGCCCGAGGCGGTGGCGATCGAGGAGAGGTGGCAGTACCAGATCTCGGTGCCGTCGGTCAGGGTCTCGATCACCCGGTAGCCGTACGCGCCGGACCAGCCGGCCGAGGTGACGGTGCCCGCCCCGACCGCGGTGACCGGGGTGCCGGTGGCGGCCGCGAAGTCCAGGCCGGTGTGCAGGTGCGACCAGTACGAGCCGGACTGGCCGTAGTGGGCGGTCAGCTCGTAGTTGGTGGTCGGCGCCGCGAACGCGCTGCGCTGCTCGGCGTGCTTCGCCTCGGCCTCCTGGGCGGCCCGCTTGGCCTCCGCCTCCTGGGCGGCGGCCAGCCGGGCGGACTCGTCGGCGGCGGTGCGCTGCCCGTCGGCCTGGAGCTGAATCCGGGCGGCGAGGGCGAGGCCGGGGTCGGCGGAGAGCAGGTGCTGCTGCCCGGCCTGGTCGGCGGAGTCGGCGGCTGCCACGGCGGGCGGCTGCGGGGCCGCGGCGGCCGGGCTCGCGGCGAAGGCGGTGGCGCCGAGTGCGGCGGTCATCGCGGTGACGCCGATCAGCGGGCCGCCGGAGCGGGGCTGACGGGGCATCCGGTGCCTGGCTGCCTCCGGGTGCTCCAGCAGCAGCTGGTTGCCGGAGTCGGTACGAGGGTGTGCCTGGGAGTGCGTCGACGCCACGGAGGCGCGCTCCTTTCCTTCCTTCTCGCCTACCGGGTTAGCTGACGGGTTCGGAGCAGGAAGGTCTCCTACGACCGGGTCGGGGACCCAGTCGATTCACCCCAAGGAACGGTGGTTCCCCGGCTCCCGGACCCACCGGTGAAGGCGGGTCCTGAGGATTAGGCGACGGCGCACGGTGCCGTTCTGGTACGGCGTTGCCGACCGCGCTGCGTTATCAAACGTTAATCCTAGGAGCCCGTGATTCCAAGCGCCTAGAGAGGTGCAGTCCATCTCTTCTGACGACCCGTGACCGGAATGCGGCATTTGCTCATTCACTCGGTGACGGTGCGCTACCGATGGTTGAGTATCCGTACTCAGGTGCGCGGCAAGGGAGTTGGAGACCCTCAGGACATGAGCCCTTCGATGCAGCCGCGGACCACCAACGCCTACTACCTGCAGGCGGTCCTGTCCTTCGCCCTGGCCAGCTCGGCCCTGGTGATCGGGATCGCCTACCTGCCGGTCGACCCCTGGATGCGCGGCTTCCTGGCGGTCGGCCTGCTCTACGAGATCACCGCGGCGTTCACGCTCGCCAAGGTGATCCGCGACCGCCAGGAAGTCGGCGAGATCTCCAGCCGGGTCGACCAGGCCAGGCTGGAGAAGCTGCTCGCCGAGCACGACCCGTTCCGGGTGGACGGGGTCTGAGCAGCGATCAGCCGGCGGCCCGCTTGGCGGCGTAGGTCTCCCCACCCGCCGCCCAGTTCTCCAGCGGGATCTCCTCGATCACGACGGTGACCGCCTCCGGGCTCACCCCGGTGACCCGGACGTACGTCTCGGTGAGCTCGCGGGCGATCTCGGCCCGCTGCTCCACGGTCCGACCGGCCAGCTGCTTGACGTTGATGAACGGCATGACGACCCCTCAGGTTCGGTGCGACGCGACCATCCGCACGCTATCCCACGGCCCACCCCTTGACGGCTAAGGCTATTAGCCTTAGCTTTATGGCTATGACAAAGAACTCCAGCACCCAGTACCTCGATGTCCCCGGCGGCCGACTGGCCTACGACGACACCGCCACCGAGACCGGCCTGCCGGTCGTCCTGCTCCCCGGCATGCTCGACTCCCGCACGGTGTACCGGCACCTGCGCCCGCTGCTCACCGCCGCCGGCCACCGGGTGATCACCCTGGACCTGCGCGGTTTCGGCGAGTCCTCGATCGCCTGGAGCGACTACTCGCCCGCCGCGATCGCCGAGGACACCCTCGCCCTGCTCGACCACCTGGGCATCGAGCGGGCCGCCCTGGTCGGCAACTCCTACACCGGCGCCACCGTGGTGAAGGTCGCCACGCTCGCCCCCGAGCGGGTGGCCGGCATCGCCCTGATCGACGCCTTCATCGAGAACCTGCCTCCGAACGCCTTCCAGCGCGCCCTGGTCAAGACGCTCGGCGCCCTGGTGGTGCAGTTCCCCGCCGCCTGGGGCGCCTACCTCAAGAAGGCGTACCCGAGCGGCGGACCCGCCGACCTCGCGGAGTACCGCGCCGCCGCCGTCGCCGCCCTGCGCGCCCCCGGCCGCCGGGTCGCCACCCGCGGGCACGTCAACGGCGACTCCGCGCCGCTCGGCTGGACCGCCGGGGTGACCTGCCCCGCCCTGGTCCTGATGGGCAGCCAGGACCCGGACTTCCCCGATCCGGCCGTGGTGGCCGACCGCCAGGCGGCGGCGCTGAAGGCCCGTAAGGTGATGATCGACGGTGCCGGGCACTACCCGATGGCGGAGTTCCCGCAGGCCACCGCCGACGCCCTGCTCCCCTTCCTGTACGAGGTCGCCTGATGCCGAGGGCCGGACTCTCCCCCGCCGCCGTGGTCGATCACGCCCTGGAGCTGATCGACGCCCAGGGGCCCGAGGGCCTCACGCTGGCCGCCGTGGCCGGCCGGGCGGGTGTCGCCACCCCCTCGCTCTACAAGCACGTCACCGGTGGTCTGGCCGAACTGCGCCGGCTGATCGCCGTCCGGGTCACCGAGGAGCTGGCCGAGCGGCTGGCCGAGTCGGTGCTCGGACGCAGCCGGGACGAGGCGATGACCGCGCTGCTGAACGCCTACCTGGACTACGCCGAGCAGCACCCGCGCCGGTACGCGGCGCTGCCGCAGGCGCCCGATCCGGACCCGGACCTGACCCGGGCCGCCGCCCGGCTGGTCGGGGTGATCATCGCGGTGCTGAACGGCTACGGCCTGACCGGCGAGGAGTCGGTGCACGCCGCCCGTACGGTCCGTTCGACGGCGCACGGTTTCGCCTCGCTGTCTGCGGGCGGGGCGTTCCGGCTGGCGGCGGATCTGACGGTGACTCGGCAGCGGGTGATCCGAGTCGTCGTGGAGGGCTTGCGGGCCTGGCCCGAAGCGGGATAAACCACTATCTGTCGGAACGGTATCCGTTCGGGTGGTTTTCGAGACCATTCCGTCGCCATGTCCGTCCGAGACTGGCAGCCTGCAGGCATCCCCGCCTGTCACCAGCACGAAGGATGTGGGCAGATGACGCAGACCGCACGGACGGCCCGTCCCGCCACCGCCCCCATTCCTGACCAGCACATCCCCGTCCAGCGCACCCCGCTCCCAAGCCCCGCCCCGGCCGCCGTCACCACGCCGCGGCCCGGCGCCGCCCGGCGGTTCCTGGAGATCCTCCGCGGTGCCCGCTCGCTGCGGCCGGTCACCGCCGGAGCCCAGCAGTCGTACGGCGAGTGCGACGGCCAGTGAGGCCGATCGGCCTCCAACAGAAGGTATGAAACGGACATCTGACGCTAGATTGGGCTGACGGAAGGTCAGCCCCGGCGGAGGTCAGGTGCCCGCAGTCACCACGATGGCCCGGCAGTTCGCCGGGCGGCTGCGGCGCGGTCCGGCCGGCCGCTGGTCGAGCCAGCTGCTGGACGGCGACCCGGCCGCCGAGAAGGCCGCACTCGGACTGCTCCTGATCCTGGTCACACTGCTCTCCCTGCTGGCCATCGCCTTCCCCACCGGCTGCCCGCCCTCCGCGCTGACCCTGCCGCTGATCCTCGGCGGCTTCCTGCTGCACACCCGGCGCCAGGTCCGCCTGCTGCTCGGGGTCGGAGTCGGCCTGCTCGCCTGCTGGTGGCTGCGCGAACCGTTGGGAGTGACCCCCGGCTCGGCCTGGGTGGTCGGCGCGGCGGCCCTGGTGGTGCTGCTGACCTCCCGTTACCGCAGCCGGCTCGGCCTGCGCGGCACCCGGGGCGACGCGATGCTGCAGGAGCTCTCCGAGCGCACCACCGCCCTCGGCAGGCTGCCCGACCGACTGCTGGACTGGCGGTTCCACCAGGCCCTCGCGCCGGTCAGCGGCACCTTCTTCTCCGGCGACTTCCTGCTCTCCGCACACCGCCCCGACCGGGACCTGCTGGAAATCCTGCTGGTGGACGTCTCCGGCAAGGGCAGCCGGGCGGCGGCCCGGTCGATGCACCTGTCCGGCGCCTTCGCCATGCTGCTCGGCTCGGTACCACCGGAGTCCTTCCTGCCCACCGCCAACGAGTTCCTGGCCAGGCTCGGCGGGGATGAGGAGTTCGCCACCGCCGTCCACCTCGCCCTGCACCCCTCGCACGGTGGCTACCGCCTCTTCACGGCGGGCCACCCGCCGGCCGCCCAGTACCGCCGCGAGTCGGGCGGCAGCTGGCTGCTGGTCGGCGACGGCGGCCCGGCGCTCGGCATCCTGCCCGGCGCCCCCTACCCGCCCACCGAGGGCCGGCTCGCGCTCGGGGATTCGCTGCTGCTCTACAGCGACGGCCTGGTCGAGGTCCCCGGCGAGGACATCGACGACGGGATCGCCCGGCTGCTCCGGGCTGCCGCCCCGCTGCTCCGCTACGGCGGCGGCGACCCGGCCGCCGAGCTGCTCGGCACAGTGGCCCGCAACGTCGCCGACGACCGCACCCTCGTGGTGGTCCGCCGCCTCGGCGCGGGCAGCTGAGCCTTCTGCAGGTGCTCAGCCGTCTACTACCCAGGGGCTCGGGGAACTGCGAGGAGATCTGGCGCCGGGGTCACATACGAAAGTGCCTGACCATCTACGCACGGATCACCTTTTCCGAGGTCGGCGTCGCAGTTCCCCGAGCCCCTGTCTTCCGAACGGTCTGCCCAGCCCTCAGCGTGTGCCTAACCCGCCAAATGAGGGGAGAGCAAATAGGATGTTCACCATTACTTAAGGCAACTGAGCGAGCGGAAGGGCGGGGCTTCCGATGGACCTGACCTCGCCATGGCTGCCGCCCGACGACGAGACCCGGGTGCAGGGCGCCCGGACCTCGATGCGCTGTGTACGGCTGCTGCTGCGCAGTGGCAGCGCCACCGAACTGCTCGGCACCATCCTGGCCGAGGGCCCGGGCTGGATCACCGGTGAGGGCTCGGCGCTGTACCTGACCGACGCCGAGGGGATGCTGCGGCTCGCGGCCTCGCACGGCTTGCCGGAGTGGGCGCACGAGCACTACAGCCTGGTGGACCCCAAGTCCGACCTCCCTGCGGCGCTCGCGCTGCGCCGCCGCGAGACGGTGCTGCTCAGCCCGGAACAGACCAGTGCCGACTATCCGAAGACGTCGGCGGGCCGAGGCACCGGGCTGGTCGCGCTGGCGATCATGCCGCTGATCGTGGACGGGGTCGCGATCGGTGCGCTGGCGCTCGCGCTGGCCCACCGGGGCACCGTGCCGCGCCGCGACATCGACGTGCTGGAGACCCTGGCGGAGGCCGTCGCGCACCGGATCTCGCATCTGATCGACCACGTCCAGGCCACCGAGCACCACCTGCCGCCCGGCGTCCGGGCCGGCGGGGCGCCGGCCGGGCAGCCCGTGCTGGCGCTGGCGGCGCTGGCCGCCGGGGTGGGGGCGTTCGACCGTGATCTGGTCACCGGTGAGACGGCCTGGGACGCCCGGACGTACCGGCTGTTCGGGCTGACCGCGCCGCCGGAGGCGGAGACCGCGCCCGCGCCGGACCTGGCCAAGTTGGTGCACCCCGAGGACCTGCCGGACCTCCAGGCGGGCATGGCCGAGGCGCTCGCCTCCGGTGGTCCGTACCGGCTGCGCTACCGGGTCCGGCGGGACGACGGGAGCTCCGTACTGGTGCAGGAGGACGGCGAGGTGATGCTCGACACCCACGGCCGGCCGGTCAGGGTGGCCGGCCTGCTGACCGACCGTCAGCGCACCGGCGAGACCGCCGATCCCGGCACCGGGCCGGCCGACGGGCCGGTCGCGGGTGCCAGGTCGGCGCTGCTGCTGGCACTGACCCGGACGCTGTCCCGGGCGGTCAGCGTCCGGGACGTCACCACCGCGATGACCGACATAGCCAGGCCCGCGCTGGGCGCGGCCAGCCTGGTGCTGGACCTGGTGGACGAGGGCCGGCTGCTGCCGATCTCGCACACCGTCTTCGGCGGCCCGTACCGGACCGAGCTGAGCCGCCTGCACGACCTCTCGGCCGGGGTGATGCAGACCGCGCTGGCCCGGGCCGTCCCGCTGTTCAGCGAGCCCGGGCAGCAGGCCACCGGCAATCCGCTGGCGCCGGCGGCCTGGGCGGTGCTGCCGCTGGTGGCGTCCGGGCGGCAGGTCGGATCCTGCCTGATCACCTTCGCCACCGAGCGGGCCTTCAGCCGGGAGGACCGCACCATGTACTCGGCCTTCGCGGGCATCCTGGCCCAGTCGCTGGAGCGGGCCAGGCTGTACGACACCCACCACTACCGGGCCACCGAGCTGCAGCGGGCGATGCTGCCGCGCAGACTGCCGAAGCTGGCCGGGGTGTCCACCGCCGCGCGCTACCTGCCGAGCACCGAGGGGATGCAGATCGGCGGCGACTGGTACGACCTGATCCCGCTGCCGGACGGCCGGGTCGGGCTGGTGATCGGCGACGTCCAGGGGCACAACGCCGAGGCCAGCGCCGTGATGGGCCAGCTCCGCAGCGGGCTGCGGGCGTACGCCACCGACGGGCACGATCCGGCGGCCACCCTGGCCAGGACCAGCCGGCTGCTGGCCGAGCTGGACACCGACCTGTTCGCGACCTGCCTCTACCTGACCTTGGATCCGGTCACCGGACAGCTGGACGGCGCCCGGGCCGGACACCCGCCGCCGGTCCGGATCGCCGGGCACCGGGCGGTCGAGCTGGAACTGCCCGGCGGTCCGCCGCTTGGGGTGGACCCGCACGGGGACTACCCCCTGACGGTGAGTCGGCTGGCGCCGGGCGAGGCCCTGCTGGTGTACACCGACGGCCTGGTCGAGGACCGGAACGAGGACTACGACGAGTCGGTGCAGCGGATGATCGGCGGTCTCGAGCTGTGGAGCCGCCGGACCGGCGGGGCGGACCGGGACGGTTCCGACGGTGCGCTGGAGCGGCTGGCCGACCTGCTCACTCTGAACGTGACCGAACGACCCTCCCGGCCGGACGACGTCGCACTGCTCCTGCTGCAGCGGACCCGGTCGGCCGACTGAAACTACCTGCCGGTAGCGAGAGTTGACTGTACACGGCCGCCCACCTGCGGTTTCTGACCCCTCGACACAGCAGGCGTCCCGCATTTTGACCGGATCAGATCACTGAACGTCAGATCCGTTCATGCTTCCGTAGGATCACCACCCTAGAATTCGCCCCGTGACGATGACTCAGTGGTTCGGTGCGGCCCTCGCTGCCATCGCCGTTCTCGCTTTCCTGGCCGCCGCCCGGTACCACGCGGTCAGCCGCACCCTGCGGGCCCTGCTGACCGAGACCGAGCAGGCGAACGCCGAACTCCGCGACCAGGTCAGGGCCGAGACCGAGCGGCGGAGCACCGAGAGCGCGGCCGTCCAGCAGGAGCAGGAGCTGAACGCCTCCACCCAGCGGGCCTTCCTCAGCGTGGCCCGCCGGATCCTGGTGATGGCGCACGACCAGCAGGCCGGGCTGGACGAGATGGAACGCACCCACGACGACCCGGAGTTGCTGGAGGGCCTGCTCAGGGCCGACCACGCGGCGGCCCAACAGGCCAGGCTGGCCCAGACTCTGGCCGTGCTCTGCGGCGCCAGGGCAGGCCGGCACTGGCCCGAGCCGGTCGCGCTGGAGGACGTGGTGCGCGGCGCGCAGTCCCGCATCCTGCCGTTCCAGCGGGTGGTGGTCAGCAGCCGGACCGAGACCGCCGTGGTCGGCGCGGCCGCCGAGGCGCTGATCCACGCGGTGGCCGAACTGCTGGACAACGCCACCCGCTACTCCCCGCCCAGCACCCAGGTGTTCGTCACCCTGATGCCGGTGCACAACGGCGCCGTGATCGAGATCGACGACGGCGGCGTCGGCATGCCCGAGCACGCGATCCTGAAGGCCGCCGCCGCCCTGGCCGGCGGCTCGAGCCTGGAGGTCTCCCGGCTCGGCGAGGTCCCCCAGCTGGGCCTGGCGGCGGTCGGCCGGCTGGCCGAGCAGTACGGGTTCCGGGTCACCCTGAGCTCGGCGCCCTCGCCGTACGGCGGGGTCCGGGTGGTGGTGCTGCTGCCGACCGCGCTGCTCACCGAACCCCTGCCGACCCCGGCCGCACCGTCCGCCGAGCGGCGTACCGCGCTGCCCGAGCGGCCGCCCACCGCCCGGACGGGTGACGGCGGCCCCGCCGGTCCAACCGGCGCGGCAGCGGCGGCGAACCACCGGCCACCACCTTCGGCGGTACCCCCGTGCCGCCGCGCTCGGCCCGGGAGGCGCAGACCTTCCTGTCGCTCTTCCAGGCGGGCACCGCCAGCGGCCGGTCGGCCGCGCGGCACCAGCAGGACCAGTACCCCGACTCCCCCCAACCTCAGCTCCCCGGAGACTTCCATGACCCCGAATCCTGACCTCGGCTGGCTGCTGGCCGACATCGTCACCGTCCCCGAGGTGCAGCACGCCATCGTGGTGTCCAACGACGGTCTCGAGATCGGCCGCAGCGAGCAGATCGCCCGGGACGACGCCGAACGGCTGGCCGCCGCCTGCTCCGGCCTGCAGTCGCTGGCCCGGGGCGTGGCGCACGGCTTCGGCGGCCCGCAGAGCAGCACCCGGCAGATCATCGTCGAGTACGGCGGCGGCTACCTGTTCGTGGTGGCGGCCGGGGCCGGGGCACACCTCGCCGTGGTGACCGGCGAGGCGGTGGACGCGGGCCTGGTGGCGTACCAGATGCAGGTGCTGGTCGAGCGGATCGGCAGCCACCTGACCAGTCCTCCCCGGGCCGAGCATTCGGCCGGGAGCGCGCGGTGAGCGAGCGCAGCGAGCGAACCATCAAGAGGTGCGGGTTCCGCGAAGCGGCTGACGAGCGCAGCGAGGAGGTCGCATGAGCGGGCCGGTCCGGCCGTACGTGATCACCGGTGGGCGGAGCCGCCCGAGCCGGAACGTGCTGGCGCTGGAGAGCCTGGTCGCCACCGTGCCCGGCAGCGCCCCGGAGCCCGGCGGCCTGAACCGGGAGCAGCAGCGGATCCTGACGATCTGCCAGGAGCTGCTCTCGATCGCCGAGATCGCCGCCCACCTGCGACTCTCGCTCGGTGTGGTCAAGGTGCTGATCGGTGATCTCTGGGACCTCGGCGCCGTCCTGGTCCGTCCCCCCGTGCCGCAGGCCGAACGCCTGCCCACCACCCTCCTGGAGGAGGTGCTCCTTGGCCTCCGCCAACTCCGCTGAGCCCCGGCCCGCCTATCTGCCGGACACCGTCCAGAGCGCCGTGAAGATCCTGGTCACCGGCCCGTTCGGGGTCGGCAAGACCACCCTGGTCGGCTCGCTCAGCGAGATCGCCCCGCTGCGGACCGAGGAGACCATGACGGTCGCCGGGACGGACGTGGACGACCTGACCGGGCGGCCGGACAAGACCACCACCACGGTGGCGCTGGACTTCGGGCGGATCACCCTGAACTCCCGGCTCGCGCTCTACCTCTTCGGCACTCCGGGCCAGCAGCGGTTCTGGCCGCTCTGGGAGGACCTCTCGCGCGGGGCGCTGGGGGCCATCGCGCTGGTGGACGCGCGGCGGATCGAGGAGAGCTTCGACGTACTGGGGCAGTTGGAGGAGCAGCGGATCCCGTTCGCGGTGGCCGTCAACACTTTCCCGGACAGCCCGGACCACCCCGAGGACGAACTCAGGGCGGCGCTCGACCTGCTGCCCGAGGTGCCGATCCTCCGGTGCGACGCCCGGGACCGCCGGGCCTCGTACGACGTCCTGATCGACTTCGTCGACCACCTGCACTCGACTGCCGTACTGGAGCTCCAGCGATGACAACTCCCCAGCCGGAGACGGCTGCTGCGGCCCCGCCGCCCGGCTGCCCGGCCCACCGCCCGGCTGCTCTGTTCGGCGCGGCGGTGGCCGAGGACCCGCACGGCCTGTACGCCCGGCTGCGCGAGCAGCACGGCCCGGTGGCGCCGATCGAGCTGGAGCCGGGGGTGGAGGCCTGGCTCGTGCTCGGCTACCCCGAGCTGCTCGAACTCACCCGGAACGAGCAGCTGTTCTCCAAGGACTCGCGCCGCTGGCGGGTCCCCGCCGAGGGCCGGCTGAAGCCGGACTCCCGGCTGCTGCCGATGACCTCCTGGCGGCCGACCCTGCTCAACCTGGACGGCGCCGAGCACCAGCGGCTGCGGGCGGCGGTCTCCGAGACGCTGGCCCGGATCGACCACCGGCAGCTGCGGCAGGCCACCGAGGCCGCGGCGGACACCCTGATCGACAACTGGGGTCCGGACGGCACCGCCGACCTGATCGCCCAGTACGCCCGCCGGCTGCCGCTGATGGTGTTCACCCAGCTGATCGGCCTGCCAGCCGCGGCCGGGCCGCACATCGTCGAGCTGATCAGCCACTTCGTGGACAGCAGCGACAAGTCGGTGCGGGCCAACGCCGAGTTCCAGGCGATCCTGCTCGACCTGGTCCGGCAGCGCCGCGAGCGGCCCGCCGCCGACCTGACCTCCTGGCTGCTGGCCCACCAGGCCGCGATGACCGACGAAGAGGCGGTGCACCACCTGGTGGTGATCATGGTCGCGGGCAACGAGACCACCATCAACTGGACCGGCAACACGCTCCGGCTGCTGCTCACCGACCGCCGGTTCCGGGCCACCCTCACGGGTGGCCGGCTGACCGTCTCGGACGCCCTCGACGAGGTGCTCTGGCGGGACCCGCCGACGCAGAACTTCCCCGGCCGCTGGGCCACCGTCGACACCGTGCTCGGCGGCCAGTACATCAGCGCGGGCGACATGCTGGTGCTCGGCCTGGCCGCCGCCAACGCCGACCCCTCGGTGCTCACCTCCGACGGCGTCAGCGGGAACCGGGCCCACCTGGCCTGGGGTGCGGGCAAGCACGTCTGCCCGGCCCAGCACCCGGCCCGGCTGATCGTGGAGACCGCGGTGGAGACCCTGCTGCACCGGCTCCCCGATCTCCAACTCGCCGTCCCCGGCCATGAACTGGCCTGGCGTCCGTCCCCCTGGTCGCGAGCCCTGGTCTCCCTGCCGGTGCTCTACAGCGCCTTCACCCCGCCGCGCACTCCCCCCTCCGAAAGGCCCGCATGGACGCCACCGCCGCTCCCCTCCGTCTCGACCCCTTCGGCGGCGACCAGCACGCCGAGAACGCCCGGCTCAGGGCGGCCGGGCCCGCGGTCCTGGTGGAGCTCCCTGGCGGGGTGGTGGTCTGGGCGATAACCCGGCACGAGACCCTCCAGACGCTGCTGAACGACCCCCGGGTGGGCAAGAACGCCCAGCTCTGGACCACCTTCCGGGAAGGCCGCCTGCCGGAGGGCTGGCCGCTGCTCAACTTCGTCACGGTGCCCGGCATGGTGACCGCCGATGGCGAGGACCACCGGCGGCTGCGCGGGCTGGTCACCCAGGCGTTCACCCCGCGCCGGATCGCTGAGCTAGCGCCCGCGATCGAGGCCAGGGCCGCCCTGCTGCTCGACGAAGTCGCCGTGCTGGAGGGTGACTTCGACCTGCGGGAGCACTTCGCCTACCCGCTCCCGATGCAGGTGATCGGCGAGCTGCTCGGCCTGCCGCCCAAGCAGCAGGACGAGCTGCACGAGCTCTCCAACACCCTGGTCTCCAGCTCGGCCACGCCCGCCGCCGCGGTCGCCGCGCAGCAGGGTCTGTTCGCGCTGCTCGCCTCGGTGGTGGCGGGCAAGCGGGCCGAACCCGGCGACGACCTGACCACCGACCTGATCGCCGCCCGGGCCGACGACGACCGGCTCACCGAACAGGAGCTGGTCGGCACCCTGCTGCTGATGCTGGTCGCCGGTCACGAGACCACGCTCAACCTGATCACCAACGCGGTCCGGGCCCTGCTCGCCCACCCCGCGCAGCTGGCCCAGGTGCTGGACGGTACGTACTCGTGGGCCGCGGTGGTCGAGGAGACGCTGCGGTACGACTCCCCGGTCGGACAGTTCCCGCTCCGGTACGCAACGGAGGACATCCAGGTCGGCGACGTGACCATCCGTCAGGGCGAGGCGCTGATCGCCTCGTACGCCTCGGCCGGCCGCGACGAGGAGCACTTCGCGGACGCCGACCGGTTCGACCTCTCCCGCAAGCCCGCCAAGCACCTCTCGCTCGGCCACGGCCCGCACTTCTGCCTCGGCGCCGGGCTCGCCCGCCTGGAGGCCGAGACGGCGCTGCGGCAGCTTTTCACCCGCTTCCCCGCCCTACGGCTCGCGGACGGGCCCACGCCCGAGCCGATCGCGTCCTTCGTCAGCAACAGCGTGAAGACCCTGACCGTCCGAACGAGCTGAACCTTTTCTGCAGACGCTCAGGCATCTACGGTCAGGGGCTCGAACGCCTGCAGAAGGTAACCGTTCGGGGTGCGTCTCGTTGGACCGGCCATGCGTAAGATCACGGCGCTCGCCGCCCTCACCATGGCCGGTCTGGCCCTCGCTGTGCCCGCCGCCCAGGCGGACAACAACATGGGCGGCAAGCTCAGCACGGACCACCCCGTCGGCGCGGCAGGCACCTGCGTCGAGCAGCTCGGCAGCATCCCGCTGGTGGGGAAGCAGGCGTCCGCCGCCACCCCGGTGTGCGGGGCGTACGCGGTGGTCCCCCGGGGCTAGACCGACCGGGGTCAGCCGAACAGCGCGTTCAGTTCGCCGTACTCCAGACCACCCGTCAGGGCCTGGTAGCTGCCGGAGCCGTAGACCTCCTCGGCCGCCCGGCGGACCGCCGCGTACGCGACCTTGGCCAGGCCGGGGCCGAGGCTGATCCGGGCGACGCCGAGCCGGGCCATTTCGGCGACGGTCGGTGCACCGGGGCCGCCGCCCACGTTCAGCAGGACGCCCGGCAGGGCGGCCAGCAGTGCGGTGATCACGGCCGGGTCGGTCGGGCCGGGGACGAAGATGCCGTCGGCGCCCGCCGCCAGGTAGGCCCGGGCCCGCTCGACCGCGGCCTCGACGCTGCCCCCGCCGTGCAGGAAGACGTCGGTGCGCGCGTTCAGGTAGAGCCGGATGCCCGCCTTGTCGGCCGCCTCGCGAGCCGCCGCGACCCGCTCGGCCGCTTCGGCCACCGGCCGGAGCCCGGTGGCGGCGCCGTCCTCGAGGTTCATCCCGACCGCGCCGAGTGCCAGCAGCTCGGTGACGGTCCGGCCGACCCCGGCGGCGTCCTCGGCCAGGCCGTCCTCCAGGTCGGCCGTCACCGGGACGTCCACCGACCTGACCACCAGTTCGGTCTGGGCCAGCGAGCCGGCCAGGTCGAGGCCGCCGCCGTCCGCAACGCCCCTGGTCCAGGAGACGCTGGCACTGGCCGTGGCCACGGCGGGTGCGCCGGCGGCGGCCACCAGCCGGGCGGTCGCCGCGTCCCAGACGTTGGCGAGCACCAGCGGGGCGCCAGGGACGTGCAGTCGGTGCAGAAGCTCGGCCTTGTCCTGCTGAGTCATCGTCATGATCCCCACCCTGTCAGTCCGGCCCGCGATCGGACCGGCGATTTTCGGACCTTGGACCCTCCGGGTCTTAACCGGCCGGTCTGCCGGATCAGCTCTGCTTGGGGGCCGGGCTGAGCCGGCAGGTGACGCCGATCCGGTTCCAGGAGTTGATCGAGATGATCACCGCGAGCAGCTGGGAGAGCTCGTTCGGCGCGAAGTGCTTCGCCGCCGCCTCGTAGACCTCGTCGGGCACATGACCCTCGCTCAGCCGGGTGACCGACTCGGTCAGCGCCAGCGCCGCCCGCTCCTTCGCCGTGAAGAACGGCGTCTCCCGCCAGGCCGGCAGCGCGTACAGCCGGTGCTCCTGCTCGCCCGCCTTCCGGGCGTCGGCGGTGTGCATGTCCAGGCAGTACGCACAGCCGTTGATGGCCGAGGCCAGCGTCCGCACCAGCTCCCCGATCACCGGGTCCACCAGCGGCCGCGAGGCGGCGTCCAGCGCGATCATCGCCCGGTACCACTCGGGGGAGAGCTCGGGCATCGAGAAGCGCTGCTCGGGGGCGGCCACGTAGTCCTTCGGTTCGTTCGTCATGATCTTCACCCTAGGTGTGCGGCGGCCCGCTCGTATGGTTCATTGGGGCGATGGAATCCTGGGCCACTTTCGGCGGCGACCTGCACTTGGACCTCTCTGCCGGGCGGGCGCGCGGGCTCGGCCTGCGGGCCGCGTTGGAGGATGCGCTGCGGGCGGCGGCCCGGGACGGGCGGCTCGCGGCCGGGACCAGACTGCCGTCCTCCCGGGTGCTGGCGGCCGATCTGGGGATCGCGCGGAACACCGTGGCGGAGGCGTACGCACTGCTGACGGCGGAGGGGTGGCTGACGGCACGTCAGGGGTCGGGGACGGTGGTGGCGGAGCGGGGGACGGCTTCGGTGACCACGGCGCCGAGCACGCCGCAGCGGACGCCGGCCGTGCGGTTCGACCTGATGCTGGGGCGGCCGGATCTGGCGCTGTTCCCCCGCTCCGCCTGGCTGGCCGCCGCACGCCGGGCGCTCGCGGTGGCTCCGCACGAGGCGCTCGGGTACTCGGACCCGCGCGGGCGGATCGAACTGCGCCGGGCGCTCGCCGACTACCTCGCGCGGGTGCGCGGGGTGCGCACCGATCCGGAGCGGCTGCTGATCTGCGCCGGGTACACCCAGGGGCTCGCGCTGCTCTGCGCCGCGCTGCGCGAACGGGGCGTCGCAGCGGTGGCGGTGGAGGAGTACGGGCTGCCGCCGCAGCAGGCGGTGATCACCGCCGCCGGGCTGGCCACCGTCCCGCTGCCGCTGGACGAGGGCGGCGCCAGGACCGACCTGCTCGGCGGCCTCGACGCCGGTGCGGCGGTGCTCACCTCGGCGCACCAGTTCCCGACCGGGGTCCCGCTGCGGGCCAACCGCCGGGCAGCCGCGGTGAGCTGGGCCCGGGAGACCGGCGGGATCGTGATCGAGGACGACTACGACGGCGAGTTCCGGTACGACCGGCAGCCGATCGGGGCGATGCAGGCGCTCGACCCCGAGCGGGTGGTCTACGCCGGCACCGCCAGCAAGAGCCTGGCCCCCGGCCTGCGGCTCGGCTGGCTGGCCCTGCCCGCCGCGCTGGTGGAACCGGTGATGCGGCAGAAGGAGCTGGCCGACGGGCAGTCCGGGGTGATGGACCAGCTGACCCTGGCCGAGCTGATCACCTCGGGCGGCTTCGACCGGCACGTCCGGCGCTGCCGCCTGCACTACCGGCGACGCCGCGACCAGCTGATCAGCACCCTGGCCGAACGGGCACCCGAGGTCCGGGTGACCGGGATCGCGGCCGGGCTGCACGCCGTGCTGGAACTGCCGCCGGGCTCACTCACCGATGCCGAACTGCTCCGGCACGCAGGGTGGTTGGGATTGTCACTGAACACCATGTCCGGCTGCCGCGCCGACTCGGCCGGGCCCGCTCCGGATGCTCCGTCCGCCCTGGTGATCGGCTACGGCACCCCGCCCGAACGGGCCTGGCCCGGGGCCTTGGAGGCACTCTGCACGCTGGCCACCCTCTGACCCGGCGTCAGCCCCGGCCGCCGATCTCGAAGAGCAGTGCGAGGAAGCCGAGGAACACATGGGTGGCGACCATGTAGATCAGGACCCGCTTGAGCACCCGGCGGTCGGTGCGGCTCCCGGCATCGGTGGTGGTGAGCTTGGCCATGGCGGTGGACCCCTTTCAGTGCGGGTTTCCCAGGCAGAGGTTGCTGCCGGGGCTCTGGAGCAGGGTGTGCAGGAAGAGCAGCTCGACGCCGTCCGGGGAGTCGGCGGCGATGCAGTGCGGGGTGAGCGAGTCGAAGTGGGCCGAGTCGCCCGGGTCGAGCAGGTGGGTCTGCTCCCCGAGCGTGAGCCGCAGCCGGCCCCGGGTGACGTACAGCCACTCCTCGCCGGGGTGCACCCGGACCACGGCGTCCTGCAGCCCGGGCGGCACCTGGACGTGCAGCGCCTGGAGTGCGCGCCCCGGCGCACCCGCCCGGCGGTAGCCCCAGCCGCCGGCCCGGTCCGGCTCGATCACGCCGCCCCGGATCACCGGCTCCGGCTCGCCGGGCTGCTCGCCGAGCAGGTCGGAGACGGTGGTGCCGTACGCCCGGGCCAGGCCGAGCAGGACCGGGAGCGAGGGTTGGCGCAGGCCGGTCTCCAGCCGGGAGAGATACGCTGGGGAGAGCCCGATCCGGCCGGCCGCCGCCTCCAGCGTGAGACGGCTGGCCGAGCGGTGTTCACGCAGTCGGGCGCCGAGGCCCTCGACCTCCTGGTCCACGTTCATGGCTCCAGTTCACACCTGCCGTGCCTGAGCGGCAAGCAGTTTGCCTCCGGGGCAAAAAGCTAGCGCCGGGGGATGTTCCGCAGGTTGCTCCGGGCCAGGTCGATCATCCGGCCCACGCCGCCGGAGAGCACCGTCCGCCCGGCCGCCAGCGCGAAGCCCTTCAGCTGGGCGGCGGTGATGTGCGGCGGGATGGAGAGCGCATTCGGGTCGGTGACCACGTCCACCAGCACCGGCCCCGGCCGCTCCAGCGCCTCCGCCAGCACCTCGCGCACCTTCGCCGGGTCGGTGACCCGGCTGGCCTGGATGCCGATCGCCCGGGCGAGCGCCGCGTAGTCCACGTCGCCGTTGTCGATCTCGGCCTCGGGGTACCCGCTGACCAGCATCTCCAGCTTGATCATGCCGAGCGCGCCGTTGTTGAACACCACGACCTTGACCGGCAGTTGATACTTCGCCACGGTCAGCAGCTCACCCAGCAGCATCCCGATCCCGCCGTCCCCCGACATCGAGATCACCTGCCGCCCCGGCACGGCCAGTTGGGCGCCGATCGCGTGCGGCAGCGCGTTCGCCATCGAGCCGTGCAGGAACGAACCGATCACCCGTCGCCGCCCGTTGGGCGTCAGGTAGCGGGCCGCCCAGACGTTGTTCATCCCGGTGTCGACGGTGAACACCGCGTCCTCGGCGGCGAGTTCGTCCAGCACCGAGGCGACGTACTCCGGGTGGATCGGCACGTGCTTCTCGATCTTCCTGGTGTACGCACCGACCACCTCCTCAAGTGCCTTGCAGTGCTTGGTCAGCAGACCGTCCAGAAAGCTACGGTCGGTCTTCTGCTCCAGCAGCGGCAGCACGGCCCGCAGGGTGGCCGCGACATCCCCGTGCACCGCGAGCTCCAGCGGCGTACGACGGCCCAGCCGGGTGGCGTCGTGGTCGACCTGGACGGTGTTGGCGCCGGGCAGGAAGGCGTCGTACGGGAAGTCGGTGCCCAGCAGCAGCACCAGGTCCGCCTCGTGCAGCGCCTGGTGGCAGGCCCCGTAGCCGAGCAGCCCGCTCATCCCGACGTCGTACGGGTTGTCGTACTGGATCCACTCCTTGCCGCGCAGCGAGTGCCCGACCGGAGCCAGCACCCGCCCTGCCAGCTCCATCACCTCGCCGTGCGCCTTTCGCACGCCCGCCCCGCAGAACAGCGCGACCCGCTCGGCCGCGTTCAGCCGCTCGGCCAGCGCCTGCACCTGGGACCACGGCGGGGCGGCCACCGCCTGCTCGGTGAGGAAGCTGCCGGTCCCGGTCGGGTTGGCGGCGGGCAGCGCGGCCACGTCACCGGGGAAGACCAGCGTCGAGACGCCCCGGGCCCCGAGGGCGTGCTGCACCGCGACCCGGAGCAGGCGCGGCAGCTGGGCCGGGGTGGAGACCATCTCGCACCAGCTGCTGCAGTCGACGAACACCCGCTCCGGGTGGGTCTCCTGGAAGAAGCCGGTGCCGATCTGGGCACTCGGGATGTGCGAGGCCAGCGCGAGCACCGGGAGCCCGCTGCGCTGGGCGTCGTACAGACCCTGGATGAGGTGGGTGTTGCCGGGCCCGCAGGAACCGGCGCAGACCGCCAGACGGCCCGTCAGTTCGGCGTCCGCGGCCGCCGCGAAGGCACCTGCCTCCTCGTTCCTGACGTGCACCCACTCGATACCGTCCGCCCGCCGGATCGCGTCCACCACGGGGTTGAGGCTGTCCCCCACCACGCCGTAGACCCGTTCCACCCCGGCCTGCCGGAGGACCTCGACCATCTGCTCGGCCACACTGCCCACGGTTCCACCTCTCTCGCCGAACGGCTGCTACTCGGCCGCCAGGTGCGGCGGTTCGGCCCCGCTGCCGACCGCCGGACCCAGCTGCTGCTGACGGCGGGCCGGCTCCCGGCCGGGCGGCTGGAGGCAGCGTTCGGGTGTCTCTTGGACCGGCATCGGGCGGGAGACGGGCCGGCCGGGTTCGACCCGGAGCGGTTCGCCCTCGTGCAGGACCGTCAGCGTGGAACCCCGGCGGAGCGTGTAGGTGGTCCGGGTGTGGGTGATCTCCACGTGCAGCAGGTTGCCCCGGATCTTCATGGCGAAGGCGAGCCGGCGCAGCCCGGCCGGCAGCCGGGGCCGGAACGCCAGCTGCTCGCCGTGGTCGCGCAGGCCGCCGAAGCCCGCCACCAGGGCCAGGCAGGCCCCGGCCAGCGAGGCCATGTGCAGGCCGTCCCTGGTGTTGCCGCCGAGGTCGTGCAGGTCCATCAGGGCGGCTTCGGCGGTGTAGTCGTAGGCCAGGTCGAGCTGGCCCACCTCGGCCGCGATCACCGCCTGGGTGCAGGCGGAGAGCGAGGAGTCCCGGACCGTCAGGCGTTCGTAGTAGGCGAAGTTGCGGGCCTTCTGCTCGTCGGTGAAGGCGTCGCCGCGCATCTGCATGGCCAGCACCAGGTCGGCCTGCTTGACCACCTGCTTCCGGTACAGGTCGAAGTAGGGGTAGTGCAGCAGCAGCGGGTACTTCTCCGGCGGGGTGGTGTCGAAGTCCCAGAGCTGGTGGTCGGTGAAACCGTCGGCCTGCGGATGCACCCCGAGCTTCTCGTCGTACGGGATGTACATCGCCCGGGCGGCGTCCCGCCAGGCGGCGGTCTCCTCGGTGTCGACGCCCAGCTCGGCGGCGATCACCTGGTGCCGGGCGGCGGCTTCGGCGGCGGCCCGCAGGTTGGTCTGCGCCATCAGGTTGGTGAAGACGTTGTTGTCGGCCACCGCGCTGTACTCGTCGGGCCCGGTGACCCCCTCGATCCGGAACCGTCCGGCCGCGTCGTGGTGGCCGAGCGAGCGCCACATCCGGGCGGTCTCGACCAGCAGCTCCAGCCCGTACGTCTGCTCGAACTCCACGTCGCCGGTGGTCCGGACGTACCGGGCCGCCGCCACCGCGATGTCGGCGCCGATGTGGAACGCGGCGGTCCCGGCCGGCCAGTAGCCCGAGCACTCCTCGCCCCGGATCGTCCGCCACGGGAACACCGCACCGGCCAGCCCGAGTTGGGCCGCCCGTTCGCGGGCCAGCGGCAGCGTGGTGTGCCGCCAGCGCAGGGCCTGCTTGACCGCGTCCGGCAGGCAGTAGGTGAGCACCGGGAGCACGAAGGTCTCGGTGTCCCAGAAGCTGTGTCCGTCGTAGCCCGGGCCGGTCAACCCCTTGGCGGGGATGGCCCGTTCCTCACTCCGGGCACTGGCCTGGAGCACGTGGAAGAGCGCGAACCTGACCGCCTGCTGGAGTTCGACGTCCCCGTCGATCTGGACGTCGCTGGTCTCCCAGAACTCCTTGAGGAACTCCCGCTGTTCGGCCACCAGACCGTTCCAGCCGGTGTACCTGGCAGCGGTCAGCGCGGCCTCCACCTGGTCCCGGACGGCGGGCAGCGAGCGGGTCGCCGACCATCCGTACGCGGTGAACTTGGTCAGCCGCAGCTCCTCGCCGGGGTGCAGCACCGTGGTGACGCTGATCCGGCCCTGGTCCTCGGCGCACTCGGCGGTGACGTGGAAACCCTCCGGACCCTCGATCAGGTGGTCCATCCCGACCGCCACCCGCTGGCCGCTGTACCTGGTCCGGTGCACCAGCACCGCCTTGGTCCCGGCCGCCAGCCGGGCCTCGGCCACCAGCGGGGCCTCCAGCACGGCGGCCGCCCTGGGGTCGGCTTCGACCCCGCCGGGCAGCTGCTCGTTGGCCACCAGCTCGGACTGCAGCACGACCCGGATCGGGCCGTCCACGGCGGTGACCCGGTAGTCCACCGCCGCGATGGCCCGCTGGGTGAGCGAGACCAGCCGGGTGGAGGAGACCTTGACGGTCCGTCCGGCCGGCGAGGTCCACTCCGCGTCCCGCCGGAGCAGTCCCTCCCGGAAGTCCAGCCGCCGCTGGTGGTGCCGGAGTTCGCCGTACCGGAGGTCGAATGGCTCGTCGTCCACCAGCAACCGGATGATCTTGCCGTTGGTGACGTTGATGACGCTCTGGCCGGACTCGGGGTAGCCGTAGCCACCCTCCGCGTACGGCAGCGGACGGAGCTCGAAGACACCGTTCAGGTAGGTGCCGGGCAGGCCGTGCGGCTCGCCCTCGTCCAGGTTCCCTCGCAGGCCGATATGGCCGTTGGAGAGTGCGAAGACCGACTCGGCCCTGGCCTGGGCGCCGAGGTCGAGGCCGTGCTCGGCGATGCCCCAGGGGTCGACGGTGAAGGTGGGCTGCGGGCTCATCGAGTGCCCTCCTGACCCTCGATCAGTTCGGCGAGATCGTCCACCACCAGGTCGGCGCCGTGCTCGCGGAGGGCTTGGGCCTGCCCGGTCCGGTTGACCCCGACCACGGCGCCGAACCCGCCGGCCCGGCCGGAGGCGACGCCCGCCAGCGCGTCCTCGAAGACGGCGGCGTTCGCGGGGTCGGCACCGAGCGCCCTGGCGGCGGCCAGGTAGGTGTCGGGGGCGGGCTTGCCGGGGAGCTGCTCCCGGCTCGCCACCAGCCCGTCGATCACCACGTCGAACATGTCGTCGATCCCGGCTGCGCGCAGCACGTCCCGGCAGTTGGCGCTGGAGGACACCACCGCGCGGGGCAGCCCGAGCTCCCGCAGCCGGTGCAGGTAGGCCACCGAGCCGGGGTACGGCTGGACGCCCTGCTCCCTGATCATCCGCAGCACGGTGTCGTTCTTGGCGTTGCTCAGCCCCTGCACCGTCGGGGCGCCCGGCGGGTCGTCCGGGCTGCCCTCGGGCAGGGTGATGCCGCGCGAGGCCAGGAAGGACCGGGTGCCGTCCAGGCGTGGGCGGCCGTCCACGTGCTGGTCGTAGTCGGCCGGCTCGAACGGGGCGAACCCGGTGCCGGTACGGAGGGCCTCGGCTCTGAGGAAGGTGTCGAACATGTCCTTCCAGGCGGCCGCATGCACCTTGGCGGTCTGCGTCAGTACGCCGTCGAGGTCGAACAGGAACGCTTCGATGTGGTCCGGGAGCCCCAGCATGACTGCCAGTCTGGTCCCCCGGACGGCCGAAACCGCCCATTCGCGGCGTTTCTGGCGCGTCGCGAGCGGGCGGTCGTGGTCAGACCGGAGCCGTCACATCGGTACGGGCTTGATCAGCGTGAAAGTGGCGCCGTCCAGGTCCTGAACCAGGGCGACCCGGCCCCAGGGCTGGTCGGTCGGCGGGTCGAGCAGATTTCCACCCGCCCTGACCAGCGCGTCCACCGTGCTGTCGACGTCGTCCACGGCGAAGTACGTCCGCCAGTGCGGCGGCGTGCCGGGCGGGTCGTCGGCCAGGTCGACCACCCCGCCGACGCTGCGGCCCCCGACGTTGAAGGACAGGTACTCCGGCATCTGCTCCATCGGGGCGATCCTGGCCCCGAACACGGCGTCGTAGAACGCGCCCACCTCGCCGGGGGCGGCGGTGTGCAGCTCGTTCCAGGCCACCGCACCGGCCTCGTTCACCACCTGCGCGCCGGGGAATTCCAGCGGCTGCCAGACCCCGAACACTGCACCGCTCGGGTCGGCCGCCACCAGCATCTTGCCGGTGCTCCCGACCGTCATCACGGGCAGCATGACGGTGCCACCGTTGTCACCGATGGCGGTCAGGGTCGCCTCGGCGTCATCGGTGGTCAGATAGGTGGTCCAGTTGGACGGCACCGCCGGCCGCCCCTCCTCCACCGGCACCGGGCCCATGATCCCGGCCACCGGCTTGTCGTTCTTCATGCAGACCGAGTACCCGCCGAACTCCTCGGGCCCGATCTCGCCCTGCCAGCCGAACAGGTCCCGGTAGAAGTCCAGCGCGGCCTGCTGGTCACGCGCATTCAGATCCACCCAGCACGGTGTCCCCACCGCATACGGTTCAGTCACCTCGACCATGCGTCATCTCCCATCGAACCGGCCCCCGCCGCCCACCCTCACCGGCAGCACCCCATCCCGCCACCGGAACCGCGAGCGGCGCGCGGGGGATCAGCCCGGTTCGGGGGCGGTGATGCGGACCTCGTGGCGGGGGGCCTTCGGGGCCAGGAAGGTGCTGAGCTGCTCGCCCTCCTCCGTCAGGTCGTGCTGGCCGGCCTTGGTGAGCCGGCGGAACGGGCGGACCGTCAGCACCGCGCCGTCCTTGGCCGCCACGAAGCGCCAGGTGGCGGCGACGAAGCCGTCCAGCAGCACCGAGCGCGGCATCTCGTTGCTGCCGCCGAAGAAGCCCTGGTCGGTGAAGTCCACGGTCAGCACCCGGCTGCGGTCGGCGTGCGAGAGCAGCAGGTTGTCGAAGTCGTAGAGGTAGCGCACCGGGGCCGGGGTGTCGGCGGGCGGGCGGGGAGCGTCGGGGAGGTCGAACAGCTCCCGGCCCTGCTCGTCCCGGAACACCGCCAGCTGCGGGCGGAGCCGGTCCACCACCTCGGCCAGCCGGGTCAGGCCGCACCACTGCTGGATGTCCTTCACGGTGCACGGACCGAAGCCGGCCAGCTGCCGGAGCACCAACTGCTCGATGCTGGGGGCCGGTTCGAGCTCGCGGCCGGGCCACTGCTCCATCGGCAGGTGCGCCACCGGCCCGCTCCGCCCCCAGAGCCCGCGCGGCGGCACCTGCACCAGCGGCACCGAGGCCCGTACCGCCTGCGCCATTGCCGCTCCGTCGTGGGCCGGCCACCGCTCGGCCAGCTGCTTGCCCAACTCGGCGAAGGTCAGCGCCCGTTCGGCGAACGCGGCCCGCCCGGCGGCAGTCAGCTCGGCCGGGTCGAGGCCCACCAGCTTCCGCCCGAACGCCGCCCTGGTGCCGCGCTCGATCACCGGCTCCACCAGCGGCCGCAGCCAGCGCGCGTCCTCCGCCGTGACCAGGTGGATGGTGCCGCGCATCAGCGCGATCCGCACCAGCTCGCCCTCGGCCAGCAGCCCGGAGGTCTCCTCGGGGGTGTACCCGGCCAGCCTGGTCCACAGCCCGACGTACCAGGTCTGCGGGGTCTGCGCCTGCAACCCGAGCACCCGCTCCAGCGCCTGCTGCACCGTCAGGTCCGCGCGCTCCAGCAGCAGCTGCCGGGCCAGGGTGGCCCGGTTGAGCTCCCTGTTGTCCAGCGTGACGGTCATCGCTCCCCCTCGGATCCGGTTCTGCGGCCGACCGTACCGGCACTGATCGAGCGGAGCCGAGCCGACTGTCCGCTGATCGCCTGTCACGCCCACCCTCCCGACGGTAGGTTGGGCGGGTGGCTGAGCGGTGGGGTGAGTGGGTGCGGGTCCCGGTCGGGGACGAGTCCGCACGGTGGGCGACCCGGGGCGGCAGCACGAAGGTCCTGCTGGTCGTGCACAACGTCACGTCCGCGACCAGGCTGCTCGACGTGGTGCCGCTGTTCCGCGACGACCTGCGGGTGCAGCTGCTGGCCACCTGCACCGGCTCCTCGCCGTTCCAGGCCGGCCTGGCGGAGCTGTTCGACGCGGTCGGCGTTCCGGTGCTGCCCTGGGAGCAGGCCGTCAGCACGCCGGTGGCGCTGGCGATCTCGGCCAGCCTCGGCGGTCAACTCGACCGAATCCAGGGCAAGTTGATCGTTCTTTCGCACGGCGTCGGGTACAATAAGATACTCTCGCCAGCCAGCCAGCCAGCCAGCCAGCCAGCCAGCCAGCCAGCCAGCCAGCCAGCCAGCCAGCCAGCCAGCCAGCC
>NZ_LMCT01000009.1:0-50615 GCF_001424875.1 Kitasatospora sp. Root107 | reverse complement strand
AGCCAGCCAGCCAGCCAGCCAGCCAGCCAGCCAGCCAGCCAGCCAGCCAGCCAGCCAGCCAGCCGTTCGTGTTCGGCTTCGACCCGGCGCTGCTGCTGGACTCCGACGGTGTCCCGTTCGTGGACGCGATGGTGCTCTCCCATCCCGAGCAGGTCGAACGCCTCCGGGCCGCCTGCCCGCCGGCTGCCGCGACGGCGGTGCTCGCCGGTGACCCCTGCTACGACCGGCTGCTGAGCGAACGCCCGCTCCGCGAACGCTTCCGCCGCACCCTCGGCGTCCACCCCGGCCAGCAGTTGCTGCTGCTCAACTCCACCTGGAACCCGAGCTCGCTGTTCGGCGACGGCGGCCCGGTGGACGTGCTCCCGCTGCTGCTGCCCCGGCTGCGCGCCGAACTCCCGGCCGACGAGTACCGGGTGGCCGCCGTCCTGCACCCCAACATCTGGCACGGCCACGGCCCCGGTCAGATCCGGCTCTGGCTGGACGCGGCGCAGCGGGCCGGGCTGACCCTGATCGACCCGGTGCACGACTGGCGACAGGCCCTGCTCGCCGCCGACGCGGTGCTCGGCGACTTCGGTTCGGTCAGCTACTACGCCGCCGCCCTCGGCACTCCCGTCCTGCTCGGCGCGGCCTCACTGGACACCCTCGGCCCCGACAGCCCGGTGGCCGACTTCGTCCGCAAGGCACCGCAGTTGGACCCCTACACCGCCCTGCTGCCGCAGCTGGACCGACTGCTGACCGAGCACCGGCCGTTCCCCGGCCCGGCCGCGCTCACCAGCTCCGATCCCGGCCGCTCCGCCGGGCTGCTCCGTGCGCTCTGCTACCGCCTGATGGACCTGCCGGAGCCGACCGCACCCGCCCGGCTGGACCGGCTGCCCCTGCCGCCGTACCAACCGCCGTTGCGCACCGCCCCGTTGCGGGTCTGCACCCGGGTGCTCAGGCACGGCGTGGTCGAGCTGCACCGGGTGGTCTCCCCCGAGTACGAGCCGGACGGCCCGGGCGAGGGCCACCTCGCGGTGCACGAAGACACCCTGGACCGGGAGGTGCTCGACCTGGCCGACCTGATCTACCGGTACGGCGCCCCGGACGACCCCAGGCTCGGCCCGCCCGCCGACTGGGCCGCCGAGATCCTCGACCGCTTCCCCGGCTGCTCGCTGGCCGCGTACGTGACCGGCCCGCACACTTGCGTGGCCCGCCACCGCAACGGCCTGCTGGTCGAGTTGACGACCGAAGGCGGCGGCGCCGACCCGGCCGCCTGGGCCTCCGCCCTGTTGGCCCGGCCCACCCCCGCGCGGCTGACCGTCCGGACCGGCAGCACCACCCACCGCGTCCGGGTCACCGAGCTCAGCCGTTAGCCCGCTCGCGCAGCGCGTGCAGGAACGGCAGGTGCAGCGCGGCGTTCTCCCGGCCGAGCAGCACCAGCGCCTCCTCGATCACCACGGCCGCCTCCGCCGGGCGGCCCTGGGCCAGCCGGGCCTCGGCCAGGTTGGTCAGCGTCCGGGCGGTGTTGTAGTCGTCGCCGTGCTCCCGGAACCAGGCCAGCGCGAGCTCCAACTGCTCGACCGCACGCGCGGGTTCACTCACCAGTGCCCGCCCCCGGTGCCGCCGGAGCAGCGCCCGGGCCCGGGGCACGTCGGCGTGACCGCGCTCGCCCTCGGCGATCCCGCCGAGCAGTCGGTCGGCCTCCTCGAAACAGCCGTACGCCTCGGTGAACCGCCACTGGCGCAGCCGCATCAGCCCGAGCGACTCGACGGCGGTGGCCTGCCCACGCAGGTGCCCGGCCTGCCGGTCCGCCTCGGCGGCGGCCATCAGCTCGGTCTCGGCCTCGTCGTACTTCTTCGACTCGACCAGGGCGAACGAGAGTTGGGTGTGCATCCGGCCGGCCAGGTCGGTCCCGGGAGCGTACTTCTCGACCGACCGGACGCCCGCCCGCAGCGCGGGCAGCAGCAGGTCGTGGCCGGCCGCCTTGAGCTGCAGGGCCCACAGCGCCTCGACCAACTGGCAGACCAGGTCGTACAGCTCGCACTCCTCGGCGGCCCGGACCGCCTCCAGCAGATTCCCCAGCTCCCCGCCGAGTGCGGCCAGCGCGGCACCCGGGCTCTCGTACTCCCCAGGCCCCAGCTCCCGGTACAGCGGGCCGAGCTGCCACCGGTGCGGCAGCGCCGCGTAGTCCGCCCGGACGGCGAAGTGCAGCAGCGACTCCACGCCCCGGCGGACCGCCGCCATCCCGGCCGCCAGGCCGTCCTGCCGGACGGCGGCCTGCTCGGCATGGGCGCGCACCATCGGGCGGTACCGGTACCGCCCGTCGCGCTGGGGCTCCAGCAGCCGCTGCTCGGCCAGCTCGGCGAGCAGCTCGTCAGAATTGGTGAACCCGCTGATGGCTCCGGCGAGTTCGGGTCCGATCGCGGCCCACGGACGGAGCCCGCAGAGCCGGTACAGCCGGGCTGCCTCCGGTGACAGCCGCCCGTACGCGTCCTCCACCGCCACCTGGGCCGCGTCCGCCTCACCGACCCGGGGTGCGGGCACCGTGGCCAGGTACGGCGCGGCCGCCCGCAGCGCGAACGGCGAGCCGGCGCAGCGGGCCAGCACGGCGGGCAGCGTCGCCTTCGCCGCTCCGACCGCCTGACGGCCCGCCAGTTCGGTGAGCAGCCGGGTGGCGTCCTTCCCGCTCAGCGGCCCGACCGGTACGCCGACGGCGTCCAGCCCGGTCAGCGGACGGCGGGCCACCACCACGGTGAACACCCCGGGCGCCGAGGTCACCAACGGCAGCACCTGGGCCGCCGACTGGGCGTGGTCGAGCACCAGCAGCAGGCGCCGGGCGGCCAGCGCCGTCCGGTAGGCGGTCAGCCGGTCGTCGAGCCCGAGCGGGATGCTGTCCGCGGGCATCCCGAGGTCCAGCAGCAGTCGGCGCAGCAGCGCGGTCGGGGTCGGGCTGGTGCCCAACGCGCCGCCGCGCAGGTCGAGATAGAGCTGCCCGTCGGGGAAGCGCCGCACCTCCCGGGCGCCCCAGTGCACCGCGAGCGCGCTGGTGCCGATGCCCTCAGGACCGTGCAGCACGGCGATCCGCGGCCGCCCGTCGGCCTTCCGGTCCGCCTCCTGGTCGAGCTGCTTCAGCGGCTCCCTGCGGTCGGTGAAGAACCGCACCGAGGCGGGCAGCGCCATCGGAACCACCGGACGGTACGCACCGGCCCCGGCGTTGCCGTTCAGCCAGGCCGACAGCTCCAGCGCGAAGGCCGGGTCGATCGCGGCCCGCGCCGTCAGCCGTCCGGCCAGCAGCTCGCGCTCGGCCGCCCCGGTCGGCGCCGGCACCTCCCGCCCGAACGCCCGCCTGGTCAGCCCGCCGACGGACTCCCAGGCCCACCTGCCCGCCTCGTTGGCCATCGAGGCACCGACGGCGCCCAGCGCCACGGTGACCGCCGACATCGACAGCGGATCGAGCACGCCACTCCCCCTGGTCCGACCGGCTCTTCGGCCCCACCGTAGCCTGCCGCCGTCGCCGGGCGGGGTCCGTTCCCCGATCCGGCCGCCCGGTGGGCTCAGCTATGAACGTCGGCTATACACCCTGGGTAGAGTGCCGTTCATGTCACTCGGTCAGATCCTCCTCGGCCTCCTGGAGTCCCAGCCGCGCCACGGCTACGACCTGAAGCGCGCCTACGACGAGCAGTTCGGCCGCACCCGGTCGCTGCACTACGGGCAGGTCTACTCGACGCTGTCCCGGCTGCTGAAGAGCGGACTGGTCGAGGTCGAGGGCATCGAGCCGGGGGACGGTCCCGAGCGGAAGCGGTACGCGATCACCGAGGCCGGGGTGACCGACGTCGGCGAGTGGCTGGCCCGGCCCGAGAGCCCGGAGCCGTACCTGCAGAACACCCTGTACGCCAAGGTGGTGCTGGCGCTGCTGACCGACCGTCCGGCGGCGGAGGTGCTCGACCTGCAACGGACCGAGCACCTGCGGCAGATGCGCGCGCTGACCCGGCGCAAGGACGGCGGCGACCTCGCGGACCAGCTGATCTGCGACCACGCACTGTTCCACCTGGAGGCGGACCTGCGCTGGCTGGAGCTGACGGCGGCCCGGCTGGACGAGCTGCGCGGACAGGTCGCCCGGTGACCGCTCCGGCCCTCGCCCCGCAGCCGACCCCGTCGGCGACCGCGCTGCTCAGCGGCACCGGCCTGGCGAAGGCGTTCGGTGCCACCACCGCACTGCACGACGCCTCGCTGAGCATCGAGGCGGGCGAACTGGTCGCCGTGATGGGCGCCTCAGGCTCCGGCAAGTCCACCCTGCTGCACTGCCTGGCCGGGATCGTCGAACCGGACGCGGGCAGCGTGACCTACCAGGGCAGCCGACTGTCCGAGCTCACCGACGCCGGGCGCAGCGCGCTGCGCCGCAGCGATTTCGGCTTCCTGTTCCAGTTCGGCCAGCTGGTACCGGAGTTGACCTGCCTGGAGAACGTGGCGCTGCCGCTCCGGCTGAACGGGCTGCGCCGCCGGCCCGCCGAGCAGCTGGCCCGGGAGTGGCTGGAGCGGCTGGAGGTCTCCGGCTCGGCCGGCCGCCGGCCGTCCGACGTCTCCGGCGGCGAGGGCCAACGGGTAGCGCTGGCCCGGGCCCTGGTGACCGGCCCGCAGGTGGTCTTCGCCGACGAGCCGACCGGCGCGCTGGACTCGCTGAACGGCGAACGGGTGCTCCGGCTGCTCCGGGCCGCCGCCCGGGAGTCCGGCGCGGCGGTGGTGCTGGTCACCCACGAGGCCAGGGTCGCCGCGTACGCCGACCGCGAGGTCGTGGTCCGCGACGGGCGCACCCTGACGCGGTAGCCGTCAACGGGGCGTCAGGATCGCGGCGGCCACCGTCAGGAGGCCGTCAGGAACCGGGCGGACACGAACCGCCCGCGCCTAGGGTCGGAGCTGTCGAAAGGTGCCCGCCCCGCTCCGTGGGGGAAGCCGAGTGCGGGCCGACAACGGAACGAGCCGCAGGCCCCCGGGGGTCTGCGGCTCGTTCCGTCCTACAGCCGGGTCAGATCGACTGCCAGGCCGGCTTCGCCGCGTAGGTCGCGCGGAAGTAGTCGGCCAGCTTCAGACCGGACGCGGCCGCCTCGTCCACCACCACGGTGGCGTGCGGGTGCAGCTGCAGGGCCGAGGCCGGGACCAGCGCGGAGAGCGGGCCCTCGACCGTGGCGGCGACGGCGTCGGCCTTGGCCTCACCGGTGGCCAGCAGCACCAGGTGGCGGGCCTCCAGGATGGTGCCGATGCCTTGGGTGATGACGTGGTGCGGGACCTGGTCCAGGCTGTCGAAGAAGCGCGCGTTGTCGACCCGGGTCTGCTGGGTCAGCGTCTTGATCCGGGTCCGCGAGGCGAGCGAGGAGCACGGCTCGTTGAAGCCGATGTGCCCGTCGGTGCCGATCCCGAGCAGCTGCAGGTCGACGCCACCGGCGGCGGCCAGCGCCCGGTCGTACGCGATCGCCTCGGCGGCGACGTCCTCGGCCGCACCGTCCGGGCCGAAGAAGGACGCCTCGGTCAGGCCGAGCGGCTCGATCACCTCGCGCAGCACCACCGAGCGGTACGACTCCGGGTGCCCGGTCGGCAGGCCGACGTACTCGTCCAACTGGCAGACTCGGGCCCGCGAGACGTCGAGCGCCCCGCTGCGCACCTTGGCGGCCAGCGCCTGGTAGATCGGCAGCGGCGTCGAGCCGGTTGCCACCCCGAGCAGCGCGTCGGGCTTGCGCGTCACCAACTCGGCCATCGCCGAGGCGATGAGCTCGCCGCCGGCGGCGGCATCGGGGACGATGACGATTTCCATGGCTCCACCGTTCTGAGTCGCGGATCTGAATCGCGCTGTGGTCTAGACCAGACAGGTCAAAGCCTATCGCGCCCACCGCCGCCCGGGCAGGCCCGCCGCCCGATTGCGTTCGCCCTTTCCAGCCCTTGAGACCAACGCGACAGCCGGTCACCCCGCTCAGCAACGCAATCCGGCCACCCGAGGCGTACTTGAACACGTTCAAAAGAGGGGCTACTGTCAGTCCCGTCATGTTTTGAACACGTTCGAAACGGAGTTCCTCCGATGGACTACACCGTCGTCAGCTATGCCGTCTACCTGCCGATCGCCGTCGGCGTCACCATCTGGGTGGCCCGCACCCTGAGCCGCAACGGCCGGTTGTTCCTGACCACCGTCTTCCCCGGCGACGAGAAGCTGGCCGATGCCGTGAACCACCTGCTGGTGGTCGGCTTCTACCTGATCAACCTGGGCTTCGTGGTGCTCTGGATGCGGACCAGCGAGCAGGTCACCGACCTCCAGGGGGTCTTCAACACCCTCTCGGTCAAGCTCGGCTCGGTCCTGCTCGCGATCGGCTGGATGCACCTGGGCAACGTGTACGTGCTCAACCGGATCCGTCGCCGGGGCAGTAGCGCGGACAGCATTCCGCCGCGCCCGCCGGTCGCTCCGCAGGGCTGGACCCCGCAGCCGGCCCAGGCCTGAGACACCGTCACCATGACGACACCGGCCGCACCTCCCGTCCGCCGACTCACCGTGCTGCACGATCCGCACTGCGGGCTCTGCCGCAGGCTCACCCACTGGCTGCGCGGGCAGCGGCAGCTGGTCCCGCTGGAGTTCGTCGAGGTGGCGGGCCCGGAGGCCAGGCGACGGTTCCCCGAACTGGACCACGACGCGAGCCTCGGCGAGATCACCGTGGTCGCCGACACCGGCGAGGTCTGGCGCGGGGCGCACGCCTTCGTCACCTGTCTGTGGGCACTGGCCGATCACCGGTCGCTGGCCGGCCGCCTGGGCACCCCGGCCGGCCTGCCGCTGGCCCGGGCCGCCGCCTTCGCGGCCAGCCGGTACCGATCGGCCGTCGGCGCCGGACAGCCCGCTCCGGGCTCCGAGCTCGACGACTACGAGGACTACGGGGACGACTGCGCCGACGGGAGCTGCTCCGTCCCGCCCCGCACCGATGCGGAGCAGCACTGAACTCTTCGGCCACCGGACCGCAGAAATCGAGCACCCTGTCGGCGATCACCAGGTAGAACAGTCGAAGGCCGGCGGGTGCGCCGCCGCGCGGAGGGGATGTGACACGGTGAACGAGAGCATGGAGCTGATAGCGCGATTCGAGGAGCACCGGCCGCATCTGCGCGCGGTGGCCTACCGGATGCTCGGTTCGCTCAGCGAGGCCGACGACGCGGTGCAGGAAGGCTGGCTACGCCTCAACCGCACCGACACCAGCGACGTCGAGAACCTCGGCGGCTGGCTGACCACGGTGGTGGCCCGGGTCTGCCTGAACATGCTGCGCTCCCGCGAACAACGCCGCGAGGACCCGCTGGAGTTGCGGATCCCCGATCCGATCATCAGCAACCAGCGCGGCATCGACCCCGAGCAGGAGGTCCTGCTCGCCGACTCGGTCGGGCTGGCGCTCCTGGTGGTGCTCGAATCGCTCGGCCCGGACGAGCGGATCGCGTTCGTGCTGCACGACATGTTCGCCGTGCCCTTCGACGAGATCGCCCCGATGCTCGACAAGTCCACGGCCGCCGTACGGCAGTTGGCCAGCCGCGCCCGCCGCAAGGTGCAGGACCGGGCACCGGCCCCCGACCCCGACCTGAGCCGTCAACGCCTGGTGGTCGACGCCTTCTTCGCCGCCTCCCGGGACGGGGAGTTCGACGCCCTGGTCGCCGTTCTGCACCCCGACGTGGTGCTCCGCTCCGACGGCGGCACGCTCCGGGCCCGCCAGAACGTCGTCCTGCACGGCGCCGAGACGGTCGCCTCGCAGGCCGTCACCTTCGCCAAGCTGGCCCCGTTCGCCCTCCCTGCCCTGATCAACGGTGCGGCCGGGGCGGCGGTCGTGATCAACGGCAAGCTGGTCTCCGTGATGGCCTTCACGGTCGTCGAGGGCCGGGCCGTGGCGATCGACGTGATCGTCGACCCCGACCGTCTCGGACGGCTCGACATCAGCGCGCTCGAGCTCTGACCGGCGGGGGCGGTGGGGTCTGCTGGTCACCCACCGCCCCGGCCGGCTCCAGCCGGGTACGCCGAACTCTGCCTGCCATGACGCGAGTTACCGTCCGGCCGAGGAGCTCGACCCTTCCGACCGGGTGAGCGTCTCCGCCAGGTTCGCCGGCAGCCCGGTCGCCAGGACCATCGCCGCACCACCCTGCTGCAACCACCGCAGGTGCGGGTCACGGAGGCTCTCCGCCCGCTCCGAGGAGAGCATCTCCGCCAGGTTCGCCGGCAGCCCGGTCGCCAGGACCATCGCCGCGCCACCCTGCTGCATCCACTGAATGTTCTGGTTCGTCGTCATGCAGAGAACGCTACGGACTGCCGATCCGCCCCAACATCCGATCCTCCCCCGGCCGTTGAGGGGGGTTGTCCCCCCTGCCGGGCGGAGGAAAGCCGGGTGGTGTGACGACCAGAAGGGATCTGTGGCAGCGTGGACGGATGCCTCATGATCCGATCGACCAAGCCCGGCGTCTCGTCCGCGACCGCTTCCCCGGCGCTCTCGCCGTGGTCCTGGCGGGATCCACGGTCTCCGGGCGGGCAACTGCCGGCAGTGACCTGGACATCGCGGTCCTGATCCCCGGCGGCGGTGAGACGTACCGGGAGACGCTCCGCTTCGAGGGGCGGGTCGTGGAGCTCTTCGTCCACACCCGGGCCGGTCTTCGCGACCTCTTCGCGGTGGATCTCGCCACCCGCCGCGCGGTCATGCAGAGCATGTACGCCACCGGGCTGGTCCTGGTCGACACGGACGGGGAAGCCGGGCGGGCCCGGGCCCTGGCAGAGACGGACCTCCGCCAAGGCCCAGCCGCACTCGACCCCGACACCGTGGAGACCAAGCGCTACGGGCTCACCGACGCCCTCGACGACCTGCACGACGCGACCGACGTCTTCGAGCGCCTGGCCATCGCCGGATTCGTCCTCAACACCGCAGCCGACCTGCTGTGCGACCACCACCGGGCCTGGACGGGCAGCGGCAAATGGCTGCCCCGACGCCTGCTGGAGGCAGACCCCGAACGCGGCACCACCCTGCTCGAAGCCCACGCCCACCTGTCCGCGACGAGGAACCCCACACCCCTGATCGAGACCGCCTCGGCCATCCTCGACCTCGTCGGCGGCCCACTCCGCGAGGGCTACCGCCGGACCTGGCACGGAGTCATCGAATCCGTCGCCACCACCCGCTGAGACTCATTCGGGTGGTCGGAGCGCGGAGCAGGCAGTGCGGGCCCGGTCCGCCAAGCCCTCGGCTCCACAGCCCGCAGCCAGCTCCAGTCCGAGGTTCAGAAACCTGTCCGCTTCAACGGTCCGCCCGGCCTCGACGAGCGCCACTCCGAGGTCGACCAGGGCGAGGGCGTGCTCATAGCCCGCCGGGGACCGTTCCAGACGCCGTACGGCCTCCTGAAGCATCGTCACGGCGCGCGGCCCGTCATGGACTGCCGCGCACAGCCGCAGGGCACTGCCGACCGCCGAGTCCGCACCGAACTCCTCGGCGCGGCGCACGGCCTCCTCCGCCAGTCGCCGAGCCCGGTCCGGCTCCTGGTCGGCGACCGCCAGCGCCAGGTGTCCGACCCAGGGCGCCCACACCGTGTTGCGCCAGCCCCGCGCGTCCAGGGTGGCTCCGGCCGTTTCCAGAGCTGCGGCTGCGGCCGCGCTGTCGCCCTGGGCCAGCAGCAGCCTGCCGTAGAGCGTCGGGGCGTCGGGCAGCACCATCACCGTCGGGTAGGGCGGGCCGAACGAGTACTTCTTCGTGAGTTCCCAGGCCTCGTCGGTCTTACCGCGCGCAAGCAGGGTGTCAGCCAGCACGCCGACGGCGAACCACTGCAACGGGATGCCCGGGGCGATCCGCTCGGCTGTCCGCAGGGCGCGACGCAGGAAGTCCTCCGCCTCGACGAGCCTGCCGCACCGGAACCGGAGCAGCCCCATCAGGAAGTACGCGAACCCCAGGTGGCCGCCGCTCCACCCGGCCACTTCGTACGCCCAGATCGCGTCGCTGAACAGCGCCTCCGCGCGGTCGATCCGGTCGGCGTACAGATAGGAGATACCGAGGACGCCCGGCAGCTCGAAGCCCCAGGTCGTGTTCGTCCAGCCGAGATCCCGCGGAAGCCTGCCATCCTCAAGGGCCGACTCCGCCAAGGCGATCGCCTCGGTGCAGTCCACACCTCGCAGGGTGAGGTCCCAGCAGCGCAGTACCGACACGGCACTGCTCGGACTGCTGCCCCCGGTGAGCCCCCGGCCGAACTCCTCCAGCCGGCGGGAGCGGCCCGGGCCGTCGTCGTCCTCCGCCTGGAAGGCCGCGAACATGAAGTGCGCGACCTCGAGCCGCAGTCGGCCGCTTCCGGGCGCCGTGCGGGCCGCCTCCTCGGCACACACCCTGGCGGCCTGGCCCAGCTGATTGCTGTGGGCCAGCGCCTGGGCGAGCCGGAACGTCGCGTCCACCCGGAGGTCCGGGCTCAGCCCGTGGGGCTCTTTGAGAGCCAGCCGCAGTTGGTTCACCGTGGTGAGCGGATTGGTGAGCAGGGCCGAGCAGCCGAGTTCGTAGAGCACCTGGCCCCGGTCCTCCTCGTCCGGCGGCTCACTCATCGCCCGTTGCAGGCACCGCTGCGCCGCTTCGGGCGCACCGATGGCCAGATGCTCGGCGGCTGCCGCCCGCAGCTTGCGCACCGTCTCGTCGTCACCGTCCGGAAGGGTCTCCAGCAGGTGCCGGGAGGCGGCCAGCAGGCCCAGGCCGGCGTTCTCGATCTCCGCTGCGGCGACACCGTGCATGCCGGTCCGGGTGCCGGCCGGCATGGACTGGTAGACCGAGGTCGCGATCAGCGGGTGGACGAACTCCAGCCGACCGTCCGAGGCACTGGTCAGCACCCGGTGCCTGCGCAGTTCCCTGACGGACTCCGCAGCCGCACCCGGGCCCTGGGCGCAGATGCCGGCCGCCAGTTCCGGTTGGATGTGGGTGCCGAGCATCGACGCCGCCCAGGCAAACCGCAGGGTGCTCGGGCCCAGCTTGTCCAGCCAGTGCCTGAGCGTCATCCCCCGTGCCTCGGCAGCGAGTTCACGCAGTTGACCGGAGTTCTCCTCGACCGGGTCGAGGTGCTGGTCGTGAACTTCGCGCAGCAGGGCGGCAGTCTCGTACGGGTTGCCTCCGGTGACCGCCCACACATGGCGGCAGAAGCCCTCCTCCGCCGCGTCTCCCAGTGAGGCGCGGACCAGGCTCGCGACCGAGGCCGGCTGAAGCGGGTGCAACTCGTGGCGCCGGTCGGCCCGGCCGACGATGCTCCGGTGGAACCCCAGAGCCTCGTCGGGGAATTCGTCGCGGCACGCGAAGACCAGGAGCACCGGCAACTCCCGCGCGCGGACCGCGAAGGCCGCCAGCCACCGGAGCGACTCCAGGTCTGCCCAGTGCAGGTCATCGACGATCACAGCCAACGGTGCCCGCTGCCGGACGATCTGGGTGAGCACGAAATCGAGGCCGTCCCGGACACCCTGCGGGTCGAGCTGGCCAGTCGGCGGAAGCAGTCCCACGGCGGGCCCGACAATGTCGAACCACCGCCCGAAGACCTGCCGCTGCTCCTCCTCGGCCAGCCCCGCCACCACCGGCTGCAGCAACTGACGCACCACGTGGAAGGGCTCGTTGCGCTGCTGCTCGCCGCCACGGGCGAAGAGCACCGTGCAGTCCTCCCGCTTCGCCAACCGACGCACCTCGGTGAGCACGGCAGTCTTACCGAGGCCGGCCCGTCCGACGTAGAGCAGCAGTCCACCGATCTCCGTGCCCTCGGCGCCGGCCGCCCCGCAGAGGGAGTTGATCGCCTCGGTCGCCGAACGGGTCTCCTCCGCACGTTCGTGCAGGCGAGCCGTGACCGGTGCGGCACCCGAATCGTCCCCTTGTGCAGCGGCGCCGCCGCCATGGCCGTCGTCTCGCCCCGGCAACCCGTGCTCCTGCTCGGCCACTGCCCGCCCTTCCACCCCACCGCTGGTGCGCCTGCCGTCGAGGCTAGTGCCGTACGAGCGGCGGTGGAGTGTCTTTGCGTACGCCGAGCAACGCCCGGCCGGCCCGGACAACAAGAAAGCCCCAGGCCGCTGGCCTGGGGCTTTACCGTGGAGCGGGCGACGAGAATCGAACTCGCGCTATAAGCTTGGGAAGCTCATGTTCTACCATTAAACTACGCCCGCGCTGACGAGCCGTCAGTGACTGCTCGATCGTCTGACACTCTACCCCATCCACAGGTTGACCTGGGCCGGGGTGGTGAGGGGCGGCGAGTTGGGGCGGCGAATGTCCGGTAGATCCCCTAATGTGACGCTGGCTCAGGGTGTTTGTGGCCCCTGGGGCGTGGTGGCGTCATCAGGTTTGGGAAGGGGATCGTGATGGAGCAGCGTACCGTCGTCCGTTGTGCCGAGGGACACCTGTTCAGTACTTCGACGTTTCCGATGCAGACTCTCGGGGCGGCGCGGCTGGGGCCGGGGCGGTTGATCCGGTGTCCGCAGTGCGGGCGGCTCCGGAGCTCGGTGCCGGCGGATCTGAGTGAGCTGTCCGGGGCGCAGTTGTCGCGGGCGCTGCGGCTGGAGGCGGCGGAGTTCCTGGCCTGAGCAGCGGATGAACCGCGACCATGCCCCGGACGGGATTCGTCCGGGGCATGGTCATGCACGTACCCTCGGGGGCGTGCTGCTCTCTGACAAGGACATTCGAAGCGAGATCGACAAGGGCCGGGTCATGATCGACCCGTTCGACCCTGCGATGGTTCAGCCGTCGAGTATCGACGTCCGGCTGGACCGTTTCTTCCGGGTGTTCGAGAACCACCGGTACCCGTTCATCGACCCGTCGCAGGAGCAGTCGGACCTGACCCGGCTGGTCGAGCCGGAGGGTGACGAGGCGTTCATCCTGCACCCGGGTGAGTTCGTGCTGGCGTCGACCTACGAGACGGTCACGCTGCCGGACGACATCGCCTCGCGGCTGGAGGGGAAGTCGAGCCTGGGGCGGCTGGGTCTGCTGACGCACTCGACGGCGGGGTTCATCGACCCGGGGTTCAGCGGTCACGTCACGCTGGAGCTGTCGAACGTGGCGACGCTGCCGATCAAGCTGTACCCGGGGATGAAGATCGGTCAGCTCTGCCTGTTCCGACTGTCCTCGCCGGCCGAGTTCCCGTACGGCTCGGAGCGGTACGGCTCGCGGTACATGGGCCAGCGCGGCCCGACGGCTTCGCGCTCGCACCTGAACTTCCACCGCTCGGACGTGTAACGAGCGATAAAAGATAAGAAGGGGGCCGGTCCGGCGGACCGGCCCCCTTCGCATGTTCAGAGCAGCTTGCGTCAGGCCCGCTTCGGGCGGGTCACCGCGACCAGCTCGCTGCCGTCCTCGGAGAGGGTCAACTCGGTGCGGAGCTCGGCCAGTTCGCCGAGGTGGTGCAGGTGGGTGCCGCCGCAGGCGATGGCGGCGGAGCCGGCCGGGAGTTCGCAGTGCCACTGCCGGCGGGCGGTGAGCTCGGGGCCCGGCACCTCGATCCGGACCGGGGCGTCGGCGGCGACCCAGGCGGCGAGCTGGGCGTTGACGGCCTCGGTGAGGGCGGGGAGGGCGTCGGCCAGGGCCGGGTACTCCTCGGTGGCCTCGGCGGTGAAGCCCTTCTTGCGGAGCGACTTGCCGAGCCGGTAGGTGTCGGTGCTGGCCTCGGTGTCCATCACCGAGGAGGCCATCGCCAGGCTGTCGAAGTCGGGGCTGCCGAAGGCGTCGGAGCGGCCCGGGTCCTTGCGCCAGCGCGGCGCGAGCGCGGCGTTCAGGGCCAGCGCGAGCAGGTGGCAGCCGCTGTGCGCGGCGGAGAGCAGCGACCGGCGCTCGGCGTCCACGGCCAGCGCGGCGGTCCGGCCGACCACCGCGCCCGGATCGGCGGCCAGCACGTGCAGCACCAGCCAGGACCACTCCTCGTCGCCCCGCCGGACCGGGATGTCGGCGCCGACCTGGAACTCCCCGGCCGGGCCGTACGCACCGGTCAGGCAGTCGACCACCGGGTGCGCGACGGAGTCCACGGTGAGGGTGCCGAGGTCGGCGGGCTGGTCGGGCCAGGTGTGGTCGAGCGGGTGGAACGGGGTCGCCTCGGTGACCACCGCGTACCGGCCGTCGGCGAGCGGGTGGACGGCGAGTACGGGCGACTCGCCGGTCACCGCCCCGGCGGGGAAGCTGACGTGGGTGGTGGGGAGGGTGGTCATGCGGGAGCTCCGTACGAAGAGATGGTTCAGCCGAGCGTGGGGAGCTTGATCAGCACCAGCAGGGCGAGCAGTTGCAGGGCGGCGGCGCCGGCCGCCTTGCCCCAGGGCAGGTCGTGCACCCGGCGCACCATGGTGGTCAGCAGCACGGCGCAGATCAGCCAGGTGGCCCAGCCGAGCACCTGGACCACGATGTTGTCGGCGGGCAGGAAGAGGGCCAGCAGCAGCCGGGGGACGTCGCTGGTCCAGCCGATGATGACGGCCAGGCCGACGGTGGACTGCCAGGGGCCGTCGCCGCCGAGCTGGCGGGCCAGGCCGTGGGTGACCGCACCGAGCATCGCCCCGGCCAGTGTGAAGCCGACCGCCGCACCGGCGATCGCGGTCAGCGCGACGGTGAAGGTGGAGTTGACCACCTCGTCCTTGGTCAGGCCGATGCCGAGCACCGCGAGCACGCCGTAGGCCAGCGAGACGGTGAGCGCGGGCAGCCAGACCTGGTGATCTCGCATCCGGTCGAAGGTGGCGGACGGGGCCCGGTAGATGCCGGTCAGCAGCTCCTTCCAGGGCAGCCGGGGGCCGCCCTGGTGCGGGGTGGACTGGCCGCCGGCCCGGTACACCGCGACGTTGTCCTGCCCACCGGGGTACTCGGGGGTGCTGGAGTAGTACTGCTCGTCCTCGACCGTGAAGGCCCGGGTGTGCCCGGGCTGGTCGGGGTCGTACCCACCAGGAGCGCCCGGTGCCCCGGGGTCGTAGCCCGGGTGGGGTGCGGTGAAGTACTCCGGCTCCCCCACCGGCCCGCCCCCGGGGTACTGCTGCGCGTCCTGCCCACCGGGCGCCGCTGCCCACCCCCGTCGGGGGTCGGCGGCGCCCTCGCCGTTGTCGTATCCGTTGCCAGCCACGAGTCGAAGGTACCCGTTCGAGCTGACCCGGCGTCGGTTGATCATGGCTTCGGCGCGGGATTGCAGCAGTGCTGTGACCCCGTCACGGACCGGGTCACGACGAGCTCAGCGCGCGGCGACCGAGCGGGCGTGCACGAGAGCCGCCGAGGTCTCCCCGGCCGGGCAGCCGCCCGGGCCCGCGGTGGTGCGGACGGCACCGACCGGGAGCAGGACGCCGCAGGCGATCCGGATGCCGCTGGGCAGTTCGTTGTCGGACTCGACGGTGGCGCCGTCGCCGATCACCGCGCCGTCCAGCGAGCTGCGCGCCCCCACGGTGGCGAACGCGCCGACGATCGAGTCCTTCACGTACGCGTCCGGGCCGATCACCGCGCCGGGCAGGATCACGCTGCCCTCGACGATCGCGCCGGCCTCGACCACCGCGTCCTCGGAGACCACGGTGCCGGAGCTGAGCACGGCGGCCGGGTCCACCGTGGCGCCCGGCAGCAGCAGCGCCTCGCCGGTCGGTCCCGGCACCGCCGGGGAGTCGACCAGGCCGAGCACCAGGTCGGCCGAGCCGCGGACGAAGGCGCCGGGGGTGCCGAGGTCGAGCCAGTACGAGGTGTCGACCACGCCGCGGACCAGCGCGCCGGTCTCCAGCAGTTCGGGGAAGGTCTCGCGCTCGACCGAGACCTCGCGGCCGGCCGGGATGCGGTCGATCACCGAGCGGGTGAACACGTAGCAGCCGGCGTTGATCTGGTCGGTGACGATCTGCTCGGGAGTCTCCGGCTTCTCCAGGAACTCCAGCACCCGCCCGTGCGCGTCGGTCGGCACCAGGCCGAAGGCGCGCGGGTCCTCGACCCGGGTCAGGTGCAGCGTGACGTCCGCCCCGGCGGCGACGTGGCCGTCCCGGAGCGAGGCGATGTCGAGGCCGGAGAGGATGTCGCCGTTGAAGACCAGCACCGGCTCGTCCGGGCCGCAGGTCAGGCCGGAGGCGGCGTTGCGGATCGCACCGCCGGTGCCCAGCGGCACTTCCTCGGTCAGGTAGACCAGCTCGATGCCGTACGGGCTGCCGTCCTGGAAGTGGTCCTCGAAGACCTCGGCCAGGTAGGAGGTGGCCAGCACCACCCGGGTCACCCCGGCAGCGGCGGCCCTGGCCAGCTGGTGCGCGATGAACGGGACACCGGCCACCGGCAGCATCGGCTTCGGGGTGTGGGTGGTCAACGGGCGCAGCCTCGTGCCCTTGCCACCGACCAGCATGATCGCCTCGGTCATGGTCCGCGCCTCTCCCCTTGCCCCAATGCCGTCACCGGCCGTTCCGGGGCGACTTACCTGTCCTGCCTTGCGGGCCCGCACGACACGGGCCCGCCGCCTACTGTATTTGCTTCCAAAGCCGCCCTGTTCCAGCGGGGTTGCGACACGTACCGACGCACCGCTCTGGTGCCTGAACGGGCCCGGCCCCGGTCACCCCATCACAGGTGGCCGGGGCCGGGCTTGACGGACGGTCAGGCCTCGACCGGCTCCGGTTCGGCCGGCAGCGCCTTCACGGAGTCGAGCAGCAGCTGGGCCACGTCGACCACCTTGAGGTGCTCCTTGGCCGCGCCCTCGTTCTTCTTGCCGTTCACCGAGTCGGAGAGCATCACCAGGCAGAACGGGCAGGCGGTGGAGACGATGTCCGGGTTGAGCGACAGCGCCTCGTCCACCCGCTCGGTGTTGATCCGCTTGCCGATCCGCTCCTCCATCCACATCCGCGCACCACCGGCACCGCAGCAGAAACCGCGCTCCTTGTGCCGGTGCATCTCCTGCTGGCGCAGACCGGGGACCTTGTCCATGATCTCGCGCGGCGGGCTGTAGACCTTGTTGTGGCGGCCCAGGTAGCAGGGGTCGTGATAGGTGATCAGACCCTCGACCGGGTTGACCGGGAGCAGCTTGCCCTCGTCGATCAGGTGCTGCAGCAGCTGGGTGTGGTGGATCACCTCGAAGTGCCCGCCGAGCTGCGGGTACTCGTTGGCGATGGTGTTGAAGCAGTGCGGGCAGGTGGCCACGATCCGCTTGGTCGGGGCGTCCTCCAGCGCGGCGTTCAGGGTCTCGACGTTCTGCGCGCCGAGCATCTGGAACAGGAACTCGTTGCCCAGGCGGCGCGGGGAGTCGCCGGAGCAGGTCTCCTCCTTGCCGAGGATGGCGAACTTCACGCCCGCGGTGTGCAGCAGCTCGGCGAAGGCCTTGGTGGTCTTCTTGGCCCGGTCCTCCAGGGCCCCGGCGCAGCCGACCCAGTAGAGGTACTCGACCTCGGCCGGGTCGATGTCCTCACCGATCACCGGCACCTCGATGCCGGTCTCCTTCTTGAGCTCCTTGACCCAGTCGAGCCGGGCCTTGGTGGCCATGCCCCACGGGTTGCCCTTGTTCTCCAGGTTCTTGAGCATCGTCCCGGCCTCGGTCGGGAAGGAGCTCTCGATCATCACCTGGTAGCGGCGCATGTCGACGATGTGGTCGATGTGCTCGATGTCCACCGGGCACTGCTCGACGCAGGCGCCGCAGGTGGTGCAGGACCAGAGCACGTCGGGGTCGATGACCCCGTTCTCCTCGGCGGTGCCGACCAGCGGGCGCTCGGCCTCGGCCAGCGCGGCGGCCGGCACGTTGGCCAGCTGCTCGGGCGTGGCGATCTCGTTGCCCTCGGCGTCCTTGCCGCCACCGGCCAGCAGGTACGGCGCCTTGGCGAAGGCGTGCTCCCGGAGGCTCATGATCAGCAGCTTCGGGGAGAGCGGCTTGCCGGTGTTCCAGGCCGGGCACTGCGACTGGCAGCGGCCGCACTCGGTGCAGGTGGAGAAGTCGAGGATGCCCTTCCAGGCGAAGTGCTCGACCTGGGAGACACCGAAGGTGGCGTCCTCGGCCGGGTCCTCGAAGTCGATCGGCTGCCCGCCGCTGGTCATCGGACGGAGCGCGCCGAGGGCGACGTCGCCGTCCTCCTCGCGCTTGAAGTAGATGTTGAAGAACGCCAGGAAGCGGTGCCAGGCCACACCCATCGAGGGGTTGATGCCGATGGTGGCCGCCCAGGCGAACGAGATGCAGATCTTCAGCATCGCGACCAGGTAGATCAGGTTCTCCAGGGTGCTGTGCGAGAGGCCCCGGAAGGCCACCACCAGCGGGTAGGAGACCAGGTACGCCGCCTCGTAGCTCTCGACGCCCGCCAGGGCGCCCTCCAGGCCGCGCAGGATCATGATGCAGATGCCGATGCCGAGGATCGTGTACTCGACGTAGAAGGCCTGCCAGGCGATCGACCCGGCGAACCGCGACTTCCGCCCGGCCCGGCCCGGCAGGCTGAGCAGGCGGATCACGATCAGGGTGGCGATGCCCAGCGTGGTCAGCGTGCCGACCAGCTCGGTGAAGATCTCGAACGGCAGCCAGTGGCCGATCACCGGGATGACCCACTCGGCGTCGAAGAGCTGGCCGAACGCGGTCACCAGGGTGGAGACCAGGGTGAAGAAGCCGACCGCGACGAACCAGTGCGCGACGCCGACCACCCCCCACTTGTTCATCCGGGTGTGGCCGAGGAACTCGACGGCGACCGTCTTCGTCCTCTGCACCGGGTTACCGGTGCGGGTGGTGTCCGGCGCACCGGTCATCACCACCCGATAGATGTACGCGGCCGCGCGGGCGGCGAGCGCGGTGCCGATCACAGTGGTGACCAGCGAGATGACGATCGCTGCTAGCTGCATCGGCTCTCCGTCTCCAGCGGCTGGGTGTAGCGGGCTCCCCTGAGTGTACTCATCAGTAACTTTGAGAGCTGACGCGCCGGAGACTACCGCGCGTTAACACCGGTTCAGAAGATGCTCAAGGTATGGCGGCAGTCACTAAGGGCATACTCACCCGTCCGGCCCAGCCCTGCGGATAAGCGCGCAGTAAAGTTGAGCCGCCCTGACTCATGGCTGTTGACGCACACGACCGAGTCATGCATCCTTGAGCCTGTAAAGCTCAACTTCTTCATGGAGGTACCAACGATGGCACGCGCGGTCGGCATCGACCTCGGCACGACGAACTCGGTCGTCAGCGTTCTCGAAGGCGGTGAGCCCACCGTCATCACCAACGCCGAGGGCGCCCGGACCACGCCGTCCGTCGTCGCCTTCGCCAAGAACGGCGAGATCCTGGTCGGCGAGGTCGCCAAGCGCCAGGCGGTCACCAACGTGGATCGCACGATCCGCTCGGTGAAGCGCCACATGGGCACGGGTTGGAAGATCAACCTGGACGGCAAGGACTTCAACCCCCAGCAGATCAGCGCCTTCATCCTGCAGAAGCTGAAGCGCGACGCCGAGGCGTACCTGGGCGAGACGGTGACCGACGCGGTCATCACCGTCCCGGCGTACTTCTCCGACTCGGAGCGCCAGGCGACCAAGGAGGCCGGTGAGATCGCGGGCCTCAACGTCCTGCGCATCGTCAACGAGCCGACCGCGGCCGCGCTGGCCTACGGCCTCGACAAGGACGACCAGACCATCCTGGTCTTCGACCTCGGCGGTGGCACCTTCGACGTCTCGCTGCTGGAGATCGGTGACGGCGTCGTCGAGGTGAAGGCCACCAACGGTGACAACCACCTCGGTGGCGACGACTGGGACCAGAAGGTCGTCGACCACCTGGTCAAGGTCTTCCAGTCCGGTCACGGCGTGGACCTCTCCAAGGACAAGATGGCGCTCCAGCGCCTGCGCGAGGCCTCGGAGAAGGCGAAGATCGAGCTGTCCTCGTCCTCCGAGACCTCGATCAACCTGCCCTACATCACCGCCTCGGCCGAGGGCCCGCTGCACCTGGACGAGAAGCTCACCCGGGCTCAGTTCCAGCAGCTGACCGCCGACCTGCTGGAGCGCTGCAAGACCCCGTTCCACAACGTCATCAAGGACGCCGGCATCGCGCTGTCCGAGATCGACCACGTGGTCCTGGTCGGTGGCTCCACCCGGATGCCCGCCGTCGCGGAGCTCGTCAAGGAGCTGACCGGCGGTCAGGACGCCAACAAGGGCGTCAACCCGGACGAGGTCGTCGCCATCGGCGCCGCGCTGCAGGCCGGTGTGCTGAAGGGTGAGGTCAAGGACGTCCTGCTGCTCGACGTCACCCCGCTGTCCCTGGGTATCGAGACCAAGGGCGGCATCATGACCAAGCTGATCGAGCGCAACACCACGATCCCGACCAAGCGCTCCGAGATCTTCACCACGGCCGAGGACAACCAGCCGTCCGTGCAGATCCAGGTCTACCAGGGCGAGCGCGAGATCGCGGCGTACAACAAGAAGCTCGGCATGTTCGAGCTGACCGGTCTGCCGCCGGCCCCGCGTGGCCTGCCCCAGATCGAGGTCACCTTCGACATCGACGCGAACGGCATCATGCACGTCGGCGCCAAGGACCTCGGCACCGGCAAGGAGCAGCGGATGACCGTCACCGGCGGCTCCGCGCTGCCGAAGGACGACATCGAGCGGATGATGCGCGAGGCCGAGCAGTACGCGGCCGAGGACCACGAGCGCCGCGAGGCCGTGGAGACCCGCAACCAGGGCGAGCAGCTGGTCTACTCGACCGAGAAGTTCATCGCGGACAACACCGAGAAGCTGCCCGAGGACGTCAAGACCGAGGTCGAGACCGCCATCGGCGAGCTCAAGGAGAAGCTGAAGGGCGAGGACATCGCGGCGATCCGCGAGGCCACCGAGAAGGTGTCCACCACCGCCCAGAAGCTCGGCGCCGCGCTGTACGCGCAGAACGACGCCGCGGGTGCCGCCCCGGCCGGTGACGCCGCCGGTGCCGCCAAGGACGACGACGTGGTCGACGCCGAGATCGTCGACGACGAGAAGCCCAAGGGTGGTGCCGCATGACGGAGAAGCCGCAGGGCGGCGAGCCCGGCGACGACTCCGCCGCCGAGGAAGCCGTGCTGAAGGCCGCCGAGGAGGCTGTCGCGGGCGCCGGTGCCGATGAACTCTCCGCTGCCAAGCGGGAGTTGACCGAGCGTACGGGTGACCTGCAGCGGCTCCAGGCCGAGTACCAGAACTACCGCAAGCGGGTCGAGCGGGATCGTCTGACGGTCCGCGAGATCGCGGTCTCCAACATCCTGGAGGCCCTGATCCCGGTGCTGGACGACATCGGCCGGGCCCGCGAGCACGGCGAGGTCACCGGTGGCTTCAAGTCGGTCTCCGACAACCTGGAGACCGTGGTCGCCAAGCTGGGCCTGCAGCAGTTCGGCAAGGAGGGCGAGCCCTTCGACCCGACGCTGCACGAGGCGCTGATGCACAGCTACTCCTCGGACGTCACCGAGGACACCTGTGTGCAGATCCTCCAGCCGGGCTACCGGATCGGCGAGCGGATCATCCGTCCGGCGATGGTCGCCGTGGCGGAGCCCCAGCCGGGTACCCAGAGCACTGCCGCGCCGGATGCCGACTCGTCGGACTCCGACAAGGCCGACGGTGCCTCGGAGAGCTGACCGAACGAGCGCTGCGGAGTCGTCCGTCGTCCTGGACGACGGGCGGCTCCGCAGCGCCGTGTCCGAACACACGACATCGAACAACGCCGGGAGGTGGCAGCAGCCATGAGCGCGAAGGACTACGTGGAGAAGGACTACTACAAGGTCCTCGGTGTGCCCAAGGACGCCACCACCGCCGAGATCAAGAAGACCTACCGGAAGCTCGCCCGCGAGTTCCACCCCGACGCCAACAAGGGTGACGTCAAGGCGGAGGACCGGTTCAAGGACATCTCCGAGGCGTACGACGTCCTGTCGGACGACAAGCGCCGCAAGGAGTACGACGAGGCCCGCAGCCTGTTCGGCAACGGCGGCTACCGGGCCGGCGGCCCGCAGGGCGGCAGCTTCGACTTCGGTGACCTGTTCGGCAACAGCCCGCAGGGCGGCGGCGGGGTCGGCGACATCTTCGGCGGCCTGTTCAATCGGGGCGGCCGGCAGCCGCAGCCGCGCCGGGGCGCCGACGTCGAGACCGAGGTGACACTCGCCTTCGAGGAGGCGGTGGACGGCGCCACCGTCCCGCTCCGGATGACCAGTCAGGCCGCCTGCCGGGTCTGCTCGGGCACCGGTGCCAAGGCCGGCACCACCCCCCGGGTCTGTCCGACCTGTGTCGGGGCCGGCACGGTCAGCCGGGGCCAGGGCGCCTTCGCGCTCTCCGAGCCCTGCCGGGACTGCAAGGGCCGCGGCATGCTGGTCGACGACCCCTGCACGGTCTGCCACGGCAGCGGCCGGGCCTCCTCGGCCCGCACCATGCAGGTCCGGATCCCGGCCGGGGTCCAGGACGGGCAGCGGATCAGGCTCAAGGGCAAGGGCGCGCAGGGCGAGCGCGGCGGCCAGCCCGGTGACCTCTACGTCACCGTGCACGTCGACACCCACCCGGTGTTCGGCCGGAAGGCCGACAATCTGACCGTCACCGTGCCGATCACCTTCCCCGAAGCCGCGTTGGGCGGCACCATCGAGGTGCCGACGCTGAACGGACCTTCGGTCAAGCTCAAGCTCCCGGCCGGGAGTGCCAACGGCCTGACCATGCGGGCCCGCGGCAAGGGCGCCACCCGCACCGACGGCACCCGCGGCGACCTGCTGGTCACCGTGGAGGTCATGGTCCCCAAGCACCTCGAGGGCGAAGCCCTGGAGGCCCTGGAGCAGTACCGCGAGGCCACCGCCTCCGACGACCCGCGAGCCGCCCTCTTCAAGGCGGCAGAGGGAGCGTGATGACCCGATGACCCCCGACACCCCCATCGGCCCGGGGCCCGGCCTCGGCGAGGGCCTCCCCGGCGGCCCCGGCCTGGGCCGCTCCCGCCCGGCCGCGACCCACTACGTGCTGACCGAGGACACCCCGGTGTACGTGATCTCGGTCGCCGCCGAGCTCTCCGGCCTGCACCCGCAGACCCTCCGCCAGTACGACCGCCTCGGCCTGGTCTGCCCCGACCGCACGGCCGGCCGCGGCCGCCGCTACTCCGCCCGCGACATCCAGCAGCTCCGCGAGGTCCAGCGGCTCTCCCAGGACGAGGGCATCAACCTGGCCGGCATCAAGCGGATCATCGAGCTGGAGAACCAGGTCGCCGCCCTGCAGTCCCGGATCGGCGAGCTCGCCGACTCCCTGGAGGGCGCCGCCTCGGCGCTCCAGCAGCGGGAGGCGGCGGTGCACGCCTCGTACCGGCGGGACCTGGTGCCCTACCAGCAGGTGCAGCAGTCCAGCGCGCTGGTGGTCTGGCGCCCCAGGCGCTGATCCCGCTCCGTCGGCAAGCCGTCGGCTCCCCCTGTCCGGGGGGTGCCGGCGGCTTACCTGTAATGAGAGAGTGCTGAGCGAGGACCGGGCTCCCGGCTCTACGATCGGATTCGAAGTAGCATCCCCCAACAGCAGCTTAAGATCCATGGTCAGCAGAGTTTGAGTCGTGTGGACTGCTTGTCCAATCGACAACAAGGAGCCAGGGATGAGTGGGCGAGAGCAGCCAAGTCCGCCGACGGGTGCGTCACGCGCCCTCTCGGCCGCGGCCAAGGCCCTCTACTTGTCCGCACTCGAGGCGAACGGACGGCTGGTCGGCGCAGCGGCCGACCCGACCCGGGATGACGCGCTGAATGAACTGATCGGCATCGGTCTTCTGGTTCCGGATACCGACGACCAGAAATCCCTCGTTGCCGTCGACCCGGCGCAGTTGTCCGCCAGTCTGAGTTCCACCTGGCAACGCCAAGCACTCGATCTGCTGGCCCGGGCGATATCACTGCCCAACGATCTGCATGACCTCGCCGAGGAATTCCACACGCCGATGCAGACCGGCGGAACAATCGAATACGTCCGGGGCAAAGCGCTGATTAACCAGCGCCTCCAACAGGCCATGGGGGCAGGGCTCGAGGAGGGCCTCGCCATGCAGCCCGGCGGGCCACGGCCGCCCGAGGTGCTGGCCGCCAGCATCACCCGGGACCTGGAGACGCTGCGCAGCGGTGCCGCAATGCGGACGATCTATCACGCCAGCACCCGTTACCACCAGCCCACCAGGGACTACGTGGCGACGCTGGCGGAGGCCGGCTGGCAGTTCAGGACACTGGACGAGCCGTACACCCGGCTCCTGGTCATCGACCGACGGCTCGCCGTCATCCCGGTGGCGGACGACATGAGCCTGGCCGCATTCGTCAGCGACCAGGCTGTCATCAACTATCTCGCCGAAGAGGTGTTCGAGCGCAACTGGAGCCGAGCCCTTGGCTTCGACGGCGACCGGACGGTCCCGCAGCAGGTGGTTTCCCGGCTCCGGCGAACGATCATCGATCTCCTGCTCGACGGCACCAATCATCGGGTCATCGCGCGACGACTCGGAATCAGTGAAAGAACGCTGGCCCGCCACATCGCCGAGATGCGGGAGGACTACAACGTCGACTCCCTGTTTCAGCTCGGATATGTCCTCGCCCGCGCTTCACAGGAGCACCCGGGAAACCCTCAGTAGCCCTGGAGATGGCACTGCCGGCACCTCCGGGCGTTCAACACGCCCCGAGGACCAGTCCCCACGTCCGGGTGCCACCCCATCCCGCCAACGGTCCGCTCAGGTCCAGTTGAAGTCTTCAGAAGACAGCATCACCACAGCCGAAGTCTGCACGTCAGCAGGCCCCTCCTGCATGCCTCCCGCTGCGAAGAAGCCACCGACCAGCACTGCCGCCGTGGCGACAACCGGCAGTACAACCTTGCGGACAAGTCGATACATACGAGACACAGACCCACCCCTTTCAGCAGATTCACAAGCTGAACTAATAGGACTAACGTCCACATGATGCCGCACCCGCCGAGCGGTGTCATCCACCCGGCCCGTGTCAGTGCGTCATCTCCCTGCCAGTCATCCACATGACAGGGCAGAAAGCTGGACGCCACCGCGCCGGTCGATGGACGATCAGTTCGCTCTCGATAGGCACTGTGGGATCCCTGATCTTGCCAATGAACAGTCAATCATTTCGTCTATCGGAAGCCAACAGCCTTAGTTGAGCAGCAACTATCCAAACGCCTGCCGGCACCAACCACTACCCGGTCGGCTGTCCCCCGGAGTCGTCATGAGTGAGCCCTACCTGCGCAATCGCGCCGTCCAGACCCCCGAGGGTCGGCGCGCTCGGGTATTCCTGGCCGCGCCGCTCATGCGGCTGACCGGACCGGCCGACAGCGTGGTGACGCTGGCCAGCCGGACCAGGCTGACCACCCTGCGGTCCACGCTGCTGAAGAGCGGCGCCGCCGTCTACAGCGCGCACCACAGCGACGCCTGGACGGTGAGCGGCCGCGCGCCGGAGCCGCGGGTGCCCTCCGACTACCGGGCGCTGCAGACCGCCGACCTGGTGTTCGCCTACGTCGGGGCGCCGCTCTCGGCCGGCGTCGCACTGGAGCTGGGCTGGGCCTCCTCGCTGCGCAAGCCGATAGTGCTGCTGGTGGACGAGGCGATCACCCACAACCCGCTGATCGCCACCATCGAGCAGGTCGCCCCCGTCCTGCCGCTGGTCTTCGACGACACCTGGTCGCAGGAGGCGCTTCGGCACACCGTGGAGACCGCACTGGACTGGGCCGGCATGGCGCTCTCGCTCCGCGAGGGCTTCTGGACCGCACCCGCCGAGGCGTTCCCGAGCCCCCGGCAGGAGCCCCCGGTCTCCGGCTTCGGCTACTGGGCCCCCGGCGTCGCCACCGGCTGACCGGACGGTGGGGCGGTCAGCCGTCCGACCCTCCCTCCGCCCCCCGCATCTGCCAGCCCAGCTGGAACAGCGTCTCCGCGTCGTACAGCTCGCGCAGCCGGGCGATGTGCCCGGCCACCGTGCGCTCGCTCAGCCCGAGCCGGCTCGCGATCTTCTTCTGGGACAGGCCCTGTGCCAGCATCCGGCCGACCTGCTCGTGCACCGGCTCGCCGACCTGGCGGATCGCCTGCCAGCTGACCCGTTCGGCACGCTCCCAGTCCCGCTCGAACCTGTTGACCAGGAAGGTCACCACGGCCGGGTCCTCCACGAAGGCCGCGCTGCTGTTGTCGGCGGCGGCCGGGATCACCGCGACCCGGCGGTCGAAGACGAACAGCCGGGTGAACGGCTCGTCGAGGACCCGGATCCGCTCGCCGTACGCGGTGAGGGCGGCGGCGTACTCGACGGTCGGCCCGTCCAGCCGGGCGCCGGGCTGGTAGATGGTGCGGAGCGCTCCGCCCTGGTCCAGGAATCGGCGGGACCGTTCGAGCGAGAAGGCGAGGAACTCGGCCGGCCTGGCACCCCCCGGCTGGGCGGAGAGCGTCTCCTCCCGGCTGTCCTCCTCGATCTGGAGGAGCCGGGAGCGGATCTGCTCCATGTCGGCGACCTGGACCACCTCGCTGGAGAGGTCGACCTTGCGGGGTGCGGCGTCGTAGGCGCGCGACAACTCGCCCAGCAGATCCGGCACTTCGTCCGCCATCCGGAGCCCGTGCAGGCCCGCCGACCGGAGACCGACGGCCCGCCGCTCCGTCACCGTCCGGGGATTCACCGCGGTGAGCATGGCGCCCTCGGTGTGGTGGATCAACAGGCCGATCTCCAACAGGCGCAGCACCGTCGCGGCGTCCTCACCGGCCACCTCCCGGAACAGCACCCGGCCGCCCTGGGCCAGCACCTCGGCGTAGAGCGCGCGTTCGGCCTCACTCAGCACCACGGGCACCCCGCATCTGCCAGCCCAGCTGGAACAGCGTCTCGGCGTCGTGGAGTTCGCGCAGCCGCGCGATGTGCCCGGCCACCGTCCGCTCGCTCAGCCCGAGCCGGCTCGCGATCGCCTTCTGGGTCAGCCCCTGGGTGAGCATCCGGCCGACCTGCTCGTGCACCTGGTCTCCGATCGCCTGCCAGCGGACCCGTTCGGCGCGCTCCCAGTCCCGTTCGAAGCCGCTGACCAGGAAGGCCACCACGGCCGGGTCCTCCACGATGGCGGCTGTGGCGTGGTCGGCGGCCGCCGGGATGACGGCCGTCGCCCGGTCGAAGATCAGCATCCGGCTGAACGGCTCGTGCAGGATCCGCAGCCTGGCCCCCCAGTCGGTGATCGTCGCCGCGTACTCGGCGGTGGGCCGGTCATGCCTGGCGGCCTCCTCGTAGAGCACCAGCAGCCTGGTGCCCCGTGCCAGCAGGCGGCGCAGCCGTTCCAGCCCGCCGTTCAGGTGCTCGGCGGGGCGGGCGCCACCGGGCTGCGCGGCCAGGCACTCGTCCTGGCAGTCGGCTTCGAGCTGCAGCATCCGGGAGCGGATCTCCTCCAGGTCCTGGATGTGCAGCACCCCGCCGGAACGCTCCAGTTTGCGCGGCGCCGCGTCGTAGGCCCGGACCAACTCGTCCAGCGACGCCGGGATCTCCTCCGCCCGGAGCAGCAGCCGGGTGCCGGCCGAGCGAAGGTCGGCGGCGTGGCGCTCGGCGATGGTGCGGGGGTTGACGGCGGTGAGGGTGGCGTCCTCGGTGTGGTGGACCAGCAGGCCGATCTCGAGCAGCCGGAGCACGGTGGCGGCATCCTGGTGGGCGACGTCACGGAACAGCACCCGGCCGCCCTGCGCCAACACCTCGGCGTAGAGCGCGCGTTCGGCCTCGCCGGGCAGTGGGAGGTCAGGCATCGCGGCCGCCACGGAGCAGCCAGCCGAGCTGGAACAGGGTCTCGGCGTCGTGCAGGTCGCGGAGCCGGGAGATGTGTCCGGCGACGGTGCGCTCGCTGAGACCCAGGCGGGTGGCGATGGTGCGCTGGGTGAGGCCGGCCGCGAGCAGGCGGCCGATCTGTTCGTCGACCGGGCGTTCGTCGGCGCAGGTGTCGGCGTCGCTCCATCTGACGCGTTCGGCGCGGGCCCAGTCGCGCTCGAAGCCGCCGACCAGGAAGGCCACCACGGCCGGGTCCTCGACGAAGGCGGCGCTGCTGTGGTCGGCGGCGGCGGGGACCACCGCGACCGTCCGGTCGAAGATCATCGTCCGCTTGAAGGGTTCCCCCAACACCCGTACCCGCATGCCGAGTTCGCCGATCGCGGTGGCATAGCGGACGGTGGGCTGGTCGGTCCGGACGGACGGTTCGTAGAGGGCGCGGGCGGTGCCGCCGCGAGCGGCGAAGCCGCGTGCCCTGGCCACCGCGTGGTCGAGCTGGGCGGGTGGCAGCGGGCGGCCGGGCTGGGCGATCAGGATCTCCTCCCGGGCGCCGGCCTCCAACTCCCGCATCCGGTGGACGATGTCCGCGGCGTCGTGCACGTGCTGGACCACGCTGGAGCGGACCGAGCGGCGCGGGGCGCTCTCGTACACCTTGGTCAACTCGCCGAGCAGGCTGGGCAGTTCTTCGGCCTCGACCAGCAGCCGGGTGCCGGTGGAGCGGAGTTCGGCGCTGATCCGGGCGGCGACGGTGCGCGGGTTGACGGCGGTGTAGCCGAAACCCTGCGCACTGCTCACCAGCAGGCCGTTCGCCAACAGCCGGGCCAGCGCGTCCTGGTCGGCCTCGGCGGCCATCGCCAGCGTGATCCGGCCGCCCTGGCAGAGTACGTCCAGGTAGAGCTCGCGTTCGGCCTCGTCCGGCAGCCGTACGTCAGTCACGTCGCCCTCCACGCATCTGCCAGCCGAGTTGGAACAGGGTCTGCGCGCGGTACTGCTCGCGCAGCCGGGCGATGTGGCCGGCCACCGTCCGCTCGCTCAGCCCGAGCCGGGTGGCCACCGCCCGCTGGGTCAGACCGCCGGCGAGCATCCGGCCGACCCGGTGGGCGGCGGCCTGGAGCGGCGGTTCGGTGCCCAGGCGGCACCAGTCGACGGTCTCGGCCCGGCCGAAGTCCCGCTGGTAGACGGCGGCCAGGAAGGCGACCGCGGTGGGGTCGGAGATGAAGGCGGCCCGGCTGTTGTCGTCCGCGGCAGGCACCACGGCCACCGCGCGGTCGATGATCAGCGTCCGTTGGAAGGGCTCGTCCAGGATGCGCAGCTCGGAGCCCTGCGCGGAGAGCGCGACGGCGTAGTCGACCGTGGCGGGCTCGGACAGCGCGCTGGGCTGGTAGAGGGTGCGGAGCCGGATGCCGCGTCGGCGCAGGGCCAGGTCCTGCTGCCGGGCGAGCGCCAGAGTCTCCGGCTCCCGGGATCCGGGCTGGGCGGTGAGCAGTTCGGTGCGGCACTCGGAGAGCAGTTCGGCGATCCGCTGCCTGATCTGCTGCTGACCGTCGATCAGGGTGGGCCTGGCCGGTTCGAGGGCGATCCGTGGGGTGGACTCGTACGCCCGGGTGAGGCCGCCGAGCACGTCGGGCAGTTCCTCGGCGCGGAGCAGCAGTCTGGTCGCGGCCGAGCGCAGTTCGGTGCAGAGCCGTTCGCTGACCGAGCGCGGGCTGACGGCCACGTAGGTGCGGTCGAGCGCGTTGGGCAGCACCAGCCCGGAGCGGACCAGTTGCTCGAGGGCGGCGCGGTCGGTGTCGGCGAGCGCGCCGAACGGCAGCCGGCCACCGCTGGAGAGGATCGCCAGGTAGAGCTCGCGGGCGCTCTCGTCGGGGAGTTCCTCGGTGGAGGCCACGCGCGGTGCACCTCCCTGCCGTCGATCACCCATGGGTCCGTCCCGCCCATGATCCCTCAGGGATGATCCGACGCGTCCCCCGGAGCCCGAAGCCCCGGGGAACCCGTCGATCTCACGCCGGTCGGAGCGCTTCCAGCGAGGCGGAGCAGCAACGCCTCGCCGACTCCGGACCGGGGCCATCACCACACATGGCGCTCCGGCCGGGGCTCCACTTCGTTGCACCGGCACGCGTACGTACCGGGGCACCCCCGTAGCGGAGCAAGTCGCTGTTCGCGGGCTGCGGTTGCCCGGACGACCTTGGCGTGGTTCCACCCTCACAGCGTGACAGCCGGTGAACAAGAGGCGTCCGACTGCATGTTCCCGCAAGTGCAGGAACCTGCAGCCGGACCGGGCGGACGGGCCGTCAGGCGGCGCGCACCGGGCCGAGCAGCCGACCGTCCAGCAGGCCGCTCAGGGTGCGCACCAGGGCGACCGCCCAGGCGGCGACCAACAGCAGGTACAGGGCGACGGCCAGGCCGGTGAAGCCGTCGAATCCGGTGTGCCTGGCGAGTCCTGCGGTGCCGGTGACCATGGTGCCGACCGGGAAGGTGAAGGCCCACCAGGTCATCGCGAACGGCATCTCGGCCCGCAGCGCCCGCAGGTTGGCGGTGATCGCCACCCCGAGCCAGAGCACCCCGAAGCCGGTCATCGCCACGCCGTACAGGACCGCGAAGCCCAGGGCGGGCCCGGCCAGCGCGGGGGCCACCGACTTCGCGGCGTCGGCCAGCTGGTTGACGGCGGTGGTGGACTGGCCGAGCGGGCCGAGCACCAGGAAGAGCGAGGGGGTCAGCACCAGGGCGGGCAGCTTGCTGTGCACCAGACCGGCGAAGACCACCGGCAGCACCAGCAGGGTGCCGAGCAGGCTGGCGCCGAACAGCGCGTAGCAGCCGTACAGCATGGCGGGGCCGAGCGCGGCGGGCAGGTGCGGGATCAGCGCGGGGCCGAGCGCGGCGGCGACCATCGGGGCGACCACGGGGAGCAGCCAGGTGGGGTTGGCCTTGAGGGCGGAGACCCGGTGCCGGGTGATCATCAGGTACGGGATGCCCCCGGCCACCAGGACGGCGTAGAGGGTGCCGGTGGTCCACAGGACCAGGTCGATCGCGACCGCGGCCTCGGTGCCGATCAGCCGGGAGCCGAGCACCAGGGTGCCGTAGCCGACCGCGATCAGGGCCATCGGCGGACAGCCGTAGAAGACGGCGGTGGCGGGCTCGTCGAGCAGCTGCTCGCGGGCGGTGGCCCGGTGCCGGGTGAGGTGCACCGCGCGGCCGGTCACCAGGGCCGCCAGCGCCAGGAAGGAGAACGCCCAGACCACCTCGCCGAAGCCGATCAGCCCGGGCAGGTGGACCGGGAGGGCGGCGGCGCCGTTGCCGACGATCGCGGTGCCCATGACGGCGGCGTACCAGTTGGGGCCGAGCCGGCCGAGGTCGAGGCCGTAAGCGGCGGTGCGGGATGCGGTGAGGGTGGCCATGCCTCCACCGTGCCTGTCGTCATGATCGGCCGGTAGCGCGTCCCGCCCTATGAGGACATAGCCTGGCCCTATGCCCCTCTCTCCGCGTGTGCCCGAGCTCGGTGCCCTGGAACTGCTGCTCGCGGTCGCCAGGCTGGGCAGCGTCGGCCGGGCGGCGGCCGAGCTGGGGGTCAGTCAGCCCGCCGCCAGCGCCCGGATCAAGGGCATGGAGCGGCAGATCGGGGTCCCGCTGCTGGAGCGCTCGCCGCGCGGCTCGCGGCCGACCGAGACCGGCCGGGTGGTGGTCGAGTGGGCCCGCAACGTGGTCGAGGCGGCGCAGGCGCTGGACGCCGGGATCGACGCGCTGCGCGAGCGCCGGGACGCCCGGCTGACCGTGGTGGCCAGCCTGACCGTGGCCGAGTACCTGATGCCGGGCTGGCTGCTGGCGCTGCATCAGGTCAGCCCCGACACCTCGGTGATCCTGCGGACCGCCAACTCGGCGGACGTCGCCTCGCACGTGCTCGCTGGGGACGCCGACCTCGGCTTCGTGGAGGGCCCGACCACCCCGCCCGGGCTGGCCGGCGCGGTGGTGGCGGCCGACCGGCTGGTGGTGGTGGTCGCGCCGAGCCACCCGTGGGCCCGTCGCCGCACCCCGCTGACCGGCGCCGAGCTGGCCGCCACCCCGCTGGTGCTGCGCGAGCCGGGCTCGGGCACCAGGGAGGTGCTGGAGCAGGCCCTCGCTCCGTACGGCGGGGCGACCACGCCCCGGCTGGAGCTCGCCTCCTCGACCGCGCTGAAGGCGGCCGCGATGACCGGCGCCGGACCGGTCTGCCTGAGCGAGCTGGCCGTCACCGAGGAGCTGGCCACCCGACGGCTGGTCGCGGTCCCGGTGGACGTGGACCTGGCCAGGCCGCTGCGCGCGGTCTGGCCGGCCGGTCACCGCCCGGCCGGACCGGCCCGCGTACTGCTCGGCCTGACCCGGAAACAGTGACCCGAACACTGAAATGGCCCTGGCTCCGCAAAGTTGAGCGGGGTAGACTCAACTTGTCGAACAGTCCAACTGTCATATGAGGAGGCCCCCCGCAGTGGACGCCAGCAAGTTCACCAGCAAGACCCAGGACGCCCTGTCCGCCGCGATCCGACAGGCCAGCGCCGCAGGCAACCCGGACGTCAAGCCGGTGCACATCCTGCTGGCCCTGCTGGAGCAGCCTGAGGGCATCGCCCGCCCGCTGCTCGAAGCGGTCGGCGCGGACGTCCCCGCCGTGCTGGCCGCCGCCCGGCGGCAGCTCGCCACCCTGCCCAGCGCGCAGGGCTCCACCGTCTCCGCCCCGCAGCTGGCCCGGGACACCATGGCCGTGCTGACCGAGGCCGGCAAGCGCGCCGAGGACCTGGACGACCAGTACCTCTCCACCGAGCACCTGCTGGTCGGCCTGGCCGCCGAGGGCGGGCAGGTGGCCGACCTGCTCCAGCGGTACGGCGCCACGCCCAAGGCGCTGCTGGCGGCCTTCAAGGACGTCCGGGGCAGTGCAAAGGTGACCTCGGCCGATCCGGAGGGCACGTACAAGGCGCTGGAGAAGTACGGCACCGACCTCACCCAGGCCGCCCGGGACGGCAAGCTCGACCCGGTGATCGGCCGGGACCAGGAGATCCGCCGGGTGATCCAGGTGCTCTCCCGCCGGACCAAGAACAACCCGGTGCTGATCGGCGAGCCCGGCGTCGGCAAGACCGCCGTGGTCGAGGGCCTGGCCCAGCGGATCGTGGCCGGCGACGTGCCGGTCTCGCTGCGCGGCAAGCGGCTGGTCTCGCTGGACCTCTCCGCGATGGTCGCCGGGGCCAAGTACCGCGGTGAGTTCGAGGAGCGGCTGAAGGCCGTGCTGAACGACATCAAGTCCAGCGACGGCCAGGTCGTCACCTTCATCGACGAGCTGCACACCATGGTCGGCGCGGGCGCCGGCGGCGACTCCTCGATGGACGCGGGCAACATGCTCAAGCCGATGCTGGCCCGCGGCGAGCTGCGGATGGTCGGCGCCACCACGCTGGACGAGTACCGCGAGCGGATCGAGAAGGACCCGGCACTGGAGCGCCGCTTCCAGCAGGTGCTGGTCGGCGAGCCGAGCGTCGAGGACACCATCGCCATCCTGCGCGGCCTCAAGGGCCGGTACGAGGCGCACCACAAGGTGCAGATCTCGGACGCCGCGCTGGTGGCCGCCGCCACCCTGTCCAACCGCTACATCACCGCCCGCTTCCTGCCCGACAAGGCGATCGACCTGGTCGACGAGGCGGCCTCCCGGCTCCGGATGGAGATCGACTCCTCCCCGGTCGAGATCGACGAACTCCAGCGCTCCGTCGACCGGTTGCGGATGGAGGAGCTGGCACTGGAGAAGGAGTCCGACCCGGCCTCGGTGGACCGGCTGGAGCGGCTGCGGCGCGATCTGGCAGACCGGCAGGAGCAATTGAGCTCGCTCAACGCCCGCTGGGAGCAGGAGAAGAAGTCGCTGAACCGGGTCGGCGAGGTCAAGGAGCGTCTGGACGAACTGCACGGCGCGCTCGAACGCGCCCAGCGGGACGGTGACTTCGAGCGCGCGTCCAAGCTGATGTACGCCGAGGTGCCGGCCGCCGAGCGGGAGCTCGCCGAGGCCCAGGAGCGGGCCCAGGACGAGGACGCGAGCGAGTCGATGGTCAAGGAGGAGGTCGGCCCGGACGACGTGGCCGACGTGGTGGCCTCCTGGACGGGCATCCCGGCCGGCCGGCTGCTGGAGGGCGAGAGCGCCAAGCTGCTCCGGATGGAGGAGGAGTTGGGCCGCCGCCTGATCGGCCAGCAGGAGGCGGTGGCCGCGGTCTCGGACGCCGTCCGGCGGACCCGCTCCGGCATCGCCGACCCGGACCGGCCGACCGGTTCGTTCCTCTTCCTCGGCCCGACCGGTGTCGGCAAGACCGAACTCGCCAAGGCGCTGGCCGACTTCCTCTTCGACGACGAGCGGGCCATGGTCCGGATCGACATGAGCGAGTACGGCGAGAAGCACTCGGTCTCCCGGTTGGTCGGCGCCCCGCCCGGCTACGTCGGCTACGAGGAGGGCGGCCAGCTCACCGAGGCGGTCCGCCGCCGGCCGTACAGCGTGGTGCTGCTGGACGAGGTGGAGAAGGCCCACCCCGAGGTCTTCGACGTGCTGCTCCAGGTGCTGGACGACGGCCGCCTGACGGACGGTCAGGGCCGCACGGTGGACTTCCGGAACGCGATCCTGATCCTCACCTCCAACCTGGGCTCCCAGTACCTGGTCGACCCGAACACTCCGGAGGAGACCAAGAAGCAGCTGGTGCTGGACACCGTCCGCTCGGCCTTCAAGCCCGAGTTCCTGAACCGGCTGGACGACATCGTGGTCTTCGAGCCGCTCGGCACCGCCGAGCTGAGCCGGATCGTCGACCTCCAGATCGGCCTGCTGGCCGGCCGCCTGCAGGACCGCCGGCTCACCCTGGACGTCACCCCGGCGGCCCGCGACTGGCTCGCGATCACCGGGTACGACCCGGCGTACGGGGCCCGGCCGCTGCGGCGGCTGGTGCAGTCCGCGATCGGCGACCAGCTGGCCCGGGCGATCCTGTCCGGGCAGGTCCACGACGGTGACACGGTGCTGGTGGAGCGGGACGAGGACGCCGACCGGCTGACCGTCCGGGCCGAGCAGCTGACCGCCTCGCTGACCAAGCGCTGACCTGTCCTCCGCGGCCCGGGTACCCCTGTGTCCCGGGCCGCGAATGAGGCAGGATGGTGGCTGGAAGGGCGGCCCCTCATTGCCAGCCACCCTTGTGCACTGAGAAGAGGACCCCCTGATGAGCATCGACCCGTCGTCCATCCCCTCGTTCGGCGCCCCGCAGGGCGGCCAGCCGGGCCCCTCCGGCCCGCCGCCGATCGTGGTGCCGGACCAGGCGCTGGTCACCCAGTTGCTGGACCAGATGCAGCTCAAGCACGTCGTGGACGACGAGGGTGACCTCACCGCGCCGTGGGACGGCTTCCGCGTCTACTACATGTTCCGCGGCGAGCAGAAGGAGCTCTTCGCGGTCCGCGCCTTCTACGACCGGTCCTACCCGCTCGAGGACAAGGGCGAGATCCTCGACCTGATCGACGAGTGGAACCGCGAGACCCTCTGGCCGAAGGTCTACACCCACACCCACGAGGACGGCGTGGTCCGTCTCATCGGTGAGTCCCAGATGATCGTCGGCACCGGCGTCAACCTGGAGTACTTCGTCACGACCACCGCCAACTGGACCCAGGCCGCGGTCGGGTTCGAGCAGTGGATCGTCGAGCGCCTGGGTCTCCAGAAGGAGATCGAGAGCGAGAACGGGGAGGGCGACGCCACCCCCACCGACGAGAACTGATCCTCGCCACACCGGAACGGCCCGCCCCCTGCCACGGGGGCGGGCCGTTTCGCGTGGGCCTCCCCGCTGCGCCGGGAATCCCTTGCCGAATACCTTCCGGCCGGTATATTTTCTAGCTCACCCCGCCGCGTGACATCCGGCGGAGCCGCCGGGGCCTGGGGAGGGCCCGCGAGGAGGGGACCACGCGCATGACCGTCACCACGCTTCCGCCCGTCACACCGACCGGCACCCCGGCAGGCGTCGCCGCACTGGCGCACCGCTCAGGACACGCCGTGGAGGACGCCCGCCGGCTCACCCCCGAGCTCGCCGCGGCGCTGTCGGAGGCCGGGTTCGCCCGGCACTTCGTACCCCGGCGCTGGGGCGGCACCGCCGGCACCTTCCGCGCCCTGGTCACCGAGACCGCGACCGTGGCCGAGAGCTGCGCGGCCACCGCCTGGTGCGGCGCGCTCTACGCCGCGCACGGCCGGCTCGCCGCCTACCTCCCGGAGGCCGGGCAGCGTGAGCTGTGGGGCGCCTCCCCCGACGTACGGATCGCCGCCGCCGTGGTGCCGCCGTCCGGCACGGCGGTGCGGGTGGGCGGGGGCTGGCGGCTCTCCGGCGAGTGGGCGTACGCGAGCGGCATCGACCACGCACAGTGGGTGCTGCTGGCGAGCCGGGTGGAGGGGCCGGAGATCCGGATCTTCGCGCTGCCCCGGGAGCAGTTCGGGATCCGGGACACCTGGCGCACCCTGGGCCTGCGCGGCACCGGCTCCCACACCGTGGTGGTCCGGGACGCCTTCGTACCGGACCGGCTGACGCTCACCCAGAGCGACCTCGGGACAGCGCGTCCCGACGCGGCCCGCTGCCACCGGGTGCCGTTCCCGCTGGTGGCCCAGCTCCAGTTCGCCGCACCGATCCTGGGTGCCGCACAGGGGGCCAGGCGGGCCTGGGCGCAGACGGCGGCCCGCCGGGTCAGGGTGGACGGCCAGGCCACCGGCCAGGCGGTCGCCGGGCAGCAGGTGCTGGCCCGCTCGGCGGGCGAGATCCAGGCGGCCCGGCTGCTGCTGGAGGGCGCCGCCGCGCGGGCCGACGACGGCGTGGTGACCCCGCTGTCGATCGCCGAGAACCAGCGGGACTGCGCGCTCGCCGCCGAGCTGGCGGTGGCCGCGGTGGACCGGCTGTTCCGGTCCTGCGGCGCGGCCGGGCAGGCCGACGGGCACCCGGTCCAGCGCCACTGGCGCGACGTCACGGCCGCCGCCGGGCACGCCGCGCTGCGCTTCGAGACGGCTGCCGCCGCCTACTCGGCCGTCGAACTGGCGGGCCCGGGCCGGACCGCCGGCTGAGCTGCCCCCGCCCTTCGGCTTCCCTCCCAATCCCATTGCAGGACCGACCTGGTGACTGGCCGTCAGATCGGACCGGCCGCCGGCGGGGGCCGACGGATCGAATGCAATCCAATGCCCGGTTTCGCGCGATTTCAAAACATACCTGTGAGAAGGTATCTTCGAGCCGAAGTCGGCGAGAGGGGAGGCGGTGCCATGAAGCAGGAGCGCGCGCGACGCACTCGCGAACTGATCCTGGATGCGGCGGCGGAGGAGTTCGCCCTCCAGGGCTATGCCAACGCGACCGTGCAGGCCGTGGCCGCCAGAACCGGCATGACCAAGGGTGCACTCTACGGGCATTTCGGTACCAAGGAGCAGCTGGCCGAGGAACTGGTGCGCCAGGCCCAGGAGTTCTGGCGGCTGCTGATGGACGGCTCCGGCGGATCCGAGGCGCCCGCCTTCGAGGTGCTCCGGGAGCTGGTCCTCGGGCTGTCCCGGCAGTACCACGGGAACATCCGGATCCGGGCCGCCTTCCGACTGCTGGTGGACCGTCCGCCCGCCACCGGGGAGCCGAGCCTGGTCGAGACGGTCGAACGGGACCTGGCCGGCGCAGTGCTGCGGGCCAGGCCGGACGGTGCGCCCGGCACGGACCTGCCGGCCGAGACGGTCGCCATGGTGCTGCTGGCCATGGTGGTCGGCATCCACCTGATCCGCCGCACCGAAGCGGAGACCGAACTGCCGGGCCGGATCGACCAGTTCTGGTCCGTCCTGGCCGATGCGCTGGTGCGCAGCTGACCGGACGTCAGCAGGGGACCCCGGGCCTTGGAAGGCCCGGGGTCCCCGTTGCGTTCCGGGCCGGTTGGCCGCCGCTTGGCCGCGGCCTGGTCGTCGCTTGGCGGACCCCCCGCAGGCTCTGAGGGCGGGCGGGAACGCAGCCCGACCCGCGAACCACCCGGCGCACCACCGATCTTGGAGGTAACAATGACCACCGATGTCTCCTACAAGGAGCTCCAGTACGGCTGGGAGGCGGCCTACCAGCAGCAGACCGACGACGCCCCGCTGTGGCAGGAGGACCCGATCCCGGTGATCCCCCAGGCCATCAAGGCGCTCTCCGCCCGCGAGGTCCGCACCGTGGTCGACCTCGGCTGCGGCGACGGCCGGAACCTGGCCGCGCTGGTCGACGCCGGCTTCACCGCGCTCGGTGTGGACATCGCCCCGACCGGTCTGCAGAACGCCAAGCGGATCATCCGTCAGCGCTCCTTCCTGCTCCGCGCCGACGCCACCGAACTCCCGCTCATCGACGGCTCGGTGGACGCGGTCACCTGCTTCGACGTGTTCGGCCAGATCGAGGACCCGAGCTCGCTGGTCACCGAGGCCCGCCGGCTGCTGGTCGAGGGCGGCATCTTCGTCACCAACGCCTTCACCCCCGAGGACCAGACCTACGGCGAGGGCGAGGAGATCGCGCCGAACACCTTCGCCTACAAGGACACCCTCTTCAAGTACTACAGCGAGGAGGAGATCCGGGCGCTCTTCGACGGCTGGGAGATCCTCGCACTGGAGCGGGTCTCCTGGGACGACCCGCCGCACGGCGACTTCCGCCCGTACCCGCACACCCACGACAACTGGATCGTCTACGCGACCCCCTCGGTCTGACCGGACGGAAGGGATCAGGCGTGATGTCGATGAAACAGCGGCTCGAACACTTCGAGGCGCTTCTCGGACCGACGCCCGTACTGCCCGTCACGCTGACCGTCGGCGGTCGGCCCCGTGTCATCCACCTCAAGCTCGAAGGGCACAACGTCGCCGGCTCGATCAAGGCCAGGACCGCCTTCGGGCTGGTCCGCGCCCTGGTCGAGTCGGGTGAACTGCAGCCCGGCGGGCGGCTCCTGGAGTCCACCTCCGGGAATCTGGGGATCGCCCTGGCGATGCTGGCCCGCTATCTCGGGGTGAGTTTCACCGCGGTGGTCGACCCGCTGATCGCGTCGGAGTGCCTGGAACGCCTCAATGATCTGGGCGCCGAGATCATCACCGTGACCGAGCGGGACGAGTCCGGGGGCTATCTGCTCTCCCGGCTGGACCGGATCGCCGAACTGCGCGAGCAGGACAGCTCCTATGTCTGGACCAACCAGTACGACAACCCGGAGAATCCGGCGATTCACCGCGGGATGACCGGCCCGGAGATGTTCCGGCAGCTGCCGCGCGCGCCCGATGCGGTGTTCGCGGCGATCTCCACCGGCGGGACGTTCTCCGGACTCAGCCAGTTCTTCCGCTCGGCGTCACCCGCCACGAAGATGATCGCGGTGGACATCGAGGGCTCGATCGCCTTCCACGGCAGTCCCGGCAAACGGCACCTCTCCGGAATAGGCGCGAGCCGGCCGTCCACCTTCCTCGACAGCTCCCTGGTGGACCAGCTGGAGATCGCCAGCATCAGCGAATCGGCGCACTTCTGCCGGCTTGTGCAGCGATCGGCCGGGCTGCATATCGGTGCCTCGGCCGGATCGGTGGTGGCGGCCTGTGTGCGATATCTGGAAATACATCCGGAGATCGAGCTCGCGGTGTGTCTCTGTGCGGACAGCGGTGACAAGTACGCCAGTACGATCTACAGCGAGACCTGGCTCCGCTCGATCGGCGTGGAACTCCCGGCCGACGACCTCGCTCCGGCTACCCCGGAACATCTGCCGGGCGCTATCCTCTCAGGAGTTGCGTGAAATAGTTTCAGAACTGTCCGAGATCCGCGAAAAGTCCGAAAGCGGCGGATCCGCGTACCGAAGGGCCGTCATGCAGGGGATCTCAGAGATCAGCCGCAATCTCCAGGACTGCGCCACGGCGGGCGATTCGACGCTCGTCCCGGCCCTGGCAGAGCTGGAGAACCTCTCCGAGAGCATCCTGCACCGTACCGACGAGCACGATCTCGCCATGCTGCTCTGCCTGGCCGGGATCTGTTCGGTCCGGACCGGAGCGGGCCTTCCGGCGGCCGTCCTGCGAGAGGTCGCCGACCGTTACGCGGATACCTCCATTCTCTACACCGGACGGGTTCTTCCGCGCATCAAGGAAGCGATCGCCCGGCTCTACGAGGGCGCCGAGGAGAAATCCCTCGAAAAGCTCGTGGAAGTGGCCGACCACATCAGCCAGGGTTGGCCCGGATATGCCGACTCGGTATTCCCGGAGGCATTCTCCGGGCTGGCCCGCGAACTCGGCATCGGTGGTGGTAGCGGACTCTTCCTGGAGACCTCGTTCATCACCTGGCGACGCGGTCTCGAGGAGTGCGGATCCGGCCGGCCCGAAGCCGCACTGAATCCCTTCGAGGCCAGCCTGGAGAAGTACCGCGAATTCTCCTACTACGCCGATGCGGCCTGGCTGTACGCGGACCTCGTCATCGCCCGGCTGACGGCCGGTGACACCGAGGCCGCCGCCCGGACGGCCGACGCCCAGCGCCGGTACGTGGACGGCGTGATCGCCGAGGCGGGGGACCTCCCCGTCCTGGCGGACACCGCCTTCGCCTTCCACTTCGGCGACGTCCGAAGCGGCGGCTACAGCTCCTTCGTGGACTCCGCCACGATGGGCCCGCAGGGGCTCACCCCGGACGACCGCGCGCTGCTGCGCCGGTACGTCCGGGTGAGCGAGAGCCTGCTGTCGTACGCGAGGTCCCACTCCGAGCGGGATCTCAACGCGGCCGTGGACCTCTTCTCGTTCGGCTGGCAGGGGTACCTGTCCTCGCCCTACCCCGAGATCTTCCGCCGGCTCGCCCACCAGGTGACCGGCGAACTCCCCGGCTCGGCCGTGCTGTTGACCGCACACGTCCGCTGGCGGGGGATGCTGCTGGCCAGTCAGCTCCGGCTCAGGTCGCCGGATCTGATCCGGTCCGCGATGGAGCTCCACGAACGGCTCCGTGCGGCCGGGCTGGACCAGGAGGCCGACATCGCGCTGCTCGACGGGGGCATGCTGCACTTCGCCCTCTACGGCAAGGCCTCCACCGCTGCCTGGCTCTCCCAGCACCTCGGGGAGCTGCGGGAGCGGGTGGCCCGTCCACTGCAGGCGGTGGTGGCCGCCCTCCAGGTGCCGCCGCAGGCCGGGCTGCAGGCGGTGCTGGCCGGCTACCTCGGAGCCCGATCGCTGTACCGGGTACCCGACTTTCTGCCGGCTCTCGGCATCTTCCGCCAGGGTCACCGGAGTTGGCGGGAGCAGCGGACCGAGCTCGACCTCGCCGTCTATGGCGAGAGCCTGTGGATCAACGGCGTGATGATCTACGAGAGCACCCCGCCCGCCCTGCTGGCCATCTTCCGCGAACTGGCCGGGGACCTGCGGGCCGCCCGGGCCGAGGAGCGGGAGGTCCCGTACGTCCCGGCGGCCGAACTGGCCGCCCGTACCGGGCGGTCCGGCAGCGCGATCGCCCAGGTGGTCCGGCGGTTCCGGATCGCCTGCCAGGAGCAGTTCGCCCGCTCGACCGAGATCGGGATCGAACCGGACGGCCTGCTCCAGGGCCGGCCCGGCTACCGGCTCAACCCCGCCGTGCTCGCCGAGGCCGAGTTCTACCTCGCACCCTGAACGCACCGACCCCAAGTCCCATGCCCACGAAGGAGTCCCCGTGTCCGACCTGTTCACCGAGCCGTCCGCCGTCGACACCGACTGGAAGTTCGCCGTGGTCCTCAAGGCGAAGCTGCCCACCGGGGTGGCGCTGAACGCCGTCGCGCACAGCACGCTCGGCCTGGCGGCCGCCGCTGCGGCGAACAGTCCGGAACTGGCCGGAAAGATGTCGTTCCTCGACTTCCGTGACGCCGACGGGAATTCGCACGGGCCGGTCTCGGCCCTCTCGCTGGTCGTGCTGGAGGGCCGGGCCGCCGGCCTGCGCCGGTTCCGCGGCGAGGCACTGGCAGCAGGGTTGCTGGTGAACGACTTCACCTCGGCGATGACCGGGGACACCTTCGCCGAACAGCTGGTCAGGATGGCCGGCACCACCGAGGAGGAGATCGAGTACTACGCGGTGGCCGCCTTCGGCCGGCGCGACGAACTCGACCCCCTCACCAAGAAGTTCTCCCTGTGGAAGTAGCCCGGGGAGACCGAGGATCACAGGAGATGAGAATCCGTGAGCAGCACCGCACCCGACCTGGCCGTGGTACCCGGCCGACTGGTCGACGAGGTCCTCCGTAGCGCGCACGCCGAGGCCAAGCGCCTGGTCGAGCAGGTCTACATCCAGAGCGCGCAGGGCCGGCTGGTCAACCCCGACAGCTCCTTCCTGCGCCCCGATCCCGAGGCGCGCGAGCGGGTGATCGCCCTCCCCGCGTACGTCCCGGAACCGGTGCCCGCGATGGGCATCAAGTGGATCTCCAGCTTCCCGGAGAACCTCCGGCTCGGCCTGCCCCGGGCCTCGGCCGCCATCGTGCTCAACGACACCACCACCGGATTCCCGGTGGCCCTGCTCGAAGGGGCCAGGATCAGCGGCTTCCGGACCGCCCTCTCCGCCCTGGTCGGCGCCGACGCGCTCACCGAAGGCGCCCGCCGGGCAACCAAGTTCGCGGTGCTGGGCACCGGCTACATCTCCGCCACCACGGTGCAGACCTTCCTCGCCGACGGCTGGAGCCTGGACGAGGTGGCCGTCTTCGACCTCTCGGCCGAGCGGGCCGGGGAGTTCGTCCAGGAGCTCACGGCCGGCCATGACGGCCTGCGGGTCACCGTGGCCGACTCGGCGGCCGACGCCCTGCGGGACGCCGACCTGGTCCTGCTGGCCACCACCGCGATCACCCCGCACCTCGACCGCCTCGACGGCCTCGCCGCCGACGCGATCGTCCTGCACATGTCGCTCCGCGACCTGACGCCCGAGGCGCTCGCCGGTGCCGACCACGTGGTGGACGAGGTCTCGCACTCGCTGCGGGAGAAGACCTCGCTGGCCCTCGCCGTCGAGGCCGGGGTGGTCGCCGAGGAGGACGTCCGCCCGGTCGGCGACCTGCTCAGCGGCGACTGGAAGCGCACCCCCGGACGGACCGCGGTCTACGCGCCCTTCGGCCTCGGTTCGCTCGACATCGCCCTCGGCACCCTCGTGCTGACCCGCGCCCGGGACCTGCCCGGCGTCCTGACGGTCGAGGACCGACCTCTCGCTTGCCGCCTTCGGGCGCAAGGAGATCCAGCTCGCCGAGCACGAGATGCCCGGTCTGATGTCGATCCGCAAGGAGTTCGCGGCCACCAGGCCGCTGGCCGGTGCGCGGATCACCGGTTCGCTGCACATGACCGTGCAGACCGCCGTCCTGATCGAGACCCTGGTCGCGCTCGGCGCCGACGTTCGCTGGGTGTCGTGCAACATCTTCTCCACCCAGGACCACGCTGCCGCGGCGATCGCGGTCGGTCCGGAGGGCACGCCGGAGAACCCGTCCGGTGTTCCAGTGTTCGCCTGGAAGGGCGAGACGCTGGAGGAGTACTGGTGGTGCACCGAGCAGGCGCTGACCTGGCCGAACGGCCAGACCCCGAACATGATCCTGGACGACGGCGGCGACGCAACCCTCCTGATCCACAAGGGCGTTGAGTTCGAGAAGGCCGGCCAGGTGCCGGACCCGTCCACGGCCGACAACGAGGAGTACGCGCTCGTCCTGGAGCTGCTCGGCCGCTCCACCCTCCCCTGGTCGGAGATCGCGGCCACGATCAAGGGCGTCACCGAGGAGACCACCACCGGTGTGCACCGGCTGTACGAGATGCACCGTGACGGGAAGCTGCTGTTCCCGGCGATCAACGTCAACGACGCGGTGACGAAGTCGAAGTTCGACAACAAGTACGGCTGCCGGCACTCGCTGATCGACGGCATCAACCGCGCCACCGACGTGCTGATCGGCGGCAAGGTCGCGGTGGTCTGCGGCTACGGCGATGTGGGCAAGGGTTCGGCGGAGTCGCTGCGCGGCCAGGGCGCCCGGGTGATCATCACCGAGATCGACCCGATCTGCGCGCTGCAGGCGGCGATGGACGGCTACCAGGTCACCACCCTGGAGGAGGTCGTCTCGATCGCCGACATCTTCATCACCACCACGGGCAACAAGGACATCATCCTTGCCAAGCACATGGAGCAGATGAAGCACCAGGCGATCGTCGGCAACATCGGTCACTTCGACAACGAGATCGACATCGCCGGCCTGGCGAAGCTCCCCGGCATCGTCCGGACCGAGATCAAGCCSCAGGTCCACGAGTGGCGCTTCGCSGACGGCCACACSATCATCCTGCTGTCCGAGGGCCGGCTGCTGAACCTCGGCAACGCGACGGGTCACCCGTCGTTCGTGATGTCGAACTCCTTCGCGAACCAGACSATCGCGCAGATCGAGCTGTTCACCAAGACCGAGGAGTACCCGGTCGGCGTCTACGTGCTGCCCAAGCACCTGGACGAGAAGGTCGCCCGCCTCCACCTGGACGCCCTGGGCGTCAAGCTCACCGTCCTGAGCCAGGAACAGGCCGACTACATCGGCGTCCCGGTCGAGGGCCCGTACAAGGCGGACCAGTACCGCTACTGATCCCGCCTCAGCAACGAACCGTGCGGCCGGTGCCCCCGTGGCACCGGCCGCACGGCCGTTCCCGCTACTTGAAGTCGGGGACCACCTCGACCCCGGCCAGCACCTTCCGGACCAGCGCCCACTCGTCGGGCGTCATCTCCTTCTCCATGGCCAGATCCCAGCTGACGCAGAGGTCGACGTCTCCCACCGTCCGGCACTCGGCGTTGGACGACCTGAACTCCGGGGGCGGCTGGGGCGTGGTGTTCCGGGTGGCCACGACGGAGAGCCGCTGCCCACTCACCTCGACCCCCAGCCCCATCCGCCAGCGGATTTCCCCGGGGCTGTTCGAGCGGATCAGGGTCGCGTCGAAAGCCCGGACCGGTCCGAGCGCGTCGGCGAAATGCACCGGCAGCGGCACGTTCACGGACTCGACGGTGACGCCCGCCGCGACGCGCAGCAGCTCCTGCTCCGACTCCGTGGTCCTCGGCAGGTACATCGTCCTGAGCTGGACCCACCGTCCGCCCGGAACCTGCCAGCGCAGGTGGTAGGGACGCCACCCCGGCTCGCTGGTGATGGTCTCGGGATCCAGCCAGTACGCGAGGCGGCCGTTCACCTTCGGAGCGTCCCGCAGCTCGTACTCGGCCCCCGGCTCCGACCCGAGCTCCGTCAGCCACACGGACAAGGCGGGTTCGACGAGGACACCGTCCCTCTGGACGCTCGCCTTCCCCTGACCCTTCTCGACGGTGTACCCCGAACCGGAGTGCGCCCAGTCCGGCACCCAGCCGAACCGTACGTTCATGGTGAGCGAACTCGGTCCCACGGTCGGGCTGACCGCCGGCACCGGGGTCCCGTCGTGCCGGTCCCGGAATCCGGCGCCTAGCAGGCCGACCGTCACCAGGACCGCCGCCGCCCCGGCGAGGCCAGCCAGCCGCCGCCTCCGCATCCGGGTCCGCCCCACCCGCCGGGCCCGTTCCACATCCAGCATCCTCCCCGGCTCGGAGTTCTCGGCGAGCTCGGTCAACTGCGCTGCCAGCTGCGGCATTTCGTCGTTCACCACGTCACTCCTCCGGATTCGCTACTGGGATCCCCCGCCAGGGTGCGCCGCAGCGCGTCGAGACCACGCGAGGTCTGACTCTTGACGTTCCCGGCCGAGCAACCCATCGCCTCGGCGGTCTGGTCCACCGTCAGATCGCAGTAGTAGCGGAGCACCACGGTGGCCCGCTGCCTGGACGGCAGCGCCGCGAGTGCCCGCCGCAGGTCCAAGGACGTTTCCAGCTCGCGGCCGAGTACCGCGACACCGTCCACCACGGCCTCCCCCCGGGCGGTCCGTCGCCACCACGAGGTGCGCTGCTCGGCGAGGAACGTGTTCACCAGCACCACCCTGGCGTAGCCGTCCAGGTTCTCCGCCCGTCCCGCCCGGTGCCAGTTCACGTAGAGCTTGGTGATGCTCTCCTGCACCAGGTCGTCCGCCCGGTGCGAGTCCGCACAGAGCAGGTAGGCCACTTTGCGGAGCCACCCGCCTCTCGAGGTGACGAATGCCGTGAACTCGGCGTCGCGTGAGAGCTTCGCCATTGAGATTCCCCCTCCCGGGCGGCACACGGGCGCACCCTGCCCCCCTGATGTGGCCGGGCCCCCGAATGGTTGCACCAAGACAGCGAGGGAACGCCCGGCATCGGGCGTTCCCTCGTTCATCGACCACGGACCGTCAGTTGAGCACGTCGGTCGTCCACTTGGCGGGGTCGGCGCCGAGCAGGGTGATCTTGTCCAGCCAGCCCTGCGGGCCACCCCCCGCGGTGAGTGCGTTCTCCTGCAACGGGGCCACACAGACCTTCACACCACCCGCGGCCTTGCAGGTACTGGGGCGCGACCGGCCGTCCGCAGGTCCGGCGGTGGGCCGCCCCGGCTCGTCGCCGTCCGGCGTGATCACCGTGCTGAAGTACATGCCCGGCGCCGAGGAGTAGTTCAGCTCCGTCCTCCACCACTCGTTGCCCGCCTCGGTCCGCCGCTCGAAGGTGCCCGAGCTGAGGACGTAGCCCGACGGGATCCCGTCGATCCGCAGCGGCAGGGGGATCGACCGGTGGCCCGCCGTCACACCGGCCGCGATCCGCTGGGTCACCGGCTGCCGGTCCGCTTCCGCGAGGTTGCTGTTGTCCAACTCCAGCCAGCGCCCGTCGGGGGCCTTCCAACGCAGCCGGGTCAGCCCCTGTGCATAGCCCGGGTCGTCCGAGGACACCCAGTACGCCTCCTGGCCGTTCACCTCGGGCGCGGGCACCCGAATCGCGTGCGCTCCGGTCGGAAAGTCCGCGAGCTCGGGCGTCGTCCCTGTCGGATAGGCCGTCAGCCGGTAGATCGCGGCCTGCATTCCGCGCCCGGTCGTGGCATGAATGGTCACACCGAACGGGGTGAGGCTGTACCGGACCGAGTTCACGTCCGCCGGCAGCCAGCCGAAGTCGGCCTCCACCGTGATCGGAGCCCGCCCGCTGTACGGTGCCCGGGTCTGCGAGAGCGTCGGCACGGGCGTACCGCCGCCGGGCAGTGAAGACGGCGAGGACGTCGACAGCGGACTCTTCGAGAACGTGGGCAGCGCACTCGCCGAGTGGCTGGCCACCGGGCTCGGCGACCCCGGCTGCGCGGGCCCGACCGCCTGCTTGCCACCGCCGGGCAGCGTCAGCGAGAGCGTCGCGGCCACCACCACGGCCACCCCGGCGGCCGCCACCGCCCCCCGCCGACGGCGGCGCAGCCGGGCCAGCCCGTCCCGCTGCGCCTGATGCACATCCACCGTGCTGACCGGTCCAGGAACGTCCACGAGTGCCTCCAACTTCATAGTGAGGGAAGGAAGTTCTTCAGCCATTACGCCGCTCCCTCCGAGAACGCCAGCCGCTCCGGGGCGAGCGAGCGGCGCAGTGCCTCAAGCCCCCGTGCGCTCTGGCTCTTCACATTGCCGGGCGAGCAGCCCAGCGCGTCCGCGGTCTGATCCACACTCAGATCGCAGTAGTACCGCAGCACCACCGTCGCCCGCTGCCGGGGCGGCAGTGCCGTCAGCGCCTGCTGCAGGTCCAGCGCCGCCTCCAGATCGCCCGTGAGCGGCATCGCCCCGTCGGCCGGCACCTCGGTCCGGTCGGTCCGCCGCCACCAGGCGGTCCGTTGCTCGGCCAGGAAGGTGTTCACCAGCACCTTCCTGGCGTAGCCGTCGAGGTTCTCCACCCGGCTCACCCGCGACCACTGCACGTACAGCTTGGTGATGCTCTCCTGCACCAGATCGTCCGCCCGATGCCAGTCCGCGCAGAGCAGGTACGCCACCTTCCGGAGCCAGCCGACCCTGGAAGCCACGTACGCGGTGAACTCGTCGGCGTGCGTCTGTTTCACCATCGGGCCCTCCCTCCCGGGGTGATGCATCGGCACACCCCCCGACAGGCTGATGCGGCCGGGCCCGGGAAAGGTTGCACGTAGGCTTCACCCCATGCCGAACGGCCGCTACGCGCACCACGACACGCACGACCACCTGCCGCTCGGCGAGGAACGCTTCAGCTGCGCCCCGGGCCCGGCGGGCTGGCGTTACGTCTCCAAGACCTACGCCCCCGACGGCAGCGTGCTGGCCACCACCGACCTCACCCTGGACTCCCGCAGCCGGCCGCTCCGGCTCGAACTGCGCTCCGGCGGCTGGCTGGTGCGCGGCGGCGCGGTCGACGGCGTCACCTGGGTCCGTACGGCAGCCGACGGCAACCCCGAGCACGCGGCCGAGGGCCACGACCGGGCACACGGCTTCACCGGCTCGTCCCCGGCCTTCCTGATCGCCACCGCCCGGCTGCTCCGGCTCAAGCCGGGCAGCAGTTCCCGGGTCAGGCTGGTCGCCTTCACCGACCCGGTGCTCGCTCCCCGCACCCTCGACCAGGGCTGGCTGCTGGAGTCCGTGCAGACCCACGAGACCGACTCGGGCCCGCTCCAGGTCGAGCAGTACCAGGTCGCCGACCTGGAGACCGGCGAGCAGCAGATCGTCCACCTCGCCGGGGACGTGGTGCTCGCCGCCTCGGGCATCGAACTGGAGGAGCTGGAGTCCCCGCCCAACCAGTGGCCGACCGAGTACTACGCCTGACGCACCCTCAGGCCGGCGGCGCGAAACCGGTCGGCGGAGCGGTCGGCCCCGGCGGCGGTGCCACGGGAGGAGCGGGCGGAGGAGTCGGCTGCGGCGCGTACGGGTGTGCCTGGGGTGCCTGCTGCTGTACCTGCTGCGCCTCGCGCGCCTGCTGGGCCTGGTGGCCCAACGACCGCTCCCAGTCGCGTCGCTGGCGCTCCGCCAGCACCGCACCGAGGTAGGCGGCCGGAGGGACCCCGTACGGTGCGGCCTGACCGGTCCGGGCGACCAGGTCGCCGACCAGTCGCAGTGCCATGCCGTGCCCGACCGCCGGGTCGAGCTGCCCGATCCGCCCCAGGTACTGCCGGATCGCCAGCCAGAGCCCCTCCGGGACCGCCGACAGGTCCAGCGCGACCAGCCCGCCGCCCAGCCCCTGCATCAACTCCGGGGACAGCGGCGGCAGCGCATCCCGCCCGGCACCCGACCCGGGCACCCGCTCCCGGACCACCAGGGTCCCGGCGAAGACGTCCCCGAGCCGACGGCCCTCCGGCGAGACCAGCGAGCAGATGATCGCCGGGACACCCATGAACATCAGCAGCTCGACGAAGCCCACCAGCCCACGCACCAACGCGTGCCGGAACCGCACCGGTCCACCGTCGGTCCGCACCACCCGCAGGCCCAGCGCGAGCTTCCCGAGCGACCGTCCGCGGCTCAGGGTCTCCACCAGCACTGGTACGCCCACCAGACAGAACACCGTCAGCCCGAGCGCGATCGCCGTCGCCGCGGCGTCGTCCACCGCGCTGAGGACCGCGTCCATCAGGAAGAACGCGCCGATCAGCACCGTGAACTGGGCCAGCAGATCCAGCCAGATCGCCAGCGCCCGACTCGGCAGCTTGGCCGACCGCAGCCCGAGGACCACCGCCTCGCCCGTCACCAACTGACTCATGGTCCGCCACCCCGCCCGTCCGATCAGGCGGGGCCACCCCCGCGATCTCCAGCCGCCAACATACGGCGCTGCCCAACCCCCGCGAAGAGCAGCCCACCCCTCTGGCATGCTGAGCCGCACTCGTAGCCCTTACTCCCTAGGAGACCGCCGCATGGACCTCGACGTCTTCGTCACCGCCCACCAGGCGGAGTGGCACCGTCTGGAGGTCCTGAGCAAGCGGCGCCGCCTCAGCGGGGAGGAGGCCGACGAACTCGTCACCCTCTACCAACGCGCCACCAGCCACCTGGCCCAGGTCCAGTCCGCTGCCCCCGACCCCACCCTGGTCGGTCGGCTCACCACCCTGGTGGCCAGAGCCCGCAGCGCGGTGACCGGCGCCCGCAGTGCCTCCTGGCGCGACGCCGTCCGGTACTTCACCGTCAGCTTCCCCGCGGCGCTCTACCGCTCGCGCCGCTGGTGGATACCGATCGCGGTGCTCTCGATCCTGTTCTCCGCCCTGATCGGCTGGTGGGTGGGCGCCCACCCCGAGATCCGCGACAGCCTGGCCGCCCCGGACCAGATCCGCGAGATGACCAAGCCGGGCGGCCAGTACGAGACCTACTACTCCGACCACCCCGCCAGCTCGTTCGCCGCCCAGGTGTGGACCAACAACGCCTGGATCGCCGCCCAGTGCCTGATCTTCGGCGTCCTGCTCGGCCTCCCGGTGATCTGGGTCCTGATCAGCAACGTGATGAACCTGGGCGTCGCCCTCGGCCTGATGAGCTCGGCCGGCCGCCTGGACTTCTTCCTCGGCCTGCTGCTCCCGCACGGCCTGCTCGAACTCACCGCCGTCTTCGTCGCCGCCGGCCTCGGCCTCCGCCTCGGCTGGACCGTCATCGACCCCGGCCCCCGCCCCCGCGCGACCGCCCTCGCCGAAGAGGGCCGATCGGTCATCGGCATGGCGATTGGCCTCACGGTCGTGCTGTTCGTCAGCGGCCTGCTCGAAGCCTTCGTCACCCCCTCCGGACTCCCCACCTGGGCCCGGATCGGCATCGGCGCAGTCGTCGAGGTGCTCTTCCTCCTCTACGCCCTGGTCCTCGGCCGCCGAGCCGCCGCCACCGGCGACGCGGGCGACGTCGATTCCGCCGATCGGGCGGACCTCAACCCGGTGGCGGCGTAGCGCGTGGCTGGTCGGGACAGGGCCGCTGACCTGGTAGTCTTCTCATCGGCGCACAAAAACCGTTGACACGGTCCACATGTGCTAGTAGGTTTAAACGGTTGAGACCGACTGGACAACAGTCGCCTTGAAGGTTTAGTGTCTACAACATCGCCAAGACGGGGCAGTGAGCATCTACGGGTGCCCGCCACGGATTCGGCAAAATTCCTCCCAGTGGGAATTCAGAACGAATGAAGCCGGTAAAGCGGCCGAAATTGATCTGCTAAGCTGGGAAACACGAAAGAACGAAGCGCCCGGAGGGTCCGCCTGATAAGCGGCTCGAAGGAAGTGTCCGTTCCTTGAGAACTCAACAGCGTGCCAAAAGTCAACG
>NZ_LMCT01000008.1:16943-230819 GCF_001424875.1 Kitasatospora sp. Root107 | reverse complement strand
AACTGCCGTCCGGCTCCGCCGTTCTCAGGATCGTTCAGCCCCGGCCGAGGCCCGCTTCGACGTCCCTGACGACCCGCCACATCGGGGTGGAGCGCTTGGTGATGACGATGACCACCTCGTCCTCCTCCGCCGCCTCGGCCGCCGGGGACTGCTCGGGCGTCCAGGCCCGGGCCACGTAGTCGAGCGCGTGGTCCACCCCCGCCGTCGCGTCGCCCTCTCCCCCCGCCCGCAGCCAGGCCCGCAAGGCGTGGTTGTGCGCGGTGACCACGGCCGAGGCGATCACGTCCGCCCGCAGCGTGCCGTCCCGGCGGGCCGAGAACCGGGCCCGCAGGTACTCGGCGAGAGTGCGCTCGTAGCGCCAGACCACCGAGAGTTCGTACGTGCGCAGGCCGGGCACCTTCTTGGTCAACTGGTAGCGCTGGACCGAGAAGACCGGGTTCTCGGCGTACATCCGCAGCACCAGCCGGGCGGCGTCGCAGACCCGGGCCACCGCGTCGTCACCGTCCTCGCTCGCCTCCAGCAGGGCGGTCATGTCCGCCAGGCACTGCTCGTGGTCGGGGAAGACCACGTCCTCCTTCGAGGGGAAGTACCGGAAGAACGACCGCCGCCCGACCCCGGCCAGCGCCACGATGTCGTCAATCGTGGTCTGCTCGTAGCCGCGCTCCAGGAACAGCTGGAAGGCCGCCGCGACCAGCGCGTCCCGCATGGCGGGCTTCGCGGGCGTGGCGGAGGTCTCGGAGCTGGTGTCCCGTGCGGCGGTCATGGCGCGAACTTAGCATTTTCGGCTTCGGATGGCACTTGATGCTCATGATCGACAGCACTGAGTGCCAAGGGTGGTCGTGGCTCAGGAGAGCCAGCTCGTGTTCGTGCCCAGCAGCTGCCCCCCGGTGCCGTAGACCTTGAAGGACGCGGCGGTGGTGCCCGGGCGTTCGGCCACACCGATCAGGCGCGTCGACGAGCCGCCCAGGGCGACCAGCGGCGGCTCGTAGCTGCTGCCGTCCGCCCAGGTCACCACGACCTTGCCGACGTCCGCGCCGACGGTGAGCACGGCCACTCGGACCGGTGCCGCGCTCTGACCCTTGCCCAGGGCGCCGGCCAGCACGCCGCTCAGTCCGCCGTCGGGACCGGTCGGGCTCGCGGGCGTGCCGCCCGGGGCGGCGAGGGTGAGTCCGCCGTTGTACGGCAGCCGGATGCCGTCCACGGTGAAGTAGAGGTTCACCACGTCCGAGGCGGGCTGCCAGTACTGCTGGACGTAGGCCGCGGTCGGCTCGGGCAGGTCTGAGCCCGCCGCGTGCTGCTCCTGCCAGATCAGCTTGGCCTGCTCGAGGGACTGCTCCTTCGTCGCGAGCGGCCAGAGCGCGGCCCAGGTCTTCCACTCCTTGCCGTCCACGACGCCCTGCGCGACCACGACCCGGGCCGGCGAGAGCGGGTCCCTGACCACGGGCGAAGCGCTCACGGACGGGGCAGCGGTGCCGCCCGCCGCCGCAGTCACCTGCACGGTGCCGTCGGCCGGGCGAAGGCCCGGTCCGATCAGCACCCCGCCGCCGACCACCGCGACCGTCACCAGGGCCACGGCCCCGGTCAACGCCGCCCGCCGCCGCAGCAGCCGCCTGCGGCCCCCGGCCGTCAGGGCGGCGAGGGGGGCCGGTCCGATCTCCACCGTGTCCACCAGACCGGCCAGGCCGATCCCCACCTGCGCTGCCAACTCCTCATGCCCAGACTGCTGTTCGCTGGTCATGCCGCACCTCCGATGCTTGTCGTTCGGGTGAGTGACGAGGCGGTGCGCAGCCGGGCGATGCCTTTCGACGCCTGGCTCTTCACGGTCCCCACCGAACACCCCATCGCCACGGCCACCTGACTCTCGCTCAGGTCCTCCCAGTACCGCAGGACGACGGCCTCCCGTTGCCGGGGCGGAAGGGTGGCGAGGGCCGCCAACAGCTCGGCCCGCTGGTCGAGTTGGGCATACCCGTCCTGCCCGGCCCGATCGGGGACGGCGGTGACCAAGTGCTCCGGCACCTTCCGGCGGAACCGCCGGGCGTGTTCGTTGACCAGGATGCGGCGTACGTACGCGTCCCGGTCGTCGGCCCGGCGCACCTTGCCCCAGGCCGCGTAGGTCCGTTCCAGGGTCGACTGGACCAGGTCCTCGCCCGCGTGCTGTTCCCCGGCGAGCAGGAACGCGGTGCGCAGCAGCCGTGGCCAGGCAATGACGGTGAACGCCTGGAACTCGCTGTCCCGGTCGGTCTTCGGTTCTCCCATGAGCACCTCCTCACCCTGCCAGAGCCCAGCAGACCCCCGGACCGTTGCCTCGGTGGCGGGACGAGTTCACGGCAGCAGCCTCAACCGCAGACTCCGGGCTCCCCGTCGGGCTCCGGTACGGGCCCGGCGGCCGGGAGGGTGAGCAGCATGGTGGTGCCGCCGCCGGGGGTGTCCTCGACTTCGAGCGAGCCGTCCATGGCTTCGGCGAGACCCCGGGAGAGCGCGAGGCCCAGGCCGACGCCGTTGGTGTTGTCGGTGTCGCCGAGGCGTTGGAACGGCAGGAACACCTGCTCCCGGTCCTCCGGCGGGATGCCCGGGCCGCGGTCGATGACGCGGATCTCCACCCGCCCGAGGTGGGTGCTGGCCATCACCAGGACGGGGGCGCCGGGGGCGTTGTGGCGCAGGGCGTTGGTGATGACGTTGGCCAGCACCCGCTCCAGCAGCGGCGGGTCGGCGAGTACGGGCGGCGCCTCGGCGAGGCCGAGCGGCTGGATCGGGGCGTCCGGGTCGGCGAGCGAGTCCAGGGCGCGCGGGAGCACTTCGTCCAGGTGAGTGGGCGTCAGGTGCAGGGTCAGGGCCCCCGCCTGGAGGCGGCTCATGTCGAGCAGGTTGTCGACCAGGCGGTTGAGCTTGAGCAGGGATTCGTCGGCGGTGGCGAGGAGTTCGGCCCGGTCCTCCTCGGAGAACTCCACGTCGAGGCTGCGCAGTGAGCCGACCGAGGCGAGCGCGGCGGCCAGCGGGGTGCGCAGGTCATGGCTGACGGCGGCCAGCAGGGCGGTCCGCATCCGGTCGGCGGCCTTGATCGGTTCCACCTCGGCGGCCACGGTGGCGAGCCGGTCGCGCTCCAGAGCAGCCGCGACGTGGGCGGCGAACGCGGTCAGCACCCGCTGGTCCGCCGCGGGCAGCCGACGCCCGGCCAGGATCAGCAACGCGCCTTCGCCGACCGGTACTTCGGTCACCTCGCGGTCGGCGGCGGGCTCTCCGGCACCGTCACTCCTGGCCAGCGCCTCGCCGCTGGTGCGGTCCAGCAGGGCGACCGAGTCCATGCCGAAGGCGGTCCGGGACTTCTCCAGCAGGGCGGGCAGGGCATCGGCACCGCGCAGCACGCTGCCGGCCAGGGTGGAGAGGGTCTCGGCCTCTGCGGTGGCGCGGGCGGCCCGGGTGGTGAGGCGTCCGGCGTGGTCCACCACGGTGGAGACGGTGAGCGCGACGACGGCGAAGACAACCAGGGCGATGACGTTGTTCGGCTCGGTGATGGTGAAGGTGTGGACGGGTGGGATGAAGTAGTAGTTGAGGAGCAGTGAGGCGGTCACCGAGGCGAGCAGCGCCGAGGTCGCACCACCGAGCAATGCGATGGCGACCACGCCGAGTTGGAAGATGAGTGCGTCGGTGGTCAGGTTGAGGGTGGTGTGCGAGAGCAGCAGGGTGAGCAGTACGGGCAGTACCAGTCCGGCGGCGTACCCGGCGACTGTGCGGCGGAGCGAGTGCCGACGGCCCAGCGAGGGCAGCCGGCCCCGGCCGCTGAACTCGTGGGTGACCATGTGGACGTCGATGTCCTCGGAAGCGTCCACGGTGGTCTCGCCGATGCCGGGACCGGTCAGGAAGCGGGTGATCCGGCCACGCCGGCTGGTGCCGAGAACGAGTTGGGTGGCGTCGCGGGCGCGGGCGAAGGTCAGGAGCGAGTCGGGGATGTCGTCGCCGACCACCACGTGGTAGCTGCCGCCCAGGGTCTCCACCAGCTGCCGCTGCTCGGCCAGGTTTCCCGGCGAGGCACCGGCCAGGCCGTCGCTGCGGGTGATGTGCACGGCGAGCAGTTCGCCACCGGCCGTACGGTCCGCGATCCTGGCCGCGCGGCGGATCAGCGTCTCGCCCTCGGGACCGCCGGTCAGGGCCACCACGACGCGCTCGCGGGTCTCCCAGACCCGGTCGATGTTGTGGGTGGCCCGGTAGTCGCGCAGGCCCTCGTCGACCCGGCCCGCCACCCAGAGCAGGGCGAGTTCGCGAAGGGCTGTCAGGTTCCCGACCCGGAAGTAGTTGGAGAGCGCGGCGTCCACCTTCTCCGCCTTGTAGACGTTGCCGTGGGCCATCCGGCGGCGCAGCGCCTGCGGGGCCATGTCGACCAGTTCGAGCTGGTCGGCCCGGCGGACCACCTCGTCCGGGACGGTCTCCCGCTGCGGGATGCCGGTGATCTTCTGCACCACGTCGTTGAGCGACTCCAGGTGCTGGACGTTCACCGTGGTGATCACGTCGATCCCGGCCGCAAGCAGTTCCTCGACGTCCTGCCAGCGCTTGGCGTGCCGCCCGCCGGGGACGTTGGTGTGCGCCAGCTCGTCCACCAGCGCCACGGACGGCCGGCGGGCCAGCACCGCGTCCAGGTCCATCTCGGCGAACTCGGTGCCCCGGTAGGTGCGGACCAGCCGGGGGACGACGTCGAGGCCCTGCAGCATGTTCTCGGTGTGGCGGCGGCCGTGGCACTCGATGTAGCCGACCACCACGTCCGCGCCCCGTTCCTGGCGTCTGCGGGCCTCGTCCAGCATCCGGTAGGTCTTGCCGACCCCGGGGGCGGAACCGAGGTAGACCCTCAGCCGGCCGCGGCGGTGCGCGGTGCCGGGAGTGAGGTCGTCGCGGGCCATGGGCGCTGCATCTTTCGGTGGGAGGGCGGATACGGCGGACCGACCCTGCCCCGGGTGGTGCCCCGGGGCAGGGTCGGTCCGTTCAGTCGGCTGCTGACGTCACTTCAGCTCGCTGAGTGCCTTGTTCAGCTCGACCACATTGACGTGCTCGTTGCCGAGGAAGCCGAGGGTGCGGCCGGTGGTGTGCTGCTCGACCAGCTTGGCGACCTGGTCGGCGGGGAGCTTCCGCTCCTTGGCGACCCGGTTGACCTGCTGCTCGGCGTAGGCGACCGAGATGTCCGGGTCGAGGCCGGAGCCGGAGGCGGTGACCGCGTCGGCGGGCACGCTCGCCGGGGCGACACCGTTGAACTCGGCGATCGCGGCCCGGCGCTCGGTGACCGTCTTGGTCAGATCCTCGCTGTTGGGGCCGAGGTTGGAGGCGCCGGAGGCGTTCGGGTCATAACCGCCGGCCGAGAAGCGCGGCTGGAACCACTTCGGGTCCGGCAGCGCCGTCTCCTCCGCATCGTCAGGGTTCTTCTTCGGGAGGTTGAAGTTCTGGCCGATCAGGCTCGAACCCACCTCCTTGCCATCGGAGGTGACGACGGATCCGTTCGCCTTGCCGGCGAACGCGACCTGGCTCAGGCCGGTCACCAGCAGCGGGTAGGCGAGACCGAGGATCACGGTCATCACCAGCAGCATCCGCAGCGCGGTCAGGTGGTTGCGCACGGCGTTGGGCAGTGGCTTGGACATTGTTCCGACGCTCCTTTCAGCTCAGGCCGGGGATGAACTGGACCACGAGGTCGATCAGCTTGATGCCGACGAACGGCACCACCAGACCGCCCAGGCCGTACACCCCGATGTTCCGGCGCAGCAGCGAACTTGCGTCGGACGGACGGTACTTGACGCCGCGCAGGGCGAGCGGGATGAGACCGATGATGACCAGCGCGTTGAAGACGATCGCCGAGGTGATCGCCGACTCGGGGCTGTGCAGTTGCATGATGTTCAGCTTGTCCAGGCCCGGGTACACGGTGGCAAACATCGCCGGGATGATCGCGAAGTACTTGGCGACGTCGTTGGCGATCGAGAAGGTGGTCAACGCCCCACGGGTGATCAGCAGTTGCTTGCCGATCTCGACGATCTCGATCAGCTTGGTGGGGTTGGAGTCCAGGTCCACCATGTTGCCGGCCTCCTTGGCCGCCATGGTGCCGGTGTTCATCGCCACGCCGACGTCGGCCTGCGCGAGCGCGGGGGCGTCGTTGGTGCCGTCGCCGGTCATCGCGACCAGCTTGCCGCCCGCCTGCTCCTTCTTGATCAGGGCCATCTTGTCCTCGGGGGTGGCCTCGGCGAGGAAGTCGTCCACGCCCGCCTCCTCCGCGATCGCCCTGGCGGTCAGCGGGTTGTCCCCCGTGATCATGACGGTGCGGATGCCCATCCGGCGCAGCTCGTCGAAGCGCTCCTTCATCCCCTCCTTGACCACGTCCTTGAGGTAGATGACGCCCAGGGCGCGGGCCGGCGCGGAGCCGATCTTGGCGGCGACCAGCAGCGGGGTGCCACCGGCGCCGGAGATCTGCTGGACCAGGTCGGTGACGTCGGTGCCCACCGTGCCGCCGTTAGCGGCCACCCACTCGGCGACCGAGCCGGCGGCGCCCTTGCGGACCTGGTGGACGCCGTCGGCCTCGTCGAGGTCAACACCCGACATCCTGGTCTGCGCGGTGAACGGCACCCAGGTGGCGTGGGTCAACTCGCCCTGGGCGCGGGCCCGCAGGCCGTAGCCGGTCTTGGCGAGCACCACGATCGAGCGACCCTCGGGAGTCTCGTCCGCGAGCGAGGAGAGCTGGGCGGCGTCGGCCAGCTCCTCGACCGTGACACCGTTGGCGGGCTGGAACTCGGCCGCCTGGCGGTTGCCCAGGGTGATGGTGCCGGTCTTGTCCAGCAGCAGGGTGTTGACGTCGCCGGCGGCCTCGACCGCGCGGCCCGACATCGCCAGGACGTTGCGCTGCACGAGGCGGTCCATGCCCGCGATGCCGATCGCGGAGAGCAGTGCGCCGATGGTGGTCGGAATGAGGGCGACCACCAGGGCCACCAGCACGATCATCGACTGCGGGGCGCCCGCGTAGGTGGCCATCGGCTGCAGGGTGCAGACCGCGATCAGGAAGACGATGGTGAGCGAGGCGAGCAGGATGTTCAGCGCGATCTCGTTCGGCGTCTTCTGCCTCGCTGCGCCCTCGACCAGGGCGATCATCCGGTCGATGAAGGTCTTGCCGGGCTCCGAGGAGATCTTGACCACGATCCGGTCGGAGAGCACCTTGGTGCCGCCGGTGACCGCGCTGCGGTCGCCGCCCGACTCCCGGATGACCGGCGCGGACTCGCCGGTGATCGCGGACTCGTCGACCGAGGCGACACCTTCGACCACGTCGCCGTCACCGGGGATGGTCTGGCCGGCCTCGATGACCACGTGGTCGCCGAGCCGCAGTGCGGTGCCGGAGACCTCCTCCTCGGCCTGCGAGGTGGGCCAGTTGACCAGGCGTCGGGCCACCGCGTCGGTCTTGGTCCGGCGCAGGGTCTCGGCCTGCGCCTTGCCGCGGCCCTCGGCGACGGCCTCGGCCAGGTTGGCGAAGATCGTGGTGAGCCAGAGCCAGAGGGTGATCGACCAGGCGAACACGGACGGGTCGGCGATCGCGGCGACGGTGGTGACCACCGAGCCGACCTCGACCACGAACATGACCGGGTTCTTGATCATGACGCGCGGGTCGAGCTTCTTCACCGCATCGGGGAGCGAGGCGACGATCAGCTTGGGGTCGAGCAGACCGGCGGAGACTCTGTGCGGCGCTGCGGCCTCGGCCTGGTCGACCGGCGCAGGGGTAAGGGTGGACGACATCAGTGCAGACCTTCCGCGATCGGCCCGAGTGCGAGGGCCGGGAAGTAGGTGAGGCCGACGACGATCAGGATCACTCCCGACAGCAGGCCCACGAACAGCGGCTTGTGGGTGGGCAGGGTGCCCGGGGTGGCGGGGACGGGCTGCTGCCGGGCGAGTGCGCCGGCCAGCGCCAGTACGAAGACCATCGGCAGGAACCGTCCGAACACCATGGCCAGGCCGAGCGCGGTGTCGTACCAGTCGGTGTTGACGGTGATGCCGCCGAACGCGGAGCCGTTGTTGTTGGCCGCCGAGGTGAACGCGTACAGCACCTCGGAGAAGCCGTGCGCACCGGAGTTGAGCATCCCGGCCCGCTCACCCGGCAGCCCCATCGCGATACCGGTGCCCACCAGGACGATGGTCGGGGTGGTCAGGATGTAGAGCGAGGCGAACTTCATCTCCCGCCCGCCGAGCTTCTTGCCCAGGTACTCGGGGGTGCGGCCGACCATCAGACCGGCCACGAAGACCGCGACGATCGCCAGGATCAGCATCCCGTACAGGCCCGAACCGGTACCGCCGGGCGCGATCTCACCGAGCATCATGTTGAAGATCGTCAGACCGCCGCCGAACGGCGAGTACGAGTCGTGGAACGAGTTCACCGCACCCGTCGAGGTGAGCGTGGTGGAGGCGGCGAACAGCGAGCTGGCGGCGATGCCGAAGCGCTGCTCCTTGCCCTCCATCGCGGCGCCGGCCGCCTGCGCGGCGGTGCCGGCGTGCTGCGCCTCGAAGAAGGTGATCAGCGCGGCCGAGGCCACCCAGAACAGACCCATCACGGCGACGATCGCGTAGCCCTGGCGGTGGTCGCCGACCATCTTGCCGAAGGCGCGCGGCAGGGCGAACGGGATCAGCAGCAGCAGGAAGATCTCCAGCAGGTTGGTGAAGCCGTTCGGGTTCTCGAAGGGGTGCGCCGAGTTGGCGTTGTAGAAGCCGCCACCGTTGGTGCCCAGCTCCTTGATGACCTCCTGCGAGGCCACCGGACCGCCCGGGATCGACTGCGGGTCGCCCGCCAGAGTGGTCAGCTCGTGGAAGCCGTGGAAGTTCTGGATCGTGCCACTGGCCACCAGGACCAGGGCGAAGACGATCGACAGCGGCAGCAGCAGGCGCAGCACGATCCGGGTCAGGTCCACCCAGAAGTTGCCGACCCGGTCGGTCCTGTTCCGGGTGAAGCCGCGGATCAGGGTGGCGACCACGGCTATGCCGACGGCGGCCGAGACGAAGTTCTGGACGGCCAGGCCGGCCATCTGCACCAGGTGGCCCATGGCGGCTTCACCGCTGTAGGACTGCCAGTTGGTGTTGGTGGTGAAGGAGATCGCGGTGTTCCAGGCCTGGTGGGCCGGCATCTCGGGGACGCCGAGACCGAGCAGCAGGTGGTTCTGGAGGCGGATCAGCCCGTAGAGGAAGAGGACGGAGACGGCCGAGAAGGCCAGCACCGAACGGAGGTAGACCGGCCAGCGCTGGTCGGCGTCGGCGTCCACGCCGACCACCTTGTAGAGGCCGCGTTCGACTCTGAGGTGGCTGGCGGAGGTGAGGAGCTTGGCGATGTGGTCGCCAAGAGGGCGGTAGCACAGGGCCAGCGCGCCCACCAGGGCGACGGCCTGCAGCCAGCCCGCGAGAGTTGAGCTCATAGTCAGAACTTCTCCGGGTAGATCAACGCCACGATGAGATAGCCGACGAGCGCGACGGCGACGATGAGACCTGCGACGTTCTCGGCGCTCACAGCTTCTCCACCCCTCGCGCGATCAGGGCGATGACGGCGAACACGGCGACCGTGATCCCGACGAAGACGATGTCGGACATGGGCTCCACCAGAGTGGTTCAGAGGCCTGGCCGTGGATTCGCCTTCGGGGCTCCGCACGGCACCGGCGGTAGGCCGGCTCCGCCAGCAAATCAGCTGGTCAGAGCCGCAATACGGTTCCTGACGTGCTCCATACGGCCCGGGCGGGAACCTTGACGCGACCTTGATGCCGCCCACCGGGGCCGCCCCGCGCCGGAACGGGTGGGGCCCCGGACAGAGGTGCTGTCCGGGGCCCCGACGGTGCGTCAGACCTGCTCCGGGACCTTCTTCGCCGACCGGGCAGGCTCGCCACGCCGCACCGCGCCCGGCGCACGGCGGGCCGGACGGTCGGCCCGGGGGGCGGAGGAGAGCTGCCAGGGGACGCTGATCACCATCACGCCGGGGGTGAAGAGCAGTCGGCTCTTGAGCCACAGCGCGGACTGGTTGTGCAGCAGGTTCTCCCACCAGTGGCCGACCACGTACTCCGGGATGAACACCGCGACCACGTCGCGCGGACTGCTCCGGCGGACGGAGCGGACGTAGCCGACGACCGGCTTGGTGATCTCCCGGAACGGCGAGTCCAGCACCTTGAGCGGCACCTGGACGTCGAACTCGTCCCACTGCGCCCGCAGTTCGGCCGTGGAGTCCTTCTCCACCTCGACGGTCAGCGCCTCCAGGGTGTCCGGTTTGAAGGCCTGGGCGTAGCCGAGCGCGCGCAGGGTCGGCTTGTGCAGCTTGGAGACCAGCACGATGCCGTGCACGTTCGACGGCCTGGCGGACTCCTCGCGCGGGTCCTCCACCGACAACTCCTCGGCCACCCGGTCGTAGTGGCGCCGGATACCGCGCATCATCACCCACAGCGCGACGGCCGCGAGCACAGCCAGCCAGGCGCCCTGGGTGAACTTGGTGGCCAGCACGATCACCAGCACCAGACCGGTCACCACCGCGCCCAGCGCGTTGATCACCCGGGCCCGCTGGGCGGTGCCCCGTACGGTGCCGTCCGTCTCGGTGGCCAGGAGGCGGTTCCAGTGCCGGACCATGCCGATCTGGGACAGCGTGAAGGAGGTGAAGACACCCAGGATGTAGAGGTGGATCAGGTTGGTGACGTCGGCGTCGTAGAGCCAGAGCAGGGCGCCTGCCACCACGGCCAGCGCGATGATGCCGTTGGAGAACGCCAGGCGGTCGCCCCGGGTGTGCATCTGCCGTGGCAGGTAACGGTGTTCGGCCAGGATCGAGGCCAGCAGCGGGAAACCGTTGAACGCGGTGTTCGCCGCCAGGATCAGCACCAGCGCGGTAGCGGCCTGGATCACGTAGAACAGGATGCTGTCGCTGCCGCCGAAGATCGCCGCCGCGAGCTGGGCGATCACGGTCTGCTGCGGCGTGGTGGCGCAGTCGGCGTAGCCGGTCAACTGGCAGGCGTCCTCGGTGATGTGGACGTCCGAGATCAGCGCGAGCGCGGTGATGCCGGCGAACATCACGATCGCGGTGATGCCCATCACGGCCATCGTGCTCGCGGCGTTCTTCGACTTCGGGGACCGGAAGGCGGGCACCCCGTTGGAGATCGCCTCGACGCCGGTCAGCGCCGTACAGCCGGAGGCGAACGCCCGCAGGCCGAGCATCAGCAGCGCGACCCCGGCCAGCGCGTCCTTGCCGTGCTCGGGCGTGACCCCGTACTGGGCGCTCTCGGCCACCGGGGCGTCCCCGAGTGCCAGCCGGATCAGGCCGGTGACGATCATCAGCAGGATGGCACCGATGAAGAGGTACGTCGGCGCGGCGAAGGCGTTGCCGGACTCCCGGACGCCGCGCAGGTTCATCGCCGTCAGCACGGCCACGAAGCCGACCGCCAGCACCACCCGGTGGTCGGCCAGGCTCGGCAGCGCGGAGATGATGTTCGCCACGCCCGAGGCGACCGACACCGCGACCGTCATCACGTAGTCGACCAGCAGCGAGGCGGCCACCACCAGGCCGGCGTTGGGCCCGAGGTTCTTGGAGGCCACCTCGTAGGAGCCGCCACCGCTCGGGTAGGCGTGCACCACCTGACGGTACGACAGCACCACGACCACCATCAGCGCCACGACCGCGAGCGCGATCCAAGGCGTCAGGTAGAGGAAGGCGGTCCCGCCGACGGTGAGCACCAGCAGGATCTCCTGGGTGGCGTAGGCCACCGAGGAGAGCGGGTCGGAAGCGAAGATCGGCAGCGCCAGCCGCTTGGGGAGCAGGGTCTCGCCCAGCTCCTCGCTGCGCATGGCCTTGCCGATCACGAGGCGCTTGAGCGCCTGGGGCAGATTGAACACACGGGCGAGCGTAAGGCGCGGGGAGATCTGTCGCTGGGGACCGAAAACCCCGCCGGACCCGCCGTTTGCGCAGGTCGGGCCGGGTCATCGGAACTGTCAAGGGCCCGTTAGGACAAGCGTTAAGGGATCGTCAAGATATCCGGAACGAATGCCGCATGGCACGCATATCAGGTAATTACATGCGCAGCTTGAGGCGGCAGGCGAACCGCATCCGTGTGGCGGCACAACGTGCGGACCGCCGGGATCGCGAGTAGCGCCAGGCAGCCGGCCAGGCAGGCGCCCGCCGAGATCAGCAGCAGCCGTTCCGGGGAGGCCAGCGCGATGGCGGGCCCCGCCAGCAGCTGGCCGAGTGCGATGCCGGACACCGAGCCGGCCAGCTCGTACGCGGAGACTCGGTTGAGTGTCGCGGCCGGGGTGTGGGTCTGCACGCTGGTGGCCCACATCACCGACCAGAACGCCAACCCGCCGCCGCCGACGAGGTGGCTCGCCAGCAGCACCGGCAGGTCGGCGCCCAGCGCCAGGCCGAGCGGCAGCACGGTGTACAGCATCATCGCCGCCGCGCCGGCCGCCAGCGGCCGGGCCGGACGCAGCCGCATCGCCAGCAGGCCGCCGAGCACCGTTCCCAGGCCGAGGAAGGAGACGGCCAGGCCATAGGCGTTCGAGCCGAGCCGAGCGCCGACCAGCGACGAGCCCAGCGGCACCAGCGGGCCGAAGAGCAGCACGCCGAAGCCCACCCAGATCAGGATCACCGCCCACATCCAGGTGCGGGCGCGGAACTCCCGCCAGCCCTGACGCAGCTCGCGACGGAGTGAACTGCGGCTTGGCTGAACGGAGTCGACGCCGGTGGGGGCGACCCGGACGAGCGCCAGGCACAGGGCACTGAGCGCGAAGGTGCCGGCGTCGATCGCGTACACGGCCCCGGCGCCGGTGAGCGCGATCAGCAGCCCCGCCAGGGCCGGGCCGAGCAGCTGGGCGATCGCGTCGGCCACCTTGAGCGTGGCGTTGGCGCGCTGTGGCTCACGGGCGACCGACGGGACCATCCCGTTCGCCCCCGGCAGGAACATCGCGACGGCCGCACCCGCCAACGCGGCCGTGGTCACCAACAGCCAGAACGGCGGCGGCCCGGCGAAGAACGCGACGGCCAGCACCCCCTGGGTGAGCACCCGGGCGAGATCCGCGCCGACCATCATCCGACGCGCGCCGAACCGGTCGGCGAAGACTCCGCCGAACAGGACCAGGAGGACGAACGTCCCGGTCCAGGTGCCGAGGACGACGCCGACCCCGGAGATCCCGTAGAGCGCTCCGACCGCGAGCGCGGCGGCGACCGGCATCATCGCGTCGCCGAGCAGCGAGACCGTCCGGGCCGTGAAGAAGAGCGTGAAGCGCCGGTCCCACAGCGGGGGCCGGGCGGTGGGCGGATCGGTCCGGATCTGAGCATGCGTCGTGGTCACAGCAGAGATCCTGGTCTGGACCACTTGGCCGTCCCAGTGTCCGGAACGACATGATGGGGTACTTTCGCGCCATGACGTCTCGTTCGCTGCCGAATTCCCCGCCGCCGCACCGGGTGGTGGCCCTGTTGCAGCCGCCGCAGTCGACCTTCCCGCTGGCCTGCGCGACCGAGGTGTTCGGCGACCACCGCCTGGCGACACCCGCCCGCTACGCGTTCGAGGTCTGCACCGAACACCCGGGCCCGGTGCGCACCCAGTCCGGTTACGACCTGCTGGTGACGGCCGGGCTGGACGCGCTGGAGCGCGCGGACACCGTGGTGGTCCCCGGCTGGCAGCAGGCGCCCGGCACCGAGGTGTCGGCAGCGGTCCTCGAAGCGGTCCGCCGGGCGCACCGGCGCGGCGCACGGATCGTCAGCATCTGCTCGGGTGCCTTCGTGCCCGCTGCCGCCGGACTGCTGGACGGGCGGCGATCCGCCACCCACTGGGCGCAGGCCGCCGAGCTGGCCGCCCGGTTCCCGCAGGTCCTGGTCGACCCCGCGGTGCTCTACGTGGACCACGGCGACGTCGCCACCAGCGCGGGGTCGGCAGCCGGCGTGGACCTCTGCCTGCACCTGGTGCGCACCGATCACGGCGCCGCGTACGCGATGCGGACGGCCCGTCAGATGCTGATGCCGCCGCACCGCGAGGGCTGCCAGCTGCAGTACGCCGAACTGCCCACCTCAGGACCGGTCGCCGACTCACTGGCCCCGCTGCTGGAGTGGCTGGCCGCCCGGCTGGACCAGCCGGTCAGCGTCGCCGAGATGGCGGCGCACTCCCAGGTCTCGGCCCGCACGCTGACCCGGCGCTTCACCGAGCAGCTGGGCATCAGCCCCGGTCGCTGGCTGCTGGACCGGCGGCTCGCCGCCACCCGGGCACTGCTGGAGGAGACCGACCTGCCGGTGGAGACCATCGCGCACCGCGTCGGGCTCTCCTCGGCCGTCAATCTGCGCCGGCGCTTCCACGAGGCCCTGCGCACCACACCCGCTGCCTACCGGCGCACCTTCCGCACGAGTGAGGCCGGATAGGGCCCTCGTTCGGCCCGGTCGTCCCCGGAGATATCGCGTTGTCCGCTCCCGGGCCGCTCCGTAGGGTGGCGGGCAGCGGCGTGTAGCTCAGTCAGCAAGAGCACCGGACTCTGGTTCCGGAGGGCGCGGGGGCAGGACCCGCCACGTCGGCCATGGACATCAACGCTGATCAGCAGCACCCGACCGTCACCGTCTCCGCCGGCTACGCCCACGGGCAGTTGGCCCGGGCCTTCACGACCGCGCTCTCCCACCCCGATGCCGCCACCCGCTCCCGGGCGGAAGGCCGCCTCGACCGGTGGCGGGCGACACTGGCCGGCATGAAGGACGGCAGCCTGCGGATCGGAAGCCGGACCCCGGTGGCCGGGCTGCCCGCGTGGGTCACCCCGGAGGTGCTGCAGGGCGGGTTCGCCAGCGGCCGAGCCTGCGCCGAAGGACCGCTCCAGCCGTACGAGGCCGAGGCCTGCCGGGCAGCCGACATCCCGGCGGACCGGGCCGAGCTGTTCGCGTACTCGCTCACCGAGGCCGGGCTGGCCCGGCTCTGGGAGCTGCTGGACAGCGGGCGTTACCGGGTGACGGTGCCGGAGGAGGCCGCGCTGCTCACGGTGGCCTGGCTGGTCCGGGCCGGTGAGCAGGACGCCGCCGTCGAACTGGTCGCCGTACTGGCGCCGTTCGCGGCCCGGCTGCGGTTCACCCCGCCGACCGGCGACGGCCCGGCGCCCGGGACCGACGCCGTGCACCGGCAGACCGTCGGGGACACCATCGCCGCCCTCGAGCGGCGCGGCCCGAACCGCCAGGTGGAGACCCAGCGCGAGGCGATGACGGTCTGGCTGCCGTTCTCCGACGAGCTACTGGCGCACTGGCTGGAGACCACCGGGCCGACCGGCCGGGTGGGCAGCCACGACCCGGGTCCGCACTGGCACCGGCAGGGAGCCGAACTCCTGGGACGGTACCGCCTGTTGGCCGCCGAGCACCTGCTCTGCGGCAAGCACCGCAATCCCCGGAAGAACCTCGGCGCGCTCCGCTCCGCACTGGAACTGACCGTCGCCGGGGAGGAGTTGCCCGCGCGGACAGCCGGACTGCTGCGGTGCGCGGTCGAGTCGATGGTGCAGCGGCGCGGTCTGCCCGGCTCCGAGCGGCACACGGCGCTGCGCCGGGCCCAGGCCGAGCAGGCCGCCCAGCCGTCCCACCACGCGCTGGCCCAGGTGCTGCTGGCCCGGCTCGCCGAGCTGCCCCGCTCCGACGGACTGGCCGATCCGGCGGCCCTGCTCGCCGAGACAGGACCGACCGAGGGCCGGGGTGGCGGTATCCCGGTCGGCACCGCGTTCCCGTCCGCGCTGCACCGGCCGGTACTGGCCGCCACCAGCGCCCCGGTCGAGACGTTGATCGACCGTGGCCTGGTGCAGTCGGCCGAGGTACTGGCCGGGCTGGCACCGCAGTTGGCCGCCGCAGCCGAGGCGGACGCGCACCGGGACCACGCGCTCGGCGCCCTGGCGGCGGCCCACCACCGGGCGTTCGCCGGACGGCGCTCGCTGCTGCTGCTCGACCATGCGCACCAGGTACGGGCCGGGGAACTGCCCTGGGTACGGGCGATCGAGCCGCACCGGGGCACCGGCGGTGACGCGGGCGGGCGTGAACTCGCCCTGCTGCGGCGGCTGGGCGGGTTGGCGGTCAACGCCTTCCCCGGCACCATCCTGCCCAACCCCCTGGTGAGCGAGCTCGCGGCGCTGGCCCGGCGGACCGACCTCAGTGTGCCGTTCGTGGAGGAGCTGGCCGCCGACATCTTCATGGGCACCTTCACCCCGAAGTACCTGGCGGCCGCCAAGGTCGCCGCCGACCTGCTCGAAGGGACGCTCTACGAGCGGTACTTCGGCATCGACTACGCGGCCGTGCGCGCCATGCCCGCGGACGAGTCGGTGCGCGGCCGCCGCTCCGTCACCTCGTCCGGCTTCTCCGCCCTGTGCGGACAGCGGGCGGGCCGCCCCGCGTCCTCCTGGTCGGTGGCGGCCAACGGCACGGTCATCGAGCAGGCCCAGATCCTCACCACCCACAACCTGGCCACCCTGGTCGGGGCCGTCGGCATCACCCCCGCCGACGGGTGGGAGGTGCTGGCCAGGCGCGCCTTCGACACCACCTGCCGACTGGTGACCCGGGCCGGGCAACTCCCGCACCCGCTGGCCACCGTGAAGAACGCGGCCTTCGCCTGGCGGCAGCTGCTCTTCCACCTGTCGCTCTGCGCACCGCAAGCCCGCGAGGCGGCCATCGACTCGTTCATTGCGGACCACCCGACCCGACTCACCCCGGCGGTGACCGGGCTGGTCCTGGTCGCCGCCGGCGGGGAGTTCGAGGACGACGGCACAGCCGAGGGCGGCACCGCGCACCGCCTGCTCGGGTGGACGGTCGGGCCGCACCGGCTGTTGTCCTAAGAGTGACGCCCGGTCACTTCTTGGTGCTGAAGGCTTGGAGCTGGGCCGTGGCCTGGGCCTCGACGGTCAGTTGGGCACCGATCATGACCTGCGGGGAGCCGATGTCCTTGGCCGGGCAGAAGCGGGCGTCCTTGACCGGGACGGAGATGGTGATCGCGCCCTCGTTCCGGTACAGGGCCAGCTGGTTGCCGGTGGTGCAGCTGGCGTTGGGCGCGGTCGGCGGGGAGGAGAGCCAGCTGACGGCCTGGTAGAGCGACTCGCCCGGCTGGAGCACGGTCGCCTTTGCCGGGTCGGTGACGAACTGCACGTCGCCCAGCACGCCGGTGACCAGCTTGGTGAAGGTGCCCGCCCCGTCGGTGCGCACGTCGGCCGGGCCGTACAGCTTGCACGGCCTCTTGGAGACGTTCGTGAGCTTGATGACGCCGGACCATCGCGGGGCGGCAGTCTTGTCCAGGTTGGTCAGCACGCCGGTGACGTCGCTCTCCTTCTCCGAACCGCCGCAGGACTCGGCCGCTGGTGTGGCGGTCGAGCTGGGCGTCGAGGTGGTCGGGCCGCCGCCGGGGCTCGCGCTGCTGCCGGCCGAGGGCGCGGTGGCTGATCCCTTGGAGTCACCGGCCGCCACCGGGGTCTTGGCGGAACTGCAGGCGGTCAGCGCGAGAGCCACGCAGGCCAGGGCGGTGGTGGCGGCGAGGTGACGCTTCTTCAAAGAGGGCTCCCAGGACGGTGGACGGCCCGCTGCACAGGCGGGCCCACATGCTGCACGTTCCGGGTGGACGTTCGGTTGCACCCGGGTACGACTTTCTGTTGGTGCTCCGTCAGCCGCCGTCCGTGGCCAAGCGGGGGATGTCGGCGCGGTAGAGGCTGACGAGCAGCCCGAAGGCTTCGCCGTGGGCCGGGTCCTGGGCAGGGTGAGGGGCGCCGGTCTCGATCGACCGGGCGAGGTCGCGGGCCTGCTCGGAGGTGAGCCAGAGGTGGCTGAGGCGGGTGTGGGTGGTGTCGTCCTGCTCAGGCAGCATCTCGGCGAGGGCGGCCTCCACCAGGAAGCGGGCACCGCCGCCCTGGCCCTCGGGGAGTCGGAAGCCGCGGCTGACCAGGGCGAAGTACTGCTCGGTGCCGCCCCGCACCTGCCGGGTCTCGGCGATCCGGACCAGCCCGGCCTCCTGGAGGACCCGGACGTGGTGGCTGACGGTGCCCTTGGCGAGGCCCGTGGCCTCGGCCAACTGCCTCAGCGTGGCCGGGCGTTGGCGCAGCGCGTTGACCATCCTGTGGCGGGCGGGGTGGCCGAGCGCCTTGAAGTGCGCGGGGGAGTCCAGCACCAGCGGCTCGTCGTCCTCGGGGCGTTCCATGCGCAAAGTGTCCATGGAAGTCAACGCTTTGACAACCAGGCTCGCCTCGCCGCAGACTGCTCGCATCGAAAGCGTTGGCATCTCTCGACGCTTGCCTCTCCTCCGAAGGGAAGCACCGTGCCCATCTCCACCGCCCGGATCGCCACCGACCGAGCCGACCTCCTCCGCGCCGCCCTCCTCGTGGACGGGCTCGCGCCGGCAGGTGGCGCCTGCACGTTCACGGTCACGGCCGACGCCCTGGAGCTGACCGCCACCGCCCCCGACCTCGGCTCCCTGGAGGAGATCCGACGCACCGTCACCCGGCAGCTGGACGGGCCCTCGATCATCGAGTGGAGCAGCCCGTACGGCGGGGACAGCGTGGAGACCACCCACCCCGTGGCCGCCGAGTACGTGCTCGCCCACTGCACCCCCGCCGACCAGGTGCTGCGCGATCTCGAGGCCGAGACCCGGGCCCTCACCGGCGGGGCCTCCCGGATGCAGGTCTCGCACGACGAGGGCGCGTTCCTGACCATGCTGACCCGGCTGGTCGGCGCCCGCCGTGCCGTCGAGGTCGGGGTCTTCACCGGGTACTCCTCGCTCTGCATCGCCCGCGGCCTGGCCGACGGCGGCCGCCTGCTGGCCTGCGACGTCAACGAGGAGTGGGGCGCGATCGCCCGCCGCCACTGGGAGCGGGCCGGCGTCGCGGACCGGATCGACCTGGTGATCGCGCCCGCCCTGCAGACCCTGCGCGCGCTGCCGGCCGAGCCCGAGCTCGACCTTGCCTTCGTGGACGCCGACAAGGCCGGCTATCCCGCCTACTACGAGGAGCTGGTCCCCCGGCTCCGCCCGGGCGGCCTGATCGTGCTGGACAACGTCTTCCTCGGCGGCCGCGTCCTCGACCCGGCCTTCGACGGCGCGGACCACCGGGCGGTCCGCGAGCTCAACGCCTTCGTCGCGGCCGACCCCCGGGTGGAGGCGGTCATGCTGCCGCTGCGCGACGGGGTGACGGTCGCCCGCAGGCGCTGACACTCCTGGACGGTCTCGGCCCATGATGTGGTCCCTCTCGTCCGCCTCACGGCGGTGATCGGTAGTGTCTCGGTAGTCCGACGACGTGGGCCCGCGAAATCTGAGGCGAGCTGCCGGGATCGGACGTCGGCGAGCAGAAATCGGGGAGCGGTCGCAGCCATGAGTACGTCCGAGGCAGTACACGACCGCCGGTCCGAAGCAGCCCTGAGCGCGGTGGTCGGCGAGCGGAGCCACCTGACCAACCTCGCCTACCGGCTGCTCGGTTCACTCGCCGAGGCCGAGGACGCCGTGCAGGAGACCTACACCCGCTGGTACGCGATGTCACCGTCCCAGCAGGCGGCCATCGCCTCGCCCGGCGCCTGGCTGACCACGGTGGCCGGCCGGATCTGCCTGGACGTGCTCGGCTCCGCGCGGGCCCGGCGCGAACGCTACGTCGGCGCCTGGATTCCCGAGCCGCTGCCCGACCGTACGGAGTGGTTCGGCGGGCCGGCGGGCGGCGGTGCTTCGGCGGACGATCCCGCCGACCGGATCACCCTGGACGAGTCGGTGAACATGGCCTTCCTCGTCGTCCTGGAGTCGATGACGCCGGCCGAACGCGTGGCGTTCATCCTGCACGACGTCTTCCGGTACCCCTTCCCCGAGATCGCCGACATCGTCGGCCGGACCCCCGCGGCCTGCCGCCAGCTGGCGACCTCGGCCCGTCGGCGGGTCCGCGACGCCCGGACCCCAGTGGTTCCGATGACCGGACAGGCCGCTCTGGTACGGCAGTTCAAGACCGCGTGGGAGGCCAAGGACATCAGGGCCCTCGTCGACCTCCTCGACCCCGACGCCACGATGACCGCCGACGGCGGCGGCATGGTCGGTACCGTCCTCCGCCCGGTCGAGGGCAGCGCGCTCATCGCCCAGTACCTGATCCACATCGCCGACATCGCCCCCGGCCTGACGCTCCTGGAGCGAACGGTCAACGGCCGGCCCGGCCTGGTCGCCCAACTGGCCGGTGTCACCGTGACGGTGGCGGCGTTCAGCCTCACCGACGACCGCATCACCGGCATCTGGGCGGTCCGCAACCCGGAGAAGCTCCGCCCGTGGACCGAGAACGCGTACGAGAACGACCCGGACTGACCCGTACGCCACGGCTGTTCTCCGTTGCGGCCACCGGCAGTTGGGCCCGGCGCTAGCCTGAACGGGTGGCCACTCCTCTGCCGGAACCGTCCCAGCTCGGTCTGCTCGACCTCACGGTCGATCTCTCCGTCCCGCAGGTCTACTCGGGCACGGACTTCACCGTCTATCTGCACGTCAAGAACCCGTTCGCGGTGCCCGTGTGGATCGACTCGGTCGAGCTGAGCCTGCCCACCCAACTGTCGTGGCGGGCACCGGAGTCGGAGCAGCCTGCCGACGCCGCCGAACCGGATGCCGAGGCTTTGCGGACGGCGATCCGACAGCGGGACGCCGAACGAGCCTCGCTCGAACGGGAACTGACGCAGCTCGGCGCCGCGGACCACGCGGAGCAGCACCGAATCGTCGATGCACTCGGCAGGCTGGAGGAGGAGCACGAGCGGGACCTGGCCCTCCTGCACGGCGGCACCGGCCAGCTCCACCTCACCGCGAACGAGAACGCCGTGGTCAATCTCCACGGCCGGGCACGGCAGTTGCACATCACCGCCAACGACGACTCCGTCGTCAATGTGTACGACCCGTTGACGAGCGGCCGGGAGCGGGTACCGCTGGTCGGCTCGCTGCCGAAGGGCACCGCACTGGAGCCCGGGTGCACCGATGTGTGGACCATCCGCCTCGGCACCGGGCGCAGCCCGTTCTTCGTCCCGGCCAGCTACCACCTGCAGGTCACCGTCATCTACGGACTGATGCCGCATCAGGGGCTGGTCGGCGACGCACGGCCGGACCGGCCGAGCGACGGGCAGCATCGGCGGCGGGTCTTCTCCAACACCACCTCGCTCACGGTGCCGCTCAAGGCCGCCCTGTGGAACGTGATGGCCGGAGGCGCTCTCGGCGGCGCCGTGGGGAGCATCGGCCGGTCGGTCCAGGACGCCCGCACGTTGAACGCGCTGGTCGAACAGCAGCTCGGCACCGCCATCGGTTCGCTCGTCCTCGCCGTGATCCTCAGTGGCGCGGCGATCGTCTTCGCGGCGCGGAAGTCCGAGGCGCAGTCGTTCGTCACCGTCGAGGACTTCTGGGGCGGGCTGCTGATCGGCTTCCTGATCGGCTACTCGGGGACGGCTGCGTTCGCCGAGATCACCGGCGTACGGGCTTAGACCCTCCGTCTTAGTACTCCAGCCGTAGATCGTGATCACGGATGGGAACGTCAGGCCCGGGACACTCCGAGGAACCGCAGCACGGCCAGGACGCGGCGGTGGTCCGCGTCGACCACGGGCAGGTCAAGCTTGGCGAAGATGTTGTTGATGTGCTTCGCCACGGCGCTCTCGCTGACCACCAGCGCCTGCGCGATGCCGGCATTGGAGCGCCCCTCGGCCATCAGGCCGAGCACCTCCCGTTCGCGGGGGGTCAGCCGCGCGAGCGGGTCGCTGTCGCGCCGCAGCAGCAACTGGGCGACGACCTGCGGGTCCAGGGCCGTGCCCCCGTCCGCCACTCGCCGGACCGCCGCCACGAAGTCGGCGACATCGGCAACCCGCTGCTTGAGCAGGTAGCCCACACCGCTGGTGTTCGCAGACAGCAGGTCAGCCGCGTACCGCTCCTCCACGTACTGCGAAAGCAGCACCACCGGCGTCCCCGGCCAGCGCCGACGGATCTCCATCGCCGCCCGCACCCCCTCGTCGGTGAAGCCAGGCGGCATCCGGACGTCGATCAAGGCAAGTTCGGGCCGGTGCTCCGCCACTGCCGCCAACAGCCCCTCCGCGTCGGCGGCTTCCGCGGCGACCTGGAACCCGCCCGTCTCCAGCACCTTGATCAGGCCGACCCGCAACAACACCGAATCCTCGGCGATCACCGCGCGCACGGCAGCTCCGCGGTGATGGTGGTGGGCCCGCCAACGGGGCTGCTGACGTGGAAGGCCCCGTCGAGGGAGCCGACCCGCTTGGCCAGCCCGGTCAGCCCCGTGCCGGCGGCGGCGTCGGCACCGCCCAGCCCGTCGTCGGTAACGCGCACTCGCAGCACCTCGCCGACCTGACGGACTATCACCTCTGCACGCATCGCGTTGGCGTGCTTCGTTGCATTGGTCAGCGCCTCAGAGATCACGAAGTACGCGACTGACTCCACGTTGGGCGCCACCCGCTCCTCCAGATTGACCCGCAGCCGCACCGGCAGGGGCGTGCGGGCAGCCAGCCCGGACAACGCCGCGTCCAGACCTCGGTCTTCGAGCACAGCCGGGTGCAGCCCCCGCACCAGGTCATTGAGTTCGGCGATCGCCTCCTTCGCCTCCAGGTGCGCTCTCGCGATCACCTCGCGGGCATCACTCGGTAGGTCCGGGCGGGTGGCAATGGCCAGACCCAGGTTGACCGCGAGAGACACCAACCGCTGCTGGGTGCCGTCGTGCAGGTCGCGCTCGATCCGGCGGCGCTCCGCGTCGACGGCCTCGATCAAGTCGGTCCGGCTCACGGCCAGCTGATCGACCCGCTCCTGGAGTCGCTGCGCCCGGCTGGGCCCGAGCAGGCCCAACGCCAGCCGCGCCTCGGCCCGGGCTACTGCCCGCGCGGTCCACGGCAAGGCGCACAGGAGGAGGAGTCCAGCCGCTGTGTAAGCCGGCAGCTGGATCAGGTAGCCGAACCAGTCCTGGCGGATTCCGGTTGGCAGCGCCCATGACCAGGCGTAGGCGATGACGCCCGCCAGGCACGCCGCTGCCACCGCGAGCACCAGCAGCTCCAGCAGCGCGAGCAGCGGGCCCAGCAGGAGGTGGTAGCCGATCTTGCGCCAAGGCCGCGTCGCCGCGAGCCACCGGGCGGTCGAGGCCCACGTCCATTGTTCCGGCGCGGTGGGGGTGAGCCGGGGGACGTCCACACCGATGAGCACCCGGTAGCGAGCCCGCTGAACGGCCGTCAGCACCGGGGTGCCGAGCAGGACCAGGGCGGCCGACATGGAAACCGTAAGGAGCCAGTTCCCCGTCCTGGCGGTAGTCGCCGCCGCCCAGGCCCACACGGGCACCAGCGCCAGGTGCGGCAGCACACCAGCGGCAAGAAAGCCGGTGTCCCGCTGCGCCCGGAGGACCGTGCGTCTCACTCCGGCTGGAATCGTCATGGCACGACGCTAGGGCACCGCAGGAGGACGGTGCCATGAAACCTGTACCCGATCTCATGGTGAACCTAGTACCAGCTGTAGATCGGCGAGCAGCGCGGGCCACCGGTCGTAGCTCATTCGACGCAACCGGCGCACCGGCGAACTCGCCTTCTACCGTTGCTACTCGGCTGGACCCGTTCCTTTGAGCTCCCTGGTCAGGGTGGCCGGGCGCCGCTGGACGGTGGAGGAGACCTTCCAGTCCGCGAAGGGCCTGACCGGCCTGGACGAGCACCAGGCCCGCCGCTGGACCACCTGGCATCGCTGGTCATGCCGGCGCCGACGACACCAGGCCCGAGCACGGAGCGGCCACTAGCAACGTCAGGCCGTCCAACAGTCGTGATCAAGATCTACAGCTGGAGTGCCAGACGGCCCCTGGGCAGGGAAATCGATCAGCATTCGAACTGGTTCTGGCGGGGCGGGCCGGATCTCCTCGCAGTGTCGCCGGGATGCGGAAGGTGTACCCACCACCACCATCAAGTCGGATAGGAGCGCTACTGCCTCGGGCGTGCGCGAACGACATGCTGATGTTGTGCCCGAGGGGCGGGCACGGGAGGGAGTCAGGTGTCATGGCGAGCACTCAGCTGACCGGCGTTCATTCGGTCCGTCTGGTCCGCGGGGACGACGATTCGGGCTCCGGTGTCCCGCGGATCCTTCCGAAGGCCGCGGCCGCTTCGACGTTCCCCCTGCTGCTTCGCCGGGCGGCCACGGTCCTCACCGTGCTCGGGCTGGCGATGATTCCCTGGCTGGTCTTCCTGCACACCGGGCTGCCGACCACCGCTCAGGCCTCGCACTGGGCCTGGACGTGGACGGGTCTGGACAGCTTTCAGGCGCTCGGCCTGCTCTCCACCGGACTGCTCCTCAGGCGCGGCAACTGCCGGGCCTGCCTGACCTCCGCCGCGACCTCGGCCCTGCTGCTGGTCGACGCCTGGTTCGACACCATGACGGCTGCCCCGGGCTCGGACTTCAAGCTGGCGGTGCTGATGGCGGTCTTCGCCGAGTTGCCGCTGGCGGTGGCCTGCGCGGTTCTCGCGACCCGGACCTTCCCTCAGCCGGGCCGCTGAGCGGAAGAGCTCGTGACGTGATCGGCGCTTGCGGTACGGTCCGTTTCGGGAAGTCCCCGGCCTGCCGCAACGGCGGTCCACGGCCGGTTCGTTCGGCCCGCTCGGGTCGACTACCGACGAGGTCGATGACAGCCCAGTCGTAGAAGCGGTGACCCTTCGCTCCGGTCCCGGCGGACAACTTCTGCCAGGCCCGCTCGGGTACCTTCTTGGCCAGGATGTCCGCGCGGAACTTCCCGGCCCCGGTGGCGGCTTCGTGCGAACAGGCCACCGCGAGAACGTAGCCGGTGCCACGTTCCTCCAGCGCAGTACGTAGTTTCGGGTACACCGTAGACCTCGTCCCCCGCGACCCATGCGGCCCGGTGACCGGCGTCCAGGAACCGGGCGACCATGCGGGCGGCCAGTTCCGGCTTGGTCGCGAACGCGGTGTCCTGGTCGAGTCCGGCGTCCCGGCAGCGGTCGGGGTCGGAGGTCCAGGAGCGCGGGACGTACAGTTCTCGGTCCACTGCGGCGTGCCCGCGCCGGCCGGCGTAGACCAAGTAGACGGCGACCTGGGCATTCTCGATCCTGCCCGCGGTGCCGGTGTACTGGCGCTGGACACCGACCGTGCCGGTGCCCTTCTTCGGGTCCCCGGTCTCGTCGACCACCAGCACCGCCTGCTCGTCGTGCAGGTACTCCACCACGTACTCGCGCAGGTCGTCGCGTGCCTGGTCGGCGTCCCACTTGGCCCGCCCAGCAGGTGCTGCATGCCGTCCGGTGTGGCCTCCCCGGCCCATTCGGCGATGGTCCAGCAGTTCTTGCGCGGCAGGTCCGACATAAGCCCGAGCGTCAACTGGCTTGCGCGGCGCCGGGGTTCGACCCGCTTGAACCGTCCCGCTATCCCGGCTCATCAGGCCCTCGAACGCCTCCTGCCAACGGGCAGGGTCTACGCTGTGACCTGCGGCCACTGCGTGATCTTCAGTCTTCACACACCGATGATCAACGGTGACCGCACCCGTCTCCACAGCGCGTCAGGGTCGTGCAGCGTCCGCCTGCCGTCCTGTATCAGGAGGACATGTGCAACGTGGCGAAGTCTGGTGGGTCGAGTTCGACGAGCGGCGGCTGGTCGTACTGCTCTCAGGAGACGACGCCTCCGGGTTCCGGGGGATGCAGGTCGTCGCTCCGGCGGGCTTCGACATCAGCGGCCTGGGCGTCGAAGTGGAAGTGGGCGCCGTGGAAGGGCTGCCCTTTGAAGGCGTGCTGCGGTTCGCGTTCCCGCGTCCGGGTTTTACCCCGTGTACGTGGCTGACCACCGTGTCCGGGGACGACCTGATCGAGCGGGCAGGGGCCGTGTCCTCCGCGAAGCTCAGCGAGATTGAGGATGCCCTCCGTCTCGNCCTCCGGGTTCCGGGGGATGCAGGTCGTCGCTCCGGCGGGCTTCGACATCAGCGGCCTGGGCGTCGAAGTGGAAGTGGGCGCCGCGGAAGGGCTGCCCTTTGAAGGCGTGCTGCGGTTCGCGTTCCCGCGTCCGGGTTTTACCCCGTGTACGTGGCTGACCACCGTGTCCGGGGACGACCTGATCGAGCGGGCAGGGGCCGTGTCCTCCGCGAAGCTCAGCGAGATTGAGGATGCCCTCCGTCTCGGTGAACTCGGGTAGACGGAGAAGAAACGGACGCCCCCGATGGCGTGGTCGGTCTCGCCCAGATGATCGACGCTGGCCACTTGTGTCCCCTGCCCCTCACCATCGAGATCACGAACTGCGGCTGGAGTATCAGGGCCTGTCCGGCCCAGGGCCGGGAACGCCGACGGGGCGGCGTGTGCCGACGTGGTGTCGGCGTACGCCGCCCTGGGGCGGGGCGAGTTGGGGGGAGGCCCGGTCACTTCGGGTCGCGGTTGAACACCGCCTTCGACCAGCGGTAGCCGAGTGCTGCCAGGCCCAGGCACCAGACGATGGTGATCCACCAGTTGTTGCCGATCTCGGTGCCGAGCAGCAGCCCGCGCAGGGTCTCGATGGCGGGGGTGAACGGCTGGTACTGGGCGATCGGCTGGAACCAGCCGGGCATCGCGTCGACCGGGACGAAGGTGCTGGAGATGAGCGGCAGGAAGATCAGCGGCAGCGCGTTGTTGCTGGCCGCCTCGGCGCTCGGGCTGACCATGCCCATCCCGACCGCGATCCAGGTGAAGGCCAGGGCGAACAGCGCGAGCAGCCCGAACGCCSCCAGCCACTCCAGGGCGGTGGCATCCGTGGAGCGGAAGCCGATCGCCACGCCGACGGCCCCGACCAGGACCACGCTGATGAGTGCCTGCAGCACGCTGCCGACGACGTGTCCGATGAGCACGGACCCGCGGTGGATCGCCATCGTGCGGAACCGGGCGATGATGCCCTCGGTCATGTCGTTGGAGACCGAGACCGCGGTGCCGACCAGGGTGCCGCCGATGGTCATCAGCAGGATGCCCGGGACGAGATACGCGATGTACTCGGCGCGGTCCGCGCCGCCACCGCCGATGCCCGCGCTCATCACGTCGCCGAAGATGTAGACGAACAGCAGCAGCAGCATGATCGGGGTGAGCAGCAGGTTGAGGGTGAGGGAGGGGTAGCGGCGCGCGTGCAGCAGGTTGCGGCGCAGCATCGTGGACGAGTCGCGGACCGCGAGGGCGAGGGAGCTCATCGGACGTTCTCCTTGGGGGTCTGGTCGGTGCCGGTGAGAGCGAAGAAGACGTCGTCGAGGTCGGGGGTGTGCACGGTGAGTTCGTCGGCCTCGATGCCGGCGGAGTCGAGTTGGTCGAGGACGGTGCGGAGGGCGCGCTGGGTGCCGTCGCTCGGGATCTGCAGGGTGAGGGAGTCGTCGTCGCGGGTGACCTCGCGCAGCGCGGCGGCGGCGAGCCGGTAGGTGGCGGGGTCGGCGAAGCGGAGCCGGACGTGTCCGCCGGGGATGAGCCGCTTCAGCTCCTCGGCGCTGCCTTCGGCGGCGATCCTGCCGTCGTTCAGCACGGCGATCCGGTCGGCGAGTTCGTCGGCCTCCTCCAGGTACTGGGTGGTGAGGAAGACGGTGACGCCGTCGGAGACGAGTTCGCGGATGATCTGCCACATGTTGTGGCGGGAGCGCGGGTCGAGGCCGGTGGTGGGTTCGTCGAGGAAGATGATCCGGGGACTGCCGACCAGGGTCATGGCGATGTCCAGGCGGCGCTTCATGCCGCCGGAGTAGGTGGAGGCGGGCTTCCTGGCCGCCTCCACCAGGTCGAAGCGCGCCAGCAGTTCGGCGGCGACCCGCCGCCCCTCCCCCTTGGACAGGTGGTGCAGGTCCGCCATCAGCAGCATGTTCTCCTCACCGGTGATCAGACCATCGACGGCCGAGAACTGCCCGGTGACACCGATCGCGGCCCGCACCGCCTGCGGGTCGGCGGCCAGGTCGTGACCCGCGACCTGGGCCTGTCCGCCGTCGGCGGTGATGAGGGTGGAGAGGATCTTGACGGCGGTGGTCTTGCCGGCGCCGTTCGGCCCGAGCAGCGCGAACACGGACCCGGCCGGGATGCGCAGGTCGATGCCGTCGAGGACGACCTTGTCGCCGTACGACTTGCGCAGGCCGACGGCGGTGACGGCGGCGGGTGCCGACGGGCCGCCGCTCCGCCTGGGCGTGGGCATGACAGAAGAAGGCATGGAGTCCTCCCTTTCGGAGGCTGAAGTGACGGGGGGAGCGGGAGAGTTGGCGGAGCGGGTGGTCAGGCCCGGGCGCGGCGCACGTCGATGTTGCCGTACCGGGTGCGGGCGCGGATCTTCACGCTGTCCTCGGTCTGCTCCGGACTCTCCGACGCGGTGAGCGTGTTGCGCACCTGGCCGGCGCCCGAGTTGACGTCCAGCCAGGCGGCCGTGCCCTCGCGGATGCCGACCTCGATGGCGCCGTAGGAGGTCTCCAACTGGACGGTGCCACGGGCCACTTCACCCACCCGCAGGGTGCCGTGGGCGGTGGTGGCGGTGACCGAGCTCTCGGCCCGGGTGATGTCGATGTCGCCGTTGGCGCCGCTCACCCGCAGCTCGCCGGTCGCGGCGCCGACGGTCGTGGTGCCGTGCGAGTTCTTCAGGACGGCGGGACCGTCGACCAGGCCGACCCGGATGCTGCCGGAGCTGGTGGTGATCTCGGCCTTGCCCTCGACCCGGTCGACGGTGATCGAGCCGTGCGAGGCGGTCAGGTGCAGCGGACCGGTGGTGTCGAGGCGGGCGTCGCCGGAGGAGGTCTTCACCCGGACCTCGCCGAGCCGGCCCTCGCCCAGCACCTGGGTCCAGGCACCGGTCAGGTCGATGTGCGAGCCCGTGGGCAGTTCGACCGTCACGTCGACGGTGCCGGTGCGGCCGAGGCCGAGCAGGTTGGACTTGGGCGTCCTGACGGTCAGTACGCCGCTTGCGTACGTGACCTGGGTCTGGTCGGCCGTCCGAACGTCCCGGTCCTTCTTCGGGTCGCGGGGTCGCACCTGGACGACGGTCTCGGGGCGGTCGCCCGCGGTGAGCTGGATGGAACCGGCCTCCACGTGCGCGGTGACCGAGATCGGTTCGGGAGTGTCGAAAGAAGGCATGGCTGTCCCGTCCTCTTGGCTCTGGATGAAGTGGTGTGGGTGACGCGATGCGAGTGCAGTGGTGCGCGGGCGGAGGCGCGGTTAGCGGACCCAGCCCGTGTAGCCCTGGCCGACCGTCTGGGCCTTCTCCGGCGTACGCGGCCGGGTGCCGCCGTCGACCGCCGCCGACACCGCCCGGACCAGCCACGCGTTGACCGACAGACCCTCGCGGGCCGCCGTCTCCTCGGCGCGGGCCTTGAGATGGGCAGGCAGGCGCAGGTTGACCCGGGCGGTGCCGCCCTCGTCACCCTCGGCCGGAGCCGACAGCGGTTCGACGGGCGCGGTCGGCGCCGCAGGGGCGCTGCCCTCGGCCGGCGGCAGGGTCACCACGAAGTCGGGGTCGAGCCCGCGCAGCCGTACGTCGACCGAGCCGGGGGCGAGTTCACGGGTGATCTCGTCCATCGCCGCGGAGAGCACGTGGAGCATGGTCAGCCGGGTCGCCGACTCCAGCGGAGCGGTGAGCCGCTCGGCCAGCTCGCGGGCTTCGTCGCCGCCGGCTTCGGCAGCCACCGCGAGCTCGCGGCGGAGGGTGTCGACATACGGGGTGAGGTCCATGCCGTAATCATGGCACGGGAGTGGCGCCATGTCGAGCCAATGTGGCACCACTTGTGGCGCTACATGGTGCGGGCGGTGCGCCACGGGGGTCCGATCGAGGGCATCTGCGCAGGTGGGAGCATGTTGAGCCAGGTTGGCGCCATATCCACATCAGGGTGACACCACCGGTGGCGCCGTGGTGTTCAGGCCCCCGGCCGACGGACCGATCCGAGCAGCAGGGCCACCAGCTCGTCGACGACCTGGCCGAGGGTGGCCTCGAACTGGCCGGCCGTCCAGTCGTGCAGCAGGCCGTTGACCGCGCCGATGAACGCGGTGGCCGCGATCCGGAAGTCCCGGGGCGCGATCTCGCCCCGGCCGACGGCGGCCTCGGCCTCCGCGACGATCAGCTCCACCCAGCGCGAGCGCCGGGTCAGCCGCTGGCGCTCCAGCTCCTCGCTGACGCCGATGATCTCGACGAAGGCGATCCGCAGCCGGCGCCGGTCGTCGGTGGCGGCCGTGATGTAGGCGCGCAGCACGGCACCGATCCGCTGCTCGAAACCGAGGCCGGCGGTGTCGGTGAGGACCCGCAGGACGGCCTGCTCGGTCCGGTCGTTGACCAGCAGGTGCAGTGCCGCGAGCACCTGCTCCAGGTTGCGGAACTCCTCGTAGAACTGACGGGTCGACAGCCCGGCCGCCTCGCACACCCCCGCCACCGAGGCCGCCCGGTAGCCGGGCCGGTCGCCGAACTGCTGCAGCGCGGCGGCCAGGAAGCGCTCCCGCCGCTCGGTCCGCCGCTCCTGCGCCGACCTGCCGCCGTACGTACCCGTGGCCTGTCCCACCGCCCCGCCCCGCCTTTCGCAGCCTGGACCGATTGTCGCGTACCGGGGTCTTGCCAGGGCCGCCATGCCCTCCTTACCGTCGAGTAGCGCCAATCTGACTACCCGTCGTTTCAGACTTCCCGTGTGCACCGGCGAAGGAGCCGCGATGTCCCGCACCGAATCCAGGCGTTCCAGGAGTTCCAGTCCGCGGCACGTTCGAGCTCTCGGCGGCATCGCGGCCGCGCTCGGCCTGCTGGTCACCGGCACCGCCGCCACGGCGAACGCCGAACCGGGCGGCACCGCCCTGCGGGAGGTGATGTTCGTGGGCAACAACTGGGACGGCACCGCCGACGTGATCCGCTCCGGCGGGGACCTGGCCAGGATCGGCCGGGTGAACGTGGTGCCGGACAAGGACCAGCGGCTCACCGAGATCTACCTCAACCCGGTGAAGCTGGCCTACTTCCTCGGCATCCGGCTGGGCCCGGGCGAGGGGCACGACCAGTTCGTCGACGACATGTACTCGACGCCGGACGGCTCCTCGGTGGTGGTCTCCCGGCCGAGCTTCGCCGACGTGGTGTCCATCGACCTCGGCACCGGACGGATCAACTGGCGCTTCCCGGTGTCGGGTTACCGCTCCGACCACATGGCGGTCTCGCCGGACGGCAGCCGGGTGGCGGTCTCCGCCTCCACCTCGAACACCGTGCACGTACTGGACATCAGGACCGGCGCGCAGCTCGGCTCGTTCCGCACCGGCGACAAGCCGCACGAGAACCTGTTCGCCGACGGCGGCACCCGGATCTGGAACATGTCGATCGGCGAGGTCAACACCGCACTCGACGCGCCCTGGCTGGACTGGACGAAGGGGGACCGCAGGATCACCGTGGTCGACGCGACGACGTACGCCCCGGTCAAGGTGATCGACATGCGCGAACGGCTGGACGCGTTCGGCCGCCCCGACCTGTCCGACGCCGTCCGGCCGGCCGCCTTCGTCCCCGACGGCTCCGCGCTCTACTTCCAGGTCTCGTTCTTCAACGGCCTGGTCGAGTACGACGTCGCCGCCGACCGGGTCACCCGGGTGAAGACCCTGCCGAAGAACCCCGCGACCAGCGAGGACCGCACCAGCTGGGTGAACGACTCCCGGCACCACGGCCTCTCGGTCAGCCCGGCCGGCGACAAGCTGTGCGTGGCGGGCACCATGGACGACTACGCGACCGTGGTGGACCGGGCCACCCTGCAGGAAGGGCCGCTGGTGCCCGCCTCGAAGCCGTACTGGGCGACCGTGAGCGGCGACGGCAGGTCCTGCATCATCTCCGAGAGCGGCGCCGACCAGGTCACCGCGATCGACTTCGCGACCGGCCTGCGAACCGCCACCACGGCCGTCGGCGACCACCCGCAACGGGTCCGCCTCGGCCACGTCCCGGCCGGCTGGACCGGTCCCGTGAGCAACTGAACGCACGCCGACCGTCCCTGACGCGAGGTCAGGGGCGGTCGGCGATCGGTGGCTCTCAGGCGGGGTCGGACGGTTCGGTCGCCCGGACCCGGCGGGCGAGGTGGACCACTCCGGCCAGCGCCACGGCCGCGCCGAGCGGGGCGAGGAAGGCTCCCCCGTAGCGGAGCAGAGTGGGCATGCGTACCGCCCCGTGCAGGACGGCGGCCGCGAACGGCATCATCCAGGGCACCACTCCGAGCCCGACACCAAAGGCCAGGAGTCGATCCGGCCGACGGGCGGACAGCCGGCCCAGCAGGACCGCCGCCGTCACCACGCTCAGCCAGACCGGCAGCAGGTCGAACCGCCAGGAGAGGTCGATCCCGAACTGCCTTCCCAGGCCCAGCGGGAGCCCGATTGCGAGCGCGATTCCGGCCATTTCCCACCGGCCGCGCTGCGTGACGTCCACTAGGCCGGACGGTGCCAGGAGCACGACCGCGCCGACCGCGGCCGTAGCCGCCATCTCTCCGATCACCCACGCAAAAGCCAGGCCGTTCGTGGCGTACACAGCGAGGGTCAGCAGAGTCGCCACCACGCCTGCGATCCGGGCGGCCCGCCAGCGGCCCAGGACGGCGAACGCGAGGGCGACCGGCCACGGCGCGGTGTAGGCCAGGATGAAGACCGCACTCATCAGGGCGTTGCGCAGACCCAGGCCGCGGATCGGGTACCGGATCTCGTGGACCATCGGGCGCAGATTGGGCAGCAGGAAGGCCAGGGCACACCCGGCCGCGAGGGCGAGCGCGACCGGCGCGGCCCCGGCCAGCACCCGGCCGGCCGGATCGGTCGGGCCGATCCGCAGCCGCAGCCGCAGGGCGTGCGAGGCGAGGTCGCGCCGCTCCCGGAGCACCGCGCGCCGGGACTGCCCTTCGGTGGCATCGGCGAAGACCGCGGCGATGTCCTCGCCGTGGGCGGCCCGGTAGCGGGCGGGGTAGAGGCCGATCAGCAGACGGCCCGGCTTCGGGGCGACGTGGTCGCTCCCCCAACCATTCGTCACGGCGCTCATCCGGTCGCTCCGTTCAGGCGCAGTCGCGCAGTGGCGAGTCGGCGTTCGACCTCGGCGGCGGCCGTCCGGAGCCGGCCGACCTCCTCCGCCAACAGGTCCTGGCCCTGGTCGGTGAGGGCGAAGGTGCGGCGCATCCGTCCGCTGACCACCTGCTCGCTCTCGATCCGGACCAGACCCTGCTGGAGCAGCCGGTCGAGCGCGGTGTAGAGGGTCCCGGTGCTCAGACGGCTGCTGCCGCCCGAGATCGCCAGCACCTCCTGGATGATCGCGTACCCGTGCCGGGGGGCATCGGCCAGCGCGGTGAGCACGAGCCTGGTCGGCTCCTGGAGTTGACGTTCGGTCATGGGCCGAGCATAGAGCTGCCGTCGCTATATGTCGATGGTCGGACGATAAGGGGATCGGCGGAGCTTCATCCGGCCCCTACTCCCGGCGGCGTACGATCCCGCGTGATCCCGGCGGAGGGCGCCGGGGCGGTCCGGGAGGGAGTTGTCGCGTGCTCCGTCTGGAGACGGTGGGCAAGGTGTACCGGGGCGGGCCCCCGGTCCTGGTCGAGGCCGACCTCGAACTCCCGCCGGGCGAAGTGGTCTCGGTCGCCGGGGGCAACGGCTCCGGCAAGTCCACCCTGCTCAGGATCGTGGCCGGGCTGTCCCGGCCCAGCTCGGGCGCGGTGTCGGGGCGGCCCGAGGTGGTCGGCTGGGTGCCGGACCGCTTCCCGCCGCACGAGCGGCTCTCCGCCCTGACGTACCTTCAGCATCTGGGCCGGATCAGGGGCCTGTCCGGCCGGGCAGCCACCGTCCGAGCCGGCGAACTGCTGGAGCGGCTGGCCCTGGTGGGCGGCAGCCGTACCGCGATCCGCGAGCTCTCCAAAGGGAACGCCCAGAAGGTCGCGGTCGCCCAGGCCCTGCTGGTGCCACCGGAACTCCTGGTGCTCGACGAGCCGTGGTCCGGCCTGGACGTCGCTGCGCAGGGCACGCTGGTGACCCTGATCGGCGAGGTGGCGGCAGCCGGTGGCGCGGTGCTCTTCACCGAGCACCGGGAGGCACTGGCCCGGTCGGCCGCCTCGCGGGCGTACCGGATCGCCTCGGGGCGGGTGCTGCCGGTCGCGGCTCAAGTCCAGCTGTGTGAGGTCGAGTTGGCGGGCGGGGAGCCGGTGGACTGGCAGGCGCTGGCGGGCGTACAGGAAGTGGTCCGGCAGGACGGCAGGCTCACCCTCCTGGTGGCCGCCCCGGACTGCGACGCGCTGCTGCTGACCGCGCTGCGCAACGGCTGGACCGTGCTCGGGCTGCGACGGCTCGGCGGAGGTGGGTCGCGATGACCGCGCTCTGCCGCTACACGCTGGCCAGGCTGCTGCACTCGCAGCGGTACCTGCCGCCCGTGCTGATTTTCCTCGCCCTGGTGACGGTGCTCACCAGCAGCGATTCCGGTCCGCTGACCTCGGCTTACGGGGTCTGCGCGGGTGCGATGTTCCTGTCCGCCTGCTGGCTGACGGTCAGCGTGGTCAACCTCGACGAGCCCCAGGCCCGGGCGATCGCCGTGGTGAGCACCGGCCGCGCACGACGGCTGTTCGTCGCCGACGCGCTGGTGGCGCTGGGGATCTGCCTGCTGCTCACCGTGGTCGGCCTGGTCTACCCGCTTATCGTGGGGCAACACACCGTCCAGGGCATGCAGTTGCTGGTCGGGGCGGCGGCCCAGTCGGCGGCCGCGTTCACCGGCTGCGCCCTCGGCCTGGTCTGCTCCCGCCCGGTGGTCGGCCGCCCCGGGTACTCCCTGCTGGCTGCTCTCGGCTCGGCCCTGGTGCTGCCGCTGGTGCCAGGACTGCCGCCGCTCAACCCGCTGTTGACCCTGCTGGCCGGACGGCACCCGGCGGCGGAGCTGGTCTGGCCGGTCGGCGGGCTGGCCGTGCTCGGGGCCGTGTTGACCGTCGTCGCCGTCCTCGTCACCGACTTCGCTGCGGCGCGCCGGGAGTAGTCCCCGGGTGCCGCGCCGCTTCGAGCGGGCAAGATCGCCCGCCACCTTGCTGACCCATATTCAGACGATCTTGGTCGCTGCTATCGTGCCTGCTGCAGTTTCGGACTAGGCATGTATGAACGGAGATTCATGCGCAAGATACAGCGGATGGCGGCCCTCGCGCTCAGTGTTCTGGGCATGGTCGCGGGAACAATGCTCGTGGCCGCTCCGGCCGAAGCGGCCACGACGCCGAGCGGGGCCTGCGGCAGCAGCTACCACCAGATCGACCACCACGCCCTCGGCTCGGTGGCCGACGTCTACCTGTTCTACAACGGCTCGACCAACTGTGCTGTCACCTGGGTGCGGAGCCCGAACGGGACCACGAGGTACGACCTGCGGGTGCAGATCGAGCGGCAGAGCGACCTCGTGATGTCCCCCGACTGGGGCTATTACTACTACTACGCCGGCCCGGTCACGCTCTATGCCCCGAACACGTGCATCTCGTGGGGCGGCTCCTTCGAGGGCATCAGCTGGATGTCCGGCTGGTCGCACTGCGGCTGATCGCTGAACCGCCCCGGAGACCCGGGGGTTCGGGACGCGCCGTCCGGAGCATCGCCCGGACGGCGCGTCACATCACCACAGGGGAAACGTCGCCGGATGCGGCATCAGCTGCACTGGCGGTACGTCGGCGGAGGTGCAGGAACAGCAGACCGGCGGTCGCGAGCGCTGGGAACAGGGTGACGCCGAGCAGCACGCCGAGCTCGGCACCGGCGGACTGGGCGGCGGCGTGGCCGGTGTCGGAGGAGACGTAGCCGAACGCCTGGAGCACCAGCCCGTAGGCGAAGGACCCGAGCGCCAGGCCGAGCACCTCGCCGGTGGCGAAGACCCCGGAGAACACCCCGGCCTGCTGGCGGCCGGTGCGGGCGGTGTCCCGGGCGATGTACTCGGGGAGCATCGCGTACGCGCAGAGCAGCGGCGTGGCCTGCCCCCGCCACTCCCCAGAGCAGCAGCGCCAGCGCGACCGGCAATGCCGGTGCGGCCAACAAGGTCAGACAGCCCGTCAGGAACAGCAGGTTGGCGATGGTGTAGCCGGCCCGGTTGCCGAGCCGGGCGGCCAGCTTGGACCAGAGCCCGACGGCCAGCAGGTTGGGGGCCACGTACGCCGCCACCGCGACACCGGTCGCGGTCGGGTCGCCGATCACGTGCCGGGCGAAGTACGGTGCGCCGGCCAGGAAGCAGCCGGTCGCCAGGGTCTGCACCACCGCGCAGGCGAACAGCACCCGGAACGGACCGTTGGCGCGGGCGACCGCGAGCTGGCGGCGCAGGCTGGGCTCGCTCGCCAGCACCTGCCGGCTCCGGGCCCCGGCCGTGCCCAGGAAGACCGCGAGAGCGCCGACCACCACCACCCCGGCCCCGAACAGGCCGGCCCAGCGGTGCCCGGCGACGCCGCCGCCCGCCGCCTCGACCACGGCCGGACCGACCGCGCCGGCCACCAGCGCGGCCAGGCCGATCACCGCGACCCGGCCGCCGACCAGCCGGATCCGGTCCTCGGTGCGGTGGGTGATGTCGGCCGGGATGGCCGCGTACGGGACCTGGAAGAAGCCGAACGCGGTGGCGGTGCACAGGAATCCGGCCGCCGTCAGCCAGACACCGGCCGAGCCCCCGGCGAACCCGGCGAAGGTGGTGGCCAGGAAGAACGCCACCGCGAGACCGCCGAACAGCACGTACGGGCGGCGGGCGCCCCAGCGGCTCGAGGTGCGGTCCGTGAGGCGTCCGGCCAGCGGGTTGAGCACCGCGCTCCAGACCTTGGGGAGCAGCACGATCAGACCGGCCAGCGCCGCGCCCACCCCGAGCGTGTCGGTCAGGTACGGCAGCAGGAGCAGGCCGGGCAGGGTGTTGAAGGTGCCGGTCACCAGGGAGCCGGCGGCGTAGCCCCACCGCACCCGGCGGGAGCGCTCAGGGGCTTCGGCGGACGGGTGGGAGGGCGCGTCGGCGGGCGCTGGGTACGGCTGCTTGGCCGTGCCCTGGACGGGAGGTGCGAGTTCCCCGGATTCGATGGCCATGACTCCCGAGGATGGCGGCCGGAAACGCCCCCGGCCAGTCGGGGTTCTCCCCCACAGAAGGTGGCCGAGCTCCCCAACAGCACTGATCGCTCGAGGGACTTGCTGCCACTCCGGTACCTGACAGCGTCGGACGCTTGGCGTGTCAGGGGCTTCCCGGACAGGCTTCCGGTCATGAGAACCGAAGCGGACCGCGACGCCCTGGTGGGGCGACGGGGGGAACTGCAGCTGCTGGAACAGGCCCTGCGCCTCACCCGCGCCACCGGGCCGGACGGCCGCGCCCGGATCGTCTCGGTCAGCGGGGAACCCTGGATCGGGAAGACCCGGCTGCTGGCCGAACTGGCCGCGCTGGCCGGGGCGGAGGGCTGGCGGGTGGCCGTCGGCCGGGCCGGGCGCAGTGGGCCTGCCACCCCGTTCGAACTGGTGGTGGACGCGCTCGACGACCAACTGGCGGACTCCGGTGTGGAGTTGCCGAGTACGCTGGCGGTCCGGCTGAGCCGGGTGTTCCCCGCCCTGGGCGGTGGCGGCACCGAGGTCGGGGCACCGGACGAGTACTGGCTGATCCGGGCGGTCCGCAGCGTCCTGGAACTGCTGGCGGACGGGCCGGGACTGCTGCTGGTCCTGGACGACGCCCATCGGGCCGACCCGCTGACGCTGGATCTGCTCGACCACCTGGTGCGGCACCCGCCGAGAGGCCGACTGCTGACCGTGCTGGCGCACCGGGACTCCCCCGCCGCGAACCGGCTCGCCGCGCTGCGCAGCACCGGCGGCGGACAGCCTTGGCAGCACCTGGAGTTGGGGCCGCTGGCGGCACACGAGGCGGCCGCACTGCTCGGGCCCGGGCTGGATCCGGTGGACCGTCAGGTGCTGCTGCGGGACGCGGCCGGGGTGCCCGGGCTGCTCCGGGCCTGCGCCGGGTCCGCCCCCGAGCTGGTCGGCGCGCTTGAACTGGCGACCGCGCAGCCGACGCCGGGCGGCGGCCCGGTCGCACTCGACTTCGGCCCGCTCTCCGGTACCGCTTGGCGCACCGCGTGGGCGGCGGCCACCCTCGGGGGCACGGTCGCGCCACAGCCGGTGGCCGAGGTGGCCGGGCTGCCGCTGGCCCAAGTACTGCTCGCGATAGACGAGTTGCAGGCCGAGGCACTGCTCCGGCCGGCGCCCGAGGGCTCCGGTTTCCGATTCCGGCACCCGGTGGTGCGGACGCTGCTGCTGCGCGGCGGCCGGGCCGGCTGGCAGTACGGGGCGGCCGGGCGGGCACTCTCGGCGCTGCGCCGGACCGGCGCTCCGGCCGAGCTGCTGGCGGCCCACCTGGAGCGGGCCTCCTCACTCGGACCGACGGACCGTCAGCTGCTGCTGGCCGGGGCGACCGCCGACCTGTACCGCGCCCCGGCGGCGGCGGCCCGGCGGCTGCGTCGCTGGGCCGACGAACCAGCCGACTGGGCAGGCCGGTTGGGCCAGGCGCTCACGCTGACCGGGCGGGCCGAGGAGGCGCTGGCGGCGTACGCCCTGGCCAGGGTGGGCAACGGCGCCGGAGGCCGGCAGGCGGTGGCCGAGGCGGAGTCGTCGGCGCTGCGCGGACTGGGGCGCTGGGCGGCGGCGCGGGAGCTGCTGGCGACTGCCAAGGACGTCGAGCTCGCCTGGGCCGCCCTCGCATTGGAGGTCGGTGACCCGGTCGGTGGGCGGACCGCCGTGCAGTGGGCCGAGCACGGGTACGTACGGGCCGTCCGGCTGGGCGACACCGCTGCACAGGCCCACGCACTGGCGCTGCTGGCCGCCGCGCACGCCGCCGAGGAGCGGTTCGCCGAGGCGGCGGAGGTGGCGGGGGCGGCGGCCGAACGGCTGGCGGGGCAGGAACTCCCGTTGCACCGGCTGGAGTCGGTGCGCTGGCTGACCGACGCCGAGCTCTATCTCGGGCGGCGGCACCGGGCCGAGGCCCTGCTCGGCCGGGCCTTCGAGGCCGTACTCGACTCCGGGCAGTGGCAGCTGCTCGGCCGCACGGCGCTCGGGCTGTCCCGGGCCAGGTGGGACGCCGGGGACCTGGCGGGGGCGGCCGACCGGGCGGTGCTGGCGGTGGCGGCCGGGCGACGGTTCAACAGCCCGCCGCTGGCGGTGGACGCCCTGCTCTGGCACAGCCGGATCAGGCTCGCCGGGCGGGACGTCCCCGGCGCCCACCGGGCGGCGGCCGCGGCCGGGCGGGAGGCGGCGGGCCTGGGTCGGCTGTGGCAGCGCCGGGTCGAGGAGACGCTGCGCGTCCTGGGCGCCGTACCGGCCCCGGCCGAGGCCTTCCCGGGGCCCGAGCTCGTAGCACTACGTGCGGACGCCGGGCCCGTAAAGCCGGGGCCCGACCCGACGGAGCAGCCGGGACTGGCCGGGCTCAGCCGACGGGAGGCGCAGGTGGCGCTGCTGGTGAGCGAGGGGTGCACCAACCAGCAGATAGCCGGCCGGATGGGCGTCAGCGCGAAGACCGTGGAGACCTACCTGAGCCGGATCTTCCGCAAGCTCGGCATCGTCTCCCGGGCGCAGGTCGCCCACCTGGTCGGACTGGACGACCGGCAGCGCCGGCCGTCAGGACCGGGCGGCCCTGCTCCACGGATCGGGGGCAACCCGTGGAGCGGGCCGTAGGACGGGAGCGCCCCGGAGGGGGGAACACCTGGCGCTGCCGACGTACTCCACTGTCCGGCCCGCCCCATGAGCGCGACTAAAGCGCTGCTGAGGCGCTGACCGGCAGTTCTGGCCAGTCAACTTGCTGCCACCGTGCCGTGCTGGCCCCGGCCCGGCCGGTGCGGCGACGCTGGCGGACGGGCGGTCGGCAACCGGCCCGGTCGATGCACGGCGCCGGAGCAGAGGGAGGACCATGAGAGGCGAGAGTGCCGCCACCGCGGAGCTGGGCACGGGCCACGACATCCGGCACCTGATCCACTGCCCGCCGTCCTGGGACCACTACCTGCTCGACGCGCCGAGCAACGGCGAGGAACGCTTCGTGCTGGCCGGTGAGATCCCGCTCCGGCACCCGCTGTTCAACGACGGGTCAGGCCACTTCCACGACCACCAGCTGACCACCGAGGCGATCCGGGAGATCGGCGAGTTCGTCGGCCACCAGTACTTCGGGGTGCCCGCGCAACGCCGGGGCCTGTTCTACCGGTTCAGCCTGGAGCTGACCGATCTGACGGCCTGGCGGGTGGAGTCCCGGCCGGCCCGGATGACCACCGACATCCGGGCCACTCCGGCCAACTCGGTGCACGGTGTGCCACGTGGCCTGGACTTCCACCTGTCCGTCCAGATCGACGACGTGCCCTGCGCGACGGGCAGCGCGGGCCTGGTGTTCGTCCCGCCGGTGCTGCACCGCACCCACCAGGAGCACAGCAGTTGGGCGGTCCGCGCCGCGCCCGAACTGGCGGACGAGCCGGACGGCCCGGCCTGGCCGGTGCCGCCTGCCTCGGTCGGCCGGGCGGCGCCGCAGAACGTGGTGGTCAGCGAGCCCACCGAGAGCTCCCGGGGCCAGCTCAGCACCTGGGTGCTGAGCCGCGCCGACCACCCGGTGCTGGGCGGCGGCGGACCGCACGTCTCCGGCACACTGCTGCTCGAATCGCTGCGCCAGGCCTCGCTGTTGGCGGCGTCCCGGGCCTTCGGCCTGGCGCCCGGACGGTCCACCCTGGTGGCCACCGACATCCACGTCAGCGGCTACGCCGAGACCGACCTGCCACTGCGCTGCGCGGTGGTGCCCGGACAGCTCGGCCGGGACGCGGCCGGACGGCCCGCCGTCCCGGTCACCCTGACGCTGACCCAGCACCGGCGGGCCGTGGCCGAGGCCCGCACCACCGTCGTCCAGGACTTCTGACCGACCAGTACTTCTCCGACCAACTTGGCCAGGCCGTCGGAGAGTCCACCGACACCAGGACCGGCCACGGGGGCGGAAGTGAGCGAGCGCAACGAGCGGACCAACGGGAGAGCTGCGTCGTGCCGGGCACGCGCCGGGCGAATCGAGGCGTGGGCATGAGCGGACTGAGGTTCAGGATCCTGGGACCCTTGGAGATCGAGGGGACGGCCGGGCCCGGTGTCTCGTACACCCCCGGCGCGGCCAAGGTCCGGGGCGTGCTCGGCGCCCTGCTGGTCAACGCGAACGGGACGGTCTCGGTCGACAGCCTGATCGACGAGCTCTGGCAGGACGACCCGCCGCGCACCGCGACCACCACGCTCCAGGTCTACGTCTCCCAGCTGCGCAAGATCTTCCGCCGGGCTGCTCCCGAGGACGGCGCCCACGTCCTGCTCACCCAGCCTCGGGGCTACCGGATCCGGATCGACGCCGACCAGCTCGACCTGACCACCTTCGAGGGCCTCTACCAGCGCGGCCGGGAGGCGCTGGAGGCGGGCGACCACGCCGCCGCCGCCGAGTTGCAGGGCCGGGCGCTCGCGCTCTGGCGCGGGCCGCTGCTCGGTGACACTCCGCACGGGCCGATGCTGGACGCGGCGTCGGTCCGGCTGCTGGAGGCCAGGAATGCTGCGCTGGAGCAGCGCATCCTGGCCGACCTCCAGCTCGGCCGGCACCGCGACCTGATCCCCGAACTCCGTGCCCTGGTCGAGGAGTTCCCGCTCCGCGAGGAGCTACACGGCCAGCTGATGCTGGCGCTCTACCGGGCCGGCCGGCAGGCCGAGGCGCTCCGGGCGTACGGTGCACTGCGGCGCACCCTGGTGAACGAGCTGGCGATCGAACCGGGCGCACCGGTGCAGCAACTGCACCAGCGCATCCTGGCCGGCGACCGACGGCTGGCCGCCCCCGAACCCGCCGGTGAGCGCCGGGCGCTCGGGTCGCTCGGGGCGCTCGGGTCGCTCGCCGAGCTGCCGGTGGTGCACGGACTCCCGCCCGCCGACCCGGCGTTCACCGGCCGGGAGGACGAACTGGCCGAGATCGACCGGCTGTTGCGGGCGGCCCCGCCCGGGGCCTTCGTGGCGCTCGCCGGTCAGCCCGGGGTGGGCAAGACGGCGCTCGCGGTGGCCGCCGCCCACCACAGCGCCGACGCGTTCCCGCACGGTCAGCTCTTCCTCGACCTCCGGCCCGAGCCGGGCCGACGGCTCGAACCGGCGGCGGCCATCTCGGCGTTGCTGCGCCGTGCGGGCGCACCGGTGCCGGTCGGCAGCGACCCGGCCGACCTCCAGGAGGCCCTGCAGCAACTGCTGGCCGGGCGGCGGCTGTTGCTCGTGCTGGACAACGTCAGTTCGGAGGCCCAGCTGCGCCAGCTGCTTCCCACCTCGGCGGGCAGCAGCGCGATCGTCACCGGCCGTCGGCTGCCCGCCGGGCTGGACGGGGTGCACCCGCTGGTCCTGGACGTGCTCGACCCGCGCGCGGCCCTGGCCGTGTTCGAGGCGGCCGCCGGACCGGCCAGGGCCGCCGAGAACCCGGCCGCGGTGGCCGAACTGCTCGAGCTCTGCGGCGGGTTGCCGCTCGCCATCCGGGTCGGCACCGCGCAGTTGAACGCACGGCCGCACTGGTCCGCCGAGTCGCTGGCCACCCGGCTGCGCGACCGGCGCTCGCGGCTGTCCGAGCTCCGGATCGGCGGACTCGACGTCCGGGAGCGGCTGCTGTCCGCCTACCAGGACGCCGACCGGACCGAACGCCGGACCTTCCGGCTGCTCGCCCTGCTGCCCGACCACTTCGAGCCGTGGGCGGTGAGCGCGGTGCTCGGCCTCGACCCGCACGACCGGCGCACCCCGGTCGGCACCGCCCGGCTGCTGGACGCCCTGGTCGACGACCACCTGCTGGCCGCCGACCACGACGGTCCGCAGCCCGGCCGGTACCGCCTGCCCGAGCTGCTCCGGCTGCTGGCCGCCGAGCGGCTCGCCGAGGAGGAGGGCGAGGACACCGTACGGGCGGCGACCAGGAGACTGTGCGACGCCTACGTCCGGGCCGCCGAGGAGGTGGACGCCGTGCTGAATCCGCGTCAGGCGGGCGTCCGGATGGTCCGGGCCACCGGCGGTGACGCACCGTCCGACTGGTTCGCCCGGGAGCTCGGCCCGCTCACCCAGGTGGTCCGGCAGGCCTACCTGGCCGGGCTCTGGGAGCAGACCGTACGGCTGACGACCGCGCTGACCGGCCATCTGGAGTCGCACGCGCGGTGGCGGGCCTGGGAACAGACCCACACCCTCGCCCTGGACGCCGCCCGGCAGCTCGGCGACCGCTCGGGCGAGGCGCGGCTGCTCGGCTCGCTGGGCGATCTGGCCTGGCAGCACCGGCGGACGGCGGAGGCCAGGGACCACTACGAGGCGGCCCGGCGGGTGGCGGAGGACTGCGCCGACCAGGTCGCCAGGAGCCGGGCCCTGGTCGGGCTGGCCGACCTCTGGCTGGACGGCGGCGAGGTCGCCGAGGCCACCGCGCTGCTCACCTCCGCACTCGCCGCGCTGCCGCCCGGCCTGCCCCGGGAGCGCTACCACGTGCTCCGGGCCCTGGCACTGGCCGCGCTGCTGGCGGACGGCCCGACCGCGGCGCGTTCCCGGTTCACCGAGTGCCTGGAGATCGCCCAGATCCTGCGCGACCGCCGCCTGGAGGCCCATGCCAGGCGCGCCCTGCGCCGACTGCACGACCCGGACGACGACCCGGCCGGCTGCCTGGAGATCCGCCCCGGCGTCTGGCGCCTGCGCAGCCCGGCACCGCTCACCCCGGCGCTGGTCTGACCACCCGTCACCACGCCTCAGGCTTGGGCGTACTGCCAGTCGGAGGGGGCGAGCCGCAGTGCGGCGTCGGCGATCTGTCGGGCAGCGGCGGTGGTGAGTGCCGCGCGGCACCGGTCGATCTTGCCCTGGACCGCTGGAACGCCGCCGGCCCGGTACTCCAGGGCGCGCAACAGGCAGTCGAGTTTGTCGGCGTCCCGGGCGCAGCGTGCTTCCGGGGTTGTGCCGTCCTCGAACTCGGCGATGGCGTCGGCGAAGAGTCCCTGGACGGCCGGGTGGGCGTTCGTGGTCTGATCGGCGATCACCTTCCGGGGATCGGCGGCAGTGACGTACCGCTTGGTGAGGGGCGTGAGGTCGCCGGTGCGTGCTTCGGGGATGTCGTGGAGGGTGCAGAGCAGGGTGGTGCGAGCTGGGTCGGCACTCTCCAGGGCGGCGAGGATCGCACCGATGACGGCCGTGCGGTGGCTGTGTTCGGCAACGGTCTCGGTGGCGGACAGTGGGATTCCGTCCTGGCGCCACCCGGTGCGAGGCAGTCCGCGCAGTGAGCCGGCCTCGAACATCAGGTGGGCGATGCCTGTCGCTTCCGCATCGACGAGCTGGTGCTCCACGCGGTCCTCCTGAGTAGCCGTCAGTTGACCTTCCGACGGTAGTGCACCTCGCCGCTTCAGCCGGGCTTTAGCGGCTGCGCCCAGTCTGGAGGGTGGACTTCGGACAGGGGGCGACGATGGCGGTCTCGCAGGTGGCGGTCGGGGCGTGGCAGGCCGTCGAGCTGGTCGGGCGGGAGTGGGAGCGGCTGGCGCTGGTCGGGCGCTTGCGCGACCCGTCGGTCCGGCTGCTGACCCTCACCGGCCCGGGTGGGGTCGGCAAGAGCGGGCTGGTACGGGCCGTCCGGCCGGAGTTGGCCGAGCTGTTCGGCGAGCCGGGGTACGCGGACCTGAGTGAAGCCGGGTCGCCTGCGGACGCGGTGGCCGAGGCGGTGCGTCCCCTCAGTCGCGAGGGCGACCGGCGGCTGCTGGTGCTGGACGGCTGCGAGCACCACGGCGGGCCGCTCGGCACCGCCGTCGCCGAACTGCTCTGCCGGGACGACCGGTTGGTGGTACTGGCGACCGGTCAGCAGCCGCTCCGGGTGTACGGCGAGCGGCTCTTCCCGGTGGCGCCGCTGCCGGTGCCACCGGCGGGCGACGATCCCGAGGAACTGCGCGAGGTGGCCTCGGTCGAGCTGTTCGTCCGCCGGGCCCGGGAGGCCAACCCGGCGTTCGCCCTCACCGCCGAGAACGCCCGCGCGGTCGCCGAACTCTGCGGGCTGCTCGAAGGGCTGCCGCTCGCCCTGGAGTTGGCCGCCCGCCAGCTGCGCCTGCACACCCCGCACGACCTGCTGGACCGGCTGCGCCGCCGTGGGGTCGCCCTCGGCGGCGGTCCGTTCGACGCCCCCGAACGGCACCGCTCGCTGACCGCACTGGCCGCCTGGAGCTGCCGTGGTCTGGGCCCGGAGCCGAGCGAGCTGCTCGAACAACTCGCCTGCTTCCCCGGTGGGTTCACGGCCGCCACGGCCGAACGTCTGGGCCCGGCCGACCTGGATGTCCTGCTCGACCGCGGCCTGGTGGTCCAGCTGCCGACCCTGCCCGGGCACCCCCGGCTCACCGTGCCGGAGCCGATCCGCTCGTACGCCAGGGCCGCGCTGGCCGACGGCGGCCGGGAGCAGACCGCGCTGGACCGGCAGACGGCGGAGTGCCGACGGCTGCTGGCCGCCGCCGAACCCCGGCTGTCCGGCACCGAACAGAGCCGCTGGCTGGACGCCGTCCAGGCCGAACACGCCAACGTGCTGGCCACGTTGGACCGGCTGCGGGAGCGGGGCGAGCCCGAGGCGACCGCCGCCGTGCTGCTCGCCTGCCGGCTGCCCTGGCTGACCCGGGGTCACCTGCGCGAGGGCCTGGCCCGGGCCGACCGGGCGGCCACCGAGGCGGTCCCGGAGCCCGTCCGGGCCCGGCTGCTGGAGCTGTCCGGCGCTTTCGCGGCGGCGCTCGGCGATCCGGCCGGGGCGGCCGCCCGGCAGCGGGCGGCCTTGGCGCTGGCCCGACCGCTGGGCGATCGCAGGCTGAACGCCCTATTGGCGGCCCGGCTCGGCGGAGCGCTGCGCCGCCTGGACGACCTGGCCGGGGCCGAGTCGGCGCTCGGCCCCGCACTGGAGACGCTGGAGTCGCTCGGCGCCGCCGGGGCTGCCGTCGAGGCCGGGACCGAGCTGGCCAGGGTGCTGCTGGCCCGGGGCGAGCGGCAGCGGGCCGCCGAGACGCTCGACCGGGCGGTGGCTGCGGCCCGGCGGATCGGCGACGCCCGGGCGCTGGCCGGGGCACTGGGCATGCTGGCCCGTACGGCGGAGGAGCCGACCGCGGCCGGGCAGGCGCTCCGGGAGTGCCTGCGGCTCTACGGGACGATCGGCGAACGGACCGAACTGCCCGCCGCACTCGAGGACTTCGCACTCCATCTGCTGCGTGCAACCCCCGTCCAGCAGCCACGCGCCACCGGCCTGCTGGCCGCCGCCGAGACGCTCCGGGACGAGCTGGGCAGCGCGCTGGACGGACGGCGCCGGGCCGAGCTGGACGACGCCCTGGACGGACTGCGCGACCGGCTGCGCCCGCACGGCTTCGCGGTCGCCTGGGCGGAGGGACGGCGGCTGTCACCGGCCGCCGCCGTCGCCGAGGCGCTGGCCGCACCGGACCCGGCCCGGCGCGCCGCCGCACCGGGCCCGGCGGGCGGCCAACCGCTGACGGCCCGCCAGCTGCAGGTGGCGATGCTGGTCGCGGAGGGGCTGACCAACCGGCAGATCGCGGCCCGGCTGGCGCTCTCCGAGTGGACCGTGGTCAACCACGTCCGGCAGGTGATGCGGCGGCTCGGCTGCGCCTCCCGGGTCCAGGTCGCCTGGTCGATCGGCCGCTGGTCATGAGCCGGCTCGCCGGCCCGGCCGCGCTGTTCGCCGCCGCCCAGCCGCCGCTCGCGCAGGCGACCGCGCACCGGGCGGCCGGGTGGTGGCGCGACGAGACCTTCCTGCACGACCTGTACCGGGTGGCGGCCACCGCACCCGACCGGCCCGCGATCGTCTCGCACCGCGCACACCGTCCGTCCGGCCATCGGATCGTCACCGTCGACTACGGCCAACTGGCCTGCTACGTGGACCGGTTCGCCGGGGCGCTGCGCTCGCTCGGTCTGGGCCCGGGCGATCCGGTCGCCTTCCAGCTGCCCAGCTGGTGGGAGGCCTCCGCGCTCACCCTGGCCTGTCTGCGGATCGGCGCGGTCGCGGTGCCCGTGCTGCCCACCCTGCGGGCGCACGGCCTGGAGCGGGTGCTCGGCGATCTGCGGGCCCGGATCTGCGTGGTGCCGGACGCCTGGGAGGGCTTCGGCCATGCCGAGGCGCTGGCCGAACTGGCCCACCGGCTGCCCTGGTTGCGCCACCGGGTGGTGATCGGCGACGCCGCCGCGACCGGCGCGGTGGACTTCACCGAGTACTTCCTGCACACCCCGCACGAACAACTGCCGTCCGGCGGCAGCCCGTTCCGCACCGACCCGGACCGGACCGCGCTGGCGGTCACCGTGATGGGCCTGGGCGACAGCTACACCTCGGCCCTGCACACCCCCAACACCCTGTACGCGGGCCTGCGTTCACAGCAGCGGGCGCCCGGCCTCGGCCCGGAGCCGGGCGAGGTGGTCTACTCGGCGCTGCCGCTGACCTCGCTGGCCTCGCTGCTGTTCACCGTGTACTGGCCGCCGGCCGTCGGCGGCACCGCGGTGTTCCAGGACGTCTGGGACCCGGACAGCTGCCTCGACCTGCTGGAGCAGGCCGGGGTCACCCGGGCGTACGCGGCACCCGTCTACTGGGCCGAGCTGCTGGCCGCGCAGCGGCGCGCGCCCCGGCGGCCCGAGACCCTGCGGCTGCTGCTCTCCGGCGGGCGGACCAGGACCCCGGCCGCCCTGCTGGCCGAACTGCCCGGCGCGTTCGGCGCACCGGCGGTCGGCGTCTGGGGCTCACCCGAGGTGGGTCTCGGCACGGTGGCCCGGGGCGAGACCCCGGCCGAGCGCAGCGCCGAGAGCGACGGCCGTCCGCTACCGGGCCTGGAGCTCTCGCCGCTGTCGGAGCTGCCCCGGCCCCCGGGCGATCCCGCCGTCGAACGGCTCCGGGTGCGCGGCCCGTCGGTCAGCCTGGCCTGCTGGCCGCACGGCGCCGACGCGCTCCGGCTGCCCTGGGAGCAGGACGAAGGCTGGCTGGACACCGGGGACCTGGCCAGGGCGGACGGTCTCGGCGGTATCCAGGTGGTGCAGTGGGCCGGCCACCGGACCGGTGCGATCTTCCTCGTTCCGGTGGCCGAGCTGGAGGACGGGCTGCTGGCACACCCGGCGGTCCGGGAGGCCGCCGTGGTCGGCTACCCGGACCCCGAACACGGCGAACTGACCTGCGTAGTGGTGGTCCCGGCAGCCGGGGCCGACCCACCCGGACTGCCGGAGCTGCGCAGGCATCTGACGGCCCGTGGGCTGGCCGAGGCGTTCCTGCCCACCCGGCTGGAACTGGCGGGCTCGCTACCCCGGGACGTGCACGGCGGCCTACGGTCGGACGCCCTCCGAAGCTGGCTCGACCGGCTCCGCCCGGGAGCCCCCAGACCCCCCTCCCAGCATCTACGGTCAGGGGCTCGGGGAACTGCGACGCCAGCCTCGGAAAGGTGATCCGTCCGTAAATGGTCAGGCACTTTCGCAGTGACCCCGGCGCCAGATCTCCTCGCAGTTCCCCGAGCCCCTGGATAGTGCAACCTGGCGCCCTGCAGAAGGCGCAGCGGAGCTCACCAGCCGCCCGCCAGGACCAACCGAGCGGCCAGGTTGACCAGTTCACGGTGCCAGCCGGACCGCAGCGGAGCTTCGGCCACCGCCAGGTCGGCCTCGTTCACCAGCCGCATGATGAGGTCCTCGGTGCGGTCCTTCTCCTCTCGACCGAGCAGAATCTCGCAGAGCATCCGGGCGTGCCAGTCACTCGCCGCCCCGCTGTCCAGGAAGCCCCGCAGCCGCCAGGCCGCGTGCAGCCGCCCGGCGTAGTCCCGGTACTCGTCCGCCAGGTCGGGCCGGCCGGCCAGCGCGGCGCCGAGCAGCAGCGGCTCCCGGACCGCGTACCAGCCGGCCGCGCAGCCGGGGGTGCAGCCCTCCAGGCAGCCCAGCGGCCAGGGGTCGTCCAGGTACTCGGTCCTGGTGGCCGCCTCGGCGTGCGCGCCGAGCACCCGGGCGATCCGCAGTTGGTCCCAGATCGCCCGGGCCTCGCCCGGCAGCCCGCCCACCAGGCGGTCGGCGTAGGCCACCGCGAGGTCGCCGGCCAGCGTGGCGGTGGCCTCGCCGAACCGGCGGGACTCGCCGCGCCAGCCGTTCCGCTCGTGCTCGGCGGCGTGGCCGACGTGCGGGGTCGGGATGCCGCGCCGGAGCGGGACGTTGTCGCGTACGTCGCCCCGGATCAGGTGGCAGGCGTCGAGCAGCTCCAGGGCGGCCGCCACGTCGATCACCTGGGAGCCGGCCGGGCTGCCGCCGGCCGCCAGGTAGCCGGTCAGCAGCAGGGTGGCCCTGGTCCGTTCACCGCCCGCGGTCACCTGGTCGGCCAGCGCCCGGATCGGGGTGACGGCCCTGGGGTCGGCGACCCGGGTGGCGGAGTGCTCGGTGGCCAGCAGGCCGCGCAGCCGTTCCTCCACCCGGTCCAGCATCCGGGCCCGGAGCAGTTCGGGCACGGCCGGGTCGGACAGCTGGAACGGCGTTGCCATGGTGTGCCTCCCTGGATCGGCTCGGGTCTGTCACCAAGCCTCTCGAACGGGCGGCCCGCCCACAATGCGATCCGGCCCCGGAGGACACACTTCCCAACCTCAGGGCCGGGAATCGTCCCATCCAGGCCATGTATGGCATGGACGCGACATCTTCTTGCCATCCTCTTGTCACTGCCCGGCTCCTGACCGTGCGTCACGCGTGCTCGGCGGCTCCGAGCAGGTGCAGGTCCACCGGCAGCTGCTGCCGGCGGGTGATGTTCAACTTCCGGTAGACCCGGGTGAGGTGCTGTTCGACCGTGCTGATCGTGATGTAGAGCTTCATCGCGATCTCCCGGTTGGTGTGCCCGTGCACCGCGAGCATCGCCACCCGCTTCTCCGACTCGCTGAGCCGGGCGTCGAGTTCGGCGTACCCGACGTCGGTCCGGCCGCCCTCCGGTGCGCCGGGCGTCGCGGTGTGGCCGGGCAGGATCCGCTCGCGCAGGGCGTGCGCCCCGCACTCGTCGGCCAGGTGCCAGGCCCGCCGGTTCACCATGTTGGCCCGGTTGCTGTCGCCGGTCTCCTTCAGCACCTGCCCGAAGTCGGCCATCGCCAGCACCAGTTCGTACGTGTCGCCGACCGTGCGCAGCTCGTCCACCGCACGGGCGAGCAGCACCTGCCGCTCCTTGGGCTCGCTCAGGGCGGCCTTCAGCCGGAGCGAGATGCCGTGCACCCACGGGTGCGCGGCGTCCTTGGAGCCGAGCTGGTCGGTGATGAAGCGGGCCGCCTGGTGCGCCTCGCCGAGCTGGATCAGCGCCTCGGCGGCGCCGATCCGCCAGGGCAGCAACAGCGGTCGGTCAAGACCCCACCGGCGCATGGTGCGGCCGATCTGCAGGAAGTCGCCGAGTGCGGCGTGGAACCGGTTGGTGGCCAGGTGGTACTGACCACGCGCGCGCAGGTGGGCCAGCCCCTGGAAGCTGCCCGCCAGCCCCTCCGGCAGCGGTCTGGCCAATTCGCGGGCGGCTGCGTCGTGCCGGCCCATCGCGGTGCTGGCCCGGATCAGGGTGGCCGAGACACCGGCCGCGAAGACGCTGCCGCCACGCTCCGGCAGCAGGTCCATCGCAGCCGCCGCCCGGCTCTCCGCTCCGGTCAGATCGCCCTGCCGCAGCAGGACTTCGGCCCCCAGCGCGGTGAACGCCGCCTGCCAGCCGGGGGCGCCGGCCCGGATCGCCGCCTCGGTGTACAGGTGGCACCAGGGCATCGCCCGGGCCGGGCCCTCGGTGAGCAGCAGCGCCCGGACGGCCTGGCCGATCGGGGCCACGGTGGCTTCGGAGAGCGTCGCGCCGCGCAGGAACAGCTCGGCGGCCGCCCCTGACGACCCGTCGACGGCGTACTCGGGGATGGTCCACAGGGTGGTCGGCGAGGCGGCCCGGACCGGCCTCGGCACCCCGCCCGGCTCCACCGGCGGAGCGGCGGTCCACCGCGGGAAGGCGGACAGGCCGTCCAGCGGGTCGGCCCAACGGCCGCCCTGGCCGGGCCTGGTGGCAGCATCGCGGTTGGCACCGTCGCGGGTGGCACCGTCCTGGGCCGACGGGTCCTGGGCGGTGATCCGCTCCAGCACCTCGGCCGCCTCGTCGATCCGGCCCTGGGTGGCCAGCAGCCGGGCCAGCGCGGCCAGCCGGGCCGGGGCCAGCGAGCCCGCCCTGAGCAGGTCCAACGGGCCGGCCAGGTGCCGCTCGGCGGCGCCCGGGTCGGAGCGCGCGGCGATCGCGGCCAGCATGGTGCGGAACTGGGCGCGCTGTTCGTCGTCGGCGCCGCTCCGGTCGGCCAACTCAAGGCAGGCGCAGGCCCGTTCGGCCGCACCGTCGGCCAGCAGCTGTTCGGCCGCCTCGTGCAGCACCGGCGCCGGCACGCCGCTCCGGTGGGCGAGTTCGGCGGCCCGGCGGTGCAGCTCGGTGCGCGCGCTGTCGTCGGTCCACTCGAGCACGGCGGCCCGGGCGGCGGGGTAGCGGAACCGGGCGCCGTCCAGGATGCCGGCCGCGCTGAGGGCCTGGACGCCGCGGTTCACGGTGGCCAGCGGCAGGTCAAGCAGCCGGGCGGCGCGTTCGGCGGTGGCGAGGTCGTCCAACACCGCCAGCACCTCGGCGAGTTCGCGGACCGCCGGGCCGCACCGGTAGAGGCAGGTGAGCACGGCCTGCGCGTACGCGCCGCCGACCTCGGGCTCCTGCGCCCCGGTGACCCGGTGCTCCTCGACCATCGCGCGCAGCAGCAGCGGGTTGCCGCCGGTGGCCTCGGCGAACCGGCCGGCCAGCCGCTCGGCCGCGTCCGGGCCGAGCTGCTCGGCGACCAGCCGGGCCACCGCCGCGCCGTTCAGCCGCTCCAGCCTGATCCGCTGGAAGTTGGGGCGGCGGAGCAGCTCGGTGCCGAACACCGGGTCGTCGCCGCGCTCGTGCACCGACTCGGTGAGCACCAGCAGGATGCGCGCCCAGCGGGTGGTGCGGGCCAGGTGCAGCAGGTAGCCGCAGGACTGCTCGTCGGCGTGGTGCACGTCGTCCACCACGATCACCACCGGTGCCATGGCGGCGAGTTCGCAGGCGGCGGCCGAGAACGCCTGCATCGCACCGACGTTGGCACGGCCCGGCTCTCCGGTGAGCTCGGGCAGCACGCCGGGTGGTGTGCAGGCGATCAGCTGGCGCAGGATTCCCAGCGGGAGCTCGCGCTCGGCCGCCGATCCCAGGGCCCGCAGCACGGTGGCCCCGGCGGCCTCGGCCCGGTCCGCGACGGCATCGGCGAGTTCGCTCTTCCCGCACCCCACCGCCCCTTCGACCAGGACGATCCCGGCCTGGCCGGCGGCGGTGCCGGCCAGTGCTGAATCCATTGCGGCGAGTTCTGCTTCACGGTCGATCAGCGTCATTGGATCCCCCGTTTTCCCGCATGACAAACAGCGCCGAGAATTCGGCCGAACGGCGGGAATGTAGTCAACTTCGAACCGGAATCCAGTCTAAGCACGGCGGCAGCCCGCCTTCGGTGACCGGAAGTTGCACGGCAACAACTCTCGCCCGCGCAAGCGGGCCTTTAGCTGTCGACCGGATGATCTGACGGTATGTCGGGCCCGTCGTCCGGGCCCCGCCGAAGCGTCCACAGCTGATGCGAGGGGAACCCATGTCTGGCTTCGACACCTTCACCGATCTGGTCCGCGCGCGCACCGCCGACCTGGCCGACCACGACGTCCACGTCTTCCTGCAGGACACCGTGGACGGCGCCAGGGCCGACCGGCTGACCTACGGTGAGCTGGACCGGGAGGCCCGACGCATCGCCTCACTGCTCCAACTCCAGCGCGCCGAGGGCGAACCGGTCCTGCTGCTCTACTCCTCCACCACCGAGTTCCTGAAGGCCTTCGTGGCCTGCCTGTACGCCGGGGCGGTGGCCGTACCGGTGCCGCTGCCGGGCGGTGAGGGCCGGGGCACCCGGATCGACCGTACCTCAGCGGTGATCCAGGACACCGGCGCCCGGCTGGTGCTGACCGAGACCGCGAGCGCGCCGGACATCGCGCTCTGGCTGTCCCGTACCGGCCGGCGCAACGTGGCCTGCCTGGCCAGCGACGTCCCCGGGCTCGGCGACGCCGACGCCTGGCAGGACCGCAGTGGCGGGCCCGAGGACCTGGCCTTCCTGCAGTACACCTCGGGATCGGTCTCCGAACCGCGCGGCGTGATGGTCTCGCACCGCAATCTGCTGGCCAACCAGAGCGCCCTGCAGAACGTCTTCCGCACCAGCTCCGAGGACCGGTTCGGCGGCTGGCTGCCGCACTTCCACGACATGGGCTTCATCGCCCACCTGCTGCACCCGCTCTTCCTCGGCAGCATGTCCGTCCAGATGTCGCCGACCTCGTTCGTCCGCCGGCCGGCCCGCTGGCTGCAGGCAATCGACGAGTACCGGGTCACCGCGGGCGGCGGCCCGAACTTCTGCTACGACCTCTGCCTGCGCCGGGTCACCGACCAGCAGATCGCCGAACTCGACCTCTCGCACTGGCGGTTGGCACTGAACGGCGCCGAGCCGGTGCGGGCCGACACGCTCCGGGCCTTCGCCGAGCGGTTCGCCCCCGCCGGGCTGCGGGCCGAGGCGCTGTACCCCTGCTACGGGCTCGCCGAGGCCACCCTGGTGGTCTCCGGCGGAGTGCCGCTCACCCCGTTCGCCGAACTGCCGGTGGACGCCGCCGCGTTGGAGTTGGACCAGGTGGCCGAGCCGGTCGCCGACCAGCCGACCCGGACCCTGGTGAGCAGTGGTCAGGTGCTCGACTACGACCTGCGGATCGTCGAGCCGGTGGTCGGCCTGGAGCTGCCGGAGGGTGCGGTCGGCGAGATCTGGCTGCGCGGCGACAGCGTGGCGCAGGGCTACTGGCAGCGTCCGGCCGAGACCGCGGCGGTGTTCGGGGCCGGTCTGGAGAACGGCGAGCGCGGCTTCCTGCGCACCGGTGACCTCGGCTTCCTGCACAAGGGCGAGCTCTACATCACCGGCCGCAGCAAAGAGGTGATCATCCTCAACGGCCGCAACATCTACCCACAGGACATCGAGTGGGCGACCCGTGGCATCAGCCCGGCGCTCGGCGGCGGGGTCGGCGCGGCCTTCTCGGTGGACATCGAGCGTGAGCAGCTGGTGGTGGTGCACGAGCTCCGGGCGGCCCGGGGCGGCCTGCCGGCCGGTCTCGACCTGCGGGCGCTGGTGCGGGAGATCCAGACCGAGCTGAGCCGGGAGTTCAGCATCCCGGTCGGCAACGTGCTGCTGGTCCGCCCCGGCGCGGTCCGCCGCACCACCAGCGGGAAGGTGCAGCGCAACCTGATGCGCAAGCTCTTCCTGGACACCGAACTGCGCGGCGAGGCCGAGGTGTTGGACCCGGCGGTCCGGGCCCGGGTGCGGGCCACCGACGCGCTGCTGGGCGAGGACCTGCTGGAGACCGAGCCGGCCGGACAGGGCCGGCCGTGGTGAGCACCGGCACGCTGGCCCCGTCGACCGGGCCGTTGACCGGGCCGGCCGAGGCCAGGATCGCCGCGCTCGAGGAACTGCTCGGCGACCCGACCGACCCGGCCAACCCGAGCGGCTACGGCGCCCTGCTGGCCGCCGACCGGACGGCGGTGCCGTTCGCGGCCGGGGAGGAACTGCTCGACCGGGCAGGCCTGAACGCCGAGTACGTACCGGTCCGGCTCGGTGGCCGGCTGGACTCGATGGAGACCCTGGTACGGGTGATGCGCCCGGTGTTCCGCCGGGACGTCGGGCTCGGCATGGGCTACGGGATGCACACCTTCATGGCCGCGTCCGACGTCTGGCTGGCCGGTACCGAGGAGCAGCAGCGCCGGCTCGCGGACCGACTGCTCGGCGGCGCGAAGGCGGCCATCGCCCAGCACCAGACGGCGCACAGCAACGACTACGTCCGCAGCGGAGTGACCGCGCAGGCCCAGGGCGAAACCTTTCTGCTCAACGGCACCAAGCCGATGATCAACAACCTGGACCGGGCGGCCGCCCTGGTGCTGTTCTGCGAGACCGACCGGACCGGCGGCAGCCGCAGCCAGTCCGTCCTGCTGCTGGACCCGACCCGGCTGCCCGCCGGGAAGGCCACCATCGGGCCCCGGCACCTGGCGGTCGGGCTGCGCGGCTGCCGGTGGACCGGGATCGACTTCCGCGACTGCCCGGTCCCGGAGAGCGCCCTGCTCGGTCCGGTCGGCGGCGGCGTCACGCTGGCGCTGCGGTCCTTCCAGATCAGCCGGACGGTGATCGCGGCGGCGGCGCTCGCCGCGGTGGACACCAGCCTGCGTACGGCCGTCCAGTTCGACCACGACCGGGGTGCCGAGCACGCCGAGTCGTCCTGGCTGGACCCGGTCCGTACCGACCGGGCGATGACCGGAGCCTTCGTCAACCTGCTGCTCTTCGACAGCCTTTCGGTCGCCGCGACCCGCGCGCTCCACCTGCTGCCGGAGCAGACCAGCGTGTACTCGGCGGCCCTGAAGTACCTGATGCCCCGGGTGCTCAACGACACCATGCACGACCTGTCGATCGTGCTCGGCGCCCGGGTCTACACCCGGGACGGCAACTTCGGGATCTTCCAGAAGCACGTCAGGGACGTACCGGTGCTCAGCCTCGGCCACGCCGGGACGGTCGCCTGCCAGGCCACCGTCATCCCGCAGCTGCCCCGGCTGGCCGCCAGGTCCTGGCTGGTCGAACCCGAGGCCCCCGCCGAGCTGTTCCGGCTCGGCGGCGAACTGCCGCCACTTCGCAACGAGGCACTCAGCCTGGCCAACGGGCGGGACAGCCTGAGCGGCTCACTGGTCGCCATCGCCGCGCAGATCGACGGCCGCACCCCGGTCGAGCGGGCACTGCGCACCCTGGCCGGACAGCTCACCGAGGAGCTGGCGGACCTGCGGCAGCGGGTGCTGGCGCTGGACCCGGCCGAACGCACCTCGCCCAGCGGGGCGGCCTGCTTCGCCCTGGTCGACCGGTACGCACTGCTGCTCGCGGCGGCCGCCGTGCTCGGGGTCTGGTGGCACAACCGGGACGGCGCGGACCCGTTCCTGGCCGATCCGAGCTGGGCGGCGGCGGCACTGCACCGGCTGGCCCGGCGGCTCGGCACCCAGGTCGCCGACCTGCCGCCGGAGTGCGACACCCGCCTGCTGCACGAGGTGCAACTGCGGTTCAGCGACCGGCGCAGCTACGACCTGTACAACACGCCCCTCCCCGGCTGACCGGCCGCAGACCCCGAAGGAGACCCGCCATGCCCACTCCCGCCACCTGGCAGACGGCCGACCCCGCCACCGCCGCCCGTGACTGGCTGCTGGAGCGCGTCTCGCTCTACCAGCACCGCGACCCGCTCACCATCGACCCGACCGTCCCGCTGGCCGAGTACGGCCTGGACTCGGTCGGCGCGCTGAGCCTCTGCGGTGACCTGGAGGACGAGTTCGGGCTGCTGGTCGAGCCCACCCTGCTCTGGGACCACCCGACCCTGGACAGCCTGGTCGGCTACCTCACGGTGGCCATCCCCGCGGCCGCCGGGCGCAGCCGGGGCGGAGCCCCCGAGTCGCCGGAGGACCGGTTCTGATGGGCGGGATCGCGATCGTCGGCCTGGACTGCGCCTTCCCCGGCGCACCCGACGCCGAGGCGTACTGGGACCTGCTGATGCGGGGCGGCGAGAGCGTCGGCGAGGTGCCGCCGCAGCGCTGGGAGGCCGACGAACTCCCGGACACCGTCCCGGAGTCGGCGCGGGCCGGGATCAACCGGGGCGGCTTCGTCGCGGGCGCGGACGGCTTCGACAACGACTTCTTCGCGCTCTCCCCGCGCGAGGCGGCCGCGATGGACCCGCAGCAGCGACTGCTGCTGCAGTGCGCCTGGCGGGCGCTGGAGGACTCCGGGCAGGCGCCGGGCGCGCTGGCCGGCACCGACACCGGGGTGTTCGTCGGCGTGATGGGCGGCGAGTGGGGCCGGCTGCGGATGGGCGACCCGTCCCGGGTCACCCCGCAGCTCGGCGCGGGCAGCGCCGCCGGGATGACCGCGAACCGGATCTCGTACCACCTCAACCTGACCGGGCCGAGCCTGGCGGTGGACACCGCCTGCTCCTCCTCGCTGGTCGCGGTGCACCTGGCCGCCAACGCCCTGCTGGCCGGCGAGTGCGACACCGCGCTGGCCGGCGGGGTGAATCTGGTGCTCACCCCGGCGCTCGGTCTGATGTACAGCCAGCTCGGCCTGGGCTCGCCGGACGGGCGGTGCAAGCCGTTCAGCGCGGACGCCGACGGGATCGGGCGCAGCGACGGGCTCGGCCTGGTGGTGCTGCGCCGGCTCGAGGACGCGGTCGCCGACGGCCAGCGGATCTACGCCGTGATCCGGGGTTCTGCGGTCAACCAGGACGGCCGCAGCAACGGCGTCACCGCGCCCAACCGCTGGTCCCAGCAGAAGGTGCTGGAGGCCGCCTACCGCCGGGCCGGGGTGACCGCCGACAAGATCACCTTCGTCGAGGCGCACGGCACCGGCACCGCACTCGGTGACGCGATCGAGTGCGCGGCGCTCGGCGGGGTGCACGCGGTGCCCCGGAAGAAGACCTGCGCGGTGGGCTCGGTGAAGGGCAACATCGGGCACACCGAGGGCGCGGCCGGGATCGCCGGGCTGATCAAGGTGGCGCTGGCGCTGCACCACCGGATCGTCCCCGCCAGCCGGCACGCCGACCGGGAGAACGCCCAACTCCGGCTGGCAGAGCGCGGGTTGCGACTTCTGAAGTCCCCGATGCGGCTGCCCGCCGGGGAGATCCTGGCCGGGGTGAGCAGCATCGGCATGGGCGGCACCAACGCCCACATGGTGCTGGCCGGGCCGCCCCGCACCCCGCGGCGGGCCGCCCGCCCGGCCGGGGAGACCGAGCCGGTCGGCGTGTTCACCGTCACCGGCGACACCCCGGACGCGCTCCGCCGCAACCTGGCCGACCAGGCCGAGGCGTTCGCCCGGCGGCCGCGCGGCGGTGCGGCCTCGCTCGGCTTCAGCAGCAACCGGGTGAAGACCGGGCTGCCCTACCGCTTCGCGGTGGCCGCCCGGGACACCACCGAACTCGCCGAGCGGCTGCGACAGGCCGCCGCGCACGGCATCGACGCGGGCACCCCCGCGCACCGCTCCTGGACCAGGCCGGTGGTGGCCTTCGTCTACACCGGCCAGGGCAGCCAGTACCCGGCGATGACCGCCGGGCTGTACCGGGACTCGGCCGCCTACCGGCACTTCCTGGGCGAGGCGGACGCCGCGCTCACCCGCCACACCGGCCGCTCCACCCGGGAGTTGATCCTGCGCGGTGACGAGGCCGGATACGACACCGGCGACGCGCAGACCGCACTCTTCGCGGTCGGCTACGCGCTGACCCGCACCCTCGGCGAACTCGGCATCCAGCCCGCCGCCGTGCTCGGCCACAGCCTGGGCGAGTACGCGGCCGCGGTCGCGGCCGGGGCGCTCGATCTGGACCAGGCCGCCGAACTGGTGGCCGCCCGCGCCGAGTTGATGCGCAACCTGCCGGCCGGCGGCGGCATGCTCGCGGTCGGGGCCGGCCCCGAGGCGCTGGCCGAGCTGCTGGCGGCCGAGCCCACCCTGGCCCTGGCGGCGGTCAACTCCCCCGCCGACAGCGTGCTCTCCGGGCCGCTGGACGCGCTGGACCGGGCCGCGCTGCGGCTGGCCGGACGCGGTCTGCGCACCCGGCGGCTGGACGTCACCCGGGCCTTCCACTCCCCGCGGATGGCCCCGGTCGCCACCGGCCTGCGCGAACTGGCCGACGGGCTGCGGCCGGCCACGCCCCGGCTGCCGATGGCCTCCAGCCGCTACGGCCGGCTGCTGCACGACGAACCCCTGGACGCCGCGTACTGGGCCGGCCAGGCCACCGATCCTGTGCTGTTCGGCGCCGCGCTGACCGCGCTGGCCACCGAGGTCGCGCCGACCCACCTGGTCGAGATCGGCCCCCGGCCCACCCTGCTCCCGCTGGCCCGCCGGGCCGGGCTCGCCCCCGGCACCGAGCACCTGCACCCCGTGCCGGGCCCCGAGGCGGACGGCCGGCAGCTCGCCGAGCTGGTCGCCACGCTCTACCGGGCCGGCCTGGACCCGGAGTGGGCCGCGCTCTACCCGGCCGAGTACCGCACCGTCGAGCGGCTGCGCCCGTACGTGTTCTCCGCCGAGAACCGGTACTGGAGCCGCCGGGCCGACCGGGCCACCACCCCGGCGCCGGTGGAGCGGCCGGTCACTCCGGTGTCCACCCCGGTGGCCGCCCCGGTCGAGCAGACCGAGGACCCGGTGCTGGCCGCCGTGATCGACGCCGTGGTCACCGTCGGCCAGTACCGGCCGGACCGGGTGCTGGCTTCGACCCGCTTCTACGAGGACCTGGGGTTCGACTCCGTGATGATCATGCAGCTCAAGGACGTCGTGCAGGACGCGCTGCCGCACCTCGGCGAGGTGTCGATCCGTCAACTGCTGCCCGCACTGCGCTCGGTGGGCACGCTGGCGGACTTCCTGCGCGAACTGGCCCTGGCGAGGGTGTCATGACCGAGGCCGCCACCGCCTACCTCGCCTCGGTCGGCACCGCGCTGCCCGGGGACCCGGTGGACAACGCCGTGCTCGGCAAGCTGCTCGGGGTCAGCGAGGAGTGGATCGACATCTTCGTCGGCACCAGGTCGCGCTACTTCGGCCGCGACCTCGGCACCGGCGAGGTCCGCTGGTCGCTGGCCGACCTCTGCGCCCAGGCCGCCGCCGAGGCGCTGGAGTCGGCCGCCCTGGAGGCGCCGGACATCGAGTTCCTGATCCTCTCCACCACCACCCCCGACACCCTGCTGCCGACCACCGCCAGCCAGGTGGCCGACCGGCTCGGCCTCGACTACCTGCCGGTCTACCAGCTCCAGGCCGGCTGCTCCGGCGCCGTCCAGGCCCTCGATCTCGGCCGGACCCTGATCGCCTCGGGCCGCCGGGCCGGTCTTGTGGTCGGGGGCGACGTGACCCACCGTCACCTGGACTTCAACCGCGACCTGGCCCGGATCCCGACCGACGAGCTGGTCAACTACCTGCTGTTCGGCGACGGTGCGGGCGCCGCCGTGCTGACCGCCGAGCCGCTCGGCGAGCAGGTCGCCGTCCGGGGCGTACTGAACAGCCTGACCGGCCTGGGCCGCCCGGCCGGCCAGACCGTCGACTGGTACGGGCTGACCGACCGCGACCAGGACCGGCCACTGCTGCGCGAGGACTACAAGGCGATCGAGGAACAGGTCCCGGTGATGGCCGTGGAGATCTTCTGGGAGCTGCTGGAGCAGGTCGGCTGGCAGGTCGAGGACCTGGACCACCTGCTGCCCCCGCAGCTCTCCGAGCGGATGACCACCCGGATCGTGGAGCGGCTGGCCGTCCCCGGCGTGCACGAGGTCAGCTGCGTGGGCGAGACCGGGAATACCGGCAACGCCCTGCCGTTTCTTCAACTGGCCCGGCTGCTACCGGATCTGAGGTCAGGCCAGCGGGCGCTGGCGGTGACCGTGGAGTCCAGCAAGTGGATCAAGGCGGGCTTCGCCCTGGAGAAGGTCTGAGAGGCGGCCGGAGATGACCACCACCACACCGATCGAACGACTGCGCGGCCTGCGGGCCGTCGGGGAGCTGGCCGCGGCCCACCACCGCATCCCGGCCCTGCTGGCCGAACTGCTGGACGAGGCCGAACCGGCCGACCGGGACGCCCTGCTGAGCCGGGCCGGGCGGCTGCTCGCCGGGCTCGACCCGGACGAGGTGCTGCACCACCACCCCGCCACCCAGGTGGTCACCGTCGCGATCACCGGCCAGTCCACCGTGGCCGGTCTGGTCGACCCGCTCACCGCCGAACTGGCCCGGCACGGCCTGCTGTTGCGCCCGCTGATCGGCGACCACGGCGGCTGGCTGCGCGATCTCACCGATCCGGGCGGCCAGCTGCTGCTGGAGCGCCCCGACCTCTCGCTCTGCCTGCTGGACGCCGAGACGGTGTTCGCCGAAGTGCCCTCCCCCTGGCGGGTGGAGGAGCTGGCCGAGGCCGCCGACCGGGTGCTGGAGCGGATCACCTGGCTGGCGGCCGAGCACGAGCGGATCGCCCCCGGCCTGCTGGTGCTGAACACCCTGCCACTGCTGCGCCGGCACACCGGCCAGCTGGTCGACCACGCCTCCCGGGCCCGGCTCGGCGCCGTCTGGCGGGAGTTCAACGCCCGGCTGCTGCGGCTGACCGAGCGGCACCGCTCGCTGGTGGTGCTCGACCTGGACCCGCTGACCGCCGCCACCGGCCCGGTCGAGGACGCCAGGCTGGCCTGCTACGCCCAAGTCCGCTTCACCGCACCGGTGCTGGCCGGGTACGCCCGCGAGGTGGGCCACCTGACCAGGTCGCTGACCGGGCTGACCCGCAAGTGCCTGGTGCTCGACCTGGACAACACGCTCTGGGACGGCGTGCTCGGCGAGGACGGCCCGGACGGCATCTCCGCCGCGGACACCCTGCGCGGCGAGGCCTTCGGCACCTTCCAGCGCACCGTCCGCCAGCTCGCCGCGCAGGGCGTGCTGCTCGCGGTGAGCAGCAAGAACGACCTCGAGCCCGTACTGGAGACGCTCCACTCGCACCCCGACCTGGTGCTGCGGGAGCCGGACTTCGCCCGGGTGCACGCCGACTGGCTGCCGAAGGACGGCCATCTGGCCGCCATCGCACAGGAGTTGGGCATCGGCGCCGACTCGCTGGTGTTCGCCGACGACTCGCCGGGCGAGCGTGCCCAGGTCCGGTTCGGCCTGCCCGAGGTCGCCGTGCTGCCGCTGGACGGCGAGCCCGCGCTGCACGTCGAACGGCTGCTGGCGGACGGGTGGTTCGACGTGCTCCGGCTGACCGACGAGGACCGGGCCAGACCGGAGCAGTACCGCCTGGAGGGCGAGCGGCACCGGCTGCGCGAGCACAGCGGCTCGCACGCCGACTTCCTGCACCAGCTCGGGGTCAGCGTCCGGCTCGGTCCGCCGGAGCCGCACGAGTACCCCCGGCTGGTCCAACTCACCCAGCGGACCAACCAGTTCAACCTGACCGGGCTGCGGCTGCAGCCGGGCGACCCGGCCGCCGCGGCCGAGGACCCCGGCCGGCTGCTGCTGGCGATCAGAGCCGCCGACCGGTTCGGCAGCAACGGCCTGGTCGGCGCCCTGCTCGGCCGGCACACCCCGGACGGACTGCTGCTGGAGAACGTCTGGCTGAGCTGCCGGGTACTGACCCGTGGCATCGAACAGGCCGCCCTGGCCGCCCTGTTGACGGAGAGTCGGGCGGCTGGGCTGCCGGCCGTGCACGCCCGCTTCACCCCGACGGCCAAGAACCACCGCGCGGAACTCTTCTACCCCGAGCTCGGGTTCACCGAGACCGCGCGGACCGAGGACGGGGTGCTCTTCCGGCACGGGCTGGAGTTCACACCGGAACCCCCTCTACATGTCCACGTCACACTTGATCTAGGATGGCCGACAGATGCCTGGGCTCGATAGCCTCGACGGATTCCTCCGCCTGGTCCGCACGGAACTCGATCTGGAGCTGACCGACCAGGACGCGGAGACCGAGCTGGCAGCGCTGCCGGGCTGGGACTCGATGAACCTGCTCCGACTGGTCACCCTGCTGGAATCCGGCAGCGGGCGCCGGCTCCCCGTCCCCACCGTCCTGGCGGCCCGAAACCTCCGGGAGATCTACGCAGTCCTGGAGGAAGCAGCATGACCCGCCCCGGAGCCACCCCTACCGGGCCACCACTCGGCGAGCCCGTCGAGGTCGCCGGCGACAAAACCTGGGACCTGGTCCGGGCCGACCTGGCCCGGCACGGCACCGCCTTGGTCTACGCCGAACTCGGCGACCTCCAGCCCGACCTGCCCGCCGCGCACGAACTCCGCGCGGTGCTCGGCCGCGACTGGTCCCGCTACCTCGACCTCGCCCACCCCTCGGTCCGCGACCGGTACGCCGCCTCCCGGGTGCTGCTCAAGCGGGCCGGCGCCGCGGTGCTACGGGCCGACCCGGACACCCTGGAGCTCGGCTACGGGCCGACCGGGCGGCCGTACCTGCGCGGCTGCGACCAGGTGGACATCAGCCTGAGCCACACCGACGACCTGCTGCTGGTCGGCCTCACCACCCGCGGCCTGATCGGGGTCGACGCCGAGCGGGCGGACCGGCCGATGTACGGCCGCGGGCTGGGCCGGCACGTCTGCACGCCGTACGAACTGGTGTCGCTGGCCGCGCTGCCGGAGCAGGACCGCAACCCGAGCCTGGTCCGGCTCTGGACGCTCAAGGAGGCGTACAGCAAGGCGATCGGGCAGGGCATGCAGTTCAGCTTCACCGAGTTCGGCTTCGGCCCGGACGGCAAGCCGGTCCGGGTGCACCGCCCCGACGGCAGCCCCGGCACCGGGGAGGAGTGGGCGTTCCGGACCTTCCTGCTGGACAACGGCTACCGGATCAGTGCCGCCGTCTACGACGCGGGGTTCGGCGAGCTGGACGACGCCGAGCTGACCAGCATGCTCGACCGGGACACCGTGGAGGCGATCACCGACGCGCTGGGCACCGGTGACTGACGCCGGGTCGGCCGACCCGGCGTCAGAACTCGTCCTTGAACTGGTCGAGGATGCCGGACATCGCGACGTTGAAGCCGGCCTGGAACCGGCTGGTCGCCTCCAGCTCCTCGGTGATCTCGGAGATGTGCCGCCGGCAGGTGCGCACCGACATGCCCAGCCGGCGCGCCACCATCTCGTCCTTGTAGCCCTTGGCCATCAGCCGCAGCACGGACTGCTTGAGGTCGTCCGTGATGGCCTCGGCCTTCGCGGTCTCGGGGGTGAAGGGGGTGGCCCCGTCCCAGAGGTACTCGAAGACCTTGCAGAGGAACTCCACCAGGGTGGACTCCCGGACGATCGCCGCCGCGGGTGCCCCGCCGGCCTCGGTGCGCCGGGCCAGGAACACCGTCTCCCGGTCGTAGATCAGGATCCGGTCGATCACCTCGTCGGCGGTCCTGAACTCCGCGCCGAGCGCGGTCACGTCCCGGACGTACGACTTGGTCGCGAGGTCACTGCGGGCCGTGTGCTGGTAGATCGTCCTGATGTGCACCCCGCGCTCCAGCATCCGGCCGTAGGAGTCGCGGGCGGAGGCGAGCACGAAGGCCGGGCGCGGGCCGCCCGGCTGCACGGTGAGCAGCTCCTGACGACAGTTCTTGCCCAGACTGTCGAGCATCGACCGGATGGCACTGACGTCGTTGATCACGTCGAAGGCCTCCAGCCGGTTCCGCAGCCGGCGGCCCTCGAAGTAGAGAGGGGCCAACGACAACAGCCTGGAGCGGACGTCCGTCACCGCCTGCTGGAGATCGCGGATCTGGTTCTCGGCCCCGCCGACCAGATCCGCCGCCGCCACGTCCGGCCCCACCGGGACCAGCACCGACGGGTGTCCGGGCATCGGCTGGAGCAACTTCAGCAACCGCAGGACCTGCTCGACCCGGTCGAGCTCGGACTCGCCGAGCGACAGCCGTCCGGCGATATCACACCTGTCGAAACGCCCTAACTCGACGGCGTGACCGTACGCAGCAGCACTCAGATCATCCAACTCCGCGAAATCCGAGTATCCATGTACCCCCTCGCTCATCCGAGCTCCCCCTAAAGACTGCGAAGTTGTTGCCAAGCAACTTTACGCCATCGCGTTCGGCTTGGCACAGGCATGCGATCGTCGGCAGCCTATGCGTTGTCGCCACCGAGAGCTTGAACGGAGGCGGTGAGCCTGAGCACCTATCAAGCCAGTCTCTGTATGGGGGATACAATGCTTTCCAAGAGGACAAAGATAGCCATTCAGGGCATCCTGCTCGCTGCAGTCGTGGCGGCCCTGCCCACCTTCTCTTCTCTGGCGAATGGACCTGGCGGGATGAGCACCCTGTCCGACGCCGTCGTCACGGCCACACCGAACACCAGCCCGAGCCCGACGGTCACTCCGGAAGGTCCGGACGACGGCTGGGACTAACCGGCCCGCCAGACACCGCGGATCCGCACGGAAGCGGTGAGTGGACGGCCCCGGGGGCGGCGGCCGACCGCACACATGTCAGTACCTCGTACGACCCGCCCGGGCCGGCGCGCGAGCGCCGGTCCGGGCGTTCGACCGTCCGGGCCCGGTCGCACAGCAGGGGTCCGCAGGGGGTCTCCTAGGGGGCCTGTTCGATTACCGGTGCCCCTAACGTCGAGCTCGGCCGCTGTCCGGCCGCAGACGAGGGAGGTCTCGGATGACCACCGTGGCGACCGCCACCGCACCGAACACAGCAGCAGCGACCACGTTCCGGGAGGCGCTGGCCGCCTTCCCCAGCGGGGTCACCATCGTGACCACCACGGACCGGCAGGGGCGGTGGTGGGGCTTCACCGCGAGCTCGTTCTGCTCGCTGTCGGCCGACCCCGCCCTGGTGCTGGTCTGCCTCGCCGACAACGCCCAGTGCCACCCCGCGTTCCTGGCGGCGGAGTCCTGGGTGATCCACGTGCTCGCGCCGGAGCACGCCGAGCTCGCGGTCCGGTTCGCCACCCGGGGCGTGGACAAGTTCTCGAACAGCGACTTCCGGCCGAACGAGAAGGGGCAGCCGGTGCTGGACTCGGCGGCAGTGACGCTGGAGTGCGACGCATATGCCCGCCACCCGGGCGGCGACCACACCATCCTGGTCGGCCGGGTGCGCGAGGCACGGATGCGCGAAACAGTCCCCGCGGTCTATTTTCGCCGGGGCTTCCACACCCTGCCGGAGTGAGCGCCGCGGCCGACCCGGAGGACACCCCGGAGGCCACCCCTAAGGCACCGGACAGGGGTGCCGACCACACCGCCCACGCGATTAGCGTGAACACCAGGGCCGGATATCCGGGCCCGCTCCATGCGAAGGAGAAAGCCATGGCGCAATTCCTGCCGGAAACCTCCGAGGACGACGACTTCGACTTCGCCCCGGAGGAGGATCTCCTGGTCGAGGAGATCTCCATCGACGGTATGTGCGGCGTCTACTGATTCGAGGAACAGTGTCGTCATTCGATCCGGACCTTCCGTACCGCTGCGCACCGAGTGTCTCGCTGCGACCCGAGCCTTTCGGGGCTCTCGCCTATGACTTCTCGACCCGCCGACTGTCCTTTCTCAAGTCTCTTGAGCTGGTCAAAACGGTACGTGCACTGATCTCCCATCCGGACGTCCACGGGGCACTGGATCAGGCGGGCGTGCCGGCCGAGCAGCGGCGGGCCTATCTCACGGCTCTCGCCGGACTGGCCGAGGCCGGAACGATCCAGCCGCGCTGAGAGATCACCCACTCACCAGGGAGTACCCGGATGAAGCTCGTCGACCAGTTCCAGCACGGGCTGGACGCCCCCATCTGCCTCACCTGGGAGCTCACCTACGCCTGCAACCTCGCCTGCGTGCACTGCCTCTCCTCCTCCGGGCGGCGTGACCCCCGGGAGCTGAGCACCGCCGAGTGCCGCTCCGTCCTGGACGAATTGCAGCGCATGCAGGTGTTCTACGTGAACATCGGCGGCGGCGAGCCGACCGTCCGGCCGGATTTCTGGGAGCTGGTGGACTACGCCACTGACCGTCAAGTCGGGGTCAAGTTCTCCACCAATGGCATCAAGATCACACCGGAACGGGCCCGGCTGCTCGCCCGCAGTGACTATGTGGACGTACAGATCTCGATCGACGGTGCCACCGCGGAGGTCAACGACGCGGTGCGCGGCCCCGGCTCGTACCGGACCGCGGTGACCGCTATGGGCAACCTCGCCGAAGCGGGCTTCCGGGACTTCAAACTGAGCGTGGTGATGACACGTCAGAATTGTGACCAACTGGACGACTTCGCCGAAATCGCGGAGCGTTACGGTGCGCAACTGCGGCTCACCCGGCTCCGCCCGGCCGGTCGCGGGGCCGAGGTCTGGAACGAACTGCACCCCACCGCCGAGCAGCAACGCACGCTCTACCACTGGCTGGTGGCCAACGGTGAGCGGGTGCTCACCGGGGACTCGTTCTTCCACCTCAACGCGCTGGGCTCGACCCCGCTGCCCGGCCTCAACCTGTGCGGGGCCGGCCGGGTGGTCTGCCTGATCGACCCGGTCGGCGACGTCTACGCCTGCCCGTTCGCGATCCACGACCAGTTCCTGGCCGGGAACGTACGTTCCCCCGGCGGCTTCGCCGAGGTCTGGCGCAACGCTCCGCTCTTCGCCGAGCTGCGCGGCCCGCAGAGCGCCGGCGCCTGCGGCTCCTGCTCCGCCTTCGACTCCTGCCGGGGCGGCTGCATGGCCGCGAAGTTCTTCACCGGCCTGCCGATGGACGCGCCGGACCCCGAGTGCGTCAAGGGCCACGGCGAGACTGCGCTGGCCGCGCTCGGCCCCGGCAGCGTGCCCCGGCCCAGCGGCGACCACTCGCGCCGGGGCCGCGGCCCGGGCCCGGTGCCGGTGCAGATCGGCTGGGCTCCCCCGGCCGCCGGTCTGCCCGACCGGGCCTGCGACACCAGTCCGCTGACCGGCCTCGCCGCCGCCGGGCGGTAGCGATGCTGCTCACCGACCCGATCACACTGGCCGGCCGGACCGCGCCCAGCAGGGTGCTGTTCGGTCCGCACGAGACCAACCTCGGCCACCGCCGGGCACTCTCCGACCGCCATGTCGCCTACTACCGGCGCCGGGCCGCCGGTGGCGCCGGACTGATCGTCACCGAGACCGCGAGCGTGACCGCCGAAGACTGGCCGTACGAGCGGGCCCCGCTGGCCGCCGACTGCCCGGCCGGCTGGCAGGCGGTGGCCGAGGCCTGCCGCCCGTACGGGACGCTGGTGCTCGCCGGGCTCGGGCACGCGGGCGGGCAGGGCTCCTCCGCGTACTCGCAGGCCGCGCTTCGGGCCCCGTCCCGGGTGGCCGACGTGGTCAGCCGGGAGCTGCCGGCCGAGCTGGAGCCCGCCGAACTCGGCGCTCTGGTGGCGGACTTCGCCACCGCGGCCCGGCTGGCGGCCGACGCCGGACTGGACGGGGTGGAGATCGACGCCGGACAGCACAGCCTGCTCCGGCAGTTCCTGTCCGGCCTGACCAACCTGCGCTCCGACGACTACGGCACCGACCGCGCCCGGCTGCTGCGCGAGGTGCTGACCGCGACCAGGGCCGCGATCGGCCCCGGGCGGGTGCTGGGCCTGCGGCTGTGCTGCGACGAACTCGCCCCCTGGGCCGGGATCACCCCCGAGCAGGGGGCCGAACTGGCGGTCGGGTTCGCCCCGTTGGCGGACTATCTGGTGGTGGTCCGGGGCTCCGCGATGAACCTCTCCGCCACCCGGCCGGACGGCCACACCCCACCCGGCTTCAACCTCGACCTCTGCCGCACCGTCAGGACCGCCGTCCACGGCGTCGTACCGGTCGCCCTGCAGGGTTCGGTGGTCGAGGTCGGCCAGGCCCAGTGGGCGCTGGACGACGGGGCCGCCGATCTGGTCGAGATGACCAGGGCACAGATCGCCGAACCCGAGCTGGTCGCGCTGCTGCGGGCCGGGCACCCGGAGCGGATCCGGCCCTGTGTGCTGTGCAACCAGCGCTGCCGGGTCCGGGACAACCGGAACCCGATCATCAGCTGCGTCGGTGAACCCGCCGCCGGCCACGAGACCGAGGACCGGCCGGTGCAGGGACGGGACGCCCGGCCGCTCGACGTGCTGGTGGTCGGCGGCGGACCGGCCGGCCTGGAGGCCGCCCGGGTGCTCGCCCTGCGCGGCCACACGGTGGAAGTCACCGAGCAGTCCCCGGAGTTGGGCGGCGCGCTGCGGACGGCGGGCTCCCTTCCCGGCCGCGAGCGGCTCGGCCTGCTGGCCGACTGGCTGACGGCGGAGACCGCCCGGCTCGGCGTGACCCTGCGGACCGGCACCCGGCTCACCGGGGAGCAGCTCGGCGCGGCCCGGGCGGCCGGGCGAGAGGTGCTGCTGGCCACCGGCTCGGTGCCGGGACCGCACGGCTTCGACCGGCTGGGCGGCACCGTGGTCCGCCCGGCCGAGCTGGCCGCCGACCCGACGGCGCAGTCCCTGCCGCCGGGGCCGGTGCTGGTGTTCGACCCGATCGGGGACGCCGTCGGGGTCGCGGTCGCCGAGCTGCTGGCGGCGGCCGGGCGGCCCACCGCGATCGTGACGCAGGACCAGGTGGTCGGCACCCAGCTGGCCCTGACCGGCGACCTGGCCGCGGCCAACACCCGGCTCCAGCAGGCCGGGGTGACCCTGCACAAGCGCCGGACCGTACTCGAACTGCACGACGGCTACGCCCTGTTGGAGGATGTGGTGACCGGCCGCAAGGAGCGTGCCGACTGCGCGGTACTGGTCGACTGCGGGCACCGGCTGCCGGAGCGGTCGCTGTGCCTGGACCACCCCGAGCTGCCCGTGGCCGGGGACTGCGTGGCTCCGCGCACGGTCTACCAGGCCGTACTGGAGGGCCGCCGCGCCGCACTCCGGCTGGCGGCCGGTAGTGAAGGGGCCCACCGATGACCGCCTACCGCCATCTCTTCACCCCACTCCGGGTCGGCCCGTTGACCCTGGCCAACCGGGTGGTCTTCTCCGCCCACCTGACCAACTACGCCGAGGACGGCCTGCCCAGCGAGCAGCACGCCGCGTACTACGCCGCCCGCGCGGCCGGCGGCGCCGGGATGATCATCACCGAGGAGCACTCCACCCACCCGACCGACTGGCCGTACGAGAAGCTGATCCACGGCTTCCATCCGGAGGCGGTCGCCGGGTACCGGCGGATCACCGAGGCGGTGCACGCGCACGGCGTGCCGATCCTGGCCCAGCTCAACCACAACGGCGGGCAGGCCTCCTCGATGTACTCCCGGCTGCCGGTCTGGGCACCGAGCGCCGTCCCCGACCCGCTGTTCCGCGAGGTGCCGAAGGCGGTCGACGAGGCCGAGATCGCCGAGGTGGTCGCCGGGTACGCCACGGTGGCCGCGAACTGCGTGGCGGGCGGCTTCGACGGGGTCGAGCTGCAGTGCTCGCACTCCTCGATCGTGCGCGGCTTCCTCTCCCCCGCGACCAACCTGCGCACCGACGGGTACGGCGGCCCGCTGGCCCACCGGGCCCGGCTGCTGCTGGAGCTGGTGGCGGCCGTCCGGGCGGCGATCGGTCCGGACCGGGCGCTCGGGGTCCGGCTCTGCGGCGACGAGCTGATCAAGGGCGGCATCACCCTGGACGAGGCGGTCGAGGTGGCCCGGATGGTCGAGGCCACCGGCCAGGTCGACTACATCAACACCTCGATCGGGGTGGCCACTTCGACGCTGTACCTGATCGAGGCGTCGATGGCGGTGCCGGCCGGGTACGCGCTCTTCATCTCCAACGCGATCCGCCGCGCGGTCAAGCTCCCCGTGATCGGGGTCGGCCGGATCAAGGACCCGGCGCAGGCCGAACGGGCGCTGGCCGAGGGCCACTGCGACCTGGTCGGCGTGGTCCGGGGCCAGATCGCCGATCCCGACTTCCTGGCCAAGGCCCGGGCCGGCCACGCCTCCGACATCCGCAGCTGCCTGTCCTGCAACCAGGAGTGCGTGGGCCGGATGGGGCTGAACCGCTGGCTCGGCTGCATCGAGAACCCCCGGGCCGGGCGGGAGGCGGTGCCGCTGCCGATGCCGGGGCGGCGCGGCCGCCGGGTGCTGGTGGTCGGCGGCGGACCGGCCGGACTCCAGGCGGCCGCCAGCGCGGCCCGGCGCGGCCACCTGGTCACCCTCTACGAACGCGAGCCCGCCACCGGCGGGCAGGTGGCCGAGGCGGCCAGCGTACCGGTCCGGGCCGAATTCCTGGACGTGGTCCGCAACTTGGCGGCCGAGTGCCGTCGGCTGGACGTCGAGATCAGGACCGGCCAGGCGGCCACCATGGAGTCGCTGGCCGCCGAGCAGCCGAACGTGGTCGTGCTGGCCACCGGCGCCCGGCCGCAACCACCGCACTGGGCCGGCGATTTGGCCCGGGTGGTGGACGTCCGCGACGTGCTGACCGGCCGGGCCTCCCCCGAGGGGGAGGTGCTGGTGGTCGACGAGCTGGGCTTCCACCAGGCCACCTCGGTCGCCGAGTTGCTCGCCGACCGGGGCTGCCGGGTCCGGATCTCGACCCCCGGCATGGTGGTCGGCCAGGACCTCGGCATCACCCTCGACCTGGAGACCTTCACCGTCCGGGCCGAGACCAAGGGCATCCGGCAGACCACCGACGAGGTGGTCACGTCGGCCAGGACCGCGCCGGACGGCGAGCGGGTGCAGCTGGACATCCTCACCCACACCACCGGGGAGATGGCCACCGCCGAGGTGGACTGGGTGGTCTGCGTGGTGCACCAGGCCCCGGAGGACGAGCTCTGGCAGGCCCTGCGGGACGCGCCGTTCGAGGTCCACCGGGTCGGCGACTGCCTGGCCCCGCGCCGGGCGCACGCCGCCGTGATCGAGGGACACCGAGTGGGGAGCGCACTGTGAACGGCACCGAGGTAAAGAGCACCGAGCCGATCGCCGTCCTGCTGGTCCGGGGCGGCGAACTACCGCCCGGGGCGGACGAGACGGTCGCCGAAGCGGGCGGCCTGGCGCTGCTGGCCGGGGAGGACACCAAGGCGGCGGCCGGCCTGCTGACCACCGCCATCCGGGTCTGGACCGTGGAGACCGGCACCCGGCCGCCCGGCCTGCTGGCCACCGCACTGGCCCCGCTGCTGACCGACCGTCCGATCGTCCTGCTGCCCGCCTCCCCGGACGGCCGCGACCTGGCGCCCCGGCTGGCCGTCGCGCTGGACCGGCCGCTGCTGGCCAGCGCCCTCGCGGTGCACAGCGGCGGCGCCGACCTGATCGGGGCGGACGGCCGGACGCTGGTGGACGCCGCCGTGCTCGGCCCGTTCGTCGCCACCCTGGAGCCCGGCCTGCGCGGCGCCCAGCCGCTGCCGGCGGCTCCCGAGATCATCGAACTCCCGGCGCCGGACGGGCCGGTGAGGCCGGACGCGGAGCAGTGCGCGCTGCTCACCGCACCGCCCGGGCAGGAGCAGCTGGACCAGGCCACCCGGATCGTCGCGGCGGGCGCCGGCCTTGGCACCGGCGAGCTGACCGGCCCGGGCGCGATCGCCCTGCTGGAGAAGGTCGGGGCCTCGCTCGGCGCCGCCGTCGGCGCCACCCGGGTGGTCACCGACGCGGGCTGGACCGGCGAGGAGCGCCAGATCGGCACCACCGGCGTGGTGGTCGCACCCGAGCTCTACCTCGCCTTCGGCATCTCCGGCGCCGCCCAGCACATCGGCGGCCTCGGCCGCCCCGCCCACCTGGTCAGCGTGAACACCGACCCGTACTGCCCGATGACCGCGCTGGCCGACCTCGCGGTCGTCGCCGACGCCCCGACCGTGCTGGCCGAGCTGGCCCGTCGGCTGACCTCGGAGGCCTCCCGTGACTGAACCCTCGTACGCGGGGCCTGTCTCGGCCTCCGCGCTGCTCCAACAGCCGCCACCCGCCCGCGACTTCGACGTCCTGGTGGTGGGCGCGGGACCGGCCGGATCGGCCGCCGCGCTGGCCGCCGCCCGGGCGGGCTGCTCGGTGGCGCTGCTGGAGCGCGGCCCCTACCCCGGCTCGAAGAACGTCTACGGCGGGGTGGTCTACGGCCGGATCCTGGACGAGCTGGTGCCGCAGTGGTGGGAGGAGATGCCGGTCGAGCGCTGGGTGACCCGCCGCTCCACCATGGTCATGACGGCGGATCAGGCCCTCACCGTGGACTTCCGCAGCCAGCGCTGGGGCACCGCCCCGTACAACGGCGCCACCGCGCACCGGTCCGACCTGGACGGCTGGCTGGCCGGCCACGCCGTCGCGGCCGGGGCAGTGCTGGTGCCCGCCACGGTGGCCACCGGGCTGCTGCGGACCACGGCGGGGACGGTGGTCGGCGTCCGCACCGACCGGCCGGACGGCGACCTGACGGCGAAGGTGGTGATCGCCTGTGACGGCGTCAACTCCTTCCTGGCCAAGGAGGCCGGGCTGCACCCCCGGCAGGACAACGCCCGCCACCTCACGCTCGGGGTGAAGGAGACGCTGGCCCTGCCGCGCGAGGTGATCGAACAGCGCTTCGGACTGACCGGGCGGGACGGCCAGGACATCGAGATCCTCGGCTGCACCCGGGGCATCCCGGGCGGCGGGTTCCTCTACACCAACCTGGAGTCGGTCAGCCTGGGCGTGGTGGTCGGACTACCCGGCCTGGCCGCCGCCAAGGTCCGCCCCGAGGAGCTACTGGCCGACCTCAAGGCCCACCCGGCGATCGCCCCGCTGGTGCGCGGGGGTCGACAGGTCGAGTACGCGGCACACCTGATCCCCGAGGGCGGCTACGACCACCTGCCCGAACTCGCCGGTGACGGACTCCTGGTGGCCGGCGACGCCGCCGGGATGTGCCTGGCCGCCGGGATCTGGCTGGAGGGCGTCAACTTCGCGATCGGCGCCGGGATGTACGCGGGCCGCGCGGCCGCCGCCGCGATCGGCGCCGGGGACACCTCGCAGGCCGGCCTCGCGGGCTACCGGCGAGCGCTGGAACGGTCGTTCGTGCTGGCCGACCACCGCAAACTGCGCAAGGTGCCCGGGCTGGTGCTCTCCGAACGGATGCAGCGGCAGTACCCCGGACTGATCTGCGACCTCGCCGAGGGACTGTTCGAGGTCGACAACCCCCGCCCGAAGCCCGGGGTTTGGCGACTGCTGCGCACGGCGGTCCGCCGACACGACATCAGTCCGCGCCGGCTGCTGGCCGACGCGATCACCGGAATGCGAGCCTTCGGATGACCGGTCAGCCCGGCGAGGACTACCGCGAGATCTCCTTCGACGACCGGATGGAGGGGACCGAGTTCCGGGTCTCGGAGCGGGCCCACATCACCGTCGACACCGAGGTCTGCGACTCCTGCACGGTGCGCTCCTGCCTGCACGTCTGCCCGGCCAAGCTCTTCGTACCCAGGGCTGACGGCGGCATCCTGTTCAACTTCGAGCAGTGCTTCGAGTGCGGCGCCTGCTACCAGGTCTGCGACGCCGAGGGCGCGATCACCTGGACCTACCCGGACGGCGGCCTCGGCGTCGTATTCCGAAAGGGCTGACCGACATGGCCGAACAGCCGCTCGTGGTAGCCGCGTTGAGCCCCGCCGACCCGCTCGGCGGCGCCGACCAGGCGGCGCTGGAGCACACCCTCCGGCTCGCCGAGGCGCTCGGCGGCCGCTCGCTGGCGGTCACCGTCGGCCCGGCCGGTGCCGAGGAGGTGCTCCGCCAGGCGCTGGCCTGCGGGGTGCAGCGGGTGCTCCGGATCGACGGTCCGGCCGCCGCCGACAGTGACACCACCGCCCGCGCGCTGGTCGCCGGGCTCGGCCTCGTACCCGACCTGCTGCTCTGCGGCGACCGCTCCAGCGGCCGGGGCACCGGCGCCACCCCTGCCTTCCTGGCCGCCCGACTGGGTGCTGCCCAGGCGCTCGGCCTCACCGAACTATTGCTGCGAGAAGGCGAGTTGACTGCCGTCCGACGGATCGACGGCCGCCGCCGTGAGCAGCTGACGGTGCCCCTGCCCGCCGTCTGCTCGGTCGAGCGCGGCAGCGCCCGGCTGCGGCGAGCCGCGCTGCCCGCGCTGCTCGCCGCCCGGACAGCCGAGATCCAGGTCGCCACGGTCGCCCTGCCGGAGCCCCGGCAGCCGGTCCGGCTGGGCCCGGCCCGCCCCTACCGCCCCCGACCGCTCGTCCTGCCCGCCCCCGTGGGCACCGACCCGCTCGCCCGGATCCGCGCCCTGACCGAGACCGACCGCCCCCGCACGGCCGCCCGGGTGATCACCCCCGCCGGCCCGGAGGCGGCCGTGGACGAACTGCTCGGCTATCTCCGAGAGCACGGCTACCTCGCTCACCTCACCCGGGAGGACGACCAGTGCTGAACACCGACCTGCCCCCCAGAGTCGCCCTGGTCACCGGCGCGGCGCGCGGCATCGGTGCCGCCGTCGTCACCCAACTAGCCGACCAGGGCTGGCGCGTGGTCGCCGTGGACGTCTGCGAGGACCTGCCCGGCGTCGGCTACCCGCTGGGCAGCAAGCAGCAACTGCTCGAACTCGCCGACCGCTGGCCCGAGTCGGTCGTCCCGGTGGTCGCCGACGTCCGCGACGTGACCGCGCTCCGGGCGGCCGTCGCGGAGGCCGAGCAGCGGTTCGGCGGCCTGGACGCGGCGGTGGCGGCCGCGGCCGTGATCGCGGGCGGCCGGCCGCTCTGGGAGACCACCGACACCGAGTGGGACGTTCTGCTTGACATCGGCGTACGTGGCGTGGCCAACCTGGCCGCCGCCGCCGTCCCCGCCCTGCTGCGCCGCCCGCAGCCGCGCACGGGCCGGTTCGTCGCGCTGGCCTCGGCCGCCGGTCATCGCGGCCTCTGGCACCTGGCCGCCTACAACGCCGCCAAGCACGCCGTGGTGGGCCTGGTCCGCGGCCTGGCCACCGACCTGCGCGGCACGGGCGTCACCGCCACCGCGGTCTCCCCCGGCTCGACCCGGACCGCGATGCTGGACGCCAGCGCCGCGCTCTACGGCCTCACCGACATCGAGGAGTTCGCGCAGCACCAGCTCACCGAACGGCTGCTCGACCCCGCCGAGGTGGCCGCCGCCGTCTGCTGGCTCTGCGACCGCTCCTCCTCCGCCCTCACCGGCACGGTGGTCCACGCGGACGGCGGGTTCACGGCATGACGGGCCGCCAGAACTCGACGCAGCTCCACCTGACAGCGGATCAGAGCGTGCAGCTCTGGGAGGACGGCCGGACCCTGCTGGGCGGTTCGCCCTACCGGGTGCTGCGACTCTCCACCCAGGCCGCCGACCTGGTCGGCGGCTGGCTGGCCGGTGCGCCGGTCGCTCCCGTCGCCGCCCACCGCCGCCTCGCCGCCCGGCTGGTCCGGGCCGGGATCGCCCACCCGGTGCACCGGTCCGCCCGGCTCACCGGCCAGGACGTCACGGTGGTGGTCCCGGTCCGGGACCAGCCCGACGGCCTGGACGGGCTGGCGGCCGCCGTCGCCGACACCGCCAAGTTGCTGGTGGTGGACGACGGTTCGAAGCTGCCGATCCCGGGCGCGGCGATCCGCCACGAACACTCCCGTGGCCCCGCCGCCGCCCGCAACTCCGGCTGGCGGAAGGCCGGCACGGAGCTGGTGGCCTTCCTGGACGCGGACGTCACCCCCGAGCCCGGCTGGCTGGAGCCACTGCTCCGGCAGTTCGAGGACCCCGCCGTGGTCGCGGTCGCCCCCCGGGTGCGCAGCGCCCCGGGCCGCTCGCTGCTGGCCCGGTACGAGCAGACCCGCTCCCCGCTCGACCTCGGGCCGGTCGGCGGCGTGGTGCGGCCTGGCAGCAGGGTGAGCTATCTGCCGTCCGCCGCCCTGGTGCTGCGCACCTCCGCGCTGCGGGAGCTCGGCGGCTTCGACGAGCGGATGCGGTTCGGCGAGGACGTCGACCTGATCTGGCGGCTGGCGGCCGGCACCGGCCTGGTCCGGTACGAACCGGCCTCCGTGGTCCGGCACTTGCCCCGCCCGAACTGGCGGGCCTGGGCCAAGCAGCGCTTCGGGTACGGGACTTCGGCCGCACCGCTGGCCCTGCGGCACGGCCGGGCGGTCTCCCCGGTGAAGGTCTCGTTCTGGAGCGCGGCGGCCTGGGCCGCACTGGCCCTCGGCCGCCCGGCGGTCGGGGTGGCGATCGCCGCCGGCACCGCCGCGCTGCTGCCGCGCAAGCTGGCCCCGTTCGGCGTCCCGGCCCGCGAGTCGCTCCAACTGGCCGCCCGCGGCCACCTCGGCGCGGGTCGGCTGCTCGCCGACGCCGTCACCCGCTCCTGGTGGCCGGTGGCCGTCCCGCTGCTGGCCTCGACCCGCGCGGGCCGCCCGCTGCTCGCCGCCGCCCTCGCCCGGCACGCCCTGGACTGGCACCACGACCGGCCCCCGGTGGACCTCCCCCGCTGGACGGCGGTCCGGATCGCCGACGACCTCGCGTACGGCGCGGGGGTCTGGTGGGGCGCCCTGCGCCACCGTACGGTCGCCCCCCTGCTCCCCGACCTGGCCGACTGGCCGGGCCGCGACGGGGTCCAGCGGCCCGCCGACTGACGCACCGTCGCCTGACGGTGCCTCTCGCACTCACCGACGAGCGGGGCGTGGATCACCGGTGGTCGGACCGGAGCTCTCGTCCCGGGGATGCGTTCCGCTCTTCCTTTCGTGTGGCCTCCTCGTCGAGACGGCGCTCGGCTTCGGTCCAGCTGATCGGGAGGCTGTCGGCCGAGGTCGTCCAGAACACGAAAGTCGACTGCTTCATCGTCGGGCGCATCGCCGTGACGATTCGGCTGTGCGGGTCGGTGTCGCGGTAGGCCGCGAGCGAGGCGCGGTTGTCCCACGCGGACAGGGTCAGGAAGGTGCGCTGCAGTGGGCGCGCGATCAGTGATGCACCGAACGCTCCAGGTGCGTGCCGGACTTGGCGCCACGCCGCCAACGAGTTGAGGAAGAACCGCGGCACGTCCTTCAGGCTGCGCACCTCGAACCGTGACGCCATGATCAGTGCATCGGCGTGTTTCGCCGGCGGGTTGGGGACGGTCCAGGGCAGGGTGGGCATGGCATCGACTTCCTTGTGTGACGAGCTGTTGGCGTAGGCAGGCCGGCATGGGTCGTCCTGACGTCCGGTGGCCCTCAGCCTCGGGCCTGCGCCGGCCGGGATCAACGTAGACTTCGCGGGGGCGCCGATAACCGTGCGGTTATCGATCGGGGGCGGGGCGTGGAACTGCGGGACATCGAGATCTTCCTGACGCTGGCGGAGGAGCTGCACTTCGGCCGCACCGCGACACGGCTGCACGTCTCCCAGGCGCGGGTGAGTCAGGCGATCAGAAAGCAGGAACGGCGGGTCGGTGCCGCCCTGTTCGAGCGCACCAGTCGGACTGTCGCCCTGACGCCGGTCGGGCGCCGGCTGCGTGAGGACCTGCAACAGGCGTACGACCAGATCCACGACGGGCTCGCCCGGGCCAGTGCCGCAGCCGGAGAGGTCTGCGGGACACTTCGGTTGGGCGTCATGGGTGCTCTGGGCCACGAGCTGCGGGCCGTGATCGACGCGTTCGTGGAGCGGTACGCCAACTGCGAAGTCTCCGTGGTCGAGTACCACTTCAGCGACCCGTTCGCGCTGCTGCGGTCGGGGCAGGTCGACGTCCAACTGATGTGGCTGCCGGTACGGGAGCCCGATCTGACGGTCGGCCCCGGCGTTCTGACGGAGGGCCGGGTGCTCGCCGTGCCGGCCGCATCCGCGTGGGCCGACCGGGAGTCGGTGTCGATGGAGGACCTCGGCGACTGCACGGTCTTCGACCCCGGCCCCGAGGCGCCCGACTACTGGGGCGAGGCGATGATGCCCCGGCACACCCCGCAGGGGCGCCCGGTACCGCGTGGGCCGTCGGCCCGGACCTTCCACGAAGTGCTCGCCCTCATCGCCGCCGGAAAGATCGTCAGCCCGTTGAACGAGCACGTCACCTGGTACTACACGCATCCGGGTATCACGTACGTGCCGATCCATGACGCGCCGCTCACCGAGTGGGCGCTCGTCTGGCCCACCGCCCGCGACAACCCTCGCCTGCGCGCGTTCACCGAAACGGCACACCACTGCGGCCCTCGGAGCATCACCCACGGCGATCGCGGACTCCGCCGCACCGTCGACGTCCCGCACGGCCACCACGGGGACCGGTCCGCCCCCGCCCCTGAAGCCGGCGGGCGGGAATCTGCCGCCCGCGACTGAACCCAGGTTCGGAGCCGTCAGGTCACAGACGCTGTACGACCTTCCGTCCCACCCGGGCGTCGGCTCCTCCCGCTTCGGCCGTCGCTCGGCCACCGGAGACGACGAAAGACCCCGCCTCTACGATGGGCCGATGGCATCGATCAAGCAGTTCCAAGTCACCTTCGACTGCGCGGAACCTGAGCGCCTCGCTCGTTTCTGGTGCGAGGTGTTGGGGTACGTCGTACCGCCGCCACCGGAGGGGTTTGCCACTTGGGACGCTTTCAAGCTCTCGCTGCCACCTGAGCAGCAGGACGCATGGTTTGCCTGCAGTGATCCCTCAGGCGTGGGCCCGCGACTGTACTTCCAGCGCGTTCCCGAAGGGAAGGCCGCCAAGAACCGGCTGCATCTTGACGTGCGGGTCGGCACCGGACTCGTGGGTGAAGAGCGCCTCGCCGCACTTGAGGCCGAGTGCGCACGACTGGTCCCGCTCGGCGCGGTACACGTGCGAACGCTGTATGACGGCAATGATTCGTGCATCCCGATGCAGGACATCGAGGGCAACGAGTTCTGTCTCGACTGAGTGGCCGCGAACGCGGCACCTTTGCGCCGTCTCGCCCGCACGCATGCTGGGCCTTCAGCTGCATGAGCCGATCGCCGGCGCCCCGTCCCGGCTGGGCAGTGAGCGGAACTGCATCGATACCTCCGTTGGCGCAACGCCAATGCCCGCTGGGGCGAGCGTCCCCTCCCCGCCGAACGGCTTCAGATCCTCAAGCCGAGGACTGCATGACGACCTGCTCACCCTCTCCCTTCGGTTCCTCGAAGCTGGCCAGGTAGCGGTTGAACAGCGCCTCATCCACGGTGACGGCGTTGGCGCCCTCTACACCGCTCCGTACTTCGAGGCGGCGCTCCAGCGTCGTCCGGTCAGCCTTGAGGTGGACCAGTTCCCAGCGGCAACCGTGACTTTCAATCAGCGCCTTGTAGTCGTCGCGGGCGGCGCGACTCCAGAAGCTGTAGTCCACCACCACGTCGCGCCCAGCCAGCATCAACTCGACCAGTTCCTGCCGTTGCTCGCGGCGGATCACTTCCTTGAGCCGGTCGAACGCATCAGCTTCCAGCACCAGGCCGGCATCGCGCTGCCCGAGTCGTTGCCAGACCACTTCGTCGATCGACAACCGGGCGAAACCGCGTCGCACCAGATCCATCGCGTAGGTGGTCTTGCCCGCTCCNAACGACACCCTCGAGGGCACCATCACCCTGACCGCCGGTCTCGGCGGCATGGCGTCGCACCAGATCCATCGCGTAGGTGGTCTTGCCCGCTCCGGGAAGACCGCACATCAGCACCACCGTGCTCAATTGCTCCGTCACGGAGCCAGGTTAGACCCCCGGAACAGTCCACAACGGCACCCAGTCCTTCCGCAGCTTGAGCCCGGACTCCGGCAGCGGCCCGAGCCCCGCCCCTTCAAGCGCGACCGGCAGCATGGTCGAGGGCCGAGGCGGCCTGATCCAGCCCGCTCGGCGAAGGAGTCGGGCGCCCGTCAGGGTGCGGCGGTCCAGGCGTCGTACGCCGTCAGCAGGGCGGCCGTCCAGCCGTCCAGCAGGCGGTGCCCCTCATCAGCAGTAGCTCCGGTGGGGTCGCCCAGGACGCCGTTCGGGGTGACCGCCGCCAGGCCGCCGGTGCGCAAGGCGGGCAGCAGATCCGCCAGCCCGGCGGTGTTGCCGGGCTCGGCCAGGTCGGTGCGGACGGCGGCGGGGCGTAGGGCCAGCATGGCGGAGGTCTCGGTGCGTCCGGCGTGGCTGTCGTCCGGCGGTCCGGACGGGGACCAGGCCAGCACCCGACGGCCCTCCCCGCGCAGCCGGGTGACCGCGCGGTGCAGCGGGGCGGCGTTGCCGCCGTGCCCGCAGACCAGCACCACCCCGGCGAAGTCGTCGGCGGAGCGCACCAGTTCGACCAGCAGCAGCTCCAGCGCCCGCTGCCCGATCGACAGCGTGCCGGGGAATCCGGCGTGCTCGCCGCTCGACCCGTACGGCAGGGCGGGCGCCACCACCACCGACTCCCGGGCCGCTGCCAAGCCCAAGCAGAGGGCGTCGGCCACCTCGGTGTCCACGGTGAACGACAGGTGCGGGCCGTGCTGTTCGGTCGCGCCGAGCGGCACGGCCAGCACCGAGTACGGTGCCAGCCGTGCCGCCTGTGGCCACGTCAGCCCGGCCAGCCGGCGCGGGACGGAGCGGGACGGGGCCGGTTCGGGGGTCAACGGTCAGCCGGTGATGCCGAGTTCGGCGTCCAGGATGTCGAACAGCTCGTTCGTGCTGGCGTCCACCAGGTCCTCGTCGATGCCCTGCTCCTCGGTCTCGAAGAGCAGCTCCCGCAGGTAGGCCGCGAGCGCACTGGCCGACGGGTAGTCGAAGACCAGCATCGGCGTCAGGTTCCGGCCCGCCGCGGTGACCATCCGGTTGCGGAGTTCGAGCGCGCTGAGCGAGTCGAACCCGATGTCCAGGAAGCCCCGCTCGGGGTCGATCGCGTCCGGGCCCGGGTGGCCGAGGATCTCGGCGGCATGGGTCCTGACCACCTGGAGGACGGCCCGGTCGAGTTCGGCGCCGGTGACGCCCGCCAGCTGCTCCGGCAGGGTCTGGCCCTCGCCCTGGTGGGACCCGGCTCGGGACGGCCGCCGGGTCGGCGCCTTGACCAACCCGCGCAGCAGTGCCGGGAGTTCGTCGGCCCGGGCGCGCAGGGCGACCGGGTCCACGTGCACCGGGACCACCACGGCCGCGTCGGTGACCCGCAGCGCCGAATCGAGCATCGCGAGACCGTCCGCGGCCGAGAAGGCGGGCAGGCCCTGCCGGCGCATCCGCAGCAGGTCGGCCTCGGCCAGGTACTGGCTCATGCCGGTGTCCACCGCCCAGGCGCCCCAGGCCAGCGAGGTGGCCCGCAGGCCGGCCAGCCGCCGGTGCTCGGCCAGACCGTCGAGGAACACGTTGGCCGCGGCGTACCCGGCCTGCCCCTGGGCGAGCACCAGACCGCCGGCCGAGGAGAACAGGACGAAGAGTCCGAGGTCCATTTCGGCGGTCAACTCGTGCAGGTACCAGGCTGCGTCGGCCTTGGGGGCGAGGCTGGAGTCCACCAGCTCCGGCGTCCAGGAGCCGATCACGCCGTTGTGCACCACACCCGCCACGTGCACCACGCCGGTCAGCGGGTGAGCGGCCGGGATGCCGGCCAACAGCCCCTCCAGCGCCGCCCGTTCGGCTACGTCAGCGGCCGTGACGGTCACCTCCGCACCCAAGGCCTGCAGCTCGGCGACCAGTTCGGCCGCGCCGGGCGCGGCCGGGCCGCGCCGGCTGGTCAGCAGCAGGTGCCGGACGCCGTACTCGGTCACCAGGTGACGGGCCACCAGCGCGCCCAGACCACCGGTGCCGCCGGTGATCAGGACCGTGCCCGCCGGATCCAGCGAAGGGGCTGCGGCGTCGGCCGGGACCGGCAGCGCGGTCAGCCGGGGCACCAGCACCTCGCCCGCCCGGATGGCTAGTTCGGTCTCGCCGGTGGCCAGTGCGCCGGCCAGCGCGATCCGGGACTCGGCCCGGTCGTCGATGTCCACCAGGACGAAGCGGCCGGGGTGTTCGGCCTGCGCGGCGCGCACCAGGCCCCAGACCGGAGTCTGGGTGAGATCGCCGGGCTCGCCGACCACCGTGACCCCGCCGTGGGTGGCGACAGCCAGCAGCGAGTCGGCGTACCGCTCGTCGGCCAGCCACTCCTGGACCACCGCGAGCACCTGGTTGGCCGCCACCCTGGCCCCGGCGGGCAGGTCCACGGCGGCCGCGCTGATCTCCAGCAGGACGGTCTCCGGCACCTCCGGGTTGTCCAGCTCCAGGTTCGCCCAGTCCACCGGGTCGGGAGCACCGAGCGCGGTCAACGGGAGTGGGTTCCAGACCAGTTGGAAGAGCGAGCCGGCCTGGGCCGACGCACCCGAACCGAGCTGCTCCGGGGTGACCGGACGGAACGTCAGCGACTCGACCGTCGCCACCGGCGCACCCTCGGTGTCCGCCAGCTCGATGCTGATCGTGGTGTCGGTCGGCCGCACCAGTCGGACCCGCACCGCCGTGGCACCCACCGCGTGCAGGGTGACCCCGGCCCAGGAGAACGGCAGCAGGGTCTGGTCCTCGCCGCCCTCGCCGAGGCTGAGCGCGTGCATGGAGGCGTCCAGCAGGGCGGGGTGCAGACCGAAGCGGGCGGCCTCGTCGTGCGACCCGGTGGGCAGGGCGACCGTGGCGAAGACCTCGTCGCCGCGCTTCCAGGCCGCCTGGACGCCCTGGAACACCGGCCCGTAGGCGTAACCCTGGCCGAGCAGCACCGAGTAGAGGTCCTGGACGTCCACGGCGGTGGCCCCGGCGGGCGGCCACTCGGTGAAGTCGAAGGCCGGAGCCGGGGCGCCGGAGGCGAGCACACCCTCGGCGTGCAGGGTCCACGGACCCCGGGCGTCGGCCTCGGCCCGCGAGTAGATCCGCAGCGAACGACGCTCCGTCACATCCGGGGCGCCGACCGAGACCTGGACAGCAAGCCCACCGCGCTCCGGCAGGATCAGCGGCGCTTGGATGGTGAGTTCCTCGACCAGATCGGCCCCGGCCTGCTCGGCGGCCCGGGCCGCCAGCTCGACGAAGCCGGTACCCGGCAGCAGGATGCTGCCCAGCACGTCGTGGTCGGCGATCCAGCCCTGACCGTCGAGCGACAGCCTGCCGGTGAGCACCAGCCCCTCGGTGTCGGGCAGCGCGAGCGCCGCCCCGAGCAGCGGGTGCTCCACGCTCTCCTGGCCGACCGAGGTGACGTCACTGTCGGCGCTGCCGCCGGCCAGTGCATCCACCCAGTACCGGCTGCGCTGGAAGGCGTACGTCGGCAGATCCACCCGCCGGGCACCGGAGTCGGCGAAGAACGCCGACCAGCTGACGGCCACACCGGCGGAGTGCAGGCGGCCGAGCGCGGTGACCAGCGTGGTGGACTCCGACCGGTCCTTGCGGGCCGCCGCGACGAAGACCGCGTCCTCGGACTCGACGCTCTGCTGGGCCAGCCCGGTCAGGATGCCGTCGGGGCCGATCTCCATGAAACGGGACACGCCCCGGGCCGCCAACTCCCGTACGTTGTCGGCGAACCGGACCGCGTCGCGGACGTGGCTCACCCAGTACTCGGGGTCGGTGAACGAACCCGACGCCACCACCGGAATCGACGGCTCGGCGAAGGTCAACTGCTGGACCACCGAACGGAACTCGTCCAGCATCGGATCCATCAGCGGGGAGTGGAAGGCGTGCGAGACGCTCAGCCGCTTGGTCCGCTCGAAACCGGAGGCGATCTCCAGCACCGTGGCCTCGTCACCCGACACCACCACCGAACGCGGGCCGTTCACCGCAGCGATGCTCACGCCAGAGGCCAGCAGCGGCAGGATCTCCGCCTCGGCGGCCTCGATCGCCACCATGGCACCGCCCGAAGGCAGTTCCTGCATCAGCCGCCCACGCGCCGACACCAGCTTGGCAGCGTCGGCGAGCGAGAGCACCCCCGCCACATGCGCAGCCGCGATCTCACCGACGGAGTGCCCGGCCAGGAAGTCAGGCCGCACACCCCACGACTCGACCAGGCGGAACAGGGCGACCTCGAAGGCGAACAGCGCACTCTGCGTGTTGACGGTGCGGTTCAGAAGCTCAACGTCCGAGCCCCAGACCACATCCCGCAGCGAACCACCCAGCTCGGCCAACACCTCGTCGAAAGCCGAAGCGAACACCGGGAAAGCAGCGTGCAGTTCACGCCCCATCCCCAACCGCTGCGACCCCTGCCCCGTGAACAGGAACGCCACCTGCGCACCCGGCCGGGCCTGCCCCGGCACCTCGGCGCCCTCGGCGACGGCCCGCAGTCCGGCCAGCAGCTCGGCCCGGTCCGCGCCGACCACCACCGCCCGCCGCTCCAGGGCGGAGCGGGTGACGGCCAGTGACCAGCCCAGGTCCGCGATCCCCAGCTCGGGGGCGGCCTCGATGTGGTCGGCCAGCTTGGCCGCCTGGCCGCGCAGCGCTTCCACCGTACGGCCGGAGAACACCCAGGGTACGTCCGGCAGTTGGGACTTCGCGGCCTCCGGCTGCGCCTCGACGGCCGGTGCCTGCTCGATGATCACGTGCGCGTTGGTACCGCTCAGCCCGAAGGAGGAGACGCCGGCCCGGCGCACCCGTCCGGTCTCCGGCCAGGCCCGGGCCTCCGTCAGGAGTTCGACGCCGCCCGCCTCCCAGTCCACCTTGGAGGTGCGGTCCGCCGAGTGCAGCGACTGCGGCAGTACGCCGTGCCGGATCGCCTCGACCATCTTGATGATGCCGCCGACCCCGGCCGCCGCCTGGGTGTGGCCCAGGTTCGACTTCAGCGAGCCGAGCCAGAGCGGCTGGTCGGCTGCCCGCCCCTTGCCGTACGTGGCGAGCAGCGCCTGGGCCTCGATCGGGTCACCCAGTGTGGTGCCCGTACCGTGCGCCTCGACGGTGTCCACGTCGGCGGGCGTGAGCTGGGCGTTGGCCAGCGCCGCCCGGATGACGCGCTGCTGGGACGGGCCGTTGGGCGTGGTCAGGCCGCTGGAGGCGCCGTCCTGGTTGGTCGCCGAGCCGCGCACCACCGCGAGCACGGGGTGACCGTTGCGCTGGGCGTCGGAGAGCCGCTCCAGCAGCAGCATGCCCGTACCCTCCGAGCAGCCGGTGCCGTCCGCGTGCTCGGAGAAGGACTTGCACCGCCCGTCCTTGGCCAGCCCGCGCTGGGTGCTGAAGTAGACGAACATGTCCGGGTTGGTCATCACCGTGACGCCACCGGCCAGCGCGAGCGACACCTCGCCCGAGCGGAGCGCCTGGACCGCCATGTGCAGCGCGACCAGCGAGGAGGAGCAGGCGGTGTCGACCGTGACGGCCGGGCCCTCCAGCCCGAGGGTGTAGGCGACCCGGCCGGTCACCAGGCTGCCGTCGCTGCTGCCGAAGCCGTAGTCGTGGTACATCACCCCGGCGTAGACGCCGGTCCGGCTGCCCTTCAGAGCCAGCGGGTCGACGCCCGCGTTCTCGATCGCCTCCCAGGAGGTCTCCAGCAGCAGGCGCTGCTGGGGGTCGATGGTGAGGGCCTCGTTCGGCGCGATGCCGAAGAAGCCGGGGTCGAACTCGGCGGCGTCGTGCAGGAATCCGCCCTCGTGGGCGATGCTCTTGCCGGCCTTGCCGGGCTCCGGGTCGTACACCCCGTCGAGATCCCAGCCACGGTCGGCGGGGAAGTCCGACACGGCGTCGACCCCGCCGGCCACCAGCTGCCAGAGGTCCTGCGGGGTCTGCACCCCGCCGGGGTAGCGGCAGGCCATGCCGACGATGGCGATCGGTTCGACGGCCGCCGCGGTGAGGCTGCCGTTCAGCTGACGCAGGCGCTCGTTGTCCAGCATGGACTTGCGGAGTGCCTCGACTATCTGGTCCACGGACGCGTCCACGGTGTGGGGATACCTTTCGCTCTGCGGGTCTCAGTTGGAGTTGGCGGCGAGCGCGGCCCGCACCAGGTCGTCGATGGCCATGGTGGTGATGTCGGCTGCCGGTGCGGCCGGTTCCGGCGACGGCGAACCGGACGCCGGAGCGGTCAGCTTCAGCAGCGCGTCCAGCAGGCCCGCCTCCCGGAGCGCGGCCAGCGGGAGCGCCCCCAGGGCCCGGCGGAACTCGCCCTCGTCCAGCTCCGACTGCGGCTGCACCTCCGGCTCGCTGTCGTCGATGCCGGGGAGCAGCTCGGTGAGCAGGAACTCGGCCAGCGCACCGGGGTTCGGGTAGTCGAACATCAGCGTGGCCGGGAGCCGCAGGCCGGTTGCGGTCTGCAGGCGGTTGCGGAGCTCGATCGCGGCCAGCGAGTCGAGACCCAGCTCGGTGAAGCCCCGGGTGACGTCGATCGCCGCCGGGTCGTCGTGGCGGACCGCCGCGACGTGGTTGCGCACCAGGTCGAGCAGGAACCGGTCCCGCTCGGTCCGGCCCAGACCGGCCAGCCGCTGCTCCAGCGAGAGCTGGCCGGCCGGCTCGGCCTCCACCGCCGCCACCTTGGCCTTCGTCGTACGGGCGGGCCTCCGGCTCTGACTGCGCACCAGCTCGCGGAAGAGCGGCGAGATCTCGTCCGCCACCGCCGCCAGCGCGGGCAGGTCCAGCCGGATCGGCACCAGCACCGCCTCCTCACCGAGCCCGAGCGCCTCGTCGAACAGCGCGAGGCCCTCCTCGCCGGTCATCGCGGGCATCCCGAGCCGGTTCATCCGGTGCAGGTCGGCCTCGGTGACGCCACCTCCCAGGCCGGTCTTCTGGGTCCACAGACCGAAGGCCAGCGAGGTGCCGGGCAGGCCCAGCTCCCGCCGGTGGACGGCGAGGGCGTCGACGAAGCGGTTGGCCGCGCCGTAGTTCGCCTGCCCGGTGCCGACCAGCAGCCCGGCGCAGGAGGAGAACAGCACGAACGCCGACAGGTCGAGATCCTTCGTCAGCTCGTGCAGGTGCCAGCCCGCCTCGAGCTTCGGCCGCAGTACGTTGTCCAGCTGCGCCGGGGTGAGCGAGCCGACCAGGGCGTTGTCCATCACCCCGGCCGCGTGCACCACGCCGCGCAGCGGGTGGGCGGCCGGAATGCCCGTCAGCAAGCCCTCCAGCGCCGCCCGGTCGGCGGCGTCGGCCGCCGCGACGGTGACCTCCGCACCGGCCTCGGTCAGCTCGGCCGCCAGGGCCGCCGCCTCGGGCGAGGCGAGCCCGCGCCGGCTGGTCAGCAGCAGGTGCCTGACGCCATGTTCGGCGACCAGGTGACGGGCCACCAGGGCGCCCAGTCCGCTGGTGCCTCCAGTGATCAGCACCGTGCCTTCGGGGTCCCACGGCGAGACCGGCGGAATGCCGCTCTCCGCGACCCCGGCGAGCCGGGGCACCCGGACGTCGACGCCGCGCACCGCCAGCTCGGGCTCGCCCAGGGCGGTGAGCTGGACCGGCACGTTGCCGCTGTCCAGGTCGATCAGCAGGATCCGGCCCGGGTTCTCCTGCTGGGCGGCCCGGACCAGGCCCCAGACGCCGGCCTGGCCGAGGTTGATCCGCTCGTCCTCCTCGACCGCCACCGCGCCCCGGGTGAGCACCATCAGGCGGGTGTCGGCGAACCGGTCGTCGGCCAGCCACTGCTGAAGGGTGCTCAGCACGCCGTCCAGCGCCGCGCGGGCATCGGTCGGCACGTCGCCGGTTCCCGAGAGGACCGGCAGCAGGATCAGTTCGGGCGTCGTGGTCCCGGCCTCGGCCGCGCTGCCGAGGGCCGTCAGGCTCTCGAACACCGGCAGGTCGAGGTCGAGCCCGGCGGCGTCACCGACGATCACCCGGCCGGCCGCGGTGGCGCTGCCCGCCGCACCGAGCGGCAGGTGGCTCCAGCCGATCCGGAACAGCGAGTCGTGCTGCTTGAGCCCGGTGGAGGCGGCCGCCCCGGCGGCGATCCGGTCCGGGGTGATGGCGCGGACCACCAGCTGCTCGACGGTGGCCACCGGCAGGCCGGTGGAGTCGGCGAGTTCGAGCCGGACCGCGTCGGGGCCGGTCGAGTTGAGCTTCACCCGCATCCGGGCGGCGCCGCCTGCGTGCAGCGAGACGCCGGTCCAGGCGAACGGCAGGTGCGAGGAGCCGATGTCCTGCGGACGGTAGCCGCCGAGGAAGTCGGTCGCGCTCAACGCCGCGTCCAGCAGCGCCGGGTGGACCCGGAAGCCCGCTGCCTCCTCCCGGACGTCGTCCGGCAGGGCGACCTCGGCGAAGACGTCCTCTCCCCGGCGCCAGACCGCCTTCAGGCCCCGGAAGCGCGGGCCGTAGTAGTAGCCCTGGCTGGTCAGGTAGTCGTAGACGTCACTGATGTCCACCTCCTCGGCGCCGGCCGGCGGCCAGGAGCCGTAGGTGACGTCGAAGGCGGCGGGGACCGTCGCGGTCTCCTCGGACGGGGCCAGGAAGCCGGACACGTGCCGGGTCCAGTCCACGTAGTCCGGCGCGTTCTCGAACCGGGAGTAGACCTCCAGCGTGCGTCGGTCCGATGCGTCGGCCGCGCCGACCACCACCTGGACGGCGGTGCCGCCGGTCGCGGTGAGCGGCATGATCGCCTCGATGGTCAGCTCCTCGACCAGGTCGCAGCCGACCTCCTCGCCTGCCCGCAGCGCCAGTTCGACGTACCCGGTGCCGGGCAGCAGCAGCGTGCCGAGCACGTTGTGGTCGGCCAGCCACGGGTGGGTGTCCATCGCGAGCCGGCCGGTGAGCACCACCCCGCCGTCCACCGGCGAGACCACCACCGCGCTGAGCATCGGGTGCTCGGCGGGCGTCTGACCGATCCCGGCGACATCGCCACCGGGCAGCGCCGGGACGTCCAGCCAGTAGTGCCGCTTCTCGAAGGCGTAGCTGGGCAGGTCGACCCGCCGGGCACCGTGCCCGGCGAAGAACGCCGCCCAGTCCGGGCCGTTGCCGGCCACCTGGAGCTCGGCCAGCGCCGCGAGCAGCCCCTCGGGACCGGTGCGGTCCTTGCGGGCCGTGGCGGCCAGTACGTGACCGTCGCCGGTGAGGGTCCCGCCGGCCAGCGCCGTCAGCACGCCGTCCGGGCCGAGCTCGACGTAGCGGGTGACACCCTCGCGCTCCAGGAAGCCGACGCCGTCGGCGAACCTGACCGCCTCACGGACGTGCCGCACCCAGTACTCGGCCGAGCCGAGCTGTACCGAACTCGCTTCGGTACCCGTCAGGTTGGAGACCACCCGGAGACTCGGGATCCGGTACGCCACGCTCTCGGCGACCTGCCGGAACTCGTCCAGCATCGGCTCCATCAGCGGCGAGTGGAAGGCGTGCGAGACCCGCAGCCGGTTGGTCTTGCGACCCTCGAAGCGGCCGATCACCGCCTCGACCTCGGCCTCGTCACCGGAGACCACCACCGAACGCGGGGCATTCACCGCCGCGATGCTGACCCGGTCGGTGAGCAGCGGGAGGATCTCCTCCTCGGTGGCCTGGATCGCCACCATCGCACCGCCCGAGGGCAGTTGCTGCATCAGCCGACCCCGGGCCGCCACCAGTCGGGCCGCGTCCGCCAGCGAGAAGACTCCGGCCACGTGGGCCGCGGCCAGCTCGCCGACCGAGTGACCGACCAGGATGTCGGGCAGCAGGCCCCAGGACTCGACCAGGCGGAACAGTGCGACCTCGTAGGCGAACAGCGAGGTCTGGGTGTAGACCGTCCGGTTGAGCAGTTCGGCGTCCTCGCCCCAGACCACCTCGCGCAGCGGACGGTCCAGGTGGGCGTCCAGCTCGGCCAGTGTCGCGTCGAAGGCCGACGCGAACACCGGGAAGGTGGCGTGCAGTTCACGTCCCATGCCGAGGCGCTGGGCGCCCTGGCCGGAGAACAGGAAGGCGGTCAGCCCGCCCGGTGCGGCGACGCCGGTGACGGCGGTGGGGTGTCCGCTCTGCTCGGCCAGCGCGGTGAGCGCCACGACCGCCGAGTCGCGGTCCCCGGCCAGCACCACGGCCCGGTGGTCCAGGTCGGCCCGGCCGGTGGCCAGCGAGAAGCCGACGTCGAGCAGGCTCAGCTCCTGGTCCCAGAGGATCCGGTCCAGCAGCTTGGCCGCCTGGGCAGGCAGGCTCTTCGCGCTCTTCGCGGAGAACAGCAGCGGCACCAGCGGGAGCGCGTCCCGGTCCTGCGCCTCGGTCACCGGGGCGGGCACGGGGGCCTGCTCGATGATCAGGTGCGCGTTGGTCCCGCTCAGGCCGAAGGAGGAGACACCGGCCCGGCGCGGCCCGGTGGTCTCCGGCCACTCCCTGGACTCGGTCAGCAGGCGTACATCGCCGGCCGTCCAGTCCACCTGCGGCGAGGGCTGGTCCACGTGCAGGGTCCTCGGCATCAGACCGTTGCGGACCGCCATCGCCACCTTGATCACACCGCTGACACCGGCCGCCGCCTGGGCGTGGCCGATGTTGGACTTGATCGAGCCGAGCCACAACGGCCGGTCCTCCGGCCGGTCCTGACCGTACGTCGCCAGCAGCGCCTGGGCCTCGATCGGGTCACCCAGGCGGGTGCCGGTGCCGTGACCCTCGACCAGGTCGATGTCGGCGGCGGAGAGGCCGGAGGCGTCCAGCGCCTTCTGGATCACCCGCTGCTGGGACGGGCCGTTCGGGGCGGTCAGCCCGTTCGAGGCGCCGTCCTGGTTGATCGCGCTGCCCCGGATCACAGCGAGCACCGGGTGCCCGTTGCGCTCCGCGTCGGAGAGCCGCTCGACCAGCAGCAGCCCGATCCCTTCGGACCAGCCGGTGCCGTCGGCGGCGCCGGAGAAGGCCTTGCAGCGGCCGTCGGCGGAGAGCCCGCGCTGCTGGCTGAAGTCGACGAACAGCTCCGGCGTCGGCATCACGGTGACACCGCCCGCGATCGCCATGGTGATCTCACCGGCCCGCAGCGCCTGGACGGCCATGTGCAGGGCGACCAGCGAGGACGAGCAGGCGGTGTCCACCGTGACGGCGGGCCCTTCCAGGCCGAGCGTGTAGGCGACCCGGCCCGAGGCGATGCTCGCCGCGCTGCCGTTGCCGATGTAGCCGGTCAGCTCCTCCGGCACGTACGGGAGGCGGGTGCCGTAGTCGTGGTACATCACACCGGCGTACACCCCGGTCTGGCTGCCGCGCATCGACTGCGGGTCGATGCCCGCCAACTCGAAGGCCTCCCAGGCGCCCTGGAGCAGCAGGCGCTGCTGCGGGTCCATCGCGAGGGCCTCGCGCGGCATGATGCCGAAGAACTCCGGGTCGAACTCGTTGGAGTCGTGCAGGAAGCCGCCGGTCCGGGCGTAGGTCTTGCCCGCCAGACCCGGCTCGGGGTCGTAGATGGACTCGATGTCCCAGCCACGGTCGGTCGGGAACTCCGAGACCGCGTCCACCCCTTCGACCACCAGCCGCCAGAGATCCTCGGCGGAGCGGACGCCGCCGGGGAACCGGCAGCTGATCGAGACGATCGCGATCGGCTCGTCCGCCACCGCCTCGACGGCCGGGCGGACCACGGGAGCCTTGGTGGCGGTGGTGCCGGCCAGCTTGGTCTTCAGGAAGTCGGCCACCGCGCGCGAGGTCGGGAAGTCGAAGACCAGGGTGGCGGGCAGCCGCAGTCCGGTGGCCCCGCCCAGCGAGTTCCGCAGTTCGACGGCGGCCAGCGAGTCGAAGCCGAGGTCCTTGAAGGCCCGGTCGGCGCCGACCGCGTCCAGCTCGGCGTGGCCGAGCACGGCGGCGACCTGGGTGCGAACCAACTCCAGCAGGTGCCGGTCGCGTTGGGCCTCGTTCAGTCCGGCCAGCTTCTCCGCCAGCGCGTTGCCGTCGGCCGGTCGGCCGCCGGCCTGCGCCCGCTGCCGGGCCGGTCCGCCGGTCAGGCCGCGCAGCAGGGCCGGGATGCCCTCGCCCCGGGCCAGCACGCCGCTCCGGTCGATCCGGAGGGCCGCCAGCTGCGGGTGGGTGGTGCCGACCGCCGCGTCGAAGGCCGCCAGACCCTCGGTGGCGGTGAGCGCGGGCAGTCCGAGGCGGTTCATCCGGTCCAGGTCGGCGTCGGTGACGTCGCCGAGGCCGGTGTTGACCGCCCACATTCCGAAGGCGAGGGCGGTGGCGGGCAGGCCCGCCTCCCGGCGGTGGGTGGCCAGCGCGTCCAGGAAGACGTTGGCGGCCGCGTAGTTGGCCTGCCCGGCAGCCAGCACCTGGCCACCGGCGGAGGAGAACAGGACGAAGGCAGTCAGCGCCTGACCCTCGGTGAGCTCGTGCAGGTGCCAGGCGGCGTCGGCCTTCGGGCGGAGCACGTAGTCGAACTGAGTTGGCGTCAGGGACTCGACGAGCGCGTTGTCCATCACCCCTGCGGCGTGCACCACACCGGTCAGCGGGTGCTCGGCGGGGATGCCGGCCAGTACGGCGGCCAGCGCCGCCCGGTCGGAGACATCGGCGGCCGCGATCGCCACCTCGGCGCCCAGCTCGGCCAGTTCGGCGCTCAGCTCGGCCGCACCGGGTGCGTCGGCGCCCCGGCGGCTGGTGAGCAGCAGGTGGCGGACCCCGTGTTCGCCGACCAGGTGACGGGCCACCAGAGCGCCCAGGCCGGTGGTCCCGCCGGTGATCAGCACCGTGCCGGTGGAGTCCCAGACCGGCGCCGGCTCGGCGACCGCCGCCCGGACCAGCCGGGGCACCAGGAGCTGTCCGGCCCGGAGTGCGGCCTCCGGCTCTCCGGCGGCGGCAGCGACGGCGAGGGCCCGGTCGGACTCGGCGGAGCCGTCCAGGTCGAGCAGGGCGAACCGGCCCGGATTCTCCTCGATGGCCGACCGGACCAGGCCCCAGACCGGGGCCTGGGCCAGCGCGATGACACCCGATTCCCCTGCCACCACGGCGTGTCGGGTCACCAGGACCAGCCGCGATCCGGCGAACCGCTCGTCGGCCAGCCAGCTCTGTACGGCGCCGAGCGCGTCGGCGACGGCCGCCCGGACTCCGGCCGGGACGTCGGTGTCGGTGCCTGTGGCCACCGGGTGCAGTACGACCGCCGGGACCTCGACCTCGCTGTCCAGCAGCTCGGCCAGGGTCGGCAGGGTGCCGGTTGCGGCGGCGAGCGGTGCGCTGCGCTGCCAGTCGACGCGGTGCAGGATCTCGTTCAACTTGCCCTGACTGGCTGCCAGTTGCTCGGACGAGACCGGGCGGGAGACCAGCGACTCGACGGTGGCGACCAGCTGCCCGGCGGTGTCGGCGACCCCGATGGCCGAGACCTCGGCACCCCGGACCCGGCGGATGTGCACCCGGAGCGCGTTCGCGCCGGCCGCGTGCAGGGAGACGCCGTTCCAGGAGAACGGGAGCAGCGTGTCGCCCTCGTCCCCGGCCGTGCCGTCCAGCAGCAGGTCCACGTGCATCGCGGTGTCCAGCAGGGCCGGGTGCAGCCCGAAGCGGGCGGCCTCGGCGTGGGAGCCAGCCGGCAGGGCAACCTCGGCGAACACATCGTCACCACGGCGCCAGGCGGCCTTCAGACCCTGGAAGACCGGGCCGTAGCCGTAGCCGCGGTCGGTCAGCCGCTCGTACGCGTTCGCCACGTCGATCTCGGTGGCGCCCGGCGGCGGCCAGGCCGTCAGCTCGAACTCGGGCGCCGTCGGCTCGGGCGCCAGCACACCGTTGGCGTGCCGGGTCCACTCCTGGTCGGCACCGCCCTCGGGGCGGGAGTAGACCGAGACGGACCGGGTGCCTGCCGCATCGGCGGCACCGACCACCACCTGGAGAGCGACTGCCCCGCCGGGCGCCAGGATCAGCGGCGCCTCCAGGGTCAGTTCCTCGACCCGGCCGCAGTCCACCTGGTCGCCTGCCCGGACGGCCAGTTCGACAAAACCGGTGCCCGGCAGCAGGACATTGCCCAGCACGCCGTGGTCACCGATCCACGCCTGGGTGTCGATCGACAGCCTGCCGGTCAGCACCACACCGCCGTTGTCCGGCGAGACCACCGCCGCACTCAGCATCGGGTGGTCAACGGCCTCCAGACCGGCCGAACCGAGATCACCGAAGCCGACCCCGACCAGGTCGATCCAGTACCGCTGACGCTGGAAGGCGTAGGTCGGCAGGTCGGTACGGGCCCGCTGCGCACCGGGCAGCAGCGCCGTCCAGTCGACGGCCACACCCCGGGCGTGGGCGCGGGCCAGGCCGGTCAGCAGCTCGCGCTCCTCGCTCCGCTCGCGGCGCAGCGTGGAGACGAAGGCCGCTTCGGAGTCCTCGGCGACGCAGTCCGCGCCGGCTGCGGTGAGGACGGCGTCGGGGCCGATCTCCACGAAAGTGGTGACGCCGCGCGACTCCAACTGGCCGATGTTGTCGGCGAAGCGGACCGCGTCACGGACGTGGCTGACCCAGTACTCGGGGTCGGTGAACGAACCCGACGCCACCACCGGGATCTTCGGCTCGTTGAAGCTCAACCCGCTGACCACCGTGCGGAACTCGTCCAGCATCGGGTCCATCAGCGGGGAGTGGAACGCGTGCGAGACGCTCAGCCGCTTGGTCCGCTCGAAGCCCGAGGCGATCTCCAGCACCGTGGCCTCGTCACCGGAGACCACCACCGAGCGCGGGCCGTTGACGGCCGCAATGCTGACACCCTCGGTGAGCAGCGGCAGGATCTCCGCCTCAGTCGCCTGAATCGCCACCATCGCACCACCCGAAGGCAGTTCCTGCATCAGCCGGCCACGCGCCGACACAAGCTTCACCGCATCCGCGAGCGACAGCACCCCCGCCACATGCGCAGCCGCGATCTCACCCACCGAGTGCCCCGACACGAAGTCAGGCCGCACCCCCCACGACTCCACCAGCCGGAACAACGCCACCTCGACCGCGAACAGCGCACTCTGCGTGTTCACGGTGCGGTTCAGCAGCTCAACGTCCGAGCCCCACACCACATCCCGCAGCGACCCGCCCAGCTCAGCCAACACCTCGTCGAACGCCGAAGCGAACACCGGGAAAGCAGCGTGCAGCTCACGCCCCATCCCCAACCGCTGCGACCCCTGCCCCGTGAACAGGAAGGCGAGCTTGCCCTCCCGCACGAAGTCCGCCGCACCCGCGCCCTCCGCCAGCGCGTCGAGCGCCTCGGCCAGCTGCGCGCGGTCCGCACCGAGTGCCACCGCCCGGTGCTCGAGACCGGCCCGTCCGGTGACCAACCCCAGTGCAGCCGAGGTCAGTTCACCGTCCTCCAGGGTCTCCAGGTAGGAACGGAGCCCGGCCGCCTGCGCCCGGAGCGCCGGCGCGGTCCGCCCGGAGATCACCCACGGCACGAGCGTGGCGTCACCGGTCGGCGCGGTCACAGCCGAGACGGACGGAGAAACCTCCGGCGCCTGCTCGACGATGACGTGCGCGTTGGTGCCGCTGATGCCGAAGGACGAGACGCCCGCCCGTCGCACCCGACCGGTCTCGGGCCAGGCCCGAGCCTCCGTCAGGAGCTCGACCGCCCCGGCCTCCCAGTCGATCTGCTCGGACCGCTGCTCGGCGTGCAGCGTACGCGGCAGCACACCGTGCCGGATCGCCTCGACCATCTTGATGACGCCGCCGACCCCGGCCGCTGCCTGGGTGTGGCCCATGTTGGACTTGAGCGAGCCGAGCCAGAGCGGCTGCCCCTCGGGGCGGTCCTGGCCGTACGTGGCCAGCAGCGCCCCCGCCTCGATCGGGTCGCCCAGCGTCGTACCGGTCCCGTGGCCCTCGACCGCGTCGACGTCCGAGGTGGTCAGGCCGGCCGTGGCCAGCGCCGCCTGGATCACCCGCTGCTGCGAGGGACCGTTCGGCGCGGTCAGGCCGTTCGAGGCGCCGTCGGAGTTGACCGCCGAGCCCCGGATCAGGCCGAGCACCTGGTGGCCGTTGCGCTGGGCGTCGGAGAGCCGCTCCAGCAGCAGCATGCCGACGCCCTCGCCCCAGCCCGTACCGTCTGCTCCGGCACCGAAGGACTTGCACCGGCCGTCGGCGGCCAGGCCGCGCTGGCGGCTCATGTCGATGAAGGTGTCGGGGGTGGACATCACGGTCACACCGCCGGCCAGCGCGAGCGAGCACTCGCCCTGCCGGAGCGCCTGGATCGCCCAGTGCATCGCGACCAGCGAGGAGGAGCACGCGGTGTCGACGGAGACCGCCGGGCCCTCCAGACCGAGTGTGTAGGCCACCCGGCCGGAGACCACGCTCGCCAGGCTGCCGTTGCCGTGGTAGGCGGCGATCTCCTCGGGGAGCGGGCCCATCCGCAGACCCCAGTCGTGGTACATCACCCCGGCGAAGACGCCGGTGTCACTGCCGCGCAGCGCGTGCGGGTCGAGGCCGGCCCTCTCCAGGGTCTCCCACGAGACCTCGAGCAGCAGCCGCTGCTGCGGGTCCATCGCCTGCGCCTCGCGCGGGCTGATGCCGAAGAAGTCCGCGTCGAACTGACCGGCGTCGTACAGGAAGGCGCCCTCACGGCTGGAGCTCTTGCCGGGCTTTCCGGGCTCCGGGTCGTACAGGTCGGCGGGCCAGCCGCGGTCGGCCGGGAACCGGTCGATGACGTCCCGGCCTTCGTCCACCAGCTGCCACAGCGTCTCGGGCGAGGTGACCCCGCCCGGGTAGCGGCAGGCCATGCCGACGATCGCGATCGGGTCGTCGGCGCCGGCCACCGCGGCCACCCGCTCGCGGCGGGGAGCGGTGGCTGGGGTGCTGGTGACCTTGCTCGCGATGTGCTCGGCAAGGGCGCGCGGGTTGGGGTAGTCGAAGGTGAGGGTGGCGCTGAGCCGCAGGCCGGTGGCGGCGTTCAGGCGGTTGCGCAGTTCGACCGCGGCCAGTGAGTCGAAGCCGAGCTCGTTGAACGCCCGGGTGGCACTGACCGATTCGGCGCTGTCGTGGCCGAGCACCGAGGCGGCGTGGGTGCGGACCAGGTCGAGCAGGGTCTCCACCCGCTCGCCCTCGGCCAGCCCGGCGAGCAGCTGCACCAGCGGGGTCTCGTCGCCCGACCGGCCGGCGGCGGAGGCCGCCCGGCGCGGGACCGCGCGGACCAGACCACGGAGCAGCTGCGGGACACCGTCGGTACGGGCCTGGAGCGCCCGCAGGTCGATTCGGACCGGGATGACGGAGGGCTCGGTGGTGCTCAGGGCGCGGTCGAACAGCGCCAGGTTCTCGTGCGGGAGCAGACCCGCCATTCCGAGCCGGCGGGCCCGCTGGAGCGCGGCCTCGTCCAGGTCGGCGCCCATGCCCGCGCCGCCGAGCCAGAGGCCCCAGGCCAGCGAGGTGACGGGCAGTCCGGCCGCCTTGCGACGTGCTGCCAGCGCGTCCAGGAACAGGTTGGCGGCGGCGTAGTTGCCCTGCCCCGCGCCGTCCAGGGCGGTGGCGGTCGAGGAGTAGAGCACGAAGGCCTTGAGGTTCTGACCCTCGGTCAGCTCGTGCAGGTTCCAGGTGGCGTCCACCTTGGGGCGCATCACGTGGTCCACCCGGGCCGGGGTGAGCGAGCCGACCAGGCCGTCGTCGACCACACCGGCGGTGTGCACCACGGCGGTCAGCGGGTGCTCGGCGGGCACCTCGGCCAGTACGGCGGCCAGCGCCGCGCGGTCGACGGCGTCCACCGCAGCGACCGTCACCGTGGCGCCCAGCTCGGTCAGTTCGGCCGACAGCTCGGTGGCGCCGGGTGCGGCCGGGCCGCGCCGGCTGGTCAGCAGCAGGTGCCGGACGCCGTGGTTGGTGACCAGGTGGCGGGCCAGGTGGCCGCCGAGGCCACCGGTGCCGCCGGTGATCAGCACAGTGCTGGTGGCGTCCCACGGGGAGTCGCCGGTCTCGGCCTCGGCCGGGAGTGCGGCCACCCGGGGCACCAGGAACTCGCCGTCCCGCAGGGCGAGTTCGGTCTCCCCGGAGGCCAGCGCGGCGGCCAGCGCGCGCTCGGACTCGGCGCTGCCGTCCAGGTCGGCCAGCACGAAGCGGCCGGGGTTCTCGGCCTCGGCCGAGCGGACCAGGCCCCAGACCACCGCCTGGGCCGGGTCGATCGGGTCGCCGTCCCGGGCCACCACCGCGTTCCGGGTGACCACCACCAGCCGGGCGGAGCTCTCGTCGGCCAGCCAGTCCTGCACGGCGGTCAGCGCATCGGCCGTCACCAGCCGGACCACGTCCGGGAGTTCACCCTCGGGCGTGGCCACGATCGGGCGCCGGACGAAGCCTTCGGCAGCCTCAGCGGTGGGCAGCGACAGCGTCTGCCACCCGATCCGGTACAGCGGCTCGCGGCGGCCCGCCCGCCCGGCCTCCAGCTGCTCGGCGGAGACCTGGCGCAGCACCAGCGACTCGACCCGGGCGACCGGCAGGCCGGCCTGGTCGGCGATGGTCAGTGCCAGGCTGTCCGTCCCGTTGGGGGTGATCCGGACCCGGACGGCGGAGGCGCCGACCGAGTGCAGCGCGACGCCCGCCCAGGCGAACGGCACTCGGGTGCCGTCCGGGACCGCACCGGCCAGGTCGGCGGCGTGCAGGGCGGCGTCCAGCAGCGCGGGGTGCAGGCCGAAGGCGTCGGCCTTGACCTCCTGGTCGAGCGCGACCTCGGCGAACACCTCGCCGCCGAGCTGCCAGGCGGCCCGGACGGCCCGGAAGGCCGGGCCGTAGCCGTAGCCCTGACCGGCCATCTGCTCGTACAGACCGCTGACGTCGAGCGGCTGGGCGCCCTGCGGCGGCCAGACGGTGAGCTCGGCGGTCTCAAGAAGGGGTGCACCGGAGCCGAGCACGGCCTCGGCGTGCCGCTCCCACGGACCGTCCTCGGTCCGGGAGTAGAACTCGACGGTGCGCCGCCCGGTGCCGTCGGCGACGCCGACCACCACCTGGAGCGCGACGTCGCCCTCGGCCGGGATCACCAGCGGGGCGGCCAGGGTGAGTTCCTCGACCAGGTCGCAGCCGACCTGATCGCCTGCGGCCAGCGCCAGTTCGACGAAGGCGGTGCCGGGCAGCAGGATCACGCCCGCGATCACGTGATCGCCCAGCCAGGGCTGGGCCCGCAGCGAGAGCCGGCCGGTGAGCACCACGGTGTCCGAACCGGCCAGGCTGACCGCTGCTCCCAGCAGCGGGTGCTGCACGACGTCCTGGCCGAGACCGGCCGCGTCCGCGGCGACCGTGGGCGCGGTCAGCCAGTACCGCTTGTGCTGGAACGCGTAGGTGGGCAGCGGAACCCGGCGCGGCGCCAGGCCGGCGTACGGGGTGAAGCCGTCGAGCGTGCCGCCCCGGGCGTGCATCCGGGCGACGGCGGAGACCAGCTCCCTGACCTCGTCCCGTCCGGCGCGCAGCGCGGCGACGAAGACCGCGTCGGCGGCCTGCTCGGGCACGCAGTCCTGGCCCATCGCGGTCAGCACCGCGTCGGGACCGAGCTCCAGGAAGCTCCGGACGCCGTTGGCCGCCAGGCTCTCCACGGCGTCGTGGAAGCGCACCGACTCCCGTACGTGCCGCACCCAGTAGTCCGGCGAGGTCAGCTCCTCGGCGGTGGCCGGGCGGCCGGTGACGGTGGAGACGATCGGGATCCGCGGCGCGGAGTAGCTGAGGATCCCGGCGATCAGGCCGAACTCCTCGAGCATCGGCTCCATCAGCGGCGAGTGGAAGGCGTGCGAGACCCGCAGCCGCTTCGTTCGCTCGAACCGGGCCGCGATCGCCAGGACCGCCTCCTCCTCGCCCGCGATCACCACCGAGCGCGGGCCGTTCACCGCCGCGATGCTGACCCCGGCGGTGAGCAGCGGCAGGATCTCCGCCTCGCTCGCCTGGATCGCCACCAGCGCGCCGCCGGTGGGCAGTTCCTGCATCAGCCGGCCCCGGGCGGCCACCAGGGTGGCCGCGTCCTCCAGCGAGAGCACCCCGGCCACGTGGGCCGCCGCGATCTCGCCGACCGAGTGGCCGGCCAGGAAGTCCGGGCGCAGGCCCCAGGACTCAACCAGGCGGTAGAGCGCGACCTCGACCGCGAACAGCGCGACCTGGGCGTAGCAGGTCTGGTGCAGCAGCTCGGCCTCGGCAGAGCCCTCGGCGGCGAACAGCACGTCCCAGAGCGGGATTTCGAGCTGCAGGTCGAGGTAGCCGATGGCCTGGTCGAGGGCCCGGGCGAAGACCGGGTAGGTGTCGTAGAGCTGACGGCCCATCGCCAGCCGCTGGCAGCCCTGGCCGGTGAACAGGAAGGCCAGCCGACCGGCCGGCGCGGTGCCCCGGAACACCCCGGGGAGCTCCGCGTCCGCCGCCAACGCCCGTAGGCCGGCGAGCAGTTCGTCGCGGTCCTCGGCCACCAGGACGGCCCGCTCGGCGAGCGTGGCCCGGGTGGTGGCGAGCGAGTGGCCGAGGTCGGCCGGGGCGAGCTCCGGGTCCGACTCGGCCAGCGCGAGCAGCCGCTCGGCCTGGCCGCGCAAGGCCGGCTCGGTCTTGGCGCTGACGGTGACGATGACCGGCAGCGGGGCCGCGACGGGCTCGAGAGCCTCGGCGGGCTCGACGGCCGGCGGCTCCTCGATGATCACGTGCGCGTTGGTGCCACTGACGCCGAACGAGGAGACGCCGACCCGGCGGGTGCGCTCGGCGTCCCGCGGCCAGTCCTGATCCTCGGTCAGCAGCCGGACGTCCCCGGCGGACCAGTCGATGCTGCCGGACGGCGCGTCCACGTGCAGGGTGCGCGGCAGCACGCCGTGCCGCATCGCCATGATCACCTTGACGATGCTCGCCACGCCTGCGGCGGCCTGGGTGTGGCCGATGTTGGACTTCACCGAGCCGAGCCAGAGCGGCCGGTCCTCGGGGCGGCCCTTCCCGTAGGTGGCCAGCAGGGCCTGGGCCTCGATCGGGTCGCCGAGCGTGGTGCCGGTGCCGTGCGCCTCGACCGCGTCCACCTGATCGGCCGTCAGCCCGGCGGTGGCCAGGGTGTCGCGGATCAGTCGGCGCTGGGCGGCGCCGCTGGGCGCGGTGAGGCCGTTGCTGGCGCCGTCCTGGTTGATGCCGGTGCCGCGCACCACGGCCAGCACCGGGTGGCCGAGCCGCTGGGCGTCGGAGAGCCGCTCGACCACCAGCAAGCCGACGCCCTCGCCGAAGGCGGTGCCGTCGGCGGCCTCGGCGAAGGCCTTGATCACGCCGTCCTCGGCCAGCCCGCGCTGGCGGCTGAACTCGGTGAAGATCGCCGGGCTGCCCATCAGCGTCACGCCACCGGCCAGCGCGAGCGAGGACTCGCCCCGGCGCAGTGACTGGACGGCCAGGTGCAGAGCGACCAGCGAGCTGGAGCAGGCGGTGTCGATGGTGAGGGCGGGGCCCTCCAGACCGAGGGTGTAGGCCACCCGGCCGCTGGCGATGGAGAGCGCGGTGCCGGTCAGCAGGTAGCCGTCCAAGCCCTCCGGGCTCTCGTGCGAGCGGACGCCGTACTCGTGCGCACCGGCCCCGAGGAAGACGCCGGCCCGGGTGCCGCGGAGCTCGGTCGGGTCGATGCCCGCGTGCTCCAGCGCCTCCCAGGCGGCCTCCAGGGTGACCCGCTGCTGCGGGTCCATGGTGAGCGCCTCGCGCGGGCTGATGCCGAAGAAGTCGGCGTCGAACTCGGCGGCGTCGTACAGGAATCCACCCTTGCGGGTGTAGCTGCGGCCCGGGGCGTCCGGGTCCGGGTCGAAGAGGTTGTCGAGGTCCCAGCCACGGTCGTCCGGGAAGTCGCCGGAGACGGTGCGGCCCTCGCTGACGATCTGCCAGAGCGCCTCGGGGGTGGTCACCTCACCGGGGAAGCGGAGGCCGACGCCGACGATCGCGATCGGCTCGTCGTCCGCGTACGCCGCCAGGGTGGACACCCCGGCGTCCTCCGGCAGGCCCAGCGCCTCGGCCCGCAGGTACTCGGCGAGCAGCGCCGGGGTCGGGTGGTCGAAGCCCGCCGTGACCGGCAGGGCCAGGTTGGTGGCCGCGTTCAGCCGGGCGTGCACCTCGACCAGACCCAGCGAGTCGAGGCCCTGCTCCTTGAACGGACGGTCGACGTCGACCACCGGATCGACGCCGGGGCGCACTCTGCGCAGCACCGCCAGGGTCTGCTCACACACCAGGTCCAGCAGCACCCTGCGCTGCTCGGAAACCGGCAGCGCCTCCAGTCGACGGACCAGCTCGGACCGGTCCACCGGCGTCTGCCCGTCACCGGAAACGAAACTCCCAGACTCGCTCATCGAGATACGCTCCACTTTATCCGTCTTCGCCGGCAGGCCACGCACGGGCAGCCACAGAAATGCACACTACGGAAACTCGAACACGCGCCCAAGCCCCTAACGCCCCCTAGGGGCCCCAGACTGCGATTACGGGTGTACAAGGGGCGCCACATCCGTGGTACCAAAACCCTGGATAGCTCTAGCCGACAGGGGACTGATTCACGTGAACTTGAGTGCCGAGAATTACGCGCAGCGGCCTGCCGAGCGAATTCATGAATTCATGCTCGCCCCGGTCGCATTCGCTCCGGAACGGCCCGCCGTGGTCGAATCCGACGGGGTCGGCGGGCTGGTCACCACCACCTACCGGGAACTCGCCGACCGGGTCGACAGGTACGCCGCCGCACTGGTGGATCTCGGCCTGGACATCGGGGACCGGGTGATCCTGGAGTCGGACACCTCAGGACACGCGATCGCGCTGCTACTGGCCTGCTCCAAGGCCGGCGTCGCGTTCATCCCGGTCAGCCCGGAGACCCCGGACAAGCGACTGCACTCGATCATCTCGACCACCGCGCCAGCGCTGCACCTGCAGAGCCCGACCGGCGACCGGCAGGGCATCCCGGCCGAGGTCGGCACCGCCAGGTTCGGGCCGAACGGCCTGTCCGTGGAGCGCCCGCCGATGGCCCGGGTGCGGCACCGCCGGGAGGCGTCCGCCACCGACCCGGCGTACATGATCTTCACCTCGGGCACCACCGGACGGCCCAAGGGCGTGGTGATGAGCCACCGCGGCGTGGTGGCCTTCTACCGGGGCATGCTGGCGGCCGGCATCGTCGGCACCGAGGACCGGGTGGCCACCACCTCGCCGCTGCAGTTCGACTTCTCGCTGCTGGACATCGGCCTGGCGCTGGGCAGCGGCGCCACCGTCGTCCCGGTGCCGCGCGCCGCGCTGCCCTGGCCACGGCGTTTCCTGGCCTTCCTGAACGAGGCCGAGGTGACCCAGGTGAACGGCGTGCCGTCGATCTGGCGCGGCGTGCTGCGGCACGAACTCGCCGGGCTGGCTGAGCTGGAGAAGCTGCGCGGTGTGCTGTTCTGCGGCGAGGACTTCCCGCTGCCCGAGCTGCGGCTGCTCCAGCGGGCCCGGCCGACCGCCCGGCTGGTCAACTGCTACGGCGCCACCGAGTCGATGGCCGCCTCCTTCACCGACGTGCCCAACCCGCTCCCGGACGACCTGGAGAAGCTCTCGATCGGCTTCGCCTACCCGGGCGCCGAGATGACCATCGTGGACGAGGACCAGGTACCGGTCACCGAGCCCGGCGTGGTCGGCCACATCCACCTGCGCGCCCCGTCGATGTTCACCGGCTACTGGGACGACCTCGAGGCCACCCGGGCCGCCCAGGTGCCCGACCCGCTGAACCCCAAGTCGGGCCAGCTGGTGCTGCGTACCGGCGACCTCGCGTACCAAGGCGCCGACGGCGAGCTGTACTTCTGCGGCCGGGCCGACAACCAGGTGCAGATCCGCGGCAACCGGGTCGAGCTGGGCGAGGTGGAGCGCCGGATCCTGGAGTTCCCCGGGATCACCGCGGCCGCCGCGCTGGTGCTGCCGCGCGCCGACAAGGAGCCGGTGCTCGGCGCGTTCGTGGTGACCGCCAAGGACGCCCAGCAGATCAGCGAGAACGAGATCCGGGCCTTCTGCAAGGAGACCCTGCCGGCCTACATGACCCCGCACGAGCTGCGGGTGGTGGACAGCCTCCCGGTCACCCCGAACGGCAAGATCGACCGCAAGGTGCTGGCGGCGAGCGTCGTCTGACGCAACGTCAACCCGAACGGCCCCGACCTCCTGGGAGGTCGGGGCCGACGGCTTGTCCGGTGCTCAGGCCGGTACGGCCTCCAGTTCGGCGGCCGCCTGCCTGGCCAGCAGGCCGCGGTCCACCTTGCGGTTGGCGTTCAGCGGGAAGTCCTCGACGTGCCGGTAGTGCCGGGGCACCATGCTGTGCGGCAGCACCTCGCGCAGCTGGCGGGCCAGTTCGGCCGGCGGCGACTTCTCGCCGACGTAGAAGACCACCAGCTCGGTGCCGTTCGCGCCCTCCCTGGCCACCGCCACCGCGTCCTGCACCCCGACGCAGACCCGCAGGGCGTGGTCGATCTCGGCCAGCTCCACCCGCCAGCCCTGCACCTGCACCTGGGCGTCCAGCCGGCCGAGGTAGACCAGCACCCCGTTGCCGTGCTGGCGGACCCGGTCGCCGGTGCGGTACCAGCGGCGGCCTTCGTGCTCCAGGAAGCGGCCCTGGTCGTCCGTCGGATCGAGGTAACCGGTGGTCATCTGCGGCCCGGTGATGCAGAGTTCGCCCTCGGTCAGCGAGGGCACGCCGTTCGGGGCGAGCAGGACGAAGTCGTGGCCCTCGTGCACGGTGCCGATCGGGGTCAGGCCGTTCACGCAGAGCACCGGCGAGGTGTCCCGGTCCCAGCGGTAGCCGGTGACGGTGACGGTCAGCTCGGTCGGGCCGTAGATGTTCTCCAGGGTGGAGTTCGGCGCGGCGTCCTGCCAGTCGGTGGCGTCGGCGGCCCGTAGCGCCTCGCCCGCGAACAGGCTCCAGCGCAGGCCGGGCATCGAGTCCGGCTTCAGCCCCCGGGTGCGGCGCACCAGTGAGATCGCGCTCGGCGTGGAGAACCAGACCGTCACGCCCTGCTGGGTGAGGTAGCCGGGCAGGTCGTGGTACGCCTCGTTGGGCAGCGCCAGCAGGGTGGCACCGGCGCCCCAGGCGCAGAACATGTCGAAGACCGCGCAGTCGAAGTTGACGTCGAAGGTCTGCGAGAAGATGTCGTCGGCGTTGAAGTCGTAGCGCTGGTCCAGCAGTTCGAAGTAGTGGTGGGTGGAGCCGTGGCTGATCGGCACGCCCTTGGGGGTGCCGGTCGAGCCCGAGGTGAACAGCACGTACGCCCGGTCGGTGGCGCTGACCGGGCGGGGTTCGGTGAGCGCGTCCTTCTCGTCCAGGGCGATCCCGCGCAGCGGCAGGCCGCGCAACTTCCCTTCCTCGTCCAGCCCGTGGCCAGGGGCGAGCACCGGCAGGTCGAGGCCCTCGGCCGCCAGCTCGACCAGGTTGGCCAGGCCGAACCGGTCGGCCACCACGGCCTGGACCCCGGCCACCTCGAGCATCCGGCGGGTCCGGGCGACCGGGAAGTCCGAGCGCAGCGGCACCACCGTGCGGCCGGTGTAGAGCCCGGCCAGGATCGCGACGTACGCCTCGACCCCCTTGCCGGCCAGCACCCCGATCACCTCGGGCGGCTCACCGGGGCCGGCCAGCAGGGCTCCCGCCCAGCTCAGCGCACGGCGGTGCACCTCGGTGTAGGTCAGCGAATCGGCACCCAGCCGGACCGCCAGGCGGTCGGGTGAGAGGGCAAGGCCACGCAGGAATCGGGCGTGCAGCGCAGGCCCGTCGGTCACGTTCATTCTGCCTCCAGGAGAGGGGTGGTAAGGGGTTGCGGCCCGCACTCCCGGCGCGGGTATCGTCGAACGCGCAAGACATCCTGGAAATCCCGCCCAGGTCGGGAATCGACATTCGGAGTCAGCATGTGGGACAAGAAGTTCGAGAACACGATCCGTCGGCACCTGCCGTATCTGGAGGCCGGTGACGAACTGCGGCCCGACGTCAGTCTCCGCGAACTGGGCCTGGACTCGATGGGCACCGTGGACCTGCTCGCCTCACTGGAGGAGACGTACGGTGTCGAGTTCATCCACGATTTCCTGAACTCCGAGACCTTCTCCACCGCGGAGACGCTGTGGAACGCGATCTCGAAGCTCGGTGCTCCGGCTGTCTGACCGTCACAGACGTCGGCCCGAAATTCCCTCCGGAATCCTGGTGATTCCGGAGGGAATTTCATTTAGGGCCTCAGGCCGGGACCCGGCGGCGCGGCTGCATCGCGGTCCGCGGGTTGACCGGGACCACCTCGAAGTTCCGGGTGGTGGCACCCACCCGGCCGAACAGGCCGTCCGGGCCGGACACCTGGACGGTGCCGATGCCCAGCCGCCGGAAGGTCTCCACCACGGCCGGCCAGCGCACCGGCTTCACGTAGCCGTCCAGGATCATCGTCCGGACGCCCGCGCCAGTGGTCAGCACCGAGCCGTCCTGGTCCGCCACGATAGGCAGCACCGGGTCGGCGAAGGTCAGCCGGTCCACCACCTCCGCCTCGACCCGGTCGCGCAGCGCGCCGAAGGCCGAGGAGTGCATCGGCGGGTTCATCGTGTACAGCGGCAGGCCGCCCATCGCCCGCAGCCGGTCCTGCAGCCAGTCCACCCGGCCCTCCCGCAGCGAGAGCATGTAGAAGTCCTCGTCGATGTAGCAGGAGATGTCGTACCACTCCCCCTGCTCGTCCAACTCGGCCAGTACCTCGGCCAGTCGGGCCTGCGGGGTGCGGGTGAACGAGTGGGTGACGATGTCCCGGTGCTCGACCGCGAAGTACTCGTCCTCGCAGCGGGCCATCTGGGCGGTCGCCCAGACCGCCTCGGCGAAGTCCAGCGACCCGGAGTGCACGGCGGCCGCCTTGCTCCCGAAGCTCGGCCCGGCGATCAGCTCGGGGCGGCTGTCCAGCTCCGCCTCGGCCCACTGGGCCAGCGCGACGCAGTTCACCAGGAAGGCGACCTGGGCGTACTCCGAGTAGTCGCTCTCGCTGGCCCGGTAGCGCGCCAGCAGGTCGTATCCGAGGGTCTCCCCGGCGGTCGCCACCAGCTTCCGGGCGAACGGGTTGAGCAGCATGAACTTCGCCACGTCCGCGAACTGCGACGGCCCCATGCCGGGGAAGATGATCGCGGTGCCGGGCCGGTCTTCGGCCTTCATCTCTGGTTGTTCCCTTCAGAGTTGTGGATCCGTCAGCCTCAGCCGACGAGCTTGGTGAAGGCTTCCTCGATCCGGGTCAGCACGTCCCGGATGTGCGGGAGCGAGAGCGGGTCCTCGGCGTCCAGGGCGAGCTGCTGCTCCTCCCGGGTGTGGCCGTACAGCAGGCTGGTGGCCGCCTTGAAGCGGAGTGCCCCGGAGTCGTCGCCCAGGTTGTCGCCCGCCAGCACCACGATCCCGAACTCGTCGAACAGGTACCGGAAGAGCGACTGCGCGTCGGTGATGCCCTTGGCCTCCAGGGCCGCGCGCTTCGGCTCGAAGTCCGGGTAGACGTAGAACCCGCCGGTCGGCGGGCGGCAGGTGGCGCCGGCCCCGATCATGATCCGGTACACCGCGCGGGCCACCGCCCCGTGCAGCCGGGCGCTGCGGGCGAACCGGTCGCGCACCTCCGGCGGCTCGGAGAAGGCGTACGCCGCGACCTCCTGCATCGGGATGGCCAGCGTCGACCAGACCTCGCTGGCCAGTGAGATGACACCGTCCCGGACGCTGTTGCCCCAGGTGTTGTCGGGGAACCGGGCTACGCCGATCCGCCAGCCGCCGAGCGCCAGCGTCTTGCTCAGACCGTTGGTGACGATGGTGCGCTCCGGCAGCACCTCGGCGGGGCTGAGCACCGGGGTGGCCGGGTCGTGCACCACGTCCCGGTAGATCTCGTCGGAGATCAGGTAGAGGTCCTCCTCCTCCGCCACCGCGCAGATCTCCCGGACCAGTTCGGGGGAGACCACGGTGCCGGTCGGGTTGTCCGGGAGGGTGAGCACCACCAGCCTCGGGTTGCCGCCGGCCGCGCGCGCGGCCCGGACGGTCTCCCGCAGCTTGACCGGGTCCGGCACACCGCCGCACTCGGCCGGGATGTCCACCTCGTACACCTGCTTGCCGGCCAGCAGGCCCTGCGGCTTGTAGGTGTTCCAGGCGGGCTTGGGGATCACCAGGTCGCCGGGGACGACGAACTGAACCGCCATCAGCAGCGGCTTGCTGCCCGGGGCGACCACGACCTGCTCGGGCTCGGTCGGCAGGTTGCGGCGGCTGAAATAGCCCGCCGCCTCCCGCCGGACCGCCCGGCCGCCGGGCACCGCCCCGTAGGCGTTCTCCCCGGAGCTGGCAGCCAACTGCCCCTTCAGCGCCGGGTGGACCGGCAACCGCGCCTCGCCGAAGGCCAGATGGACGATCGACTCGCCCCTCGTCCGGCGCTCCGCCACGTCGTTGTTGAGGTCCAGGTTCGGTGACACTTTCCGGCCGGCCATCGCCAGCTCCTTCCACTGATTCTGCCGTTGCGCCCAGACCTTTCGCCCCGGGCCGGGAGGAGAGTCCCGCCGCCTCTCCGAGGGTGCTCAGACCCCCTGCACCGCTGCCCTGATGTCGGCCGGCGTGGTCTCCGCCAGCTCCAGCTCGTCCACCCAGGAGGCGGTCTCCGAGAAGTGCGCCCGGAACGGGCGGCCGACCAGCTCGGGGTCCCGGGCCTGGAGCAGCCGCAGCTGGAAGTACTTGCCCTGCGGGGTGTCCTCGATCCCGTCCACCGCGACCTTGCCCGGCTTGGCGGACATCACCGGACCACGCACCGTCCGGGCCAGGCCCGGCAGTTGACGGTAGGCGGCCTGGAAGATGCCGACCGCCTGGGCCAGCGGCACCTTGAAGTAGTCGTGCGGGCCGGTGTCCCGCTCCACGAACATGTAGTACGGCACCACACCGGCCCCGAGCTCCCGGCGCCACAGCTCGGCCCAGGCGTCGGCGTCGTCGTTGACCTTGCCGATCAGCGGGGCCTGGCCGTAGACCAGCGCGCCGGTGGAGCGGATCCGCTGCAGCGCCCGGCGGGCGATGTCGGTCTCCAGCTCCCGCGGGTGGCTGAAGTGGCCCATCACCGCGAGGTTGCGGCCCGAGTCCACGATCTTCTCGAACAGCCAGAGCACCTCGTCGGCGTCCTGGTCGGTGACGAACCGCTGCGGCCAGTACGCGACCGACTTGGTGCCGATCCGGATGGTCCGGACGCTGTCGATCGCCAGCAGCGGCTCCAGGTGGCTGCGCAGCCGCTCGGTCGACATCACCATCGGGTCGCCACCGGTGACCAGTACATCGGTCACCTGCGGGTGCGCCTTCAGGTACTCGACCAGCTGACTCGGGTCCGGCGCGGCGAACTTGAGGTCGGCGTCACCGACGAACTGCGCCCAGCGGAAGCAGTAGGTGCAGTACGCGTGGCAGGTCTGCCCCTGGCCGGGGAAGTAGAGCACCGTCTCGCGGTACTTGTGCTGCATGCCGGCCAGCTCCACGCCGTCCAGCCGGGGGACGTTGAGCTCCTTCTGCCCGGACGGGTGCGGGTTCAGCCGCGAGCGGATGTCCTGCACGGTCTCCCGCAGCTGGAGCTTGTTCGCCGGGTCACCGGACAGCACGCTGAGCCGCTTCTCGTCCTCGATCGACAGCATCCCCGGCTGCGGGAAGACCAGTTGGAAGATCGGGTCGTTCGGGATGTTGGTCCAGTCGATCAGCGAGGAGAGCACGTACTCGTTGACCCGGAACGGCAGGACCTGCGAGATCATCCGGACGGTCTCCTGGAGGTGCGCAGGCAGTCCGTAACGGCTGGCGATCTCGTCGATGTGTCTTGGGCCGAACGCTTTGAATCGTTCCGTGGTGGGAAATTCGAGGGTCAGCAGGGACATTCGGACATTCCTCCGGTCTCATGGGCCCGCCTTCGGGAGTGGGCCCCGGCATAGGTGTGCAACGCGGCCTGACTACCTTGAACCCGGCGAATCCAGTGACGGCTCGGGGACTTGACTCGCGGTAGCTCGGAGACTAGTGCGGGGCCGTAATCGCCGACCCCCCTGTTCCGTCCCCTAGCCCGGCCGCCGACCCCTGGACGGCCGGTCAGTGAATCCGGCGCAGATAGCTGCTCAGCACCTCGAGGAACTTCTCCGGCTGCTCCAGGTGCGGCATGTGGCTGGAGTTCTCGAGGATCTCCCAACTGACGTCCGGGATGAGGTCCGCGTACGGCTGGACGGTGGCCGGGGTCGCCTCGTCGTAGGCGCCGGAGATCAGCAGGGTGGGCACCGCGATGTTCTCGATGCAGTCGGTCACACCCCAGTCCTTCAGGGTGCCGACGACGTGGAACTCGCTCGGCCCGTTCATGGTCCGGTAGACCGTGGGGTCGTTGTAGACCTCCATGAACGAGGCCATGAAGTCCCTCGGCCAGGGGTCCAGCCGGCAGACGTGCCGCAGGTAGAACGGCATCATCGCGTTGAAGTACTCCTGGCTGTCGGTGGTCCCGGCCGCCTCGTGCCTGTGCAGGGTCTCGTTCACCTCGGGCGGCAGCGCGTCGCGCAGCACCTTGGCCTCCTGCAGCCAGAGCGGGTACGACGCCGGGGCGTTCGCCACCACCAGGCCGCGCAGACCGGCCGGGCGGCCGGCGGCGTGCTTCGCCGCCAGCAGCCCGCCCCAGGACTGGCCGAACAACACGTAGTTGTCGGATATCCCCAACGCGCCGAGCAGATTGTCCAGTTCGTCGAGGAAGAGCTCGACCGTCCAGAAATCCGCGCCGCGGTCCGGGAGATGGGTCGAACCGCCGTTTCCGATCTGGTCGTAGTGCACCACCGGCCAGTCCTGCGCCGAGAGTTCGGCGAGATTCAGCAGATAGTCGTGGGTACTGCCGGGACCGCCGTGCACCGCGACCACGACCGGCTTTCCCGATTTCAGGTCTCCGGTCACCCGGTACCAGGTCTTGTGTTCACGGAACGGCACGCTTCCCTTGGCACTGGGCGCCAGAGCCATCGCTACCCCGATTCCTTTCGCTGTTCGTGCGCCCGGCGGCCGACAGCTCGGCCACCGGTCGCTCAGTCGTCGATGGAGAGGCCCTCGAAGGCCATGCTGATCAGGCTGTCGGCGTCGAGCCCGTCGATCGAGCCCTCCTGGTCCGCCGAGCCCTCCTGGTCCGCCCCGCCGTCGCCGACGGCCGACTCGCCGCCCAGCTCCAGCAGTTCGTCCAGCAGGCCGGCGATCCGCAGCCGGTCGATCGGGATCTCCCGCAGGATGCGGCGGATCCGGTCCTCCTCGGTGCCGACCGCTCCGCCCTGGTCGGCCCCGGTCTCCGGGACCAGCACCTCGCCCAGGTGCAGGGCCAGCGCCCGGGCGTTCGGGTAGTCGAAGACCAGCGTGGCCGGCAGCCGAAGGCCGGTGGCCGCGTTGACCTGGTTGCGGAACTCGACCGCCGACAGCGAGTCGAAGCCCAACTCCTTGAAGGCACGGTCGGGTTCGACCGCATGACCGCCCGCGTGACCGAGGATCACGGCTGCCTGGGTCTGCACCAGCTCCAGCAGCACGTCGGCCCGGTCGGCTGCCGGGAGGCCGTTCAGCCGGGCCAGCAGGCCCTCGGCGGAGACCGCTCCGGCGGCGGCCGCGGCCGCCCGGCGCGGCCGGCTCCGGACCAGGCCCCGGAAGACCGGCGGCAGCTCCTCGCCCACCTCGGCCAGCGTCCGCAGGTCGAGCCGGATCGGCAGCACCGCCGGGCTCGCCAAGGTGCCTGCCAGGTCGAACAGTTCCAGGCCCCGCTCGGTCGGGATCGCCCCGATGCCGACCCGGCCCATCCGCCGGACGTCGGCCTCGGCCAGCTCACCGGCCATACCGCCGTCGGCCCACAGGCCCCAGGCCAGCGACTGGGCGGGCAGGCCGTGGGCCCGCCGGTGCGCGGCCAGCCCGTCCAGGAAGGCGTTCGCCGCCGCGTAGTTGCCCTGCCCCGCGTTGCCGAGCGTGCCGGCCGCCGAGGAGAAGAGCACGAAGGCGGTCAGGTCCATCCCACTGGTCAGCTCGTGCAGGTTGAGCGCCGCGTCCACCTTCGGGCGCAGCACCCGGTCCATTCGCTCGGGCGTCAGCGAACCGATCGCACCGTCGTCCAGCACGCCCGCGAGATGCACCACGCCCGAGAGTTGACGCCCCGCCAGCAGCGTGGCCACCGACTCCCGGTCGGACACGTCGCAGGCGGCCAGCTCCACCTCGGCACCCAGCCCGGCCAGTTCGGCCCGCAACTCGGACATCCCGTCGGCGGCGGCGCCGCGCCGGCTGACCAGCAGCAGGCTGCGGACCCCGTGCTCGGTGACCAGGCGGCGGGCCACCAGACGGCCCAGCAGACCGGTCGCACCGGTCAGCAGCACCGGGTCGGTGGTCGCCCGGTCGAAGCGGGTGGCGGGCACGGGCGGCTCGCCGTCGGCGACCGGCACCCGGGCCAGCCGGCCCGCCAGGACCGTACCGCCCCGTACCACCAACTGCGGTTCGGCGGTGGCCAGCACGGCGGCGAGCGCCTCGGCCTCCCCTGCCCGGCCGGTGTCGAGGTCGGCGAGCACGATGCCCTCGGGGTTGCTCAGTTGGGCGGCCCTGACCAGGCCCCAGACCGCCGCACCGGCCAGGTCGGTGACGTCCTCCCCCGGCAGCGCGACCGCGCCCCGGGTGAGCACCGCCAGCGTGGCGGCGCCGAAGCGCTCCTCCTGCGACCAGGCCTGGAGCACCGCGAGCACCCGGTGGGTGGCAGTACGGACCGCCTCGGCGTCGTTGCCGCCCTCGACCCGCAGCACCACCAGCCCGGGCACCACGGCCTCGGCTGCCGCGACCGTCTCCCAGTCCACGGCGGATACCGGCAGAGCCGGTCCTGCCGGGGTCACCGGCGTCCAGTCCAGGGTGAACAGGCTGTCGTGGAAGGCCGTCCGGCCCGCCGCCAGCTGCTCGTCGGAGACCGGGCGGGAGACCAGCGAGCGTACGGCGGCCAGCGGGTTGCCGACCGCGTCGGCGAGGGCCAGCGCCACGGTGTTCTCGCCCGTCGGCGAGATCCGGACCCGGACGGCGGCCGCACCGGCCGCGAAGAGCTCGACACCGGACCAGGAGAACGGCAGCACCCGGCCGCCGTCACCCTCCGAGGCGTCGTTGGCGAGGATCGCCGCGTGCAGGCAGGCGTCCAGCAGCGCCGGGTGGAGCCCGAAGCGGGCCGCCTCGGTGTGGGTCTCGACCGGCAGCGAGACCTCCGCGAGGATCGACTCGCCGTCCTGCCAGACGGCCCGCAGGCCCTGGAACACCGGGCCGTAGCCGAAGCCCATGGCCAGCAGTCGCTGGTACCCGTCCTCGATGTCCACCGCCGTCGCACCGCTCGGCGGCCAGGCGGTCAGGTCGAACGACGGTGCCTGGGCCTCGTCGGTCAGCAGGCCCTCGGCGTGCAGCGTCCAGCCCGCACCCTCGTCGCCCTCCGGTCGGGAGTGGACGGTGACCGGCCGGGCACCCGTCCCGTCCGCCGCACCGACCGCGACCTGGAGCTGAACGCCCCCGCGCTCCGGCAGCACCAGCGGCGCCTGGAGCGTCAGCTCCTCCAGCACCCCGCAGCCGAGCTGGTCACCGGCCCGGATCGCCAGCTCGACGAAGCCGGTGCCGGGGAAGAGCGTCGTCTCCCCCACCACGTGATCGGCCAGCCAGGACTGGGCACCGGTGGCCAGCCGGCCGGTGAGCACCAGGCCCGCACCGTCCGGCAGTTCGACGGATGCCCCGAGCAGCGGGTGCTCGACGGCGTCCTGACCGACGGAGGCCACGTCGTTCACCCCGGCCAGCGCGTCCACCCAGTAGCGGGTCCGTTGGAAGGCGTACGTCGGCAGATCCACCCGCCGGGCACCGGAGGCCGCGAAGAACGCGGGCCAGTCGACCGCCACACCGGCGGCGTGCAGGCGGCCGAGCGCGGTCACCAGCGTGGCCGGCTCCGGACGGTCCCTGCGGACCGCCGCGACGAACAGGGCCCGGTCGGAGTCGACGCTCTGCTGGGCCAGCCCGGTGAGGATGCCGTCGGGGCCGATCTCCACGAACCGGGAGACTCCGCGCGACTCCAACTCCCGTACGTTGTCCGCGAATCGGACCGCGTCACGGACGTGACTCACCCAGTACTCCGGGTCCGTGACGTTGCCGGTGGTCACCATCGGGGTCTTCGGCTCGGTGAAGGTCAACCCGCTGACCACGGCGCGGAATTCGTCCAGCATCGGGTCCATCAGCGGGGAGTGGAAGGCGTGCGAGACACTCAGCCGCTTGGTGCGCTCGAAGCTCTCGGCGATCCGCAGCACGGTCGCCTCGTCACCGGAGACCACCACCGAGCGGGGGCCGTTGACCGCCGCGATGCTGACGTCGGCGGTGAGCAGCGGCAGGATCTCCGCCTCGGTGGCCTCGATCGCCACCATCGCGCCGCCCGAGGGCAGTTCCTGCATCAGCCGGCCACGGGCCGTCACCAGCTTCGCGGCGTCAGCGAGCGAGAGCACCCCCGCCACGTGCGCAGCGGCGATCTCACCGACGGAGTGCCCGGCCAGGAAGTCCGGCCGCACACCCCACGACTGCACCAGGCGGAACAGGGCGACCTCGAAGGCGAACAGCGCACTCTGCGTGTTCACCGTCCGGTTGAGCTCATCGGCATCATCGCCCCAGATCACCTCACGCAGCGACCCGTCCAGCTCGGCCAGCACCTCATCGAAGGCGGCAGCGAACACCGGGAAGGCAGCGTGCAGTTCGCGCCCCATCCCGAGCCGCTGCGACCCCTGCCCCGTGAACAGGAACGCGACCTGCGCACCCGGCCGGGCCAGACTGACGTTGCCCCCACCCGCCGCGAGCTCGCGCAGCGCGGCGATCAGCTCCTCCCGGTCGGCGCCGACCGCCACCGCCCGGTGGTCCAGCGCGGAACGCGAGGTGGCGAGCGAGAACCCCAGGTCGGCCGGGGCCAGTTCGGGCCGGGCCTCGACGTACTCGGCGAGCCGGGCCGCCTGGGCCGGGATCGCGTCCACGCTCTTCGCCGAGACCGTCCAGGGCACCGCGGGCAGCTGCGCCACCTCGGTGGCCGGCTGCGCCTCGACGGCCGGGGCCTGCTCGATGATGATGTGCGCGTTGGTGCCGCTCAGCCCGAAGGAGGAGATACCGGCCCGACGCGGACGGCCGGTCTCCGGCCAGTCCCGACGCTCCGTCAGCAGCTGGACGTTACCCTCCGTCCAGTCCACCTTCGAGGTCGGCGCGTCCACGTGCAGCGTCTTCGGCAGCACGCCGTTCCGGATCGCCTCGACCATCTTGATGATGCCGCTGACACCGGCCGCCGCCTGGGCGTGCGCCAGGTTGGACTTGATCGAGCCCAGCCAGAGCGGCTGGTCCGCCGGGCGGTCCTGACCGTACGTCGCCAGCAGCGCCTGCGCCTCGATCGGGTCACCCAGTGTGGTGCCTGTCCCGTGCGCCTCCACCGCGTCGACCTCGGCGGTGGTCAGACCGGCATTCGCCAGCGCCTGCCGGATCACCCGCTGCTGCGAGGGACCGTTCGGCGCCGTCAGACCGTTCGACGCGCCGTCCTGGTTGATCGCGCTGCCCCGCACCACCGCGAGCACCGGGTGCCCGTTCCGTCGCGCGTCCGACAGCCGCTCGACCAGCAGCACACCGACGCCCTCCGACCAGCCCGTGCCGTCGGTCGCCTCGGCGAACGACTTGCAGCGCCCGTCCTTGGCCATCCCGCGCTGCCGGCTGAAGTCGATGAACATGCCCGGGGTGGACATCACGGCGACACCACCGGCCAGCGCGAGCGACACCTCGCCCGAGCGGAGTGCCTGGACCGCCATGTGCAGCGCGACCAACGAGGAGGAGCAGGCGGTGTCGACCGTGACGGCCGGCCCCTCCAGGCCCAGGGTGTAGGCCACCCGACCGGTCACCAGGCTGCCGCCGCTGGTCGTGGCGGCCTCCGGGCCGAGGCCGTAGTCGTGGTACATCACGCCGCCGAAGACGCCGGTCCGGCTGCCCTTCAGCGTGAGCGGGTCGATACCGGCGTTCTCGATCGCCTCCCAGGACGCCTCCAGCAGCAGGCGCTGCTGGGGGTCGATGGTGACCGCCTCGTTCGGCGAGATCCCGAAGAAGTCGGCGTCGAAGTCGGCGGCGTCGTACAGGAATCCACCGGTACGGGTGTACGTGCGCCCCGGCTTTCCCGGCTCCGGATCGTAGAGCGCGTCGAGGTCCCAGCCGCGGTCGGTCGGGAAGTCCGACACCGCGTCCACCCCGTCGAGCACCAGCTGCCAGAGGTCCCCCGGCGACTCCACCCCGCCCGGGTAGCGGCAGGCCATGCCGACGATGACGATCGGGTCGTCGGTCAGCGGCGTCACCACCGCGACCGGCGCGGTGGACTCGGTCTCGGTACCGGCCAGGGTCTCGCCGATGTGGTCGGCGACCGCCTGGGCGCTCGGGTAGTCGAAGACCAGGGTGGCGGAGAGCCGGATGCCGATCACCGTGTTCAGGCGGTTGCGCAGTTCGACCGCGCTGAGGGAGTCGAAGCCCAGCTCCTTGAAGGCCCGGTCCGGCTCCACCGCGTCGATCGAGGCGTGACCCAGGACCGAGGCCACCTCGGTCCGCACCAGCTCCAGCAGCGCCCGTCCGCGCTCGGCGGCGTCCAGGCGGGCGAGCTGCTGCCCGACCGCCGATCCGCCGCCGGCGCCCGACCGCGCGGTCTGCCGGGACGGAACCCGGACCAGTCCGCGCAGCAGGCTGTGGAGCGAATCGCCTTGCGTGCGCAGGGCCTTGGGGTCGATCCGGAGCGGCACCAGAACCGCTTCACCGGTCGCGATCGAGGCATCGAACAGCGCCAGGCCCTCGGCCTGCGGCAGCGCGGGGAGGCCCAGCTTGGCCATCCGCTGCTCGGCCTCGTCCAGCGAGTGCGCACCGCTCATGCCAGTGGTGACGCCCCAGAGGCCGAAGGCCATCGAGGTGGCCGGCAGACCGGCGGCCCGCCGCTGCACCGCCAGCGCGTCCAGGAAGACGTTCGCCGCCGCGTAGTTCGCCTGCCCCGCCGCCAGCACCATGCCACCGGCCGAGGAGAACATCACGAAGAACGCCAACTCGCTGTCAGCGGTGAGCTCGTGCAGGTGCCAGGCCGCGTCCACCTTCGGCGCCAACACCGCGTTCAGCCGCTCCGGAGTCACGGAGGTGACCACGCCGTTGTCCATCACGCCGGCGACGTGCACCACGCCCACCAACGGACGCTCCAGCGAGGCCAGCAGCTCCCGCACCGCCTCACGATCCGCCACATCACACGCAGCGACCTCAACCGCTGCGCCCAGCGTCGCCAGCTCGGCCACCAACTCCCGGGCCCCCGGTGCCTCCAGGCCCCGACGGCTCGTCAGCAGCAGGCTGGTAGCGCCGTGCTCGACCACCAAGTGGCGGGCCACCAGCGCACCGAGACCACCGGTGCCGCCGGTCACCAGGACCGTGCCGTCGACCACCGACGGCACAGCACCCTCGACCGCGCCGACCTTCGCGAACCTCGGCACCCGGACCACACCGGCCCGGACCGCGGCCTCCACCTCACCCGAGGCAACCACCGCACTCAGCGCCGCACCCGACTCCGACGCACCGTCCCAGTCCACCAGAGCGAACCGGCCCGGGTTCTCCGCAATGGCGGCCCTCAGCAGACCCCACACCGGGGCCTGCACCACATCCACCGCATCGCCATCGGCCGCCACCACACCACCGCGCGTCAGCACCACCAGGCGCGAGGCGGCGAACCGCTCGTCACCGAGCCACTCCCCCACCACACCCAGCACACGCTCGGCCAACTCCCGTACTCCACCAGGCACATCACTCGACGCAGGCGTCGCACACTCCAACACCACCGCCTCAGGCACCACACCGCCAGCAGAGAGCGAATCCCAGCGCGGCAGCTCACCCGAACCGGAGCCCACCGAAAGCACCGGCCACTCCACCCGGAACAACGACTCCACACCACGACCGGCCGACAGCTGCTCCGACGAAACCGGCCGACCCACCACCGACCGCACCGACAACACCGGCACACCCACACCATCGGCGACGGCGAGAGCGATGTTGTGCTCCGGGCCGACCTGGGAGATCCGCACCCGGACCTCGTTGGCTCCGGCGGCGTGCAGGGTGACGCCGTTCCAGGAGAACGGGAGGACGGGCTCGCCGTCGGGACGGTCACCGGCGTCGAGCAGGATCGCGTGCATCGCGGCGTCCAGCAGTGCGGGGTGCAGCCCGAACCGGGCCGCCTCCGCGTGCGCCTCGGCAGGCAGTGCCACCTCGGCGAACAGGTCGTCACCGCGCTGCCAGGCAGCCTTCAGGCCCTGGAAAACCGGTCCGTAGGCGTACCCCTGAGCCAGCAGCAGGTCGTACGCGTCACCGGTGGCCACGGCCGTGGCACCGGCCGGCGGCCACTCCGAGAAGTCGAACGACGGTGCCGCAGCGCCCGAGGTCAACACGCCCTCGGCGTGCAGGGTCCAGTCCCCGCCGTCGTCGCCCTCGATCCGCGAGTGCACCGTGACGGTCCGGGCCCCCGAACCGTCCGCCTCACCGACCGCGACCTGGACCTGCACCGAGGCTCCCGGCGGCAGGATCAGCGGCGCCTGGAGCGTCAGCTCCTCCAGCACATCGCATCCGACCTGGTCGCCCGCCCGGATCGCGAGTTCGACGAAGCCGGTGCCCGGCAGCAGGACATTGCCCAGCACGTCGTGGTCGGCGATCCAGGCGTGGGTGTCGATCGACAGCCGCCCGGTCAGCACCGCACCACCGGAATCCGGCAGCGTGACCACCGCGCCGAGCAGCGGGTGCTCGGCCGAACGCAGTCCGGCGGACGAGATGTTGGTGGTGTCACCGCCGAACCAGGAGTCCGCCAGGTACTCGTTGGTGTCGACCCAGAAGCGCTGACGCTGGAAGGCGTACGTCGGCAGGTCCACCCGGCGGGCACCGGTGCCCGCGAAGTAGGCGGCCCAGTCCAGCTCGACGCCGCCGGCGAACAGCCGCCCGAGCGCCGTCACGAAGGTCGCCGCCTCCGAACGGTCCCGGCGCTGCGTGGGGACCAGCACGGCGTCCTCGGACTCGACGCTCTGCTGGGCCAGCCCGGTCAGGATGCCGTCCGGGCCGATCTCCAGGAAGCGCGAGACACCCGAGGACTCCAACTCCCGTACCGCGTCCGCAAAGCGGACCGCGTCACGGACGTGACCCACCCAGTACTCGGGATCGGCGAACGAACCCGACGCCACCACCGGAATCTCCGGCTCGTTGAAGGTCAACCCGCTGACCACCGTGCGGAACTCATCGAGCATCGGGTCCATCAGCGGGGAGTGGAACGCATGCGAGACGCTCAGCCGCTTGGTCCGCTCGAAACGAGCGGCGATCTCCAGGACCGTGGCCTCGTCACCTGACACCACCACCGAACGCGGGCCGTTCACCGCCGCGATGCTCACCAGGTCGGTCAGCAGCGGCAGGACGTCCTCCTCGGTGGCCTCGATCGCCACCATGGCCCCACCCGAGGGCAGTTCCTGCATCAGCCGCCCACGCGCCGACACCAGCTTCGCCGCATCCGCGAGCGAGAGCACCCCCGCCACATGCGCGGCAGCGATCTCGCCCACCGAGTGACCCGCCAGGAAGTCCGCCTGCACGCCCCACGACTGCACCAGCCGGAACAGCGCCACCTCGAACGCGAACAGCGCACTCTGCGTGTTCACCGTCCGGTTGAGCTCATCGGCATCATCGCCCCAGATCACCTCACGCAGCGACCCGCCCAGCTCACCCAGCACCTCGTCGAAGGCCGAAGCGAACACCGGGAAGGCAGCGTGCAGTTCACGCCCCATCCCCAACCGCTGCGACCCCTGCCCCGTGAACAGGAACGCCGTCCGACCACGCGCCCGCCCCGAGCCGCTCACCACACCCGGGCTGGTCCGCCCGTCCGCCAGCGCCCACAGCCCGGCGAGCAGCTCGTCCCGGTCCGTGCCGACCACCACGCCCCGGTGCTCCAGCACCGCCCGCGTCGCCGCCAGCGAGTAGCCGACGTCGACCGGGTCCAACTCCTCGCCCGCGTCGAGGTGTTCGGCGAGCCGGGCGGCCTGCGCCCGCAGTGCCTCCGGGTTCTTCGCCGAGACCACCAGCGGCAGCACCGGCAGTCCGGTGACAGCGGCCGAGGGCTGCTCCACCTCCGCCGGGGCCTGCTCGATGATCACGTGCGCGTTGGTACCGCTCAGCCCGAAGGAGGAGATGCCGGCCCGGCGCGGACGGCCAGTCTCCGGCCAGTCCCGATTCTCCGTCAGCAGCTGGACGTTGCCCTCGGTCCAGTCCACCTTGGTCGTCGGCGCATCGACGTGCAGCGTCTTCGGCAGCACACCGTTACGGATCGCCTCGACCATCTTGATGATGCCGCCGGCGCCCGCCGCCGCCTGGGTGTGGCCCAGGTTGGACTTGATCGAACCGAGCCAGAGCGGCTGGTCCGCCGGCCGGTCCTGACCGTACGTCGCCAGCAGCGCCTGCGCCTCGATCGGGTCACCCAGCGTGGTACCCGTCCCGTGCGCCTCCACCGCGTCCACGTCGGCGGTGGTCAGACCCGCGTTCGCCAGCGCCTGCCGGATCACCCGCTGCTGCGAGGGACCGTTCGGCGCCGTCAGACCGTTCGAGGCACCGTCCTGGTTGATCGCCGTACTGCGCACCACCGCGAGCACCGGGTGCCCGTTGCGCCGGGCGTCCGACAGCCGCTCGACCAGCAGCATGCCGACTCCCTCCGACCAGCCCGTGCCGTCGGTGGCGTCCGCGAAGGACTTGCACCGGCCGTCCCTGGCCAGGCCCTTCTGCCGGCTGAACTCGACGAACACCTCGGGGGTGGACATCACGGCGACACCACCGGCCAGCGCCAGCGAGCACTCGCCCGAGCGCAGCGCCTGGGCCGCCAGGTGCAGCGCGACCAGCGAGGAGGAGCAGGCGGTGTCGATCGTGACGGCCGGGCCCTCCAGGCCGAAGACGTAGGACACCCGGCCGGAGGCGATCGCGCCCGTGCTGTTGTTGGCCGCGTAGTCGTGGTACATCATTCCGGCGAACACACCGGTCGAACTGCCCTTCAGCGTGGCCGGGTCGATCCCGGCGCGCTCGAACGCCTCCCACGAGGTCTCCAGCAGCAGGCGCTGCTGCGGGTCCATGTAGAGCGCCTCGTTCGGCGCGATGCCGAAGAACGCGGGGTCGAACTCGTCGGCGGCGTGCAGGAACCCACCCTCGCGGGTGTACGTGGTGTTGGCCCGCTCGCCGGTCGGGTCGTAGACCTGCGCGGTGTCCCAGCCACGGTTGACCGGGAAGTCCGACACCGCGTCGACCCCGTCGGCCACCAGCCGCCACAGGTCCTCGGGCGACTCCACCCCGCCCGGGAACCGGCAGGCCATACCGACGATGACGATCGGCTCGTCGTCCGTCGCCGACGCCGTGGCGGCGACGGCCGCGATCTCGGTCTTTGCTCCCTGCACCGCGCCCAGCAGGTAGGCCGCCAGCGCGACCGGCGTCGGGTAGTCGAAGACCAGGGTGGCCGGCAGCCGTCGGCCGACGGCGTCGCTCAGGCTGTTGCGGAACTCCACGGCGGTGAGCGAGTCGAAGCCGAGGTCCTGGAAGTGCCGGTCCGGGTCGACCGCCTTGGGGTCGGGGTGGCCCAGTACGGAGGCCGCCTGACCGAGCACCAGGTCGAGCAGCGCCGCCGGCCACTTGTCCTCCGGCAGGACGGCCAGCTTGCGCTGCAGCGCGCCGGTCTCGGCCTTCGCACCGGCCTTGCGGCGCCGGGTCGCCGGGGCCAGGCCCCGGAAGACCTCGGCGAGGTTCTCGCCCTGCGCGCGCAGCGAGGCCAGGTCGAAGCGGGTGGGGACGGTGATCGGCTCGTCGGTGAGCAGCGCGGCGTCGAAGGCCTGCACACCCTCCTCCGCCGACAGGGCGAACATCCCGCCCTGGGAGATCCGGGAGCGGTCCGCACCGGCCAGCTTCCCGGCCATGCCGCCGGCCTGGTCCCACAGACCCCAGGCGAGCGAGTGGGCACTCAGACCGTTTGCTCGGCGGTGGGCGGCCAGCGCGTCCAGGAAGGAGTTGGCGGCCGCGTAGTTGCCCTGACCGGGCGCGCCGAGCAGACCGGCGGCCGAGGAGAACAGCACGAACGCGGCCAACTCCCGGTCTGCGGTGAGCTCGTGGAGGTTGAGCGCGGCGTCCACCTTGGGGCGCAGCACGGCGTCGATCCGCTCCGGGGTGAGCGAGCCGACCACACCGTCGTCCAGCACACCGGCGATGTGCACGACCGCGATCAGCGGGACGTCCCGCAGCAGCTCGGCGGTGGCCTGACGGTCCGCCAGGTCCACTGCGGCGTACTCGACCTCGGCACCCAACTCGTTGAGCTCGGCCCGTAGTTCAACCGCTCCCGGGGCGTCGGCGCCGCGTCGGCTGACCAGCAGCAGCCTGCGCACGCCGTACTCGGCGGCCAGGTGCCGGACGAACAGTCCGCCCAGCGCGCCGGTGGCGCCGCTGACCAGGACCGTGCCCTCACCGTCCAGCGCGACGCTCCGGTCGGCGGCCGACGTGACCCGGGCCAGCCGGGCCGCGCGCAGCACGCCCTGGCGCACCACGACCTGCGGCTCGTTGCTTGCGGTGATCGCGGCGACCGTCGCCGCGTCCAAGGTCCCGTCCAGGTCCGCGAGCTGGATGCGCTCGGGGCTCTCGGACTGGGCCGAGCGGACCAGGCCCGCGGCTGCGGCGGCGGCCAGATCGGTGACGTCCTCGCCCGCCAGTGCGATGGCGCCTCGGGTGACCACCAGCAGGCGGGCGTCCGCGAAACGGTCCTCGGCGAGCCACTGCTGCAGCACCTCGAGGGTCCGGTACGTGGCGGTGCGGACCGCCTCGGCGTCCGAACCACCCGTGAGCTCCAGGGTCACCACCGGGGCGACCGCGCCGCCGTCGACAACCCGCTCCCAATCGGCGTACGCCACCGGCGCGGCCGGGCCGTCCAGGGTGACCGGCGCCCAGTCCAGGCGGAACAGCGAATCCTGCGCTCCGGACCGGGCGGCGGCCAGCTGCTCGCCGGAGATCGGCCGCAGCACCAGCGAGTCGACGGACGCCACCGGGCGGCCCTCGCCGTCCGCGACGGCGAGCGCGAGGCCGCCACCGGTGCCGGTCGGGGTCAGCCGGACCCGCGCCACGGCGGCTCCGGCCGCGTGCAGCGAGACGCCGGACCAGGCGAACGGCAGCGCGCCCTGCTCACCGATCGCACCGGTGAACACGGCCGCGTGCAGGCAGGCGTCCAGCAGCGCCGGGTGCAGCGCCAGCCGTTCGGCGTCGGACTTCGCCTGCTCGGGCAGGGCGACCTCGGCGAACACCAGGTCGCCGGCCTTCCAGACGGCCTTCAGGCCCTGGAACACCGGCCCGTAGGCCATCCCCGCCGCCGTGAACCCCTCGTACAGACCGCCCAGTTCGATCGGAACGGCTCCGGCCGGCGGCCACTGCGTCAGCTCCTCGCCGGACCGCCGGGCGCCGGGGACCAGCACACCGGTGGCGTGCCGGGTCCACGGCAGATCGGCCTCCGCGCCCTGACGGCGCGAGTGGAAGGTCACGCTGCGGGCCTCGGTGTCGTCGGCGGCGCCGACCACCACCTGCACCTGCACGGCACCGCTCTCGGGCAGCACCAGCGGCGCCTCCAGCGTCAACTCGTCCAGCAGGTCGCAGTTGACCTGGTCACCGGCCCGGATCGCGAGCTCGACGAAGCCGGTGCCGGGGAACAGCACCGAGCCGCCGACCACGTGGTCGGCCAGCCACTTCTGCGAGCCCACCGAGAGCCGGCCGGTCAGCACCACACCGTCGGTGTCGGCCAGCGTCACGGCCGCACCGAGCAGCGGGTGGTCGGCCGAGTCCAGGCCCGCCGAGGTCACATCCCCCAGGCTGGGCTGGGCGTCGATCCAGTAGCGGGCGTGCTGGAAGGCGTAGGTCGGCAGGTCGATCCGCTCGGCACCGGAACCGGCGAAGTACGCCGACCAGTTGATGCCGACACCGGCGGTGTGCAGCCGGGCCAGCCCGGTCAGCAGCGCGTCGGCCTCGGAGCGGTCCCGGCGCGACAGCGCCACGAAGACCGCGCTCTCGGCCTGGGTGGACTGCGGGGCCACCCCGGTCAGGATCCCGTCGGGGCCGATCTCGACGAACCGCGAGACCCCGACCGACTCCAGGTACTGGATGCTCTCGGAGAACCGGACCGCGTCGCGGACGTGGCGCACCCAGTACTCGGGATCGGTGACGCTGCCACTGGCCACGACCGGGATCGACGGCTCGGTGAACATCAACGTGCGTACCACGGCGCGGAATTCGTCCAGCATCGGATCCATCAGCGGGGAGTGGAACGCGTGCGAGACGCTCAGCCGCTTGGTCCGCTCGAAGCCTTCCGCAATGCGCAGCACGGTCGCCTCGTCACCCGACACCACCACCGAGCGCGGGCCGTTCACCGCGGCGATGCTCACCAGGTCGGTCAGCAGCGGGAGGATCTCCTCCTCGGTGGCCTCGATCGCCACCATCGCACCGCCGGTGGGCAGTTCCTGCATCAGGCGACCACGCGCCGACACCAGCTTCGCCGCATCCGCGAGCGACAGCACCCCGGCCACATGCGCAGCCGCGATCTCGCCCACCGAGTGCCCGGCAAGCAGCTCCGGCCGCACCCCCCACGACTCCACCAGCCGGAACAGGGCGACCTCGAAGGCGAACAGCGCACTCTGCGCGTTCACGGTCCGGTTCAGCTCGTCGGCATCGGAACCCCAGATCACCTCACGCAGCGAACCACCCAGCTCAGCCAACACCTCATCGAAAGCAGCGGCGAACACCGGGAAAGCAGCGTGCAGTTCACGCCCCATCCCCAACCGTTGCGACCCCTGCCCCGTGAACAGGAACGCCGTCCGGCCGTCCCCGGCGAAGCCCTTGACGACACCGGCGCCCGGCCCACCCTCCGCGACGGCGGCCAGTCCGCGCAACGCCGCCGCAGCGTCGCCCGCGAGGACCACCGCGCGGTGCTCGAGCGCCGCCCGCGAGGTGGCCAGCGAGAAGGCCACGTCACGCGGGTCGAACTCCTCCGCCGCACCGAGGTGTTCGGTCAGCCGGGCCGCCTGTGCCCGCAGCGCGTCGGCGCTGCGCGCGGACAGCAGCCAGGGCACCGGGACGCCTGCCGTCGGCTCGGGCCGCAGCACCGGCTCGGCGGCGGGCTCCGCCTCGGGGGCCTGCTCGATGATGACGTGCGCGTTGGTACCGCTCACGCCGAAGGCCGAGACGCCGGCCCGGCGCGGGTAGCCGTGGTCCGGCCACTCCTGAGCCTCCGTCAGCAGCTTGACGTTGCCCGCCGACCAGTCCACGTGCGAGGACGGCTCGGTGACGTGCAGGGTCTCGGGCATCAGGCCGTGCCGGATCGCCATGACCATCTTCATCACACCGCCGACACCGGCCGCCGCCTGGGCGTGGCCGATGTTGGACTTGATCGAGCCGAGCCAGAGCGGCCGGTCCTCGGGCCGGGCCTGGCCGTACGTGGCGAGCAGCGCCTGCGCCTCGATCGGGTCGCCGAGCGTGGTCCCGGTGCCGTGGCCCTCGACCAGGTCGACCTGACCGGCCGGCACCCGGGCGTTGGCCAGCGCCTGCCGGATCACCCGCTGCTGGGCAAGACCGTTGGGCGCGGTCAGCCCGTTCGAGGCACCGTCCTGGTTGATCGCCGAACCACGGATCACCGCGAGCACCGGGTGCCCGTTGCGCCGCGCGTCCGACAGCCGCTCCAGCAGCAGCACACCGGCGCCCTCGGACCAGCCGGTCCCGTCGGCCGACTCCGAGAACGCCTTGCAGCGGCCGTCGGGGGCCAGGCCGCGCTGGCGGCTGAAGGCGATGAACGGCGACGGCGTGGACATCACCATCACGCCACCGGCCAGCGCGAGCGTGCACTCCTTGCGGCGCAGCGCCTCGGCGGCCAGGTGCAGGGCGATCAGCGAGGAGGAGCAGGCCGTGTCGACCGAGAGGGACGGGCCCTCCAGGCCGAGCACGTAGGAGACCCGGCCCGAGATCACCGACGACGCGCTGGCCGTGGTCATGTAGGCCTCGGCCACCTCGGGCGCGGCGTCCAGCAGGTCCTCGTAGTCCTGGATACCCGAACCGGTGAAGACACCCACACCCGCACCACGCACGCTGTCCGGGCTGATGCCCGCGCGTTCGAACGCCTCCCAGCTGATCTCCAGCATCAGGCGCTGCTGCGGGTCCATGGTCAGGGCCTCGCGCGGGCTGATGCCGAAGAAGCCGGGGTCGAAGTCGGCGACGTCGTGAACGAACCCGCCCTCGCGGACGTAGCTGGTCCCGGACCGGTCGGCGTCGGTGTCGTGGTCGATGACCCAGCCACGGTCGGCCGGGAACTGCGTCACCGCGTCCCGGCCCTCCGAGACCAGCTGCCAGAGCTCCTCCGGCGAGGTCACCCCACCGGGGTACCGGCAGCTCATCGCGACGATCGCGATCGGCTCCAGGTCCTCGCTCTCGATCTGCTGGAGCCGCTGCCGGGTCTGGTGCAGATCGGCAGTGACGCGCTTGAGGTAATCGAGGAGCTTGTCGTCGTTCGCCATCTCAGTCCCACCGAGTCCTTTGGTCCTAAAGCCCGTTGCCCGCTCAGGCGAGGCCGAGTTCCTTGTCAATGAAGTCGAATACGTCGTCGGCGGAGGCGCTCTCCAACTGCCCGCCGACGTCCGGGCCGTGGCCGGCCCCGAGGCTCTCGTTCAGCCGGGTGAGCAGGGCCTGCAGCCGGGAGGTGAGGCGGCTGGCCTCGATCTCCTCGCCGGAGAGGCCGTTCACGACCTCCTCGAAGCGGTCGAGTTCGGCCAGCAGCGGCACCGCGGGGGTCCCGCCGGCCGGGCAGAGCTCCTTGCGCAGGTACTCGGCGAGTGCCAGCGGCGTCGAGTGGTCGAACACCATCGAGGTGGGCAGCTTCCGGCCGGTGGCCGCGCTGAGCGACTCCCGCAGGTCGACCGCCGCGACCGAGTCGAAGCCGAGGTCCTCGAAGGAGCGCCCGGCCTCCAGCGTCGCCGGGTCGTCGTAGCCGAGCAGGCCGCCGACGTGCTTTCGGACCAGGTCGAGCAGGGTCCGGCTCTGCTCCGGCTCGGACAGCGCGCCGAGCTGCTCCACCAGGCCCGACGTGCCGCCCGCCTGGTCGCCGGTCTCCTCCGGACCGGCCAGCGCGGTGCGGACCTCCGGGATGGCGTCCAGCAGTGGACGGGGCCGCGCGATCGCGAAGGTCGGGGCGAACCGCGACCAGTCGAAGTCGGCCACCACGACATTGCTCTGGTCCTGGGCGACCGCACGCCGCAGCGCCGTGATCGCCAGCTCCGGCGCCATCGCGGGCGCGCCGATCCGGCGCATCAGGGCGCCGAGCTCCGCATCGACCATGCCGCCGTCCCAGGAGCCCCAGGCGATCGCGGTGGCCGGCCGACCTTGCGCTGTACGGCGCTGGGCCAGCCCGTCCAGGAAGGCGTTCGCACTGCCGTACGCGGCCTGGTTGCCGCTGCCCCAGACGGCGGAGCCCGAGGAGAAGAGCACAAAGGCATCGAGCTTCTGCTCGCCCAGCAGCTCGTCCAGATGTACGGCGCCGAGCACCTTGGCCCGGCCGACCTCGGCGAACTCCGCCACCGTCAACTCGCCCAGTGGGGCGATCCGCTGAGCCACCCCGGCGGCGTGCACCACGGCGGTCAGCGGCCGGTCGGCGGGGATCTCGGCCAGTACGGCGGCGAGCGCGGCGCGGTCGGCCACGTCGCAGGCCGCCACCGTCACCTCGGCGCCGAGCGCGGTCAGTTCACCGACCAGCTGCTCCACGCCGACGGCCTCCCGGCCGCGACGGCTGGTGAGCACCAGGTGCTCGGCCCCCTCGGCCGCCAACTCCCGTGCCACATGGGCGCCGAGGCCACCGGTACCACCGGTGATCAGGACCGTGCCGTGCGGCTGCCAGACCTCCTGCCCGGCCGGCTGGTCACCGAGCGGCGAACGGACCATCCGGCGGCCGAGCACCTTGCCCTGACGGATCGCCAGCTGGTCCTCGCCACCGGTCGCCGTAACGGCGTCCAGCAGCTGGGAGAACGAACGCTGATCGGCGGTCGGCGACAGGTCCACCAGGCCGCCCCAGGTGTCCGGGTGGTCGAGCGAGAGACTGGCGCCGAAACCCCAGACCGCCGTCTGCGAAGGCACCGCGGTCTCCAGCGCGTCCACCGCGACGGCACCGGCGGTGACCGCCCAGAGCGGCACACCGAGCGCTGCGTCGCCGAGCGCCTGAGCGAACGTGATGCTCGCGACCAGACCACGGGAGAGCTCGGGGTGTACGGCGTGCGGGGCGTCGTCCAGGGCGAGCAGCGAGAGCACCCCGAGCACCGGCTCGCCGTCGGCCAGCCGTCCGGCCAGCGCCGCCCGGTCCTCGTCGGCGACCTCGAACGGCACGGCGTGGGCGCCGCGTTCGCCGATCGCGGCCAGCACACCGACCACCAGGTCGTCCGTCAGCCGGCCCGCCGGGACGGCCACCAGCCAGGCACCGAACAGCGATCCGCCCGACAGTTCGCCGACCGGCTGCCACTCCACCCGGTACCGCCAGGAGTCGACCTGCGCCTGCTCCCGGTGGCTCCGGCGCCAGGCGGCCATCGCGGGCAGCACCTTGCCGAGATCTGCCGAGTCGACACCCAACTGGTTGGCGAAGAGCGGGAGTTCCCTACCTTCGACGGCATCCCAGAACGCCGACTCCAGCGGGTCCGCAGCCCTGGCCGGGGCGGCGGACTCGGCGGGCTGGCTGTCAGCCCAGTAGTGACGGCGCTGGAAGGCGTACGTCGGCAGGTCGATCCGCGCGGCACCCCGACCGGTGAAGTACGCCGCCCAGTCGACGGCCACACCCTGCGCGTGGGCGCGGGCCAGGCCGGTCAGCAGCTCGCGCTCCTCGCTCCGCTCGCGGCGCAGCGTGGAGACGAACACCGCTTCGGAGTCCTCGGCGACGCAGTCGGCGCCGGCTGCGGTGAGGACGGCGTCGGGGCCGATCTCCACGAAGGTGGTGACGCCGCGCGACTCCAACCGGCCGATGTTGTCGGCGAAGCGGACCGCGTCACGGACGTGGCTGACCCAGTACTCGGGGTCGGTGAACGAGCCGGACGCCACCACCGCGATCTTCGGCTCATTGAAGCTCAATCCGCTGACCACCGTGCGGAACTCGTCCAGCATCGGGTCCATCAGCGGCGAGTGGAACGCGTGCGAGACGCTCAGCCGCTTGGTCCGCTCGAAGCCCGAGGCGATCTCCAGAACCGCGGCCTCGTCACCGGAGACCACCACCGAGCGCGGGCCGTTGACAGCCGCGATGCTCACGTCAGCAGTCAGCAGCGGAAGGATCTCCGCCTCGGTCGCCTGGATCGCCACCATGGCACCGCCCGAGGGCAGTTCCTGCATCAGCCGGCCACGCGCCGACACCAGCTTCACCGCGTCCGCGAGCGACAGCACCCCCGCCACATGCGCAGCCGCGATCTCACCCACCGAGTGACCCGACACGAAGTCAGGCCGCACCCCCCACGACTCCACCAGCCGGAACAGCGCGACCTCGAACGCGAACAGCGCACTCTGCGTGTTCACGGTGCGGTTCAGAAGCTCAACGTCCGAGCCCCACACCACATCCCGCAGCGACCCGCCCAGCTCAGCCAACACCTCGTCGAACGCCGAAGCGAACACCGGGAAAGCAGCGTGNAGCTCAACGTCCGAGCCCCACACCACATCCCGCAGCGACCCGCCCAGCTCAGCCAACACCTCGTCGAACGCCGAAGCGAACACCGGGAAAGCAGCGTGCAGCTCACGCCCCATCCCCAACCGCTGCGACCCCTGCCCAGTGAACAGGAACGCCGTCCGGCCATCGGTCTGCGCAACGCCCTGCACGACACCCGCCGGCTTCTCGCCCTCGGCCAGCGCCCGCAGCCCGGCCAGCAGTTCCGTCCGGTCCGCCGCGATCACCACGCCCCGGTGCTCCAGGGCGGCCCGCGAAGTGGCGAGGGAGTAGCCGAGGTCCAGCAGGCCCGCCTCGGGCCGGGCTTCCAGGTGTTCCACCAGCCGGGCGGCCTGGCCGCGGAGCGCCTGCGCGCTGCGGCCGGAGACCCGCACCGGTACAAGGGAGGTCGGCAGCACCGCCTCGGGTGCCGCCAACTCGCCGTCCGCCGGGGGCTCCTCCACGATGACGTGCGCGTTGGTGCCGCTCAGCCCGAAGGAGGAGATGCCGGCCCGACGGGGGTGTCCGTGGTCCGGCCAGGCCCTGGCCTCGGTGAGCAGCTCGATGTTCCCGGCCGACCAGTCGACGTTCGGCGACGGCTCGTCGACGTGCAGGGTCTTCGGCAGGATGCCGTGCTGCATCGCCTCGACCATCTTGATGACGCCGCCGACCCCGGATGCCGCCTGGGTGTGACCGATGTTCGACTTGAACGAGCCGAGCCAGAGCGGCCGTTCGGCCGGACGGCCCTGTCCGTAGGTGGCCAGCAGGGCCTGCGCCTCGATCGGGTCACCGAGCGTCGTGCCCGTCCCGTGCGCCTCGACGGTGTCGACCTCGTCGGCCGAGAGCTGGGCGTCTGCCAGGGCGGCGCGGATGACGCGCTGCTGGGACGGGCCGTTGGGCGCGGTCAGGCCGTTCGAGGCACCGTCCGAGTTGACGGCCGAGCCCCGGATCACCGCGAGCACCGGGTGCCCGTTGCGGCGAGCGTCCGACAGGCGCTCGACCAGCAGCATGCCGACGCCCTCCGACCAGGTGGTGCCGTCGGCGGCACCGGCGAAGGACTTGCAGCGGCCGTCCGGGGCCAGGCCACGGTCCTGGCTGAAGCCGACGAAGGAGACCGGCGTGGCCATCACGGTGACCCCGCCCGCGAGCGCCATCGTGCAGTCGCCGTTGCGGAGCGACTGGATGGCGAAGTGCAGGGCGATCAGCGAGGAGGAGCAGGCGGTGTCGACGGTGATCGCCGGGCCCTCCAGGCCGAGCACGTACGCGACCCGCCCGGACGCGACGCTGGCGAGACCGCCGGTGCCGCTGTCCGCCGAGTAGTCGTGGTAGACCACCCCGGCGAAGACGCCGGTCCGACTGCCCTTCAGGGAGAGCGGGTCGATGCCCGCGCGCTCGAAGGCCTCCCAGGCGGTCTCCAGCATCAGGCGCTGCTGCGGGTCCGTCTCGCGGGCCTCGCGCGGGCTGATCCGGAAGAAGTCGGCGTCGAACTCCCCCGCGTCGTGGAGGAATCCGCCCTCCCGGCAGTACGTCTTGCCCGGCGTGGCCGGGTCCGGGTGGTAGAGCTCGTCGGTGTTCCAGCCACGGTTGGTCGGGAACAGCGAGATCCCGTCGGTGCCCGAGGCCACCAGGTCCCACAGCTGCTCGGGCGAGCTGATCCCGCCCGGGTAACGGCAGCTCATCGCCACGATGGCGATCGGCTCGTGCTGCTTGGCCTCCACCTCGCGCAGGTGCCGCTTGGTCTGCTGCAGGTCTGCGGTGGCGCGCTTCAGATACTCACGGAGCTTCTCGTCGGTACCCATCTGCCCTCAATCGGTCTCAAGCTGTTCGTGAACCGGCCGGCTGTCGTGCGTGCGTGTGTACAGGTCAGGAGATGCCGAGTTCGCTGTCCAGGACCGCGAACAACTCGTCATCGGTGGCTGCGTCCAGCAGGTCGTCGGCCTCGTCGGCGACCGAACTGCCCTGTGCGTCGTTCCACTTGCGGAGGATGGCTTCCAGACGCGCGGTGATCCTGGCGCGCTCACCGGCCGCCGGGGCGACCACCGAGAGCGCCTCCGAGAGGCGGTCCAGCTCGCCCAGCAGCGGTGCCACCGCTGCTCCGCCGGCCGGGTCGATCTCGGCGTTGACGAACTCCGCCACCGCCCGGGAGTTCGGGTAGTCGAAGACCAGCGTGGCGGGCAGCGGGACGCCGGTGACCCGGCTCAGCCGCTTTCGCAGCTCCACCGCCGCCAGCGAGTCGAAGCCGAGCTCCTGGAACGCCAGGTCGGGCCCGATCTCCTCGTGCGAGGCATGCCCGAGGACCGCCGCCACATGAATGCGGACCTCCTCCAGCAGCACCCGCTCCCGGTCACCCTCCGGCAGGCCGTCGAGCCGCTGCCGCAGGACCAGGACCTCGAACGGGTCCTCCTCCGGCTCCACCTCGCGGCCGGAGAAGTCACTGCCCCCGGTGGTGGCCTCCAGCCAGTAGCGCTTGTGCTGGAAGGCGTACGTCGGCAGGTCCACCCGCCGCGCACCCGAGTCGGCGAAGAACGCCGGCCACTTCACAGCCCCACCGGAGACGTGCAGTTGACCCAGCGCGGCCACCAGCGTGGCAGCCTCCGGGCGGTCCCGGCGCAGCGTCGCGATGAGGACCGCGTCCTCGGACTCGACGCTCTGCTGAGCCAGCCCGGTCAGAATCCCGTCCGGACCGATCTCCACGAACCTCGAGACACCCGAGGACTCCAACTCCCGTACCGCGTCGGCGAACCGGACCGCGTCACGGACGTGCCGCACCCAGTACTCGGGGTCGGTGAACGAACCCGACGCCACCACTGGCACCGACGACTCGGCGAAGGTCAACTTGCCGACGACAGCGCGGAATTCCTCGAGCATCGGATCCATCAGAGGCGAGTGGAACGCGTGCGACACACTCAGCCGCTTGGTCCGCTCGAAGCCCGAAGCAATCGCCAGCACCGCGGCCTCGTCACCCGAGACCACCACCGAGCGAGGACCGTTCACCGCCGCGATGCTCACCTGATCGGTCAGCAGCGGCAGGATCTCCGCCTCGGTCGCCTCGATCGCCACCATCGCACCACCCGAGGGCAGTTCCTGCATCAGGCGAGCACGCGCCGACACCAACGTCGCCGCATCCGCCAGCGACAGCACCCCGGCCACGTGCGCGGCGGCGATCTCGCCCACCGAGTGCCCGGCCAGGAAATCCGGCCGCACACCCCACGACTCCACCAGCCTGAACAACGCCACCTCGAAGGCAAACAGTGCACGCTGCGTGTTCACCGTGCGGTTCAGCTCATCAGCGTCGTCGCCCCAGACCACCTCCCGCAGCGAACCACCAAGTGCCGCCGTCACCTCGTCAAAAGCAGTGGCGAACACCGGGAAAGCGGCGTGCAGTTCACGCCCCATCCCCAACCGTTGCGCCCCCTGCCCGGTGAACAGGAACGCCGTCCGACCGTCCTTCGCCTGGCCGGAGACACCCCCGCCCTCGGCCAGCGCCCGTAGTCCGTCCAGCAGCTCCGCGCGGTCCGCCGCGACCACCAGCCCCCGGTGCTCCAGCACCGAACGCGTGGTCAGGAGCGACAGGCCGAGGTCCGGCACCGCGATCTCGGGCCGCGCCTCCAGGTGCTGCACCAACCGGGCCGCCTGGGCCCGCAGTGCACCGGCGGTCTTCGCGGTGACCACCACCGGCACGGCCGGCAGCGGCACGGGCTCGGTCTCGGACGGCTCCGGGTCGGGCTCGGGGACCTGCTCGATGATGACGTGCGCGTTGGTACCGCTCAGACCGAACGAAGAGATCCCGGCCCGCCGCACCCGCCCGGCCTCCGGCCACTCCTGAGCCTCCGTCAGCAGCCGAACCGCGCCCGAGGTCCAGTCGACCTTGGTCGTCGGGCGGTCGACGTGCAGGGTGCGCGGCAGCACGCCGTGCTTCATCGCCATGACCATCTTGATGATGCCGCCGACCCCGGCCGCCGCCTGGGTGTGGCCCATGTTGGACTTGAGCGAGCCGAGCCACAGCGGCAGGTTCTCCGCCCGGCCCTGGCCGTACGTCTCCAGCAGCGCCTGCGCCTCGATCGGGTCACCCAGCGTGGTGCCGGTGCCGTGGCCCTCGACCACGTCCACGTCGGCGGAGGTGAGGCCGGAGCCGGACAGCGCCTGCCGGATCACCCGCTGCTGCGCGGGGCCGTTGGGGGCGCTGAAGCCGCTGGAGGCGCCGTCCTGGTTGACGGCCGAGCCGCGCACGATGGCGAGCACCGGGTGGCCGTTGCGCCGGGCGTCCGACAGCCGCTCCAGGAACAGCACGCCGGCGCCCTCGGAGCAGGTCATGCCGTTGGTGGCCTCGGCGAAGGACCGGCAGCGGCCGTCCTTCGACAGGCCGCCCTGGGTGCTGAAGAAGACGAACATCTCCGGGTTGGACATCACCGTCACGCCACCGGCCAGCGCCAGCGTGCAGTCCCCGCGCCGCAGCGCCTGCACCGCGAGGTGCAGCGCCACCAGCGAGGACGAGCACGCTGTGTCCACCGAGAGGGACGGGCCCTCCAGGCCGAGGGTGTAGGACACCCGGCCGGTCACCAGGCTGCCCGCGGCCGAGGTCCCGGGCTCCCGGCCCTGCGCGTAGTCGTGGTACATCACGCCGCCGAAGACGCCCGTCCGGGTGCCCTTCAGCGACAGCGGGTCGACGCCCGCGCTCTCGATCGCCTCCCACGAGGCTTCCAGCAGCAGCCGCTGCTGGGAGTCCATCGCGAGGGCCTCGTTCGGGGAGATCCCGAAGAAGCCGGGGTCGAACTCGCCCGCGTCGTGGAGGAATCCACCCTCCCGCGAGTAGGTCTTCCCCGGCTTTCCGGGCTCCGGGTCGTACACGTCGAGGTCCCAGCCACGGTCGGCCGGGAACTCCGACACCGCGTCGACCCCTTCTGACACCAGCTGCCACAGTCCCTCGGGCGACGTCACGCCACCGGGGTACCGGCATCCCATGCCGACGATCGCGATCGACTCGTCGTCGGGCTTGCGCGCCGCCTCGTCGAGGCACCGACGGGCATCGCGGAGCTCGGCAAGGGTTCGCTTGAGGTACTCGACAAGCCTCTGCTCGTTGCTCGTGCTCACCGAAGGCCATCCCCTTTAGTGCGGTCCGTGGTCGGAAGATCTGTGCAGCCGGGTGGTGCGAAGCGGGCCTGGAAGGCTCCGTCAGTGCTCGACCTTGGAGAGGTCGGCCGGCGCGGAGCTGAGCAGCTTCCCGATCTGCGGGAACTGCGCGAGCGCCTCGGCCGGGGTGAGCGGGGTCTGCTGCGGTCCGCGCAGCAGGGCGCCCATCAGCGGCAGGGTCATCACCTTGTTCTGCGGCGTCTGCAGGGTGGCGACCTGGTAGGTGGCCTTCAGCAGGCCGGGGTGCTCGGCGGCCACCCTGGACCAGCGGACGGCGAGCTTCTGCTCGACCGTCCCCTTGCCGAGCTTGATGTTGGTACGGACGCCCGGGAACCAACGGTCGGTGCTGGTGGCCGACTTCCAGGGCCCGGCCACCTTGTTGGCGATGTCGAGCTGGACCTTCTTGCCCAGGCCCGGCTCCAGGCCGTGCGACTTGAGCTGGCTGCGCAGCGCGAGCGCACCGAAGGCGGCCATCGACATGCCGGAGGCGTAGTTCGGGCTGAGCACGGTGACCGCGTCACCGAGCGCCAGGAAGCCCTCGGGGAGGGTCAGGCGCTCGAAGTAGCGGCGGCGGTTGGCCAGTCCGCGCGAGCCCTTGATCTCGCCGATCGGGGTGGCCCGGGCCATCAGCTCGCCGACGATCGGGTTGCCCACGCTGCGGGCGAACTCCATGAAGCCTTCCTCACCGGTCGGCGGCTGGCCGCCGGCGGTGCCGATCAGGGAGACGATCCAACGGCCGTCCTCCTGCGGCATGAAGGCCGCACCGGCACCGGGCTTTCCGGTGTTGGGGACGGTCTGGATCAGCACGCCGGGGAAGTCGGCGGCGGCATCGGCGGGGGCCTCGTACAGGCGGCCCGCGTATGCCAGACCGGCGTCCAGGAACTCCTCGTACAGCTCGGCCACACCGAGCTCGGTGAGCCACTGCGGGGTCTTGGAGCGGCTGCCGGTGGCGTCGACCACGATGTCGGCGGTGAGGGTCTGCTCGGGCTCGGTGCCCTTCTCGTACCGGATGCCGGTGACCCGGCTCGCGGTGCCGACCAGGCCGGTGGCCTTGGTCTCCTGAAGGACCGTGATGACCGGGTTGGTGAGCGCCTGCTGACGGACGATGTGGTCCAGCAGGTTGCGGCTGCAGGCGATGAAGAAGGCGTCGTCGTCGACCCGGCGGAACCAGCCCTCGGAGGACAGCGTGAGGATGTTGCGGCCCATCGCCAGCTTGTGCGCACCGGCCGCGAACAGCAGGTCGGTGGTGCCGGGCAGCAGCTGGTCGAGGGCGTGCGCGCCGCCCGCGGTCAGCATGTGGTTCTGCCGGCCCTGCGGCATACCGCGCCGGGGAGCGGGCTGCTCCGGGTACTTGTCGCTCTCGATGACGGTGACCTCGTCCACGTGGTGGGAGAGGGCCGTGGCGGCGAGCACGCCCGAGAGGCCGCCGCCGATCACTATCGCTCTGGTCATCGGCTCGTCTCCGCTCGGGTGGCACGCAGCTTGATCTCGCGGCCCAGCTCCTCGAAGGTGGCGCGGGTGTCGGCCTGGAACGCCTTCGCCCAGAAGAAGCCGTAGACCGGCGCGAAGCCGCCGTGCACCTCGACCCGGCGGCTGAGCTTCACCAGGCCGGGGCCGGCCTGCTCGTACTTGTTGATGATCAGCATCTTGCCGAGCGGCATCGGCGACTCGGTGGTGTAGCCGCGGCCGGGGTCGACCTCGACCAGCTTGAAGTAGCTACGACGGCCCTTCACGATGCGCGAGATGGTCCAGCCACCGCCGCCGACCTCGAACGGCGTGTCGGTGCCGCTCTCCAGGACGTGCGGATCCCAGGTGGACCATCCTGCGACGTCGGACACCGTCCGCCAGATCGCGTCGAGATCGCCGGCTATGGTCGCCGACTCGTCGAAGGCGTGCAACATCTGAATACCTCTCAGCTGTGAGTGGCGCAGGGGCGGCCTGCTCAGAGGCCGATGGTGCGTCCCCAGCGGCCGCCGCGCGCCGTTGAGCGGCGGCCGCCGGGGACCGGGGAATCTCAGCTGCCGTTCTCCGACGCTGTGGGGGTGGCGTCGGGGGCGGGCTGCTGAGGAGGACCGAAGAGCTCCATGTCGGTGCGGATCAGGTAGTCGGAGACGTCCACCGTGCTGGTCTCGATCCGGCCCAGGGCCTCCTTGACCGGGACGGCGAGGCGCTCGGCCTTGGCCAGGTCCTGCGCCTCGCGGCGCTCGACGAACTCCGGCATGACCTCGCGGGCGAACAGCTCCAGGGACTCCAGGATGTGCTCGTGCTTGTTGGCGCCCAGCTGCACCTGGAAGATGATCTGGTCGACGCCGGCCGCCTCCTGGGCCCGGATCATCTCCCGCAGCTTCTCGGGGGTGCCGATGCCGCGGCGGACCACCAGGTCCATCCGGTCCTGGTTCTCCTTGGGCAGCGGGGCCTTCTTGCCGAACTCCTCCGACAGCACGGTGGTGCCGGGGCGGTGCTCACCCTGCAGGTAGAAGTGCATGAACGAGTTGACGTAGAAGTTCACGCCGCCCATGGCCCGCTCGTAGGCGGTCTCCTCGTCCTCGTGACAGAGGAAGGGCAGGGCGACCGCGAAGTTGGCGTTGACTGCCTTGCCGACCGGCACGCACTCCTCGGAGCCGATCAGGTCGTAGTAGGCGGCGACCCGCTCCTTGGCCTCGTCCTCGGTCATGAAGGCGAAGGAGAGCGCACCGACACCGTTGCGGGCGGCAGTCTCGACGGTCTCCGGCGAGCTGCAGGCGACCCAGAGCGGCGGGTGCGGCTTCTGGTTCGGCTTCGGCAGCACGTTGCGCGGCGGCACGTCGATCCACTGGCCCTTGTGGCCGGTGAACGGGACCTCGGTGAGCATCCGGGTGATCACGCCGATGGCCTCGCGCCACTGCTCGCGCTTGGTCGTCCGGTCGATGTTGAAGGCACCCAGCTCGTGCTGCGTGCTGCCCTGGCCGGAGCCGAAGTCGACCCGGCCCTTGGAGATCAGGTCCAGGGTCGCCAGCCGCTCGGCCACGCGCGCGGGGTGGTTGACGGCCGGCGGCAGCGAGACGATGCCGTGGGCAAGCCGGATGCGCTTCGTACGGGCGGCCGCAGCGGCCAGGAACACCTCGGGGGCGGAGGAGTGGGAGTACTCGTCGAGGAAGTGGTGCTCGGAGGCCCAGACGTAGTCGAAACCCAGCCGGTCGGCCAGTTCGATCTGCTCCAGTGCCTCGTGCAGGACGTTCTCCTCGCTGTCCTCGGCCCACGGCCGGGGAACTTGCTGCAGGTAGAGCAGTCCGAAGCGCATGCTCGCTCCTTTTCATCGGCAGGTGGCTCGCCGCTGCCGGAGACTGAGAAGTTCAGGGATTGTGGTGACTGACCGTCAATTCGCTGTCGTATCAGCCAAAATCAACCCTAGGAGGAACGGGTGTTCGCAGGATCCCCTACGAGCCCCTATCCGCGCCCTTAGCAGCCCCCATCAGGCTTCCCCGAGCACGGAGTGCGGCCGACGCCGTGCACGGAGTCCGTACACGGCGCCGGCCGCATCTGGTGACGGTGGGTCAGCAGTGGATCAGCCGCGCTCGGCGAGCCAGTCCTCGATCGCCCCGGCGGTCGCGGCTGCCTCGGACTCCAGCATGCTGAAGTGGTTGGCCCGGACCTGCCGGACGTCCTGCGAGGAGTCCCACGGGTGGGCCATCCAGTCGTCCGACTCCGTCATCTGAGCCGGCGGCCCACCCGGGCCCGAGAACTCCTCCAGGCACTGCACGAACAGCACCGGCGCCTCGATCCTGCCAGGCACGATCTTGGGCACCAGCTCGACGTAGCGGCCCATGGTCGCCAGCCGGGCACTGTCGAAGCGGCCGAACATCCGCTCCTTCTCCAGCATGCTGAGCACCATGCCCCGGTCCACGTCGTCCCGGCTCTCGCTGTCCGAGCGGTAGGTGTCCAGCAGCACCAGACCCTCCGCGCCGATCCCGAGCACCGACTCCAGGTAGCCGGCCGTCACATGGGCCAGCAGACCGCCCGCCGAGTAGCCGACCAGCACGAACGGCTCACCCTCGGCGGCCTCCAGCACACTCGCCGCCAGCACCTCGATCGCGGCCTCCGCCGACTCGGCCAGCTTCTCGCCGGGCACGAACCCGGACAGCGGCACCGCCGAAACCGGCCGTACGTCACCGAAGTGCGAGGCCAGGCGGGCGAGTTGGTACGCACCGCCGGTCGCCATCGGAGTGCTCACGCAGATCAGCCGGGGGCGGCCGGGACCGTCCGCCAGCCGCACCGGCTGCGGGACCGCGCCGAGATCGGCCAACGAGGAGTAGCTCGGCCTGGTCCGGGCGACCGCACCGAGCAGGCCGAACGCCTGCGCCATCGGGCCGGACAGCACCGCCTCCCGGAACAGCTGGCTGAGGGTGTCGCGGCCGATCTCGTCGTCCGGGACCGACAGTTGACCGCCGGTACCCTGTGACACCTCGCCGCCGGGGGCCGCGGAGACCGGCTCCAGGGTGAGCTCCGTACGCATCAACCGGGCCAGCGCGGCCGGGGTCTTGCTGTCGAAGACCACCAGCGGGGGCAACCGGAGACCGGTCGCCTTGTTGAGCAGATTGCGCAGCTCCATCGCGCTCAGGGAGTCGAACCCGGCCTCCAGGAAGTCCCGTTCGGGCTCCACCGCCTCCGGCCCGCTGTGGCCGAGCAGGTTGGCCGCGTACCCGAGCACCACGGCGAGCAGCGCCTGCTCCCGCTCGGCCTCGTCCAGCCCGGCCAGTCGCTGCCGCAGCGAGTCCGCCTCGGCCTTGCCGACCGCCGCCCGGCGTCGGACGGTCACCTGCCCGCGTAGCAGTGCGGGCAGTGAATCGCCCTGCGTGCGCAGGGCCTTGGGGTCGATCCGGAGCGGGACCAGGACGGCTTCGCCCGTTGCTATCGAGGCGTCGAAGAGGGCCAGTGCCTCGGCCTGCGGCAGCGCGGGGAGACCGAGGCGGGCCATCCGCTGCTCGGCCTCCTCCAGGGAGTGGGTCTGCTGCGTCATGCCGGTGGTGACGCCCCAGAGGCCGAAGGCCATCGAGGTGGCCGGCAGACCGGCGGCCCGCCGCTGCACCGCGAGCGCGTCCAGGAAGACGTTCGCCGCCGCGTAGTTCGCCTGACCCGCTGCCAGCACCATGCCACCGGCCGAGGAGAACATCACGAAGAACGCCAACTCACTTCCGGCGGTCAGCTCGTGCAGGTGCCACGCCGCATCCACCTTCGGCGCCAACACGGCGTCGAGACGCTCCGGCGTCACGGAGGTGATGACACCGTTGTCCATCACACCGGCGACATGCACCACGCCCGCCAACGGACGCTCCAGGGAAGACAGGAGCTCCCGCACCGCCGCACGATCCGCCACATCACACGCCACCACCCGGGCGCTCGCACCCAGCGCCTCGAGCTCGGCCACCAACTCCGCAGCACCCGGGGCCCCAAGACCCCGACGGCTCGTCAGCACCAGGCTCGTGACACCGTGCTCGACCACCAGGTGCCGAGCCACCACCGCGCCCAGACCACCCGTGCCACCCGTCACCAGGACGGTGCCGTCAACGGCCGGCACCGTGCCGTCGACCGCACCCACCTTCGCCAGGCGCGGCACCCGCACCACACCGGCCCGGACCGCAGCTTCCACCTCACCCGACGCAACCACCGCACCCAGCACCGCACGCGACTCCGGCAGACCGTCCCAGTCCACCACCACGAACCGACCCGGATTCTCCGCCATCGCAGCCCGCAGCAGACCCCACACCGGAGCCTGCACCAGATCCACCAGATCACCATCAGCCGCGACCACGCCGCCGCGCGTCAGCACCACCAGGCGCGAGTCGGCGAACCGCTCATCGCCGAGCCACTCCCCCACCACACCCAGCACATGGCCCGCCAACTCGCGTACCCCACCGGGCACATCACCCGAAGACGGCGTCACACACTCCAACACCACCGCCTCAGGCACCACACCGCCGGCCGTGAGCGACTCCCACCCAGACAGCGCCCCGGCCCCGGAGCCCACCGAAACCACCGGCCACTCCACCCGGAACAACGACTCCACACCACGACCGGCCGACAACTGCTCCGACGAAACCGGCCGACCCACCACCGACCGCACCGACAACACCGGCACACCCACACCATCGGCCACCACGACGTTCACGCTCTCCGGCCCGTCGGGCGAGATGCGAACCCGCAGGGACGAGGCACCGGCCGCGTGCAGCGTGACACCACTCCAGACGAACGGCAGGACCGGCTCGCCGTCCTTGCCCTCGCCGTCGTCCACCAGGGCCACGTGCATCGCGGCGTCCAGCAGCGCCGGGTGCAGCCCGAACCGGGCCGCCTCCGCATGGGCCACCTCGGGCAGCGCCACCTCGGCGAACAGGTCGTCACCACGCTTCCACGCGGCCTTCAGGCCCTGGAACACCGGCCCGTAGTTGTAGCCCTGAGCGAGCAGCCGGTCGTAGACGCCGTCCAGCTTCAGTTCGGTGGCGCCGGTCGGCGGCCACTGCGCGAGGTCGAACGACGGTGCCGCAGCTCCGGACGTCAGCACGCCGTCCGCGTGCAGCATCCAGGCACCGCCCTCGTCCCCCTCGGGGCGCGAGTGCACGGTGACCGGCCGGTCGCCCTCACCGTCCGCCTCACCCACCGCGACCTGGACCTGCACCGAGCCGCCGGGCGGCAGGATCAGCGGCGCCTGGAGCGTCAGCTCCTCCAGCAGGTCACACCCGACCTGGTCACCCGCCCGCACCGCCAGTTCCACGAACGCGGTGCCCGGAAGCAGGACGTTGCCCAGCACACCGTGGTCGGCGATCCAGCGCTGCGTACCGAGCGCCAGCCGGCCGGTCAGCACCACACCCTCGCCGTCCGGGGACACCACGACGGCACCGAGCAGCGGGTGGTCGGCGGGCAGCAGGCCGATGCTCGACGCATCGCCGCCGGTGACCGACGCGGCATCGAGCCAGTAGTGCTTCCGCTGGAAGGCGTACGTCGGCAGATCCACCCGCCGCGCACCTGAGTCGGCGAAGAACGCCGGCCACTTCACCCCGCCGCCGGAGACGTGCAGTCGGCCCAGCGCGGCCACCAGCGTGGCAGCCTCCGGGCGGTCCCGGCGCACCGTCGCCACGAGGACGGCATCCTCGGACTCGACACTCTGCTGGGCCAGCCCGGTCAGGATGCCGTCCGGGCCGATCTCCACGAAGCGCGAGACACCCGAGGACTCCAACTCCCTTACGTTGTCGGCGAACCGGACCGCGTCCCGGACGTGGCTCACCCAGTACTCGGGGTCGGCGAACGAACCCGACGCCATCACCGCGATCGACGGCTCGGCAAAGGTCAACTGCTGGACCACCGAACGGAACTCGTCCAGCATCGGATCCATCAGCGGGGAGTGGAACGCGTGCGACACGCTCAGCCGCTTCGTCCGCTCGAAGCCGGAGGCGATCCGCAGCACCGTCGCCTCGTCACCCGAGATCACCACCGAACGCGGGCCGTTCACCGCCGCGATGCTCACTTCTGCGGTCAGCAGCGGCAGGACCTCCTCCTCCGTGGCCTCGATCGCCACCATGGCACCACCGGCGGGCAGTTCCTGCATCAGCCGGCCACGCGCCGACACAAGCTTCACCGCATCCGCGAGCGACAGCACCCCCGCCACATGCGCGGCCGCGATCTCACCCACCGAGTGCCCGGCCAGGAAGTCAGGCCGCACCCCCCACGACTCCACCAACCGAAACAGCGCCACCTCGAATGCGAACAGCGCACTCTGGGTATTCACCGTGCGGTTCAGTTCATCGGCGTCCTCACCCCACACCACGTCCCGCAGCGACCCGCCCAGCTCCGCCAACACCTCGTCGAAAGCCGCCGCGAACACCGGGAACGCACCGTGCAGCTCACGCCCCATCCCCAACCGCTGCGACCCCTGCCCCGTGAACAGGAACGCCGTCCGGCCCCCCTTCGCCTGACCGGACACACCCCCGCCCTCGGCCAACGCCCGCAGCCCCGCCACCAGCTCCGCACGGTCCGCTCCGACCACCACGCCCCGGTGCTCCAGCACCGCCCTCGTGGTGGCCAACGAGTACCCGACGTCGACCGGCTTCAACTCACCTTCACCGACCAGCCGTTCGAGCAGCACCGCCGCCTGCGCCCGCAGCGCCTCCGCACTCTTCGCCGAGACCACCAGCGGCACCACCGGCAGTCCGGTGACAGCGGCCGGGGGCTGCTCCACCTCCGCCGGGGCCTGCTCGATGATCACGTGCGCGTTGGTGCCGCTGATGCCGAAGGACGAGACGGCCGCCCGCCGCACCCGCCCCGTCTCCGGCCAGTCCCGAGCCTCCGTCAGGAGCTCGACCGCACCGGCCTCCCAGTCGATCTGCCCGGACGGCTGCTCGACGTGCAACGTACGCGGCAGCACACCGTGCTGCATCGCCATCACCATCTTGATGATTCCGCCGACACCCGCCGCCGCCTGGGTGTGCCCCAGGTTCGACTTCAGCGAGCCCAGCCAGAGCGGCCCGGCCTCCGCCCTGCCCTGGCCGTAGGTGTTGAGCAGGGCCTGCGCCTCGATCGGGTCACCCAGCGTCGTACCGGTCCCGTGCGCCTCGACCGCGTCCACGTCCGCGGGAGTCAGCTGGGCATTGGCCAGCGCTGCTCGGATGACCCGCTGTTGGGCCGGGCCGTTGGGCGCCGTCAGGCCGTTCGACGCGCCGTCCTGGTTGATCGCGGTGCCGCGCACGATGGCCAGCACCGGGTGGCCGTTGCGCCGGGCGTCCGACAGGCGCTCGACCAGCAGGACGCCTGCTCCCTCCGACCAGCCGGTGCCGTCGGCGCCGGCGCCGAACGCCTTGCAGCGCCCGTCCTTGGCCAGGCCCTTCTGCCGGCTGAACTCCACCAGGGTCTCGGGGGTGGCCATCACGGCCACCCCACCCGCCAGTGCCAGCGAGCACTCGCCCGAACGGAGCGCCTGGACGGCCAGGTTGAGCGCGACCAGCGAGGAGGAGCAGGCGGTGTCCACCGTCACGGCCGGGCCCTCCAGACCCAGGGTGTAGGAGACCCGTCCGGAGACGATCGAGCCGGCCGCGCTGCTGAACGGGTAGTCGTGGTACATCAGTCCGGCGAAGACGCCGGTCGAGCTGCCCTTCAGGGTGGCCGGGTCGATCCCGGCCCGCTCGAACGCCTCCCAGCTGACCTCCAGCAGCAGCCGCTGCTGCGGGTCGACGTACGGCGTGTCATTGGGTGCGATTCCGAAGAATGCGGGGTCGAAATCCCCCGCGTCGTGCAGGAATCCGCCCTCCCGGGTGTACGTGGTGTTGGGCCGCTCGCCGGTCGGGTCGTACACGCCTTCGAGATCCCAACCGCGGTTTTCCGGGAACTCGGACACCGCATCGACCCCGTCGGCCACCAGCCGCCACAGGTCCTCCGGCGAGGTCACGCCGCCGGGGTAGCGGCAGGCCATCCCCACGATCGCGATGGGCTCCCGCATGGCCGCCGAGAGCTTCCGGTTCTGCCCGCGCAGCCGCTCGGTCTCCTTCAGCGACGCCCGAAGTGCTTCGACAAGCCGTTCGTCGGAGTTGAGGTTGGCCATTTCAGTGATCCCGCTTCCCGTGTGAGCGCCGACGAGTTCGGACGAGGAATCGGGAGGCGGGAAATGTGAAATGGCTGGTCGCCACCGAACTCCCGTCCCGTATTCGCATATGCGCGCGACATTGTTGCTGGACACCCGGCCCAGGCTCCTCCACCGTAATGAGACGGCGCTCGCACGGAACCCCTAGAAAACCCCTTAGCGAGCCCGCGCGCCACCGGCTACCCTGACGCATTGTCAGGGGGTCCCGGTAGTCTCAAGGTGAACGACGACGGCCCCAACTGCCCTGTCCTGTCAAGCCCCTTACCCACCCCTAGCCCCACCCCTGTCCTGTTTCGGCAGGGGCGATTAGGGGGTACCGAGCCCATCGGAGGGGAGGTTTCCTTGGGTATAAATAATTCAACGACACATGATCGGGAGGGCCTTATGGGCCGCGTTGAAGGCAAGGTCGTCGTCATCACCGGTGCGGGCCGCGGTCAGGGCCGCAGCCACGCGATACGACTTGCCGAGGAGGGCGCCGACATCATCGCGATCGACATCTGCGAGGACATCGACGTCGTCGAGTACCCCCTGGCCACCGCCGAGGAACTCCAGGAGACCGCCCGGCTGGTCGAGAAGACCGGCCGACGCATCGTCACCAAGGTGGCCGACGTCCGCGACCGCGCCGCACTCAAGGCCGCGATCGACGAGGGCGTGGCCGAGCTGGGCCGCCTCGACGTCGTGGTCGCCAACGCGGCCATCGGCCCGGTCGGTGCCGACCGTCCGCTGAACGCGTTCACCGACGCGGTGGACGTCAACCTGAGCGGCGCGCTCAACACCGTGCACGCCGCACTGCCGCACCTGGGCGAGGGCGCGTCGATCATCCTGATCGGCTCGGCCGCGGCCTACATAGCCGAGGCGGGCGCCCCGGGTCCGATGGGCCCCGGCGGCATCGGCTACTCCTTCGCCAAGACCGTCCTGAACGACTACGTCAACTGGTTCGCGCCGTACCTGGCGCCGACCGGCCGCCGCCTCAACGTGGTTCACCCGACCAACGCCAACACCGTCATGCTGCACAACCAGGCGATGTACAAGGTCTTCCGCCCGGACGTCGAGCAGCCGACCCGCGAGGACGCCGAGCTGGCGTTCCCGGTGGTCCAGGGCATGCCGATCCCGTACGTGGAGCCGCTCGACGTCTCGCACGCGGTCACCTACCTGGCCTCCGACGAGTCCCGGTACGTGACCGGCCTTCAGCTCAAGGTCGACGGCGGCGCCGTCGTCAAGGCCGGCAAGTAAGCAGCACCGACCAGACCGCAGTACGCACGGCCCGGGGGCGGGCGCAGCAAGCCCGTCCCGGGGCCGACCCGACTGTCCAAGACATGACATGGCCAGGACACAACTAGTCCGAACCACCTGACCCCTAGTCCGACCCACTGGTCCGACCGAATCACCACAAGGCTGGAGAGAGCCTAGAAATGACGAACCAACAGAGCACCACCTCCGGCGCCCACGCGGCGCCCAAGGCCGGCGCGAAGGAGTGGCTCGGCCTCGGCGTGCTTGTGCTGCCCCTGGTCATCGTCTCGATGGACACCTCGGTGTTGTACTTCGCGGTGCCCTTCCTCAGTGCCGACCTGCTCCCGACCACCGACCAGCAGCTGTGGATCTTCGACATCTACGGCTTCATCCTGGCGGGCCTGCTGGTGACCATGGGCTCGCTGGCCGACCGAATCGGCCGCCGCAAGCTGCTGCTCATCGGCATCCTGGGCTTCGGCCTCGCCTCGGTCGGCGCCGCATACGCCGGCACCGCCAACGAACTCATCATCGCCCGAGCCCTGTTGGGCATCGGCGGCGCGACCCTGATGCCCTCGACCCGGGCCCTGATCCTGAACATCTTCCGGGACGAGAAGGAGCGCACCGCCGCGGTGGGCATCTGGACCGCCGGTACCGGACTCGGCGTCGCCATCGGCCCGGTGGTCAGCGGCCTGCTGCTGGACCACTTCTGGTGGGGCTCGGTCTTCCTGCTCAACATCCCGGCGATGATCCTGATGCTGGTGCTGGCACCGATCCTGCTGCCGGAGTCCAAGGACCCCAACCCGGGCCGCTTCGACCTGCCCAGCGCGGTCCTCTCGCTCGGCGCCATCCTCCCGGTCATCTACGCCATGCAGACGCTGGCCGCCGACAAGTTCAACCTGGGCTCGGGCATCGCGCTCGGGGCCGGCATCGTGGTCGGTGTGCTGTTCGTCTGCCGTCAGCGCGCCCTCGAGACCCCGATGATCGACACCAGGCTGCTGCTCAGCCGCGGCTTCGGCGGCTCGGCGGCGATCAACACCACGGCGATGTTCGCGATCGTCGGCTTCGGCATCTTCTCCACCCAGTACCTGCAGTCGGTGCTCGGGCTCAGCGCGCTGAGCGCCGGTCTGTGGTGCCTGATCCCGTCCTTCGCGGTCGCGGTGGCCGGCCCGGTCGCGGCCGTGCTGTCCCAGAAGATGCACCGCGCCTACGTCATCAGCGCCGGCTTCACGGTCTCCATCTTCGGCTACGCCTTCGTCCTCACCGCCGAGTACGACTCCCCGCTGTGGGTGCTGCTCACCGGTGTCGGCGTGGCGAACGTCGGTCTGATGATGGCCATGGTCCTGGTCGGTGACCTGGCGCTGTCCACCGTCCCGAAGGCCAAGTCCGGCTCGGCGTCCGCCATGCTGGAGACCACCCAGCAGTTCGGTGGTGCTGCCGGTATGGCAGTGCTGGGCAGCGTCGGCTTCGCCGTCTACCGCGGCAACCTGGCCGACAAGCTGCCGGCCGACCTGCCGGCCAACGTCGCGCAGCACGCCAGGGAGGCGCTGGGCGACGCCGTCGCGGTGGCCAACCAGCTCCCGGACGGAGTCCGCGACACCGTCGTCCGGATCGCCCGGGTGGCGTTCACCGACGGCATGCACGCGGCGGCGATCACCGCCGGTGGCGTCATGATCTTCGGCGCGATCCTCTCCGCGGTCGTCCTCGGCAAGCTGCCGAAGGACATCGCCCCGGTGGAGGACGAGGACGGCGAGGGCACCTCGACCATCCCGCAGCAGGGCGACAGCCGGGCTCCGGCCCACCACTGATCGAGCGGGCCGGGGTTCACACCCCGGCCCGCCGGCCTCTGCCGTTCCCGCGGTCAGCCGCCCAGTTGGGTGGTGATCGCCCGCAGCACCGCCGGGGCGTGCTGATTGAGGTAGAAGTGCCCGCCCTGGAAGACCTGCATCTCGAAGCCGGCCGTGGTGTGCTCGGACCACGCCCGGGCCTCCTCCAGGTTCACCTCCGGGTCCTCGTCGCCGGTCAGCGCGATGATCGGGCAGCTCAACTTCGGCCCCGGGCGGTACTGGTAGGTCTCGGCGGCCTTGTAGTCGCTGCGGATCGCGGGCATGATCATCTGCAGCATCTCGTCGTCGCCCAGCACCTGGGCGTCCGTCCCGCTCATCTTCTTCAGGTTGGCGATCAACTCGGCGTCCCCGTACAGGTGGACCCGCCCCGGACGGTGCCGGGACGGCGCCCGGCGGCCGGAGGCGAACAGCGCCACCGGCACCACGCCGCGCCGCTCGAGCCGCTTGGCCACCTCGAACGCCAGCGTGGCGCCCAGGCTGTGGCCGAACAGCGCCAGCGGGCGGTCCAGCCACTCCCCCAGCTCCTCGACCACCAGGTCGGCGAGCCGGTCCACCGAGTCGACACCGGGCTCGTGGCGCCGGTCCTGCCGGCCGGGGTACTGGATCGAGACCACGTCGAGACCGGGCGACAGTGCCCGGGAGACGGGGAAGTAGTAGGTGGCCGACCCGCCGGCGTGCGGGAAGCAGACCAGCCTGGTCGGGGCCTCCGGCGCCGGATGGAACCTTCGGGTCCAGGCTCCGCTCTCAACGGACGTCACTGACATGGTGGTTGAGCTTCCTTCCTGACAACTTCCGTGACAACTTCGCGGACAACCGCCGTGCTCACGGCCTGGACTTCGAGCCGCCGTTCCAGGCCCCGGGCGCACCGAAGCCCTCCGGCTCCCAGCCGGTGCCCCGGGGCGGACGGCCGCCCGGCCCGGCGGCGGAGGACCGCCGCCGGGCCAGGGCGAGCAGCGCCACCACGGCGGCGGCGAGCTCCTCCGGGTCCGGGGCACCCCGGACCACGGTGATCCGCGACAACTCCTGTGTCGTCTGCGTCATCACTACACCGGCGGGTTTCCGTGCTTGCGGGCCGGCAGCCGGGTGTGCTTGGCGCGCAGCATCGCCAGCGCGTCGATCAGCGTGGACCGGGTCAGCGCCGGGTCGATGACGTCGTCCACCAGGCCGCGCTCGGCCGCGTAGTACGGGTGCATCAACTCCTCCTGGTACTCCTTGATCCGCTGCTGCCGGGCCGCCTCCGGGTCGTCGGCGGCCGCGATCTCCCGGCGGAACACCACGTTGGCCGCACCCTCGGCGCCCATCACGGCGATCTCGTTGGTGGGCCAGGCATAGGAGATGTCGGTGCCGATCGAGCGGGAGTCCATCACGATGTACGCGCCGCCGTAGGCCTTGCGCAGGATCAGCTGGATCCGCGGCACGGTCGCGTTGCAGTACGCGTACAGCAGCTTGGCGCCGTGCCGGATGATCCCCTCGTGCTCCTGGTCCCGTCCCGGCAGGAAGCCGGGCACGTCGACCAGGGTCACCAGCGGGATGCTGAACGCGTCGCAGAGCTGCACGAAGCGCGCGGCCTTCTCGCTCGCGTTGATGTCCAACACCCCGGCGAACGAGGCGGGTTGGTTGGCCACGATGCCGACCACGTGCCCGTCCAGCCGGGCCAGCCCGCACAGGATGTTGGTGGCCCAGGAGGCGTGCACCTCGAAGAAGTCGGCGTCGTCGACGATCTCCTCGATCACCTTGCGCATGTCGTAGGCCCGGTTGGGATCGGCCGGCACCAGGTCGAGCAGCGCCTCGTTGCGCCGGTCCGGCGGGTCCTCCGAGAGCTCCACGGGCGGCAGTTCACGGTTGTTGGACGGCAGCAGCGAGAGCAGGTGCCGGACGTCCTCGATGCAGTCGACCTCGTTGTCGTGCAGGAAGCCGGCCGCGCCGGAGACCGCCGCGTGCACCTCGGCACCGCCGAGCCCGTCGTGACTGATCGTCTCGCCGGTCACGGACTTCACCACGTCGGGTCCGGTGATGTACATCTGCGAGATGTCCCGGACCATGAAGACGAAGTCGGTCAGCGCGGGCGAGTAGGTCGCGCCGCCCGCGCAGGGGCCGAGCATCACCGATATCTGCGGGATCACCCCGGAGGCCAGCACGTTGCGGCGGAAGATCCCGCCGTACCCGGCCAGCGCGGTGACGCCCTCCTGGATCCGGGCCCCGGCACCGTCGCTGAGACTGACCAGCGGCGCACCGGCCGCCTCGGCCAGGTCCATCACCTTGTGGATCTTCTCCGCGTGCGCCTCGCCCAGCGAGCCGCCGAAGATCCGGAAGTCGTGGGCGTAGACGAAGACCGTCCGGCCCCAGACCTTGCCCCAGCCGGTGACCACACCGTCGGTGTGCGGGCGCCGGTTCTCCAGCCCGAAACCGGTCGCCCGGTGCCGGCGGAGCTGTTCGATCTCGCGGAAGGTCCCCTCGTCGAAGAGCAGGTCGATCCGTTCACGGACCGTCAGCTTCCCCTTGGCCCGCTGGTTCAGGGTCGCCTGCGGCGCACCCTGCGCCACCTCGTCCTTGGTCGCCAGCAACTCGTCGACCCTGGCCCGCATGTCAGGACGTCCTACGACGTCCTGCCGCACCGCCAGGGCCTCCTCAACAGTAGTCACGCTCCACCTCTCCAACCGGTCGGGTGATTCAGAAAGCGGTCGAACGATTCATTCAAATCGGGCCCGGACGGCGTCACCAGCCGACTCACCCCCCTGAGAGCTCCGGTGGAACCCCTAACGGCCATCCGGCTGTCATACGTACGACCGTCTCTGGATACGCTGAGGCCCGCCGCCGCGCACGGCCGCTCGACGACCCCTTGGCCAGTCGGCCTCCTGCCCGGATTGGAGCACCCAGTGCTGATGACCAAACTCCGTTCACGTGCGACCAGTTGGATCGGGCGCCGCTACCTCGCCCGGACCGCTCGGAACGGCTTCGACCTCTCCGACATCTCATTCCTGCCCGAATCGGTCCTGATGCCACTCAAACGGGACGGACTGGACCCGGTCCCGGCGATGGCCACCACCCGGGCGGCCGCGCCGATCAGCCGGGTGCCGCTGCCGTTCGGCTTCAACGCCTGGCTGGTGACCGGCTACGAGGAGGTCAAGCAGGTGCTGGGCCGGCCGACCGGTTTCAGCAGCGACTTCGCCAACCTGATCGGGAACGCCGGGTTGACCGAGGGTCAGAATCCGGGGGGCCTCGGCTTCAGCGACCCGCCGGTGCACACCCGGCTGCGGCGCCGGCTGACCCCCGAGTTCACCATGCGCAGGCTCAGCCGGCTCGGCCCGCGAATCGACGCCCTGGTCACCGAGCAGCTCAACCAGATGGCCGCCGCCGGCCCGGGCCCGGTCGACCTGGTGGAGCACTACGCGCTGCCGATCCCCTCGCTGACCATCTGCGAGCTGCTCGGCATACCGTACGAGGACCGCGAGGACTTCCAGCGCCTCGGCACCGCCAGGTTCGACCTGTTCGCCGGGGCGGGCGGCACGTTCGGCGCGATCACCGAGTCGCTGGCCTACCTGCAGGAGGTCGTGCAGCGCCAGCGGGTGGAGCCGGGCGACGGCCTGCTCGGCATGCTGATCAAGGAGTACGGCGACGACATCGACGACCAGGAGCTGGCCGGTCTCGCCGACGGGGTGCTGACCGGTGGCTTCGAGACCACCGCGAGCATGCTGGCGCTCGGTTCGCTGGTGCTGCTGCAGGACCCGGTGGCCTTCGCCAGGATCCGCGACGACGACGCCGCGACCGCCCCGTTCGTGGACGAGCTGCTGCGCTACCTGACGGTCGTTCAGATGGCCTTCCCGCGCTTCGCCCGGGAGGACATGGAGATCGCCGGCACCCGGATCGCGGCGGGCGACGTGGTGCTCTGCTCGCTCAGCGGCGCCAACCGGGACACCGTCTTCGGCGCCGACCCGGAGAGCTTCGACGGCGACCGCAAGGGCCCCTCGCACCTGGCCTTCGGGTACGGCATGCACCGCTGCATCGGCGCCGAGCTCGCCAAGATGGAGCTGCGCGCCGCCTTCCCCGCCCTGGTCCGGCGGTTCCCCGAACTGCGGCTGGCGGTGCCCCCGGAGGAGCTGGCGTTCCGCAAGCTGTCGATCGTCTACGGCGTCGAGTCGCTCCCGGTCCTGGTCCGGTAGGCGCCGGTCGGACAGGGGGCGGATAGGGGTGGGGGCGGGACCTTCGCGGGACTAGTTTCGTGCCAAGTTCGATGCTGGGGGCACCCGTTCCCGGACGAACCCAGTGCGGCGGCGTCGTCGATCCTGCCCAAGTTTCCCGTCTCGCCGTCGGGCGCTCGTGGTCCGTGCACGCCTGTCCCACCAGGAGACGAAGAAACATGACCGACACTGAGATCAGCCGCCGCGGCGTGCTCGGGGCCGCAGTGGTCGCCGCCGCTGCCACGGCCGGTCTGACACCCTCGGCCGAGGCCGCCACCGAGACCGCCTCGTCCTGCCCCTACCCCGGAGTCATCACCGGCCACGCCGACTCCCTGCACCCGGAGGGCATGACCTGGGACCCCCGGCGCAAGGCCATCCTGCTGAGCTCGACCCGGCACGGCACCGCCTCGATCCTGAACTCCGACGGCTCGGTGACCCCGCTGGTGACCGACCCCGACCCGAAGATCGTCTCGTCCGTCGGGATAGCCGTCGACGTGCACCGCGACCGACTGCTGCTCGGCTACCACGACCTGGGCCTCGGCACCCGATCCACCCCGGAGACCTACCTCAAGGAGTCCGGACTCGGCGTCTTCGAGCTGAGCACCGGCCGCCAGCTGTTCCTGGTCGACCTCAGCCTCGGCGAGGAGCCGATGCACGCCGCGGACCGGGTCGCCATCGACAAGGACGGCACCGCCTACGTCAGCGACCCCGCCGCCAACAAGATCTACCGGGTCACCACGGACGGTCAGGCCTCGGTGCTGGCCGACACCTCGGTGATCTCGCCCGGCTGGGAGCTGGGCACCGGCGCCGGTGTGATCGGTCTGCTGCTGCACCCGGCCGGCTTCCTGCTGACCCTGCAGTACAGCACCGGCCAGCTGGTCCGGATCCCGCTGGACGCCCCGCAGCAGGCCCACCCGGTCACGCTGGACCGTCCGATCGTCGGCGGCGACTCGATCGCGCTGCGCCCGGACGGCACCCTGCTGGTGGTCAGCAACGACCTGGCGAACCCGGCCGGCGTGGACGCGGTCATCGTGCTCCGCCCGACCGACCGCAGCTGGTCCGCCGCGCACGAGATCCAGCGCGTCCAGCCGTGGCCCGAGCGGCTGCCCACCGACGTGCTGGTCACCCCGCACGGTGACTACACGCTGAGTGGCCGTCCCGACCTGCTTTTCAAGGGCGAGACCACCGACGATTTCGTTCTGCACCGCATCTGACGGACCTCCGGGAACAGCGCCGGAAAACGTGAACCGGCGGTCGAGGAATTCCTCGACCGCCGGTCATTTCGGCATTCTCCGAATTGTTTTCCGAAACTCGGATCCACGTCGGATCCGGGTCAGATCTGAACGGGCTCCGGCTCCGGGAGAAGAGCCGGCTGCCAGTTCACCATGGTGCGCAGTGCGAGGGTCAGATCACGTGCGGTCGGGGCCCGGTCCGGGTCCACCAGCAGTTGCGCCATCACCCCGGTGGCCAGTGCCTGGTAGAACGAACCGATCGCGTTCTGCCGCTCCTCGTCGAGCGGCTCGGCACTGTCGCCGGCGATGCTCTGGAACAGCTCGGCCATCGACTCGCGCCCCTGCTGGATCCCGTCGGCCAGCGCCGCTCGCAGCTCGGGAACCCTGTCCACCTGCGCGAACACCTCGAAACTGGCCAGCAGCAGCTGACGGCGGGTGGTGTACTTCTCGACGATCTGAGCCCAGGCTGCCTCGAACCGCTCCAGCGGGTCGGCGCCGGGCCGCGGGTCCTCGACCGAGGTCGGCTGGTACTCCCCGCCGGTGTCGTCCAGTGCCTCCAGGAGGGCGGCGTTGAGCAGCGCCTCCTTCGATCCGTAGTGATAGCCGATGGACGCCAGGTTGGCTCCGGAAGCCGCGACGATGTCTCTGGTGGTCGTACGGCCGTAACCTTTTTCGATAAGGCACCGCTTGGCGCCCTCCAGCAGATCCTCACGATGTCCCATACGGAAACTGTACCGGACGAAAAAGGGATCATTAATACACTTGACCGACCTTTGACCAATAGCTGGGATTCCACTTCGCCGAACACTCGAAAGAGGGGGGATCCGCCTCCCCTTTCACTACCGAGAGTCACCGACGGCGGGCCCGGGACCGATGGCGATGTCAGTGCCGGACGAGATGATGTGGGTATGACGGACGCAGCCACTCTCGCCTCCCTTGCCGCCTACTCCGACGCCGTGGACACCGCTGTCCAGGCAGCGGCGGCCTACTACGACGACGGCTCGACCCCGCTGGGTGACGACGAGTACGACGCCCTGGTGCGGGCCATCGAGGCGTACGAACTCGCCCACCCGACCGAGGTGTTGACGCACTCCCCGACCGGCAAGGTGGCGGGCGGCGCGGCCGACGGCGACGTCCCGCACTCGGTGCCGATGCTCTCGCTGGACAACGTCTTCTCGGCCGAGGAGTTCACCGCCTGGGCGGCCGGCCTGGAGCGCCGGCTCGGGCGGCCGGTGGACGGCTGGTGCGTGGAGCCGAAGCTGGACGGCCTGGCGGTGGCCGCCAGGTACCGGGCCGGTCGGCTGGTGCAGGTGCTCACCCGGGGCGACGGCCTGGCGGGCGAGGACATCACGCACTCCGCCGACGCCGTGCTCGGCCTGCCCGCCACCCTGACCGAGCCGGTCGATCTGGAGCTGCGCGGTGAAGTCCTGCTCACCCACGAGCAGTTCGAGCTGGCCAACGAGACCCGCACCGCACACGGCGCCGCCCCGTTCGCCCACCCGCGCAGCGGCGCGGCCGGCACCCTGCGGGCCAAGGACCGGCCGTACCGGGTCGAGCTGACGCTCTTCGCGTACGACGCCGTCGGTCTTGACGGCCTTTGCCACAGCGAGCTGTTGGCCCGGATCGCCGAGCTCGGTGCGCACACCGCCGCCGGTACGGCGGCCGAGCCCCGGCGCTGCGCCACGGTCGAGGAGGTGCAGCAGCGGATCGACGAGATCGCCGCGCTCCGGCCGGTGCTGCCGTTCGGTATCGACGGCGTGGTGGTGAAGGCGGACTCCGCCGCCGACCAGCAGCAGGCCGGGGCGGGCTCCCGGGCCCCGCGCTGGGCGGTGGCCCGCAAGCTGCCCGCCCAGCACAAGGTCACCCGCCTGCTGGAGGTGGAGTGGAACGTCGGCCGTACCGGCATCATCGCGCCCCGCGCGGTGCTGGAGCCGGTCGTGATCGACGGCGTCACGGTCACCTACGCGACCCTGCACAACCCCGCCGACATCACCCGGCGCGGGCTGATGACGGGCGATCAGGTCTTCGTCTACCGGGCCGGCGACGTGATCCCCCGGGTGGAGGCGCCGCTGGTCGAGCAGCGCACCGGCGCCGAGCAGCCGATCGCCTTCCCGGAGGTCTGCCCGCGCTGCGGCGGTGACATCGACACCTCCGAGCAGCGCTGGCGCTGCGTCCAGGGGCGCGGCTGCCAGGCGGTCGCCTCGATCCGGTACGCCGCCGCGCGCGACCAGCTCGACATCGCGGGCCTCGGCGGCACCCGGGCGGTCCAGCTGGTCGACTCCGGCCTGGTCGCCGACCTCGCCGACCTGTTCACCCTGACCAGGGATCAACTGCTCACCCTGGAGCGGATGGGCGAGACCAGCGCCGACAACCTGCTCGCCGCCCTGGAGACCGCCCGCCACCAGCCACTGCACCGGGTGTTCTGCGCACTCGGCGTCCGCGGCACCGGCCGGACCATGTCGCGCCGGATCGCCGCACACTTCGGCAGCATGGCCGCGATCCGGGCCGCCGACCAGGACACCCTGGCCGGAGTGCCCGGCATCGGCACCGAGAAGGCCCGGGTGATCGTCGCCGAGCTCACCGAACTCGCTCCGCTGCTGGACAAGTTGATCGCCCAGAACGTCGGCATCGCGGAGAGCGAGCCGACCGCGGTCGCCGCCTCCGCCGACGACGACACCTCCCCGACGGGCCCGCTCTCCGGCCAGGCCGTGGTGGTCACCGGCTCGATGACCGGCGCCCTGGCCGAGCTCTCCCGCAACGAGATGAACGAGCTGATCGAGCGCGCCGGCGGCAAGGCCTCCTCCTCGGTCTCCAAGCGCACCACCCTGCTGGTCGCGGGCGAGAAGGCCGGCTCCAAGCGCACCAAGGCCGAGGAGCTGGGCATCCGGATCATCACCCCGGACGAGTTCGCCACCATGGTCGCCGAGCAACTGGACGCCTGAGCTGCTGGACTCTCCGTCCAGTCCGGACGTACAGTCCAGGCATGACGAAGAGCACGGAGGACCCCCGGGTGCGGATGTGGGGCCCGGTGTGCGAGGCCGTGGCGCTGCTGCTCGGCCCGTACGCCGAGGTGGTGCTGCACGATCCCGACACCGACCGGGTGCTGCGGATCTGGCACCCGCTGACCTCCCGCCGAGCGGGCGACCCCTCACTGCTCGGCGAACTGGACGCGCTGGACCCGGCGGCCGAGGACGTCTACGGGCCGTACGAGAAGCTGCTCGCGGACGGCCGGCGGCTGTCCTCGGTCAGCGCCGTCCTGCGCGACGGGGACGGCCGAGCGACGGCGGTGCTCTGCGTCAACCTCGACCGGACGCCGCTCGAGCGGGCCGCCGCCGTGCTGTCCGCCTTCGGGGCGCCGACCGTACGGCGTCCGGAGCCGCTGTTCGAGCAGGACTGGTCCGAGCGCATCCAGCACGCGATCGGCGGCTACGTCCGCGAGCACGGCCGCCCGGTCGAGCGGCTCACCCGGCAGGACCGGCTGGCCGTGCTGGCCGAGCTGGAGCAGGCCGGGGTGTTCGCGGTCCGCCGGGCCGCACCCGCCGTCGCCGATGCCCTGCGGGTGTCCCGGTCCACCGTCTACGCCCTGCTGACCGAGCTCAGGGCGACTCCCCCCGAAGGACTGGCGCGATGACCCGACTGCCCGACTTCCGGCTCGAAACCTACTTCTCCCGCTGGGAGTTCACCGCCCGTCACCACCTCACCGCCTCCGACGCCCAGACCATGACCCTGAGCGAGCTGCTCACGCTGGCCGACGCCGGGGACCGCGAAGCCTTCGAGCACCTCCCGCTCGGCTACACCGAGACCTTCGGCGACCCGGGCCTGCGCGAGGCGATCGCGGCGACGTACGACCTGGCAAGGCCGGACGACGTGATCTGCTTCGCCGGCGCCGAGGAGGCGCTCTACCTGGCGATGAACGTGCTGCTCGGCCCCGGCGACCACGCCGTGGTGGTCACCCCGAACTACCAGGCCGCCGAGACCATTCCGCTCGCCCTCTGCGAGGTCACCGGCGTGGCCCTGGACCCGGACCAGGACTGGGCGTTGGACCTCGACCGGGTCCGGGCCGCACTGCGCCCGAACACCCGGGTGCTGTCGGTCAACTTCCCCAACAATCCCACCGGCAAGGTGATCGACGCCGCCGACTTCGCCGCCCTGGTGCAGCTCTGCGAGGAGCGCGGCATCCACCTGTTCAGCGACGAGGTCTACCGCGGCCTGGAGCGCGACCCCGCGCGTACCCTGCCGCAGGCCGCCGACCTCTCGCCGCGAGCCCTCTCACTGAACGTCACCTCGAAGGCGCTCGGCCTGCCGGGTCTGCGGATCGGCTGGATCGCCTGCCGCGACGGCGAGTTGCGGTCCCGGCTGGAGCGCGCCAAGCACTACACCACGATCTGCAACTCGGCCCCCAGCGAGGTACTGGCCCGGATCGCCCTCAAGGCCCGTGACACCATCATCGACCGCAACCGGGCGCTGCTGGCGGCGAACCTGCCGCTCTTCGACGCGTTCTTCGCCGACTTCGCCGAGCTCTTCGACTGGCAGGCGCCCGACGGCGGTTGCGTCGCCTATCCGCGCTACCTCGGCGCCGAGGGAGTGGAAACCTTCTGCACCCGGCTGGTCGAGGAGGCCGGGGTGCTGCTGCTGCCCGCGAGCATCTACCGCTCCGAGCTGACCCCCACCCCCACCGACCGGTTCCGGATCGGTCTCGGCCGCCGCGACCCGGAAGCAGGTCTGGCGGCGCTGGCCGACTGGCTCCGAACCAGGCGCTGAGGCAACGGCGGTGGCCCGCTCGGGCAGGCCACCGCCGGGGGTTCAGAGACCGAGCGCCTGCGCCGCCAGCGCCGTGCCCTGCACCCGGGCCGCGATCTTGGCGAAGGCCAGGTCGCGCGAGGTCGAGATGTCGTCGGCGAACGGCGCGAAGCCGCAGTCGTCGGTGGTGCCCAACTGGTCCACCGGGATGTACCGGGCCGCCGTCAACACCCGGTCACGGACCTGCTCCGGGGTCTCCACGACGGGGTCGATCGGGTCGGTCACCCCGACGAACACCCGGATGCCGGGCCGGAGTTGGTCGGCGATGATGCCGAGCACCCGCTCCGGGTCCGCCTCGCTGGCCAGCTGGACGTAGAAGTTGCCGACCTTCAGCTGGAACAGTTTGGGCAGCAGCTCGGCGTAGTCGACGTCCAAACTGTGGGTGGAGTCGTGGTCGCCGCCCGGGCAGGTGTGCACGCCCAGGCGCGACCGCTGCTCGTCGTCGAACCGGCCGAGCACCTCGTTGTTGAGCGCGACGAACTCGTCCAGCACGCCCCCGGACGGGTCGAGCTTGAGCGACAACCGGCCTTCGGTGAAGTCCAGTTGGACCGCGTGCGCACCCGCGTCCAGGCAGCCGCGGATATCGGCCTCGGCCTCGTTCGCGAGATCACGCAGGAACGCGTCCCGCGAGTAGCCGCCGATCGGCTCGCCAGGGTAGAGCAGACTGAGCGCGGACGGTGCGATCACCGCCTGCTTGACCGGACGGTGGGTGTGCCGCCGGGCGTCCCGCAGATAGCTCTCCGCGCGGACCTGGTAGCGGAACGGCCCGGCGGTCAGCTTGGGCAGTTGCCGGATGTGGCCGTCGGCGAACGGGATGACCACACCATCCGGGTCGAGGGCGGTCAGCCCCGCCAGGGGGTAGGTGACGAAGCTGGGCTTGGCCTGCTCCCCGTCCACCAGGACGGCGCAGCCCAACTCCTCCAGGGCGGCCAGGGTCTCGGCCGTCGCCTGCTCCTGCAGCTTCGTCAGATCTGCTGTGTTCAGCCGCCCTTCGGCGTGCTGGGTCAGGGCCTCTTGCAGGGCGCGCGATCGCGGGATGCTACCGATCGCTTCCGTAGGGATACTCATGGTGACGACCGTAGGAAGTGCCACCGCCCCGGCGCAACCACGCACGGACAAGTTCACCAGGACGTGAGCGGGTGACCCGTGGTGGCGTCCACATGATCAGGGATCTCGTCGTGGCGGTCGCCGACCGTGGCGGTGCCGCTGGGTTCGAACATCAGAATCGCGGCGCCCAAGGGAGCGGACGGCCGGTGCTCGATGCCCCGGGGGACGGTGAAGACGGCGCCCTTCGGCAGCACCACGGTGCGCTCCCCGGCGGGCTCGCGCAGTGAGATGTGCAACTCGCCCTCCAGGACCAGGAAGAACTCGTCGGTGTCGTCGTGGGCGTGCCAGACGTGCTCGCCGTGCACCTTGGCGATCCGGACGTCGTAGTCGTTGACGCGGGTGACGATCCGGGGGCTCCAGAGGGCGTCGAAGGAGGCCAGGGCCGTGCCGAGAGCGATCGGTGTGGTGGTCATGGGCCGATCCTGGCCTTTGGCGGACCGACAGCGTGAGTGCTAGGAATCGCACATGCCGCAAGAATCCCCGCACACCAGGCCGCACCGCGTGGTCGTCATCGTGGACGAGAACTCCAACCCGTTCGAGCTCGGTTGCGCCACCGAGGTGTTCGGCCTCCGTCGGCCCGAAGTCGGGCGCGAGCTCTACGAGTTCAAGCTCTGCTCACCGGCACCCGAGACGCTGATGCGGGACGGCTTCTTCACCCTCACCGGCGTGGCCGACCTGGCGGCCGCCGAGACGGCAGACACCCTGATCGTCCCCAACCGGCCGGACACCGACGTGCCGCGCCGCCCGGCCGTGCTCGGCGCCGTCCGCCGGGCGCACGCGCGCGGGGCGCGGCTGGTCGGCTTCTGCAGCGGCGCCTTCACGCTGGCCGAGGCCGGGGTCCTGGACGGGCGCCGGGCCACCGCGCACTGGCAGTGGGCGGACTCGTTCCGGGCCCGGTTCCCCGCCGTCCGACTGGAGTCCGACGTGCTGTTCGTCGACGACGGCGACATCCTCACCTCGGCGGGCAGCGCCGCCGCCCTCGACCTCGGCCTGCACCTGGTCCGGCGCGACCACGGCGCCGAGATCGCCAACTCGGTCAGCCGCCGGCTGGTCTTCGCGGCCCACCGGGACGGCGGGCAACGGCAGTTCGTCGAACGGCCGGTCCGCGATCTGCCGGACGAGTCGCTCGGGCCCGTGCTGGCCTGGGCCCAGGAGCGGCTGGACGCACCGCTGACGGTGGCCGACCTGGCGGCCCGTGCCGCCGTCAGCCAGGCCACCCTGCACCGGCGCTTCCGCGCCGAGCTCGGCACCACCCCGCTGGTCTGGCTCACCGGCGAACGGCTCACGCTGGCCCGCCGGTTGATCGAACGCGGCGCCCACCGCAGCGGCCTCGGCACCGCCGCCAACCTGCGCGCCCTGCTCCGCCGCGAGACCGGCCTCAACCCCCAGGCGTACCGCCGCCGCTTCGGCCCGGCACCGACCTCGACCCCGACCTCGACCCCGGCCTGAGCCGCTGACCGAGCGTCAGCCCCGGACCAGCCTGCGCAGCCGGTACAGCACCGTGAACCGCTCCCGGTTGGCCACGGTGGCCCGGTCCAGCTCCTCCATCAGGCGGCGGGACCGGTGTTCGAGATCCAGCTCGTCCAGGATCCGGTCCAGCTCGGCGAGCAGCGAACCGTGCAGCTGCCAGGCGTCCGGATCCTGCCGCACCTGCTCCAGCAGCAGCCTGGCGACGTTCTCCCGGCTGGCCAGGGCGGCGCTGAGCTCGTCGGCCAGCCGCTGCTCGGCCGCCTCCGCGTTGCGGCTGACCTGGGTGGTGACCAGCACCGAGAAGCTGACCAGGGCGCCCCCGATGTGGGCGAGCAACTCCTCCAGCGCGAGCGCCACGTCCGGCGGGAACAGCCCCTGGTCACCGGTGCGCCGCTTGGCCAGGTCGGTGAGCGAACGGGCCAGCACCCGGATCACCACGACACAGATCTCCAGGGTGTCCAGACCCGTGCGCAGCACCAGCCGGGAGAGCACGCCCTCGGAGATCCGCGGGTTCAACCGCAGGCTGTCCTCGGCCTGCCGGAGCGCGGCGTCCACCTCGGCGATCGCCTGGTCCAGCTCGCGGGCCTCGTGCAGCCGGGCGGCGGCCCGGTGCACCTCGGTCGGGCCGTGCAGCTGTTCGGCGAGCCGCAGCAGCAGGTGGCGGGCCCGGCGCGCCAGGTCCTCGATCGACTCGCCGGCGGTGTCGAGCCAGACCGGCGGCGCGAACAGCAGGTTGAACAGCAGGCCGACCCCGGCGCCGATCAGGGTCTCCAGCACCCGGTCCCAGGCCTGGCTGGCGAGCCGGGTCACCCCCAGCACCAGCATCGCGCTGATCGCCACCTCGTTGACGAACTCGTCCACCCGGACGAACTGACCGACCGTCAGCGAGGCCAGGATGATCAGCCCCAGGCTCCACCAGCTGAGTCCCATCACGGCACTGAAGCCGATCGCGATCAGCACGCCCACCACCACCGAGTTGACCCGGCGGATACTGGTGGTCAGCGTCGAGTAGACCGTCACCTGGACCACCAGCAGCGCCGTCAGCGGAGCGGTGAGCGGCGCGGGCTCGGTGCTCAGCTGCACGGCCACGGCATAGGCGAGCGTCGCCGCGAGGGTGGCCCGGACGGTCAGGTGCACCACCGGATCGCGGAGATACTGGTGTACGTTCGCCGACAGAATCGCTCGCATCTCGGACATTCTCCCCTCCTGCCCTCGATTCCCGGCCACAGACGCGCGACCTGTGCTTCCACACACACCTGACACCCCGTCGGGCTTTCCCCTGCGTCCGGCCGACCGCCTGCCTAGGGTGAGCAGCAACGGTGGACCCCAGGGAGGCAACAGTGCCGATCGACGTCGAACAGGCCCGGCGGGACACGGCGGGCTGTACGGCCGTCACCCATCTCAACAACGCCGGTGCCTCCCTGCCGCCGCGTCAGGTGGTGGACGCGGTGGTGCGCCACCTCCGGCTGGAGGAGGAGAGCGGCGGCTACGAGGCCGCGATCGCCGAGACCGACCGGATCGAGCACGTCTACGACGCACTGGCCCGGCTGATCGGCGCCGGACCGCACGAGATCGCCCTGCAGGAGAACGCCACCCGGGCCTGGGACATGGCGTTCTACGGGCTCCGCTGGCAGCCGGGCGACCGGATTCTGACCGGCCGGTCGGAGTACGCCAGCAACGCGATGGCCTATCTGCAGACGGCCCAGCGGTACGGGGTCCGGATCGAGGTGGTGCCGGACGACGAGCACGGGCAGATCTCCGTACCGGCGCTGCGCGAGCTGCTGGACGAGCGGGTGAAGCTGATCGGCGTCACCCATGTCCCGACCCAGAGCGGGCTGGTCAACCCGGCGGCCGAGATCGGCCGGGTGGCCCGGGCGGCCGGGGTGCTGTACCTGCTGGACGCCTGCCAGTCGGTCGGCCAGCTGCCGGTCGACGTCCGGGAGATCGGCTGCGACCTGCTCACCGCACCCGGCCGCAAGTACCTGCGCGGGCCGCGCGGCACCGGCTTCCTGTACTGCTCGGAGCGGCTGCAGGACCGCCTCGAGCCGCCGTTCCCGGACCTGCAGTCGGCGGTCTGGACCGGCCCGGACTCCTACCGGGTACGCGAGGACGCCCGCCGTTTCGAGAGCTGGGAGAACGGTGTGGCGGGCCGGATCGGGCTCGGGGTGGCGGTCGACTACGCGCTCGAACTCGGGCTGCCCGCGATCGAACAGCGGGTCACCGCACTGGCGGCCGGCCTGCGGGACCGGCTCCGGGCCCTGCCCGGCGTACGGATGCACGACCGGGGCCTGCGGCAGTGCGGGATCGTCAGCCTGACCGTCGACGGCCACGACAGCCTCGAACTCGTCCGGGAGCTGCGGGCCCGCCGGATCAACCTCTCGGTGTCCGCGGTCGGCTCGGCCCGCTGGGACCTGGCCGAACGGGGCCTGGAGTCGGTGGTGCGCGCCTCGGTCCACTACTACAACACCGAGGAGGAACTGGACCGCCTCTGCGCCGCCCTCCCCGCACCACGGCCGCACAGCCGGGGCTGACCCCGCGCGGCGTCCACCCGGACGGTGCCGATTCGGTCCTATGCTCACTTTTCGGGCGCCGGCTTCGGCGCAGCACCGCCGGCCGCGTGCGTCCGAAGGCCACCGGCAGGCCAGTCGGAAGGGCACCGGTATGACCACTGACGACCGCTTCACCACCTGTCTGTGGTTCGACGGGCAGGCCGAGGAGGCCGCCGAGCACTACCTGTCGATCTTCAAGAACTCCCGCCGCGGCCGGACCAGCCACTACACCGAGGCCGGTCCAGGACCGGCCGGTTCGGTGGTGACCGTGGAGTTCGAGCTGAACGGGCAGAAGTTCGTCGGCCTCAACGGCGGGCCGGAGTTCACCTTCAACGAGGCGGTCTCGTTCCAGATCCCGTGCGCCGACCAGGCGGAGATCGACTACTACTGGAGCCGCCTCACCGAGGGCGGCCAGGCCATCCAGTGCGGCTGGCTGCGGGACAGGTTCGGGGTCTGCTGGCAGGTGACGCCGACCGCCCTGCTCGACATGGTCAGCGACCCGGACCCGGAGAAGGCCGGCCGCGCCACCGCAGCGATGCTCCAGATGGTCAAGTTCGACCTCGCCGCACTGCAGCGGGCCTACGCGGGCGAGTGACTGCGCGCCGGGTGCGGCTCGGCGGCGATGATCGGGGTGCCGCCGAGCCGACCGCCCGGGTCACCGGGGTGCGCTCGGCGATGTCGAGCAGCCGGGCCCGCTGGGCCTCGTCCAGCTCGCCGACCAGGTCGATCCGCCGGGTGATCCGCACCGCCGTTCCCGCGCCCTTCTCGTAGCCCAGGTGCACCCGCACGGTCTCCAGCGGCCACTGCTTGCGCTGCGCGTACATCCGCAGCGTGATCGCCGTGCAGGAGCCGAGAGCCGACAGCAGCAGTCCGACCGGCGTGCTCGCGGTGTCCGCGCCGCCCGCCGACTCCGGCTCGTCGGCGGCGAGTTGGTGCCGTCCGGCCCGGATCTCCACCCGGTAGTCGTCACCGGTGCTGGTCGCCACGGCCGCCGCCGACCTGACGTACTCGATGCTCTCGGCCATCTCTCCCCCTACTGCCGGCGCACTGGTCATGCCGCCGACCCTACTCGGGTGCCCCGCTGACGCACGATCACCCCTCCGCCTCCCAGAGCCCGGCGAAGAGCTGGTCCAACTGCTCTTCGCCGACCGGCGGTTCGGTCAGCGGACCGGTGGCCCGGGTGTGGAATCCGGCCAGCAGCAGGGCCAGGTAGCGCCGCCACAGGCCGGGGCGCAGGTCGTCGGCGGCCGGGACGGCCCGGCAGAGCGGGCCGAGCAGGAAGAGCAGGTCCATCGGGACCACGTCCAGCCGCATGGCGCCCTGCTTCTGCGCCCGGACCATCAGGGCGGTGACGGTGGCGGCGTTCCGGTGGCTCATCTCGGCCAGCGCCGGGACGCTCGGGATGGCCATCGTCACCAGGTCGTTGAACCCCCGGTTGGCTGCGACCAGTTCGAAGATCCGGCCGAAGTACCGTTCGATCTCGGCCCAGGCGTCCTCACCCGCGAGCGCCTGCTCCCCGGCCTCGGCCAGCACCGAGCCCGCCGTCGCGAACACCTCGCCGATCAGGTCCTCCCGGGTCGGGAAGTGCCGGTAGAGGGTGGCGTTTCCGACGCCCGCGCGGCGGGCGATCACGTCCAGCGGGGTGTTGAGCCCCTGCTGGGCGAAGAGCTCGGCGGCCGCCTCGACCAGCGCCTCGCGGTTGCGCCGGGCGTCCCGCCGCCGGGGCGTGGCCTGCTGATCCGTCATGTGCTCACCCTAACCAATCCCTGAAACGGGGACCATTCCCCACTACTGCTACAGTAGCGCCCAGAAGCGGGGGGCAGTCCCCGTTTTCAACTGGCTGCACGGATCGCGCACAAGGGGAGTGCCATGACCACCCGTCAGAACTCGGGGCGCCGCACGGCGGACTGGCTGGACGGCAGGCTGGGCATCTACACGATCGCCCGGACCAACCTGCGCAAGATCTTTCCGGACCACTGGTCCTTCATGCTCGGCGAGATCTGCCTCTACAGCTTCATCGTCATCGTCCTGACCGGCGTCTACCTGACGATGTTCTTCAAGCCGAGCATGGCCGAGGTGGTCTACCACGGCCCGTACCTCCCGCTGAGCGGCATCCGGATGTCGGAGGCCTACGCCAGTACGATGCACATCAGCTTCGAGGTGCGCGGCGGGCTGCTGATCCGTCAGATCCACCACTGGGCCGCGCTGGTCTTCGTCGCGGCGATGTTCGTGCACATGATGCGGGTGTTCTTCACCGGCGCGTTCCGCAAGCCGCGCGAGATCAACTGGCTGTTCGGCTTCCTGATGCTGTTCCTCGGACTGCTGGACGGCTTCTTCGGCTACTCACTGCCCGACGACCTGCTCTCGGGCACCGGCATCCGCTTCGTCGAGGGCGTCACCCTCGCGGTGCCGCTGATCGGGACCTACGCGCAGATGTTCCTGTTCGGCGGCGAGTTCCCCGGCACCGACATCGTGCCGAGGTTCTTCACCATCCACGTGCTGCTGATCCCGGGCATCATCGTGGGCCTGCTGGTGACGCACCTGATCCTGGTCTTCTACCACAAGCACACCCAGTGGGCCGGTCCCGGCCGCACCGAGCAGAACGTGGTCGGCTCACCGCTGATGCCGGTCTACCTGGCCAAGGCCGGCGGCTTCTTCTTCCTGGTCTTCGGCATCATCGCGGTGATCTCCGCCATCGCCACCATCAACCCGATCTGGGCGTACGGCCCGTACCGCCCCGACCAGGTCTCCACCGACGCCCAGCCCGACTGGTACATGGGCTTCGCCGAGGGCCTGATCCGGGTGATGCCGGGCTGGGAGGTCGGCCTCTGGGGCCACACCCTCAACCTCGGCATCCTGATCCCCTTCCTGGCCTTCCCGCTGGTGCTGGCCGCGATCGCGGTCTACCCGTTCGTGGAGAGCTGGATCACCCAGGACAAGCGGGAGCACCACCTGCTCGACCGCCCGCGTAACGCGCCCGTGCGCACCGCGTTCGGCACGGCCTGGATCAGCCTGTACCTGGTGCTGCTGGCCGGCGGTGGCAACGACCTGTTCGCCACCCACCTGCACCTCTCGCTGAACAGCATCACCTACGCGGTCCGGATCGGGGCGTTCGTGGTGCCGGTCGCGGTGTTCCTGATCACCAAGCGCTGGTGCCTCGGCCTCCAACGGCGGGACCGGGACAAGGTGTTGCACGGCCGGGAGACGGGCATCATCAAGCGGCTGCCGCACGGCGAGTTCGTCGAACTCCACGAGCCGCTGCCACAGGCCGAGTTGCACCGACTGACCGCACACGAGCAGTACACACCCGCCGAACTCCCTGGCCGGGCCGGGCTGCTGACCAAGGTCCGGGTCCGCGCCTCGCGCGCCTGGTACGGCCCCGGCAGCCAGATCAGCCGGCCGACCGCCGAGCAGTACCGCGAGATCACCCACACCGACGAGCACTGACGGAGCGTGAGATGAGCCTGCCCAGCGACCAACTCGCCGAGAAGCAGTACCTGTTGCTCACCACCTTCGAGCCCGACGGCACCGCCGCCACCGCCACCACCTGGGTGGTGGCGGACGGCCCGGCGCTCGGCGTCTGGGCCCGGACCGACTCGGCGGTGGTGCGGCACGTCCGGAGCCACCCGGGCGTCCTGGTCGAGCCCTGCGACCAGCACGGCCGCCCGCTCGGCGGGCGGCAGCAGGCCCGCGCCGCACTCTGCGACCCGGACACCACCGCCTGCTACCGGACCTCGCTGCTCAACAAGTACGGCCTGACGGGGATGCTCGCCCTGGTCCGCAGCCGCCTCCGGCTCGGCCTGGCGGGGACGGTCGGCATCCGGATCACCCTGACCGACCCGGACGCCGCCCTGCCGTTCGGCGCGGCCTGGACCCCGTCCCCCTGGTACAGCCTCAACTGACCGCAGGGGCCCAGGGGCCGGGCCGGGGCGAGCGCTGTCGGAGCGATACGGTTGGATGATCATCATGACCGCCAACGATGTCGCCCCGCTGCTGCCCGCCCCGGACGTCCTGCGGGACCACTGCCGGGCGCTGGCCGTGCTGGACGCGATCCTCTGCCCCGAGTGGCCGGACCGCTACTTCTCCTTCGATGCCGACTGGGCGCCCGGTGAGCAGTTGGCCTCGATGAAGAACGGCTCCGGCGACGAGTACACGGTCACCTTCACCCCCGCCGGCGTCTACCTGCGCGGCTTCGACCACGAGTCCCCGATGAGCCCGTACGCGGAGGACCGGGTCTGGCCCGGCGTGCTGGACGAGGTGCCCGAGCCGCTGCGCGCCTGCGCCGAGGAGCCCGCCTTCACCGACGACGGCCTCCCGGCCGTCACCGCCGCACTCTGGCGGCTGAGCACCGACGAGCAGTGGCACACCGGCACCGTCGACCTCCCGCCCGGCCACCCCGACCCGGACGGCGCCGACTGGATGTTCCAGTCCCTCACCGACCGCTCGGCGGAGGCGTACGCCGAGTTCGCCACCGACTACTACGAGGTCCCGATCGACCTCGCCGCCGTCCGCCACGTGCTGGCGCTGCGGCCACTGACCACCGAGGTGGTCCGCGCCCTCAATCCCGAGCTGACCCTGGCGGATCTGGCCGACGACCTGGAAGAAACCGGCTACCCCGCGAGGTGAACCCGCGGCGGCGGCACCTGTTCCAACTGCGCGATCCGCGCCGCGATCCCGCCCGTCTCGCGCGGCCGGCCGTCCTCCGTCAGGTGCTCCCGCAGCCGCAGGCTCTGCCAGCCGACCGGCTCGCGGGATCGCAGCACGTGCCGCCCGCCGCAGGCGCAGGAGCGCCGCACCGTCGCACACCCCTGGCAGAGTTCGACGAACCCGTGCCCGGTGGAGCGCGACACCGTCGGCCGCTCGTCGCCGCACTGCCGGCACCCCGGCAGCATGACCCCCTCGGCCAGCAGCACCTGGCGGTGGACGTACTCCAGCAGGCCGAGGGCGGGGTGGCACAGGACGTCCACCACGTAGCACGCCTGCATCGGCCCGCCGTGCCACCAGGGCCCGGGCCGCTGCGGCGTCCGCAGCCCCAACTCCCGCTTCTCGAACCGGCGCCGCTCCGCGTACCCGGCCTCCGCCGCCTGCCAGAGCACCCGGGCCCGGTCGAGCTCGGTCACCGCGCGGACCAGCGCGTCGGGGTCGGTCTCCAGGTCACGCGGCATCCGGGCACTGATCGTCAGATGGTGGTAGGTGCCGTGGAATCCGTACGGCGCGAAGACATGGAGACAGACCCAGAGCTCCCGGTGCCGTTGCAGCACCGGCAGGGCCGGATCGAGCACCCGCTCCCGGTGGGTGACGAAGCTGGTCACCGGGCGGCCGCCGCGGTGCTCCCCTGGGCGGGGTCGGTAAAGGTCATCCGGCGAGTATCGCCGAGGGCTCTCGGCTCCGCCTCCGAATTGCGACTGGTTCCTTCGTGTGCAGTTCGACCCGTCAGGTGGTGCTGCGGCGGGCTGCTGGGAACGACTACCGGCCGGAGCCGGTCCGGCTCCGGGCCCCCCACGGGTGTCCCCCGTCCGGCGGGCCCTTGCCGAGCGAGGGGAACGTCCTGCCCGTGGCCACCCTGTGCCGTCCCGCTGTTGCCGTGCCCGAGTACGTGATCACCCTGGAGGAGACCCTCGAGCTGGCCCGGTCGATCCACGCCGATCATCCCCAACTGCTGCATGCCCTACAGCTGATCGAGAACTCCAGGGTACGCAAGCGGCATCTGGTCCAGTCGGCCGAGGAGATCCTGGAGCGCCCCGGCCTCGAGGCGCGGACCCGGCGTTACGAGGCGGAGGCCAGGCGCCGGGTGCCGCCGGTGGTGCGGGAGGCACTGGAGCACGCGCACCTGACGGCCAAGGAGATCGACCTGATCGTCCACGTCTCCTGCACCGGCTTCATGATGCCGTCGCTGACCGCGTGGCTGATCAACTCGATGGGGTTCCGCCCCGAGACCCGTCGGCTCCCGATCGCCCAGCTGGGCTGCGCGGCCGACGGCGCCGCGATCAACCGCGCGCACGACTTCTGCACCGCCTACCCGCAGGCCAACGTGCTCATCGTGGCCTGCGAGTTCTGCTCGCTCGGCGACCGGCCGACGGACCTGGAGACTGGCACGCTGCTCTCCGACGGCCTGTTCGGCGACGCGGTGGCCGCCGCCGTGGTGCGGGGCCACGGCGGCACCGGCGTCCACCTGGAGCGCAACGGCTCGCATCTGGTCCCGGGCACCGAGGACAGGCGGGTGCCCGACAGCACGGCGCTGCTCGCCCCCGTCCTGGCCCAACTCGCCGGTCAGCACGGCTGGAACGCGTCCGAGCTGGACTTCTACCTCGTGCACGCGGAAGGACCCCGCGTCCTGGACGAGCTCTGCGCGCACCTGAAGGTCGATCCGGACCGCGTACGGTTCAGCCGGGCCACCCTGGCCGAGTACGGGAACATCGGCGGCGCCGTCGTGTTCGACGCCCTGGCCCGCTACTTCGACGAGGGCACCCCGACCGACCGGGCCACCGGCCTGATCGCCACCTTCGGCCCGGGCATCACCGCCGAGGTCACCCTCGGCCGCTGGACCGTCCCGGTCAAACCCCAGCCCTTCGCCCACACGCTGATCAGAAGCTGGAACTGACCGCCACCACCCCTGCCCCCTTCGAGATGGTGGCGGCGCTGCGCAGCAGCGTAGGTCCTCAGCCCGCCTGGTGGACCAACTGGCCGCCCACGTAGGTGCGTTCGACCCGGGCATCGGCGATCTGGTCCGCCGGGTGGGCGAACAGGTCGCGGTCCAGCACCACCAGGTCGGCCAGCAGGCCAGGACGCAGGCTGCCGGCCTGGTCGGTGCCGTTCACGTGGGCCGAGCCCGCCGTGTAGGCGGCGAGGGCGGTGGCGAGGTCGAGGCGCTGTTCGGGCAGGAAGATCCGGCCGTCGGTGGCGCCGGGTTCGGCCCGGTTGACCGCGACGTGCAGGCCCGCCAGCGGGTCGGGGCTGCTGACCGGCCAGTCGCTGCCCGCAGCCAAGGTGGCTCCGGTGCGCAGCAGTTCGCCGAACGGGTACTGCCAGGCGGCGCGCTCGGGGCCGAGGAAAGGGATGGTGAGTTCGTCCATCTGCGGCTCGTGCGCGGCCCAGAGCGGCTGGATGTTGGCGATCGCACCGAGCCGGGCGAACCGGCCGAGGTCCTCGGGGTGCACCACCTGCAGGTGCGCCAGGTGGTGCCGGTTGCCGCGCTGGCCGTTGGCGGCGAGGGCGGCCTCGACCGCGTCCAGCGCCTCCCGGACGGCGCGGTCGCCGAGGGCGTGGAAGTGCACCTGGAAGTCGAGCGCGTCGAGTTCGGTGACGTACCCGCCGAGCAGCTTCGGATCGACGAAGCTGAGCCCGGAGTTGGCGGTGGCGCAGCCGCAGCCGTCCAGGTAGGGGGTGGTCATCGCGGCGGTGAAGTTCTCCGCGATGCCGTCCTGCATGATCTTCACCGAGCCGGCCCGGAATCGGCCGTGCACCAACTCCGCCCGCCTGGCTACCAGTTCGGCGATCTGCTCGCTGCCGCGCTCGCGGTCCCACCAGAGCGCACCGTTCACCCGGGCGGTCAGCAGGCCGGCCCGGGCGGCGGCCAGGTAGGCGTCCGAGGGGTCCGGCTGGCCGTTGAAGACGCCGAGCAGGGCGTCCTGCCAGCCGGTGATGCCGAGCGAGTGCAGCAGTTCCTGCGCGCGGAGCAGCCCGGCCAGCCGGTCGGCCGCCGTGGTCGGCGGCACCAGCCGGGCGACCAGACCGGTGGCACCTTCCTGGAGCACGCCGCTCGGCGTGCCGTCCGGCTCCCGCTCGATCCGGCCGTCGGCCGGGTCCGGGGTGTCCTTGGTGAGCCCGGCCAGCTCCAGCGCCCGGGTGTTCGCCCAGGCGCCGTGATGGTCGCGGCTCACCAGGTAGACCGGACGGTCGGCGACCACCGAGTCGAGCAACTGCCGGGTGGGGAGCCCGCCTTCGAAGCTCTCCAGCGACCAGCCGCTGCCGGTGAGCCACTCCCGGTCCGGGTGGGCGTCGGCGAAGGCGCGCACCCGGTCCAGGTACTCGGTCACGCCGACCGTGTCGCTCAGGTCGCACTCACCCAGCTCGGTGCCGCCGTACACCGCGTGGATGTGCGAGTCCTGGAACCCGGGAACCAGCAACCTGCCCTTCAGGTCCACCACTTCGGTCCCGGGGCCGATCAGGTCCCGGATCTCGTGGTGGCCGACGGCGGTGATCCGCTCGCCGGTGACGGCCAGGGCGGTGGCCCGGGTCCGGGCGGCGTCGGCGGTGAACACCGGTCCGCCGGTGAAGACCAGGTCTGCGTGGTTCATGGGTGTGTCTCCAGGAGGTTTCGGGTCGTCAGACCGAGGGTGCGAGTTCGATCGAGTCGGCGTCAGTGCCGCGACCGGTGACGAAATACGGGGACTTGCGGACCCAGCGGGCCCAGGCTGCGGCCACCAGTCCGGTGCCGATCATCAGAGCGGGGACCAGCAGTTGGAACCAGCCGTTGTCGGCGCTGACCTCGAAGTGGTCGGCCGAGGTGTAGAAGGTCCAGGCCAGGTAGCCGCCGACCGCGAGCAGTGCGGCCGCGCTCACCAGCGGGGCGATCACCACCCGCAGCCCGGCCATCGGCTCGTCCCGCAGCAGGTGACGGAACCTCACGGCGGCGGCGACGGCGGTCAGCGCGTAGTAGAGCACCACCACGATGCCGATCGCGTTCACTGCCGCGCTGATCAGGTCGGTGACGGTCGGGATGACCAGGGCGGCCAGCGAGATCGCGGAGGCGATCACCACCAGCAGCACCGTACCGAGCGCCGGGGTCCCGTACTTGGGGTGGATCCGCGTCCAGACCTGGCCGAGCGTCCGGTCCCGGCCCATCGCGAAGGTGCCGCGGGCGGTCGGGATCACCGAGGCCTGCAGGGACGCCACGGCGGAGAAGGTCAGGGCGATCAGCGGCAGGGCGGCAAGCGGCTGGTCGGCGAGCTTCTCGCCGAAGTAGGCCAGGCCCTGGGCACCGTTGTCGGCCAACTCGTCCAGCGGCAGCACGCGCTGGAAGGCCGTACCGGCGAGCAGGAAGAGCAGCATCATCAGCACCAGCGCGAAGATGCCGCCCCGCGAGGCGTCCTTGGGGTCGCGCACCTCCTCGGCGACGGTGAACACCGACTCGAAGCCCCAGTAGCAGAACACCGCCAAAACCATGCCCTGGGCCAGCGCGTCCATGCTCGGGATCGCGAACGGGTTGAACCACTCCAGCGAGAACGGCTGGTCGCCGACCACCAGGCCGTAGCCGCAGAAGACCAGCAGCACCGCGTACTCGAAGATCAGCAGGTACTTCTGCAGCCGGGCGGCCAGCGCCAGGCCGCGGATCGCGACCACGGTGGCGGCGGCCAGCACGGCCAGCCCGAGCAGCGTGGTCTGCAGGGTGGAGTCCGGGTCGAGGGCGAGGCCCCCGATGCTGTGCAGCCCGGCCTGGCCGACGAGTTGGAGCACCGCCGAACCGGTCACGGCGACGGTGTACGCCATGAAGACGATCGTGCCGACGATGTTCACCCAGCCGGTCAGGAAGCCCAGCCAGGGGCTGAGGATCCGGCCGACCCAGGTGTAGGCGTTGCCCGCGTTGGGCTCCACCCGGTTCAGCCGGCCGTAGGCGACCGCGATGCCGAGCACCGGCAGGAAGGCCAGCAGCATGATGGCCGGCAGGTGCAGGCCGACCACACCTGCGGTCAGGCCGAGCCCGATGCCGATACTCGAGGTCGCCGCCGTACTGGAGGCGGCGATCACCACCCCGTCCACCATGCCGATCGACTTCCGCATGGTGACGCTCTGGGGCGAGGTTCTCGCCCCGTCCTTCGCTGTCGCAGTCAACAGACCACCGCCTTGACCAGGGGGCCTATCGGTCGGCCCCGGGTCCGGCAAATGAAACTCCCGGTGCCCTTCACACGTCAATGCCGTTGTCGTAAGGTGACGGCCATGGGCGAGCGGGTGGTGAGCGAACCGGAACGGCGACGACGGCGGCCGACCAAGCAGGGCACGGTGCTCTCCGAGCAGATCATCATCGAGACCGCGCTGCGACTGCTCGGCCAGCACGGCGCCGAAGCTCTCACCGTCCGGCGCCTGGGCGCGGCGCTGGGTGCCGACCCGAGCGCGATCTACCGGTACTTCCACAGCACCGACGACCTGCTGCTGGCCATCACCGACGAGCTGATCGGCCGCTCCCAGCAGGGCTGGCAGGCCACCGGCGACTGGCAGGCCGACCTGCGCGCGATCGGCCTGCGGATCCACAGCGTCTACCACGCCCACCCGAAGGCCGCCCTGCTCGCCGCCTACCGGACCACCGGGCGGGCGTACGAGATGCAGGCGGTCGAGTCGATCGTCGGCGTGCTGCGCAACGCGGGCTTCCCCGACCCGGAGGCCGTCCAGCTCTACCACGCCTTCGTCGACCAGGGCCTGGCCTTCGCCGCCCTGGACGCCGCCGTGAACGCCCTCCCCGCCCCCGCCAGGGCCGCCGACCACGGCGTCTGGCAGAGCAGCTACGCCCAGCTCCCCGCCGAGACCCACCCGCACATCGCGGCCACCGCCCCGCTGCTCACCGCCGAGATGAACCGCAGCGCCTACCCGCTCGCGCTCGACCTGCTGCTCTCCGCCTTCGCCGCCCGACTGGGGGCCGCCTGAGGTCTTACCTGTTCCTGACGGACCGGCAGTTCACAGGCTGAGGGCCGGCATTCGGGCCTACCGTCGGCGGCATGGAGATTCTGCTCACCGGCGGCGCCGGTTTCATCGGGTCGGCCGTCGCCACGCAGCTGCTGCGCTCGGGCCACCAGGTCCGGGTGCTGGACGCGCTGCTGCCCTCGGTGCACCGCGAACCGCCCGTGCTGCCCGCCGGGGTGGAGTTCCGGCACGGCGACGTCCGCGACCGGGACACTGTGGCCTCAGCGCTGGCCGAGGTGGACGCGGTCTGCCACCAGGCGGCGATGGTCGGTCTCGGCGTCGACCTGGACGACGCACCCGAGTACGCGAGCTGCAACGACCTCGGCACCGCCGTGCTGCTGGCCGGGATGGCCAGGGCCGGGGTACGTCAACTGGTGCTGGCCGGTTCGATGGTGGTCTACGGCGAGGGGCGGCACAGCTGCCCCCGGCACGGCGACATCGCCCCGGGGCCCCGGCTGGTGGCGGACCTGGACGCCGGACGGTTCGAGCCGCCCTGCCCGCAGTGCGGCGCCCCGCTCTCCCCCGGGCTGGTGACGGAGGACGCCCCGACCGACCCGCGCAACGTGTACGCCGCCACCAAGCTGGCCCAGGAGCACCTGGCCTCCTCCTGGGCCCGGGCCTGCGGCGGACGGGTCCTGACGCTGCGCTACCACAACGTGTACGGGCCCGGGATGCCGCGCGACACCCCGTACGCGGGGGTGGCCTCGCTGTTCCGCTCGGCGCTGGCGCGCGGCGAGGCGCCCCGGGTCTTCGAGGACGGCGGCCAACGCCGCGACTTCGTGCACGTGGACGACGTCGCCGGGGCCAACCTGACCGCCCTGACCGCCGTCGCCGAACGGCCGCCCGGCACCGCCCGGGTCTACAACGTCGGCAGCGGCGAGCCGCACACCGTAGGCGAGTTGGCCACCGCACTGGCCACCGCCCACCACGGCCCGGCCCCCGTCACCACCGGCCAGTACCGCCTCGGCGACGTCCGGCACATCACCGCCGACTCCGGCCGCCTCCGGCGCGAACTGGGCTGGCGCCCGGAGGTCTCGTTCGCCGCCGGGATGGCCGCCTTCGCGACAGCGGGAGCCTGAGGCTCAGACCAGGGCGGCCGCCGCCGGGAGGGTGATCTCGAAGCAGCAGCCGCCCTCGACGTTACGGACCGTAGCCATGCCCGCGTGCGCCTCGGCGATGCCCCGGACGATGGCCAGGCCCAGCCCCGCGCCGCCGACCGGCTGTGGCGTACGGGCGCTGACGCCCCGCCAGCCGGTCTCGAAGACCCGGGGCAGGTCGCCCTCGGGGATGCCCCCGCAGCCGTCGGTGACCGAGAGCACCACCCGGTCCTGCTCGCGGCGGGCGCCCACCGCCACCACGCCGTCGGCGGGGGTCGCCCGGATCGCGTTGACCAGCAGGTTGCCCAGCGCCCGGGAGATCTCCCGGCCGTCCACCTCGACCGGCGCCGGTTCGACCTGGCCGCCGAGCAGCCGGATGCCGCGCTCACGGGCCAGCGGGTCGGCCCCGGCCAGGGCGTCACCGATCAGGTCGTAGACCGAGATCCGGCTCGGGCTCAGGTGCAGCGAGCCGGCCTGGATCCGGGAGAGTTCGAAGAGGTCGTCCACCATGCCGGTCAGCCGATCGACCTCGGTCCTGATCCGGGCGTGGTAGCGGGCCGGGTCCTCGGCGACGCCGTCCTCCAGTGCCTCGGCCATCGCCCGCAGCCCGGCCAGCGGGGTCCGCAGGTCGTGCGAGATCCAGGCGATCAGCTCCCGGCGGGAGGACTCCAGGTTCTGTTCGCGCTGCCTGGACTCGGCCAGCCGGGCACTGGTGGCGGCCAACTCGGCGCTCAGCTCCGTCAGTTCCGCACTGAGCGGCTGCGCGGGCGCGGTGAAGCCGGTGTCGCTGCCGACGGTCCTGGCGGCCAGCGTGAGCGCCCGGCTGCCCGCCACCGCCTGCCGGCCGAGCAGGGCGGCGGTGCCGAGCGAGACCACGGCCCCCATCGCCAGCACGGTGATCACCACCCCGAGGTCGTGCTCGGAGAGGAACATCGCCTGGGCGACGGCGGTGGTACCGGCGGCCATCGCCAGCACCGTCACCACCGCGACGGCGAACAGCGACAGAGCGACCGACCGGCGGCGCAGTATCCGGACGGCGGGCCAGCCCAGCAGCCCGGCCAGCCCGGCCCCGACGGCCGCGAACAGCGCGATCAGCAACAGGTCATTCATGGACGTACGTCAACTCCCCTGCTGGGACGGCACGGGGTCGAAGCGGTACCCGACCCCCCACACCGTGCTGATCAGAACCGGCGCCGCGGGGTCGTGTTCGACCTTCTCGCGCAGCCGCCGGACGTGCACCGTGACGGTGGACAGGTCGCCAAACTCCCAGCCCCAGACCTGCCGCATCAACTCCTCCCGGGAGAACACCGTCCCCGGGTGCCGCAACAGGTGCGCCAGCAGGTCGAACTCCCGCAGCGTCAGGGCGATTTCGGCACCCGAACGGAACGCCCGGCGGGCCTTCGGATCGAGCGTCAGCTCCCCCACCACCAGCACCGAGGAGACCGGCGGCGGCGCCGCGCTGCGCCGCAGCACCGACTGCACCCGCAAGGTCAGCTCGCGCGGGCTGAACGGCTTGGTCACGTAGTCGTCCGCGCCGAGTTCGAGACCGAGCACCCGGTCGGCCTCCTCGCCCTTGGCCGTCAGCATCACGATCGGCAGCGCGGCACCCGCCTCGGTGGCGCGCAGCCGGCGGCAGACCTCCAGGCCGTCCAGTCCGGGCAGCATCAGGTCGAGCACCAGCAGGTCCGGCGGGTCGGCCGCGACCAGCTCCAGGGCGTGCCGGCCGTCCGAGGTCTGGTCGACCAGGTACCCGGCGCGCAGCAGGTAGCCGGTGACGACTTCGGCGACCGTCGGGTCGTCGTCGACCACCAGGACGCGGGTGGTGGGGGGTGTCGCTGTCACTCCTTCAGCGTAGAAGGCCGTGGCCCCGGCCGGGCGTCCGGCTCGCCTCCGTTGGACTTCCGTAAGGAGTCGAAGCCGGGCCGGGCCGGGTGCCCGACCGTAGCGTGGAGAGCGTGACCCCTCCCCTCTTCATCCCCGGCACCGTCGACGTGGTGCTGCCCTGTCTGGACGAGGCCCGGGCGCTGCCCTGGGTGCTGGGCCGGATCCCGGCCGGCTGGCGGCCCATCGTGGTGGACAACGGTTCCACCGACGGCTCCGCCGAGCTGGCCCGCTCGCTCGGCGCCACCGTGGTCCGCGAGGACCGCCGGGGCTTCGGCGCGGCCTGCCATGCCGGACTGCTCGCCGCCACCGCCGAGTTGGTGTGCTTCCTGGACTGCGACGGCTCGCTGGACCCGGCCCAGCTGCACCGGGTGACCGGTCCGGTATTGGACGGCTCGGCCGACCTGGTGCTCGGCCGCCGTCGCCCGACCACTCCCGGCGCCTGGCCGCTGCACGCCCGGCTGGCCAACGCCGAACTGGCCCGCCGGCTGCGGGCCAGGACCGGCGCCCCGCTGCATGACCTGGGCCCGATGCGGGCCGCCCGGCGGGAGCACCTGCTCGCGCTCGGCCTGGGCGACCGGCGTTCCGGCTACCCGCTGGAGATGGTGCTGTCCGCCTCGGCGGCCGGGCTGCGGATCACCGAAACCGCCGTGGACTACCTGCCCCGGAGCGGCCGTTCGAAGGTCACCGGCACACTGCGCGGCACCCGGCAGGCGATCCGCGACATGCGGGCAGTGCTCGCTTCCCCGCCGCCGACCCTGCTGGTGATCGCCAAGGCCCCGGTGCCGGGCCGGGTGAAGACCCGGCTGACCCCGCCGTACACCCCCGAGCAGGCCGCCGCACTGGCCGAGGCGGCGCTCGCCGACACGCTGGCCGAGCTGGGCCGGGTGCCCGCCGGGCGGCGGCTGCTGGTGCTGGACGGCGAGCCGGGCGACTGGCTGCTACCGGGCTGGCAGGTCGTCCCGCAGGGCCCGGGCGGGCTGGACGAGCGGCTCGCAGCGGCCTTCGCGCTGGCCCCGCCGGACGTACCCGCGCTGCTGGTCGGCATGGACACCCCGCAGCTGCGCGCCCAGTCGCTGGCCGCCCCACTCGCGGCCGCCGCCCGGGGCGGAGTGGACGCCTGGTACGGCCCGGCCACCGACGGCGGCTTCTGGGCACTCGGACTGGCCCGGCCGACCGCTGCACTGGCGCAGCAGCTGCTGCTCGGCGTGCCGATGTCCACCGACCGCACCGGCGCCGTACTGCTGGAGCGACTCTCCACCGCCGGACTGACGGTCCATCAACTCCCTGCTCTGACCGACGTGGACACCGCCGCGAGCGCGGCCGAGGTGGCCACCCTCGCCCCGCACACCCGCTTCGCCGAGCAGTGGCGCAGCCTCAAGGTGACCGGCGGGGTGCCGAGTTGACCGCCCTGGCCTGGATCGACGACCCGTTCAGCCTGGCCATCACGGCCGAGCGCGGACCACTCTGGCTGCGCGGCACGGACGGCCGCCGCATCCCGCTGGACGTGGAGCGCTGGTGCGCACCGCCGGACGCGGCCGACCATTCGCTGCTGCTCCGCTGCCTGCGCCCGCGCCGGACCGTGCTGGACGTGGGCTGCGGCCCCGGTCGGCTGGTGACCGAACTGCTCGCGCTCGGCGTCCCGGCCCTCGGGGTGGACGTGACCCCGGCGGCGGTCACCCGGACCACCGGCATCGGCGGGGCGGCCCTGCGGCGCTCGGTGTTCGACCGCCTGCCGGGCGAGGGGCGCTGGGGCGCGGTGCTGCTCGCCGACGGCAACATCGGAATCGGCGGCGACCCGGCGGCCCTGCTCCGACGGATCGCCCAGCTCCTCGCCCCTGGTGGCCTGTTGCTGGCCGAGGTGGAGCCCGGCTCCGGCGGCCTGGACGAGCGGCTGACGGTCCGGATCGAGGGCGCCGACCACCGGCTCGGCCCGCCCTTCGGCTGGGCCAGGGTGGACGCCGCAGGCGCAGCCCGGCACGCCGCCGGGGCCGGGCTGACCGAGACCGAACGCTGGATCGCCCACGGCCGCCACTTCATCACCCTGCGGCGGCCCGCCGCCTGACCAGCGCTCGCCGTCTGACCAGCGCACCGGCCAGCACCGCGCCGAGCGCCAGCCAGTACGCAGCCTGCTGGACCGCGCCACCCCCGAGATAGAGCACCTGTGCGGCCGCCGGGACGGCCAGCCACTCCCAGCGGCCGTCCAGCGGGATCAGCGCCACCAGCAGCAGCCCGTACCAGGGGTAGGCCGGCGTGGCGACCAGCAGGGCGCTGCCGAGCAGCAGCACCGCACCCCGCCACGGCCGGTCGGGGTCGCCGTGCCGCAGCACGTACCAGCAGACCACCCCGAGCACCAGGACACCTGCCACCGGGGCGAGTTGGCCGGGCAGCAGCAATCCCACCAACCCGAAGCGGTCGACTCCGCCGCCCTGGTCGTAACCCTCCTCGCGCAGGTAACCGGGCAGGTAGCCGAGCACCGCGCGGCCGGAGCCCAGCAGGTACGGCAGGTAGCTCAGCGCGAAGGCCGCCAGGGCGGTGAGCGGCAGCAGGAGCAGGCCGGTGCGCGGACGGCGGGCCAGCACGCCGGAGAGCGCGGCGGGCAGCGCGATCCCCGGCACCAGCTTGGCGGCGGCCGCCAGCCCCAGCAACGCGCCCGCCAGGGCTGTCCGCCCCCGGTCCGGTGCGCCCCGGGCCGCCAGCAGGCCGCCGAGCAGCAGCAGTGCGCCCAAGGTGTCCACGTGCGCGTCGTTGACCGCCCAGACCACCACCCCCGGACACCAGCTCCACAGCGCGACCCGCCAACGCTGCTCCCGTAGCACCGCCCACAGCACCCAACCGACTGCCAACACCAGGACAAAGCCGCCCAGTTGGGCTACCCGCACGCCGTACCGGCCACCGACCGCGTACAGCACCGCGAACCAGCCCTCGGCCACCGGCGGGTAGATGGTCGGCACCCCGGGCCGGTTGACGTGACTGCAGAACCCGGGCCCGGCCCGGCGCTCGTCCCAGCCCGCGCAGTCCCCCGTGGGTGGGAAGAGCTCGGGCGCCCGGGCCCGGAGCGCGGCCAGCTCGGGGGCGTCCGGCGGGTGGGCGTACGGGGAGATCCCGGCCGCCTGCACCCGGCCGTCCCAGAGGTAGCGGTAGGCATCGTCACTGGTCCGGGGCGGCGCCAGCAGCCCGACGGCCGCCAGCAGCACGCCACCCACCGGGACCAACAGACGTACCACCCCAGGCGGAGCCAGCCGCAGCAGCGCCACGGCGAGCGCGAACAGCACCGCGTCCAGCGCGTACCAGCCGTACAGCGGACCGGAGTTGCCCAGCGTGCCGCCGCCGAGCAGCGTCCCGGCCAGCGCGGCGGTGAGGGCGAGCAGGGACAGCACGGCCGCCGGGAGGACCCAGCGGCGGCGGACTGACGGTTCATCGGACACCCCGTCAGCGTGCCAGCCCGCCCCGGCCGTCGGAGGCGGCGCGCGCACGCCGTACGACTTCCGTAAGCATGTCGCCACCCCCTCCGGAGGCCGGATCGCGGTGTGATGACGGGGTGGACCAAGACACCCCCGGCGCCCGCCGCCGGTTCGACCTCCCATTGCCGCCACCGCCCGCCGTGCTGCGCCAAGGACCGCTCCGCGAAGGGACGTTCAGCTCCCCGCTGCACGAGCCCAGAACGGCGGTGGTGCTGGGTCGCTGGCTCGGCGCCGCGCTGCTGCTGTGCTTCCTGAGCGGCCTGCTCAGCCACCTGCTCCAGGAGCCGCCGGACTGGCTCGAACGGTACCTGCCGAGCCGCCCGGCGAACGGCTACCGGATCACCCAGGGCCTGCACGTGATCGCCGGCATCGCGGCGATCCCGCTGCTCGGCGCAAAGCTCTGGACGGTCTACCCGAAGCTGTTCGAGTGGCCGCCGGTCCGCAGCGTGGCGCACGCGCTCGAGCGGCTCGGCATCGCCGTTCTCGTGGCCGCGACCCTGCTCGAGCTGTTCACCGGGCTGCTGAACACCCTCCAGTGGTACCCGTGGCCGTTCCCCTTCCGACAGACCCACTTCTGGCTCGGCTGGACGGCGGTCGGCGGCCTGCTGCTGCACATCGCGGTCAAGGCCCCGCAGATCGGCGCGAACTGGTGGCGCAGCCAGGCCGCCGTCCCCGGGCGGCGGGCCTTCCTGGCCTCCGTCACGGTCGCGACGGCCGCCGTCACGGTGACCACGGCCGGCCAGAGCGTGCCCTGGCTGCGCTGGTCGGACCTGCTGGCACCGCGCCGGCCCGATATCGGCTCGCTCGGCCTGCCGGTCAACCGGACGGCCGCCCAGGCGGGCACCACCGTCGTCCCGGCCGACTGGCGCCTCACCGTGGCCGGGCCCCGGCCGTACCAGCTGAGCCTGGCCGAACTGCAGGCGCTGCCGCAGCACACCGCCCGGCTGCCGATCGCCTGCGTGGAAGGCTGGAGCGCCTCGGCGGAGTGGACCGGCGTCCGGATCCGCGACCTGCTCGACCGGGCCGGGGCACCCTCCGACGCGCTGGTGCGAGTGGTCTCGTTGGAGGCCGAGGGCCCGTACGCGGTCACCGAGCTGCCCGCCCCGTACGCCCGGGACGGGCTCACCCTGCTGGCCCTGATGGTGAACGGGCAGCCGCTGAACGCGGACCACGGCTACCCGGCGCGACTGATCGCGCCGAACCGGCCCGGGGTGCTGCAGACCAAGTGGGTCAGCCGACTGGAGGTGCAGTGATGCTGCGGGTACTGACCGGAACGGCCGGGGCGGCCCTGATCGGGTTCGGGATCTTCGGACTGCTGACGGACCCGCAGATCAGCGATCCGCTCGGCGTGCTGTGGTGGGCGATCGGCGGGCTGCTGATCCACGACGGGCTCTGGCTGCCGCTGGTCCTGCTGGCCGGCGCCGTGCTGGCACGCGGCCGGGCGGTGCACGGCTGGGCACTGCGCGGCGGCCTGCTGGTGGCCGCCGCGCTCACCGCCGTCGGACTGCCCGCCGTCCTGCGGGCCGGCCAGGACCACGGCAACCCCTCGGTGCTGGCGCTGCCCTACCTGCGCAACTGGCTGCTGCTGCTCGCCGGGACGGCGGCGGTCACCCTGCTGGTGTGGCTGCTGACCCGGCGTCGACGCCCCAGCTGAGGCCCTCCGGCGATTGAGGGGCGGCGTCGCGACGCCGAGGCACGCACCCCAACGCCGCTCCTCTATCCGCCCCTCAATCGCCGGAGGGCCTCAGCCCGGTGTCCAACCCGTCCAGGGCGCGCGCGCAGTCGCACGCCCTGGCGGCGGGCAGGCTCTCCAGCGCCCGGAACAGCACCGACCGCAGCCGGCCCACGTTCCGTCCGAACACCGCCAGCACCTCCGTATGGGTGACCCCCTCCCCCGCCTCCACCCCGGCGTCCAGGTCGGTCACCAGGGCCAAGGAGGTGTAGCAGAGCCCGAGTTCGCGAGCCAGCACCGCCTCCGGATGGCCCGTCATGCCGACCACCGACCAGCCGTTGGCGGCATGCCAGCGGGACTCGGCCCGGGTGGAGAAGCGCGGACCGCCGATCACCACCAGGGTGCCGCCGTCCACCGGCGGCCAGCCCTCGGCCAGCGCGGCGGCCAGCGCGACACCCCGCCCGGTGGGGCAGTAGGGGTCGGCCATCGACACGTGCACCACGTTCGGCACGGTGCCGTCCGGCAGTGGCTCGCCGTCGAAGAAGGTCTGCGCCCGGCCGCCGGTCCGGTCCACGAACTGATCGGGCACCAGCAGCGTGCCGGGCCCGTACTCCGTCCGCAGCCCGCCCACCGCGCACGGCGCAAGCACCTGCCGCACCCCCAGCGAGTGCAGCGCCCACAGGTTGGCCCGGTAGTTGATCCGGTGCGGCGGCAGGCTGTGCCCCCGCCCGTGCCGGGGCAGGAACGCCACCCGCCGCCCGGCCACCTCCCCGAGGAACACCGAGTCGCTCGGCGCACCGTACGGGGTGTCCACCCGTACCTCGGTGACCTCGTCCAGCAGGGCGTACAGCCCCGAACCGCCGATCACCCCGATCTCGGCCCCGCCCAACAGTTCTGACTGTGCGTCAGTCGTCATCTCCAGCCTCCGTTCACGACCTTCCCACCCTAGGAGCAGGCGCGGTCCGCCGGGCCGCGCAGACCTTACGGTTCCCGGACGGCGGGTACCCGGGCCCGCTGCGCGCGCGGGTCTCGGTGACCCTGCTTAGGGTGACGAAGGACCACACCCGAGGCAGAGAAGGGGCATGATCATGGCTGCGTACGCTGAAGGGGCGCCGTGCTGGGCCGACGCGATGTTCGCCGACGTCGAGGGCGCCAAGTCCTTCTACGGCGAGGTGCTGGGCTGGACGTTCGGCGAGGCCTCGTCCGAGTTCGGCAACTACACCCAGGCCTACTCCGACGGCAAGGCGGTGGCCGCCGTGGTCCCCCCGATGCCGGGTACGGAGAGCCACTCCGCCTGGTGTCTGTACCTCGCCTCACCGGACGTGAACGCCACCGCGGCGAAGATCAAGGCGGCCGGCGGCACCGTCCTGATGGACCCGATGCAGGTCGGCGACTTCGGCTCGATGCTGATCGCCACCGACCCGGGCGGCGCGGTCTTCGGCGTCTGGCAGAGCGGGCAGCACGAGGGCTTCGAGAAGCGCAACGCGCCCGGCGCGTTCTCCTGGGCCGAGGTCTTCACCCGCAAGCCCGCCGAGGTGGACGCCTTCTACCCCGCGGTCTTCCCCTACAAGGTGCAGGCGATGGCGGACCCGCAGATCGACTTCCGCACCTACAACCTGGCAGACGGCCCCGCCCTCGGCCGGATGGAGATGGACGACAGCTTCCCGGCCGGTGTGCCGTCCTGGCTCAACGTCTACTTCGCGGTGCCGGACTGCGACCGGGCGGTGGCCAAGGCCACCGAGCTCGGCGGCAAGCTCCAGTTCGGTCCGATGGACAGCCCGTTCGGCCGGTTCGCCGCGCTGACCGACCCGCAGGGCGCCAACTTCTCGGTGATCGACCTGGCCCGCACCGAGGGCCCGATGCCGACGCTCACGGACGTCTGACGGTACGACGAAGGCGGCCACCCCGCACGGGGTGGCCGCCTCTCGCGTTCCGTTACTCCGGCAGCACCAGCGCCGGGGTCTCCCGGGTGAGCACCTCGCCGCGGAAGAAGGCCGGGCTGCGCCGCATCATCACGGCCATCACCACCAGGCCGAGGGCCAGCACGCCGACGCCGATCACGAAGACCGAGCCGATCCCGAAGACCGAACTGCCCTGGCCGTAGTCGGGGCTGACCATGTCGCGCAGGCTCTGCGCGAAGATGCCCGCCAGGGTCAGCCCGCCGAGCAGCGGGAAGACCACCTTGAGCAACGCGTCCCGGACCGACCGGCCGAAGTCCCGGCGGAAGTACCAGGCGCAGGCGAACGCGGTCAGCGAGTAGTAGAAGCAGATCATCAGGGTCAGCGCGGCGATGGTGTCCGAGAGGACGTTCTCGCTGATCAGCGTCATCACGGTGTAGAAGACGCCGGTCCCGACGCCCGCCGTGACGATGGCCCGGCCCGGGGTCCGGTACTTCTCGTTGACCTCGGTGAAGGACGGCGGCAGCGCCTCGTAGACGCTCATCGCCAGCACCGTCCGGCTGACCGGGATGAAGGTGGTCTGCAGACTCGCGGCCGCCGAGGCGAGCACCGCGACGAACAGCAGGATGCCCAGCGTCGGGCCCATCACCGGGCCGGCCAGCGCGGCGAAGACGTTCGAGGAGGTCTCCGGGTTGCCGAGCCCCGTGCCGGTGCTGCCGACGCCCGCGTACATCTGCACGGCGACGGCGGTGAACAGGTACGAGCCGACCAGCACGACCATCGCCAGCAGCGCGGCCCGGCCCGGGGTCTTCTCGCTGCCCCCGGTCTCCTCGTTCGCGCTCAGGCAGGCGTCCCAGCCCCAGTACATGAAGAGCGAGAGCGAGAGCCCGGCCACGAAGGACGAGAACGAGCTGGCCTGGAACGGGTCGAGCCAGCTCCAGGAGAAGTCCAGCGAGCCCGGCGCGTCACCGGCGACCGCCTTGCCGATCGCCATCACCGCGAAGATGCCGAGCACCGTGAGCTGGAGCCCGACCAGGGCGTACTGCACGCCCTTGGTGGCGGTCATACCCCGGTAGCTGATCGCGGTGGCGACCGCGATCAGCGCCAGGCAGGTCAGGACGTGCACCAGCTTGTCGTCGTTCAGCCCGGTGATCCACTCACTGCCGGTGGCCTCACCGAGCAGCAGGTAGAAGTACTCCGTGGCCACCCCGGCGAGGTTGGACAGCACGATGATGGTGGCCACCACCAGACCCCAGCCGCACATCCAGCCGACGTGCGGGCCGAAGGCCTTGACGGTCCAGGTGAAGGAGGTGCCACTGTCCGGGACGGCCTTGTTGAGCTCTCGGTAGGCGAACGCCACGAGCATCATCGGCAGGAAGCCGGCCAGGAAGAGCGCGGGCATCTGCAGCCCGACCGCCGCCACCGTGGTGCCGAGCGTGGTGGTCAGGCAGTAGACCGGGGCCACCGTCGAGACGCCGATGACGGAGTTCCCGAGCAGGCCGACCGAGTTGCTGTTGAGGCCCTTGGAGCGGACGCCGTCCTTGGCGTCCGCTCCGGCCGCCGGACCGGCGACCTTCGGGCGGGAGTCGAGCTGAACCATGCTCGAACCGTACGTTGAACTGTTTCCGCAGCTCAGGGGCTTGATGGTGACGAACCGTGACATGGATCAAGCGGGTAGATCCAAGGATTCACCAACGATTACTTGCCATTAGCGCAGCATCGCCTTCACATTCAAGGCCCATGTCGTGATCGCCAGTGCAACGAAACCCGCACCGTTACCGAAATTGCCCCGGTTTCACCAGGTGTGTGATCTGCCTCACGAGGCCGGCGGCTGGAAGCACGCGGCGCTGACCCGGAAGATGATCCGATTCATCGGACGGAACGACTGTGCCCACACCGCGACGGTCTTCTCCGGATTCTTGCCCCAGACCTCGTGGTCCACCTTGTTCGCGTCCCACTGGTCGCCGAGACCGCCCCAGCCCTCGTCCTTGAGCCACTTCTGCAGGCGCTCGACCGCCGGATTCAGCTCAGCCGGGTCAAGATCGTCCACCTGCCAGAAGTGGATGGCATCCCGGGCGTCCTTGGAGCCACCGTGGTCCTCGCAGCCGGAGAAGTTGACCGTCTCACTCTGCCCGAGCCGGCCCTTCACCCCCAGCGCCTGGTACGCCCGGTCGGAAGCTTGCTTGAGCTCGGCCCGGATCTGGTCCTCGGTGGCGATGCGCAACGACTTGTCCTTCGTGGAGTCCGCGGTGAGCCCGCAGGAAGTCAGCAGGGTCAGTACGAGGACGGCGGTGGCCACCGTCCGGAGTCTCGTCGGGATGCTCAATTCTCCAGGCCGACCTTGTCGTAGTTGCCGGTGATGATCGCGGCCTGGTTGCCCAACGCACTGTGCGGCTTGCCGTTGTTGTTCCAGTACTCGCTGTGGCCGTGGTTCCCGTCGGTGGTGATCCGGTTGGCACCGAAGTCGTCCGAGGTCGGCGTGTTGGGGAAGTCGAACCAGCCACCCCGGCCGTGCTTGAGCGCCCCGAGATTCGGGACCGGGTCGCCGTCCGCCTCGGCCGCCCAGACGTGCTTCGGGTCGATGTTCAGGTCCTTGGCGTGCTGGACGTGCATGCCCGGACTGCCCGCGACGATGATGTCGTCCGCCGCCAGACCGTTCCCGTTCTTCGCCGCTTCTCCGACCACGACCGAACCATAGCTGTGGCCGATCACCGAGGTGTGGCGCGGCCCGCCGTCGTGCGTGACGCCGAGGCTGTCCACGTACCGGTCCAGCTTGGGAGCGCCGTCCTCCGCGTAGTTGTCGAACGGAGCGTCCTTCACCACGTCGTCGGGCGCGTCGTAGCCCAGCCACATGACCGTGGCGGTGTCCCCGGGCTTGCCGTACTGGTCCGACGCCGCCTGCAGGTCCTTCATCCGGTTCAGGTCTCCGCCGATCCCGTCCAACTCGGCCGTGGTGCCCGGGATGTAGACGGCGGTGTTCTTCGCGGTGTCCGGGTTGCCGAAGGCCACGATGGCCTGGCCGTCGTCCTTCGGGTCCAGCCCGAGCAGCAGCACCTCGGGGCCCTTGGGGTCGCGATCCTCCGACTCCAGCCGGTCGCGGAGCTTCTGCAGTGCCCCGAGCCGCTTTCGGCCGTCCTCGGACGTGTCGTTCCGGGCCAGGTCCAACTGCTGTTCCAGCTGGGCCCGGTTGGCAACGTCTCGGACGTGGCTCGGGATGCCGTTGCGATTGCCGACCTCGGCCGGGTAGAGCGCGAGGTACTCGCGCTGCTGCTGCTGGGTCAGCGAGTTCCACCACTTGGCGTTGTCCGCCGGGTTGTCGTTGTTCGGCACCACCGAGGCCAGCCCGAGCGAGGACCGCATCCCCGCCACGTCGTTGGCGACCTCCGCCTGGGCCTTCGCACTGTCGGCGTTGACCACGTCACCGTTCAACTGGCCCAGCGAGGCGGCTCCGTCGGCACTGGCCTGCTCGGCCTTGTGCACCGCGTCGCCGATCCGCTGCCTGAACTCGCCCAGCCGGGCGTTCTGCTGACGGTTGATCTCCTGGGCGTCCGGGTCGTGCCGCTCCACCGAGTCCAGCTGCGGCCCGGTGACCCAACCCTCGTCGTCCACCCGGTAGTTGTTGCTCTCCGCCTCCGAGACCGCGGCCCGCAGCTCCTGCTGGGCGGCGGACATCCGCTGGTGCACGGCGTCGATGGTGACCGCGATCGCCATCGCCTCGGCGTTCACGATCCCGAGCTGCTCCTCGGCCCGCTCCAGCTTCCCGTACGCCGCATCGGCGTCGTCGCCGGCCCAGCCCGACCGGCGCAGCGCACCGGACACCTGACTCCGGTGGCGCGCCTGGGCCTCACCACTGCCCTCGCCGAGCTTGCGCCAGGAGGCCGCGGCGGCCTCCAGGTCGCCGAAGTTCTGCTTCATCAGAAGCGCGAAGCTGTTGGCCATCGCTAGCCCACCTGACTCATCGAGGCGGCCACCAACTGCTCGTTGCCGCGGTGCTGTCCGGCCGTGCTGCGCAGCGCGTCCGCGTTGCCGTCCATCGACCGGTGCAGACCGGTCAGCGCGCCACGCCAGCTGTCCGCGATCTGGCCCAGCTGACCGGAGACCGACCAGCCGGCGGTGGAGGAGGACGCCTCGTCGGCGTCCTTGACCGCCCGGTCCGAGACCGGCCTGAGTTCCCCGTTGAGATCGGTGACCACCGTGGCCGCGCTGTCCAGCTCCGCTGGATTCACGTTCAGTTGCGATGACAAGGTTTCGCCCCCACGAATCGGCCGCACTCGGTCAACTGTCGGCGCCACCCTAGTGAATGAGACCCTCCGCTCGCGATCCCTGTCGACGAACCGTCACCGACCTGGCACTAAACCAAGCCGGATTGACGGATCGTCACATTGATCCGACCCACCAGACCGAGCGCCGGATCGGCCGTCCCCGGGTGGGTGCGGGGCACGCCGTGATAGGCGAAGCGCATCGGGCCGCCGAAGACCAGCAGGTCGCCGCTGCGCAGTTCGAGGTCGGTCCACGGCCTGGTCCTGGTCTCGGTGTTGCCGAGCCGGAAGACGCAGCTGTCACCGAGCGAGAGCGAGACCACCGGGGCGTCGACCTGCTCGTCCTTGTCCTGGTGCAGGCCCATGTGTGCGCCGTGCGCGTAGTGGTTCACCACCCCGATGTCGGGCCGGTAGCCGGTCGTGCCCGCGATCCCGGTCGGCTCAGGACCGTACGCGTCGGCCAGCGCCCGCCGGGCCAGCTCGCCCAGCACCGGCGGGAACGGCTTGACCGGCGAACCGTCACCGTCCTCCACCGTCCGGACGTAGCGGTACGGGTACCAGTGCCAGCCCAGCGACAGCGAGCGGACCGACATCTCGCCACCGTTCGGCATCCGGACCGTCCGCATCCCGGCCGGCGGGCGGGCCCACTCCCGGCACGCCGCGACCAGCTCGCGCTGCTCGGCGAGGCTCAGCCAGTCCGGCAGGTGCACCACCCCGGGCGCCGGGTCGGCCCGCTCGCGGGGGAAGAGTTCCATGCACCCATCCTGGCAGCCGACGGGTCAGCGGATCAGGCCGATCTCCCGGGCGCAGTGCCCCCACGCTCCCCACCCCTGCTGCCGGCGGATCTCCTCGGCCACGGTGATCTGGTGCCGCCGCGGGGCCCGGTCCGGCCGGTCGGCGTACCGGAGCCCGCCCGCCTCCCGCCAGCTCGGCGGCCAGATCTGCAGACCGCCGTAGAAGCCGTTGCCGGTGTCGGCGTGCCAGTCGCCGTCGCTCTCGCAGCGGGCCAGCCGCTCCCAGGTGGCGTCCGGCACGGAGTTCGCCGCAGCGGCGGGCACCGCTGCCGGGACCAGCGCGGCGGCGGTCAGCAGTGCGGCGGCGAGGGTCGGCAGCAGTATCGGTCGCATGGCCTCATGAAGGCACGGCCCCGGCCGCCCGGCACCGCGGCCGGTCCGTCCGGACGACGACGACCACGACCACGACCACGACGCGCAACGGCCGCCCCCTCCGCAAGGGAGGGGGCGGCCGTGGTGATGCGCAGTCGGCTCAGCGAGCGTCAGGCGTCGATCAGAGCGAGATGACCTGGCCCGGGAAGATCAGGTTCGGGTTGCCACCGAGGACGGAGGCGTTGTTGCTGTAGACCGTCTTCCAGTCCAGGCCCTTGTCGGCGGCGATCTTGCTCAGGGTGTCGCCGCTCTTGATGGTGTAGTTGCCACCGTTGGACTTGACCGGGGCCGAGGGGGCCTTGGTCTCGGCCTTGGGGGTGGCGGCCTTCGGGGCAGCAGCCTTGGTCTCGGCCTTCGGCGCAGCGGCAGCCTTCGGGGCGGCGGCGGCCTTGGTCTCGACCTTCGGGGCAGCCGTGGCGGTGCTCTTCGGCGCCGTGGCACGGGTCTCGGAGCGCGAGGCCTTGGTGTCGGACGTGCTGGTGCTCGTCGAGGTGTCGACGTCGGCGGCGGCGCCGCCCGCGGTCAGACCGGCCTTGACGGAGCAGACCGGCCAGGCGCCGGGGCCCTGGGAGGCGAGCACCTTCTCGGCGATGGCGATCTGCTGCGCCTTGCTGGCCTGGTTGGCCTGCGGGGCGTACGAGGTGCCACCGAAGGCGGCCCAGGTGCTGGAGGTGAACTGCAGGCCACCGTAGAAGCCATTGCCGTTGGCAATGCTCCAGTCACCGGTGGACTCGCACTGCGCGACCTTGTCCCAGGTGGAGACAGAGGCGGCGGAGGCCGAGTTGGCCGTGACGAGGCCGGCCACGGGCAGGACGGCAATGGCGCCGCCCATGACAGCCAGCCGAACGCGGTTGCGCTTGACGGCGGTGGTGGCAGCGGCGGTCTCGTTACGGAAGGTCATGAGTATCCTCTCGACAATCCCGGGCAGGCATGCGGAACCAAGCCCTGGAAGAGCGTGATTTCGTCTGCCGCGTCCGCAAGACGGCCGTGCACGTCTCTGAATCAACGTGCGCGCCGCCCCGGCAACCTCCCGCACACCTGCGCCGCCCTTACGAGCGAGTCACGCTGGTGGGCACCTGCCGCACCGGTGGGAACCGGCGGGCCGTGCACCGGGAGGTGAACCCGGGTAGTGCTCGTTGCACTGGTTACGAAGCTACGAGCCGGATAGGCAGGTTCCAAACGTTTTCGGGTTTACCCAGCTCAGGCACCTGTTACCGACAGTAAAGATCAAGCAATTGTGGGTCTTATGTCCGTTTTCGGCTCCCATTCCATGATCAAACCTCCCCCTCGAGTGGCCTGGGGCACATTCGAGCCCCTGTGAGCTCGCGCACAATGTCGACAGATTGCGACCTCTGCTCTACGCGGCGCAGTCGAATTCGGGGCAAATCCCGTCACGATCACTCGGACCCGTGACCGCAGCCACAACGGCCCGTTGGTAATGCCGATCGGGTGTGCCCGCCACCCCCACGACCAACCGAGGAGTCCCCCGTGCCGCGCATGCTCGAAGTCAGCGACGAGGTCCGCGCCGAGATCGGCGACGACGAGGCAGACAGTCTGCTCGCCGGCGCCCACGCGCCCGACAGCTACGACTGCACCTCCTGCCGAACCCCCGGCGACTCCAGCCGGGAGGCCACCAGCACGGTGCTCTTCGTCGCCGACGAGACAGCGGTGCTCGCCTTCGCCCACTCCCGCTGCATCCCCTCCCAGGTGGTCCCGGTCTCCGAGGAGCAGCTGGCCGGCGCCGTCCGCAGCATCAGCCAGTCCCAGGCCCCTGCGCCCACCCCCGTTCCGGCCCCCGCCCCTCCGGTCGCCGGGCAGGCCTCGGTCTCCAGCACCGGGCAGCCCGCCGTCCTCGGCATCACCTGCGGCCTGGTGCTCTGCGGCGACACCGGGCACGCCGCCCTGGTGATCGAACCGACCGGCCCGGTCGGCCGCCCCGGCAACACCACCGGCGAGGACGAGTTCCTCGACCTGCTCACCGAGCAGGGCTTCCAGTTCGTCGAGGACGTCAACAAGGCCCCCGCCCAGCTCCCCGGCTGGTCGGTCCTGATGGCGATGGGCCAGCTGCACGCGATCCTGCACCCCACCCCCGCCGGCACCAACGCCGCCTGGTGGCAGGCCCACCAGCCTCTCCAGGTCACCGAAGCCTGGCGCTCCGCCGCCCGCCAGCTCTCCGCCGTCACCATGTACGCCGCCCCGGCCGGCACCATCGGCCGCCAGCCCCGCGAGGACCTGCTCCGCCAGGCCCTCGACCGCGCCACCACCCGCGGCCTCCTGGTCGCCGCCTCCCTCCCCCTCGCCGGCACCTGAGCCGCCCCTGTCGGCACTCCGCTCCGGGCATCAGCCACCAGGGCTCGGGGAACTGCGACGCCGACCTCGTACCAGGTGATCCGTACGTAAGTGGTCAGGCACTTTCGTACGTGACCCCGGCGCCAGACCTCCTCGCAGTTCCCCGAGCCCCTGGACAGTGCAACCTCAGGAGCTGCGAGAGCCTCTCGCCCGCATCTCATGCCGCTCTCACTCGTTGGGTCCTACGTGTACAGCTACGAGGTCGCCGCCGCCCACCGCCAGCCCACGAGCCGTCCCATCCCGGGTATGCGCCCGTCGTACGACGCGGAGAACCCCACCTCGCCGACCCCGATCTACGACGCGCTGTACTCGGAGTACCGCCGGCTCTTCCGCGCCCTGCCCGGCGACCGGAGCGGCGAGGAGGACCTCCGCTTCACCGGTTTCGCCACCCGTGACCCGTACGCCACCGGGCGGACCGAGCCGTACCCGCCCCAGCAGCAGACCTTCCACACCTACCCGGGTCACGCCCAGGGCACCCCGCAGTTCATGCCGGCCCAGTCCAACACCCCTGCCACCGGCCAGGGTTGGGTTGCCACCGGCTACCTCTCCCCGGCGGTCGGCGGGCGCCACCGCAGCATGCTCTCGCTGCCCCCGGCCCAGCACTGAGACATGCGGAAGGGGCCAGGCAAACCGCCTGGCCCCTTCCGCATGTCACTGCCTACTGCTTACTTGGTGCGCTTGCGCTTCTCACGCACCCGGACCGAGATCGAGATCGGCGTCCCGACGAACCCGAACTCCTCCCGCAGGCGGCGCTCGACGAAGCGGCGGTACCCCGCCTCCAGGAAGCCGGAGGCGAACAGCACGAACCGCGGCGGCTTGACGCCCGCCTGGGTGCCGAACAGGATGCGCGGCTGCTTGCCACCCCGGACCGGGTGCGGGTGGCCTGCCACCAGCTCGCCGAGGAAGGCGTTCAGCCGGGCGGTGGAGATCCGGGTCTCCCAGCCGGCCAGCGCGGTCTCGATCGCCGGGACGAGCTTCTCCATGTGGCGGCCGGTCTTCGCCGAGACGTTGACCCGGGGCGCCCACTGGACCTGGACGAGATCCTTCTCGATCTCGCGCTCCAGGTAATAGCGGCGCTCCTCGTCGATCTGGTCCCACTTGTTGTACGCGATCACGACGGCCCGGCCGGCCTCGACGGCCATCGTGATGATCCGGGTGTCCTGCTCGGCGAGCGTCTCGCTGGCGTCCACGAGGACCACCGCGACCTCGGCCTTCTCCAGCGCGGCGGAGGTGCGCAGCGAGGCGTAGAAGTCCGCGCCCGCGGTCAGGTGCACCCGACGGCGGATACCGGCGGTGTCGACGAACTTCCAGGTCTTGCCGCCGAGTTCGATCATCTCGTCGACCGGGTCACGGGTGGTGCCGGCCAGCTCGTTGACGACCACCCGCTCCTCGCCCGCGACCTTGTTCAGCAGGCTGGACTTGCCGACGTTCGGCCGGCCGATCAGCGCCACCCGGCGGGGGCCGCCGGTCGGGACGCCGAAGGTCTGCGGCGGGGCGTCGGGCAGTGCGGCCATCACGGCGTCCAGCAGGTCGCCGGAGCCACGGCCGTGCAGGGCCGAGACGGGGTACGGCTCGCCCAGGCCGAGCGACCAGAGGTAGGTGGCCTCGACCTCGGTGGACTGGCCGTCCACCTTGTTGGCGCACAGCACGGTGGGCTTGCCGGCCCGCCGGATGATCTTGATCAGGGCCTCGTCGGTGTCGGTGGCCCCGACGTTGGCGTCCACCACGAAGAGCACCGCGTCGGCGGTCTCGATGCCGAGCTCGGCCTGCGCGGCGACCATCGCGTCCAGGCCCAGGACGTCGATCTCCCAGCCACCGGTGTCCAGCACCTTGAACCGGCGGCCGTTCCAGGTCGCCTCGTAGCTGACCCGGTCCCGGGTGACACCGGGCTTGTCCTCGACGACCGCCTCGCGGCGGCCGATGATGCGGTTCACCAGGGTCGACTTGCCGACGTTGGGGCGGCCGACCACGGCCAGCACCGGCATCGGGCCCTCGTTCAGGCCCTCGAGGTCCTCGCCCTCGAAGCCCTCCTCGGCGGCCAGTGCCATGAACTCGGCGTAGTCGGCGTCGTCCACGGCGCCGTTGGTCTCGATACTCATGCTTCTGTACTTCCTTTTCCCGGTGCTTCCCTTCCCAGGGATGCGCCGTGCGTACCTGCCCCGAGGGGGCAGCGCGGTGCGAGCCGCCGGTTCGTTCCAGCGGACGCGAGAATGTGAGCGGTCGTCAGACCGCGGAGAGCCCGGCCTTCTGCTCGACCAGGCCGGAGATGGTGTCGATCACCTGCTCCAGCGTCAGTTCGCTGGTGTCCACCCGTACCGCGTCGGCGGCCTGGGTGAGCGGGGCGGTCTCCCGGGAGGAGTCGGCCGCGTCCCGGCGGGCCAGGTCGGCGGCCATCGCGGTGATGGTCGCCTCGTCCAGACCCTTGGCCCGCAGCTCGGTGGCGCGGCGCGCGGCGCGCGCGGCCTCCGAGGCGGTCAGGAAGACCTTGAGGGTGGCGTCCGGGAACACCACCGAGCCCATGTCCCGGCCCTCGGCGACGATGCCGCGTTCGGCCACCTCCGCGCAGTTACGCTGCAGCTCGACCAACCGGGCCCGCACCTGCGGGACCGCGGCGACCGCGCTGACCTGCGAGGTGACCTGCTGGCCGCGGATCGGTCCGGAGACGTCCTGGCCGTCCACCGTGATGGTCGGCCCGGCGGCGTCCGTACCGGAGACGATCACCGGCTTGCCGCAGGCGAGGGCCACCGCGTCGGCGTCGTTGACGTCGACCTCGTTGGCCAGCATCCACCAGGTCATCGCGCGGTACATCGCGCCGGTGTCCAGGAAGCTCAGCCCGAGCCGGGCGGCGACCGCCCGGGAGACGGTCGACTTGCCGGAGCCGGAAGGTCCGTCGATGGCGACGACGACCGGGGTGTTCGCTCGGTCGGCAGTGTCCACGGCACGAACCTCTCTACTGAATCTGGGCAGGAACTACACCAAGGTTAGTCGACCCGCGCCGTGGTCCCGGCCGAGTGACCGCCGGGCCCCGCTCTCGTTGGACCGGCCATGAACCGAATGCTCACCGGCGCCGCCCTCGCCCTCGCTGCCCTGACCTGCGCCGCCACCCCCGGCCAGGCCGCGAGCAACAACACCGTCGGGGACATCGCCCAGGCTCCGGGCGGCTGGAGTCTGACCGCCAGCGCCGTCTGCTCGCCGGAGGTGGCGGCCCTCCCGGTGGTCGGCGAGGTGGTGGCCGACCACTCCACCACCTGCGCCGAGGCCCAGCCGACCGGCTGACCTCACCCCGCCTCTCCGGCTGGCCCCCGCGCTGGTCCTCCGGCCAACCCCCGAGAATCAATACGTTTGTATTAGACGGAGGTCTTGTACAAGAGTCTTGGACAAACGTATGTATCTCCCCTAGAGTTGGAGTCGTCCGAGGCCGATCGAGGAGGAGCCACACCATGCCCATGACCGTGATCGAGACCACCGCCCCCGCCCGTACCGAGCTGGACCTCGCGGGTCGCCGCCTGTCCTACCTCGACTTCGGCGGGCCGGGACGGCCACTGCTCGCCCTGCACGGGCACGTCTCGGAGGGCCACAGCTTCGCCGCCATGGCGCAGGCACTCGGGCCGGAGTGGCGGGTGATCGCGCCGGACCAGCGCGGGCACGGCGACTCCGACCGGACCGCCGAGTACAGCCGGGAGGGCTACCTGGAGGACGTGGTGGCGCTGCTGCACCACCTCGACCTCGGGCCGATCCCGGTGCTCGGGCACTCCGGCGGCGGCATCACCGCGTACCAGCTGGCGGCCAGGCACCCCGAGCTGGTCAGCGCCCTGATCAACGAGGAGGGGCCGGCCGAGCTGCCGGCCGGGCCGAGCCCGCTGTCCTTCGTCCTGAAGATGCCGTGGACGGCCCCGACCCGGGAGGAGCTGGTCACCGCGCTCGGGCCGCTGGCCCCGATGGTCGGCCACCGGCTCCGTGAGCTCCCGTACGGCGGCTGGCGGCTGCCGTTCCACCCGGCGGACACCGTGAGCTCCGAGGAGCAGGTGCGCGGCGACCACTGGGCCGACTGGCTCGGCAGCAACTGCCCCGCCCTGCTGGTACGCGGCAGCAAGTTCCCCTGCCTGTCCGAGGAGCAGGCCAGCGCGATGGCCGACCGCCGCCCCGACACCCGGCTGGTCACGCTGGAGACCGACCACTTCGTGCACGACGCCGACCCGGCCGGCTTCGCGGCGGCGGTCCGGGAGTTCCTCCGCTCGCTCTGAAACAAGCCGGGCCCCTGACGGCGGGTCAGTCCCGGACGCTCCAGCCCTGGGCCCGCAGCGCGACCGTGAGCCGCTTGACCGCCGACGGCGCCACCGCGAGCTGGACGAAGCCGACCTGCTGCCCGGAGGAGTGCTCGATGACCACGTCCTCGATGTTCACCCCGAGCTGGCCGACCTCGCCGAACAGGCGCCCCAGCTCGCCCGGCTGGTCGCCCAGCACCACGGCAACCGTCTCGTACCGGGTGGGCGGGGCGCCGTGCTTGCCCGGGATCCGGGCCTGGCCGGTGTTGCCCCGCCGCATCACAGCCTCGATCCCGGCCGCCCCGGCCCGCCGCTCGCCCTCGTCGGTGGCCTGCATGGCCCGGAGCGCGGTGACCGTGTCGGTCAGGTCGCCCGCCAGCTCCTCCAGGATCTCGGCCACCACGCCGGCGTTGGCCGACAGGATGTCCACCCACATCGCGGGGTTGGAGGCGGCGATCCGGGTGACGTCACGGACCCCCTGGCCGGACAGCCTTATGGCGGTCTCGTCCGCGTGCTCCAGCCGGGCGGCGACCAGCGAGGAGAACAGCTGCGGCGCGTGCGAGACCAGCGCGACCGCGCGGTCGTGGGCGGCGGCGTCCATCACGATCGGCATCGCGCCGCAGAGCGCGACCAGCTCCAGCGCCGCGTTCAGCGTCTCGGTGTCGGTGTCCGCCGTCGGGGTGAGCACCCACGGGCGCCCCTCGAACAGGTCGGCCCGGGCCGCCAGCGGCCCCGAACGCTCCCGGCCGGCCATCGGGTGGCTGCCGATGTAGTTCACGGTGTCGCAGCCGAGCGCGGCCACCTCGACCCCCGGCCCGGACTTCACACTGGCCACGTCGGTGTACCAGCGCGCCAGGCCCCGGCGCTGACAGTCCGCCAGCACCTTCCCCACCAGCGCGGGCGGCACCGCGATGATCGCCAGATCCACCGGTCCGTCCGGCACCTCGGTGCTGCCCGCCCCGAGCGACTCCGCCGTCCTGGCCGCGTCCGGGTCGGCGTCCTCCAGGTACACGTGCAGCCCACGCCCCGTCAGGGCGAGCGCGGCGGAGGTGCCGATCAGTCCGGTGCCGACTACGGCGACTGTGCGCATGACGGGTGCGTCTCCTGAAGGCGGTAGGGCCAGGGTCGGCCCAATCTTCTCGCACCGAAGGCTCCGACGGCTGCCACCGTCCGGATGTTGTCAGGTCCGATCCGCCGCCCGGCCCAGCTGAGACCGACCGGGTCCGGGCGACGCGCGGACTGCAAATCCGCTGACACCGTCAGTCGGGCCCGGCAGACTGAGCCACGCTCACCAGGCACGCGGAAGGGGTTCGAGTGGAGTCGGTACTGGACGAGGTGGTGGTGTACGCCACCGGGGCGCTCTGCCGACGGCGGGCGCGCGGGGCGGTACCGGCCGACGGGCAGGTTCGGCTGACCGGGCTGCCGACGGCGCTGGATCCGTCGTCGGTCCGGGCCACCGTACGGGGGGCGGGCTGGCGGGTGACCGAGGCCCGGGTCGAGTACACGGCCCAACTCCGGGCCCCCGCTCAGACCCCGGAGCTGCGCCGCGCCTGCGAGCTGGCCCGGCAGGAGTACGACGCCGCCCGGGCCCGCGAGCGCCGCGGCGAGGAGCGGATCGCCGAGCTGACCGCGCTGCGCGCCGTCCCGCCGCCGCGCCGCCGGCCGCCGCACCCCCGCCGACGCCTGGCTGGAGCTGGCCGACTTCGTGGCCGCCCGGCTGACCGTCCTGCAGGCCGACGTGGCCCGGCTGGCCGAGCAGAGCCGGCTCGCCGAGCACGCCCTGCAGATCGCCCAGGACCGGCTGGAGTCGGCACCCGACACCGAGCACGCCGCCCCGACCACGAGCACCGCGACCGTCCTGCTCACGCTGACCGCCGAAGGACCGGCCGCCGACACGGTGGACCTGGAGCTGGAGTACGGCGTCCCCGGCGCCCGCTGGGTGCCCACCTACCGGCTGAGCCACCGTCAGGGCGACCCCGGCGGGCAGCTGGTGCTGCGGGCCTCGGTGGCGCAGCGCACCGGCGAGGACTGGACGGGCGTCCGGCTCGGCCTCTCCACCGCCGACCTGCAGCGCCGCACCGACCTGCCCCGGCTGCAGTCGGTCCGGATCGGCCGCCGCCAGGCAGCCCCGGCGCCGTCCGGCTGGCGGGAGGCCCCGCCCGGTCTGGGCGAACTGTTCGCGGCGTACGACGCGGCGGGGCCGCGCCCGGTGCGCCGCGGCCCGGTCGGCCCCGGGAGCCCGGCCGCGGTCGGGTTCGGGGGCGCCGCCGTGGGTGCCGCCTCCGCGAGCGACGACGAGGACGAGGTGGCGCACCGCAAGAGCGTCTCGCCGATGCGGACCCGGGGTGCGATGCCCAGGGACGGCTTCCGCGGGGCCCCGGGCGGCGCGCCGCAGGGGTACGGCGGCGCCCCCGCGCCCGCACCCCCGGCCGCACCGATGGCCGGCGCGGCTCCGCTCGCACCGCCGCCGACCGGACCGCCGCCGGAGCCCGCCCCGCCGCACCCCGGCGCCGGCTGGCTGGACTACACCGCGCTCACCCTGCAGGGCCCGACCGGCCCGCGCCGGGGCCAACTGGCCGCCGCGCCGCAGCAGCACCGCGCCGCGCCCGCGCTGACCGCCGCACTCCCCCCGCACACCGTGCCGCCGCGCCGCTCGGCCGGGTCCTTCGACCAGCGGTTCGACACCGCCGCCCCGGTCGACCTGCCCTCGGACGGCGGCTGGCACACCGTCACCATCGGCGAGATCCCGCTCTCGCTGGAGCCGGAGTACGTCTGCGTGCCCTCGGTCGAGGAGACCGTCTACGGCACCCTGCTGCTCACCAACTCCACCGACCGGGCCCTGCTGGCCGGGCCGGTCGAGGTCTCGGTGGACGGCGACTTCCTGCGCACCGCCGCACTGCCCACGCTGGCCCCCGGCGCCACCGGGCGGCTCGGGCTCGGGGTGGCCGAGGGCGTCCGGGTGGCCCGGCGCACCGAGCTGCACGAGTCGACGGCGGGGCTGCGCAACAACGTCCTGGTGCTCGACCACCGGGTGCACCTCGAGCTGGCCAACCGGCTGGCCAGGCCGGTCACCGTCGAGGTCCGCGAACGGGTGCCGGTGACCGCCGAAGCCGACGTCAAGATCCAGGAACGGCCCGGCTGGTCGGCCCCTGACGAACCGTCCGACGACTGCCCGCCCGGTACCCGGCTCCGGCGGGTCGACCTGCCCGCCCACGGCCGGGCCGAACTGGACGGCGGCTACGAGATCCGCATCCCCGCTGCCCAGACCCTGCACGGCGGAGACCGGAGGAACTGAAATGACGACCACCACACCGCTCCCCGTCACCGCCGTCACCTGCCTGGAGGACCGGGCTCTGGTCGAACGCTCGGTCGAGCTCGACCTCGCCCCCGGCGTCCAGCGGCTGCGCCTCGGCCCGGTCACCGCGCTGGCCGCCGACCTCACGCTGCGCGCCGAACTCTCCACTGGCAGCGTGCTGGACACCCGGATCACCCGGGTCTGGACTCCGCCCGCACCGGTGCCGCCCGCCGACGCGGACTCCGAACTCCGGCACCGGGTGCACGCGCTGGAACAGGAGCAGGCCGAACTCGGCGCCGAACGGCTCCGGCTGACCGCCCGGCTGGCCCTGCTCGCCCAGCTCGCCGCCGACCTGCTCCGGGAGATCGCCGAGGGCGCCGGGCAGGGCGAGACCGAGCCGGCCCGCTGGTCCCGCGAGCTGGACCGGGTGGACGCCGAGCGGGAGACGTACGGGGAGCGGCTGCGCGCCACCGACGCCCGGCTGGTCACCGCGGAGGACGAGCTGCTCCGGGCGGAGGCGGCGCTGGAGCTGACCGAGGAGGCGCCGCCCGAGCTGCTCGGCTTCCTGGAGCTGACCGTCGAGACGCCCGGCGGCCCGGGCCGGCTGACCGTCAGTCACCTCACCCCGTGCGCCCTCTGGCGACCCGCCTACCGGGCCACCCTGGCCGAGGACGGGGCCCTCACCCTGGAGACCGGCGCGGTGGTCTGGCAGCGCACCGGCGAGGACTGGTCCGGCGTCCAGCTCACCCTCTCCACCGCCCGCTCCGCCCTCGCGGGCGAACCGCCCCGGCTCACCGAGGACGTCCTGACGCTCCGTCCGCGCACCACCGAGGAGCGCCGGACGGTCGAGGTCGAGCTGCGCGAACAGGAGATCGGCTCCACCGGCCCTGCCGCCGACGGCCTGCCCGGGGTGGACGACGGCGGCGAGGTCCGGGTGCTGCGCGCCCCCGACCCCGCCCGGATCCCCGGCGACGGCCGCCCGCACCGGGTGCCGCTCACCGTCTTCAGCACCCCCGCCAGCAGCGAGTACGGCTGCGCCCCCGAACTCTCCCCGCTGGTCACCCGGGTCGCCCGGTTCACCAACGCGTCCGGCCACGCCCTGCTGGCCGGGCCGGTCGACCTGGTGCTGGGCAGCGGCTTCACCGGCCGCGCCGAGCTGGCGTTCACCGCACCCGGCGCCCCCGCCGAGCTGTCCTTCGGCAGCTCCGACGCCTACCGGGTGCTCCGGGAGACCGAGGAGACCCGGAGCAGCGCCGGCGCCCTGTCCTCCCGCACCGTGCAGACCCGCACGGTCCGGCTGCACCTGTCCCGCTTCACCGGCCCGGACGACCGCACCGACCAGCCGGTCACCGTCCGGGAGCGGATCCCGGTCTCCGAGGTCGCGGCGGTGGAGGTCAGGCTGCGCAAGGAGCTCTGCTCCCCCGCCCCCGACGAGCTCGACGCCGACGGCATCGTCCGCTGGCAGCTCACCCTGCCGCCCGGCGGCCGACGCACCGTCACCCTGGTGTACGAGGTCTCGGCGACGGCCAAGGTGGCCGGACTCTGACCCCGGATCAGCCGGTCAACTCCGGTGAAATGCCGTCAACTCCGGTAAAAATGGAGCCATGATCTACCATCTCGCACCCCTGGACGACTGGCTGCGCGACCCTGGACGGCCGTACACCGCCGCCTCCCTGCTGACCGACGGCTTCATCCACTGCTCGGCCGACGAGACGACCCTGCTCGCGGTCGCCAACGCCTTCTTCCGGGACACGCGGGATCCCCTGATGGCCCTGCTCATCGAGGAGAAGCTGGTCGAGCCGATGATCAAGTGGGAGCCCCCCAACGGCACACCCCCGGCCGGCGCCACCCCCGGCATCCGCTTCCCGCACATCTACGGCCGCCTCAACCGCACCGCCGTGATCGGCCTGGAGAAGCTCCAACGCGACGCCTCGGGCAGCTGGGCCACCCTGCTCCCCTGGAGCTGAGCCTTTTGCAGGTGCTCCGGCAGCTACGGTCCAGGGGCTCGGGGCTCTGCTGACTTGCGGCTCCGCCGCAGGGCGAGGAGATCTGGCGTTCGGGTCACTGCGAAAGTGCCTGACCTTGTACGCACGTTGAACGCTCCTGAGGTCGGCGTCGCCCCCGGCGGCGGAGCCGCCCGACGAGCAGAGCCCCGAGCCCCTGGTGGCTGACGCCAGCGCGTGTGCCTAGAGCCAGCCGCGTTCCCGGGCCGCCATGCCCGCCTGGAAGCGGGTAGTGGCGCCGAGCTCCCGCATCAGGGCCTGCAACCGCCGCTGCGTGGTCCGGGCGCTCCAGCCCAGCGACCGCGCGATCGACTCGTCGGTGAGCCCGGCCGCCAGCAGCCCGAGCAGCTTGCGCTGGTCGTCCTCGGGCCCGGGCCCGCCGTCGCCGTCCCCGATCGCGGCCTGCAGCGGCACCGCCCGCTCCCACTCCGCCTCGAACAGCCCGTCCAGGGCCTGCAGCAGCGCCGACGGGTGGATCACGTACGCGGCGTCCAGCACCGCATCCCCGACGCTGATCGGGATGATCGCCATCCGGTCGTCGGCCATCATCATCTTCATCGGCAGCACCGGCCTGACCCGGGCCTCCTCGCCGTCGGCGACACCGATCAGGATCTCCTTCTCCAGCCGCCCCGGCCAGGCCACCGCCTCCTTGTCGAAGACGGTGCGGAACCGCACCCCGGCCCGCAGCTGCTGCCGCTGCCGGGGCAGATTGGCCACCGGGTCCTGGATGTACGGCGGGCAGTCGAAGCCGCGCACCTGGTACTGGGCCGTCTCGACCAGGTGCTCCAGCCGCTGGGCTATCGCCTCACCGCCGGTCAGGACCTCGACCGAGTGCGCCGGGTCGGTGAACCGGGAGGCCTCCCGGAACGCGTCCATCAGGCGGTGCATCTCGGCCCTCGCGCTGCGCAGCTGGGCCTCGCGGTGGCCGATCAGGGTGCCGATGGCCACGTCGGGGGCGACCGCGAGATAGCGCTCCCGGTCCACCGGGGCACGGGTGATCATGCCTTGGTCGGCCAGCCGGTCGAGCGCGGCATGGCCCTGTTGCAGCGTCAGGCCGCACTGCGTGGCGATCTCGTCCGCCGTCGACTGCGGCGCTATCACCAGAGCCGCGTACACCTGGCCGTCTGGCCTTCCCAGGCCGAGCACCCCGAAAGAGTCGAGCACCTTGTTCCCTTCCCCCACCGGCTCCCCCTCGCCACCACCCCTGGTGGCGCAGATCCGCCATTCGGCGCGCCGTTGTCCGCTGGCCATCCTCCGCCACGAGTCCCTGAGCTGACAAGCCGGATGAGCTCAGGCTCACACAACCCCACCGAACGCCGGAGGGCCTCCCCGCCATGTGACGGGAAGGCCCTCCGGGGCGACCGGTGCTAGAGACCGACCTCGTTCATCAGCTGCCCGACCTCGGGGTTGGTCAGGCGGCGCAGCCAGCCCGACTTCTGGTCGCCCAGCGTGATCGGACCGAAGGCGGTCCTGACCAGCTTCTCGACCGGGTAGCCCGCCTCGGAGAGCATCCGCCGCACGATGTGCTTGCGGCCCTCGTGCAGGGTGACCTCGACCAGGTAGTTCTTGCCGACGTTGGAGACCACCTTGAAGCTGTCGGCGCGGGCGTAGCCGTCCTCCAGCTCGATGCCCTTGGCCAGCGTCTTGCCCAGGTCACGCGGGATCGGGCCCTGGATGGCGGCCAGGTAGGTCTTGGTGACGCCGTACCGGGGGTGGGTCAGGCGGTGGGCCAGCTCACCGTGGTTGGTGAGCAGGATGATGCCCTCGGTCTCGGTGTCCAGCCGGCCCACGTGGAACAGCCGGGTCTCCCGGTTGTTCACGTAGTCGCCCAGGCACTGACGGCCGTCCGGGTCCTCCATGGTGGAGACGACGCCGGCCGGCTTGTTGAGCGCGAAGAACAGGAACGACTGGGTGGCGACGGTCAGGCCGTCCACCTTGATCTCGTCGGTCTCCGGCTGGACCCGCTTGCCCTGCTCGGTGACCTGCTGGCCGTTGACCGACACCCGGCCCTGCTCGATCAGCTCCTCGCAGGCCCGACGGCTGCCCATACCGGCGCGCGCCAGCACCTTCTGCAGGCGCTCGCCCTCTTCGTTCCCGCCCTTCACGCCCTGGCCCTGCTCGTGCCGGGCCAGCACCGCGTCCTCGATCTTGCCCTGCAGCTCACGGGTCCGCTGCGGCTGACGCCGCGGGTCGCCCGGGGCGCCCTGGCCCTCACGCCGCGGCCGGGGGGCCGGGCTGGGCTTGCGGGCGGCGCTGCCACGGTTGGGGTACGCGTGCGGGCCGCCACCGAACTCGGGGCGGTCGTACTTGCGCTCCTCCGGGCGGAGCGGACGGTCCGGGTACTGCCGGTCGTCACGACGATCGTCGCGGCGGTCGCCGCCGAACGACGAACCGCCACCACTGCGACCGCCACCGGACGCGCCGCCGCTGCGGTTGCCACCGAAGGAGCCGCCACCGCCGCCACGCCCGTCCCGGCTCCCGCCGTAGGACGAACCGCCGCGGGAGTCGCCACCGCGGCCACCGCCGCCGAAGGACGAACCGCCACGCGAGTCGCCACCCCGGCTGCCACCGCCGCCGAAGGACGAGCCCCCACGGGAGTCGCCACCCCGGCCGCCACCGCCGCCGCCGAAGGACGAACCGCCACCGCTGCGGCCGCCACCGGGCGCGCCACCGCTACGGCCACCGCCGCTGCCGCCGTACGACGAACCGCCGCGCGAGTCGCCTCCCCGGCCGCCCCCGCCCTGTCCGCCACGGCCCTGGCTCCCGCCACCGCCGCTGCTGTTCCTGCCGTTGCCACTGCTACGCATCAAAATATCCGTACGTCGTGTTCCGTCTGGAAGTGCTCGTCGTGCCCGGCCGACCTCACTGCACTTCCCTGCCGTCCGCACGTGCGGCGGCGACCGCCTCCGCGATCATCGTGCCTTCGAGGGACTCCGCTTCCACGTCGTCGACCTCGGGCAGGAAGGGCGCGAGCTCCGGGAGTTCCTCCAGGCCGCGCAACCCCATCCGTTCCAGGAAGTAGTTCGTCGTCCGATACAGGATTGCACCTGTTTCCGGCTCGGAGCCGGTCTCTTCTACCAGTCCTCGCTGTACCAGGGTACGCATCACGCCGTCACAGTTCACACCACGGACCGCCGAGACCCGGCTGCGCGACACCGGCTGCCGGTACGCGACGACCGCCAATGTCTCCAGCGCGGCCTGGGTGAGCCGGGCCTGCTGGCCGTCCAGGACGTACCGTTCGACGGCCGGCGCGCAGTCGGCCCGGGTGTAGAACCGCCAGCCCCCGGCGACGAACCGCAGGTCGAAGCCCCTGCCCTGGGCGGTGTACTCGGCGGCCAGCTCGCGCAGGGTCGCGGCCACCTCGGCGACCGGACGGTCCAGTACGGCGGCCAGGTGCCGCTCGGTGGCCGGTTCGTCGACCAGCAGCAGAATTGCCTCCAGCTCGGCGCGCAATGGCACCGCCGACGGCTCGACGAACGCCTCGACGGCCGCCGCGGCCACCTCGGCCTCCGGCTCCACCCACTCCTGGCCGTCCTGCACCGCCCCGTAGACGGACTCCTGCCACTCCCCGGCCCGGGACTGCCCCGGGACGCCCAGCGAGCGCCTGGCGGGCCGTGACGGCTCCTCGGTCATGACGGCTCCTTCTCGGTCGGCTCCGGCGGGCGGTCGAACTCGTCGGTGACCTCGACCCGCCGGTCGGCCTCGGCCACCCAGCGGACGGTCAGCGCACCCAGCGCCTCCGGCTGGTCGAAGTCCAGCACCCGCTCCCGGTACAGCTCCAGCAGGGCCAGGAAGCGCGCCACCACCACCAGGGTGTTGTCACCCGCGTCGGCCACCAGGCGGCGGAAGTCGGCCTCGCCCAGCGTCCGGAGCAGTTCGGCCACCAGGGCCGCCTGCTCCCGCACGCTGACCGGCGGGGAGTGGATGTGGTCGACGTAGACCACCGGCCTGGGCTTGGGCGTCATCGCCTTCGCCGCCAGCCGGGCGAAGCCCTCCAGGCCGATGCTGATCACCACCTCGGGCAGCAGCTCGGCGTGCTGCGGCTCCAGCCCGACCGTGCGGGGCCGCTGCCGCGACTCGGCCGCCCAGCGGTCCGCCAGCACCGCGGCCACCTGCTTGTACGCCCGGTACTGCAACAGCCGGGCGAACAGCAGGTCGCGGGCCTCCAGCAGGGCGAGGTCCTCCTCGTCCTCCACCTCGGCGGCGGGCAGCAGGCGGGCCGCCTTCAGGTCGAGCAGGGTGGCGGCCACCACCAGGAAGTCGGTCGCCACGTCCAGATCCCAGTCCGGGCCCATCGCGCGGATGTACGCCATGAACTCGTCGGTGATCCGCGACAGCGACAGCTCGGTGATCTCCAGCTTGTGCTTGGCGATCAGCCCCAGCAGCAGGTCGAACGGCCCCTCGAAGTTCTCCAGCCGCACCTGAAAGCCAGCGTTCTGCTCAGGCATCTACGGTCCAGGGGCTCGGGGAACTGCGAGGAGATCTGGCGTGCGGGTCACTGCGAAAGTACCTGACCAGCTACGTCGGATCACGTTCCTGAGGCTGGCGTCGCAGTTCCCCGAGCCCCTGGTGGTGCCGCCGGCGGAAAGCTCAGCGGCCGCGGAGGCGGCGGACCAGGATGCTGGCCTCGCCGCGCTGCTCCAGGTCGGCGAGGACGACGGCGATCGCCTCCCGGACCACCCGGCCGCGGTCGACCGCGAGGCCGTGCTCGCCGCGGAGCACCAGACGGGCGTGCTCCAGGTCCATCAGTTCCTCGGCCGAGACGTACACGGTGATCTTCTCGTCGTGCCGCTCCCGTCCGCTCGGGCGGCGCGGGGCCCGGCCCCGGGGGCGGGGCCGCCGGGCGGCCTCCCCCGTGGGCTCCTCGGGTCCTGCGGGCTGGGACTCGGCACGGGCCTGCGGGACCTCCGCCGTCGGCCCGCCCTTCTCGGTGCTCCGGTTCTCGGTGCTCCGGGCGGTCTCCGTGCGGGGTGCCTCGGGCCGGCTGAGGGAGGGCGACAGTGCCATCCCGCCGGTGGTCCGGAACAGCTCGTCGGCACCCGGGAGACTCACTCGGCGGGGCGGCACCGGTCGAGCACCTCCCTGGCGAGCTGGCGGTAGGCGGCGGCGCCGACCGAGTTGGTCGCGTACGTGGTGATCGGCTCGCCCGCCACGGTGGTCTCGGGGAACCTGACGGTCCGTCCGATCACGGTGTGGAAGACGTGCTCGCCGAACGCCTCGACCACCCGGGCCAGCACCTCGCGGCTGTGCACCGTGCGCGAGTCGTACATGGTGGCCAGGATGCCGTCGAGCCGCAGGTCGGGGTTGAGCCGCTCGCAGACCTTCTCGATGGTCTCGGTGAGCAGCGCGACCCCGCGCAGTGCGAAGAACTCGCACTCCAGCGGGACGATGACGCTGTGAGCCGCCGTCAGGGCGTTGACGGTGAGCAGGCCGAGCGACGGCTGGCAGTCGATGATGACGAAGTCGTAGTCGGGCAGCAGCGGCTTCAACGCCCGTGCCAGCGCCGACTCGCGCGCCACCTCGCTGACCAGCTGGACCTCGGCGGCCGACAGGTCGATGTTCGAGGGCAGCAGGTCCATGCCGGGCACGGCGGTCTTCAGCAGCACCTCATCGGCCGTCAGACCCCGCTCCATCAGCAGGTTGTAGACCGTGACGTCGAGTTCCATCGGGTTGACCCCGAGGCCGACCGAGAGCGCGCCCTGCGGGTCGAAGTCGACCAGCAGGACCCGGCGGCCGTACTCGGCCAGCGCGGCACCCAGGTTGATGGTCGACGTGGTCTTGCCGACGCCGCCCTTCTGGTTGCACATCGCGATGATCTGCGCGGGACCGTGTTCGGCCAGCGGCGCGGGGATCGGGAAATAGGGCAGCGGGCGACCAGTCGGGCCAACGCGCTCACGGCGCTGGCGGGCTGCGTCGGGGGCCAGGGTCGCGGCGTACTCCGGGTCTGGTTCGTACTCGGCGTCCGGGTCGTCGTAGGAGCCGTACGCAAAGTCGCCGTAGGCCAGGCCGTGTGACGGCAGGTCAGCCTCGTCGGTAGTGGGGGCAGGTGCGGTGTTCTGACGTGCCTCGAAGGTACGGACCGCGACCGAGTGCTCCGCCAGTCCCGGCTGACCACCCCCGGGAGCAAATGTCGACTCATTCACAAGTCGTCTTACCTCCTTGGGCATCCAGGACTGTTGTCGATTCGTCAGCGTGGCAGCATGCCGACGGTTTGCGACTCTAGGCTGTCTGCGGCGTTCGCAGCAACACAATCCACGGTAGTGGGCCGGATGTGTCGGCCATCGGGCCGGTCAGTGTCAAGGCTTGTGAGGCCCCACGCCACTAACGTTTCTGCGCCGGGTGACAGCGAGCGCATAAATTGACACGGTCACCCGACCACCCTGAATTGTCGACATACGTCGTCCGGAGGGCAGCCGGACAGACCGAACGCCCCCGGCCTGAGGGGAGCAGGTCGGGGGCGTTCGGCGGGTGCTGACGGGGAGTCAGCGGGGTCAGGCGAGCACGCTCTCCAGCGAGACCGACGGCAGGCCGAAGGCCTCGGCCACGGCACCGTAGGTGATCTGGCCCTCGTGCACGTTCAGGCCCTTGGCCAGCGCGGCGTCGCGGCGCAGCGCGTCCTTCCAGCCCCGGTTGGCCAGCTCGACGACGTACGGCAGCGTCGCGTTGGTCAGCGCGTAGGTGGAGGTGTTCGGGACGGCGCCCGGCATGTTGGCCACGCAGTAGAAGACCGAGTTGTGGACCGGGAAGGTCGGCTCGGCGTGCGTGGTGGCACGGGAGTCCTCGAAGCAGCCGCCCTGGTCGATCGCGATGTCGACGAGCACGGAGCCCGGCTTCATCCGGGAGACCAGCTCGTTGGTGACCAGCTTCGGGGCCTTGGCGCCCGGGATCAGCACGGCGCCGATCACCAGGTCGGCCTCGAGCACGGCGCTCTCGAGCTCGTAGGCGTTGGACATGATGGCCTTGATCTTCGTGCCGAAGATCTTGTCGGCCTCACGCAGCTTGTTGATGTCACGGTCCAGCAGGGTCACCTCGTAGCCCATGCCGATCGCGATGGTGGCGGCGTGCCAGCCGGAGACGCCACCGCCGATGACCACGCACTTGGCCGCGTGGGTGCCGGGCACGCCACCGGGCAGGGTGCCGCGGCCGCCGGCCGGGCGCATCAGGTGGTATGAGCCGACCTGCGGGGCCAGCCGGCCCGCGACCTCGGACATCGGGGCGAGCAGCGGCAGGGCGCCGTTGGCGAGCTGCACGGTCTCGTAGGCGATCGCGGTGGTGCCGGAGGCGACCAGCGCGTCGGTGCCGGCCTTGTCGGCGGCCAGGTGCAGGTAGGTGAAGAGGGTCTGGCCCTTGCGCAGGCGGTGGTACTCCTGCGCGATCGGCTCCTTGACCTTCAGCAGCAGGTCGGCGGCGGCCCACACCTCGTCGGCCGTGGGGAGGATGGTGGCGCCGGCGGCCACGTACTCCTCGTTGGGGATCGAGGAGCCGAGACCGGCGCCGTCCTCGATGACGACCTCGTGTCCGTTACGGACCAGCTCATGCACGCCGGCGGGCGTGATGGCCACGCGGTACTCGTGGTTCTTGACCTCGCGGGGGATGCCGACCTTCACGACTGAACACGTCCCTTTTGCCTCTGGGGCCCGGCCGGAGAACACCGGCGGGCAACGCGCACGTGGAGACCTCCGGAGACGCCGGGGCACGCTTCGCTACGCGACTAAGGTCGAGTGTAATGAAGCCCAGGTGATCCGTCAGCCTTCCAAAGTGAATAAATCCGCTGGACACATTGGCAGATTCGTAGGCTTGCCTCCCACATCAGCTGGCAATCCAGGCGCAAAGCGACCTTCCGGACATCACTCCGAAGTCGCCCGGCCCCGCTCGGCTTCGACCAGTCCCCGCAGGTGTTCCAGGGCCGCCGCGACCGCCCACTGCCCCCGCTCGTCGCCCAGTCGCCGCAGGACCGCGAGCGCGGCCCGGTACTCCCGCTCGGCCTCCTCGAACCGCCGCTGCGCCAGATGCGCCTCGGCCGTCCGGGCCAGCAGCCTGGCCTCGGCCGGGTGGTCGCCCAGACCCTGCCGCAGCTCCAGCGCCCGCCCGTACCAGTCGGCGGCGCGCACCGGGTCGCCGAGCGCCCGCCGGCTCTCCGCCACGCCCTCCAGGGCCCGGGCACAGGCCACCTCGTCGTCCACCTCGCGGCCCTGCTCCAGCGCGGCCCGGTACCGCTCGGCGGCCGGCTCCCAGCGGCCCGCCGCCGCCTGCAGATCGCCCAGGTTGAGCAGTGCGGCGGCCGTCCGGCGCTTGTTCCCGCTCCGCTCGGCCACCTTGAGCACCAGCCCGTGCAGCTCGTACAGATCCGCCGGGGCGGCCTGGCCCGTCAGCGGCAGCGCCCGCAGCAGCGCGGTCACCAGCCGGCCGGCCGAACCGTCCAGATCGGCCCGGCCGATCGCGTCCCCGACCGCGCCCAGCAGCTGGCCGCGCTGCTCGGTCAGCCAGATCCTGGCCTGCGCCGGCGTCCGCAGCCGCAGCGGCCCGGGCAGCGGGTCGGGGCCTGGCCCGGCGGCCGAGTCGAGCAGCGCCCGGGCCGACTCCACCAGCCGCACCAGCCGCTCCAGCAGGCGTGCCCTGGCCAGCTCCAGCTCGGACGGCCGGTCCAGCTCCTCGCGCAGCGCCACCAGCCGTCCGTACAGCCGCCCGGGCACCCGGTACCGGGGCGTGCCGTCGGCTGACTCGCCGTCCTGGTCCAGGAGTTCACGCTCCGTCAGCTTCTGCAGCAGCGTCGCTGCCTCGGGCGCCGGGCAGCCCACCAGGGCCGAGGCGGTGCGCAGATCGGCCGACTGCGCGGGCGCCAGCGTGAGCATCCGCAGCATCCGGGCCTCGGCCGCCGGGAGCGACCGGTGCAGCAGCGTGAACGCCGCCCCGAGCGGGTCGCCGTCAGGCACCGGGACCGGCCCCTCCGGGGTCGGCTCGGCGATCGGCTCGGACTTGCCCTTGCGCTTCTTCCGGAGCCGGTCCGGCTTCGGCGGTGTCCGCACCTCGACGGCCAGCGCCAGCTCCCGGGCCGCGTCCGTGACCGCCGCCTTGGGGGCGGCCCGCAGCCAGCCCGCCATCAGCCGCAGCGCGGTGGGACGGCAGGCACAGCTCTCGGCCAGTCCAGCCGCGCCGACCGGGTCACAGCTGATCCTGGTCCCGCCGACCAGCCCACTCAGCAGGTCCACCGACGCGGACTGGGACAGCCCGCCCAGGATCACCGGATCAATTCCCTCGATCCCGGTCAGCGGCCCCGCCGTGGTGACCACCACCAGCGCCTCCGGCGCCGTCGCCAGCAGTGGCCAGAGCTGCCCCGAATCCCGCGCGTCGTCCAGCACCAGCAGCACCCGGCGCCCGCTCACCGCCGCCCGTACGGCCGCACAGGCGGGATCGTCCTCGCCCTCCTCCGCCCCGGTGGGCAGCGCCCCCGCAGCGGGCTCCCCCAGCTGCTCCAGCAGCCGCCGCGCCACCGTCCCGGGCGCCACCCTGCTCCCGTCCGGCGCGGACAACCGGGCGAACAGCACCCCGTCCGGATACTCCTCCGCCACCGAGGCAGCGAACCTGACGGCCAGTGAGGTCCGCCCCGACCCCGGCCGCCCCGCCACCACCAGCAACGGGCACCGCCCCGCCACCACCTTGGTACGGGCCGCCGCCAACACCGCGAGCTCGGCGCCACGCCCGACGAACAGCCCGGGCCCGTCCGGCAGTTGACCAGGAACCGGGGCGGGCCGTGCGTCCATCGTCGCCGTCTTCCTCGCCACCTGCGCCACTCCCGACCGGTCAGCAGACGGGCCCACACCGGGGCCCCGTTCGGGAAGCGTAGTTCGGCCCACCACCCGCACAAGAGGTGACACCAGTACTACCAACCACCAAATCACCCATGCGGACGCAGGTGCTCAGCGAGAGCAGACCAGGGGCTCGGGGAACTGCGAGGAGATCTGGCGTTCGGGTCACTGCGAAAGTGCCTGACCCCTTACGCACGGATCACCTTGCACGAGGTCGGCGTCGCAGTTCCTCGAGCCCCTGGCGTGTGCCGACTGGACGCAGCTGCCTAGCTGAACGGTCGCGCCGGCCAAGGCGACTCCGCCGCCCGCAGCGCGTCCAGCCCGGCCGGCGAGGTCAGTGCAGCGTGCAACGCCAGAGTCCCGGTGATCAGCGTCGGGTTGTGCAGCTCCCCGGTCAGCACCAGCTGAAGCAGCTCACCGAGCGGCACCCGCGCCGTCTCGATCTCCAGCTCCTCCCCGTGCGCCTCGTACCGATCCCCGTCCGCCGCCGACAGATCGGTCGCCAGGAACAGCCGCAGCGCCTCGTCCGTCCCCCCGGGCGAGGTGTAGAAGTCCACCAGCACCCGCCACTCCCCCGCCTTGCAGTGCGCCTCCTCGAAGAGCTCGCGCTGGGCGGCGTGCAGCGGGTTCTCCCCGGGCACGTCGAGCAGCCCGGCCGGGAGCTCCCAGAGCCGCTGCCGCACGGGGTGCCGGTACTGGCGCAGGATCAGCACCCGCTGCTGCTCGTCCACCGCGAGCACCGCGACCGAGCCCGGGTGCGTCTGGTAGTCCCGCCGGGCATAACTCCCGTCCGGCATCAGCACCTCGTCCGTCCGGACCCCGGTGACCCGCCCCTGGAAGGGCTGTTCACTGGACCGTACGGGCCACTCCTCCGCCTGGTCCCGGATCTGTCGCTGACCGTCCGTCATCTCGCACTCCCCTTTTCGTCACTGCGACACTAACCCACGCAGAACGGCGGCCGCGCGAAGAATCGCACGACCGCCGTCCACCGACCGCGAGAGTTACTCGGCGGCAGTCTTGATCTTGATGGCCGCCGCCACCAGACCCGCGAACAGCGGGTGCGGGCGGGTCGGCCGGGACTTCAGCTCCGGGTGCGCCTGGGTGGCGACCAGGTAGGGGTGGACCTCGCGCGGGTACTCGACGTACTCGACCAGGTCGCCCTTCGGGGAGAGGCCGGAGAACTGCAGGCCGGTCTTCTCCAGGTCCGCGCGGTACGCGTTGTTGACCTCGTAGCGGTGGCGGTGGCGCTCGTCCACGTACTGCTCGCCGCCGTAGACCTCACGGACGATCGAGCCCTCGGCCAGCTTGGCCGGGTAGAGACCGAGCCGCATGGTGCCGCCCAGGTCGCCCTTGCCGTCCACGATCGCCAGCTGCTCGGCCATGGTCGAGATGACCGGGTACTTGGCCGCCGAGTCGAACTCGGTGGAGTTGGCGTCCGGCAGGCCGGCCAGGTTGCGGGCGGCCTCGATGACCACGCACTGCAGGCCCAGGCAGAGACCCAGCAGCGGGATCTTGTTCTCCCGGCCGTAGGTGATCGCGGCGACCTTGCCGTCCACCCCGCGGTCGCCGAAGCCACCGGGGATGCAGATCGCGTCCACGTCGCCGAGCTGCTCCTGCGCACCCTCGGGCGTCAGGCAGTCGTCCGAGGTCACCCACTTGATCTCGACCCGCGCGTTGTTGGCGAAACCGCCCGCGCGCAGCGCCTCGGTCACCGACAGGTAGGCGTCGGGCAGGTCGATGTACTTGCCGACCAGCGCCACCTTCACGATGTGCTGGGGCTCGTGCACCCGGCGCAGCAGGTCGTCCCAGACAGTCCAGTCGACGTCCCGGAAGGCCAGGTCGAGGCGGCGGACCACGTACGCGTCCAGGCCCTCCGAGTGCAGCACCTTGGGGATGTCGTAGATCGACTTGGCGTCGATGGCCGCGACCACGGCCTCCTCGTCCACGTCGCACATCAGCGAGATCTTGCGCTTGATGGCCTGCGGCACCTCGCGGTCGGCGCGCAGCACGATGGCGTCCGGCTGGATGCCGATGTTGCGCAGGGCCGCGACCGAGTGCTGGGTCGGCTTGGTCTTCAGCTCGCCCGAGGGGCCGATGTACGGCAGCAGCGAGACGTGCACGAAGAAGACGTTGTCCCGGCCGACCTCGTGGCGGACCTGGCGGACCGCCTCCAGGAACGGCAGCGACTCGATGTCGCCGACGGTGCCACCGACCTCGGTGATCACCACGTCGACGTCCTCGGTCGCCATCCGGCGGATCCGGGACTTGATCTCGTTGGTGATGTGCGGGATGACCTGGACGGTGTCGCCCAGGTACTCGCCGCGGCGCTCCTTGGCGATCACCGTCGAGTACACCTGGCCGGTCGTCACGTTCGCCGAGCCGTGCAGGTTGGTGTCGAGGAAGCGCTCGTAGTGACCGATGTCGAGGTCGGTCTCGGCCCCGTCGTCGGTGACGAAGACCTCACCGTGCTGGAACGGGTTCATGGTGCCCGGGTCCACGTTGAGGTAGGGGTCGAGCTTCTGCATCGTCACACGCAGACCGCGTGCCTTCAGCAAGGCACCGAGGCTGGAGGCGGTGAGGCCCTTGCCGAGCGAGGAGGCGACACCCCCGGTGACGAAGAGGTGCTTGGTCGTCACGGCGCGGCCGTTCGCTGCCTTGCCGGATTGGGGCTGTGCCAAGAGGGGGCTCCCGTGGGTCGCTGTCGAAGGTGACGCCGGTGGAGGGACCGCCGGTCGCCTCGCCGACGAGGAGTTCGCACTCGGCCGGGAGCCTTTCGGCTGCTCCGGCGGGGTCGTCGGGGTTGGCGGCTCGGGGCGAATGCCCACCAGTCCACGGGATACCAGGGTATCAGCGCGAGGCGGTGGACGCGGTCGCGGGCACCTCGGCGCGCCCGCCCGGAGTTCATCCGGCGTTCCCCGGTCACCGTCCGGCCTGGCCCGGAAGGATCAGTTCCGCCTGGTTCGTACGGGTCAGTCCGACTGCCCCAGCCGGACCAATGTGACGTCAAACGGTGCGACAGCTGACGAACAGGGGTTCTTCGGGGTGCCCCGGCCTGTGCCGCCGACGTATTCTGCACGGACGCATCGCCGACAGACAGAGCACGCGGAGGGCGAGGGGTCAGGACGACGCCTCTCGGTCCCCGATGCGCGACCGGACACGCCGCCTCCCCGCACCAGTTCACCCCGTCCAGGCCAGGGGCCCATCCAGCCCCGACCAGGTGGCCACCAGCCGCCACCGCCCGGACTCTCCGGCCCCGCAGCATCCGCGCGCCCCGCCATCGGTGGCCGCCGAGCACATCTTGCGAACTGGAGACCCACGTGGCCGGCCGTATCGAGGACTACGCACTCATCGGGGACATGCAGACCGCCGCCCTGGTCAGCAGGGACGGGGCGGTCGACTGGCTGTGCCTGCCCAGATTCGACTCTCCTGCCGTGTTCGCCGGTCTGCTGGGGACCGACGAACACGGGT
>NZ_LMCT01000008.1:9546-16842 GCF_001424875.1 Kitasatospora sp. Root107 | reverse complement strand
GGCGAGATCCCGATCCCGCCGACCGCCGGTGCCCCCGCCGTGCCCGCCGACCGCCGCCGCTACCGGGGCGACTCGCTGATCCTCGAGCAGGAGTGGGACGCCCAGGGCGGCACCGTCCGGGTGATCGACTTCATGCCGCCCCGCCCGCTGGCCGGTCTGGACGCCGTCCCGCAGATGATCCGGATCGTCGAGGGCCTCTCCGGCCGGGTCCGGATGCGCTCCGCCCTGCGGATGCGGTTCAGCTACGGCCGGGTGGTGCCCTGGGTGCACCGGGTCGAGCAGCCCGACGGCGGCCACCGCACCGTCGCGGTGGCCGGGCCCGACTCGGTCTGGCTGGACGGCGTGGCCGAGACCTACGGGCGCGACCTGACCACGTACGCCGACTTCACCGTCGAGGCCGGCGAGCGGATCGCCTTCGCGCTCACCTGGCAGGCCAGCCACCTGCCCGCGCCCGCCGCGCCGGACACCGAGGCGATGCTCGCGGGCACGGTCGAGTTCTGGCGCGACTGGGTCGCCCAGTGCACCTACCAGGGCCCCTACCGGGAGCCGGTGGTCCGCTCGCTGATCACCCTCAAGGCGCTCACCTACGCCCCCACCGGCGGGATCGTCGCCGCCCCCACCACCTCGCTGCCCGAGGACATCGGCGGCGAACGCAACTGGGACTACCGCTACACCTGGCTGCGGGACGCCGCGATCACCCTCTCCTCGCTGCTGCGCACCGGCTACCGCGAGGAGGCCAGGGCCTGGCGCGAGTGGCTGCTCCGCGCGGTGGCCGGCGACCCGGAGAACCTGCAGATCATGTACGGCATCGCCGGGGAGCGGGAGTTGACCGAGTCCGAGCTGGACTGGCTGCCCGGGTACGAGGGCTCCCAGCCGGTCCGGGTCGGCAACGGCGCGGCCGGGCAGCTCCAGCTGGACGTCTACGGCGAGGTGGTCGAGGCCCTGCACCTGGCCCACATGACCGGCCTGACCCGCAACGACCACGCCCACCTGCTCCAGCTCAAGCTGATCACCTACCTGGAGCAGCACTGGCGCGAGCCGGACGAGGGCATCTGGGAGGTGCGCGGCCCCCGCCGCCACTTCGTGCACTCCAAGGTGATGGCCTGGGTCGCGGTGGACCGCACCATCAAGCTGATCGAACAGACCCCCGCCGAGGGCCCGCTGGAGCGCTGGAAGGCCCTGCGCGACGAGATCCACCGGGACGTCTGCGAGAAGGGCTACGACGCCGACCGCAACACCTTCACCCAGTACTACGGCGGCCAGGAGCTGGACGCCTCGCTGCTGCTGATCCCCCAGGTCGGCTTCCTGCCGCCGGACGACAAGCGGGTGATCGGCACCATCGAGGCGATCCAGCGCGAACTGTCCACCGAGGACGGTTTCGTGCTCCGCTACCCGACCCACGACGACGAGGGCAACAACGTCGACGGGCTGTCCGGGCACGAGGGCGCGTTCCTGGCCTGCTCGTTCTGGCTGGCCGACGACCTGGCGATGATCGGACGGGTGCAGGAGGCCCGCGAGCTCTTCGAGAAGCTGCTCTCGCTCCGCAACGACGTCGGCCTGCTGGCCGAGGAGTGGGACTCCCGGGCCCAGCGCCAGGTCGGCAACTTCCCGCAGGCCTTCAGCCACGTCCCCCTGATCGACACCGCCCTCCGCCTCACCGCCTGCGCGGGCGCCTACCTCTCCGCCCAGCCCGACGGCCGCGAACGAGAGCAGGCCACCCTCTGAACCGGCCCTCCGGGCATCAGCCACCAGGGGCTCGGGGCTCTGCTGATGTGCGGCTCCGCCGCCTGGGCGACGCCGACCTTTGGCACGWGCTCAACCGTCTACGGTCAGGGGCTCGGGGCTCTGCTGATGCGCGGCTCCGCCGCGTGGGCGACGCCGACGCTTGGCACGAGCTCAACCGTCTACGGTCAGGGCTCGGGGAACTGCGACGCCGACCCTTACAAGGTGATCCGTCCGTAAATGGCCAGGCACTTTCGCAGTGACCCCGGCGCCAGATCTCCTCGCCCCGCGGCGGAGCCGCCGATGAGCAGAGCCCCGAGCCCCTGACCGTAGATGCTCGGGCGCCGTGCGAAAGCTCAGCTTCGTTGGACGAGTTCGTCGTAGGTGCTGAGAACCTGCGCCACCGTGGCCGCTTCGTCGGGCCAGGTCTCGGCCTGCAGCCGCCCCGCTGCCGCGAGCGCGCTGCGGCGCCCCGGGTCGGCGAGCAGTGAACGGACGGCCCCGGCCAGTGCGGCGGGGTCGCCGTACGGCACCAGTACGGCTGCCTCGCCGACCAGTTCGGGCACGCCGCCGACCGCGGTGGAGACCACCGGGACCCCGGCCCGCATCGCCTCCTGGACGACCAGCGAGCGGGCCTCCCAGCGGCTGCTGACCACCACCAGGTCGGCCGCCGCGAGCAGGTCGGGCACGTCGGTGCGGTAGCCGAGCAGCTCGACCGGGAGCTTCTCGGCGGCGATCCGCTCACGCAGCGCGTCCTGCTCGGCGCCCTCCCCGGCGATCACCACCAGCGGGTCGCTGTCGCCGAGGCCGTACCGGACGGCGTCCAGCAGCAGGCCGAACGACTTCTGCTGGACCAGCCGCCCGACCGCGAGCACCAGCGGCCGCTCGGCGGAGCCGTGGAGCAGCGCCGCGCGGGCCGCCTCCCGGCCCAGGCCGCCGGCCGGCATCGGCGGGGCGGCGACCGGGCCGAGCCTGGCGTCGGTGGCGCCGAGTTCGCGGGCCCGGGCGACCAGGTCGGAGGAGGCGCCGAGCACCAGGTCGGCGGAGCGGGCCACCCGACGCTCCATCAGGCGTTGCAGGCGGCGGTCGAGTCCGGTGGCCAGCATCGCGTGATGGGACGTCACCACCAGCGGGGTCTCCGGGCGCAGGCCGGGGAAGCGGCCTGCGGTGCGCAGCGCCAGGTCGGCCAGCAGTGCGGCCCGCAGGCCGTGCGCGTGCACGATGTCGGCGCCGGTGAAGGCGCGCCGGAGTTCACCGATCGCGGTGGCGTCGCTGCGGGCCCCGGAGGTGGGGGTGATGTCGACCAGGTGGAACCGGGCGCCGGTCCGGGAGAAACCGAACAGCGCGTCGGTGCCGCCGGGGGCGCAGACGGTCACGGCCACGCCGTGCGCGACCAGGCCCTGGGCCAGTGAACGCACATGGGCACCGACGCCCCCGCTGGCCGCGGAGAGCACCAGCACCACGTGCAGCTGCCCCGGTTCGGTGCCTTTGCCGGCCCTGGTGGCGAAAGGGTCCACGTCGTCTCGCTCCGACTCGATCATGAACTGGTCAGTCAGTGTCCAGCGGCCACCTTGCCAGGTCCGGCGCCCTCTTGGACAGTCGGCACCGCTACGTGTCGGCCGTCCACCCGGGCGGCGCGCCCGCCGACCGGTCAACCGAGCCGGGGCGCGCGGGCGGTGGCCAGCAACTCCTCCGCGTGGGCCCGGCCGAGCTCGGAGTCCTCCAGACCCGCCAGCATCCGGGAGAGTTCGCGTACCCGCTGCTCGTCGGAGAGCACCTTGACGCCGCTGCGGGTCACCGTGCCGTCGTGGGTCTTCTCCACCACCAGGTGCCGGTCGGCGAAGGCCGCCACCTGCGGAAGGTGGGTGACCACCACGACCTGGGCGGTCTCGGCGAGCTTGGCCAGCCGGCGGCCGATCTCGACCGCGGCCTTGCCGCCGACGCCCGCGTCCACCTCGTCGAAGAGGTAGGTCGGCACCGGGTCGGCGCCCGCGAACACCACCTCGACGGCCAGCATCACCCGGGACAGTTCACCGCCCGAGGCGCCCTTGGCGATCGGGCGCGGCGAGGCGCCGGGGTGCGGGGCGAGCAGCACCTCCACCTCGTCGACCCCGTGCGAGCCGAAGGCGACCGTGCGGCCGTCCAGCTCGAGACCGGCCGGGTCGTCGGTGCGGGCCAGGTCGAAGGTGACCCGGGCGTGCGGCATGGCCAGCTCGGCCAGCTCGGCGGAGACCGCCTCGGCGAACCGGCCGGCCGCGGCCTGCCTGGCCGCCGAGACCTCGGCCGCCAGCTCGGTCAGCTCCTGACGCAGCGTCGTCTGCCGCTCCGTCAGTCGGTCGATCCGGTCGTCGTCGCCGTCCAGCTCGGCCAGCCGGGCGGAGCCGTTCTCGGCCCAGGCCAGCACCTCGGCCAGGGTGTTCTCCGGGCCGCCGTACTTGCGCAGCAGCTGGGCCAGCACCGAGCGGCGCTCCTCGACCGCGGCCAGCCGGACCGGGTCGGCGTCCAGGTCGTCGGCGTACCCGGCGAGGTCCTGGGCCACGTCGGTCAGCAGGTAGCCGACCTCGTTCAGCCGGTCGGCCAGACCGGCCAGCCGCTCGTCGTGCTGGCGGACACCGTCCACCGCGCGGCGGGCCTGGGCCACCAGGGTGCCCGCGTCGACCGCCTCCGGGTCGCTCGGGTCCCCTGCGAGGGCGGCGTGCGCCAGGGTGGCGGCGGAGGAGAGCGCGTCGGCGTGGCCGAGCCGCTCGGCCTCGGCGGCCAGCTCGGTGTCCTCCCCGGCGACCGGTTCGGCGGCCGCGATCTCGTCCAGGCCGAACCGCAGCAGGTCGGCCTCCTGGGCCCGCTCCCTGGCCCGGACGGTCAACTCGTCCAGTGTGGCGGCCACCTCGCGCAGCGCCCGGTAGGTCTCCCGGTAGCGGGCCAGCGGCCCGGACACCGCGGCGCCCGCGTACCGGTCCAGCGCGCCGCGCTGGCGGGACGGCCGGAGCAGTCGCTGCTGGTCGGTCTGGCCGTGCACGGCCACCAGGTCCTCGCCGAGCTCGGCCAGCAGGCCGACCGGCACGGACCGGCCACCGACGTGGGCCCGCGAGCGACCCTCGGCCGAGACGGTACGGCTGAGCAGCAGCGCGCCGTCGTCCAGTTCGGCCCCGGCCTCCAGGGCACGCTGCAGCACCGGGGAGCCGGGCGGCAGCGAGAGCCGCCCCTCGACCACGGCCCGGTCCGCGCCGCGCCGCACCAGCGCCGGGTCGGCCCGGCCGCCCAGCAGCAGCCCGAGGCTGGTCACCACCATGGTCTTGCCCGCCCCGGTCTCACCGGTGACGGCGGTGAAGCCGGGCGCCAGTTCGACCACCGCGTCGTCGATGACGCCAAGATCCCGTATCCGCATCTCGTCCAACACGGTGACGACCTTACGAGGTTCCGGCCCCGCCGCGCGACGAGCACCGGCCCCGGACGGGCAAGTTCATCCCTTTCGGGCGCTGCGCGAGGTATGTCGCCGGGAAGTCGGCCGTACTGCTACCGGCTCTCCGGGACAGTGCACCAGCGCAGGAAGAACTGGGCCAGCGGCCCGATCGCCAGCGCGTACGCGACGGTGCCGACGCCCACCGTGCCGCCGAGCAGGACGCCGATGGCCAGCACAGTCAGTTCGATGCCGGTGCGGATCAGGCGCACCGAGCGGCCGGTCCTGCGCTGCAGGCCGGTCATCAGCCCGTCCCGGGGGCCGGGGCCGAACCGGGCGCCGATGTAGAGGCCGGTGGCCAGGCCGTTGAGCAGGATGCCGGTGGCCAGCAGGGCGATCCTGGCGGGCCAGTTCCCGGGCGTGTCCAGCACTCCCATGGTGAGGTCCATCGCCACCCCGAGGATCAGCACGTTGCCGATCGTGCCGATGCCGGGGACCTGCCGGAGCGGGATCCAGAGCAGCAGCACCAGCGCGCCGATGATGGTGACCCAGTTCCCGATGCTCAGGCCGAAGTGGTGCACCATGCCCTGGTTCAGCACGTCCCAGGGGTTGACCCCGAGGCCGGCCCGCACCATCACGCCCAGGCTGGTGCCGTAGAGCCAGAGGCCGAGCAGGAGTTGGGGCAGCCGGCGGCCCAGCCGGTCGGTGCTCCAGGTGGTCCGGGGGACGGCGGAGAGGGTGGCCATTGGGTGGCTCCTTCGGATGCTGTGCGGCCAGGGGTGTGGCGGCTCGATGGCCGCCCTGCCATCATGGGGAGTCCACCTGGCCACCAGCCAGGGCCAATTCCTCTCAACTGGACTGATTCAGATGGCCGAGTGGCAGAGCACCGTGACCCCGCCCGCGCTGGCCCGCCTGCTGCGCGGCACCCCGCTGCCCGAGGCCACCGGCCACCGGCCCGCCTACCGGACGCTGGCCGGGCAGGTCCGGCTGCTGGTCTCCGAGGGCCGCCTGCCGGTCGGCGCCCGACTGCCCGCCGAACGCGAACTGGCCCAGGTGCTCGAACTCAGCCGCACCACCGTGGCCACCGCGTACGAGGCGCTGCGCACCGAGGGGTACCTGCGCAGCCGCCGCGGCTCCGGCAGCTGGACCACCCTGCCCGAGGGCAGCCGGCCACCCACCGACGCCCTGCATCCGGTGCCGCCGGACGAGCGCGACCGCACCCTCGACCTCGGCGTGGCCGCACTGCCCGCCCCGCAGCCCTACCTCGGCCTGGCCGCCGCCCGCGCGGTCGAGCAACTGCCCGCGTACGCCGCCGGGCACGGCAACTTCCCGACCGGCGTCCCGGTGCTGCGGGAGGCGATCGCCCGCCGCTACACCGAGCGCGGACTGCCCACCACCCCCGACCAGATCCTGGTCACCACCGGCGCGATGGCCGCCCTCCAGCTGGTCCAGCGCGCCCTGCTGAGCCGCGGCGACCGGGTCGCCGTCGAGGCGCCCAGCTACGCCCACACCCTGCAGGCGCTGCGCCGCGCCGAGGCCCGGCTGGTCCCGGTCCCGTACGCCGGATCCGGCTGGGACCTGCCCGAGTGGCAGCGGGTGCTGCGCGGCGCCGCGCCCCNGGCGCCGCGCCCCGGCTCGCGTACGTGATCCCGGACTTCCACAACCCCACCGGCGCCCTGGTGGACGAGGAGCAGCGGCGGGCCCTGCTGGCCGCCGCCCGGTCGGCCGGCACCACCGTGCTGGTCGACGAGACCCCCGCCGAACTGGACTGGGGCCTCGGCGACCTGACCATGCCGCGCCCGACGGCCGCACTCGACCGGAGCGCCCAGGTGGTCACCGTCGGCTCGGCCAGCAAGATCCTCTGGGGCGGCCTGCGGATCGGCTGGGTACGCGCCAACGCCGCCCTGGTACGGCAGTTGGCCACCGACCGGGTCTACACCGACATCGGCAGCCCGGTGCTCGACCAGCTGATCGCCGCCGAGATGCTCACCGAGCACCTGCCCGCGATCAGGGCCGACCGGCACGAGCGGCTACGGGCCAGCGCCGAGGGCCTGGCCGCCGCCCTGCACGAGCAGCTCCCGCACTGGCAAGTGACCCTGCCCCCGGGCGGGTTGGCGCTCTGGGTGGGCACCGGCGGGCTGTCCGGCAGCGCCCTCGCCCAGGCCGGCGAACAGACC
>NZ_LMCT01000008.1:0-9510 GCF_001424875.1 Kitasatospora sp. Root107 | reverse complement strand
CGGATCGCCGCCGGGTCCAGGTTCGGCGTGGACGGCGCCTTCGAACACCACGTCCGGATCCCGCTCACCGTCCCGGGCCCGGCCGCCGCCGAAGCCGTCGCCCGGCTGGCCGCCACCGCCGAACTCGCCGCCACCGGCCGCTGGAACGGCCTCGACAGCACCTTGCCGCTCGCGGTCTGACCCGCCATCAGCAGCCGTTGCGCCCGCGCCAACCCGTCACCGGCAGCGCGAACTTGGCCACCAGCCGGTTGGTGAACGGCGCCCGGTGCAGCCTGGCCAGCCGCACCGGCGTCCGGCCCCGGCGGACCTCCACCCGTGCCCCGGCCGGGAGTTCGACCGACCGGCGGCCGTCGCACCAGAGCACCCCGTGCGGGGTCTTCGGCTGCACCTCCACCGCCAGCACCGAGTTCGGCGAGGTCACCAGCGGCCGGGCGAACAGCGCGTGCGCACTGATCGGCACCATCAGCAGCGCCTCCACCTCCGGCCAGACCACCGGGCCACCGCCCGAGAAGGCGTACGCCGTCGAACCGGTCGGCGTGGAGAGCACCACCCCGTCGCAGCCGAAGTTGGAGACCGGCCGACCGTCCACCTCGGTCACCACCTCCAGCATCCGCTCCCGGGCCGCCTTCTCGACCGACGCCTCGTTCAGCGCCCAGCCCTCGTACACCACGTCGCCGTTGGTCCGCACCAGCACGTCGAGGGTCATCCGGTCCTCGATCTCGTAGTCGGCGTCCACCACCCGCTCGACCACCACCGCCAGATCGTCCCGCTCGGCCTCCGCCAGGAAGCCCACCCGGCCCAGGTTGATGCCCAGCATCGGCAGCCCGGACTCCCGGGCCAGCTCCGCCCCGCGCAGCAGCGTGCCGTCCCCGCCCGCGACCAGGATCAGCTCACAGCCGTCCGCGGCACCGTGCCCGCCCTCGACCCGCTCGACCCCGTCCGGCAGATCGAGACCGACCGCCTCGGCCGCCAGCAGCCGGATTCTGATCCCGGCCTTCAACAGACCCTGCACCAACGCCTCGACGCTGCGCAGCGCGGTCTCCCGTCCGGTGTGCGCAATCAGGAAGACCGTGCGTCCCTCGCCCATGCTGCTGCCCTCTCCCTACGCCTGCCGGGTCGCCGTTGCCCCGTGCGGCCACCGCGCTCGCGCTGACCGGACGTCTGCGTCGCACCCTATCGGGGCCCCTCCGCGACCGCCCGGTCCGCCTCCGCCGGGTCGAGCTGCGCGGCGTCCCGGCGCAGCCACAGGAAGTACTCCACATTGCCCGAAGGCCCCGGCAGCGGACTCGCCGTCACCGCCCGCACCCCCAGACCCGACGCCCAGGCCTGACCGGCCACCTGACGGACCATCTCGGCCCGCAGCTCGGGGCTGCGCACCACACCGCCGCTGCCGAGGCGCTCCTTGCCGATCTCGAACTGCGGCTTGACCATCAGCACCAGATCCGCGTCCTCGGCACAGCACCGCGCCAGCGCGGGCAGCACCAGGCCGAGCGAGATGAACGACAGGTCACCCACCACCAGGTCGACCGGCTCCCCGCCGATCTGCTCCAGGGTCAGCTCCCGGACGTTCGTCCGGTCCATCACGGTCACCCGGTCGTCGCTCTGCAACGACCACGCCAGCTGCCCGTACCCGACATCCACCGCGAGTACGTGCGCGACGCCCGAACGCAGCAGCACATCCGTGAAGCCACCGGTGGACGCACCCGCGTCCAGCGCCCGGCGCCCCTCCACCACCAGCCCCTGCGGCAGGAACGCCGCCAGCGCACCGGCCAGCTTGTGGCCGCCCCGCGAGACGTAGTCCGGGTCGTTCGCATCCGCTGCCACCACCACGGCCGCCGCCGTCTCCACCTGGGTGGCCGGCTTGGTCGCGGTGGTGCCGCCGACGGTCACCCGACCCGCCGCGATCAGCTCGCTCGCGTGTTCACGCGAACGGGCCAGCTTGCGGCGGACCAGCTCCGCGTCGAGTCGGCGTCGTGCCACTGCCACTGGGGTTCCGTCTCCTGTTACTGGTACGACCGGGTCTTACCGGTCAAGGGCGGCAAGCGTGTCCGCGAGCCGCTGGTGTACATCTTCGTACACCGCCACGTGCACTCCGGTCTCCGCCCCGTCCAGCTCGCCCAGCCGGGCCAGCACCGCATCCACCTCGGGGCGGCCGGTGGGGACGAAACCGTCCTCGCCGAGGTCAGTCACCGGCGGGCTTCCTGGGCGCGGCCTTCTTGGCGGCCGCCTTCTTGGTGGCGGTCTTCTTGGTGGCGGTCGTCTTCTTCGCCGTCGCGGTCTTCTTGACCACCGCGGTCTTCTTCGCCGGTGCGCTCTTCTTCACCGGTGCCGGCTTCACCGGGGGCGCGACCGGCTCGGGCTCCTCGTCCGCCCAGGCCCACGCCGGCACCTCCTCCGGCTCGAGCTCCGGCTCGGCCTCGGCCTCGGCCTCGGCCGGACGGACCTCCTCCTCCCAGCCGGCCTCGAACAGGCCGCCCGCGCGGGCCTCCTGAGCCGGCGTCGGAGTGGTCTCCTCCACCTCACGGAGCCTGCTCTCCAGGAAGCTCAGCACCACGCCGACCTTCACCACCTGGTCGCCGACCTTCTCGAAGACCCGCTCCACCTCGCCACGGGTCACCCCGACCGCCAGATCGAGCCCGGCCCGGCCGGCCGTCACGGCCTCCTCGGCCAGCGTCTGCAAGGTCTTCACCGACGGCGGGAACTGCTCAAGCGCCGCCACGTTCACCCCCGACCGCTCCAGCAGCCCGGCCACCCGCTTGCCGGCCTCCTCGGCGACCTCGGTGGCCACCACGACCACCCCACGCACCGCATCCCGCAGCATCTCGGCCTACCTCCTCCGTGCCGTCTCCGAACCCTCGCACCCGACGCTACCGTCTCCCGTGCCGCCGGGACGGTCCAGGCGGCTGCGATAGCGTGGGCAGCCGCAGCGCCCAGAGAGGGAGATCAGCAGCAATGGCCAGCACCGAGGAGTGCCGCAGCGCACTCGAGCAGCTCAGCCGCAACCTCGCCGGCACCAACGGCGAGGTCCGCCAGGCCGCCGCTCTCGACCGCTCGCTGACCTGCCGGATCACCGACCTCGACCTGACCTTCTCCGGCCGCCTCCAGGACGGCCGGATCACCGACGTGGTCGAGACCCCCGGCCCACCCCCCGCCAAGGCCGAGATCCGCCTCACCATGACCAGCGACGACCTGATCGCCATGGTCGGCGGCACCCTCAAGTTCGCCTCCGCCTGGGCCTCCGGCCGCATCAAACTCGAAGCCGGCTTCCGCGACCTCCTCCGCCTTCGCACCTTGCTCTGAACTTCGGCAGGCGCTCAGCCGTCTACCACCCAGGGGCTCGGGGAACTGCGACGCCGACCCATACAAGGTGATCCGTACGTAAATGGTCAGGCACTTTCGCAGTGACCCGAGCGCCAGATCTCCTCGCAGTTCCCCGAGCCCCTGGATAGTGCAACCGAGCCTCCTGCAAACGCTAGAAGCCCAGCTCGGCGAGCGCCTTCCGCCCGTCCAGCCCCGGCCCCGCCGTCCACGCGGCACCGCAGAGCGCCCGCAACCCGTCGTACCGGTCCTCCCCCGCGCCGGACACCCGCAGCACCCCGTCCTCCGCCCAGGCCCGCCACCCCCCGCACTCGAAGCCGCCGTCCACCGCGACCGCCGCCCGATGCACCGTCAGCAGCCCCCGCAGGTCCGCCGCCAGATACGTCGGCCGGTGCTCCACCGGAGCGTCCAGCAGCAGCGCGGGCGTCGTCACCCCGGTGAAGACCAGCAGGCTGTCCACCCCGCCGTTCCAGGCACCCTCGATGTCGGTGTCGAGCCGGTCGCCGACCACCAGCGGACGCTGCGCCCCGGTCCGGATCACCGTCTCCCGGTGCATCGGCGGCAGCGGCTTCCCCGCCACCTCCGGCTCCACCCCGGTGGCCGTCCGTACCGCCGCCACCAGCGTCCCGTTCCCGGGCGCGATCCCGCGCGCGGTCGGCACCGTCAGGTCGGTGTTCGAGGCCACCCACGGCAGGCCTGAGGCGACCGCGTACGAGGCCTCGGCGAGCTGCTGCCAGCCCACCGACGGGTCGTACCCCTGCACCACCGCGAGCGGCTCCTCGGCCAGCGAACTGACCGCCACCAGCCCGTGCTCAGCCAGCGCCTCGACCAGCCCGGCACCGCCCACGACCAGCACCTTCGCCCCGGCCGGGACCTTCTCGGCGACCAGCCGGGCCGCCGCCTGGGCAGAGTTGATCACGTCGGCCGGCTCGGCCGGGATACCCAGCTCGGTCAGGTGCTCGGCCACCACCCGGGGCGGCCGGGAGGCGTTGTTGGTGACGTACGCCAACCGCATCCCGCCGTCCCGGGCCACCGCCAGCGAGTCGGCCGCGTGGTCGATCGCGTTCGGACCGGCGTACACCACACCGTCCAGGTCGAGCAGCGCGGTGTCGTACTCCTCGGTCAGCGGGAGGTCGGATCCCCCGGGAGCGGTCCGTACCCGGCCGGTTGCTCCGGTCGCGGTCTCCGTCATACCCACTGCACCTCATCCTCGGTAGTCATCAGCTGTCACACCGTCAGCCGGTGTCCTGCTCTGCCTCGTCCTGGTACCCCGGGGCATCCGGCCGGAGCGGGCCGTACGCGCCGGCCCGGGCAGCCAGGGTCGCCCTGGTCTGCCGCAACGCCGCCCGGTAGTGCTCGGCCCCGGGGCGCATCGCGACCGCCAGCGCGAGATGCTCGGCCGAGGTCTCGAAGTCACCCAGCCGGGCCGCCGCCACGCCCCATCCGAACTGAGCGTAGTCGTCCGACGGATCGGCCAGCGCCACCGCCCTGAAGTTCTCCATCGCCTCCCGGAACCGCCCCGCGTCGAACAGCGCCCGGGCCAGCGTCTCCCGGATGCTCCGAGACTCCGGCTCCGCCTCGGCCGCCCTGGCCAGCAGCTGCACCGCCGCCGCCGGATGCCCCTGCCCCAGCAACTGCGCCCCGCGCCGGAACCAGTCATAGACCCCGCCCTCGGGGACCCCGTCGCTTCCGCTCATCCCTGCCCCAGCTCCCTCCGCCACCTGCCACCCGGTCCGACACACCCCTCCGAGCGGTCTCGGGCACTTGTGATCACTGAACAGCACATACCCGATTACCATGCCCAGGATGACGACACCCAGTGCAGACAGTGGAGCCCCAGCTCCGGCAGGCGGCCCCGGAGACCCCGGGCACGTCGCCACCGCGGGGCTGTCCCTCTCCCCGTTCCGTGGCCTGCGGTACCGCCCCGACCGGGTGGGAAACCTGGCGGCAGTCACCTCACCGCCGTACGACGTCGTGGATCCGAACCGGCGGCTCGACCTGGAGACCGCCGATCCGCACAACATCGTCCGGCTGATCCTGCCCCGCCCCGAACCGGACGACAGCGGCGACCGCCCCGACCGCGACACCCGGTACCGGCACGCGGCCCGGCTGCTCACCGACTGGCAGCGCGAGGGCGTCCTCGCCCCCGACCCGGAGGCCGCGCTCTACGTCTACGAGCAGCGCACCGACGGCCTGCTGCAGCGCGGACTGATCGGCTCCCTCGCGGTCAGCGGCCGGGAGGCCGGGGTGGTGCTGCCGCACGAGGACGTGATGCCCCGTCCGGTCGCCGACCGGGTCGGCCTGATGCGCACCACCAAGGCCAACCTCGAACCGCTGCTGCTCACCTACCGGGGCCACGGCGGCGCCGCCCAGGTGATCGAACGCACCGTCCTGGGCGAACCGCTGCTCACCACGACCACCGTCGACGGCACCCACCACCGGCTCTGGGCCGTCACCGACCCGGCCGAACTCGCCGAGGTGACCCGGGATCTGGCGACCTGTCGGGCGCTGATCGCCGACGGACACCACCGCTGGGAGATGTACCTCCGGCTCCAGCGCGAGCACCGTCATCTGCCCCGCAGCCCCTGGGACCGCGGCATGGTGCTGCTGGTGGACACCGCCCGCTACCCGCTCCGGGTCCGGGCCATCCACCGGGTGCTGTACCGACTGCCGATCGCCGAGGCCCTGGCCGGGCTGGGCGAGCACTGGCAGGTCAAGGAGGTGCCAGGCCCGCTGGAGCACGCCCTCCGGGCCCTCGCCGACGCGAAGCGACAGGGCGGCAACGCCTTCCTGCTGACCGCCGGCGACTCGGTCTTCCGGCTGATCAGCGAACCGGACGAGGCGCTGCTCACCGCCACCGTCCCGGCCGACAAGCCGGAGGAGTGGCGCCACCTGGATGCCACCGTCTTGCACGCCACCCTGCTCGACCACACCTGGCGGATCCCGGACGGCCCCGACGACATCGGCTACCTGCACGCCGCGGCCGCCGCCGAACGCGAGGCCGCCCGGACCGGCGGCACGGCCGTCCTGCTGCACCCGGTGGAGGAGAGCGTGGTGCGCCGGCTGGCCGAACAGGGCGTCACGATGCCCCGGAAGTCCACCTCCTTCGGCCCGAAACCGGCCACCGGACTGGTGCTCCGCAGCCTCGAACTGGGCTGATAAACGGGCTGAGACATGGGAATGGCCCCGACCGCGTGTGCGGTCGGGGCCATTCCCATGTGCTGTCCTGCGGTGTCAGCGGCGGTCGCCGGAGTCCCGGACGTCGTCGACCTCGTCGATCTCGAGGTCGTCCTCGTCGTAGTACTCCTCGACGTCCTCCTCGTCCTCGTAGATCACCTTGTCGTCGCCGGTGTCGTCCATGGCAATCCGACGGCGCGGGCGCTCCTCGACGATCTCGTCGTCGGCGTCCCTGTCGTCCCGCTCGTCCCTGTCGTCCTCGTCGTCCTCGTCGTCGGAGGCCTCGTCCGCGAGCTGGTCCAGCTCGTCGTCCTCGTCCTCGTCGTCGCCTTCGACATCCTCGACGTCCACGATCTCGCGGCCGTTCTCGTCCGCCATCTCGGGGTCGAGCGCGTCGGTGAACTCCAGGCCGTCGATCTCGGCGAGCCGCTCGGACGCGTTGGTCTGCCCGTCGGTGTCCGCCTCGGCCGCCTTGGCGAACCACTCACGGGCCTCGTCGCCACGGTCGGCCGCGATCAGCGCCTCGGCGTAGGCGTACCGCAGCCGAGCGGTCCACGGCTGGATGGTGTTGGAGGCCAACTCGGGGCTCTGCAGCGTCACCACTGCGGCCTCGTACTGCTCCATGTCGCCACGGGCACCCGCCGCGACCAGTCGCATCTCGACCTGGCCGGCCTTGTCCAGCTGCTTCACCTCGGGCTCACCGGCCATCGCCAGCGCCCGCTCCGGACGGCTCAGACCACGCTCGCAGTCCGCCATCACCGGCCACAGGTCCGCCCGACCGGTCATCCGCTTCGCAGCGCGGAACTCGGTCAGCGCCTCCGCGTACCGCTGCGTCACGTACGAGGCGAACCCCGCCGCCTCACGGACCGAGGCGACCCGGGAGGCCAGCCGCAGCGCGACGCGGGAGTACTGGTACGCCTCCTCGGGGTCGGTGTCGAGCGTCCGGGCCACCATCACCAGGTTGCGCGCGACATCGTCCGCGAGGGTCTTCGGCAGGCTCTTCAGGTCCTGACGGACATCGCCGTCCAGCTCGTACCCGGTGACATCCTCCGGAATCGGCAGCCGCTTGACCGGCTCGAAGTTGCCCCGCCGGTCGTCGTAGTCCGACCCCTCGTCACGACGCGGCCGGTCGTCACGGTTGCCGTACGAGGGGCGGGCGCCACGGTCGTCACGGTTGCCGTACGACGGGCGGCCACCGCGGTCATCACGGCTGCCGTACGAGGGACGGTCACCCGAGGGACGACCGCCACGGTCGCCGTACGAGGGACGGTCACCCGACGGGCGACGGTCACCGTAGGACGGACGGTCACCGGAGGGGCGACGGTCACCGTACGAGGGGCGGGCGCCACGGTCGTCACGGTTGCCGTACGACGGACGGTCACCACCAGAGGGACGGTCACCGAAGGACGGACGGCCGCCACGGTCGTCACGGCTGCCGTACGAGGGACGGTCACCCGACGGGCGACGGTCACCGTAGGACGGACGGTCACCAGAGGGACGGCCACCGTACGAGGGACGGTCACCGGAGGGACGGTCGTCGCGACGGAAGCCACCACCGGAAGGACGGTCACCGTACGAGGGACGGCCACCACGGTCATCACGGTTGCCATAGGACGGACGGTCGCCCGCCGGCCGGTCATCACGACGCGGCCGGTCATCACGGTTGCCGTACGAGGGACGGTCGCCGGAGGGACGGTCGTCGCGACGGAAGCCACCACCGGAAGGACGGTCACCGTACGAGGGGCGGGCGCCACGGTCGTCACGGTTGCCATAGGACGGACGGTCACCGGAGGGGCGACGGTCACCGTAGGACGGACGGTCACCAGAGGGACGGCCACCACGGTCGTCACGGTTGCCGTACGAGGGACGGTCACCCGACGGGCGACGGTCACCGTAGGACGGACGGTCACCAGAGGGACGGCCACCACGGTCATCGCGGTTGCCGTACGAGGGACGGTCACCCGACGGGCGACGGTCACCGTAGGACGGACGGTCACCAGAGGGACGGTCGCCGGAGGGACGGCCACCACGGTCATCGCGGTTGCCGTACGAGGGACGGTCACCCGACGGGCGACGGTCACCGTAGGACGGACGGTCACCAGAAGGGCGGCCACCACGGTCGTCACGGTTGCCGTACGACGGACGGTCACCGGAGGGACGGTCACCGTACGAGGGACGACCCCCACCAGAGGGACGGTCACCGAAGGACGGACGGCCGCCGCGGTCGTCACGGTTGCCATAGGACGGACGGTCACCCGACGGGCGACCACCACGGTCATCACGGTTGCCGTAGGACGGACGGTCGCCGGAGGGACGGCCACCACGGTCATCGCGGTTGCCGTACGAGGGACGGTCACCCGACGGGCGACGGTCACCGTAGGACGGACGGTCACCNCGGACGGTCGCCGGAGGGACGGCCACCACGGTCATCGCGGTTGCCGTACGAGGGACGGTCACCCGACGGGCGACGGTCACCGTAGGACGGACGGTCACCGGAGGGACGACCGCCACGGTCATCACGGTTGCCGTAGGACGGACGGTCGCCGGAGGGACGGCCGCCACGGTCATCGCGGTTGCCATAGGACGGACGGTCACCCGACGGCCGGCCACCACGGTCGTTGGAGAAACCCCCACGCGACCGGGGCTCGTAGCCGCGGCCGTCGTCCGATCGGCGGTCGGGACGGTCCTGGGGAGGGTTCGACATCGTGGTGACTCCTTCTGCTTCTTCTGCTCGACCGCGCGGCCAGGGCGACGACATCGCCCGGTGCGGTGTGGTGGGGCCCGCGTGGCCACACACCAGCTCCATTGTCCGGCATCCGGCCACCATCCGCTGTCGGGCGGTGGCCTGTGTGCTCCGGGAAAAACAAAAAAGGCCGTTGGCCCCAGCGATTCGCTGGGGCCAACGGCCTTTGAATACTTGTTCGGCGGCGTCCTACTCTCCCACAGGGTCCCCCCTGCAGTACCATCGGCGCTACGAGGCTTAGCTTCCGGGTTCGGAATGTAACCGGGCGTTTC
>NZ_LMCT01000007.1:105422-109977 GCF_001424875.1 Kitasatospora sp. Root107 | reverse complement strand
GCTAAGCCTCATAGCGCCGATGGTACTGCAGGGGGGACCCTGTGGGAGAGTAGGACGCCGCCGAACAATCTTTAGTCAGAAAGCCCCGCCGGGTAACCGGCGGGGCTTTCTGCATTTCCGGACCAGATCAGCAGCCGGTCACCGGAGATCCAGCTTGAAGCCGAGGTGGGAGCCGGTGAAGCCGAGGCGTTCGTAGAAGCGGTGGGCATCGGTGCGGGTGGCGTCGGAGGTGAGCTGGACGAGTTCGGCGCCGAGGGTGCGGGACTGCTCGATGGCCCACTCGATGAGTACGGTGCCCAGGCCGGTGCCGCGGGCGGAGGCGTCGATCCGGACGGCCTCGATCAGGGTGCGGGTGGCGCCGCGGCGGGAGAGGCCGGGGATGACGGTCAGTTGGAGGGTGCCGACGGTGCGGCCGGCCGACTCGGCGACCACCAGGTGCTGGTGGGGGTCGGCGTCGATCCGGGCGAAGGCGTCCTGGTAGGGCGTCAGGTCGTCAGGGGACTCGCGGGTGGCGCCGAGCGGGTCGTCGGCGAGCATGGCCACGATGGCGGGGAGGTCGGTGGCCTCCGCCGGTCGGATTGTCAGGTCGTTCATGATCAGGACGATAAGGCACGACCGTACCCGCACTGTCGGTGCGGGACGGTACGGTGCGTAGCGCACCGTCACCGACCCGAGGGGGCGCCCTGTGAGCACGCAGAGTGCGCAGAACACACAGCGTCAGCTTGCCCAGGTGGAGGGCGTGTTGGAGCGGGTCACGTACGCCAACGAAGAGACGGGCTACACAGTGGCCCGGGTCGACACCGGGCGTGGGGCGAACGACCTGCTGACGGTCGTCGGGGCCCTGCTGGGCGCGCAGCCGGGGGAGTCGCTGCGGCTGTTCGGGCGGTGGGGCTCGCACCCGCAGTACGGGCGGCAGTTCATGGTGGAGAACTACACGACGGTGCTGCCGGCCACCGTGCAGGGCATCCAGCGCTATCTGGGCTCTGGGCTGATCAAGGGCATCGGCCCGCGCTTCGCGGAGCGGATCGTCGAGGCCTTCGGGGTGGAGACCCTGGAGGTGATCGAGAACGAGCCGAAGCGGCTGATCGAGGTGCCCGGCCTCGGGCCGAAGCGGACCAAGATGATCGCGGCGGCCTGGGAGGAGCAGAAGTCCATCAAGGAAGTGATGGTCTTCCTGCAGACGGTCGGTGTCTCCACCTCGCTGGCCGTGCGGATCTTCAAGAAGTACGGCGACGCCTCGATCGGCGTGGTGAAGAACGAGCCGTACCGGCTGGCCTCCGACGTCTGGGGCATCGGCTTCCTGACGGCTGACCGGATCGCCCAGGCCGTCGGGATCCCGCACGACAGCCCCGAGCGGGTCAAGGCGGGCCTGCAGTATGCGCTCTCGCAGAGCAGCGACCAGGGGCACTGCTATCTCCCGGAGGAGCGGCTGATCGCCGACGGGGTGAAGCTGCTCCAGGTCGATGTCGGCCTGGTGATCGACTGCCTGGCCGAGCTGGTGGCGGCCGAGGGAGTGGTGCGCGAGCAGGTGCCGGGCGAGGGTGGGCAGCCGATCACGGCGGTGTACCTGGTGCCGTTCCACCGGGCCGAGGTCTCGCTGTCGAATCAGCTGCTGCGGCTGCTGACCACCGACATCGACCGGATGCCGGGCTTCGCGGGGGTGGACTGGGAGGCTGCACTCGGCTGGTTGGCGACCCGTACGGGGGCCGAACTCGCGCCGGAGCAGCGGGAGTCGGTGAAGCTGGCGCTGACCGAGAAGGTCGCGGTGCTGACCGGGGGCCCGGGCTGTGGCAAGTCGTTCACGGTGAAGTCCATCGTCACGCTCGCGCTGGCGAAGCGGGCCAAGGTGGTGCTGGCGGCGCCGACGGGGCGGGCGGCCAAGCGGCTGGCGGAGCTGACGGGGGCTGAGGCGTCCACCGTGCACCGGCTGTTGGAGCTGCGGCCGGGCGGCGAGGCGGCGTACGACCGGGACCGGCCGCTGGACGCCGATCTGGTGGTGGTGGACGAGGCCTCGATGCTGGACCTGATCCTGGCGAACAAGCTGGTGAAGGCCGTCGCGCCGGGGGCACATCTGCTCTTCGTGGGGGATGTCGACCAGCTGCCCTCGGTGGGCGCGGGCGAGGTGCTGCGGGACATGCTGTCGGCCGGCAGTCCGGTCCCCTCGGTCCGGCTGACCAGGATCTTCCGGCAGGCCCAGCAGTCCGGTGTGGTGACCAACGCGCACCGGATCAACGAGGGTCTGCCGCCGATCACCGACGGCCTGCCGGACTTCTTCCTGTTCGCCGAGGAGGACGCGGAGGCGGCCGCCGGTCTGACGGTGGACGTGGTGGCCCGGCGGATTCCGCAGCGATTCGGGCTCGACGCCCGCCGGGACATCCAGGTGCTGGCCCCGATGCACCGGGGCCCGGCCGGTGCCGGCGCGCTGAACACGCTGCTGCAGGCCGCGGTGACACCGGCCAGGGACGGGCTTCCCGAGCGCCGCTTCGGCGGCCGGACCTTCCGGGTCGGTGACAAGGTCACCCAGATCCGCAACAACTACGAGAAGGGGAAGAACGGGGTCTTCAACGGCACGGTCGGGGTGGTGACCGACCTCAGCGTCGACGAGCAGCGGCTGACGGTGCGGACGGACGAGGACGAGGAGGTGCCGTACGACTTTGACGAGCTGGACGAGCTGGCCCACGCGTACGCCGTGACGATCCACCGTTCGCAGGGCAGTGAGTACCCGGCGGTGGTGATTCCGGTCACCACCTCGGCCTGGACGATGCTGCAGCGGAACCTGCTCTACACGGCCGTGACGAGGGCAAAGAAACTGGTGGTGCTGGTCGGCTCACGGAGAGCGATCGCTCAGGCGGTTCGGGCCGTCAGTGCTGGTCGCAGGCACTCGGCGCTTGATCATCGGCTCGCAACTGGATGATCGTCCAAGCGGCTGCCCTACTATGGGGTTGTCTTGACGTGAAGAGATTTACGGCGGAACCTGGTCTGTGCCGATCTTGTCCGGTTCATACCGGCTGCGGCGAGAGCTTTTGTAGGACACGGGCCTTCTCGGCCCACCCCGGGTGCACGACGGTCCTGCGAATGGGGGATCGTAGAGACAGTCAGGGCACCTTGGAAGAGGATTCATTTCGTCGGTGAGGAAGACGTGAGCGACAACTCGGTAGTACTGCGGTACCAGGACGGCGAGTACGAGTACCCCGTCGTCGAGAGCACTGCGGGCAACGCCGGCTTCGACATCTCGAAGCTGCTCCCGCAGACCGGCCTGGTCACCCTGGACAACGGCTTCGGCAACACCGCCGCCTACAAGTCCGCGATCACTTTCGTGGACGGTGACAACGGCATCCTGCGCTACCGCGGTTACCCGATCGAGCAGCTGGCCGAGCAGGCCAGCTTCATCGAGACCGCGTACCTGCTGATCAACGGCGAGCTTCCGAACGCCGACCAGCTGGCGGTGTTCAGCAACGAGATCACTCAGCACACCCTGCTGCACGAGGACGTCAAGCGCTTCTACCAGGGCTTCCCCCGGGACGCGCACCCGATGGCGATGCTGTCGTCGGTGGTCGGCGCACTGTCGACGTTCTACCAGGACAGCCACAACCCGTTCGACGCCGGCCAGCGCCACCTGTCGACCGTCCGGCTGCTCGCCAAGCTCCCGACCATCGCCGCGTACGCGTACAAGAAGTCGGTCGGCCAGCCGTTCGTCTACCCGCGCAACGACCTGAGCTACGTCGAGAACTTCCTCCGGATGACCTTCGCCGTCCCCGCCGAGGACTACGAGATCAACCCGGTCATCGTGAACGCGCTGGACAAGCTGCTGATCCTGCACGCGGACCACGAGCAGAACTGCTCGACCTCCACGGTCCGTCTGGTGGGCTCCAGCCACGCCAACCAGTTCGCCTCCATCTCGGCCGGTATCTCGGCGCTCTGGGGCCCGCTGCACGGCGGCGCCAACCAGGCCGTGCTGGAGATGCTGGAGGAGATCCAGAAGTCCGGCGGTGACGTCGACACCTTCATCCGCAAGGTGAAGAACCGCGAGGACGGCGTGAAGCTCATGGGCTTCGGGCACCGCGTCTACAAGGCCTTCGACCCGCGCGCCGCGCAGGTCAAGATCCTCGCGCACGAGGTGCTCGGCCAGCTCGGCAAGTCCGACGAGCTGCTGGAGATCGCGCTCAAGCTGGAGGAGCACGCGCTCAAGGACGACTTCTTCGTCTCGCGCAAGCTCTACCCGAACGTGGACTTCTACACCGGTCTGATCTACCGCGCCATGGGCTTCCCGACCAGCATGTTCACCGTGCTGTTCGCGCTCGGCCGGCTGCCGGGCTGGATCGCCCACTGGCACGAGATGATCAACGACCCGAGCAGCCGCATCGGCCGCCCGCGCCAGATCTACACCGGCGTGGAGATCCGCGACTACGTCGAGCTCGACGCGCGCTGACCCACCCCGTACGCAGCAGGGCCCGGCCACCACTGGTGGCCGGGCCCTGCTGCGTTACCGGATGAAGCGGCGCACGACGCCCGGGGGCGGCCCTGGTTGCCGGGAGCGGCCGCTCAAAGCGCTCCT
>NZ_LMCT01000007.1:0-105409 GCF_001424875.1 Kitasatospora sp. Root107 | reverse complement strand
CCTGGCGGCTGCCGCTCCCCGGCGTCGTGCGCGAGACCACCGAGAGACTCGGCAGTCCTACCGGGGCCCGCCGGAGCCCCGTTCACGGCGGTCATGGACCGTCGTACTACAAAGGTAAGACGTATTCGGGGGCGCAAAGTTACGTTCCGGGGGTGTGAGTTGGCTCTCTCCACGCTCCGTATACGGCTGGTTCCGACCACATACCACACGATCCCAGCTGGGCTACGTCACCCTCCCCGCAGCCGCCGCAACCCAGCGTGATAGGAATCGTCTCATTCCGGTACGGACCGCCCGCGCGCCCTCAGTCGCGGCGGCAAGCCAGGGAGGGAGTGCGCAGATGGCCAGGAACGTCGTAGTCACCGGTGGTGGCACCGGCATCGGGTACGAGGTGGCACGCCGCTTCGCCGAGGCGGGCGAGCGGGTGGTGATCGTCGGCCGTCGTCGGGCGGTCCTGGAGAGAGCCGCAACCGACCTCGGCCCGAACGTCACCCCACTGGTCTGCGACCTGGCCGACCCCGACGCGGTCGAGGACGCCCTGAGCGCGCTGCCCGCCGAGATCGACGTCCTGGTCAACAACGCCGGCAGCCGGGAGACCGTGATCGGGGCCGGGCCGCACGCCGTGCTGGCCCGCTGGCGCGGGGACTTCGAGCGCAACGTGCTGACCGTGGTGCTGCTCACCGAGTCGATCCGGGACCGGCTCACCCAGGGCAGCGGGCGGGTGGTGACGGTCAGTTCGATCGCGGCCCTGCGCGGAGCGGGCTCGTACGGGGCCGCCAAGGCCTCGCTGCACGCCTGGAACCACTTCCTGGCCGCCCAGCTCGGCGCCTCCGGCATCACCGCCAACATCGTGGCCCCGGGCACCGTCTCGGGCACCGAGTTCTTCGGGCCCCGGCTGGACGAGGCCGAGGTCTCGCGGCGCGCCGCCCGCACCCTGCTCGGCCGGATCGGCGAGCCGGGCGAGGTGGCGGCGGCGGTCTACTTCCTGGCCTCCGCGGAGGCCGGCTTCATCACCGGCGAGATCCTGCACTGCAACGGTGGCGAACTCCTCGGTCGGTAGGAGGCCCTCCGGGCATCAGCCACCAGGGGCTCGGGGAACTGCGAGGAGATTTGGCGTTCGGGTCACTGCGAAAGTGCCTGACCATCCACACAGGTGCAACGCTCCATAGGTCGGCATCGCAGTTCCCCGAGCCCCTGACATGTGCCACCTAACCGGCGGAGTTGAAGCGCCGGAGGCGGAGGCTGTTGGTGACCACGAAGACCGAGGAGAAGGCCATCGTGGCCCCCGCGACCACCGGGTTGAGCAGGCCGGCCGCGGCGAGCGGGATGGCGGCGACGTTGTAGGCGAAGGCCCAGAACAGGTTGCCCTTGATGGTGGCGAGGGTGCGGCGGGAGAGTCGGATCGCGTCGGCTGCGGAGCGCAGGTCGCCGCGGACCAGGGTCAGGTCGCTCGCCTCGATGGCGGCGTCGGTGCCGGTGCCCATGGCGAGTCCGAGGTCGGCCTGGGCCAGGGCGGCGGCGTCGTTGACCCCGTCGCCGACCATGGCGACCGAGCGGCCCTCGGCCTGGAGGCGGCGGACGGTGGCGACCTTGTCCTCCGGCAGCACCTCGGCGATCACGTCGGCGGCGTCGATGCCGACCTCGGCGGCGACCGCCTCGGCGGCGCTGCGGTTGTCACCGGTGAGCAGCACCGGCCGCAGGCCGAGCGCCCGGAGCTCGGCGACGGCGGCGGCCGAGGTGGGCTTGACGGTGTCGGCGACCACCAGGACGGCCCGGGCGGCGCCGTCCCAGCCGACCGAGACGGCGGTCGCTCCGGTGGCCTCGGCGGTGGCCTTGGCGGCAGCGAGGGCGGGCGGCAGGTGCTGGGCCCAGTCGGCGAGCAGCAGCTCGCGTCCGGCGATCACCGCATGGCCGTCGACCACGCCCTGGACACCTCGTCCTGGCACGTTCGCGAAGTCCTCGACCGACGGGAGCCGGCCGAGCCGGTCGAGGGCGGCGGTGGCGATGGCGGCCGCGATCGGGTGCTCGGAGGCGTGCTCCAGGGCGCCGGCCAGTCGGAGCACCTCGGTCTCCGAGACCCCGTCGGCGGTGTGTACGGCGGTCAGTGACATCCGTCCGGTGGTGACGGTGCCGGTTTTGTCGAGCACGATGGTGTCGACCCTGCGGGTGGTCTCCAGCACCTCCGGGCCCTTGATCAGGATGCCGAGCTGGGCGCCGCGGCCGGTGCCGACCATCAGGGCGGTCGGGGTGGCCAGGCCGAGGGCGCAGGGGCAGGCGATGATCAGGACCGCGACGGCGGCGGTGAACGCCTCGGTGGGGCTGTTGCTGACGAGCAGCCAGCCGACCAGGGTGCCGAGCGCGATCAGGATGACCACGGGCACGAAGACGGCGGAGATCCGGTCGGCCAGCCGTTGGGCGGCGGCCTTGCCGTTCTGCGCCTCCTCGACCAGCTTGGCCATCCGGGCGAGCTGGGTGTCGGCGCCGACCCGGGTGGCCTCGACCACCAGGCGGCCGCCGGCGTTCACGGTGGCGCCGGTGACGGCGTCGCCGACGGTCACCTCGACCGGGACGGCCTCGCCGGTGAGCATCGAGGCGTCCACGGCGGAGGCGCCCTCGACCACGGTGCCGTCGGTGGCGATCTTCTCGCCGGGCCGGACCACGAAGCGCATGCCGACGGTGAGGCGATCGACCGGCAGCCGTACCTCGCGGCCGCCCTGGAGGACGGCGACGTCCTTGGCGCCGAGGTCGAGCAGGGCGTGCAGGGCGGCGCCCGCGCGGCGCTTGGAGCGGGCCTCCAGCCAGCGGCCGAGCAGGATCAGCGTGGTGACGGCGGCGGCGGTCTCCAGGTAGAGGGTTGACGAGGCGTCACCGGTGCCGACTCCCAGGGTGAAGGCGTGCCGCATCCCGGTCATCCCGGCGTGCCCGAAGAAGAGCGCCCAGACGGACCAGCCGAAGGCGGCCAGGGTGCCGAGCGAGACCAGGGTGTCCATGGTGGCCGCGCCGTGCCTGAGGTTGGTCCAGGCGGCGCGGTGGAAGGGCCAGCCGCCGTAGACCACGACCGGTCCGGTGAGCGCGAAGGTGAGCCACTGCCAGTTGTCGAACTGCAGCGCCGGGATCATCGAGAGCAGCACCACGGGGACCGAGAGCGCGGCGCTGATCAGCAGCCGTTCCCGCAGAGGGTCGGGCTGCTGCTCGGCCGGGGTGTCGGCGGTCGCGGGCGGGGCGGGCAGCTCGGCGGTGTAGCCGGTGCGCTCCACGGTGGCGATCAGGTCGGCCACGCTGACCTCGGGCGCGAAGTCGACCTGCGCCTTCTCGGTGGCGTAGTTGACGGTGGCTTCGACGCCGTCCATCCGGTTGAGCTTCTTCTCGATCCGCGCCGCGCAGGAGGCGCAGGTCATCCCGCCGATGGCGAGTTCCACCCGGTCGCGGAGGGCGCCGGGCTCTATGCCTGGGGTGGTGGTGCTCATGGGCTGATGGCTCCTCAATGAGAGCGTACGGGGCCGCGCACGCCGGGGCGGCCCCGTACGAGGGGTGCTCAGGCTGAGCGGCCGACCAGCTCGTAGCCGGCCTCGTCGACGGCGGCGCGGAGCTGGTCGTCGTCCAGCGGGGCCTGGGAGGAGATGGTCACGGTGCCGGCCTTGGCGTCGGCGGCCACCTCGGTCACGCCGGGCAGCTCGGCCACCTCGGCACTGACCGACTTCTCGCAGTGGCCGCAGCTCATACCGCTGACGGAGTAGGTGACGGTGCTCGACATCGGGGCCTCCGGAGGTTCGTTGCCCCGTGCTGGGGCTGACTCTGACAACACCATACCCCCTGGGGGTATTCCCTGCGCCAGGGGGAGGGGTGGCGATCTGCACGATTGCCAGCAGAGAGTAACCGTCCGGCGACGTAGAGTCGGGCTGCGCCGGCCGGGGCGTGTCACGTCGGTGGGCCGGAACGCGAAGACGGGCGGCCCCGGGATTCCGGGAACCGCCCGTCCTGCTGCGCCGCTCGGTCAGGCGGCCGGTGCCGCCGCCCGGTCCTGGCTGATCAGCGTCCGGAGCCAGACCAGGCCGCCGAGCGAGACCACGATCAGCCCGAGGGTGTCGTACAGGGTGTACAGGTGGACCTGCTCGGTGGTCGGGTCGGGCATGTAGCCGAGCTCGAAGATGGCCCGCTGGAAGTCGCTCGCGGTGGTTCTGGCCACCAGCCAGACCGCGATGCCGCTGGTGCTGTCCCAGAGCGCGTGCAGCAGCGAGACGCCGAGGTAGGTGAGGATCACCGGGGCGTTGAACCGGAACTGCATGCCGCGCCGCTCGCGGAACAGCACCCCGCCCATGATCGCGGTCCACAGGATGTGGCCGACCGGGGCCAGTACGCCGCGCAGGATCTCGGTCTCCACCAGGTCCTTGAGCGAGAGGCCGTGGATGCTCAGCACCGCGTTGAAGGCGTAGCCGGCGCTCTCGAAGGCGGCGAAACCCGCGCCGACGGTGGCACCGAGCACCAGGCCGTGCCGGAGTCCGGCCGCCGGGATGCGACGGGCGACCATGACCAGGGCAGCCAGCTTCACGGCCTCCTCGATCAGGCCGACGCCGACGTACATCCAGATCGAGGGGGAGAGCAGGTAGGTCTCCAGCACCGAGGCGCCGAGCACACCGATGATGCCGCCGATGCCGAAGCAGGCCGCGATCCGCTCGGCACCCACGTCGGCCGCGTAGCGCTCGTACGCCCAGACCACGAAGGTGCCGGGCACCAGGAAGCTGCCGAGCAGCACGATGGTCGGCACCAGGTTGCTGTTGTCGGTGAAGAAGGTGACGATCACGGTCGCCACCCAGAGTGCCAGCCCGATCAGGAAGAGCCTGAGCCAGTGGCGTGACGTCTGGGCCGGTGGCGTGGCGGCCGGCGCGGACCACTGCGGGCTGGGTGGAGGGGTAGGCGATGGCGTTTGGCTGCCGTATCCGGACATCGGCGGGGGACCTTCCCTCGATGAGTGGGCGTCACGTTCCCCGCACGGTATGACAAAAGGGGTAATTCGGGCCGTATTGCCCCGAATGACGCGCGGGCGCGAAGACCGATTCCTCCGCTATGTTCGGTATGTGTCCCGGTTCACCCGAGCTCAGTCGCCCACGGCGCCCAAGGCCGCGGGGCTCTCGCCCGCTCGGCGGGAGCGGGCGCTGCTCGCCGCCGACCTGCAGGACCTGTCCTGGCGCCGCCGGGCCACCCCGGCCCTGCTGGCCCTGGTCCTGGTGGTCGCCGTGGACCTGGCGACCGGGCGGGAGAGCTACCTGGCCCCGCTGATGGTGGTGGTGCCCTCGCTGGCGGCACTCACCCTGCGGCCGCTGGAGCTGCTGGTGGTCTGCCTGCTCGGCTTCGGCGCGCTGATCGGGCTGGGCCACTACGACCAGGTGACCGACCTGAACAACGGTCAGTTCCTGTTCGGCGCGGTGGTCAGCTATGTCGTGCTGTCGGTGTTCAGCGCCTGGGTGGCCCGGATCAGGATGCGCAGAGCCGCGGCCTTCGCCGCCGTCTCCTCGGTGGCGGAGGCCGCCCAGCGCGCCCTGCTCCGACCACCGGGCCCGGCGGTCGGACCGCTCCGGCTGGCCGTCCGGTACGCCTCGGCGGCCGACGCCGCCCGGATCGGCGGCGACCTGTACTCGGTGCTGGAGACCCCGCACGGCACCCGACTGCTGGTCGGCGACGTCCGGGGCAAGGGGCTCGGCGCGGTGCAGACCGCGGCCGTGGTGCTCGGCGCGTTCCGGGAGGCGGCGTACGACGAGAGCGGGCTGCTCTCGGTGGCGGCCCGGGTCGAGGCCAGTGTGGAGCGGCACGTGCCGGACGGTGAGTTCACCACCGCGCTGTTCGCCGAGGTGTACCGCCCGGGGGCGGTGGAACTGCTGCACTTCGGGCACGTCCCGCCGATCATGGTGGCCAGGGACGGGACGGTGACGATGCTGGAGGCCAGCGACCCCTGGGTGCCGCTCGGCCTCGGGCGGCTGGCGACCGGGGAGCCGCAGACCATGGAGGCGGCGTTCGGCCCGGAGGACGTGCTGGTGCTCTGCACCGACGGGGTGATCGAGGCCAGGCACCACCGCAGCGGCGAGTTCTACCCGCTGGCCGAGCGGGTCGGTCCGCTGGTCCGGGAGGCCGCCCGGTCGGCGGCCGAGCTGGAGGTGGCGGTCGGGCGGCTGTACGCCGACCTGCTGGAGCACGCCGGCGGCGAGCTGGGGGACGACGCGCTGTTACTCCTGATCAGCCGCACCGACGTCGAACGGCCCACCGGTTAGACAGGCCCTGGGGCGGAGTCGGCCAGCGCGCGGAGGATCAGCGCGGTCGAGGTGGCGCCCGGGTCCTGGTGGCCGATGCTGCGCGGGCCGAGGTAGGAGGCCCGGCCCTTGCGGGCCTGGAGCGGGACGGTGTCCAGTGCGCCCTGTTCGGCGGCGGCTGCCGCGTCGGCGTACGAACCGGTCCGTTCGAAGGCGGCCAGCGCGGGGGCCCAGGCGTCCACGATGGTCTTGTCGCCCGGCGCGGCGCCGCCCAACTTCTCGATCGCGGCCAGCCCGGCGGCCAGCGCCGAGCCGAAGTCGCCGCCCTCGGTGAGGGCGCTGCCCATCGCCCGGAACGCCTTCCCGTACAGCGGCCCGGAGGCGCCGCCGACCTTGGAGATCAGGGTGCTGCCCGCCTTGGTCAGCACCTCGCCGGCCGAGCCCAGGCCCTCGATCGCGGGCAGCACTGCGGTGAAGCCGCGGTGCAGGTTCGAGCCGTGGTCGCCGTCGCCGATCGCCGCGTCCAGCTCGGTCAGCTCCTGCTGCCGCTGTTCGACGGCGGCCGCGACGGCCCGCAGCCAGGTGTGCGCGAGGGTGGTGTCCATGGCGGCGTCCTCTCAGGACCAGCGCAGGGCGGGGGTGGCCACCGGGGCGTCCCAGAGTTCGAGCAGCTCGGGGTCGGCCTTGGTGAGGGTCAGCGAGAAACCGGCCATGTCGAGGCTGGTGACATAGTTGCCGACCAGGTTGCGGGCGATCCGGATCCCCTGCCCGGCCAGCCGGTCGGCGACCGCGCCGTACAGCACGTACAGCTCGATCAGCGGGGTGCCGCCGAGCCCGTTGAGCAGGGCGATCACCTCGTCCCCGGCGCTGAGGTGGTGGTCGGCCAGGATGGTGTCGACCACCTCGGCGGCCAGCTCGGCGGCCGGGCGCAGCGGCTCGCGGCGGCGGCCCGGTTCGCCGTGGATGCCGACGCCCACCTCGATCTCGTTCTCCGGCAGGTCGAAGCCCGGCTTCCCGGCGGCCGGGACGGTGGCGGCGGTGAGCGCGATCGCGAAGGAGCGGGAGGCGGCGTTGACCCGGTCACCGAGGGCGGCCACCCGGTCGAGATCGGCGCCGCGTTCGGCCAGTGCACCGGCGATCTTCTCGACCAGGACGGTGGCGCCGGTGCCCCGGCGGCCGGCCGTCCAGGTGGAGTCCTCCACCGCGACGTCGTCGTTCACCAGGACGGTGCGGACCTCGATGCCCTCGTCGGCGGCCAGCTCGGCGGCGAGTTCGAAGTTCATCACGTCGCCCGTGTAGTTCTTCACCACGAACACCACGCCCGCGCCGCTGTGCACCGCCTGTGCGGCGGCCAGCAGCTGGTCGGGCACCGGGGAGGTGAACACCTCGCCTGGGCAGGCCGCATCGAGCATGCCGGGGCCGACGAAGCCGCCGTGCAGCGGCTCGTGCCCGGAGCCGCCGCCGGAGATCAGCGCGACCTTCGGGGTGGCCGGGCGGCCGGACCGGGTGATCACCCGGTTCTCCTGGTCCACGGTCAACTCGGGGTGGGCGGCCGCGAATCCGGCCAGTGCGTCGGCGAGCACCGTCTCCGGGGCGTTGATCAGCTTCTTCAAGACCGGCTCTCCTCCGACGGCGACGGATCCTGCGGCCGACGTTACGTCAACCGGTGCCGACCGGCCTGCGGTACGACACGCCAGGATCGAACTGGTCGGGAGTGGACGGACGATGAGGCTGGGTATGGTCGGGGCATGGGCGCGTACGTGGGCATCGTTCTGGTCTCGCACAGCCCCGGCCTGGCGGCCGGGCTCCGTCAACTCCTCGCCGAACTCGGCTCCGGGGACGTCCCGGTGCTGCTCGCGGCGGGCACCGAGGACGGCTCGCTCGGCACCAGTTACGACCTGATCGTGTCGGCCGTCGCGGCGGCGGACGCCGGGGGTGGGGTGGTGGTGCTGGCGGATCTGGGCAGCTCGGTGCTGACCACGCTGGCGGCGCTGGAGGACCACCCGGCGGAGCAGGCCAGGCTGGTGGACGCGCCGTTCGTGGAGGGTGCGGTGGCGGCCGTGGTCACCGCCTCGACCGGGGCGGCGCTGGCCGAGGTGGTGGCGGCGGCGGAGGACGCCCGGGGCTACCGGAAGTTCTGAGCCGCCGTCAGCTCGCCTGGCGCCGGCCCACTTGGCGCCGGCTCACTTGGCGTCCGCGTAGCAGTCCACCACGGCGGTGCTGAGCGGGAACCGCACCGGGGTGTCGCCGAACACCAGCCGCCTGGCCTCCTCGCCGGCGGCGGTGACCGCCTCGACCACCTGGTCGGCCAGGTCGATCGGGGTGTGCACCATCACCTCGTCGTGCTGGAAGAAGACCAGGTGCGGCCGGTCCGCACCGCTGCTCAGGGCCGTCAGCCGGCGGCGCAGCGAGGCCAGCAGGGCGAGCGCCCAGTCCGCCCCGCTGGCCTGGATCAYGAAGTTGCGGGTGAACCGGCCGCGGGCCCGGGCCGAACGGCCGCCCGCCTCCCCGGCGGTCTCCGGAGCCTCCGTCAGATCCAGCCAGTCGGCGGACGGCGGCGGGCAGGTCCGGCCCAGCCGGGAGCGGACGATGCCGCCCTCCTCGCCGGTGCGGGCCGCCGCCTCGACGTAGCCCATCGCGGTCGGGTACTGGCGGCGCAGGGTGGCCAGCAGCGGGCCGATGTCCCCACTGGTCTGGCCGTACATCGCGCCGAGCAGTCCGAGCTTGGCCTTGTCCCGGTCGCCCTGGAACGCCTGGGCGGCCAGCGCGGCGTACAGGTCACCCTCGGCCGCCGACCGGGCCAGCCCGGCGTCGCCGGAGAGCGCGGCCAGCACCCGGGGCTCCAGCTGGGCCGCGTCCGCCACCACCAATGCCCAGCCCGGGTCGGCCACCACGGCGCCGCGCAGGATGCGCGGGATCTGCAGCGCCCCGCCGCCCCGGCTGGCCCACCGTCCTGAGACCACCCCGCCGACCACGTACTCGGGGCGGAACCTGCCCCCGCGCGCCCAGGCGTCCTGCCAGGCCCAGCCGTGCGCGGCGTGGATCCGGGACATCTCCTTGTAACGGATCATCAGCCGGGCCGCCGGATGGTCGATCTCGCGCAGCTCCCAGACCCGGGTGGAGCTCAGCCGGATGCCCTGGTCGGCGAACGCCTTCAGCACCTGGGCGTGCGAGTCGGGGTTGAACGGGCGGGCGCCGAGCGCCTGTTGCAGCTCGACGGACAGCTCGGCGAGCAGCTTGGGCTGGGTGCCGGGGATGTGCGGACGGGGGCCGAGCAGGTCGGTCAGCAGCCGGTCGTGCCGATCGGCCCGCCACGGCAGGCCGTCGTACGTGATCTCGGAGGCCAGCAGCGCACCGGCCGACTCGGCGGCCACCAGCAGCCGGAACAGCCCCGGCTGCTCGACCAGCGCGATCCGGCGCAGCTGCTCGGCGTGCACCGCCACCACCGCCGCCAGCTGGTCGGTGCCGGGCGGCAGTTGCAGCCGGTCCGGCGCGAACAGGCTGTCCTGGTCCTCACCACCGCCGGTCTCCGGCAGGTCGGCGGGCACCGGCAGGCCACGCAGCCGCGCCCACGCGGCGCCGAGCGAACGGGGCTCGCCCCAGGCCCCCTCGTGCCCGAGCAGCAGCGCCTCCACCAGCCGCAGGTCGTGGCAGCGGGCCACCCGCAGCGGCAGCAGCGGCGCGTACGCACTGTCGGCCGCCGCCCAGACCCAGCGGGGTTGGCCGGCCGCCTCCCGCTGCATCATCGCGGCGGCCAGGTCGGCCACCTGCTCGGGCGGTCCGAGCGGCACCCCGTCCTCGCCGAGCGGTTGCAGCCGCCCGCCGGGCCCGTGCGGAGCGGGCACAACGGCGATCCGTGGCGCCACGGGGCCTCCTCACACATCGGACACAGGTTCGCCCCGACCGTACCGGGCGGTACCGACACTTCCCCGGAGGCGCCCAGGCACCCGTGCTCCGGGCATCAGCCATCAGGGGCTCGGGGAACTGCGACGCCGACCTCGAAACAGGTGATCCGTGCAGAAATGGTCAGGCACTTTCGCAGTGACCCGAACGCCAGATCTCCTCGCCCCGCGGCGGAGCCGCAAGTCAGCAGAGCCCCGAGCCCCCGGACCGTAGATGCTGGAGCGCAGCCCCCGTCTTCCCGAAGGGAGGTCTCGGTTCTAGGGTCTGATCCATGAGCGACAACCCTTTCTTCGCGCCCAGCACCCTGGTGTTCGAACTCCCGCCCTTCACCGCCATCCGGGAAGAGCACTACCTGCCCGCCTTCGACCGAGGCATGGCCGACCAGCTCGCCGAGATCGCCGCCATCACCGCGGACCCGGAGCCGCCGAGCTTCGACAACACCGTGGTGGCGCTGGAACGTTCGGGTGCGTTGCTGCGCCGGGTCCGCCTGGTCTTCGAGAACCAGAGTTCCTCCGACACCACCCCGAGCCTGCAGGCGTTGGACGCCGAGCTGAGCCCCCGGCTGGCCGCGCACCTGGACACCGTCCTGCTCGACCCGGCGCTGTTCGCCCGGTTCGAGACGCTGCACCAGGTGCGGGCCGAACTCGGCCTGGACGCCGAGAGCCTGCGGCTGCTGGAGCGGCACCACACGCGGTTCGTCCGGGCCGGGGTCCGGCTGCCGGCCGAGGGGCAGCTGCGGCTGCGGGAGATCAACGGCCGGCTGGCCTCGGCCCAGGCGGCGTTCCGGCAGAACGTGTTCACCGACACCCGGGCCCGGGCCGTGGTGGTGGAGCGGGCGGAGCAGCTGGACGGCCTGTCGGCCGACGCGGTGGCGGCGGCTGCCGCGAACGGCCGGGCGCTGGGCCAGGACGGCTCGTACGTGCTGAGCCTGAAGAACTTCACCAACCAGTCCGAACTGGCCGCGCTCACCGACCGGGAGCTGCGGGCCAGGCTGCTGGCCGCCTCGGTGGACCGGGCGGTGGAGAGCAACGGGCCGCTGGCGATCGAGCTGGCCGGGCTGCGGGCGGAGCGGGCCGAGCTGCTCGGCTTCCCGAGCCACGCCGCGTACGTGGTGGCCGACGAGACGGCCGGGACGGTCGAGGCGGTGGAGGAGCTGTTCGCGCGGCTGATCCCGCCGGCCGTGGCGAACGCCGCCCGGGAGGCCGACCGGCTCGCCGGTCTGGCCGAACAGGCCGACGGGGTCGAGGACTTCGCCGCGCACGACTGGCTGTACTACTCGGAGCGGGTCCGGCAGACCGAGTACCGCCTCGACGCGGCCGAGCTGCGCCCGTACTTCGAGCTGGAGCGGGTGCTGCACGACGGGGTGTTCTTCGCCGCCGGGCTGGCCTACGGGCTGACCTTCACCGAGCGGGCCGACCTGACGGGGTATCACGCGGATGCCCGGGTCTTCGAGGTGTTCGAGGCGGACGGTTCCTCGCTGGGTCTGTTCGTCGGCGACTTCCACGCCCGGGAGTCGAAGAGCGGCGGGGCCTGGATGAACGAACTGGTCCAGCAGTCCGAGCTGTTGGGAAAGCGCCCGGTGGTGGTGAACAACCTCAACATCGCCCACCCGGCGGCGGGGGAGCCCGCGCTGCTCACCTGGGACGAGGTCCGGACGCTGTTCCACGAGTTCGGCCACGCCCTGCACGGGCTGTTCTCGGCGGTGCGCTACCCGCTCTTCTCCGGCACCGAGGTGCCGCGCGACTTCGTCGAGTTCCCGTCCCAGGTGAACGAGATGTGGATGACCAGGCCCGAGGTGCTGGCCAACTACGCCAGGCACCACCTGACCGGTGAGCCGCTGCCCGCCGAGCTGGTCGAGCGGATGGCTGCGGCCGAGCGGTTCGGGCAGGGCTTCCGGACCGTGGAGTACCTGGCCGCGGCGCTGCTGGACTGGGCCTGGCACACCGTGCCGGTGGGTGAAGTGATCGAGGACGCCCAGGAGTTCGAGGCGGCCGCGCTGGCCAAGGCCGGGCTGGCCGACCCGCTGGTGCCGCCGCGCTACCGGAGCACCTACTTCAACCACGTGTTCTCCAACGACTACAGCGCCGGGTACTACGCGTACATCTGGTCCGAGGTGCTGGACGCCGACACGGTGCGCTGGTTCGAGACCAACGGCCGGGGCGTCCGGGAGAGCGGCGAGACCTTCCGGGCCGAACTGCTCTCCCGGGGCGGCAGTGTGGACGCGCTGGACTGCTTCCGCGCCGTGGTCGGCCGGGACCCGGAGATCACTCCGCTGCTGACCCGGCGCGGCTTGAACGGCTGAGGGTCTCAGACCGACCGGCCAATTGCCGGTCGGTCTAACTGCGCGGCCCGGGTTCAGCGGGCGCTGATCCGTACCGTCACGGTGGTGCCGGGGCGGGCCAGCGGCAGCAGGACCCGGGCCACCCCGGCCCGGTCGCCCCGGGGCTGGTCGACGTCCAGCACCGAGGCCCGGGCGCCGCTGACGGTGACCTCGGCGCCGTTCGGGTAGGCGGTGCCGGGCAGGCTGATCTCGGTCCAGCCGCCGCTGCCGCCGGCGGTGCGGCCGCCGGTGACGAAGGTCAGGGTGTACGTGCCGTCCTGGTAGCTCTCGGTGCCGGGGGTGCCCGCCAGGGCCCGGGCGTACGGGCCGAAGACCGGTTCGTTGCCGGGCGCCGGGCGACCGTCCGGGCCGAGCGCGCAGTAGCCGCCGCCGCCCTTGCACCAGTACCACATGGCCCAGCCCGAGGCGAAGCCGTTCATCGCGGAGACCTGACGCTTCACCAGCTCGGCGTTGCCAGGCGTACGGGAGTTGGGCGGGCCCCACTCGCCGACCAGCACCGGCAGGTGGTCGGTCTGCGGGTAGGCGGTGATCGCGGCGAGGTAGTTCTCCACGAAGCCGCCGGACGGATCCCAGTCCCGGCCCGCCTCGACGGCGGTGTCGTAGAAGTGCGGGGCGTAGCCGAGCCGGTCGGCGCCGGAGCGCGGGTCACCGAACGACGGGAGCCGGGTCGGGACGCCCTGGCCGACCAGCACGGTCGGTTCGACGAACAGCCAGGAGCGGCTGTCGGCCTGCCGGACGGCCTTGATCAGGCGGCGGTACATCTCGGCCAGCCGGCCCTGCTCCAGCTCGGCCGAGGCGGCGACCAGCACGGCCGGGTCGGTCGGGTCGCCGGGGATCGGGCCTGACGGCTCGTTGAACAGGTCGTAGCCCAACAGCGAGCGGTGGTCCCTGAGTTCGCGGGCCAGCCGGGTGTAGAAGTCGGCCTGCCAGCGGCGCAGGTCCGGGTCGTCGTAGAGGTGGGTGAAGGCGGCCTGTACGGCGGGCTGGAAGTACCCGGCGAACCAGTCGTCGGGGTCCTCCTCGAACGGCAGGCCGTCGTCCCGGGTGGCCCAGACCGGGATGCCCCGGTCGCCGCCGCCGAACTTCGGCCCGTAGACGTCCTGGTGGAAGTCGACCAGGGCCAACAGGCCGTACTTCTCCGCCCAGTTGAGCACCCGGTGCAGCCGGTCCAGCTCGGTCCGGTCCAGTCGGCCCCGGGTCGGCTCCAGCCGGTTCCAGGAGATCGCCACCCGGACCAGGGTGAAGCCGTGCTCGGCGGCGGACCGCAGGTCGGCCTCGGTCGCCTCGGCGTACTTGTCGACATTGAAGCCGCGCAGCTGGAGCACCCGCCCGGCGGAGTCGGTCAGGTGGGTCCGGCCGTCGGCGGTGGTCACCGTGCCGGTCGGGAAGTCGGCCCGCTGGTGGCGGTCGCCCTGGTGGTCGGAAGCCTGGTGCGCGGTGGCCTCGACCGGCAGCGCGGCGCCGGACAGCACGGTGGCGGTGGCCAGGGACAGGGCGGCGGCGGTACGACGGACACGCACGGGCACCTCGCGGAGGGGCATGGGGGTGGGGTGCGCCGATCCTGCCGCACCCCGGGGCCGCGCACAAGAGGTGAGCAGGACTCATGTTCTGCGCGAATCCTAGGCGGGCGCCCCCGGCAGCGGCGCAGCCGCCGCGAGCCGGCCCCAGAGCAGGTCGGCCAGCGCCTGCACCATCCGGGCCCGGGGGCAGGGCCGCTGGTCCAGCCACCAGTCGCCGGCCGCCAGCACCATGCCGGTGATCGACCGGCCCCAGGTCTCGGCCAGCAGCGGCGCGTCAGGACCGAGGTCGACCTGCTCCCGGACCGCCTTGGTGATCTCCTCGGCGATCTGCCGGAGTGCGGGTGCCAGTGCCTGGCCCGCCCCGGCCGGGTCGCCGGACTCCGGGTGGGTCAGCAGCCGGTACACCTGTGGGCGGGACTCGATGCCCGCCAGGTAGACGTCCAGCACGTGCTCGACCCGGTCGCGGCGCTCCAGCGGCTCGTTCAGCGCGGCCCGGACGGCGGCCAGCAGGCCGCTGGTGTGACGCTCCGTCAGGGCCCGGATCAGGCCCGTCCGGTCGCCGAAGTGCCGGTACAGGATCGGCTTGGTGATACCCGCCTCGGCGGCGATCGCGTTCATGCTCGCGCCGGGGCCCTCGCGCTGGACGACCCGGTCGGCGGCGTTCAGCAGCTGCTCGCGGCGGGGCTCCGCGGCGTTCGGCGGCTGCTGGCGGCGGGGCTCTGTGGACACGGTGCGGCTCCTCGCTCGGCCGTTGACACGGATTACCAATCAGTAGCAGACTCGCCGCATGTTACCCGGGGTAACACCCCGATGGCGTGGGCTTTTTCCGCCCGCACTCCCGTCCCGGAGGCTTCCGCATGAGCACCTTCTCCCTCGACCCAGGCCCGGACCAGCTCGCCGTCCGGGACTGGTTGCACGGCTTCGCCGCCGACGTGATGCGCCCGGCTGCCGCCGAGTGGGACGAGCGCGAGGAGACCCCCTGGCCGGTCATCCAGGAGGCCGCCAAGATCGGCATCTACTCGCTGGACTTCTACGCCCAGCAGTACTTCGACCCCTCCGGTGTCGGCATCCCGATCGCGATGGAGGAGCTGTTCTGGGGCGACGCGGGCCTCGGCCTGGCCATCGTCGGCACCACGCTGGCCGCCGTCGCGGTGCTGGCCAACGGCACCGACGAGCAGATCGGCACCTGGGCGCCGCAGATGTTCGGCACGCCGGACGACGTCAAGGTGGCCGCGTTCTGCTCCTCCGAGCCGGACGCAGGATCGGACGTCTCGGCGCTGCGCACCCGCGCGGTCTACGACGAGGCGAAGGACGAGTGGGTGCTGAACGGCACCAAGACCTGGGCCACCAACGGCGGGATCGCCGCCGTCCACGTGGTGGTGGCCACCGTCGACCCGGCGCTCGGCGCGCGCGGGCAGGCGTCCTTCGTGGTGCCGCCTGGCACGGCCGGGCTGAGCCAGGGTCAGAAGTTCAAGAAGCACGGTATCCGCGCCTCGCACACCGCCGAGGTGGTGCTGGACGGCGTCCGGATCCCCGGCAGCTGCCTGCTCGGCGGCAAGGAGAAGCTGGACGAGCGGCTGGCCAGGGCCCGTGAGGGGACCAAGCGGGCCGGCGGCAAGAACGCCGCGATGGCCACCTTCGAGGCCTCCCGCCCCGCTGTCGGCGCGCAGGCGATCGGCATCGCCAGGGCCGCATACGAGGTGGCGCTGGACTACGCGAAGACCCGGGTGCAGTTCGGCCGCCCGATCATCGACAACCAGGGCGTGGCCTTCCAGCTTGCCGACATGAAGACCCGGATCGACGCGGCCCGGCTGCTGGTCTGGCGGGCCTCCTGGATGGCGGCCAACAACCAGCCGTTCACCTCGGCCGAGGGCTCGATGTCCAAGCTGTACGCGGGTGAGACGGCCAAGTACGTGACGGCGCAGGCGATGCAGATCCTCGGCGGCAACGGCTTCACCCGGGAGTACCCGGTGGAGCGGATGCACCGGGACAGCGCGATCTACACCATCTTCGAGGGCACCAGCGAGATCCAGCGGCTGGTGATCGCCCGGGCCATCTCGGGGCTGCCGATCCGCTAGAAGTTCGGCTGGCGGCGCTCCAGGAAGGCCGCCAACCCCTCGCGGACGTCCGGTGTGTGGCGGGACTTGCGCTCCCACGGGGCCAGCGCCGCCGCCGGGTCGTCCGCGGCCAGCGCGGCCTTGGCGGCGCCGATGGTCTGCGGCGAGCGCAGCGCCAGCAGCTCGGCGAACTCCTGTGCGCGGGCGTCCAGTCGGTCGGCGGGCAGCACCTCGTCCGCCAGGCCGAACAGCTCGGCCCGCCGGGCGTCCACCAACTCACCCGAGAACAGCAGGTACTTGGCCCGGGCCGGGCCGACCAGCCGGGCCAGCCGGACGGTCGGCACGGCCGGGTAGACCACCCCGAGCTTGGCCGGGGTGATGCCCAGCAGAGCGTCCTCGGCGACGAACCGCAGGTCGCAGGCCACCGCCAACTGGCAGCCGCCGCCCACGCAGTGGCCGTGCACCACGGCGATGGTCGGATGCGGGAAGGCGGCCAGCGCCTCCTCGGCCGCGACGTTCTCGGCGTGGTAGGCGTCGGCCGCATCAGGGTCCGGGCCGGCGTAGATCCGGGTCAGCTCGCTGATGTCCGCCCCGGCGCTGAACGTGCCGTTCGCGCCGGTCAGCAGCAGGACCCTGACCCCGGGGGCGGCCGCCAGCCGGTCCAGTACGCCGGGCAGCGCCCGCCAGATCGCGCCGGTGACCGCGTTCCGGCGCTCCGGACGGTCCAGCTCAAGGGTGGCGACGGCGCCGTCGACCGAGGCCCGCAGGCCGGTCACACCGGTGTCGAACTGCTCGGGCACGGCCGCCTCCTAGGGGTCTTTCCGATCACCCTTCCACAGCAGGCCGGTCCTGGACCACGGCGGTGACTGTGATCTCCACCAACTGGCCGGTGTAGCCGAGGGTGGTGACGCCGAGCAGGGTCGAACTGTGCGGACCGGCGCTCAGCGCCGAGGCTTTGACGACCTCCCAGGCCTCGGAGAGCGGCTCGGGACGGTCGGCCACCACATAGACGGTGCTGGCGACCACCCGGTCCAGGCTGCTGCCGACCGAGGCCAGCGCGGTCTCCAGATTGCCGAGCACCTGCCGGGTCTGGGTCGGGAGGTCACCCGGGCCGACCAGCTTGCCGTCGGCGTCCAGTGGGACCCCGCCGGCCAGGAAGGCGAGCCGCTCACCGGCTTCGACCACGACGGTGTGTGCGTAGCCCGGCGGCGGGAACAGGGCGGGGACGGTGCGGTGCTCGGCCATGGTCGCTCCTGGGGCTGGCGGGTCGTCAGTCGCTCATCCTCAACCGGCCGGTCCCGGCTGTCACTTGGTTTTCTGCCACTCGGAGGCGAGCATCGACCAGATCTCGTAGTCCTGCCGGACGCCCAGGAACTCGACGTGCTCACGCAGCGTCCCGTCCAGGTGCATGCCGAGCTTCTGGGCCACCGCCCGGCTGCGGGTGTTGACCGTGCTGTTCCACCACTCGGCCCGGTGCAGGCCGCGCACCGTGAAGGCGTGGTCGAGCAGTCGCCGGACGGCGGCCGTGATCAGACCCCGGCCCTGACCGGCCGGCTCGCACCAGGCGCCGATCTCGCACCTGCCGCCCTTGGCGTCGAAGGACACGAACATCACGCCGCCCACCAGCGTCCCGTCCAGCCAGATGCCGAACAGCTCGCCGGTGTCGGTGGCCTGCCGGTCGGCGTAGCCCTGCAGCGTCTTGCCGGCGGACTCGAGGTCCGTGGTGCGGGTGGCCCACGGGATCCACGGGTCGACGTTGGCCCTGGCCCGGTCCATGTGGGCCAGGAACTCGGCGGCCTGCCACGGCTGGAGGGGGCGCAGCTCGGCGTCGTCGGTGAGCGGTACGGCGTACATGGGGCCCTCCCCGGGCGGATGGTCGGACGGCTGCGTGCGGATGGTCGGACGTACATAACAAACGTTTGGTAGGTACCCTAGCGCCATGACGCCAGCCCGTGGAGACCATGACGCCCGCCGGTCCGACGTCTCGGCGGCGGTCTGGCGGGTGCTGGCCGACCGCGGCTTCGGCGGCCTGACGCTCCGCGCGGTGGCGGCCGAACTGAACGCCAGCACCGGGCTGCTCACCCACTACTTCCCGAACAAGCGGGCCCTGCTGGCGTACGCACTGGACCTGCTCGACCGGCACAACCTGGAGCGGCCGCGCCCGGCGGCCGAGCGGACCTCGTCGGCCGACGGCGGGCGGGCGCTGCTGCGGGCCGTTCTGCTGGACATCCTGCCGCTGACGCCGGACGGGGTGGCCGGCAACCGGATCTGGGTCGGTTCCTGGGACGCGGCGCTGACCGACCCGGAGCTGGCGGCCGATCACGCCGCCCGCTACCGCCGGGCCCGGGAGCGGCTCACCGGGCTGGTCGCGCAGGCCAGGGAGCAGGGCGAGCTGGCGGGGGAGGCGAGCGTCGAGGAGGTGGCGGCTGGGGCCCAGAGCTTTGTGCTGGGGCTGGTGGTGCAGGCGCTGTTCGCTCCGGACGAGTTCCCGCCGGAGCGGCAGGTCGAGCTGCTGGACCGCTATCTGGACGGGCTCTGAGGCCGTGCCGCTCTGAGGCCGTGGGGCCGTGGTGGTGCCGGGGCGGGTCGGTGCTGGTGCCCCCAGCAGGATTCGAACCTGCGACCTACCGCTTAGAAGGCGGGTGCTCTATCCGCTGAGCTATGGGGGCGTGACGACATCGGCCCGGGTGGGCTTCGGTCGGCCTGCGGGGTCCGGGACAGGATAAGGGAGCCCAGATACTCAGCCGGGTCTTCGAGCACCCCGTGTGGTGTGTCGGCACCGGTTGAGCGGTCCGATAATCGCAGGTGGCGGCCGGGCATGCAGCGCCCTGGAGGCTTCTGGCGCCGGACGTTGTGCAGTCGTTACGGGGCTGTCGCCCCACCTGTTATGGATTCGGTGCGGAGAATGGGTCGGCCGGAGGGACGGGTGGGGGAAGGTTTTGGCTTCCTTCGGTCGGATGACGTGCGCGGATGCGCCGACCGGCCACCCCTTCGGGGAGCGCTGCCCGGCGGCGGGCCCGGCCAGCACTTGTCATGGCCCCGAAAAGCTGACGTCGGGTCAGCCGGAAATCGGGGCCGATTCACTCCGGAGAGTGAGGCCGGTTATCCACATGCGCGAGTTTTCCACAGGATTTCGAAACGGTCAGGATCGTTTTCCCCGAACCGGCATCCTCTCCTCGGCGGGTGATTTCACACGGTGATTCCCGATGGACGGAGGGTGTTCCGATGAACGAGACCATGGTGACCATGATCGGCAATGTCGCCACGGTGGTGAGCTACTCGCAAACCGCCGCCGGAGTCCCGGTGGCGAACTTCCGGATGGCTGCCACCGAGCGCCGCTACGACCGCGAGAAGGGCGACTGGGTGGACGGTGAGACGAGCTGGGTGACCGTCACCGCCTGGCGCTGGCTGGCGGCCAACGTGGTGAGCTCGCTCAGCAAGGGCGACCCGGTGGTGGTCAGCGGGCGGCTGCGGGTCCGGGAGTGGGGCGAGGCGGAGAAGCGACGCTGCGTGGTGGAGATCGACGCCCGGGTGGTCGGTCACGACCTCGGCCGCGGGACGACCGCGTTCCGCTGGGCGGTCCAGGCCAAACCCGAACTGGTGTTGGGTCGTTCGGGTCGGGAGGAGCCCGTCGCCCTGCCCGCGGCCCGGTCCGATGCCGGGCCCGGCGCGCTCACCGGCGCCCTGCCCGGCCAGGCGTCGGCCGGGCAGGCGGTGCCGGAGTGGATCGTTGCCGCGGTCGAGTCCCGCCAAGTGGCGGTGGCGGGCGCGGCGATCCAGACGGCCGAGGGGGCGCGACCCCTGGCGGTCGGTGCGGGGGAGGCGGTTGAGGCCCAAGTGGCCGATGGTGTGCGGGAGGTGAAACCGGCAGGTGGCGAAATTGCAAGTAGTGATCGAGTAGCCGTCGGCTGAGACCGGAGCTGCTCACTGTTCGGCACTTCGGGCCCGCCGGAGTGCCTGGCCTGAAAGGCTCCTGATTGGGAGTGAGAAACTGGCGGGTCGTCAGTACACCGCTGCGATGAGCTGCTTGATAACAATATAGATACGGAATCGTCCGCGTTTGGCACGAAGGTTTGCCAGCGGCCCCCGGTCAATAGGATGCGTCTGGTTCACACAAGTGCGGCGCTGCCACAGAGCGCGTCGCTTTGCAAGGCGGGCTGCCATCGGCACGGCCCAGCCCGGAGGGGTCACTAGATGTTGCACAAGCAGGGGCGGGCGTTGTTCCGCATAGCAGGTGTCATGCTCGCGTCGAGCCTGATGGTCGGGGGTGCGCTGGCCACTGGTGCGTCGGCGGCCGAGCCGTCCAGCTCGGGCACCACCGCCAAGCTGTTGGGCGGGCTGAAGTTCCGCGGCCCCATCCAGGTCAACAACGACAAGCAGCCCATCCAGGGTGGTGTGTTCCGACTCCTGCCGAGCACGGAGACGGACGAGAACAAGCACCTGCTGGCCTACTGCATCGACCTGCGGAACGACACGCTGAAGGACGCCACGTACCGCGAGGCCGACTGGTCCGCGACCTCGCTGCACAACAAGGCGAAGGAGGCCGCGCAGATCAAGTGGATCCTGCTGCACTCCTTCCCCAATCTGACCGTCCCGCAGCTGCAGGCCGAGGCCAAGGCGGCCCCGACCGTCGCCGACCTGACGGGGCTGACCGACGACGACGCCGCAGCAGGCACCCAGGCGGCCATCTGGCACTTCTCCGACGGCGTCACGGCGACTCCGCTGGACGAGGAGGCCAAGAAGCTCACCAAGTACCTGATCGACAGCGTCGCGGGGATCAACGCGGGCTCCGAGCCCAGCTGGACGATCAGCCTCGACGGCACTGCCGCCGGCAAGAGCGGCGCCCTGCTGGGCCCGATCACGGTGAAGTCGACCGCCGCCAAGGTGAAGCTCCGGCTGGACGACGCCGGCAAGCAGGCGGGCGTCACCATCACCGACAAGGACGGGAAGGTCATCACCGAGGCCGCGTCCGGTCAGCAGATCTTCGCGAAGACCCCGGCGGGTGCCCCGGCCGGGCAGGCGAAGATCTTCGCAGAGGCCACCACCGAGATCTCGGTCGGTCGGGCCTTCCTCGGCGAGAAGGACGGCAAGCACAGCCAGACGCTGATCCTGGCCGGCACCAAGCCGGTCCCCGCGAGCGCCTCGGCGCCGGTCAACTGGGCCCCCACCGGCCCGATCCCGGCCGTCTCCGCCAAGGTCGACTGCGCGCAGGGCGCCGTGGTGGTGACCGCCGCCAACAACGGTGACCAGGACTTCACCTTCACCCTGTCCGGCCAGACCGTCACCGTTCCGCCGGGCGGCACCAAGAGCGTCCCGGTCAAGGTCGCCGAGGACACCGCCTACGACATCACCGTCACCGGTCCGAACGGCTTCAAGCAGCAGTTCAAGGGTGTCCTGAACTGCAAGACCGACACCGCGAGCTCGCCGACCCCGAAGGCCCCGTCGGCCAGCCCGACCGGCCCGGTGCTGGCCAACACCGGTGGTGGCGGCCAGACTCCGCTGCTCGCCGGTATCGCCGGTGCCCTGGTGCTCGCCGGTGCCGCCGCGGTCTTCACCCTGCGCCGCCGCGGCCGCCACAGCCGCGCCTGACCGGCTGAGCCGGTCCGCCGACCGGCGGATCCGCAGCCCGGAGCTGATCCGGCCCCGTTCCCTCCACAGTCGAGGGGGCGGGGCCGGTCCCGTTCCCGGAGATCACGTTCGGGGGCGTCCGCCGCGTGCGGCACAATGGAAGGCTGTAACCCGAATACTCACCGACGACGCCGGAGCGATCTCACGTGGCGGAATACATCTACACCATGCGCAAGGTGCGCAAGGCCATTGGCGACAAGGTCATCCTTGACGACGTGACGCTGAGCTTCCTCCCTGGGGCAAAGATCGGTGTCGTCGGCCCGAACGGTGCTGGTAAGTCCACGGTGCTGAAGATGATGGCCGGCCTGCAGCAGCCCTCGAACGGCGATGCCTTCCTCTCGCCGGGCTTCACCGTCGGCATGCTCCTTCAGGAGCCCCCGCTCGACGAGTCCAAGAGCGTCCTGGAGAACGTCGAGGACGGCGTCAAGGAGATCAAGGGCAAGCTCAACCGCTTCAACGAGATCGCCGAGCTGATGGCGACGGACTACTCCGACGCGCTCCTCGACGAGATGGGCAAGCTCCAGGAGGACCTGGACCACGCCGAGGCGTGGGACCTGGACGCCCAGCTGGAGCAGGCCATGGACGCGCTGGGCTGCCCGCCCGGCGACTGGCCGGTCACCAAGCTCTCCGGTGGTGAGCGCCGCCGCGTCGCGCTCTGCAAGCTGCTGCTCGAGGCACCCGACCTGCTGCTGCTCGACGAGCCCACCAACCACCTCGACGCCGAGTCGGTGAACTGGCTGGAGCAGCACCTGGAGAAGTACAAGGGCACCGTGGTCGCGGTCACCCACGACCGGTACTTCCTGGACAACGTCGCCCAGTGGATCCTGGAGCTCGACCGCGGTCGCGCCTACCCCTACGAGGGCAACTACTCCACCTACCTGGAGACGAAGCAGACCCGTCTCAAGGTCGAGGGCCAGAAGGACGCCAAGCGCGCCAAGCGGCTCAAGGAGGAGCTGGAGTGGGTCCGCTCCAACGCCAAGGGCCGTCAGGTCAAGTCCAAGGCCCGCCTCGCCCGTTACGAGGAGATGGCGGCCGAGGCCGACAAGATGCGGAAGCTGGACTTCGAGGAGATCCAGATCCCGCCGGGCCCGCGCCTGGGCGCCATCGTGATCGAGACCGACCGCCTCTCGAAGTCCTTCGGCGAGAAGCTGCTGATCGACGACCTGAGCTTCACCCTGCCGCGTAACGGCATCGTCGGCGTGATCGGCCCGAACGGCGCCGGCAAGACCACGCTGTTCAAGATGCTGCTCGACATGGAGAAGCCGGACTCCGGCAGCGTCAAGGTCGGCGAGACGGTCAAGATCAGCTACGTCGACCAGTCGCGCGCCAACATCGACCCGAAGAAGACGCTCTGGGAGGTCGTCTCCGACGGCCTGGACTGGATCAACGTCGGCAACGTCGAGATGCCGTCCCGCGCCTACGTCTCGGCGTTCGGCTTCAAGGGCCCGGACCAGCAGAAGCCGGCCGGGGTGCTCTCCGGTGGTGAGCGCAACCGCCTCAACCTGGCGCTGACCCTCAAGCAGGGCGGCAACCTGCTGCTCCTCGACGAGCCCACCAACGACCTCGACGTCGAGACCCTGTCCTCGCTGGAGAACGCGCTGCTGGAGTTCCCCGGCTGCGCCGTGGTCATCTCCCACGACCGGTGGTTCCTGGACCGGGTGACCACCCACATCCTCGCGTACGAGGGTGACAGCAAGTGGTTCTGGTTCGAGGGCAACTTCGAGTCGTACGAGAAGAACAAGATCGAGCGGCTCGGCGCCGACGCCGGCCGCCCGCACCGGGCCACCTACCGGAAGCTGACCCGGGACTGACACGTTGGTGCAACACCGGCCCGGCAGGCTGCCCCTGGGGTGGTCTGCCGGGCCGCCGCCCGTAAGCTACCGGCGGGTAACCGGTCCTGACGGGCAATCGGATTGAGGAGATCGACCGTGGCACGCCACATCTACGCCTGCCCCCTGCGGTGGTCCGACATGGACGCCTTCGGACACGTGAACAACGTGGTCTTCCTGCGCTACCTGGAGGAGGCCCGGATCGACTTCATGTTCACCCAGGCCGCCGCCGCCGGCGCCGGGGAGTTCGCGGGTGGCTCGGTGGTGGCCCGGCACGAGATCGACTACAAGCGCCCGCTGGTGCACCGGCCGGAGCCGGTGACCATCGAGACCTGGGTGACCAAGATCGGCGGCGCGTCGCTGACCGTCTCCTACGAGATCAAGGACACCGCCGAGGACGGCACCGAGACGGTCTACGTCCGGGCCTCCACCGTGGTGGTCCCCTACGACCTGGCGGCCGGCCGCCCGCGCCGGATCAGCCCGGTGGAGCGGGAGTTCCTCGGCCGGTTCGTGGACGGGGCCGAGCAGACCCCGGCCGCTGCCGCCGCCTGATCCGACGCGAATCATCAGACAGGCCTGGCACCGCCCCCGTACCCGTACTCGTACCCGAGTGAGCTGATCCGTTGACCGCCCCCCGCCTTCCGCTCGCCGACGCCACGGAGGCCGCCGACCTGGCGGCGTTCCTGGAGCGGCTGCTGCGCTTCGACCGGGCCGCCGCCGTACGTCTGCAGGCCGTCCGAGCCGAGCAGGGGCCGGTGCTGGCCGTCTTCGGACGGCTGCCGCTGGGCAGCTCCGGGGTGCTGGCCGTGCGCAGTGCCCGGCTGCTCGGCGAGGATGTCGCGGAGGCCGATCTGACCGTCTCCGCCGGACAGTTGCTGGAGAGCATCGACGAGTCGGCCGCCGTCCTCGGCCTGCCCACTCCCGTCACCGGCCCGGCCTGGGCCGGGCTGCTGCCGCCGCGCTCGCGCTGGGAGCGGATCGACGCCACCACCGCACCCGCGGTGATGCCGGAACTGATGTCCGCCGTACGGGAGTTCAAGCAGCGCACCGCCGAGATCCCGGAGCACCACCGGACCCGCGCGGCCCTCGACGCGCTCGCCGACGAGATCTGGTCCCGCCCGCTCGGCGCGGTACCCGAACTCCCGCTCCGGGTCGCGCACGCCGCGTACGTGATCGGCTTCCTCACCCCGGACGCCACGCTCACCGCACACCGCTCCGGCAGCTGGCTGCGGCTGAGCGCCCCGGCCGGCTCGGTCGCGCTGCGCACGGCCGCTCCTGGCAGCGGCCTCGGGCTCAGCCCGCTGCGCTGACGGTCACCGCCTGCACGCCCATGATCAGCCGGCCGTGTTGACCATCGAGGCGGCGGCGTAGGTGAGGTAGTCCCAGAGCTGGCGCTCGGCGTCGGCGGGGAGCTCGAGGGTGTCCACAGCAGTGCGCATGTGGCGCAGCCAGGCGTCGTGGGCGGCCTGGTCGACCTTGAACGGGACGTGGCGCATCCGCAGCCGGGGGTGGCCGCGCTCCTCGCTGTACGTGCGGGGGCCGCCCCAGTACTGCATCAGGAACAGGGTCAGCCGCTCCTCGGCCGGGCCGAGGTCCCCCTCCGGGTACATCGGGCGCAGCAGCTCGTCCTCGGCGACACCCTGGTAGAAGACGTGCACCAGCCGTCGGAAGGTCGGCTCGCCGCCGATTTGTTCGAAGAATGTCGCCTCGTCAGTCACTTGACCATGGTCGCAGACCGCTCCGGCGGTCGTACACCAGGACCATCGGACCGGGACCGCGGTCCCGGTCGGTGGGGGCCGGAGCCCCCACCGACGGTCCGTCAGGCGCGGTGCAGGGTGATCGTGGTCCAGGCGCCGATGTGCACCCGGTCGCCGTCGTTCAGCGGGATCGCGGTGTGCGGGGTCACCGCCTCCGGGCCGCCGTTCACCGTGGTGCCGTTGGTGGAGTCCTGGTCGACCAGCACCCAGCTGCCGTCGGCCTGTTCGGCCAGCAGCGCGTGCTGGTGCGAGGCGCCCGGGTCCTCCGGCGGGACGGAGAGGTCGATCTCCGGCACGGTGCCCCGGTGCTGGCTGCGGCGGCCGATCCGGAGCTGGCCACGGCCGGTGAGCGGGATCCGGCGCTCGGGGCAGTACGGCGGGAAGAACAGTCCGGCCGCCTCCGGACCACTGCGCGCCATCATGTCGGTGAAGTAGTCGCGGTCGGCCGTGACCACCGCGATCCAGGTCGACCTGGCCGGGGGAGTGCCCGGCGGCTGCAGGTGGAAGGAGGTGCCGAACTCGTCACCCGGGGCGCTGCCCGGCTGCGCGTAGGTCGGGCCCGAGTCGAAGCTCTCCAGGCCCTCCGAGCCCTGGAACGCCGGGCCCTTCCCGAACGGATCGGCCTGCGGTTCGAACTGCCCGTGGCCGGCCGGAGTACCGACCGGCGGGAACGGCGAGGGTTCCGGGGTCGGTGCGGGCGGCGGCTGCGGCGGCTGGTACGGGCTGGGCATCGGCGGGGGCGGCGGCACCGGCGGCTGGTACGGGCTGGGTGTGGGCACCGGCACGGGGGCGGGCGGCGGGAAGCCGTAGCCGGAGGTCGGCCGCTGCTGTTGCTGGCTCGCGGGCGAGGAGAGCTCGTAGTCGAAGCCGCACTCCTCGCAGTACCGGCCGGTCTGCGGGGTCCGGCAGATCGGGCAGGTGAGCAGGCCGGCCGTGAGGTCGGCCTGGGTGAACTGCCCGGCCTGCGGGTACGGCGACGACTGGCCCGGCTGCCCGGCCTGGCCCGGCTGGGTGTACTGGCCGGGCTGGGTGTACTGCGGCGCGGCTCCCTGCCCCGGCTGCCCCGGCTGGGTGTACTGCGGCGCGGGCGGGGTGTTCGGCTGGCCGGTCGGTACGCCCTGCGGCTGGGTGTGCCCGCTGACGAACGGCGCCGAGCCCGGCACCGCCAGTCCCGGTGGAGGGGTCATCGGGAAGCCGCAGAAGTCGCACCAGTCCTCGGCCTGCGACTCGTGGCCCCTAGGGCAGATCGGCATCAGGTCCCCCACATCTCCAGCAGTCCGGTTCGGCCCCCCGAGCCGGTCACTTCTTCACCCGGACGGTCTTGGTCGACCGGGTGTCCAGCGTCATCGAGTCGGCCTCGCTCACGTTCTTACGGAACCGAACGGTACCCTCCTTCGGATCGACCACGTCGACCACCTTCTGCAGCAGCTTGAAGGTGCTCTCGTTGCCGGTCCGGTGCGCGATCCGAACGGCCGCGCCGAGCTTGGCCGTTGCCAGGTCGACGTCGCCCGCGCGGTGCGCCTCCAGCCCCTCCTGGATCGAGGAGGCCAGCTCGGCCTGGCCGGTGAAGTGGGCGACCTGCGGGCTGATCCGGGTCGAGGAGGCCAGGTCGTCGGTCCAGACCGCGCGCACCAGACCCTGGGAGAGCACCTCGGCCGTCCCGTCGGGCTGCGGGATCAGCAGGCTGATCCGGGCGGCCAGCATCTCGTTGCCGACCTCGGCGGAGGGCACCTCGATGCAGACGTGGTAGTCGCGGCTCTCGTCACCCCAGGAGCCGGTCGGGTAGTCCCCGGCCCGCGGCCCGGCGTCGGCCCGACGGTCCGTCAGGTCCTCCAGGTTCGGGGTGACCTGTTTGACGAACTTGATCACCGCGTTGGCCGGGGTCCAGACCCGCAGTGCCACGTCGGCGACCTGCTTGCCCATCGCCTGCACCATCATCTGCTGGAAGTCGTCGGCCAACCCGGACGGTTCGGCGACGATGTCCACGGTGCCCAGCAGGGCCGAGGCGATCTTGCGCAGCTCGGTCACCTCCCAGTCGGTGCCGACGCCCCGGCAGTCCACCGTGAAGACGCCCGCGGCCTGGCCGAGCACCCGCTCCAGGTCGGCCGGCTTCTCGTGCTCGTTGCGGCCGTCGGTGAGCAGGATGCCGTGCCGGATCGCTATGTCGGCCCGGCTGTCGAAGAGCTGCTTGGCCTTGGTCAGCCAGGTGCCGATCGCGGTGCCGCCGTTGGCGGTCAGCTTGCGCAGCGCGTCCTTGGCCTGGGCCCGGGTGGCCTGGTCGGCGATCGCCAGCTTGCCGCCGCCCGGGTAGATGTCCTTGGCCTCGTGGGTGCCGGCCACCACGGCGAAGGCGACACCGTCGCGGATGGTGTCGATGGCGACGCCGGTGGCCTCCCGGGCGTTGCGCAGCTTGGCCGCGGGGTAGTCCATCGAACCCGAGCAGTCGACCATGATCACCACGGCCGCCGCCGCACCGGTGTCCCGGGCCAGCGGCTGCCCGCCCGAGGTGCCGCCACCGGTCGCGGTGACGGTGACGATCGCGTTCACCTCGCGGGCGCCTTCGGCCAGGTACTCGTTCTGGTAGATGTCGACGCTGAAACTCGGGTGGGACCGGGACAGAACGGCCATCGCTGCTCCTGTCGAGCAATCAGTGGTTCGGCGGACGGGCGGAAAAGTGCGGGGCAGGCGCGGGCGGAGAAGTCTGCTGAGCGGCCGTCAGCTTCCGCTGCCGGGCCGATGGAGCTGCAGGGTCGGGGACGAGTGGAGCGGCGCCGCCCCGGCAGCGGCGGCCTGCAGCGGAACGGTCCGCAGGGTGGCCTCGGCCGGCGGGCTGATCGGCAGCACCGCCACTGTGATGTTGTCGTGGCCGCCCGCCGTCACCGCGAAGTCGACCAGCTCGCGCGCGGCGGCCAGCGGTTCGGACCGGGCGTCGGGGCGGACCCGTTCGGCCAGGTCGGCGGCGGCCTCGGCGTAGTTCCACAGACCGTCGGTGCAGACCAGCAGTACGCCGGGCACGTGCGGGGTGAAGCTCACGGTGTGCGGCTCGATCTCCTCGGCGTCCGCGCCCAGCCAGCCGGTGATCGCGTGCGCTCGCGGGTCGGCGTACGCCTCGGCCTCGGTCATCAGGCCGATCGCCACCACCCGGGCCGCCCAGGAGTCGTCCTCGGTCAGCCGGTACGCCACGGCGGACTCCCGGTCGTCCGGGATCCAGTACGCCCTGGTGTCGCCGACCCAGCCGATGGTGACAAGACCGGCGGCGGAGATCGCGCTGACGTAGGTGCAGGCGGGCGCGTTCTGGCTGCCGCCCGGCGTCCGGACGCCGTCCTTGGCCAGCTCGGCCACCGCGCGGGCGGCCTCGCCGATCGCCTCCCGCATCGCCTGGTCGGGACGCCGCCCGCGCTGCAGGGCGGTCAGCAGGTGGGCGGAGGCCGCCTCGACCGCGGTGGCCGACGCCTCGTCAGGCCGGGCCGAGGAGGAGACGCCGTCGCAGACCACCGCGAGCACGGCCGGTTCGCCGCCGGGCAGGTGGGTGGCGGCCACCGTGAAGGCGTCCTCGTTGCGGTGGTGCCGCAGGCCCCGGTCGGTGACCCCGGCCACGCCGTCCGCGGTCAGCTCCTGGTGGTCGCGCGGGCGGGGCTGGGCGCCGCCGCAGCTCTCGCAGTACCCGTCCGCCGCCAGCTCCGCCGAGCCGCAGTGCACGCAGCCCGGCGCCGTGGCGGCAGCCGGTTCGGGCAGCACGGCGGCCGGCGGCGTCTCGCCGGTCACGTTCAGACCGCAGGCCCCGCAGTAGTCGTCCTCGGGGTCCAGCGGCTCGGCACAGCTCGGGCACCTGGTCTGCTGCTGCGGCATCGGTTCACACCCACGTCCGGGGGCGGGCACGGTTCGCCCGCTCCACCATCTCGATCCTGATCTCGGCCCGGTCGGTCAACCGCGCCAGTACTCGATAGGAGTGTTCCAGGGCGAAGCGCAGTTCCCGTTCAGCGGCCCGATGTCCCAGCACGTCGAGCGTGCCGGAGCCGACCGGGCTGTCGGAGCCGCTCGAGCTGCCCGAGCCGATCGCGGCGGTGCCGCTCACGCCGCCCGCCGAACCGGCCAGTACCCAGCCCAGCGAGGCGTTCAGCACCTCGACCGAGAGCTCCTCGGTCCGCCGGGCGTCCAGCGAGAGCGCCGTCAACTGCGCCGAGCAGCGGGCCAGTTCGGGCCCGAGCGGCTCCTCCGGGGCCCGCCCGCGCAGCCTGGCCCGCAGGGTGGCGATCCGGGCGGCCGTGTAGTGCGTGGACGCCTCGGGCACCGCCTCCAGGGCCGTCACCGCACCGGCCCGGTCACCGGCCGCGAGCAGCACCCGGGCCAGGCCGAAGGCGGCGCTGACGTAGGCCCGGTCGGTGCTGCCGACCAGGCGGTAGAAGACGGCGGCGTCCTGGCCGTTGCCGAGCAGTTCGGCGCAGACTGCCAGCGCCAGCTTGGGTGCGGCCTCGCCCGGGAAGGCGTCGTAGACCGCGTCGAAGGCCCCGGCGGCCTGCTCGGCCCGGCCGGCCGAGAGCTCGGTCAGCCCGCGGTACCAGACCACCCGCCAGTCGTCGCCGTGGTCCTGTTCCAGGGCCAGCAGTTCGGTCTCGGCATCCACCCGGGCGCCGAGCTCCAGGTGGGCCCGGAGCGCCCGCAGCCGGAGCTCGACCGAGCGGGTCGGGGCGGTGGCCAGTGCGGCCAAGGCCTCGGCGGGCGCGCTGGCGACCAGGGTGGCCAGGAAGCCGGCCCCGGGGTCGGCAGGGTCGACGCGGGGGACCGGCAGGGCCAGGGCGGCGGCGGCCGGGTCGAGCGGATCGGGCGTCAGCTCGGTGTCCACCACCCGCAGTTCCGGGCCGAACAGGGTGGACAGCGCCGGGCGGGGCCGCCCGTCCTGGAGCGCCAGCAGCTCCCGCAGCACGCCGGTGAGCTGGTCGGCCATCTCCTCGGCGGAGCCGAACCGGCGGGCCGGGTCCGGGTCGGTGGCCCGGACCAGCAGGCGGTAGTACGACTCGTACCGGGCGAACAGCGGCACCCGCTCGGGGCCGGGCAGCTCGAACTTGAAGGTGGTGTTGTAGCCCTGGAAGTCGAAGGTCAGCACGGCCAGCGTGCGGGCCACCGTGTAGATGTCGGAGGCGACCGACGGTCCGTCGGTGGCGATCTCCGGGGCCTGGTAGCCGACGGTGCCGTAGACCGGGCCGTCGTCGCCGGAGCGGGAGACCGCGCCGAGGTCGATGATCTTGAGCGAGTCCTCGCTCTGGATCACGTTGTCGATCTTGAAGTCGCAGTACACCAGCCCCCGCGCGTGCAGGTAGCCGAGCGCGGGCAGTGCCTCCAGCGCGTACGCGATCGCCTGCTCCACCGGCAGCGGCTCGCGCCGTCCGTCCGGGGTGCGGCGCTCGTTGGCGATGTCCTTGAGCGACTTGCCGCCGATGTACTCCATCACGATGTAGCCGTCGATGGACCCGGAGCGCAGGTCGGGGTGCTCGACGAAGTTGATGATGCGGACGATGTTCGGGTGGTCCACCTCGGCCAGGAAGCGGCGTTCGGCGATGGCCACCGCGAGCGCGTCCTGGTCCCCGGTGTCCAGCAGGCCCTTGAGCACCACCCAGCGGTCGTTCACCCGGCGGTCCACCGCGAGGTAGATCCAGCCGAGCCCGCCGTGCGCCAGGCAGCCCAGCACCTCGTACTGACCGCCCACCAGGTCGCCCCTGGTCAGCTTGGGCGTGAACGAGTACGGCGTACCGCACTTGGTGCAGAACCCGTCCGGACGGCCCGGGACGCCGTTCTTCTCCCGGCCGACCGGGGCGTCGCACTTGCTGCAGTACCGCTTGCGCTCGGGCACCTGAGGGTCGGTCAGCACCGCCGCGCTCGGGTCCGCCGAGGGGATGCTCGGGACGGTCACCAGCCCGGCGCCCAGGTTGCCGCGCCGTCCGGTACCGCTGCCGGAGCTGCCGGTGCTGCTGCGGACCGAGACCGAACGGCCGCTGCCGGTCCGGGTGGACCGGTGCGAGCGGGAACGTCCGGACATGGTCCGGGAGGAGACCGAGCCCGAGTACGGCTCGGTCCGGGCCGAGGGGACGAACGGCAGGGTGCCGGCCTCGGCGGCCAGCCCGCACTCGTCGCAGTAGCCGTCGGCGTCGATCGTGCCGGTGCAGTCCCGGGTGCAGGTCGCCCCGGCCACCACCTTGACCGAACTCGAAGCCGAAGCCGAAGCCGAGATCGAGGCCGAGGCCGAGGTGGCTGAAGTGCCCGAGGCCAGCGGAGCCAGCCCGCACTCGTCGCAGTAGCCGTCGCCGTCGATCGTCCCCGCGCCGGAGCACTCCGGCCGGATGCAGGTCTCACCCATTGCCCTGATCCCCCTGTCCGTCCTGGTACTGGTCCATCTGCCCCACCCGGTCCATCGGAGCGGCCGGAGCCGCCGGCCGCAGCGCCTGCTGGAACCGGGCCACCGCCTCGGCCGCCGCCCGCAGGTCGCACGGCGCGCTCCAGAGCAGCCAACGGGCCTTCTCGAAGCGCTCGATCACCACCGGGTCCTCGGCCACCCCGAGCCGGGCGGCCATCGCCTTGTACGCCTCCAGCCGCCCGCGCAGCTCGGCCCGGATCGCCAGCGGTTGGGCCACCTCGGTGAGGGACTGGCGGGCCCGGCCGAGCTCCTTGGCGGCCACGTCCTCCAGTGTGTCCAGCAGCGGGGCCAGCCGGTGCCACTGACCGGTCTGCTGCAACTCGACCGCCAGGCCGATCCGTTCGCGCAGCGCCGAGGCCGGGCCCGGCACGGCGGGCACCTCGGTCGCGGCGATCTTCGCGAGCACCTCGCCGCGGGCCCGGCGGGCCTCGGCCAGTGTGGAGTCGGCCCGTTGCAGCAGGTCGCCGACCTGCTGCAGCCGGTCGTGGGCCTCGTCGCGCAGCCGGAGCAGCCCGTCGAGTTCCATCCGGACGCCGTCCAGCGCGCGCCCGGCCCGGTCGAACCGCTCGGTGTCCACCGCCCCGGCCACCGACCCGGGCCCGAGAGCACCGCCGCCGGTGCCGCGCTGCGCGGGCACCCGGCCGGGCCGCCAGAGCGCCAGCGGATCGGTCCGCACCTCGGCCCGCAGCTCGGTCAACTCCTGCTCCAGGCCGTCCAGATCGTCGGCCAGCGGGTGAGCCCCCGAGCGCACCCCGACCGAGCCGGAGAGCATCCGGACCCGGCCCAGCTCGGCCAGCAGCAGGTCGATCCGGGCGGGCAGCGCCGACCAGACCGCGTCGGTGGCGGCCACCACCTCGTACACCGTCGCGTACCAGGCGTTCATCCGGTCCAGCAGCTCGGCAAGGCTGAGCTGCTCGACCAGCCGGACCGGCACGGGGCCGCCGCTGTCCGGGAGTTGACCGCCCGAGACGGTGACGGCCGGCCCGCTGAGCAGCTCGCTCAGCTCGGCCAGCTCGGCCCCGCCGGGCCGGTTGCGGCGGGCCCGGACGGCCACCGCCGAGGCCAGCGCCTCCGCGTAGCGGTCGAACAGGGTCCAGAGCAGCGTCAGGCCAGGCTCGGCCACCGACCAGCGCTCCAGGGTCCGCCCGCTCAGCGGGGCACCCTCCAGCAACCGGCGGCCCGAGTGCTCCTGCAGAGCCAGCAGCGCGGCCTCCACCGCGTCGCGCTCCGCCGCCAGCCGCGCCAGCGCGCGGTCCACCTCCTCCCGGCTCATCACCGGGCCGGCAGCTCCTGCGAACGCCACGTCATTCCTCTCCAGTCTCGCCGTACTTCGGTGCGCGATGCAGCGGTGCCACTAGGGCAGGTAAGGCGCCGAGGAGGTGCCCATACTGGCGGCCAGCCAGCGGTCGTAAGCGGCCTGCCAGCCGCCGTTCGCCCGGTAGTCCAGCAGGACCTGGTTGACCAGCGCCGCCAGGTCGGTGTCCTCCTGCTTGAGCCCGATCCCCATCTTCGCCGGGATGATGGTCTCACCGCCCAGTCGGACGGTGGGGTCCTGGGCGGCCTGCGCGGCGGCCAGGGTGGAGTCGGTCAGGGTCGCGTCCACCTTGCCGAGCTGCATCAGCACCAGGCAGTCGAGCTGGTTCTCCACGATGGTGACCGAGCTGGTCCCGTATCCGGGCTTCTTCAACTCGGTCTCGGAGGAGGACTGTTGGGCCGCGCAGGCGCGCTTGCCCTGCAACCCCTCGGCCGCCGTGGCGGCCTTCGCCGACTTCGGCACCACCAGGCGCTGCCCGGAGGAGAAGTACGGTGCGGAGAACGCGATGTCCTTGCGGCGCTCGCAGTTGATGGTCATGGTACGGACGACCAGGTCGACCGTCCCGTTGCGGATCGCCTCGATCCGCTTGGGCGTGGTCACCGTCCGGAAGGTGATCTTCCCCGGGTCGCCCAGTACGGCCTTGGCGATCGCCCGGGACAGCTCGATGTCGAAGCCCTCCAGCTGCCCGCTCTGCGGGTTGCGGAAGCCCCAGTTGTAGCTGTTCTGGTCCACGCCGACGACCAGCGTGCCCCTGGCCCTGATCTCCTGCACCTTCCGGCCGTTCAGCGACGGGCTGGCCGCAGGGGTCTGCTCGGAGCAGTCCCCGGTCGGCTCGGCGGCCGGCACCTGCGGAGCGGCGGCCGGAGCGGTGGCGACAACTCCCGGCACACCGTGGGAGGTTCCGGCCCCCACCAGGCCGGCGGCCAGTGCCGCAGCGACGACCAGTGCCCTGGTCCGAACCGTACGCACAGTCGACTCCCCCTTCACCACTACCGGTACTCCGCCAGACGGCGGCCGAGGCCGACCGCCACACCCGCCGCCGCCAGCAGCGCCAGCACCCCGGCGCCCACCGCCAGCCCGGTCAGCCCGCCGTCGACGCCGTGCGCCGACCGCTCGAAGACCGCCAGCTCGGCTGCGGCCGCCTTGCCCAACTGCTCGTCCAGCGCGTTGAACGCGGCCTCGCTGGTCTCCGTCCCGTTTGGGCCGACCACGGTCTGCAGGGCGGCCGTGTAGTCGCTCTCCTCGGCCTTCCGGTGCCGGGTGCTCCAGGCCGGGAACAGCTTCGCGGCCTGCTCCAGCGCCGCCTGTGCATCCTTCGGCGCGTTCCAGCCGGCCGCCGCGAGAGTGCCGCCGTTCACCCGCCCCCCGTCGCTGGACTGATCGCCGGCCAGGGCGGTGCTGTACTTCTGCCAGTCCTTGTCGTACGAGTCCGAGCCGCCCCGGGACACCAGGTCCAGGTTCTCCGCCGTCCGGGACTGCAGCGCCTCGATCCGGGCCTTGTTCAGCACCCGCAGGGGGGCGGCGCCGTGACTGTGGGCGTCCTCGAGATCCAGGACGGCCGACAGGGTGCCACCGCTCAGCCAGAACACGCCGGCCAGCACCGCCGCCGAGGCGGCCAGCAGGCCGGGGTTGAACACCCGGTTGGTCCGGCGCAGCAGCAGCACCTGGCACCACACCAGCGCCCCGAGCGCCAGCAGCCCGAAGCCGAGTGCGGTCCAGGGGAAGTCGGCGGCGACCGAGTAGTCCTGGTCCAGCCGGCGGTTCTCCGCCTCCACCAGCTTCTGCGCGTCGGGCAGCATGGTGCCCTGCATCTGCTTCGAGGCGTACCGCTGGTAGGCGCCGCCGAGCGGCAGCCCCTGCCGGTCGTTCGCCCGGGCGCTCTCCACCAGCCCCGCGTACTGCGGGAGTTGCCGGTTCAGTGCGGCGACCCAGCGCTGGGCCTCCGAGCTGGCGTCGGTCCGGGCGGCGGCCCGGGCGAGCAGCTCGGCGGCGGTGGCCAGGTCGCGTTCGTACCGCTCGCGGAGCGCCGGAGGAGCGTCTCCGGCCAGCAGGAAGGCGGAGGCGGCCGTGGTGTCGGCGTCCGCCAGCGAGCGGTAGATCTCTGCGGCGTCCTGGCTGAGCGGCTGACTGGTGGTCACCATCCGGTCGGCGGCCTGGGCCCGGGTGCTCACCTGCCAGGCCGTCAGGGCGCCGAAGAGCAGCACCAGCACGGTCAGCACCACTCCGGCCGCGCGCAGCCGGGCCGGCGCGGTGCCGGTCAGCTGCCGCAGCCGTTGCTGCATCGCCGTTGCGGTTGCCGTCGCCGGCTCGGTTGCTGCCGCCGTCGCTGTCGCTGCCGGCGTGCGCCCGCCTGTCACCACCGGTGTCGCCACCTGCCCCACCCTCCCCGTGGACCCTCCGCGTTCGGAGTGCGGTCCGTTGCGAGCAGTATGGCCGCCGGGTCCGACCGCCACACTCGAGTTGCGCCGATCTTGAGGTTCCGGCGGCTCCCAGGAGCTCGGCCGGTTGCCGTCGGAGGTGTTCTCCGTCACGGGCGACGCGGGACGCACCCTATGCGGTTCCCGGCGATCAAGACCAGAGCGGTCGGCCTTCGGGAGAGAAGGCCGACCGCTCTACGATGGGGGGCATGCGTCTGCTCGGAACCATCACCCCCGACCGCCCGCTGCTCGTGGTCGCCGTCGAGGAGGAGGCCGCCCACTTCGGCGACTCGCTCCCGATCCTGCTCACCGGCATCGGGAAGGTCAACGCCGCGGTGGCGCTGGCCACCGTGCTGGCACAGGGTGAGCGGCCCTCCGAGATCCTCAACCTCGGTACGGCGGGCGCGCTGCGCCCCGGCTGGACGGGCATCCACGAGGTCGCCCAGGTGCTGCAGCACGACCTCGACACCCCGGGGCTGCAGGCGCTCACCGGCCGGAGGTACGGCGACCCGATCGAGCTCGACGTGGCCGGCGGCCCGGTGCTGGCCACCGGCGACCTGTTCGTCTCCGACCCGGCCGCCCGGGACCGGCTGGCCGAGCGGGCCGACCTGGTCGACATGGAGGGCTACGCGATCGTCACGGCGGCCCGCCGCGCGGGCGTGTCCGTGCGGTTGATCAAGCACGTGAGCGACGAGGCGGGCGCCGGCGCGGACCGCACCTGGCAGCAGTCGGTGGACTCCTGCGCGAAGGAGCTGGCCGCCTGGCTCCGCGACCACCTGCACTGACACCGCTCCGGGCATCAGCCACCAGGGGCTCGGGCACCTGCGCTCCGGGCATCAGCCATCAGGGGCTCGGGGAACTGCGACGCCGACCTCGGAAAAGGTGATCCGTGCGTAAGTGGTCAGGCACATTCGCAGTGACCCGCACGCCAGATCTCCTCGCAGTTCCCCGAGCCCCTGGGTAGTAGACGGCTGAGCGCCTGCCTACGGCGCAGGCGTCCTAGCGGAGCGCTCCCACCGTGGCCGTGGTCGGGTAGGCGTCCCGCAGGCGCTGCTGGGCGACGGGATCGCCGCCGAGCTGGTCGAGGCCGAGCAGGGCGGCGCCGAGTACGGGCGGCGCCACCACGACCCGGGCCTCGGCGAACGGCGCCGCCGCGGCCAGCCGCGCCGTGACGTTGTCGAGCAGCAGCGGCTGCCGCGAGGCCAGCACTCCGCCCCCCAGCACGACCGGCGCGGGCGTCGAGAGCAGGTCGAGCCGCCCGAGCGCGACCACCGCGAGCCGGACGATCTCGTCGGCCTGACGGTCGATCAGCTCGAGCGCCGTCTCGTCCCCTGCCTCGGCCGCGGTGAACAGGACCGGCACCAGTTCGTGCAGCCGGGTCCCCGGTACCCGCCCGAGGTGGATCTCCTCGGCCAGCGAGGTGGCGGACGGCAGGCCGAAGTGGGCGGCGATCGCCCCGGCCAGTGCGGTCGGGCCGCCCCGGCCGTCCTCGGCCCGGACCGCGTGCCACATCGCGGCGCCGGCCAGTCCGGCCCCGCCGCCCCAGTCGCCGCTGAGCTTGCCGAGGGCGAGGAAGCGGGCGGTGCGGCCGTCGGGCAGCAGCCCGGCGCAGTTGATCCCGGCGCCGCAGACCACCGCGACGCCGCGCGGGCCGTCCGTACCGGCCCGCAGCAGGCCGAAGGTGTCGTTGGCGACGGCGTTGCCGACGCCCCAGCCGCGGGCCGTCAGGGCGGCCAGCAGGGCGGCCTCCTCGACCGGCAGGTCGGCGTTGGCCAGGCAGGCGCTGACGTGCGTGACCAGCACGCCGGCGGCCGGGTCGAGCCCGGCCTGGGCGGCCACCGAGGCGACCAGCGGTGCCAGTTCGGCGATCGCCGTCTCTGCCCCGACGGTCTGCGGCTGGAAGCCGCCGCCCCGGGCGTGGCCGAGCACGCTGCCGTCGGCGCCGACCAGTGCGACGTCGGTCTTGCTGTTCCCGGCGTCGATGGCGAGGACGCCGGGGAGTTGCTCAAGCTGCTGCATCAGGTCCCCGCTCATAAACACCCCGGCCGTCCCGGCCGGGAAAGGAGAAGAAGCTCACGCCCACGGCAGGTGGGCTCCGTTGTGCGCGAGCAGGCGGTCCGTCAGCTGGTCGGCGAGGTCGATCTGCCCGACCAGCGGGTGGGCCAGCAGGGCGTCGAAGACCCGGTCCCGGCCGCCCTTGAGGGCCGCCTCCAGGGCGAGTTGCTCGTACGCGGTGACCCCGGCGATCAGGCCGGCGTACAGCGGCTCGACCGGCCGCTGCGGCAGCGGGCGGACGCCGTTCGCGTCCACCTCGGCGGGCACCTCGATGACCGCGTCGTCGGGCAGGAACGGCAGCACGCCGTCGTTACGGGTGTTGACCACCTGCACGCTGGTGCCGCCGTCGGTGCCGAGCAGCGAGGCGATCAGCTGGACGGCGGCCTCGGAGTAGAACGCACCGCCGCGCTGGCCGAGCAGCTCGGGCTTGGTGTCCAGGGTGGGGTCGGCGTACATGGTGAGCAGCTCCTGCTCGATCGCCGCGACCTTGGCGGCCCGCGAGCCCTCGACCTTCAACTCCTCGACCACCTGGTCGTGCTGGTAGAAGTAGCGCAGGTAGTAGGAGGGCACCACGCCGAGCCGCTGGATCACCGGCAGCGGCAGGTGCAGGTCCTCGGAGATCTCCTTGCCGAAGCCGGCCAGCAGCTCCGGCAGCACCTCGCGGCCGGTGGCGGCACCCGGGGCGTCGAGCAGCGTGACGCCGCGCTCCCAGGTCAGGTGGTTCAGCCCGACGTGGTCCAGGCGCACCAACTCCGGTGCCACGCCCAGGTGGGCGGCGAACTTGCGCTGGAAGCCGATCGCCACGTTGCACAGGCCGACGGCCTTGTGCCCGGCGGTCTGCAGCGCCCGGGTGACGATGCCGACCGGGTTGGTGAAGTCCACGATCCAGGCGTCCGGGTTGGCCCGGCGGACCTGGTCGGCGATCTCCAGCACCACCGGGACGGTGCGCAGCGCCTTGGCCAACCCGCCCGCGCCGGTGGTCTCCTGGCCGACGCAGCCGCACTCCAGCGGCCAGGTCTCGTCCTGGTTGCGGGCGGCCTGCCCGCCGACCCGGAGCTGCAGCAGCACCGCGTCCGCGCCCTGTACCCCGGCGCTCACGTCGGTCGTGGTGGTGACCACCGCGCCGTGGCCCTGCTTGGCGAAGATCCGCCGGGCCAGCCCGCCGATCAGCTCCAGCCGCTCGGCGGCCGGGTCGATCAGCACCAGCTCGCCGATCGGCAGGGTGTCGCGGAGCCGGGCGAAGCCGTCGATCAGCTCGGGTGTGTAGGTGGAACCGCCGCCGACGATTGCCAACTTCAGTGCGGACATCAGCCCTTGACCCCTGTCAGTGTCACGCCTTCGATGAAGGCCTTCTGTGCGAAGAAGAACAGAACGATCACCGGTGCCATCACCAGCAGGGTGGCGGCCATGGTGAGGTTCCAGTTGGTGTGGTGCGAGGCCTTGAACGAGGCAAGGCCGTAACTCAGCGTCCAGGCACCCTGGTTGTCGCTGGCGTAGATCTGTGGGCCGAAGTAGTCGTTCCAGCAGTAGAAGAACTGGAACAGCGCGACGGCGGCGATGGCGGGCTTCGCCATCGGGACCACCACCTTGAGCAGGGTGCGGAACTCGCTGCAGCCGTCGATCCGGGCCGCCTCGATGTACTCCTTCGGCACGGTCAGCAGGAACTGCCGGAGCAGGAAGATCGAGAACGCGTCGCCGAAGGCCATCGGGATGATCAACGGCCAGAGCGTGCCGGTCAGGTGGAGCTGCTTGGCCCAGAACAGGTACATCGGGATGATGATCACCTGAGGCGGCAGCATCATCATCGAGATCACCGCCATCAGCGCCAGATTCCGGCCGCGGAAGCGGAACTTGGCCAGCGCGTAGGCCACCGGCAGGCTGGAGAGCACGGTCAGCACCGTGCCCAGGCCCGCGTACAGCAGGGTGTTGCGCCACCAGGTGAGGAAGCCGTCGGTCTGCCACACCTTGACGAAGTTGTCCCACTGCCAGGTGTGCGGCCACAGGTCGGCGGTGATCGCCTGACGGTCGGTCATCACCGAGGTGAGGAAGACGAACACGAACGGCAGCACGAAGAACAGTGCGGCGGCGACGGCCAGCGAGTGCACGGCCACCCAGTGCAGGGCGGCCCGGCGGCGGGCCACCCGGACGGCGGCGTCCCGGCGGGTCAGCGGAAGGGAGATGGTTGCGGTCATGGTTCAGTCCTCACTCGCCAGCAGACCCGACTTACGGCGCAGCAGCAGCGACGTGAAGGCCATCGAGATCACGAACAGGATCAGCGCGACCACGCAGGCGGAGCCGTAGTCGGCTCGCTGGAAGCCCAGGTTGTAGACCATCTGCGGGAGGGTCCAGGTGGAGCCGTTCGGGTAGCCGGGCTCGAACTGCTGGCCGGAGCCGCCGATCACGCCGCTGGCCACCTTCCCGGCCACGATCGCCTGGGTGTAGTACTGCATGGTCTGGATCACGCCGGTGACCACGGCGAACAGCACGATCGGCGAGATGTTCGGGATGGTGACGAAGCGGAACTTCTGGACCGGGCCCGCCCCGTCCAGCTCGGCCGCCTCGTACTGCTCCTTGGGGACGTCCAGCAGGGCGGCCATGAAGATCACCATCAGGTCGCCGATGCCCCACATCGCCAGCATGGTGAGGGCCGGCTTGGACCAGTCCGGGTCGGTGAACCAGCCCGGCGTCGGCAGCCCGAGGTCGCCGAGCAGGGCGTTGACCGGGCCGGTGCCGGGGTTGAGCAGGAACGCGAAGGCGATCGTGGCGGCCACCGGCGGGGCCAGGTAGGGCAGGTAGAACAGGGTGCGGAAGACGCCCGCGCCGGTCTTCACCTTGGTGATCAGCAGACCGATGCCGAGCCCGAACGCGACCCGCAGGGCGACCATCACGACCACCAGCCAGAGGGTGTTGCGCAGGCCCTGCCAGAACGACGGGTAGTCGGTGAAGACGTAGCTCCAGTTCTGCAGACCCCTGAAGGTCGGTGCGCTGAAGCCGTCGTACCGCATGAAGGAGAAGTAGGCCGTGGAGAGCAGCGGGTAGGCGAAGAAGACCGCGAAGCCGATCAGCCAGGGCGACAGGAAGGCCAGGGTCCGGAGCGCCTCCCGGCGGCGCTTGCGCTTCAGCGCCGCCGGGACGGGGGTACCAACAAGTGCCATGGCTACGTCACTTGGCCTGGTTGACGGCCGCGTCGATCTCCTTGGCCGTGGCGGCGAGCCCGGCCTTGAGGTCGGTCTGCTTGCCGGACTCGTAGTCGAAGCCGAGGTTCTGCAGGCTCACCTGGTAGGCGCCGCCGTTGAGGCTGGCCGGGGTGGTGCTCGAGTTCGGGTTCTTGGCGATCTCGATGAAGGTACGGAAGTTGGGGTCGTTGGTCAGCTTCGGCGAGTTCAGTGCCTCGAAGGTGCTCGGCACGTTGTGGATCGCGTTCGCGAAGCTCACCACGGCGTCCGTGTTGGTGGTCAGGTACTTCACCAACTCCCAGGCGGCGGTCTGCTTCTGGCTGCCCCGGGCGATGCCGATGATGGTGCCGGTCTGGTAGCCCCGGCCGTACGTGGCGGCCTGGTCGTCCGGCACCGGGAACGGCGCGGTGGCCCACTCGAACGGCAGCTTCTCCTCGTCCAGCGCGGCGGTCCGCCACTCGCCGTCCATCGCCATCGCCACCTGGCCGGTGTGGAACGGGTTCTTGGCGCTGAACTCGTCGCCGAAGCCGGTCCGGTACTTCTCCAGCTTCTCGAAGCCGCCGAGCTTGCCGACCAGGCTCTTCTGCCACTCCATCAGCGCGCCGACCTTGGGGTCGGTGGCGACGGTGGACTTGCCCTCGCCGTCGAAGTAGCTCGGGCCGTACTGGCCGAGCAGGTGCGCGATGCTGCTCTCGTAGCCGTGGTAGGCCGGCATGAAGCCGAGCTGCTTGAAGCCCTCGCCCTCGGCCACGGTGAGCTTGGCGGCCGCGGCCTCGAACTCGCTGAAGGTCTTCGGCGGCGCGGTGATCCCGGCGGCGGCGAAGGCGGTCTTGTTGTAGTACAGGCCGTACGCGTCGCCGAGCAGCGGCAGCGAGCACTGGTTGCCCTGGAACTGGCTGTACTTGAGCATCGGGGCGGGGAAGGTCTTGGCCGGGTCGATGCCGTCCTTCTTCAGGAACGGGTTCAGGTCGGCCCAGACCTTCGCCGAGCAGAACTTGCCGACGTTGTCGGTGGTGAACGAGGAGACCACGTCCGGTGCGTCTTCGCCGCCGGCCCGTAGGGCCTGCTCGCTCTTCTCGTCCTCGATCTTCGGGACGATCTTGACGTGGATGTTCGGGTGCGCCTTCTGGAAGGCGGCCACGTTCTCCTCGATCGCCTTGGTCTCGCTGTCCTGGCTCCAGCCGTGCCAGAAGGTGATGGTCACGTCCTTGCCGGCGGCCGAGTCGTCCTGGCCACCGGCCGAGTTGGTGCCGGTGCAGGCGGTGGCGAGCAGGGCCAGGACGGCGCTGCCGGTGACGGCGGCGAGCAGGCGGGAGGGTCTGCGGGCGGAATGCATCGGAGGGTCCTCCTGGGACATGGGGGCAGGCGGAATCGCACGGGCGGTGGGCGGGCTACAGGGTGACGGGCTGCGAGGTGACGGTGGGTCATGGGCGGCGTGCCCGGGAGTCAGTGGGTGGAGAACACCGACTCACGGGCCGAGGCGAGGGCGCGCTGCAGGGCGCCGTGCAGGACGGGGGAGCCGGGGACGGTGCTGCTGCGGACCTCGGGCCGGGGGATCGAGATCCGCGCGAGCGCGTCCTGGACCAGCGCGCGCAGCCGGTCGCCGCCGGCCGTGGCGGTGCCACCGGAGAGCACCACCAGCTCGGGGTCGACCACGGCGACGATCGACGCCAGGCCGACCGCGAGCCGCTCGGCCAGCTCGTCGAGGAACTCGTCGCCGGCCCCCGGCGTCTCCAGAGCACGGGCCACGACCGCCTCGCTGGTACTACCGCCGAGGCCGTGCCGCCGGGCCAGCGACAGCACCGCCTCGGCACCGGCCAGCTCCTGGAAGCCGCCGGAGTTCTTGCGCCGGACGTTGTGCACCACGGGGGCGCCGGGCACCGGCATGTAGCCGACCTCGCCCGCGCCGCCGGTGAAACCGCGGTGCAGCCGGCCGGCCAGCACGATCGCGGCGCCGAGGCCCTCCTCGGCCCAGAGCAGCACGAAGTCCTCGCTGCCCTGCGCCGCGCCGAAGGCCTGCTCGGCCACGGCGGCCAGGTTGACGTCGTTCTCGATGGTGACCGGCGCGCCGAACGAGGTCTCCAGCTCGGTCATCAGCTTGGGCGAGTGCCAGCCGGGCAGGTGCGCGGCGTACCGCAGCTTGCCGCTCACCGGGTCGAGCGCGCCGGGCACCCCGACCACGATCCCGTGCAGGTCACCCGGCGTCAGACCGGCCTCCCGGACGGTCGCGGCCAGCGCCTCGGCGGTCCGCTGCACGGTCTCGGCGGCGGGCCAGCCCTTGGTGGGGGTGAGCGCCTCGGCCAGTGTGCTGCCGGTGATGTCGGCGACAGCGGTGCGGACATGAGTGGTCGTCACATCCAGCCCGGCCACGTACCCGGCGGCCGGGTTGACCTGGTACAGCTGGGCGTTCGGCCCGGGGCCGCCGGCCGTGGTGCCGACCGGCAGGACAAGACCGGCGCTCTCCAGCCGGCCGAGCAGCTGGGAGGCGGTGGGCTTGGAGAGCCCGGTCAGGCTGCCGATCTGGGTCCGGGAGAGCGGACCGTGGGCGAGCAGCAGCTCGAGCGCGGCCCGGTCGTTGATCGCCCGGAGCAGGCTCGGAGTACCGGCGATGGGGGTACGGGTGTTGTCGGTCACAGCCCAGATCCTCCCCTCTCACCACCCGGACGTGCTGGTCGGGGTGGCGCTCCATGAATAGTTAGGAAACTTTCCAATCGCTGAGAAGGACGGTAGGGCGCAGGGTGCGAGGGTGTCAATGGGCCCCCCTCGGGAGGATGCCGAAGCGTTACGTGCGGACAGCACGGAACCCCGCCCCCAAGCTCGGGGACGGGGTCCGGATCGGGGCGCTACTCGCCCGGCTGGGCCGGGATGGGCTTGGCGATCTGGGAGGCGGGGGAGCCGGGATCGGCCAGCGCCGAGGGTGCCGCCCCGGCGGGTTCGGCGGCCGCCGCCACGGTGACGGCGGCCGGCGCGTCCTCCTTGAGCTTCACGCCCGCCTCGTCGAAGGCGGCCTTCAGCCGCTGCCGCAGGGTGCGCGCGACCAGCAGCGCCTTGCCGGGCGAGGTACGGGCCTCGACCCGCAGCACCATCGAGTCGAAGGCCACCGACTCCACCCCGAGCACCTTGACCTGACCCCAGATCAGCTCGTCGTACGGGGTCTCCTTGGCCAGCCGCTCCGCAGTCTCCTTGATCAGCTCCTCGACCCGGACCAGGTCCTCCTTGTAGCCGACCTGGACGTCCACCGAGGCGGTCGCCCAGCCCTGGCTCATGTTGGCGATCCGCTTCACCTCGCCGTTGCGGATGTACCAGATCTCGCCGTTCGCCCCGCGCAGCTTGGTCACCCGCAGGCCGACCTCCAGCACCGTGCCGGTCGCCACCCCGGTGTCGATCTCGTCGCCGACGCCGTACTGGTCCTCCATGATCATGAAGACCCCGGACAGGAAGTCCGTCACCAGATTCCGCGCGCCGAAACCGATCGCCACACCGGCCACACCGGCGCTGGCCAGCAGCGGCGCCAGATTCACCCCGAGGGCGGAGAGCACCATCAGCCCGGCGGTACCCAGAATGGTGAACGAGGTGACGCTGCGGAGCACCGAACCTATCGCCGCCGACCGCTGCTGCCGCCGCTCGGTGTTCACCACCCCGCTGTTCGCCAGCAGCCCGCCGAGCCGGCCGAGCTCGGCCTCGCTCTCCGGGGGCCGGACCATCCGCGCTATGAACTTGCTGATCAGCTTCTGCAGCACCGCCCGCAGCACCAGGGCCAGCACCACGATCAGCAGGATCCGCAGCCCGTTCTCCAGCCAGCCCTGCCAGCTGCTGCTCAGCCAGCCCGCGGCCTGCCTGGTCGCCTCGGCGGCCTCGGACGGCGAGGTCGGCAGCTTGGACAGCGGATCGTCGGACGGCCCGGACGAAGGGGAGGGCGAGGACGAGGCGTCGGCGAGGAGGCCGAAAGCGCCGGAGCTGGACACGAGCGGAGTCCTTCCTGCTGGGGACCACTGGCCGCCTGCGGGCCACTGATCAGGACGAACTGCCACCCTAGCGGCCGCGCACCACCCGGACGGACGACCCGTCAGGCCCCCGGAATGGGCCGAAGGGGCCGGTTACCAGCGACGAATGGTGCATCGTGGCCACCCGCTGGGCATATCGGATATGACGGAACCCACATCAGCTCCGTTTCGCAGGATTGGTGGCGCCCTACAACGGCGTAAGGCGACACTGGTGGAGATCGCGTCGGGGAGACAACCCCACGCGGTCACCCGCTCGTCCCGGCGCGAGCCACGCGCCGCAGGCGTCCAAGGAGGCCTCCGTGCCGCATGTCCTGGTCCTCAACGCGTCGTACGAACCACTCGGTGTCGTCTCGATGCGCCGCGCTCTCATCCTGGTCCTCAACCACAAGGCGGTCAGCCTGGAGGATTCCGGAATCACTCTGCACAGCGCCACCAGCGCCGTCTCGGCGCCGTCCGTCGTCCGACTGACCCGCTTCGTCCGGGTCCCCTTCTGCGGGCCCGTCCCGCTCACCCGCCGCGCCCTGTTCGCTCGTGACCAGGGCCGCTGCGTCTACTGCGGGGCCGCCGCAACCAGCGTCGACCACGTCATCCCGCGCAGTAGGGGTGGCCAGCACCGGTGGGACAACGTGGTGGCGGCCTGCCGCCGCTGCAACCACACCAAGGCCGACCGCCACCTCGCCGATCTCGGCTGGCGGATGAAACGTCCGCCCGCCCCGCCCAGCGGGCTGGCCTGGCGGATCATCGGCACCGGCATCAAGGACCCGCGCTGGCGGCCCTACCTGGAGCCGTACGGCGCGACCGAGCAGTTCCGCGAGTACGAACACCACGACCATACCGACCACGGAGCCGCATTCCCGGCTCCACACGGCCGGACCCACCGCGGCGAGCACGAACCGCTCTCCGCCTGACAGACAGGGCCTGCCAGCCAATCCTCGGTACGCCCCCGCCGTTTTGGTTCGGGCACTGCGCCCAGGTGGCACACGCCAGGGGCTCGGGGAACTGCGACGCCGACCTCGGACAAGGTGATCCGTACGTAAATGGTCAGGCACATTCGCAGTGACCCAGGCGCCAGATCTCCTCGCAGTTCCCCGAGCCCCTGGACCGTAGATGCTCGGACGCCTGCAAAAAGTCGCATCCCGAGCGCCCTCAGCCGGCGGCGTAGACCTCGATCCCGGTGAGCGAGTACCCGTACGGCGTGGCCCGGGTGACGCCCTGGACCCGCAGGTACTGGGCGTCGGGAGCGTCGAAGCGGATCGTCTCGGTACCGCCCCGCCCGTCCTCGACGGTGGCGACGGTGGTCCAGTGCAGACCGTCGGGGGAGGTCTCCAGCCGGTAGGCGGAGGCGTAGGCGGGCTGCCAGGAGAGCACCGCCGAGCCGAGCCGGGTGGCGGCCGGCAGCCGGAGCTGGACCCAGGCGTCGTCCTTCGTCGGGCCGGTCCAGCGGGTCTTCGGGTCGCGATCCTTCACGGCGTCGGCGGGAGTCTTGGCGGACTCGTCCCCGGAGGACGAGGCCGCTGCGCCGGGCGCCAGGTCGGGCCCGGTGGTCGGCGGGACCACCCGGACCTGCAGGACCTGGCGGACCGTCAGCCCGCCCGCGGTGAAGCTGACCGGCACCTGGTAGGTGCCGGTGGGGGTGCCGGCGGCCGCGGTGACCTGGAGTGGCGCGACGACCCGGCCGCCGCGCGGCACGGCCAGGACGGGGACCGGAGCGATCGTCAGCCCCTTGGCCACCAGCGGGACCTCGGCCTTCAGCTCGCCGGTGATCACATCGGGGCGGCCGGACTCGACCACGGCCCTGGTCTGCGCCGGGACGGTGGCGCCGGTGATCACGTCCAGTACGGGGGAGGTCAGGCCGAGCCGCGCGGCGGGGGTGTCGGCGTACCAGGGGATGATCTGGTTCACCACGGGCGGCTCGCCGCCGGGCGCCCAGCGCAGCCGGATCGCGCCGACCGGGCGGCCCTGGGCGGACAGCTCGTTCCAGCCGGGGCCGACGGCGCCGACCGCCACCCAGCTGCCGTCGGCCTGCTGGACCTCCACCGTGCCGGTGGCCCGGACGGTCGGGTCGGTCAGCACGGTGACCCGGTCCAGCGGCCGGGGCGCGCCGAGTTCGACGGTGAGCGGAGCGTCGTTGCCGTCGGGGGAGCTCGCGGCGCGGTAGGCGGTGTCCGGGCTGCCGTCCAGTACGGCGGCGGCCGGGGAGCCGGGGGCGGCGTCCGGGCCGCCGGTCACCGTGGCGGGGGTCTCGCCGGGGGCCGCAATGCTGAACTCGCGGACCGCGACGGCCGTCTTCTGGGCGCTGGTGGCACGCAGCCGGACGGCCTTGGCGACCACCCCGGCGGGCGCCGTCGCGGTGAGGTTCTGCCGGCCGCGGATCTCGGCCAGTTCCTTCCAGCCGCCCTCGCCGGTGGTGTACTCCAGCACGCCTTCGTGCAGGAAGTCGCCGGCCGCGCTGCGGGCGTCCGGGCCGTCGCCCCAACTGCCCATCAGCACCGTCACGGTGCCCAGCGGGCGGCCGGGGCCGAGGTCGAGGCCGATCGCGTCGCCGGGCTGCGGCGGTGCGGAGGTCCAGTAGAAGGTGTCGGCGGAGTCGTCGGTCATCAGCGCGGGCCGGTGGTCGTGCGCGGTGCCCAGCGTGGTGGTGGCGCCCACGGCACCGGGGGTGACGCCGGACCAGCTGTCGGCCGCCTTCGACGCCCGGTCCAGGAAGGGGTCCAGCACACCGGCGCCGACCACCGCGCTGCCCTGCGCCAGCTGGTCGCGCTCGCTGCGCAGGGTGACCCGGTGCTGCCAGGCGGCCGTGCCGTCGCCACCGCGCTGGGCCAGCAGCATGTCGACCGCCGCGACCCCGGCCCGGCCGTAGCCGGCCAGCTGGGTGAGCCACGGGTCGGCCTCCGCGCCGAGCGCCTCGGCGGCCAGCGCCTGCCGGGCCCCGGCCATGGTGGCGAAGGCGTCCCGCAGCGGGGCGGCGGCCTCGGTCAGCCGGGCCGGGTCGGGCGTGCTGCCGCCGGTCGGCTCCAGCGCGGCCCAGAACCGTTCGGCCAGCGGGGTCAGATAGCCGGACTCGGTCCTGGCCAGCGGGGAGGAGGAGCTGTGGCCCGCCAGCGCGGTGACCGCGGCCAGGCCCGCACTCGTCCCGGCCAGTGGCCGCAGCGCGGCCCGCCAGGACTCGGCGGGCTGGTAGCCGGCCGGGTTCCAGGCGAAGTCGGCGGCGGTGGCCAGCGGGATCCGGGAGAGCACCGGCTGGGCCATCGCGGCGGTCACCAGGGCGGCCGAACCGGTGGCCAGTTCGGCGTCGCGTCCCTGGTACGCGCCGAGGTAGAGCCGGTCAGGCGCGGAGTCGTTGACGGGGTAGCTGTCCAGGGTGACCAGCCCGTGCCCGGCGGCCTTGGCCGCCTCGGCGAACTGACTGCCCGTGATCTTCGCCGGGATCGCCGACCCGCCGCTCCAGGCCACCTGGACGTCCTTCGGCAGCCCGGCGGCCAGCGCCGTCCGGTACGGCGAGGCGGCCGCCTTCTGATAGTCCGTCGGCACCACCGTGAGCGGGATCTTCCCCTTGGTCAGCCGCTCCCTGACCTTGCCGACCAGGGCGGCCTGCGCCTTGGCGGCCGCCTCGGGTCCGGTACCGAAGCTGCGGCGGTCGGTGGAGCAGTGCCACTCGTCGTAACTGACGTCCAGGAACTCCAGCTGGAACGCCTCGAAGCCCAGCTTGCGCAGCCCGTCCAGCTTGCCGAGCAGCGCGTCCAGGTCCTTGGCGGAGCTGTAGCAGAACGACTGGCCCGGGTCGATCGAGTACCCGAGCGTGACGTGGTTCTGCCGGGCCCGGTCGGCGAGCTCCCGCAGCTCGGCGGCCTGCGCGGCGGGGTAGGCCTCGCGCCAGCGGGACAGCCGGTACGGGTCGCCGCCGGGGGCGTAGAGGTAGAAGTTCTGCTTGGTCCGGCCGAGGAAGTCGAGCTGGGCCAGCCGCTGTTCGGCGCTCCAGGGCGTGCCGTGGAACGACTCGGCGAGGCCCCGGACGGCTGCGCCGCTGGGCCAGTCCCGGACCACGACGCCCGGAAAGCCGAACGCGCCGGGGCCCTGTCCCTGACCGGGCTGGACGGGGGCGAGCAGCTGCCGAAGGCTCTGCGCGGCGTTGAACGTCCCGGCGGCGTCCACCCCGGCCAGCACCACCGCGCCGTAGCTGCCGCCGGTGGTCGGCAGCTGACCGGCCGCCAGCAGGTACCCCCCGGCGGGCAGTCCGTCGAACGAGAGCTGCTGTCCGGCCGCCGTCGCGAGGCTGCGCAGCGCCCGGTCGACCGCCCCGCCCGCCGTCTCCCGGGGCCCGCCGACGTACACGGTCAGGCTGCCCGGCGCGGGCTCGGCGGGCAGGTCGGGCAGCGGTGTGACGGTGGTCGCCCCGGCCGCCCCGAGCAGCTCCCGGACGACATCCAGGGCAGGCCCGTCGGCCTGGTCCGCGCTCACCAGATTCACTGCGGGCGGCACACTGACGGGCTTTCCGGCCACGGTCAACTGCTGCGGCCTGGGGTACACCTGCGGGTCGGCCAGCGTGCCGAGCGGCGTCCGGGGCGCACTGCTGACGGTCCGTCCGGCCGGCGTCTCGGCAAAGGCCGTGCCCGGGATCCCGACCAGCAACCCACCGACCACGGCGGCGGCCGAGAGCGTCGCGGCCAACTGCAGAGTGGCCCGCCGACGTCCCCGCCTGCGCTCCGCCCGCACTGACGCGAGCAGCGGTTCGGTGCCCTTGAGATCCGCGATCAGCCGGTCCGCCGTCTTCGGCGCCAACTGCCGCGCCGTCCGCGCTGTGGCCCGCCGGGCGGCCAGCGCCGCCGGATGCCAGAGCACCTCACGGAGGGCCGCGCTCTGCTCGATCTGCTGCCGCAACCGCCGACCGGCGGCCACCGAAACCCGAGCCTGCACAGGACCCTCCTCAACCTGAAAACGTCCGGTCCAAGCCCCCGGCGGACAGCCCACCAGCAAGCCGTTCCGAAGTCAACGCCCGTGCGAGCAATGACCTTTATGCCCTGAAATCACCCATGCGCGGCAGGTCCGGCTCCGCCGTGGTGCGCAGTGCTGCCCATCCGTTCGGGTGACTCCGCCGTGTGGGTGCCGGGGTCGGGTGGGGTGGGCGCGGGTAGGACTGGGGAGTCCCGTACGGCTTCACTGACCGCAGGAGCCCAAGAGTGGCCGCATACCTCGATCGTGCAACCAGTAGTCCGCAGGCTCCCGCCGAGGATCCGCCGCCCTCCCCGGAGCTGGTGGCGCTGGCGCACGCCCATGGGGTGGACAGTACGTACGACCCGGGGTCGGGTCCGGTGCAGGTGGCGCCGCACACGCTGGTGGCGGTGCTGGCCACGCTCGGGGTGGACGCGGGGAGCCCGGCGGCGGTGCGGGCCGCGATCGAGCGGCACCGGGCCGAGCAGGCGGCCCGGCTGCTGCCGCCGTGCATCGTGGTCCGGGCCGGCCGGCGGACGGCGCTGGACGTGCCGGCCGAGGCCCGGCTGTCCGTCGAGCTGGAGGACGGTGGTACCTGGGGCCTGCCGGCCGGCCGGTCGCACTGGCTGCCCGCCGACCTCCCGCTCGGCCGCCACCGCCTGACGGTCCGTACGGAGGACCGCACCGAGTCGGCCCCGCTGATCGTCGCGCCGCAGCGGCTGCCGGAGATCGAGCAGCGCTCCTGGGGTTTCCTGGCCCAGCTCTACTCGGTGCTCTCGGAGCGCTCCTGGGGGATGGGCGACCTGGGTGACCTGGCCGAGCTGGCGCAGTGGGCCGGGCACGGGCTCGGGGCGGGCTTCCTGCAGATCAACCCGCTGCACGCGGCGCTGCCGGGCGCGCCCTCCGACCCGTCGCCGTACCGCCCGTCCTCCCGCCGGTTCGCCGACCCGGTGCACCTGCGGATCGAGGCGGTGCCCGAGTACCCGTACGCCGATCTGGGCGAACTCCCGGAGCGCGGGCGCAGGTTGAGCCAGGAGGTGCTGGCCCACGACGGCCTGGTGGACCGGGACGCGGTCCGCGCGGTCAAGCTCGAGGCGCTGGAGATCCTGCACCGGGTGGCGCGCGGCCCCGGCCGGGAGGCGGCCTACCGGGCGTTCGTCGAGCGCGAAGGGAAGTGGCTGGAGCAGTACGCGGTCTGGTCGGCGCTGGCCGAGCAGCACGGCGACAACTGGCGGCACTGGCCCAAGGGCCTGCGCCACCCCGACAGTCCGCACGTCACCAAGGCCACCCAGGACCTGGCCGACCGGGTGGAGTTCCACCGCTGGCTGGCCTGGCTGACGGACCAGCAGCTCGGCGCGGCCCAGCAGGCGGCCAAGGACGCCGGGATGCCGGTCGGCCTGATCCACGACCTGGCGGTCGGCGCGCACCCGGACGGTGCGGACGCCTGGGTGCTCCAGGAGGTGCTGGCCGAGGGCATCTCGGTGGGCGCCCCGCCGGACGCCTTCAACGCGCACGGCCAGGACTGGGGCCTGCCGCCGTGGCGCCCGGACGCGCTGGCCGCCGCCGGGTACGCCCCGTACGCGGAGCTGCTGCGAGCGGCGTTGCGGCACACCGGGGCGCTGCGGATCGACCACGTGATGGGCCTGTTCCGGCTCTGGTGGGTGCCGGCCGGGCACCCACCGACCCAGGGCGCGTACGTCCGCTACGACGCGGAGGCGATGCTCGGGGTGCTGGCGCTGGAGGCGCACCGGGCGGGCGGGTACGTGATCGGCGAGGACCTGGGCACGGTGGAGCCCGGCGTGCGGGAGGAGTTGACGGCGCGTGGGGTGCTCGGCACCTCGGTGCTCTGGTTCGAGCGGGACTGGCGGGCGGACGGCGAGATCCTCCCGCCGGAGCGCTGGCGGGCCGCCTGCCTGGCCACCCTGACCACCCACGACCTGCCGAGCACCGCGGCCCGGCTCTTGGCCCGTCCGCTGGCCGATGAGCAGGCCGAGGCGGCCGCCGAACTGGCCGACTGGCGGACCGAACTGACCCGGGCCGGGCTGCTGCCCGAGGGCGCGGAGCTGACCGCCGAGGCGCTGTACGCCTTCCTGCTGGCCACCCCCGCCGAGCTGGTCGGGGTCTGGCTGCCCGACACGGTCGGCGATCCGCGCCCGCAGAACCTGCCCGGCACCTGGGATCAGTACCCCAACTGGCGCCTGCCGGTGGCCGACCGGACCGGACGCCCGGTCACCCTGGAGGCGCTGGCGGCGGCGGACGGGACCAGGCGGCTCAGCAGCGTGCTCGGAAGGCGCACCCCGGGGAGCGGCGACCGGTAAGCGGCCGCTACCTTATGAAACGTGGACAAGAGGAACGCTTTGCGAGTCGGCGCGGTCTCCGCGGTGGCGACGCTGATGATGCTGATGACGTCGCCCGCCGCCCTGGCGGTCACCCCGGACGACGGTGACGACCCGGGCAACGGCCTGAGCACGGTCGAGACCCTGGCCCTGTTCGTGGCGACCCCGCTGGTGCTGTTCGCGATCATCGCCGGCCTGGTCATGCTGCCCTCGCTGGGCAAGGGCAAGAAGTAACGGCCTGAACGACCGAAGGACCGCCGTCCGGCTCCGAGCCGGACGGCGGTCCTTCGTGCGTTCACTGAAGCTCGGTCAGTGACCGAGCTCCCGGGCGCCGGCCGCCCGGTCCGCGGCCTGGGCCCGGATCGCGCGCTCGACGGCCGCGCGGGCCTCGACCACCATCCGGCGCAGCGCCGGGGCCGGTTCGGCGGAGGCCAGCCAGGCGTCGGTGACGTCCAGGGTGGCCTGCCCGACCTGGCGGGCCGGGTAGAGGCCGACCACGATCTGCTGCGAGATCTCGTGGCTGCGGGTCTCGTAGATGCCCTTGATCGCGGCGAAGTACTTCGCCGTGTAGGGGGCCAGCAGCTCCTGCTGGTCGGGCTGACCGAAGCCGCTGATCACGGCCTCCTGGACGTAGTTGGTCAGCTCGTCCGACTCCACCACCGAGGCCCAGGCCTCGGCCTTGGCCTCGGCGGTCGGCCGGGCCGCGCGGCAGGAGGCCGCGTGCTCCTGGCCGGCCGCGGTGTTGTCCCGCTCCAGCTCGGCGTCGATCGCCTTCGCGTCGGCGCGGCCGGTGGCCGCCAGCCGGGCGAGCAGCACCCAGCGCAGCTCGGTGTCGACGGCCAGGCCCTCGATCACCTGGGTGCCGTCCAGCAGACCGGCCAGCAGATCGAGCTGACCCTCCGTCCGGGCGGCGGCGGCCAGCGTGCGGGCCCAGGCCAGCTGGTGGTCGCTGCCGGGGGCGGCGGCGCGCAGCCGCTCCTCGGCGGCGGTGGACCAGCGCAGCAGGCCCTGCTCGCGCCAGGCCGGGTCGGTGTAGACGTCGAGCGCCAGCTTGACCTGCCGCTGGATCGACTGGACCACGCCGATCTCGCTCTCCCTGGCCAGGCCGGAGAGCGCCAGCGCCAGGTAGTCGCGGGTGGCCAGCTCGCCGTCGCGGGTCATGTCCCAGGCCGAGGCCCAGCACAGCGCGCGGGGGAGCGTGGCGGTGAAGGCGCCGAGGTGCTCGGTGACCACGGCCAGCGAGGACTCGTCCAGGCGGACCTTGGCGTACGACAGGTCGTCGTCGTTGAGCAGCAGCACGGCGGGGCGCTGACGGCCGGTCAGCTGCGGCACCGGGGTCTCGGCGCCGTCCACGTCCAGCTCGATCCGCTGGGTGCGCACCAGCTGGCCGTCCTTGAGGTCGTAGCAGCCGATGGCGATCCGGTGCGGCCGGAGCACGGCCTCGCCCTTGGCGCCGGCGGGCAGCGCGGGGGCCTCCTGGAGCACCGAGAAGGCGGCGACCGTGCCGTCCTCGGCCAGCGTGACCGAGGGACGCAGCACGTTGATGCCGGCCGTCTCGAGCCAGGCCTTCGACCAGGTCTTCAGGTCGCGGCCGCTGGTCTTCTCCAGCGCGCCGAGCAGGTCGCTGAGCCGGGTGTTGCCCCAGGCGTGCGCCTTGAAGTAGGCCTGCACGCCCTTGAAGAACTCGTCCTGGCCGACGTACGCCACCAGCTGCTTGAGCACCGAGGCGCCCTTGGCGTAGGTGATGCCGTCGAAGTTGACCATGACGTCCTCGAGATCGTTGATCTCGGCCATGATCGGGTGGGTGGACGGCAGCTGGTCCTGCCGGTACGCCCAGGTCTTCATCTCGTTGGCGAAGGTGGTCCAGGAGTCCGGCCACTTGGAGCCGGGCGCCTCGGCCAGGCAGACCGCCTCGGCGTAGGTGGCGAACGACTCGTTCAGCCAGAGGTCGTTCCACCACTCCATGGTGACCAGGTTGCCGAACCACATGTGGGCCAGCTCGTGCAGGATGGTGGCGGCCCGCGACTCGTACGCGGCGTCGGTGACCTTGGACCGGAAGACGTACTGGTCCCGGAAGGTGACGGCGCCCGCGTTCTCCATCGCACCGGCGTTGAACTCCGGCACGAAGAGCTGGTCGTACTTCTCGAACGGGTAGGCGCAGTCGAACTTCTCCTGGAAGAAGTCGAAGCCCTGCCGGGTGATGTCGAAGATCGCGTCGGCGTCCAGGAACTCGCGCAGCGACGGGCGGCAGTAGACCCCGAGCGGGACGACCTGGTCACCGCTGCGGTACTCGTCGAAGACGCCGACGTACGGGCCGGCGATCAGCGCGGTGATGTAGGTGGAGATCCGGCCGGTCGGGGTGAACCGCCAGACCTGGGTGTCCCCGTCGCCGGCCGGGGCCGGGGAGGGGGAGTTGGAGACCACGACCCAGCCCTTGGGGGCGGTCACGGTGAAGGTGAAGGCGGCCTTCAGGTCGGGCTGCTCGAAGGAGGCGAACACCCGGCGGGCGTCCGGTACCTCGAACTGGGTGTAGAGGTAGGTCTCGCCGTCGACCGGGTCGACGAAGCGGTGCAGGCCCTCGCCGGTGTTGGTGTACGCGCAGTCGGCGACGACCTTGAGCTCGTTCTCGGCGGCCAGTCCCGGCAGGGCGATCCGGCTGTCGGCGAAGCTGTCGAGCGGCAGCGCCACGCCGTTCAGCACCAGCTCGGACACGCTCGGCGCGACCAGGTCGATGAAGCTCGCGGAGCCCGGAGCGGTGGCAGCGAACCGGACCACCGTGGTGGAACGGAAGGTGCCGCCGTCGCGGGCCGAGCTCAGATCGAGCTCGATGTCGTACGACTCCACGTGCAGGAGCGCGGCCCGGGTGCGGGCCTCCTCACGGGTCAAGTTGGTGCCAGGCACTCGCAGGACTCCTTCGTCAGGCATGGATGCCTGGCATCCTCCCACGCGGCAGGTCCGGAGCGCCCGGGGCATATCAGGTGTGCGGGCCAGGTCCCGGCAACGATTCGCATTCGATCTCCGTTCGGCACCGGTTTCGCCCTTGACGCGAGCGCGAACGGGGTGCCGACCATAGAGTTCAGAAGTTGAAGGTGAGCATGTGGCACACCGCCGCAACGGCGCGGCCGGCGCGGGGACGGACGAGTTCCCGTGCCCAGGAAGGGTGAATCATGTCGATGGACACACCGGGATCGCAGTCCTCTCTGCACCGGGCCAATCTCGAACGGGTGCTGCGGGCGGTCCGGATGGCGGGCTCGCTGACCCAGGCGGAGATCGCCCGGTCCACCGGACTCTCAGCGGCCACGGTGTCCAACATCGTCCGGGAGCTGCGGGAGGCCGGCACCGTCGTGGTGGCCGACACCTCGTCAGGTGGCCGCCGGGCGCGCTCGGTCTCGCTCAGCGGGGACGCCGGGATCGTGGTCGGGATCGACTTCGGCCACACCCACCTGCGGGTGGCGGTGGGCAACCTGGCACACCGGGTGCTCGCCGAGGAGAGTGAGCCGATCGACGTGGACGTCTCGGCCCAGCAGGGCTTCGACCGCGCCGAGGCGCTGGTCGAGCGACTGCTGGCGCAGGCCGGGTTCAAGGCGGACAAGGTGGTCGGGGTCGGCCTCGGCGTGCCGGGCCCGATCGACCAGGAGACCGGCGCGCTCGGCTCCACCGCGATCCTGCCGGGCTGGACGGGCATCGCACCGGGACGGGAGCTCGCGCAGCGCCTGGGCATGGCCGTGCACGTCGACAACGACGCCAACCTCGGCGCGCTCGGCGAGCTGGTCTGGGGCGCGGGCCGGGGGCTGAGCGACCTGGCGTACATCAAGGTGGCCAGCGGCGTCGGCGCCGGTCTGGTGATAAACGGTCAGATCTACCGCGGCCCCGGCGGCACGGCGGGCGAGATCGGCCACATCACGCTGGACGAGGCCGGTCCGGTCTGCCGCTGCGGCAACCGGGGCTGCCTGGAGACCTTCGTCGGCTCCCGCTACCTGCTCAATCTCTTGAACGCCAACCACCCAGGAGAGCTCACCCTGACCAAGGTGGTGCAGCTGGCCCAGCAGGGTGACCTGGGCTGCCGCCGGGTGATCGCGGACGCCGGCCGCCAGATCGGCAGCGGGGTGGCCACCCTGTGCAACCTGCTCAACCCCCGTCGGGTGATCCTCGGTGGAGACCTCGCCGAGGCCGGTGAGCTGGTACTTTCCCCGATCCGGGACTCGGTGGCGCGGTACGCCATCCCGTCCGCGGCCCGGCAGCTGTCGGTCGTTCCGGGCACGCTGGGTAGCCGGGCCGAGGTCCTCGGGGCGCTTGCCCTGGTGATGAGCGAGATGGGTGAATCCGGCGCAATCCGGCAGACCTCAGTGGTCGGTGCCTGACACCGGAAATCGCTCTCCAGCGTCCGAAAAAGGTGAAGCCGAGGCCGTTTGGTCTCGGCTTCGCCTTCAGGAAGATAACGAAAGGGTTCGGATCGGCGTTAGGCTGGTTTTACTTATTGACGACAAGCGAGCCCCAGGGGTTGACTCCACCTCACCTCGCCGCAATGTTGCGGCTCCGTCAGGGAGGCACCCCCACCATGAACGCAATGATGCGACGCGCAGTCATCGGTACCGCCGCGGTCACCATGGCCATCTCGATGGCCGCCTGTGGCAAGGCCGGTGACGACAAGAAGGACAGCGCCGCGTCCGGTGACACCAAGTCGATCGGCCTGCTGCTCCCGGAGAACGCTTCGTCCACCCGGTACGAGTCCTTCGACAAGCCGTTCATCGAGGCGAAGGTCAAGGCGCTGTGCCCTGACTGCAACGTCAAGTACAGCAACGCCGAGGGCTCGGCGTCGAAGCAGAAGCAGCAGTTCGACACCCTGATCGCGCAGGGCGTCAAGGTGATCATCCTGGACGCCTTCGACGCGACCTCGACCGCGTCCTGGGTCAAGGAGGCGGCGGCCAAGGGTGTCAAGGTCGTCGCGTACGACCGCCTGGCCACCGGCCCGGTCTCCGCCTACGTCTCGTTCGACAACGAGAAGGTCGGCGAGCTCCAGGGCGAGGCGCTGGTCACCGCGCTGGGTGCCAAGGCCGCCGACGCCAACGTCGTGATGATCAACGGTGACGAGGCCGACCCGAACGCCGCGTACTTCAAGTCCGGCGCGAAGAAGGCCCTCGAGGGCAAGGTCAAGAAGATCGTCTACGAGGCCTCCGGTGAGTGGAAGCCCACCGTGGCCGGCCAGAAGATCGGCACCGCGATCACCAGCCTGGGCAAGGACGGCTTCCAGGCCGTCTACTCCGCCAACGACGGCATGGCCGCCGCGATCATCACCCAGCTGAAGGCCCAGGGGATCAACGTCCCGGTCGGTGGCCAGGACGCCGGCGTGGACGCCATCCAGCGGATCGTCGCGGGCGACCAGGCTTACACCATCTACAAGGCGTACAAGCCGCTCGCCGACTCGGCCGCCGAGCTCGCGGTCAACCTGCTCCAGGGCAAGGACATCAAGTCCGTCGCCTCGGCGACCGTGGACAGCCCGACCGACAAGGGCATCCCGGCCAAGCTGCTGTCCCCGAAGGTCGTCACCAAGGCGAACATCCAGGACACCGTGATCGCCGACGGCCTCTACAAGGCCGCCGACATCTGCACCGCCGACTACGCCGCCGCCTGCACCGCGGCCGGCCTGAAGTAGTCCCGGCACGGGCCGGCGCTCCTGACGGAGCGTCGGCCCCCGCGGCGTGTTCACACACCGCCGCCCCCTCATCGTTCTCGCACTACCCTTCGCGCCCCGGGTCGGCGCGCGGCAGGCCGTCTCACCCCTCGTCAGGAGCGGTGGCACGGAATGAAGGAGATGGTTCACGTGACAGGCGCACCCGTACTGGCGTTGCGCGGAGTCTCCAAGCGATTCGGTGCCGTCCAGGCGCTCACCGATGTCCACTTGGAGGTCCACGCCGGAGAGGTGGTCGCGCTGGTCGGCGACAACGGCGCCGGCAAGTCGACGCTGGTGAAGACCATCGCCGGCGTCCACCCGATCGACGAGGGTGTGATCGAGTGGGAGGGCCGTGAGGTCCGGATCAACCGCCCGCAGGACGCCCAGGGCCTGGGCGTCGCGACGGTCTACCAGGACCTCGCGCTCTGCGACAACCTCGACGTGGTCGGCAACCTCTTCCTCGGCCGCGAGCTGAAGAAGTTCGGCACGCTCGACGAGGTCGGGATGGAGAAGCGCGCCAAGGAGCTGCTCGACACCCTGTCGATCCGCATCCCCAGCGTCCGGATCCCGATCGCAGCGCTCTCCGGCGGCCAGCGCCAGGTGGTCGCGATCGCCCGCGCCCTGGTCGGCGACCCGAAGATCGTCATCCTGGACGAGCCCACCGCCGCGCTCGGCGTGGAGCAGACCGCCCAGGTCCTCGACCTGGTCGAGCGGCTCCGCGAGCGGGGCCTCGGGGTCATCCTGATCAGCCACAACATGGCGGACGTCAAGGCCGTCGCGGACACCGTCGCGGTGCTCCGCCTGGGCCGCAACAACGGGTCCTTCCCGGTGGCAGGTACCACCCACGAAGAGATCATCTCCGCCATCACCGGAGCCACCGAGAACGCCGTGACCCGGCGTCAGGCACGCATCGCGGAGGAAGCGAAGTGAGCACCAGCCAGACCACCGAGGCGCCCGCGCCCGCGATCGACCCCCGCCTGATGATCCGTGAGGAGGGCTTCGCCGGCTACCTCGGCGAGTTCAAGCGGAAGATGAAGACCGGCGAACTGGGCTCCGTCCCGGTCGTGCTCGGCCTGGTCCTGATCGCGGCCATCTTCCAGGGCCTGACCGGCGACTTCCTGAACGCCGACAACCTCACCAACATCACGCTCTGGATCGCGGGCCCCGGCCTGATCGCGGTCGGCATCGTGTTCGTCCTGCTGCTCGGTGAGATCGACCTCTCGCTCGGCTCGATCGCCGGTGTCTCGGCGGCCATCGCCGGTGTGCTGTCGGCCCGCTCCGGCGTGAACGAGTGGCTGTCGATCCTGATCGCGCTGGCCGCCGGTGTCGCGATGGGCGCCCTGCACGGCTTCTTCTTCGCCAAGATCGGCGTGCCGGCCTTCGTGGTCACGCTGGCCGGTCTGCTGGCCTGGAGCGGTCTGCAGCAGTTCGTGCTCGGGGACAAGGGCACCGCCAACGTGCTCAACAACGGCGTGATCGCCGACCTCGACCACTACTTCATCGGTGAGGGCGACATCGCCGCCACCTGGATCTTCGCGCTGGCCGGCGTCGGCCTCTTCCTGGCCGGCCAGCTGCTGGACCGCCGCCGCCGTACGGCCGCCGGGCTGCCCGCCCGCCCGGTCAGCGAGATCGCCCTGCGCACCGGCGTGATCGGCCTGATCGCGATCGCCGCCGCGTACACCCTGAACCAGAGCCAGGGCCTGCCGCTGCCGCTGGTGATCTTCCTCGGCATCGTGGTGATCACCGACTTCGTGCTCCGTCGGACCTCCTACGGCCGGCAGATCTTCGCCGTCGGCGGTGGCATCGAGGCGGCCCGCCGGGCCGGTATCAACGTGGCCTGGGTGCGGATCTCGGTCTTCATGATCTCGGCCGGCATGGCCGCGCTCGGCGGGCTGTTCATCATGAGCCAGCAGGGTTCCGCCGACAAGGCGCTCGGCAGCGGCAACGTGCTGATGAACTCGATCGCCGCAGCCGTCATCGGCGGCACCAGCCTGTTCGGCGGCCGGGGCAAGACCTGGTCGGCGCTGCTCGGCATCCTGGTGATCCAGTCGATCATCACCGGCCTCGACCTGGTGCACGTCAACCAGTCGATCCAGTACATGATCACCGGCGCGGTGCTGCTCGCCGCCGTGGTGCTCGACTCGGTCTCCCGCCGGACCCAGAAGTCCTCCGGCCGAGGTTGACCTCTTTGGTCCATGTGAGGCTCGGCACCCGAACCAATCAATCGGGTGCCGAGCCTCGTCATGTCGGTCAACACCGGTCAACCCCAGGCGCGCTGCGCGCTGTCCGGCAGGCGGACATTAGACTCGGGCAGTCGAGCCCGACCGACCGACGGCCGGGGCGGCTCGACACCAGGGGCAGCGAGGCCCGCCAGGCCGTCCGCGGCCCGAGAAACTTGAACGAGGAGGAACGGGTGGCGCTGCTGACCCGCATTCGGGGACCGCGCGATCTCGACCGGCTCACCCCGGCGCAGCTGGCCGAGCTGGCCGAGGAGATCCGCACCTTCCTGGTCGAGGAGGTCTCCAAGACGGGCGGCCACCTGGGCCCGAACCTGGGCGTGGTCGAGCTGACCATCGCGCTGCACCGGGTCTTCGACTCGCCGCGCGACCGGATCCTCTTCGACACCGGCCACCAGAGCTACGTGCACAAGCTGCTCACGGGCCGTCAGGACTTCTCCCGGCTGCGGATGAAGGGCGGCCTGTCCGGCTACCCGTCCCGCGCCGAGTCCGAGCACGACGTGATCGAGAACTCGCACGCCTCCACCGTGCTCGGCTACGCGGACGGCCTGGCCAAGGCCAACCAGCTGCAGGGCCACCACGACCGCCCGGTGGTCGCGGTGATCGGCGACGGCGCGTTGACCGGCGGGATGGCCTGGGAGGCGCTGAACAACATCGCCGACGCCAAGGACCGCCCGCTGGTGATCGTGGTGAACGACAACGAGCGTTCCTACTCGCCCACCATCGGCGGCCTGGCCAACCACCTCGCCACCCTGCGCACCACCCAGGGCTACGAGCGCTTCCTGTCCTGGGGCAAGGAGGCGCTGCAGCGCACCCCCGTGGTCGGCCAGCAGCTGTTCGAGACGCTGCACGGCGCCAAGAAGGGCCTCAAGGACTTCATCGCCCCGCAGGGCATGTTCGAGGACCTCGGCCTGAAGTACATCGGCCCGATCGACGGCCACGACCTGACCGCGCTGGAGTCCGCCCTCACCAAGGCGCGCGGCTTCGGCGGCCCGGTGATCGTGCACTGCCTGACCGAGAAGGGCCGCGGCTACCACGCCGCCGAGAACAACGACGAGGACCGCTTCCACGCGGTCGGCGTGATCCACCCGGAGACCGGCCTGCCGATCAAGACCTCGTCGAGCAAGGACTGGACCTCGGTCTTCGCCGAGGAGATGGTCGCCCTCGGCCGGGAGCGCAAGGACATCGTCGGCATCACCGCCGCGATGCTGCACCCGGTCGGCCTGGCCCCGTTCGCCAAGGCCTTCCCGGAGCGGACCTTCGACGTCGGCATCGCCGAGCAGCACGCCGTCACCAGCGCGGCCGGCCTGGCCACCAACGGCCTGCACCCGGTCTTCGCGGTCTACGCGACCTTCCTGAACCGGGCCTTCGACCAGGTCCTGATGGACGTCGCGCTGCACAGGCTCGGCGTCACCTTCGTGCTCGACCGCGCGGGCGTCACCGGGACTGACGGTGCGTCGCACAACGGCATGTGGGACATGTCGATCCTGCAGGTCGTCCCCGGCCTGCGGCTGGCCGCTCCGCGTGACGCCGACCAGCTCCGCGCCCAGCTGCGCGAGGCGGTCGAGGTGGACGACGCCCCGACCGTGGTCCGGTACTCCAAGGGCACCGTCGGTCCCGCCGTCCCGGCGGTCGGCCGGATCGGTGGCATGGACGTGCTGCGCGCCGCACCCGAGGGTGAGGGCGAGGTGCTGATCGTCTCGGTCGGCGCGATGGCCCCGATGTGCCTGGAGGTGGCCGACCTGCTGGCCGCCCAGGGCATCACCTCCACCGTGGTCGACCCGCGCTGGGTCAAGCCGGTCGACCCGGCCCTGCCCGGCCTGGCCGCCGAGCACCGGGTGGTCGTCACGGTCGAGGACAACGGCCGCGCGGGCGGCGTCGGTTCGACGATCGCCCAGGCCCTGCGGGACGCCGGGGTGGACCTGCCGCTGCGGGACTTCGGCATCCCCCAGGAGTTCCTGGACCACGCCACCCGGGAGCAGATCCTGAACGAGATCGGCCTCACCGCCCCGGCCATCGCCGAGAAGGTCGCCAAGCTGGTGGCCCGTACGGCCGCAGCCCGGGTCTGAGACACCTGGTCCACCCAGGGGCGCGGGGCCGTGAACTGCGGCTCCGCGCCCCTGACGGTTTCCCGGTAACAAACCGCTCGCGCCCGTAGCCGACGGCCCGTCACACTTCTGTCCGATCGTCACATCGAATGGCCGGACCCGGGCGTTGGCCCACGGCCCCGCCCGGTAGGTTGTCAACGTGCCCAACGCCGTCTCACGACCACTCGCCGCCCTGACCGGGCGGCTGCCCGAGCGCGTCCGGACGGGGTACTGGACCAGAGTCGTGCCGGTGCTGGCAGTCCTCGCCACCGTCACCCACCTCCCGTCGTTCCTCCGCCCGGTGTGGAGCCCCGACGAGGGCTATCTGGCCACCCAGGCGCGGATGCTGGCCGACGGCGGCGTGCTGTACGACACCGTGGTGGACCGCAAGCCCCCGCTGCTGCCCTGGCTGTACGAGGCGTGTTTCGCGCTGTTCGGCTCCACCTCGCTCTGGCCGCTGCGCACCCTGGCGATCGTCGCCCACCTGGCCACCGCGATCCTGCTGGCGTCCATCGCCCGCGGCCGCTGGGGCAACCGGGCGGGCGCGGTAGCCGGCGGGCTCTACCTGCTGGTCTCGATCGGGCTGTCCCCCGAGGACACCCAGGCGGCGACCTTCGAGGTCTTCATGCTGCCCGCGATGGTGGCCGCCTTCCGCTACGCCGAGCGCCGCCGCTGGCTGGCCGCCGGGATCGCGGTGGCGCTCTGTTCACTGACCAAGCAGACCGGCGGCGCGGTGATGCTGCCGGTGCTCTGGATGCTGTTCCAGGACCTCCGGCTGCGCGGGGTGCGCTGGCAGCCCGCGCTGTTCAAGGTCTGCTTCGGCTTCGCGCTGCCGATAGCGCTGGTCGCGGTGATCCTCACCAAGCCCAAGGGCTTCCTGTTCTGGGTGGTCACCGGCAGCGGCGACTACGCCTCGATGGGCGGCGCCTGGCTGCAGATGTCCGGCCGGGCGCTGGGCAACTCGGCGATCCTGCTGGCCGCCTGCCTGGGCTTCCTGGCCCCGCTGGGCCACCGGCTCTGGCTGAGGCTCCGTCACGGCGCGCTGCCGACCGTCCGGGGCGAGGAGCACGGCGCCTCCTCCGACCTCTGGGTCTGGCTGCTCTCCTCGGTGGTGGCGGTCAGCACCGGCTTCCACTTCTTCGGCCACTACTACCTCCAGCTGATGCCCCCGCTGGTGCTGCTCGGGGTCGGCGCGGTGACCACCTCGTCGATCCGCTGGCGTCCGGTGCTGGTGTACAGCACGGTCGCGGCGACCGCGTTCTGGGGCCTGGCGGTGTTCTGGCCGGGCCAGCGGCTCGACCACTCCAGCGAGGTGGCCAGCACGATCGCCGAGCAGACCACGGCCAAGGACACCGTGCTGGTCTGGGGCATGCACCCGGAGCTGTACTGGCTGTCCGACCGACGCCCCGTCACCCGCTATCTGACCGCCGGCTTCCTGACCAACTTCAGCGGCGGCAAGGACGGCAAGGACGTCGGCGAGCAGTTCAGCATGGCGAACGCCTGGCAGACCTTCGACCAGGAGCTGGCCGACAAGGGCTTCCCGGAGATCGTGGTGGACGACTCGGGCCTGGCCCCGTACCAGCCGGTGCACATCCCCCGGATAGAGAGCCTGCTGGAGACCCGCTACGAGGTGGTCGCGGTGAACGCGGACACGGTGATCTACCGCCTCAAGAAGTAACGTCCCGTCAGGACGCCGAAAGGCCGGTGGCCCGGACCCCTTGTGGGGGTCCGGGCCACCGGCCTTCGTACCGACGGTCCGACTACTCCGGGACGGAGGCCAGGCCGGGGGCGAGGAACTTCTTGCCGTTCACTCGCTCCGAGACGCCCGACCGGTCCAGGTACGGGGTGATCCCGCCGAGGTGGAAGGGCCAGCCCGCACCGGTGATCATGCAGAGGTCGATGTCCTGGGCCTCGCCCACGACACCCTCGTCCAGCATCAGGCCGATCTCCTGGGCCACCGCGTCGAGCGAGCGGTCCAGGACCTGCTGCTCGGTCAGCACGGTGTCGCCGAAGGTCAGCAGCGCCAGCACCTCGGGGTCGAGGACCTGCTGGCCGTCCACCCAGATGTAGAAGCCGCGCTTGCCGGCCTTGACCACCTTGCCGAGGTTCTCGGAGACACCGAAGCGCTCCGGGAAGGCCCGGTTGAGGGTCTCCGAGACGTGCTGCGCGATGGCCGGGCCGACCAGCTCGAGGAGCACGATCGGGGACATCGGCAGGCCGAGCGGGAGCACGCCCTTCTCGACCGTCTCGATCGGGGTGCCCTCGTCGATGATCGCCTGGATCTCGCCCATGAAGCGGGTCAGGATCCGGTTGACCACGAACGCCGGGGCGTCCTTGACCAGCACGGCGGTCTTCTTGAGCTTCTTGGCCACGCCGAAGGCGGTGGCCAGCGAGGCGTCGTCGGTCTGCTCGCCGCGGACGATCTCCAGCAGCGGCAGGATGGCGACCGGGTTGAAGAAGTGGAAGCCGACGACCCGCTCGGGGTGCTGCAGCTTCGAGGCCATCTCGGTGACCGAGAGGGAGGAGGTGTTGGTCGCCAGCACACAGGTCGGCGAGACCACGGCCTCCAGGTCCGCGAAGACGGTCTGCTTGACGCCCATCTCCTCGAACACCGCCTCGATCACGAAGTCGGCGTCGCCGAAGGCCGCGGCCTTGTCCAGCGAACCGGTGACCAGGCCCTTGAGGCGGTTGGCGTTGTCCGGGTTGACCCGGCCCTTGGCCAGCAGCTTGTCGATCTCGGCGTGCACGTAGCCGACACCCTTGTCGACCCGCTCCTGGTCGATGTCGGTGAGGACCACCGGCACCTGGAGGCGGCGGGCGAACAGCAGCGCCAGCTGAGAGGCCATCAGACCGGCACCCACGACACCGACCTTGGTGACCGGACGGGCCAGCGACTTGTCCGGCGCACCGAACGGACGCTTGGCGCGACGCTGCACCAGGTTGAAGGCGTACAGGCCCGCGCGCAGCTCGCCGCTCATGATGAGGTCGGCCAGCGCGACATCCTCGGCGTCGAAGCCCGCCTGCAGGTCCTGGTCCTTGACCTGCTGGATGATGTCCAGCGCCTTGTACGCGGCCGGAGCGGCCCCGTGCACCTTGGAGTCGGCGATCAGGCGGCCCCAGGCGACGGCGTCGTCCCAGGCCTTGCCCCGGTCGATCTCCTCGCGCTCGACCACGGTCGCGCCGGTGAGCACCTTGGCGGCCCACAGGATCGACTGCTCCAGGAAGTCGGCCGGCTCGAAGATCGCGTCCGCGATGCCGAGCTCGAAGACGTCCTGGCCCTTGAGCTGCTTGTTCTGGCTCATCGAGTTCTCGATGATGACCTTGATCGCCTTCGAGGGGCCGATCAGGTTCGGCAGGATGGTGCAGCCGCCCCAGCCGGGGACCAGACCGAGGAAGACCTCGGGCAGCGAGAACGCCGGGACACCGGAGCTGACGGTGCGGTAGCTCGCGTGCAGGCCGACCTCGACGCCGCCGCCCATCGCCGCGCCGTTGTAGAAGGCGAAGCTCGGGACGGGCAGCGCGGCGATCCGCTTGAAGACATCGTGGCCGCCCTTGCCGATGGCCAGCGCGTCGCTGTGCTCCTTGAGCACCTCGACACCCTTGAGGTCGGCGCCGACCGCGAAGATGAACGGCTTGCCGGTGATCGCCACGGCGACGATGTCACCGGCGGCGGCCTCGGCCTCGACCTGGTCCAGCGCCTCGGACAACTTGGCCAGCGAACCCGGGCCGAAGGTGGTCGGCTTGGTGTGGTCGAAGCCGTTGTCCAGGGTGATCAGCGCCAGCCGGCCCGCGCCGAGCGGCAGGTCCAGGTGACGTACGTGCGCGGTGGTGACGACCTCGCCGGGGAACAGCTCGGCGGCGCGCTTCAGCAGCTCAGTGGTGCTCATCTTCACTTACCACCCTCGAAGTGCGGGTTCTCCCAGATGACGGTGGCGCCCATGCCGAAGCCGACACACATGGTGGTCAGGCCGTAGCGGACGTCGGTGCGCTGCTCGAAGCTGCGGGCCAGCTGGTTCATCAGGCGCACGCCCGAGGAGGCCAGCGGGTGGCCGAAGGCGATCGCGCCACCGTACGGGTTCACGCGCGGGTCGTCGTCGGCGATGCCGTAGTGGTCGAGGAACGCGATCACCTGGACGGCGAACGCCTCGTTGACCTCGAAGGCCTGGATGTCGTCGATCGTCAGACCGGCCTTGGCCAGCGCCTTCTCGGTCGCCGGGACGGGGCCGATGCCCATCACCTCGGGCTCGACGCCCGCGAAGGCGTAGCTCACCAGGCGCATCTTGACCGGGAGACCGAGCTCCTCGGCGACGTCCTCGGCCGCGAGCAGCGAGGCGGTCGCACCGTCGTTCAGACCGGCCGAGTTGCCCGCGGTGATGTTGCCGTGCGGGCGGAACGGGGTCTTCAGACCGGCCAGCGACTCCATGCTGGTGCCCGGGCGCATCGGCTCGTCCGTGGTGGCCAGGCCCCAGCCGGTCTCGCCGGCCTCGGGGTTGGTGTTGCGGATCGTGATCGGCACCAGGTCCGGCTGGATGTCGCCGTTGGCGTACGCCTTGGCGGCCTTCTCCTGCGAGCGGACCGCGTACGCGTCGCAACGCTCCTTGGTGATGTGCGGGAACCGGTCGTGCAGGTTCTCCGCGGTCATCCCCATGAACAGGGCGGACTCGTCGACCAGCTTCTCCGAGACGAAGCGCGGGTTCGGGTCCACGCCCTCGCCCATCGGGTGCCGGCCCATGTGCTCGACGCCACCGGCGACCACGATGTCGTACGCGCCGAAGGCGATGCCGCCCGCGGTCGCGGTGACGGCGGTCAGCGCACCGGCACACATCCGGTCGATGGAGTAACCGGGGACGGACTTCGGCAGACCGGCCAGCAGAGCGGCGGTCCGGCCGATGGTCAGGCCCTGGTCGCCGATCTGGGTCGTGGCCGCGATGGCGACCTCGTCGATCCGGTCGGTCGGCAGGCTCGGGTTACGGCGCACCAGCTCACGGATGCACTTGACGACCAGGTCGTCGGCGCGGGTCTCGTGGTAGATGCCCTTCGGGCCGGCCTTGCCGAACGGGGTACGGACGCCGTCAACGAAGACGACATCCCTCGAGGTACGAGGCACGGGGCTCTCCTCCCAGGGGACATGACGTTGGGTGGCAGACCACGTCCCATGACGGAGCGGCTCTGCTTCAACCGCCATGCTACCCGCCGGTAACTACCTTGCCCATAGCCGCCACCCCATGTGTCCCCTGTCACCACCTCACCGCGTGTGCGGTGACACCAACAGGGGCGCGGGGCTGTAACACTTGCGGCTCCGCTGCGGGGCGCGAAAACGGAAGGGCAGCACCCGCAAGTCGGACTCGGTGAGCCACTTGCACGTGCTGCCCTTCGGTAAGCGTCCTGCTTACTCCGGCGGAGCCACCGGCACCCGTGCGTTCACGAACGCCTCCGCGATCACCGGCCCGACCAGGTCGACCTGCCACTGGCGAGCGCCGAGCTTCCGCAGCGCTGCGCCGACAGACGCGGCGTCAGGCGCGACCGGCGGCTCCCAGGAGACCCGGCGGACCAGGTCCGGGGTGATCAGGTTCTCGGCCGGCAGGCTGTGCTGCTCGGCGAGCTCGGAGACCGCCGCCCGCGCCCCGGAGAGCCGGGCCGCGGCGATCGGGTCCTTCTCGGCCCAGGCGCGCGGCGGCGGCGGACCCTCGTGCGGCGCGGTGGACGGCGGCAGCTCGGCCTCGGGGATCTCCCGGGCGATCTGCAACGCGGCCATCCACTGGTCGAGCTGACGGCGGTTCACCCGGGGGCCGAAGCCCTGGACGGCCTGCAGCGCGGGGGTGTTCAGCGGCATCGCCAGCGCGGCGTTCACGATCGCCACGTCGGAGAGCACCCGCCCGGGCGAGACGTCCCGCTCGCGGGCGATCCGGTCGCGGGCCAGCCAGAGCTCGCGGACCGCGGCCAGCTGGCGGCGGCGGCGGACCTTGTGCAGCTGGGAGGTACGGCGCCACGGGTCGGTCCGGGGAGCGGGCTTGGGGGCCGCGACGATCGACGCGAACTCCTCCTTCGCCCAGTCGAGCTTGCCCTGGGCGTCCAGCTCCTGTTCGAGTGCGTCGCGCAGCTCGACCAGCACCTCGACGTCCAGGGCGGCGTAGCGCAGCCACGGCTCGGGCAGCGGGCGGGTGGACCAGTCCACCGCCGAGTGCTCCTTGGCGAGCGAGAGGCCGAGCACGTTCTCGGTCATCGGGCCCAGGCCGACCCGGGGGAAGCCCGCGATCCGCCCGGCCAGCTCGGTGTCGAACAGCACCCGGGGCTTCATGCCCACCTCGGCCAGGCAGGGCAGGTCCTGGGACGCGGCGTGCACCACCCACTCGGTGTCGGCCAGTGCGTCACCGAGACCGGAGAGGTCGGGGCAGGCGATCGGGTCGATCAGCGCGGTGCCGGCACCGGCCCGGCGGAGCTGGATGAGATAGGCACGCTGGCCGTAGCGGTAGCCGGAGGCCCGCTCGGCGTCGACAGCAACCGGGCCGCTGCCCGCCGCGAAGGCGGCGATGGTCGCGGCCAGCGCGATCTCGTCCACCACGACGGGCGGGAGCCCCTCCCTCGGTTCGAGGAGCGGGACCGGGGCTGTCTCTTCTGGGATGGCTACGGCGTCGGTCACCCACCAAGGGTACGACGGTACCCGCACACCGGAAGGTCCGCGGACTGGTCAGCCCGCTTCCGGACATATGCCAGGGCACAAGGTTGCACCACCAGGAGCTCGGGGAACTGTGACGCCGACCTCGGAAAAGGTGATCCGTACGTAGATGGTCAGGCACTTTTGCAGTGACCTGCCCTGGACCGTAGACGCTTGGCCGCGTGCCAAAAGGCAGGGGCCCGGAGGAAACGTTCCTCCGGGCCACCACCTGCGATGCTTCCGGGCCGTGGGTCGGCTGACGGAGTGTCGGCTGACCAGGGCTCAGTGGATGATGCCGGTGCGCAGCGCCACCGCCACCATGCCGGCCCGGTCGCCGGTGCCCAGCTTGCGGGCGATCCGGGCCAGGTGGCTCTTCACGGTGAGCGCGGAGAGGCCCATGGCGACGCCGATCGCCTTGTTGGACTGGCCTTCGGCGACCAGCCGGAGCACCTCGACCTCGCGGCCGGAGAGCTCCCGGTAGGTGGTCGGCTGGACTCCGGGCGCCCCGGGGGCACCGGGCGCGCCCGGAGCTCCGGCCGCACCGGGCATCCCCGGCATGCCGGGACGCCGCATCCGGCCGGCCAGGCCACCGGCGCCGATCGGCAGCCCGGGGCGGCCGGGCATGGCCACGTTGGTCCGGGTACCGGTGACGACGTAGCCCTTGACGCCACCGGCGAGCGCGCTGCGCACGGCGCCGATGTCGTCGGCGGCCGAGAGGGCCAGGCCGTTGGGCCAGCCTGCGGCCCTGGTCTCGGCCAGGATGGTCAGGCCGGAGCCGTCCGGGAGGTGGACGTCGGCGACGCAGATGTCACGCGGGGTCGAGACCCGGGGGCGGGCCTCGGCGATGGAGGAGACCTCGATGACGTCCCGGACACCGAGCGCCCAGAGGTGCCGGGTGACGGTGTTTCGGACGCGGGGATCAGCGATGACCACCATGGCGGTGGGCTTCGTCGGACGGTAGGCGACCACGCTTGCGGGGTGTTCGAGAAGGACCGACACCGTGCCTCCTGGGGGAGTGGCGGACGGAACCCCGATGGGGGCGGTCGGAGCGTTCCGCGTTTGGAAAGGGTCACAGACACCTTCGGCATCATCAGTGCCCGGCTTTAGCGAAAGATCACGATCTGGTGAGTAACAATACGGACAAATCGCGCAGGTGACTGATGCGACATGCCCTGAAATCGAACGAAATCGGTCGCGTTCGGTGCTCGGATGACCGGCTTCGGGCAGCCAATTGACAGTCCGCGCAGCACAAGTCACGCCCTGTCAGTCCTGAGGGTGGTGTTCGGCCGGTCCGCGGCCGAAACACTCCTGGAGGGGAGAGCGCGAGGTGTCAGTGGGAGCGCGGACGGCGCCGCGCGGGCATCGGGACCACTCCGCCGAGTGACGGCACGTCGGGCAGCGAGAGCGGCGCCGGTGTGGTCGGCGGCAGACCCGCGCAGACGCAGAGCAGGTCGGCCCAGGCGGCCAGGTGCCGGTCGAACCGGCCGTCGGACGGTGTCCAGGAGGCCCGGATCTCGATCTCGGTGGAGGGCTCCCGGTCGCCGAGGCCGCCGAAGTACTGGGAGGCGCACCGGGTCACGGTGCCGCTCGGTTCGACGTACCCGGCGCCGTGCGCGCCCAGTGCGTCGGTCAGCCAGGCCCAGCCGACGTCCGAGAGCATCGGGTCGCCCGCCATCTCCGGTTCCAGTTCGGCCCTGGTCATCGAGACCAGCCGGAACTCGCCGTTCCAGGCGTCCTGTCCGGCCGGGTCGTAGAGCAGCACCAGCCGGCCGTCGGCCAGCTCCTCGCCGTCCACCTCGACCGTCGCGGTGACCGCGTACGTGAACGGGGCCATCCGCCGTGGTGCCGGAGCGGGGGAGAGCTCGATCTCGGGGCGCAACCTCGCGCCCGCCAGCGCCTCGACCGCATCGCGGAACTCGATCGGCGCCGACTCCTTACCTGTTCCGCCACCTTGTGCGGGGTGCCCGCCGACCGCTGCCATGACCGAGAGCCTAGGTCGGCCGGGCCCGCATTCCGAGTAATTTCGGCCGGTGTCGCGTGACGGTTGTCCGATCGTGCCTTGGATCGACCGGTAGTTGGGGGGCCTCGGAGCCACCAGCCGGTCCTGGAGGAAGCCACGACCGGCTGGTGGCGGCCGGGCCGGGGACGCGTGCGAAGATTTGGGCGTGAGTGAGACAACCGCAGCCCAGTCCGGTCAGCCCGCCGCACGCCGTGGCGCCGCGTACGACTCCGCCTTCCTGCGTGCCGCCCGTCGGGAGCCGGTGCCGCACACCCCGGTCTGGTTCATGCGCCAGGCCGGCCGCTCCCTCCCCGAGTACCTGAAGGTGCGCGAGGGCATCCCGATGCTCGACTCCTGCATGCGGCCCGAGCTGGTCAAGGAGATCACCCTGCAGCCGGTCCGCCGGCACAAGGTGGACGCGGCGATCTTCTTCAGCGACATCGTGGTGCCGCTCAAGGCGGTCGGCATCGACGTGGACATCAAGCCCGGCGTCGGCCCGGTGATCGCCGACCCGATCCGCAGCTTCGCGGACCTGGAGCGGCTGCGCCCGCTGGAGCCGGCCGACATGCCGTACATCACCGAGGCGGTCGGCCTGCTGGTGGACGAGCTCGGATCGACCCCGCTGATCGGCTTCGCCGGTGCCCCGTTCACACTGGCCAGCTACCTGGTCGAGGGCGGCCCGTCGAAGAGCCACGAGAAGACCAAGGCGATGATGTACGGCGCCCCCGAGCTGTGGGCCGCGCTGGTCGACCGGCTCGCCGACATCACCTCGATGTTCCTGAAGATCCAGATCGAGGCGGGCGCCTCGGCGGTCCAGCTGTTCGACTCCTGGGTCGGCGCGCTCGCGCCCGAGGACTACCGCCGCTCGGTGATGCCCGCCAGCACCAAGGTGTTCGACGCGGTCGCCGGGTACGGCGTGCCGCGGATCCACTTCGGGGTCGGCACCGGCGAGCTGCTCGGCCTGCTCGGCCAGGCCGGTGCCGACGTGGTCGGCGTCGACTGGCGGGTGCCGCTGGACGTGGCCGCCGAGCGGGTCGGCCCCGGCAAGGCGCTGCAGGGCAACCTCGACCCGGCGGTGCTGTTCGCCCCCACCTCCGTGGTGGAGGCGAAGGCCCGCGAGGTGCTGGACGCCGCCGCTGCGGTGAGCGACACCGGCCACATCTTCAACCTCGGCCACGGCGTGATGCCGAGCATGGACCCGGACGCGCTCAGCCGCCTGGTCGCGTTCGTCCAGGAGACCAGCGCGCGCTGATCCACCGGCCCGGCCGACGGCCCGTCACTCTGACGGACCGTCGGCCGGGCTTCGGTCACTCCTGGGGGTCCTGCGCCTCCTGCTCGGTGGCGGGCCGGGATCCGGCGCGGCGGCGCAGCCACCAGAGCAGCCCGCCGACCGGGGCCAGCACCAGCAGGAACGGCGCGAACGCCGCGATCGCGATCAGCAGGCCGCGGACGATCGCCACCAGGACGTCCCAGCCGCCGCCCAGCGCGTTGCCGACCGACTCCCAGAAGCCGTCCTTGGTCTCCTTGACCGTCGCCACCGGAGCGGACTCGGCGTACACCTGGAGCGTGATGGTGGACAGCGAGGTACGCGCCGCAAGCCCCTGCTGACGCTGCTGCAGCGACTCCAACTCGGCCTCGCGGCGACTCAGTTCGCTCTCCAGTGAGACCACCTCGGCCAGCGTCTTCGCCTCCGCCATCAGCTTCCTGACCCGGTCCACGCTGGCCTGCTGGGTCTTGAGCCGGCTGTCCACGTCGGCCACCTGCTGGGTCAGGTCGTCCGCCTGGCTGCTCCGCGACAGCACCTCGCCCAGCCCGGCCAGCCGGTCCAGACTCTGCTGGTAGGCCGCCGACGGCACCTTGAGCGTCAGCCGCGCGTCGGTCGCGCCGCCGCCGTCCCCCGTCTTCCCGTCCCCGCCCTTGCCGCCGCCGAGCTGCTCGCCCGCGACGTAGCCGCCGGCGGCCGTGACCAGCGTGCGGGCCTGCTCCAGCGTCCTGGTCAGCTCCTTGCTGCGCAGCGTGAGCTGGGCCGTGTACGCGATCAACCGGGGGGCGGTGGCCTCCGTCGTCCCCACCGGCGCGGCAGAGGCGCCGCCTGCTCCCGGGGCTGCCGCAGCTGCACCCTCGGCCATCTTCTGGGTCTGCGCCTGCGGCGCGACCGCGTCCGCCGCCGTGGCCCTCCCGCCGCTGTCCCGGCCCGCCCCGCACCCGCTCAGCAGCACCGCCGCCGCAGTGGCCGCCCCCGCCACCGCCAGAGCCGCCCGCCGTCTTCCGTACCCCGTGCCTGTCATGGTCCGAATCCCTCCCTGAACCGCTGTCGTCCTGCCTTGGACGCACGGCGGCCCGACCGGGATCCGCTCCGGTGATCGCAACTCGGTCACGGGCCGGTCGCGTTGCGGTCAGCAGGCGGCGCACCCTGTCCGCTCAGCGGCGTCCTGCGCGCGGGAGCTGGAGCGGCCTGCCGGTCCTGTGACACGCTGAACCCATGAGCGTGCTGCCCGACTGGATGTATCCACCGCGCGAAGAGGGTTGGTTCGCGGATGACCTCGACCGCCTGACCGAGGCACCCCGGCACACCGAACTGATCGACGGAGCACTGATCTTCATGATGTCTCCCCAGCGTGCCTGGCACGGGCGGGTTGTCACGGCTCTGACCGTCACCCTTGGGGCCATGGCACCGCAGGGGATCAGCGTCGAGCGGGAGATGACGATCCGCCTCGACAGGCGGAACCGGCCGGAGCCGGACCTGCTGGTCACGTCTGCGGAGTTCGACCCGGACCGCACCTGGTTCGCGCCGTCCGACGTCCTGTTGGTGGCCGAGGTGGTGTCGCCGGAGTCGGCGGACCGGGACCGTACGGTGAAGCTCCGCAAGTATGCCGAGGCGGGCATCGGTCACTACTGGCTGGTCGAGCGGGAGGGTGACCTGCCGGTGGTCCATGTCTACGAGCTCGACGTGCCGACCGGCGGCTACGTCCCGGTGGGGATCTTCCGGGGCGAGCTGAAGCGGCCGGTGCCGTTTCCGGTCACCGTGGATCTTGATGCTCTGCTGACCGGGCGGCGCCCTGATTGATGGGTTTTGCGACGGCTCTGCGAGACTGCGGGACATGGCAGAGACGCGGGTCGTGGTGATCGGTGGCGGTATCGCGGGGCTGACCGCGGCGTGGCTGGCGAGTGGGGCGGCGAAGGTCACCCTGCTGGAGGCGAGCGGGCGGCTGGGCGGGAAGTTGCAGGGCGGCGAGGTCGGTGGGGTCCGGGTGGACCTCGGGGCCGAGTCGATGCTCGCGCGGCGGCCGGAGGCGGTGGAGCTGGCCCGGGAGGTCGGGCTGGCGGGGGAGCTGGAGCCGCCGAGTACGGCGAAGGCGGCGATCTGGACCAGGGGTGCCCTGCGGCCGCTGCCCGGTGGGCAGTTGATGGGAGTGCCGGGGGATCTGACGGCGCTTGCGGAGTCCGGGGTGCTCACCGCCGAGGGCGTGGCGCGGGCCGGGCAGGAGGGCGAGGCCGAGGTCGCGGCGGACGTCTCGATCGGGGCGTACGTGGCGGCGAAGCTGGGCCGTGAGGTGGTGGACCGGCTGGTGGAGCCGCTGCTCGGCGGGGTGTACGCGGGGCATGCGGACGAGATCTCGCTGCGCGCGGCCGTCCCGGCGCTGCTGCCGATCGCGCAGCGGGGCGGTTCGCTGGCCGCCGGGGTGCGCGAACTGATCGCCCGTCCGAGCAGTAGCGGCCCGGTCTTCCAGGGCCTGCGCGGCGGTCTTGGCACTCTCCCGGAGGCGGTCGCGGCGGCCTGCCGGAAGAACGGGGCCGAGCTGCGCACCGACAGTCCGGTCCAGGAGCTGCGCCGCACCCCCGAGGGCTGGCGGATCGTCAGCAACGGCGAGGTGCTACATGCCGACGCGGTGATCCTGGCGGTGCCGGCCCCGCAGGCGGCGAAGCTGCTGGCGGCCGAAGTCCCGGCTGCGGCCGCCGAGTTGGGCACGGTGGAGTACGCCGGAATGGCCCTGGTGACGATGGCGTTCCGCCGGGCCGACCTGGACGCCGGGCTCACCGGCAGCGGCTTCCTGGTGCCGCCGGTGGACGGCCGGCAGATCAAGGCGTCCACCTTCTCCTCCAACAAGTGGGGCTGGCTGGAGCGTTCGGCGCCGGACAGCTTCCTGCTCCGTACCTCGCTCGGTCGGCACCGGGAGGAGGCCGCGCTCGGTCTCTCGGACCAGGAGCTGGTGACCCGCTCGCTGGCCGACCTGGCCGACGCGGTCGGCCTGCACGCGAAGCCGTACGACAGTGCGGTGACCCGCTGGGCCGGCGGTCTGCCGCAGTATCCGGTCGGGCATCTGGACCGGGTGGCCAGGATCCGGGCGGCGGTGGCCGGGACCGGTCTGGCCGTCTGTGGCGCGGCCTACGACGGGGTCGGCATCCCGGCCTGTGTCGCCAGTGCCCGGCGCGCCGTCAACGAGGTGTTGACCCCGGGCGCCGGTGCGCCCGTCAGGGAAGGGAGAATGGGCGCATGACTGAGTCCGCTGAACAGCAGCCCGCGAAGAAGAAGGCCCGCGACCTCAACCAGGTCATCCGCTACACCATGTGGTCGGTGTTCAAGCTCAAGGCCGAGCTGCCCGAGGACCGGACCGCGCTGGCCGCCGAGGTCGACGAGCTGTTCGCGCAGCTCGCCGCCAAGGACGTCACGGTGCGCGGCAGTTACGACGTCTCCGGCCTGCGGGCCGACGCGGACCTGATGATCTGGTGGCACGCCGAGGACTCGGACGACCTCCAGGAGGCGTACAACCGCTTCCGTCGCACCGCCCTCGGCCGTCGGCTGGAGCCGGTCTGGTCGAACATGGCGCTGCACCGCCCGGCCGAGTTCAACAAGTCGCACATCCCGGCGTTCCTCGCCGACGAGGAGCCGCGCGAGTACATCTGCGTGTACCCGTTCGTGCGCTCCTACGAGTGGTACCTGCTGCCGGACGACGAGCGGCGCGCGATGCTCGCCGAGCACGGCAAGATGGCCCGGGGCTACCCCGACGTGCGGGCCAACACGGTGGCCTCGTTCGCGCTCGGCGACTACGAGTGGCTGCTCGCCTTCGAGGCGGACGAGCTGCACCGGATCGTCGACCTGATGCGCGACCTGCGCCCGTCCCGGGCCCGGCTGCACGTCCGCGAGGAGGTCCCGTTCTACACCGGCCGTCGCAAGCCGATCGCGGACCTGCTCAACGGCCTGGCCTGACCGGCGTGCGGCCGGGCCCGGGTGACCGGGCCCGGCCCACGGTGCGTCAGAACGCCGAGCTGTAGGCGGTCAGGAACGGGGCCGCGACCGGCGATCCGGCGGTGTTGAAGCAGATCGTGGAGAGCTTCACGGTGCCCGCGCTGCGGGTCCAGGGTGTGGTGAGCCCGCACCAGCCCGGGCCGGAGCCGTAGGCCGTGGCGTGCGCGGTGTCCGGGACGACGGCGACCCCGGGCAGCGTGACGGTGTACGGGGATGCGCCGGCGAGCGTGTTGACCGCGCCGCTGGAGTTGAAGTTGGTGGCCGCGGGCACCCCGCCGTTGAACCACAGGTAGCCGAACGACTTCGGCGGGAACGCCGGCCCGTGCACCGCGCGCTTGAGCGAGTAACTCAGCGTCCACTGGGTGTCGTACGGGACGTTGGCCGCGTTGAAGCAGGTCACCACGATGGTCTGGCCGGTCGCTCCAGGCACCCAGTCGGCCACCTTGCAGTGTGCGCCCTGGAACGGGTCCATCGCGGTGACCTCGATGTTGCCGGCCTGGGTGGACAGCCCGAGGCCGGGCAGCCAGGCCTTCCAGATGCCGGTCGAGCCGTGGCTCACCGTGTTGACCGCGCCGGCGGAGTTGTACTGGGCGAGGACCGCGCCGCTGACCGCCGAGTAGGTGTAGCCGTAGCTGCCACCGGCCGGTGAGGGCACCCCGCTGCTGGTCGTGTAGAGCACGGTGAACAGGCTGTTGACCGGTGCGCCGCCGAGTCTGTAGCAGTTCACCGCGACGTCCTGCCCGGTGCCCGCGGTGGACCAGCCCTTGAGCTGGCACCAGTCACCGGTGCGGCCGACCGCGGTCACGTGGGCGATGCCGCCTGGGCCGGCGATCAGCGGGAAGTGCACCAGGTACTTGCCGACTCCGAGCTGGTCCACCTTCACCGGATTGGCGGCCGGGGAGGGCCAACTGCCCCACTGCCGGGTGAGATCGGGGACGTACCCGGCCGGCGGGGTCGGGTTGTCGAGGAACGCGAAGCCCCAGCGGTCCGGTACGGCGGCCCGGGCGACCCCGGCCGTCGGCAGGGCGGCGGCGAGCAGTGCGGCCAGCATGGCCAGGACGAGCAGAACGGCGCGGACGGGTCTGATCGACGGTGCGACGGTGCGGGCGTGCATGGGCGTACCCCCTGGAGTGGTGAGGACGGGCGTGCAGCCTGCGCTGCGGGTCCGCTCCGGGATCCGGGGCGGGCCGCGGCCGAACGGGACGGGGCCGGGGTAGGTGCGCCCGGCGGTGCCCGGCGTCGGCCGTCGCCTTCGGTGATCGGGCCCGACGGCGCCTCACATCGTAGGAGGGCATGTGCGCTCGGCCCAGACCGGTGACATGAACCGACCGGCGGTTGTCGGCCTTTGCGGAACCCGTCCCACCGCTCTCGCCCACCCCCACCGGACACCCCGCCCCCACCGGGCGCCCACCCTCGGTGACCGGGCGCCCCGGCACTCGCCCGCCGTCCCGTCCTGCTCCCGCCGCCGGTGCCGCCGACTGGCCGGAACCAGTCGGTCCGGGCGGCCCGGCTGACCGCCGGTGGGCCCGGCCCGGCCGGTTCGAGGCGTGTGCGGGGCGTCGTTCAGTTGCGCAGGGCCGCCCGCAGCCGGGCGTCCGGCAGGGCGGCCGGGCCCACCACGGCGACGGCGGTGAGGAGTTCGCGTTCGGCCGCGTCGGGCAGGCCGGGGGGCGGCTCGGTGGGGTCGCCGGCCTGGTGCGGGAGGCGGGCGGCGTTCAGCAGGTCCTGGCCGGCCGGGGTGGCCCAGCGGGTGTACGGGTGGACGTCCACCCGGGCCATCAGCAGGGTGCCGCTGGTCAGGATGATCGGCAGCGAGAACCAGGCCACCGCCGACCCGGCGTCACCGGTGCCGGGGGCGGCCACGGCCAGCGCGGCGCCGAGCAGCGCGACCGACAGCAGCAGGGCCCGCCGGACCTGACGGACCGCCAGCAGGGTTCGCTCCCGGACCATCGGCGGGGTGGCCAGACCGGCCTGGACCAGCCGTCCGCCGATCTCCAGCACGATCGGGTGAGCCGCCAGCCGGTCCCGGAGCTCGCCGGTGCGGCTCTGCCCCTCGGGGCCGATCGCGGTGATCAGGGCCCGCTCCAGGCGGCTCCGGCCGTGCGGATCGACCACCGAGGTCCAGCCGGTGTGCGCCAGGTGCAGCCGCCCCCGGCCGGTCATCAGCACCAGGGCCAGCTCGACCACCCGGACCGGGCCGCCGGCCAGATAGGCGGTCTCGTAGAGGCCGACCCCGACCGGGTCCACGGGGTGCGACCGGGCCGGCCCGGTCAGCGAGTCCGCGGTGGCTGCGGCCCGGACCAGCCGCAAGCAGGAGAGTACGGCCGCGAGCAGGGCAGGGGCGAGCAGGAGCAACCACATGGCCTTGTTCTAGACCGGTACCTGTGTCAATGGAAAGGATTCCTGGACTGCGGTACCGAACTGTGACTGTCCGTCCGGTCCGTGGACGGGCCCAGGCCCGGGTGGCCGCGTCAGTCGCCGCCCCCGCCGGAGCCGCAGCTGTCGAAGCCCCCGGAGTCCGATGAGCCGCTGTCGCCGTAGGTCGTCCCGTCCAGGTCCGCCGACCAGTCGGCGGGGTCCTCCGCCAGGGTGCCGTACAGGACCAACTCGGCGATGGCCACACCGAGTTGCTCGCCCGCGTTCGGCGCCGAGCCGAGTGGCGCGGTGCTGGGGGGCGCGGCCCTGCGGCCGGCTGCGGCCTGGCTGGGGGCCGGGTGAGGGGCCGGGCGGGCGGTGCCGGTGCGCAGGTGCTCCAGCTGCTCGTGGCCGGCCCGGGTGATCCGCCCTCGGCCGGGGGAGGTCCGGCGCTGCCAGAGCAGTCCGGCGGGCAGCAGGACCAGGAAGGCGAGCAGCGGCAGCAGGCCGTCGCCGGGGGCGAGCAGCCGCCGGGTGACGGCGACCGCCCCGAGTGCGGCCCCGAGGCCGACTGCGCCCAGCAGCAGGAGGTTCGCCCGGACCGCTGCCCGCTGCTGCCGGGGCCGGTGGAGCAGGCCCCGGTCGGTCAACCGCCGGTCGATCAGGCGTAGGTGGCGACTGGTCAGCACCGCCCGTCGCAGGGTGGCCGGGTGGGCCCGTCCGGTCGGGCCGACCACCCGGATCAGATCGGCCTCGACCGGATCGTGCGAGGTACGGTCGGTCAGGGTGGCCTGACCCGTGCGCGGGACGATCAGCCGGCCCTCCTGCTCCATCCGGGCGAGCACGGTGTCCGCGACCCGGGCCGGGCCGCCGGCCAGGTAGGCCGCCTCCAGCAGTGGCAGCCCGTTGTGCGGCGTCCGCTGCGGGTTCTTCGGGTGCTTCAGCCGGTGGTTCGCGGCCGTGGACCAGAGGCCGGTGACAGCCACCAGCCCGGCTGCGACGGCGAGTTCGACGTACTGCATGTGGATCATCCCCCCGTGGGTGTCACCTGGTCAGCTGCCGCAGCTGCTGCCGCCCCCGCAGCTGCTGCTCGACGAGCTGCAGCTGGAGCTGCTGGAGGAGCCGCAGCTGGAGGAACTGCTGGACGAGCCGCAGCTGTTGCTGCTCGAGGAACCGCAGCTGGAGGAGGAACCGCAGCCGGACGAGGAGCCGGAGTCGCCGGAGCTGCCCGGGTCGCCCGAGGAGCACCAGGTGGCCGAGCTGCCGGAGTCACCGCTGGAGCTGCTGGAGCTGCTGGAGGACGAGCCCAAGACCGGACGGGCCGTCAGGGCCGCCTGCAGTTCTTCGTCCTCCAGCGTGACCACGCCCTCCAACGCCAGGGCGCCGAGCACCACAGCGCCGCCGACCAGCGCCTGGTCGCCCGGCACCCACGGGCGGGAGCCGTTCCGCATCAGCTCCAGCTGCCTGACCCCAGCCGGGGTGATCCGGCTCCGCTCGGGGCGGGTGGCGGCCAGCCAGAACAGGCCGACCAGCAGCAGCCCGAGGAACGGGAAGAACGGCGCGATCTCGGTGCCCTGCTCCTTGACGGAGGCCCCGAACCACTGGAAAGCGGACACCACCCCGAGGACGACCACCGCGACCTGGGCGAACCAGAGCAGCTTCCGGGCGTTCACCGCCTTCCGGTACAGCTCCGGACGCCGCATCAGACCTCGGGCGGCCAGGCCGTCCCCGATCCGCTGGACGTGCTCACTGCGGCTCACGGTGCGCCGCAGCGTGGACAGTTCGGCCCGTCCGTACGAGCCGGCTGCGGTGATCAGCACCGCCTCGACGGCGTCCCGGGCGTTCCGGTCGGTCACGGTGACCTGGCCGGAGCGGGAGACGATCAGCCGGCCCTCCTGCTGCATCCGGACCACCACGGTGTCGGCCACCCGGGCCGGGCCGCCGGCCAGGAAGGCGGTCTCCAGCAGCGGCAGGCCCCGGCCGGGCAGACCCTGGGGCTGCGGCACGTGCCGCAGGCGGCGCAGGGCGGACGACGCGTTGACGCCGGTCAGCAGTTGGGCGCCGGCCGCGAAGGCGAACTCGGTGTACCACATGGACTTTCCCCCGTATCTCGGTGCTCGGTTGTTGCGTCTCGTTCACGTTCCACGGCCCAGGCGGCTACCGGCGCCACCAGGGGCGGTGGGACGGGTCCTTCGGGCGGAGGTGGCGTGCCAGGGCGGCGCGCCAGTCGGCGGTGGGTTCGGCGGTGAGGGCCCAGCCGGCGAAGCGGCGGGCGTCGGCCCGGTAGCCGTCGGCCATCGGGTGGGTGGCGGCGTAGCGCAGGAACAGCGGGCCGTACTCGTGACCGAGGATCAGCTCCAGTGCGGGGTCGACCCGGGCCACGGTGTCGCGGCGCTTGGCGGCCAGGCCGTGGATCTGGATCCGGACCTGCCGCTCGTCGAACCCGGCCGGGACCGGCCCCCCGGCCACCAGGGCGGTGAGCAGTTCGCTCTGCCGCCCGGCCAGTGCGGCGCGGGCCATCACCAGGTCCGGATCGCCGGTCCTGATCAGGTACTCGTCGTGCTCAGACATGGTGCGGCGCCCCTTCCAGGACCCGGCGGATCGCGTCCAGTTCGCCCGCCAGCTCGGCGGGCGGCGGGAAGTTGTCGTCCCGCTCCAGCAGTACGCCGGGCGGCACGGCCCGGGCGCGCAGTTCGGCCAGTACGGCCAGCACCGGTTCGGTGACCGGGTGGGCGTGGGTGTCGTGCCAGACGCCGTCCCGCTCGACGCCGCCCGCGACGTGCACGTAGGCGAGCGCCTCCAGCGGGAGGCGGTCCAGCTCGGCAGCCACGTCCAGGCCGAGGTTGACCCGGTTGGTGTGCAGGTTGGCCACGTCGATCAGCAGCCGGACGCCGGTCCGTTCGACCAGCTCGGCCAGGAACTCGCCCTCGGTCAACTCGTCCTCGGGCCAGCTGAAGTGGGCCGCGATGTTCTCCAGCGCGAGCGGCACCGGCAGCTCCTGCTGGGCGATCCGGACGTTCTCCGCGATCACCCGCAGCGCGTCCCGGGAGCGCGGCACCGGCAGCAGGTGCCCGGCCTCCCGGCCGCCCGCCCGGACGAACGCCAGGTGCTCGGTGACCAGCGGCGCGCCGAGCGCGCCGGCAGTCAGCGCGAGCCGCTCCAGCCGGGCCCGGTCCGGGAGCTCGGCCCCGCCGAGGCCGAGCGCGACCCCGTGCGGGACCAGCTGGACGCCACGCTCGCGCAGGACCCGGAGCGACTCGGGCAGTAGGCCCTCCCTGAGGTCGTCCGGGCAGAGATTCTCGGCGACCACCTCGACCCAGTCCAGGCCGGGCAGCCGTTCCACCACGGTGTCGATCTCGGAGCGCCAGCCGATGCCGACTCCGAGTGCAGCAGATGTCATCTGACGCCCCCTTCGGAGGGCTCGCCGGAGAGTCCGGCGGAGGTGAGGTTTCGGACGGAACCGGCGGCGTCCTCGCGCGCCGTCCCGTTGCTAGAGGGTGTATCCCCGGGCGTTCGCTGCCAACCAGGGAAAGGCATTCTCAGAGCTGAACTTGAGCTTTCTTCAGGTCACCCGAATATTCAGTGGCCGGGGGGCGGACGGCACATTACCGTGAGCCGCCTATGACGATGATCATCCGTGACTTCCGCCCCTCCGACGCCGAGGCCGCTGCCGCCTCCTACAGCGCCGGCCGCCCGCACCTGCTGATGACCCCGGAGGCCGTCCGCCACCTGGTCACCAGTGCCACCCCCGAGCAGCACTACCGGCTGCTGGTGGGCGAGTTGGACGGAGTGGTGGTCGGCTCCGGGCGGGTCGGCGTGCACGCGTTCAGCAGCACCAAGGGCCAGGGCTTCGCCAACCTGAGCGTCAACCCCGAGGCCCGGGGCCGGGGCGTGGCCACCGCGATGCTGGCCGTCGCCGAGCAGCACCTGGCCGAGCACGGGGTCACCCTGATCCGGGCCTGGGTGGACGACGAACCCACGGCCGTCGCCTTCGCCGAGAAGCACGGCTTCGAGCGCGGCCGCAGCGCCCACTTCGCCCACCTGGACCTGACGGCGGGTCTGCCCCCGGTGCCGGAGCTGCCCGCCGGGGTCGAGCTGCGCACCGCCGCCGACTACCTGGAGGACCCGCGCCCGCTCTACCGGGTCGACGTCGAGGGCACCCAGGACGAGCCTGGTGACGTCGACATGTCCGACCTGGGCTACGAGGAGTGGCTGGAGGAGGTCTGGGAGCGCCCCGACCTCGACCGCGAACTGACCACCGTCGTGGTGGCGGACGGCCGCCCGGTCGCGTTCAGCGCGGTGCACTCGGACGGCGCCACCCGCTACTGGTCCGCCTTCACCACCACCGTCGCGGCCTACCGGGGCCGCGGCCTGGCCAAGCTGGCCAAGACCGACTCGCTGCACCGCGCGCTGGCCCGGGGCTGCACCGACGCGTACACCAACAACGACGCCACCAACGCGCCGATGCTGGCCGTCAACGACTGGCTCGGCTACCGGCGCTGCGCGAGCGAGTGGGCGTACGCCAAGGGGATCTGAGGCCCGGCCCCGGCGGGTCAGCCGACGTCCACCCCGTGGGCGCGGGCCAGGCCCGCCAGGCCGCCGGACCAGCCCTGGCCGACGGCGCGGAGCTTCCAGCCGCCCCGGTGCCGGTAGAACTCGGCGACCAGCATCGCCGAGACCTCCGGGTCGGCCGGCGGCCGGAACGTCCAGGCCGCGCCGTCCGCCGCGCTCACCGACAGCCGGGCCGCGCGGAGTTCGCCGCAGGTCGCCGTGCCGTCGGCGTCCATGGTGACCGAGACCGCCACCCGTTCCACCGCCGTCGGCAGTGCTGCCAACCGCACCGTGGCGCTCTCGCCGTGCCCGTCCGGGCCGGTCTGCTCCTTCGGACCCAGTGTCACCGCGCCGTCGGCGGCGGTGGGTTGGTGGTAGAAGACGAAGTCCTGGTCGTCGCGGACCGTGCCGTCCGCCGTGAGCAGCAGCAGGGTCAGGTCGGGCTCGGGCCCGGCGGAGTCGAAGCGCACCGAGAGCTCGGCCGCCGCCCGCTCCGACAGCGGCGCGTTCTGCCCGGGCAGCAGCTCGACCGGCTCCGGCACGACCGGCTCGGGCACCGGCTCGACCGGCAGCGGAAGCAGCACGGTCGGCTCCTGCCCCGACCGCCCGAAGCCGTCCACCGGCAGCAGCACGGTCGGATCGGCCGACCCCGGGGACTGGCCGGGCCCGGCCGGGGTGCCGCCGAGGCGGCCGGCCAGGCCGTGCTCCCGCAGCAGCCCGACCAGCATCGGCCCGTCCACCAGGGTCAGCGGTTTGCCCTCGACCCAGCGGTACGAGTCGGGGCCGAAGCCGGAGGTGGTGACCAGGATGCCCTTGGTGGCGCCGTGGTGGACCCGGGTGGCGTCCAGATCGCGCACGGCGGTGGGGTCGACCGTCCGGCGGTAGCGCTTCGCCTGGATGACGATCTGACCGCCCGTCACCGGGTCCGGGTCCTCGGCGATCACGTCGACGCCCTGGTCCCCGCTGCGGGCGGTGGTCCTGGTACGGAAGCCGCGCCGCCGGAACAGCTCGGCGATCAGGTGCTCGAAGTCGATCGGGTCCATCTCGAACAGGTCGGGATCGTCCCCGGCGGCCTCCTGGTGGGCGTCGTACGTGTCGGCCTCGGCGGCCAGCCGGGTGGTGGGCACCGGCTCCAGCTTCTCCGGCCGGGCCGACAGCCGGCCGCGCAGCCCGTCCAGCAGGCAGTCGACCGGGGCCACCCGGTCCAGCGCGACCGCCAGGAAGTCCTCCCGACGGACCGTCACCGCGACCAGGTACCGCTGCTCGTCTCGCCCGCTGGCCGGATCGGTGCCCTCGACATAGCCGTTGAACACCACCGAGCCGAGCAGCCCGCCCTGATCGGCCCGGAACAGCTCGGCGAGCAGCCGCAGCGCGCACTGGGCCAGCAGCTCACGGTAGAGCGCCTTGCGTTCGGCAGCCGGCCTGGCGACCTCCGCCTCGCGGTCGTCGCTCTTCACGTAGCGCACCCGGGACACCGCCGGGATGCAGTCGGGGCCCGGCAGCTCCCAGTCCACCACCAGTTGGCGGCCCGGCCGGTCCCAGCCGACGACGCCGTCGCACGGGAAGTCGGCCGGCCAGTCCTCCCCGGCCCGCAGCACCGTCTCGAAGAGCTCCACCACCGCGTCGGGCGTACCGGTGGCCAGGTCGGTGGTGAGCCGGGCCGCCTGCCGGGCCCGGTCGGCGGCCAGCCGGTGGTTCTCCGCCACCCAGGCGTCGTACTGCGCCCGGTAGTCCGCCAGCCGGCGCAGCCGCTCGTCCTCCGCCTGCCTGGCCCGGTACCAGTCCTGCTCGAAGTGCGCCCTGGCCTGGGCCGCCTGCTGGTCGTACTGCTGCCGGGCGACCGGATTCAGGGCCTGCAGGCCGGTCGGCGGCGGCACCAGATAGCGGCCCTGGTCCGGCATCGGCACCGGCAGGCCGAGCGGCCCGGGGTCGAACGGCGGGGGCCGGAAGGGAAGCTGGGGCTCCGTCAGCCGGAACGGCCGGCCGGCCAGGCCGGTGGCCAGCACCGCCCGGAGCCGGGTCACCTGGTCGTCCAGCTCCGCCGTCCGGCGGGCGGCATCGGCCTCCCGCCCCTGCTGGTACGCCCGCAGGGCAGCGCGCTCACCCTGGGCGGCGGCCCGCTGCGCCTCCCGCCGGTCCCGCTCCGACTGCCGCTGTGCGGCGGCCGCGGCCCGGTGCCTGGCCTCCTGTTCGCGGGCCTGCTGGCGCTGCGCCTCGGCGATCATGGCCAGTACCCCGTGGCTCCGCTGCCTGGCCATGACCGTCCCTTCCCCCATCTGACTGTTGATCAAGTCTGGCACGGGGTGCGGGTACGCAGAAGGCCCGGGGCGGCGTACGCCCCGAGCCCTCGGGCGGACTACTCCGCCGGACGCAGCGTCAGCGAGATGCTGTTGATGCAGTATCGCTGGTCGGTCGGGGTGCCGTAGCCCTCGCCCTCGAAGACATGGCCCAGGTGACCGCCGCAGCGGGCACAGCGGACCTCGACCCGGCGGGTGCCGAGCGTGGTGTCCTCGATGTACTGGACCCGGTCCTCGGCCAGCGGCGAGTAGTAGGACGGCCAGCCGCAGTGGCTGTCGAACTTGGTCTCGCTGCTGAACAGCTCGGATCCGCAGGCCCGGCAGCTGTACACGCCGACCGTCTTGGTGTCGGTGTACTCACCGACGAACGGACGCTCCGTCCCGGCCTCGCGCAGTACGTGGTACTCGGCGGGGCTGAGCTGCTCGCGCCACTCGGCGTCGGTCTTCTCGATCTCGTAACTCACGGCTCACTCCTCCGGATGGTCAGGCAGAGGGTGCAACGCCCGCGAGGCACGCAACGATTTCCGGCCCCAGGTTGGTCACGTCACCGGCGCCCATGGTGAGCAGCAGATCGCCGGGACGGGCCAGCCCGGCCAGCACCCCGGGGGCGGCGGCGAAAACGTGCTCGGCCCGGACGTCGGCCCCGGCCCGGCGGGCCGCGTCGATGATCAGCTCGCTGGTGACGCCGGGGACCGGGTCCTCCCGGGCGGGGTAGATGTCCAGCACCACCGAGGCGTCGGCCAGCGCCAGTGCCTGGCCCATCTCCTCGGCCAGCTGCTGGGTCCGGCTGAACAGGTGCGGCTGGAAGACCACCAGCACCCGGCCCTCGGTGGCCTCCCGGATCGCCTCCAGGTCGGCCACCATCTCGGTCGGGTGGTGCGCGTACGAGTCGATCACCTGGACGCCGCCGGCCTCGCCCTTGAGCTGCAGCCGCCGCCGGACCCCGGTGTAGGCGCCGAGTGCCTTGGCCAGCTCGGCGGCCGGGACGCCCAGCGCGACGCCGGCGGCCAGTGCGGCCACCGCGTTGTGCGCGTAGTGCCGGCCCGGCACCGAGACGGTGAAGGTCAGCTCGTCGCCGTCGATCAGCACGGTGACCTCGCTGGTCATCCCGTGCGGGCGGACCGCGAGCACCCGGACGTCGGCGTCCTCGGCCGCGCCGTAGGTCACCACCCGCAGGCCTGCCAGGTCACGCACCCGGCCGGTCAGCTCCCGGGCGCCCTCCTGGTCGGCGGAGATCACCAGGGTGCCGCCCGGCACGATCCGGCCGACGAAGGTCTCGAAGGAGTCGTGGATCTCGTCCATCGAGGCGTAGTTGGCGTGGTGGTCCAGCTCCACGTTGAGGATGATCGCCACCTCGGGCGCGTACTTGTGGAAGCTGCGGTCGCTTTCGTCCGCCTCCGCCACGAAGATCTCGCCGGCTCCGTGGTGGGCGTTCGAGCCCGGCACGTCCAGGTCGCCGCCGATCGCGTACGAGGGTGCCAGGCCCAGCTCGGCCAGGCTGACCGCGAGCATCGAGGTGGTGGTGGTCTTGCCGTGCGTACCGGCCACCGCCAGCGCCCGGCGACCGCCCATCAGCGCGGCCAGCGCGTCCGAGCGGTGCACCACCGGGATGCCGCGCTCGCGGGCGGCGGCCAGCTCCGGGTTGTCGGCCCGGATCGCGCTGGAGACCACCACGCTGCTCACCCCGGCCGGGACGTTCTCGGCGGCGTGGCCGACCGCGACCTGCGCGCCGAGCGCCCGCAGCGCAAGCACGGTCTCGGACTCCTTGGCGTCGCTGCCGGAGACCCGGGCGCCGCGCACCGCGAGGATCTTCGCCAGTCCGGACATGCCCGCGCCACCGATGCCGATGAAGTGCGGGGCGTGCAGGTCGTGGGCGGCGTCGTTCAAGGAGGTCTCCGTACCTGAGGGATTCGGGGGCAAGGACGAATCGTCCTTGCGGGCGTTCCGCAAGGACGATTCTGCACTACCGACGGTGCGGCTCAGGAGTCGCTGGCGAACAGCTTGAGCACCGGGACACCCACCTTGTGGCGGGCCCGGGAGGCCCAGTCGCGGTGGAAGAACTCCTCCACGAAGTGCGGCGAGGTCAGCACCAGCACCTCGTCCGCCCCGGTCTCCTCGACCACGGCCCGCACCTTGTCCAGCGGGTGCTCCTCGACCACTTCGCCGACCGCCTCGGCACCGGCCTCGCGCAGGTGGCGCAGGCTGTGCTCGAGTGACTCGCTCGCCAGGGTCGGCTGTTCGCTCTCGTCGTGCTCGTGCACCGCCTTGTCGAGATGGCCGAGTGCCACGTCGTCGAGTGCGCGGAGCAACTCGTCCTGCTTGCCGCGCGGTTGCATCAGGACGACGAAGGAGACCTTCTCCTCGCCGTGGAGCGTGGTGACCAGCTCCACATCGGCGTCGGAGAGCGCCTTTTCGATCATCAGTACGGTCTTGAACACGTGAGTCCCTTCGCAGTTGCAGGCCCCCGGGTCCGGTGTCCCTTCCCATAGTGCCCGGAGGATGCTTTCCTCACGCTGCGCACGCGCCACATGGGCCACGTGCGAGTCAGATCACAGGGGAAGGGGGGATGGCTCGGCCGGACGCAGGTAGCGGGTGAAGAGGAAACCTTTCTGCTCGATCAATGAGACCAGCCGCATCGACTGCGTGTCAGACATTTCCGCATTATGGAGGATTCGTGGCGCGTCGCCCCCGGTGAGCAACGGGGCCAGCGAGAGACAGAGTTCGTCCAGCAGTCCGGCCGCCGTCAGCTGCCCGAGCAGCCGGGGCCCACCCTCCGTCAACTGCCTGGTCCAGCCCCGCTCGGCGAGCGCCGCGAGGGCCGTCGGCAGGTCCACCGAGCCCTCGCCCGCAACGATCAGGTCGGCCACCTTCGCCACCTCCCGGCGGGCCTCGGCGGGGGAGTCCTCGGTGGTGATCACCACCGTCCGGACCACCGGATCGGTGAACAACGGCGTGGTCAGTGCCAGTCCGAGGCTCCGGCTGACCACCGCGATCGCCGGGGCGGGCGACTGCCCGGCCACTCTGCGCGCCGCCGCGAACTCGGCCCGAGCCCTGGCCGGCCGGTACCCCTCGGCCCGGACCGTCTCCGCCCCCACCAGCACCACGTCGCTGAGCGCCCGCAGCACCCCGAAGATCCGCTTGTCGGCGTCCCCGGACAGCCCCTCGGAGAGGCCGTCCAGCCTCGCCCCGCCGTCCAGCCCCGACACCATGTTGGCCCGCAGCCACGGACGGCCGTGGTTCACCTGGTCGGGGTACGCGTAGACCTCGGCGAGCGCCTCCAGGGAGTGGAGATCGTCGTGTCGGTTGCCGGACGGGCTGATCAGCTGCTGCATGAGTTCGAGTCTTCCACGGCCGGTACCCTCTACTAACGTGCCAGCAGCCTCCCGCCCCGATGCCATAGCGACCGCGACGCCGTCCGCGACCCCGATCGCGCTCACCGACCGCCGGCCGGTGGTCCCGGCCGAGCGCCTGGTCGCCGAGATGGTCCCGCCGCCGCGGTTCGCCGGTGTCAGCTTCGGCAGTTACCTGCCGGACCCGACCCAGCCCAGCCAGTACGAGGCGGTCCAGGTCCTGGAGGAGTTCGCCGCGAGCATCACCGCCGCGGCCACCCCCGCCAAGCGCGGCTGGTTCCGCCGCTCGGCCCCCGAGCCGGCCGGCCCGTCCGGGGTCTACCTGGACGGCGGCTACGGCGTCGGCAAGACCCACCTGCTGGCCTCGCTCTGGCACGCCACCCCCGGGCCGAAGGCCTTCGGCACCTTCGTCGAGCTGACCAACCTGGTCGGCGCCCTCGGCTTCCAGCAGGCCGTGCAGACCCTCTCGGGCCACCGGCTGCTCTGCATCGACGAGTTCGAGCTCGACGACCCGGGCGACACCGTGTTGGTCTCCACCCTGCTCGGCCGCCTGGTCGAGAACGGCGTCAAGCTCTGCGCCACCTCCAACACGCTGCCCGAGAAGCTCGGCGAGGGCCGGTTCGCCTCCGCCGACTTCCTGCGCGAGATCCAGGGCCTGTCGGCCCACTTCCGCCCGCTCCGGATCGACGGCCAGGACTACCGCCACCGCGGCCTCCCGGCCGCCCCGCCGCCGTACACCGCCGACGCCGTGGACGAGCGGGCGGCCCGCACCCCGGGCGCCTCGCTGGACGGCTTCGACGCCCTGCTCGACCACCTCAAGGCCGTCCACCCGAGCCGGTACGGCGCGATGCTGGACGACGTCCAGGCGGTCTTCCTGCGCGGCGTCCACCAGGTCGACGACCAGTCCACCGCGCTGCGCCTGGTGGTGCTGGCCGACCGGATGTACGACCGCGAGCTGCCCATCACCGCCTCCGGCCTCCCGTTCGACCAGGTCTTCCCCGAGGAGCTCCTCAAGGGCGGCTACCGCAAGAAGTACCTCCGGGCGATCTCCCGCCTGGTCGCGCTCGCCCGGGACAGCGCCGAACACAGAGCTCCGCAGCAAGCGTCTCAATAATGGCGCATAAAAGTCTCACTATTGCTCGGTGGCGCTGAGCCGCCGGTAGACAGTGGCGCGGGAGACGCCGAGCTCCGCCGCGACCTCCTCGGCGGTCCGGCCGGCCTCGAACAGCCGGTGGGCAGTGGCGGCCATCTCCGGGCTGACCGCGCTGGGACGGCCCCGGCCGCGCCGGGCGGCGGGCGGCGCGGCCGATGTCGGGGTCGCCAGGCCGAGCAGGCGGCGCACCCCGTCCAGTACGGCGGCCTGAAGGGCGGCCGTGGGCGCGTCCGCGAACAGCACCACCGGGTCGGCCAGCATGGCGATCGCCTGGGTCGCCCTGACCTGTCCGGCGAAGTCCGGGGCGGGGCCAGCGACCAGCGCTCCGGCCTTCAGCATGGCGCCCTTGAACCGGTCGAAACCCGGCCCCGGCGCGGCCAGCGCCAGGTCGTGCAGGTTCACCCTGAGCAGGTAACGGTGCGTCAGCCAGACCTGCAGCATGCCCTCCAGCGTCGCCCAGCGGGCCTCGTCCGGGTCGGCTCGCAACTCCGCCGCCGCCAGCGTGGCCTCCAGGTCGTCCAGCATCGGCTCGGTCAGTGCCGCGAGCAGGTCCGCCTTGGCCGGGAAGTGGTAGAGCACGGCGGCCTTGGTCACCCCCACCAGCTCGGCGATCTCCCGGACCGAGGTCGCGTGGTAGCCGCGGGCTGAGAACTCGGCGAGTGCGGTGCGCAGGATCCGGGTCCGGGTGTCCGGGGAGGGGTCGGTCATGGCCGGAGTCTAGCCCTTGCCTGACCGACGGTCAGGAGTCTACGGTCATGACTGACCGATGGTCAGTCGATGGGGGAGTGGAACATGCGGACAGTGCTGATCTCCGGCGCCGGGATCGCCGGGCCGACGCTGGCGTACTGGCTGGCGCGGCACGGCTTCCGGCCGACTGTGGTGGAGCCCGCCCCGGTGGTGCGCCCGGGCGGCAGCCCGGTGGACGTGCGCGGCCCGGCGGTCCGGGTGGCCGATCAGATGGGCGTCCTCCCACGGCTCCGGGCCGCCGGGACGGGCGTGACCAGCCTGCGCTTCGTCGACGCCGCGGGCCGCCAGGTCGGCCGGGTCGCCACCGGCGGCCGCCGGGGCGGTGGTGAGGTCGAACTGCCGCGAGGTGACCTCGCCGCCATCCTGTCCGAAGCCGCCCGGGAGCACGCCGAGTTCCTGTTCGGCGACACCATCACCGCCCTGGCGCCGGACACCGACGGGGTGGACGTCACCTTCGAGCACGCCCCGCCCCGCCGCTTCGACCTGGTGATCGGCGCCGACGGCCTGCACTCCCGGGTCCGCAGGCTGGCCTTCGGCCCGGAGCGGGTCCACGTCCGGCACCTCGGGATGTACGTCGCCACCGTGCCGTTGCTGTCCGGTCCGGACGATCCGGCCGAGGGCGTGCGGATGTACAACGCCCCCGGCCGGGCCGCCGCGGTCCACCCCGGCCGGGGGCAGTCGCTCGGCTTCTTCGTCTTCCGGCACCCGGAGGTCGCGGGCCTTGACCACCGCGACCCGGCCGGGCAGCGTCGCCTGCTCGGCGCGGCGTACGCCGAGGACGAGCGCACCGGCGCCTGGCGGCTGCCCGAGCTGCTCGACCGGGCCCGCACCGCCGAGGAGCTCTACTTCGACGCGGTCGCCCAGGTCCGCCTGGACACCTGGTCACACGGCCGGATCGGCCTGCTCGGTGACGCCGCGTCAGCCGTCTCACTGTTCGGCGACGGCTCCAGCCTGGCCCTGGCCGGTGCTCACACCCTCGCCGCGGCCCTGGCCGCCGACCCCGACCCGGCCGCCGCCCTGCGCCGCTACGAGACCACCCACCGCCGCCTCGTCGACCCCCGCCAGCGCAACGTCCTGCGTGCCGCCGCACTGCTCGTCCCCCGGACCGCCCGGGGCCTCCGCGCCCGCAACCTCGCCACCCGCCTGCTCCCCGGATAGGGCGACCGAGTGCCCTGCCGGCAGCGCAGCTCCGCCGAAGCAGACCCGGGTTGTCAGTGCGGAGTCGTACCGTTGACCTCGTGCGTCCCATCACGAGTATCGAGCGGTCCGTGGCGCCCTTCGAGGTCGTCAGCCCCTACCAGCCCAGCGGTGACCAGCCGGCGGCCATCGCCGAGCTGGAGCGCCGTATCCGCGCAGGTGAGAAGGACGTCGTCCTGCTCGGTGCCACCGGCACCGGCAAGTCGGCGACCACCGCCTGGATGATCGAGAAGCTGCAACGCCCCACCCTGGTGATGGCGCCGAACAAGACGCTGGCCGCCCAGCTCGCCAACGAGTTCCGCGAGCTGCTGCCGAACAACGCGGTCGAGTACTTCGTCTCGTACTACGACTACTACCAGCCCGAGGCGTACGTCCCCCAGACGGACACCTACATCGAGAAGGACTCCTCGATCAACGAGGAGGTCGAGCGGCTGCGCCACTCCGCGACCAACAGCCTGCTCACCCGCCGCGACGTGATCGTGGTCGCCTCGGTCTCCTGCATCTACGGCCTCGGCACCCCGCAGGAGTACGTCGACCGGATGGCCCAGCTGCACGTCGGCGAGGAGGTCGACCGGGACGCGCTGCTGCGCCGCTTCGTCGACATGCAGTACACCCGCAACGACGTCGCGTTCAGCCGGGGCACCTTCCGGGTCCGGGGCGACACGATCGAGATCTTCCCGGTCTACGAGGAGCTCGCGGTCCGGATCGAGATGTTCGGCGACGAGATCGAGGCGCTCTACACGCTGCACCCGCTGACCGGCGAGATCATCAGCCAGGACGAGTCGATCTACGTCTTCCCGGCCTCGCACTACGTGGCGGGCCCGGAGCGGCTGGAGCGCTCGGTCAACGACATCGAGAAGGAGCTGGAGGAGCGGCTGGCCGTGCTGGAGAAGCAGGGCAAGCTGCTGGAGGCCCAGCGGCTGCGCATGCGCACCACGTACGACCTGGAGATGCTCCGTCAGATCGGCAGCTGCTCCGGTATCGAGAACTACTCGATGCACTTCGACGGCCGCTCGCCCGGCTCCCCGCCGAACACGCTGATGGACTACTTCCCGGAGGACTTCCTCCTGGTGATCGACGAGTCGCACGTGACCGTTCCGCAGATCGGTGCGATGTACGAGGGCGACGCCTCCCGCAAGCGCTCGCTGGTGGAGCACGGCTTCCGGCTGCCCTCCGCGCTGGACAACCGCCCGCTCAAGTGGGAGGAGTTCCTGGAGCGGGTCGGGCAGACGGTCTACCTGTCGGCCACTCCGGGCAAGTTCGAGCTGGCCCGGGGCGAGGGCACGGTGCAGCAGATCATCCGCCCGACCGGCCTGATCGACCCCGAGGTGATCGTCAAGCCGACGGAGGGTCAGATCGACGACCTGGTGCACGAGATCCGCAAGCGGATCGAGAAGGACGAGCGGATCCTGGTCACCACCCTCACCAAGAAGATGTCCGAGGACCTGACGGACTACCTGCTCGGTCTGGACATCCGGGTCCAGTACCTGCACAGCGACGTCGACACGCTGCGCCGGATCGAGCTGCTGCGCGAGCTGCGGGCCGGTAAGTTCGACGTGCTGGTGGGGATCAACCTGCTCCGGGAGGGCCTCGACCTGCCCGAGGTCTCGCTGGTCGCGATCCTGGACGCGGACAAGGAGGGCTTCCTGCGCTCCGGCACCTCGCTGATCCAGACCATCGGCCGCGCCGCCCGTAACGTCTCGGGCCAGGTGCACATGTACGCGGACCGGATCACGCCCTCGATGGAGCTCGCAATCGGCGAGACCAACCGGCGCCGGATCGTCCAGCAGGAGTACAACACCAAGCACGGGATCGACCCGCAGCCGCTCCGGAAGAAGATCGGCGACATCCTGGACACCCTCTCCCGGGAGGACATGGACACCGAGGAGCTGCTCGCCACCGGGTACCGGCAGGGCGGCAAGGGCAAGGCTGCGGTCCCGGCCCTGGGTGCCGGCCGCAAGCCCGCCAAGAGCCTGCCCGCTGCCGAGCTGGCCGACCTGATCCAGCAGTTCACCGACCGGATGCACGCGGCCGCGGCCGACCTCCAGTTCGAGCTGGCGGCCCGGCTGCGCGACGAGATCGGCGAGCTCAAGAAGGAGCTCCGCCAGATGCGCGAAGCGGGCATGGCCTAGCACAGTGCGTGGACGCCCCGTGGCGCGAGTCGTGATCCGCGCCACGGGGTAGTCCTTTGCACTGGGTCGGTGCACGCAGGCTCTAGGGTGGTCGGTGGGCAAAGCCCGTGCAGGGGGCCTCAGCCGGGGGACGGCAAGGGGGTGTTCCGCCGTTGTGCCGGTCCGGGTGAGGGCCGGGGCTGAGGAGAGAGGGCAGTACCGTGTCGGTGAATCTGGCCAAGGGACAGCGGGTCAGTCTTCAGAAGAGTTCGGGGGAGTCGCTCACAGTGGTCCGGATGGGCCTGGGCTGGAAGGCCGCGCCCAAGCGCGGGCTGTTCGGCTCCCGGACCAGGCAGATCGACCTGGACGCCTCGGCCCTGCTGTACGCCGAGAAGACCCCGTCGGACGTGGTGTTCTTCCAACACCTCGTCAGCAACGACGGCTCGGTCCGGCATACCGGCGACAACCTGATCGGCGGGGCGGGGTCGGAGGACGACGAGTCGATTCTGGTCGATCTCGCCCAGGTGCCGGCGCACATCACCCAGGTGGTGTTCACGGTCAGCTCGTACACCGGGCAGAGCTTCGCCGAGGTCCAGCAGGCGCACTGCCGGCTGGTGGACGACGGCACCGACCAGGAGCTGGCCCGCTACGAGCTGACCGGCGGCGGTCCGCACACCGGGCAGATCATGGCCAAGGTCTACCGGGACGGCTCCGGCGGTTGGGGCATGCAGGCGATCGGCGCCCCGGCGAAGGCACGGACGTTCCAGGACATGCTGCCCGCGATCGAGCCGTACCTCTGAGGCGTGCCCGCCGGCTCATCCGAGGGGCTCCCTTTACCTTCTTTACCTTCTCTTGGGTTTTCTGTTAGTCTCGGCGGTAGCGGAGGGGAGTATTCCCCCGCAGCGTTCCCGTCATCACGGGCGCCCCTGACCGGGTGCCCCGGGGCGCTGGTCCGATCCGGCCGAGCATGGCCGACGGGCGGAAGAGACCTCCGGCAGTGACGATGTCTGTCTCGCCTACCTGCCGGAGGAGCAGCTAGTGGACGTTTCCGTAACTCTCTGGGTCGGCACGATCGGGGTATTGATCGCCCTGGTCGTGGCCGACTTCTTCATCGGTGGTCGAAAGCCGCACGAGGTCTCCATCAAGGAGGCCGGGATCTGGACCGCGGTCTGGGTCGCGCTGGCGCTGATCTTCGGTGGTTTCCTCTGGTGGCACGGCGGTTCGCAGCCGGCCGGTGAGTTCTTCGCCGGGTACATCACGGAGAAGTCGCTGAGTGTCGACAACCTCTTCGTGTTCATCCTGATCATGGGCAAGTTCGCGGTGCCCCGGATCTACCAGCAGCGTGTGCTGATGGTCGGCGTGCTCATCGCGCTGGTGCTCCGGGCGGTCTTCATCGCCGGTGGCGCCGCGCTGGTCTCCGAGTTCTCCTGGGTCTTCTACATCTTCGGCGCCTTCCTGGTCTGGACGGCGTACAAGCTGGTCAAGGAGGCGATGGGCAGCGACGAGGAGGAGGAGTTCGAGGAGAACCGCCTGCTCAAGTCGATCGAGCAGCGCTTCCCGTCGACGGACAAGTACCACGGCACGAAGCTGACGATCAAGCAGAACGGCAAGCGGCTGATGACGCCGATGCTGATCGTGATGCTGGCGATCGGCACCACCGACGTGCTGTTCGCGCTCGACTCGATCCCGGCGATCTTCGGCCTGACCCAGGACCCGTACATCGTGTTCACGGCCAACGCCTTCGCGCTGATGGGTCTGCGCCAGCTGTACTTCCTGATCGGTGGCCTGCTGAAGAAGCTGGTCCACCTCAGCTACGGCCTGTCGGTGATCCTCGGCTTCATCGGGATCAAGCTGGTGCTGCACGCGCTGCACGAGAGCGGCGTGCACGTGCCGGAGATCGGCATCCCGCTCTCGCTCGGCGTCATCGGCGGTGTGCTGGTGATCACCACCATCACCAGCCTGATGGCCTCCAGGAAGCAGGAGGCGGCCGAGGCCGCCGCCGAGAATGACGCGAAGGACGAGATCGACGCCTGACGTATAATCATTCACAGGGGCGCCCCCCGCCGACGGGCCGGGGGCGCCCCTCTTGCATGCTCAGCCGCTCAGGGCCGCCGCCTCCAGCTGCTCGGCCGGGACCAGTCCGGCCACGGCCGGAGGTTCGGTGGGCTCGATCAGCCGGCTCGGGGTGCCGTCGACACCGACCGGCAGGTCGCCGTCCAGGGTGATCCGGCGGACCAGCCGGGGCTGGTCGCCGTAGTCGTTCACGGCGTAGTGCTGGGTGGCCCGGTTGTCCCAGATCACCACGTCGCCGACCTGCCAGTCCCAGCGGACGGTGTTCTCCAGCCGCTCCACGTACCGCTGGAACAGCTCCAGCAGCGCCCGGCTGTCGGCGCCCGAGACGCCCTGGACGCGCTGTGCGAAGGCGCCCAGCAGCAGGCTCTTCTCACCGGTCACCGGGTGCACCCGGACCACCGGGTGCTCGGTCTTGAAGGCGGTCGAGACGAAGACCTGCCGGAACAGCGCGGCGATCTCCCTGTTCTCCGCCAGCTCGGGGGTGAGCGCCAGGGTGGCGGCGTAGTCGTAGTCGTTGGTGTGCACCGCCCGCAGGCTCTCGGCCAGCACCTTGAGCGGCGCGGGCAGGTCGTCGTAGGCGGCGGCGGTGTTGGCCCAGACCGTGGAGCCGCCGGCCTCCGGCAGCTCCAGCGAACGCAGGATGGACGCCTTCGGGTAGGACGGCACGAAGGTCACGTCGGTGTGCCAGTTGTTGGCCCGAACCCCCTTGGTGGCGTCCAGCTCGAAGATGTACCGGCCGTCCGCACTCGGCACCGTCGGGTGTCCCACCGGGTGCCCGAGCAGCCGGGCGAACGCCTCGTGCCCGGCGTCGTCCAGGTGTCGCTGTCCCCGGAAGAACAGCACCTTGTGCCGGTACAGCGCGGTCTCGATCGCGGCCACGGTCTCCGGGCCGAGTGAGCCGCTCAGCTCGATGTCGTGCACGACGGCCCCGATCCGGCCGGCGGCGGGGGTGAGGCGGAGTTCGGTGGCGGCGGCGGTGGTCATGGTTGTCCTCCAACGGCAGGGTGCGACGGAACTCCCGCCCAGGGCAGGCGAATTCGGCCCGGGCGGGCAAGGGAGCGGATGAACGCGGGATCAGACGGCGAGCAAGTTGCGGCGACAACAGCAGCCGGTACGGGGAAGCGGACAGCGGCGGGTCAACGTCTTCCCCTCTCTCGCAACGTGGTTCGAATGACGTTCATCGTTCCGCACCGTTCTGGCGGCGGTGTTGCGGCGCCATGAAATCTCCCGCCGATGCCGGAGGCCCGCTCCCCGGTGGGGGAACGGGCCTCCGAGGGCTGTCAGCCGACCTTTGTCCAGACCTGGCATCCCTGGGTCTTGAAGACCCTGTCGGTCTTCTTGATGGTCACCACGCCCTGCCCGGTCAGATTGTCGTTGGCGATGATCGAGTCGAAGCCACCGCTGCTGTCCTTGCCGCGTTCCCAGTAGCAGAGGCCGAGGGAGCCGGGGCCTGCGGTCTTGTACGTTCCGCGACAGCGACAACCGGCCCGGAGGCGAGCGCGTCGGCCACGAAGTCCGTCTCGGCGGGAAGCGCCGGCAGTGCGACCCTAACTGGAAGGTGTGCTTCCAAGCTCCGGCCGCCGGTCAGCAGGCCACCGGCACGGTCGTGGATTTCGGCACGGTGAAGCTCGACGAGCAGTGCCCCGATCGCCACCGCCTTCGGCACCCTGCAGGAAGCCCTCACCGCCGAGCACCAGGCGCAGCGCACCCTTGACGACAGCCGCGGTGGCCCGACGGAGACCGAGCAGCTGGCCACCGCCCGCAAGGAGACGGAGGCGGCGGTCAACGACCTCGCCGAGCTGACCGCGGCGTCGGGAACGGCCATCACCGACGCGGCCGGCGCCGCATTCGTCCGGGCCATGGGCCGCGCCCAGGCGGCCCTCGCCGAGGCAGAGGACGCGATGGTCGAGGCGCAGTACGCGATCGCGCTGCAGCGGCGGGTGCAGCCGGGGAAGCGGTGCTGAACCTCGGGCTGGACTCGCGCGGCCTGCGGGAGTACGCCGGGTGGCAGCGGCTCACGATTGCGCGGCAGCGGGGGCCATCTGATGGACTGGGAGGAGGACTTGGCGCAGCGGGTGACCGGGCGTGCCGCAGGGCAGGCCCAGGAGTCGGTGGCCGTAAACGCTGAGCGGGCGCGGGCGGAGGGGCTGGCCTCTCGCTCCACCGCGCGTGCGATCGGCCGTCGTGGCAGTCTCCCCCCGACGCCGGAGTGGGCGCGGCGGGCAGCAGCCGGCGCCGGGTACGACGTGGACCCGCTGGAGGACGCGGCGTAACGTCAGAGCGGCAGTTGACAGAAGGGCCCCGGCTTGAAACCGGGGCCCTTCGTCATGCGCGTTTACGATCAGCGAGGGGAGGCGAGTCTGAAGTTTGCTGTCATCTCTGCCTGTCGGGCTGCACTGCTGGCGGTCGTGAACCTGCCCTTCCGCCGGTTCCCCATCGCCCTGTCTCTCGCGAGCCGGGACCCCGATGTTGATCAAGGAGTACGGTCGCCGCTCGGATGCGAGCGCCGCCCAAATGGCTGCAACAGCCTGGGCAGTGACGTCGTACTACGGGCTGCAGAACCCGCTGCCGCTGGGGCCCGAATCGGCGGAGGGTGGCTCGAGTAGCGAAGATGGCGAGAGCGGTGAGGACCCCGCCCAGGAACTCGGGCAGCGCATTGAGCAGGAGCTCCTTCATGGGGTCGCCTTCTTTGCGGCAGCGGTGCGCTCAGTGTGCTGGTTGCCGAGACGCCGGAGCTTGCGACGGACCCGCTCGCCGAATGCCTCCGTGTGACCGGCCGCCAGAGAGGCACCGGGCCAGGTGGCGTCTGGATCCGCGGCCCACCGGGCCGCCACGACAGCCTCCTCTGGAGTCAGCCTGCGTAGGACATGGGGAACGCGGCTGTCATCGAGCTCCTCAGCCAGGAGTGAGTCCTCAGGCCGACTTTGATTGCTGATCAGGTCGTACAGGGTCAGCCCGTCGCCGAGCGGGGTGTCGAGCAGCAGCAGCCGCGAGCGGTCGATCTTGCGGCGCCACACCGGGGCCAGCTGCCGGTGGATACTGCTCGCCTCCCTCTTGAGGAGCTGCAGCGAGTCTGGCGACAGCTGGCCCTCGGCGAGGAAGGGGTCGGCCCAGGGGCCGATCAGCGCGGTGGAGACCGGCTCGCTCCATCCGCTCCAGCGGCCGAGGCCCACCCGGGTGAAGGTCTCGAGGGCGGCGCGGTCACCGGTCAGAACGGCCTGACGAGCGTTCAGCGCCTGGACGAGGTCCGGCACCGGTCGGCCCATTTCCAGGAAGCTCCTGGAAATGGACTCGCCGGTCGGCTCCATCGTGGGCACTGCGGTGTACTGGTCGCGGTGGCTGAGGAGCTCGCGCATGCCAGCCTGAAGGGCCGCGGGGTTGGGGCACTCGCCCCTTGGCTGGGTGGCGACCGTCCGAGTGGACCGCGACCAGCCCGTCTTGCAGGCCCCAGTTCACCGGGATCACGGCGTCCACGCGCACCCCGGGCGCGAGGGTCTCGCTGCCTCCAAGCCTGTAGAACCGGTCGATCCGGTCCATCAGGTCGAAGTCGACGTCGGGGCGCACGCAACTGGTGGTTTCGGACCGCGGTGCCAGGGGGTGGATGCCGGTCATGGGACTCCTTGCGGATTGAGACGACACTTCCCCTCTCGGTCCCGGCCTGGTGGGGCAACGGCAATAATTCCCGCCGCACCTTATGTGATCTGGATCATAGGGGGAAGTTCCGGCTGCTCTCCTCGCATGAAATGGCGCCACTGCCCGTCAGTGTCGGGCGCTGCCGGGTGCTGTCACCGGTGATAACTCCCACTTATCAACAGTGAGGAACTACCTTGATCGGGAAGACTGCTGACGATCCGTCGAATAGTGAGCCGGTTGCGCTGGATGGCGAACTGCTGCCCGCCCGGCTCGTCACCGAGCACCAGATCGTCGCCGACGTCTCCGCGTGGACCGACGCCGACTTCCACCTCACCGACCGCACCCGGGCCAAGCTCCGCGCAGCGATCCCCGTGAACACCCTGCGCGCCTACGAGCGGTGGTGGGACGCCGCCGCCGACTGGTGTACCGCCCGGGGCCGGGTCGCGCTGCCGATGACCGCGCAGACCTGCACCGAGTTCATCCGCGAGCTGACCGACACCGTCTCGGCTCGCACCGGTCGCGCTCTCTCGGTAGCCTCGCTCGACCAGGCGCTCGCCGCCGTCCGCGCAGTACACGCCGAGGCCAGGTTCGAGGACATGCCGAGCAGTCGGGACGCCCGGCGCCTGATCCGCGCGCACGGCCGGGAGCTGGCCGAGGCCGGCCGCACCGAGCGCAAGTCTGCGATCATCACCGCCGACCAGGCCCTCGACGTCGCCACCCGCTGCGACACCACCACCTTCGCCGGCGCCCGCGACCGACTGCTGGTCGCCCTGTCGTTCGCCGCCTGGACCCGCCGCTCGGAACTGGCCCGGCTCAACCTCGCCGATGTCCGCCCCTCCACCCAGGAGGATCGCCCCAGACTGATCGTCACCTTCCGCAGCTCAAAGACCGACCAGGCCGCCAAGGGCACCGAGGTCTACCTGCCCGAGCGCGGCGACGCACTGTGCCCGCTGGCCGCATGGCGCAGCTGGACCATGCTGCTGGCGACGAAGGGCCACACCGACGGGCGCCTGCTGCGGAAGGTCGACCAGTGGGGCAACCTCGGCACGGCCCTGGCCCCGGGTGGCGTCAACGAGATCAGCCAGCGCCTGGTCGAGCAGGCCGGGTAGGCGGTGGACGAGCGCGGCCGGACCTTCACCGCGCACGGCTGGCGCGCCTCGGGCCGCTCGGCCGCGGTTGAGGCCGGCGCCAGCGAGACCGCAGCCAACGAGCACGGCCGATGGTCGAAGAACAGCACCGTCGGCCGGAGCTACGAGCGCGATCGCGGTGAGCTCGCTGACCACCCCATGGCCAAGGTCGCCGCCAAGCAGCAGGTCAGCGACAGCAACCAGAAGGGGGAATAGGCAGCCCCCGCTCGTCACCACCGACATGGGGCACACTGGCCAGCATCTCGGAGCTAGGAGACCGGTGTGACCCGCGAGTTGAACATCATCTGCAACGCTTGCAAGAAGCCCATCGACGACCAAACTGGCACCCTATGGGTCAGCAACCCCGACCTCAACAACTACCAGGACGCCCAAGCCGCCTGGGAGACCCGGAACACGATGACCCTTCCCGGCGGCGCTGAGATCGTCGTCGTCAACGCCGCCGATCTGATCGACCACCCCCGGCGAGCCCAGTGGCGGGCCCACCACGACGCGTGCCACGGCGAGACGGTGACCACCGTCTACGAGATCCAGGCCCACCGGCTCAAGACCTGGGCGGACCTGGTGTCCTGGACCGCGCACCTGATGGAGAAGGACTGGCTGGGCGACACGGACTGGGCGCCGCTGCTCGACGCCGCGACGAGGGGCGAGAGCGGCACGATCGTCCCGGCGAGCGTGCCGAACCTGAACGCCTGACCTGCAGGCCCGGCTCGTCATCGCCTTCGCTTCGACACTGCGAAAAGCCCTCCCGGTGGACCACCGGTGCCACGCTAGAGTTGAGTGCAGCGCCGCGGCTAACTCCCGGCCCAACGCCAGCTCCTGACGCGTGCCAACCCCGCCCGGAGCCCCACATCACCCTTCAATTCGCACGGAGACACCCATGCCCAACGGCCCCTACCCGCCCACCACCCAGTGGACCTACTCCAACCGCCGCAACCCCGGCGTCGTCAAAACCAGCACCCTGCACCTGTACTGGGAGCCCGACGGGTCCGGCTTCAACGAGAACTACACCCCCGACGAGGTCGGCGCCCGCACCCTGTGGGATCGGTGGGTGGCCAAGGTCGCCGACCTCCTTCACGACCAAGACCCGGCCCGGTACGAGCCTGGCGACGTCGCCATCGACTGGACGGTCTGGGAGCCGTGGGAGGCCGCGCCGTTCGTGCGGGGCCCGCTCAAGCCAAAGGAGACCTTCCTGACGCACTTCTCCACGCCGATGGACACGGCGACGGAGGAGCGGGTGGTGTGGACCCGGCTGCCGGTCTTGGACCTGGCGTGGGAGCCGGGCCAGGCCGACAAGGGCGGCTTCATCCAGCAGGTGCTGGGCTGGAAGCCGTCCCCGCTGCAGCCTGTCATGAACGTCCACCAGCTGGCCGAAGCGGCTGGCCTGAACTCCTGAACTCCTGAGCCGAGGAACAACGTTGAGCATCAAGCCGACCACCGTCACCGCCGTCCTGCTCGCCGACGGATGACACGACGTACGCCCGTCTCGTTCGAGATCTGCGACTAGCAGATCGCGTACAGCGGGCCACTGGAGTTCCTGAGCAGCAACAGCGCCGAGGGTTTCACGTTCACCGAGCATGACGGCCGTCAACTGAGTGGCCAGCGGCCGCAATCCTGGCGGTCCGTCACCGACACGGGGTGGTCCGGTGGGCTGCCAGGGGGTGTTGCGGGTCGCGCAACACCCCCTGGCCTGGCCTTACGCCAGGGCGGCCTTCCCAGCGTCCGTGGGGATGACCTTGTCAGGGTTCGCGCCGTCGGCGGGTACGGCCACCTCGATCAGCCCACGATCGTGAAGGTCGATGTATACGCGGTACAGGCCGAGCTGCTGCTCAGTCCACTCGTCACGAACGGGGCCTTCTTCGCCCATGCCAGCCGGCGGCGGGTACAGGACGTGGAAGTAGTCCGACGGGGCGACCGGCTTCCCGGCCTGAACGATCTTTTCGAGGAGCCTTCGCTCGTCAGTGCTCAGCGTCATGGCGGAAGGCTACGCCCGGAGACGTTGCAAGCCGGCTCGACCGGCACGTGTTGAGCGCAAGCAGATTTGCTGAGCGGAGGGGTCGGCAGCGCGCTGGCATGGCCATCAAAGGTCAACCCGCTTCCTACCCGTCACAGACAGGCAGCCGGCCCGTAGCTGCGGTCCCCAACGAGAGCCCGTGAGAGGTAGACGAGTTGTGGCCAGGGCAAGGCGTCCTTGGACGTCGCCATACGGACCGGAGCTCGGGCCATCGTGGCGCGCCACGCCACCCACTATGGCAGTCATACTGCTCAACTGGGCGGCGCCCTGGAAGGATCCCGGCATGCAGCTCACCCTCCGCCCCGGCATCGACCGCGACTACCTACTGAGCGCCCTCCGGAAAGTCCGCGAGGACGTCAGCAACCTGTACACCAGCGGCCCGCACACCGCGCCCGAGCGGCTCATCAGCTACCTGGAGTGGGCCGACGATGCTGCTGGAAAACTCGCGCCGCTGATCAGTGCGAACGACATCGACAGTCTGATCTTCACGCGCCGGTACGAGCAGATCTTCAACAAACTGGAGATCCTCGCCTCACCGGACACAGTGAGGCTGGCCAACAACATGGTGAGCATCGAGCTGAAGCAGCGGAGTGACGACCTGACAGCTGTCGTGGACGCTCTACACCACGCGATTACCACTCGCGTTCAGCCCATCCTTGGCGTGGTGTTCGACACCAGCATGTTCATTAAGCACCCGGTCAAGCTGGAGCTGATCGACTTTAGGGAGCTGACCGGGGTCGACAGCGGCACCGTGAACCTGATCGTGCCCATGGTTGTTATCGACGAGCTCGACAAGTTGAAGGAGTCGAAAGACCGGAACCAGCGCTGGCGGGCCGGATACAGCGTCGCGGTCATCGACCGGTTGTTCCCCTCTGGCCGGCGGTCGTTCGCGGTTCTCCGGCACCCGGAGCCCAGCGTCGGCGAAGGATGGCACTCTCATCCGCAGGTCATCGTGGAAATCGTGTTCGACCCGCCGGGCCACGTTCGTCTGCCGATCGCTGATGATGAGATCATCGACCGTGCGCTCGCCATCCAGCCGCTTGCCGCGAGCCCGATGAAGCTGTTCACATACGACACTGGGCAGTCGACGCGCGCGCGGAATGCAGGCCTGAACGTCGAGAAGCTGGCGATCCCGATTGGCGACGAGCCCGGGTGAAGCCCTGAACCATCTAGCCTCGATCTTTCGTGACGGTCCGTCAGTTGTTTCGACGGGCCGTTTCGGCTTTCTGGCTGGTGGCGGGCGTGCCGACGGCCCGGCTGTCGCGTCGGGTGGGCGCCGGGTTCCACTGCTCCGGCTGGGGGGGATGACTCGTCGGGACAGGACGTCGTTGCTGGTCAGCCGGGGTCCGGCAGGGCGTGCAGGCGAGCGAACGCGGTGGTGATCACGTCGGTCCAGGGCCAGTGGCGGGCGAGGCGGAGGTAGCGGCGGCGGCCGGTGGTGACGAGCTGGGCGGCCGCGGAGAACAGCCGTAGCCGCATGCGCTTGGGCTCCCAGCGACGAGCGGGCCCGGTCAGGGCGAGCATCGGCATCCAGGCGAGCAGGTCGAGCGCGAGCTGGACGATCTCCAACCAGACCTGGTTCTGCGCGGACCGGTGGAGGGGCAGGTTGCGCAGTCCGGTGTCGCGGGCGGCGCGGATGCGGTCCTCGGCGCGGGCCCGCTGGCGGTGCCGCAGCTCCAGGGCCGCGATTGGGACGTGGGTGGTGTTGGTGGCGAAGCAGGTGAGCCGCATGCCGTCGGCATCAGTGAAGCGCAACTGCGCTCCAGGGTGCGGCCGTTCCTTGCGGATGATCAGCCGCATTCCCTTCGGCCAGCCCGTGAGGACGTCGCTGGCGAGTTCGGCGACCCACGCGCCGTCGCGAACCTCTCCGCCGGGCTCGACAGCCGGCGTCCAAGCCGGGGCCGGGATCTTCAGCACGGTCTGATGGACAGCTTCGGTGATGGTCATCCCAACCGAGTAGGACAGCCATCGGCCGCGTGTGGTGAGCCAGTTGAGGAAGTCGTGGGTGCCGCCGGCGGAGTCGGTGCGGATCAGGGTGCGCCGTCCGCGCCGGTACTTCTTCGGCACCTGGGCCAGCGCCAGACGGGCGGCTTCGATGTGGTCGGCGGCGGTGTTGCTGCCCGCGTTCCCGGGCCTCAGCAGGCCCGCCACCGGTTCCCCGGCCCCGTCCGGGCCGTGGTCGACGAACGCGAACAGCGGGTGATGGCCGAACGTCTTCTTCCAGGTCTTGGCCGCGTCCTGCTCCTCGGAGTGCGCCAGGACCAGCACTCCGTCGATGTCCACGATCACCTCGCCGCCCGCGTCCGGGGCCGCGTCACCGGCCAACTTCCAGACGTGTTCGCGGACTTCGGCCCGCGCCCGACGGATCGCCGCGAGCGCGCGGGGCCCGGACCCGGCCAGGGTATCGACCAGGCGGGAGACCGTCGGGTCGGAGGCCACCGGCCCGAACACGACCGGCTCGACCCGCAGCACGCCGACGTCCGCCAGGCAGTCACCACCGAGCGCGACCGCCAACGCGACGTCCAACAGGATCTTGCCGGGATCGTGCACCGCCCTCGGTTTGCGCCAGGGCGCGAGCGCCGACGACAACACGGCCACCAGGCCGGTCCGGCGGGCCGTCTCCACCAGTAGCACCCCACCGGCCTGCGAGACCACCCCGCCACCGCCACCCGACACCCGCACACGCGGGTATGACCCGATATGCTTACTCACCTGAGAAGTGCCTCCGACGGTGCGGGAACAAGGGCCTAGACAATCCTCATTCTCGCTGGTCAGAGCAATGCCAGTGAGTTAGGCCGTTCTCGCAGGTGGGGAGGGGGGCCAGGTGACCCTGAGTGAGTAACTGACGTTGCTGGGAGGGCGTGACTGGTCCGGTTTCTTTACTTCGAAGGTGTTCTTCGGCGGCTTCTTCACTCGTTGGCAGCGGCGGTCGCGGCGCTGTGGGAGGAGGTCGTTCAGGAGTTCCTGGACG
>NZ_LMCT01000006.1:188127-197999 GCF_001424875.1 Kitasatospora sp. Root107 | reverse complement strand
CTAGTAGGGCTTGGTCAGGTGCACTCGCTGATGGCGTGTCCTTGGGTCCGTGGGCGCGTTGATGGTGTGTGACACCTGGGGAGATGGATCAGGTCCGGGAGGACTTGGCGGCGTTCACGGCGGAGATGTTCGAGGCGTTCACACGCTCGGATCAGCATCGCTGGGGGCAGGCGTATGTGCGGGGGCTGCTGCTGGACGGGCGACGCAAGTCGGTCGAGCCGATGGCGGCCCGGCTTGGCGAGGACGGCAATCGGCAGGCCCTGGCGCACTTCGTCACTTCCAGCCCGTGGGACCCGGCCCACGTGCGGGCCCGGCTGGCATGGCGGATGCAGGAAGCAATCGCGCCGAGCGCGTTGATCGTTGACGACACCGGTTTCCTGAAGGACGGCGACGCTTCGGCGTGTGTGTCCCGGCAGTACACCGGCACCGCGGGCAAGGTCACCAACTGCCAGGTCGGGGTCTCGGTGCACCTGGCCCGGGACCATGCCTCTACGCCGGTGAACTGGCGCCTGTTCCTGCCCACGTCGTGGGACCCGGCCTCGCCGCAGGCCGACCCGCTCAAGGTGGCCCGGCGTGAACGCTGCGCTATCCCCGCCGACTTGGGACACGTGGAGAAGTGGCAGCTCGCCCTGGACATGATCGACGAGACCAGGTCCTGGGGCGTCGAGGTGCCCCTGGTCCTGGCCGACGCCGGCTACGGCGACACGGTCGCCTTCCGCCTGGGTCTGAACCAGCGCGGCCTGCACTACGTGGTGGGCATCTCCAGCCGGCCCGCCGCCCATCCGGCCGCCGCCCACCCCATTACACCGCCCTACAACGGCATCGGACGACGGCCCGTCGCCAGGTATCCCGACCCGGCCCGCAGCGTGAAGGCACTGGTCATCGAGGCGGGACGGGGTGCGGCCAGGCCCGTGTCCTGGCGCGAGGGCTCACGCCCCGGCCGGGGCCGCACCGGGTTGAAGCGCATGTACTCGCGATTCGTGGCCCTGCGGATCCGCCCCGCCGGACGCGAGATCCGCGAGGCCACCGAAGGTGTCGAGCTGGCCGAATGCTGGCTGCTGGCCGAGTGGCCCGCCAAAGAGGCCGAGCCGGTGCAGTTCTGGCTCTCCGACCTGCCCGCCGACACCCCGCTGACCACCCTGGTCCGTCTGGCCAAGCTCCGCTGGCGCATCGAACACGACTACCGGGAGATGAAACAAGCCCTGGGACTTGCCCACTTCGAGGGCCGCACCTTCAGCGGCTGGCACCACCACGTCACCCTCGCCTCCCTCGCCCACGCCTTCTGCACCCTGCGGAGACTGACCCGTGCCCCAAAAGAACCGGCAGCGGTCTGACCCTCTACCAGGTCGTCCGCGAGCTGCAGTTGCTCCTCAGCACTTGGGCCGGCGCCTGCCCCACCTGCCACCGCGACATACCCACACCAATACGAACCTGACCAAGCCCTACTAGTGCTNAGCTGCAGTTGCTCCTCAGCACTTGGGCCGGCGCCTGCCCCACCTGCCACCGCGACATACCCACACCAATACGAACCTGACCAAGCCCTACTAGTGCTGAGCCTTCTTGCGGTGAGCGCGGATGCTGGCGGGGGCTCCGAGGTAGTTGCAGTCCACACCCGGGCACCGCTCCCAGTTGCCGTTCTCGACCGCGGCCTCGCGGACGCCGTTGTCGGGCCCGAAACCGTGGTGCGCGATGAGTCGGGCGACGGAATTGTCGTACCGGGCTGCCAGGAGGGCGGCTTCTGCGATCTTGTCGTGCCCCTGGGAGAAGAAGGAGCCGAGGCCGACCTCGGTCCCGCATCCGCACCAGCAGGTACCCGTCGGCATGAGCCGGGATTCGCTCTTAGTCATGCCTTCAAGGTACTCCTTCTAGGAAGACAGTCAAGAGCAAGCGGCTAGGATTCCCTTCTAGCGAGCTGTTGCCGTCGCGGTAAATACCGGATTTACCGCGACAGGGCTCCCGGCTGTCGTTCGGCGGCGGCAGCGAGTTGACCCGCCAGGTCCTTGAGGGCTTGGCGGAGTTCGTCGGGGCTGTGGATGGTGAAGGGCCACTCCAGCGAGGCGAGCAGGTGTGCCATGCCGTCAAGGCGTTCCGCCCGTGCCTGCATCAGCACGCCGACGGCTTGGGCGGTGAGCGTGACAGCCGTCCCCGGCAGCCTTCGGGCGATCTCGTCGAGAGGGCCGTGGATCGTCACCTCGACCTGCCAGCGGTAAGGCCCCTGGGCGAGGGTCGCAGTGAGGTGGGCGACCGGGTCGAAGCCGTCAGGGGTGGCGAAGGTCAGCGGGCGGGGGGTGACGGAGGCGATGCGGTCGATGCGGAAGGTTCGCAGGTCGTCGCGGAGGTGGTCGTGGCCGACGAGATACCAGCGGCCGGTATGGAAGACCACGCCATAGGGGTCGATGTCGCGCTCGGTCTCGGCCTGCCGCCAGGACAGGTACTTGATGCCGACGGTTGTCTTGGCACGCGAGGCCTGTGCCAGAGCCAGCAGGACACCGCTCCCGGGTGCCTGCGCGCTCACGGCGTTGGCGGTGAAGGAGAGAGTCTCCCGCATGGCGGCGAGCGGCTCCCGCAGGGCCTGCGGAAGCACCCTCTCGATCTTGGCCCGGGCGCCCGCGCCGGCCAGCACCGTCGTACCCATCCCGAGCCGTTCGGCCGCGAGGAGTCCGAGGACGACCGCGAGGGCCTCGTCATTGGTGAGCACCAGGGGCGGCATCCGGTAGCCGCGGGCCAGTCGGTAGCCGCCGTAGCGGCCGCGCTCGGCCTCCACGGGGATGCCCAGGTCGCGCAGGTGCGCGACGTACCGGCGGACCGTACGTACATCGGTGTCCAGCCGGTCGGCCAGCTCACTCCCGGTGAGCCCGGCGTTCGACTGGAGCACTTCCAGCAGGGTCAGCACGCGGGTCAGGGGATGCGACATGGATCACTCGACATTTCAGGGCTGATTCTGTCCTGTATCGATTCTACGCTCCCCGCAGCACCTCACTTCAGGGAGATCACATGACCACCTTCGTACTCGTTCCCGGCGCCTGGCTCGGCGCGTGGGCCTGGCAAGACACCGCCGACGCTCTGCGGGAGCACGGCCACACGGCGCTGCCGTTGACACTGACCGGCCTGGCCGAGCGCGCCGGGGAGGGCGGGCCCCAGACGGATCTGGACACGCACATCGCGGACATCACCGACTTCGTCGAGAAGAACGACCTGCGCGAGGTCACCCTGGTGGCGCACAGCTACGCGGCCGCCCCCGTCACCGGGGCGGCCGGGCGACTCGGCGACCGGCTGGAGCGCGTGGTCTACGTGGACAGCGCCCCGTTCGCCGAGGGCATGCGCATGCTCGACCTCATGCCACCGGAGGTAGCGGACCAGCTGAGCCAGCAGGTCGCGACCCGCGGCGACGGTTGCTGGCTCCCGATGCCGCGGTTCGCGGTCCTGGGTCTGTCCAGCAGCCTCGACGGACTGGATGAGGACCGGCGGGACGTGCTGAGCGCACGTGCCACCCCTCAGCCGTTCGGCACCTACACCCAGCGCCTCGCCGGTCCGGTCGAACCCGGCCCCGGCGTGGACCGTGTCCTGGTCGCCTGCCGCGACTTCCAGGGACTGCTGGATGCCGGGGTGCCGATGCTGGCCTTCCTCAACCACGCGCCGTGGCGGCGCTTCGACCTGTCCACCGGACACTGGCCAATGCTATCGGCGCCCGCCGAGCTCGCCGACACCCTCCACACGGCCGTCTCCTGACCGAGACGGGTACACACAGCCCATGCTTGCCCACGAGAGCGTCCGCGGGCTGCGGGCCCGCGCGCAGGCCCTGGCCGACGGAGTGCGGGAAGCCTCCGCCGCGGCGGTCGCCCGCCCGGTCTTCGCCATCCAGGCCCAGGACGCCATGGCCGCCGGCCTGGGCATCCGAGTACGCGGGCGGAACATCACGGCCACCGGCATCCGCGCCGCGTACGAGGACGAGCGGAGCATCGTGCGCGGCTGGTTCATGCGGGGCACCCTGCACACCATCCCCAGCTCGGATGCCCGCTGGGTGCTGCGGCTGCTCGCTCCCCGCATCCTCGCCGCAACCAGCCGTCGCTACCACCAGCCCGGCCTGGACGACGACCTGCGCCAGCGATCCGACCGTCTCATCCGGCGCGCTCTTGCCACGCACGGACCGCTCACCCGGCCCGAACTGACGGAGCACCTGGCCGCTGTCGGCGTTCAGCCGGACGGGCAGGCACCGTTCCACCTGATCTGCCACGCGGCACTCACCGGAGTCCTCTGCCACGGTCCTCGGCGCGGTGTGCAGGCCACGTATGTCCTGCTCGACGACTGGCTGCCGGCCGGCGCCGGGGACTCCCGGCGGGAGGAGGACACGGTCGTCGCCGAGCTCGCCGACACCCTCCACACGGCCGTCTCCTGACCGAGACGGGTACACACAGCCCATGCTTGCCCACGCCGGTCACCCTGGCCCGCAGGGCCTGGAAGACGCTGACGCAAACCGGCTCGATCACCGAGTACGGCGCGCTGAGCGTGCCGACCGAGCGCGCGGAGGAACTTCGGGACCGCCCCGGCACCCTTGATGTGCGGATGCTGCCCGCCTACGACAACTACCTCGTCGGCTACCGCGGCCGAGAGTTGTCCGTTCCCGCCGCTCACCATGGCCGGGTCTGGCCGGGCGGCGGCGTCATCCGTCCCACGGTTGTCGCGGATGGCCTGGCCATCGGAACGTGGGCCCGCCGCGATGCCAGCCGTGTTGTCCAGGTGGACGCATTCGAGCCCCTGTCGTCGCAGGTCCAGGCCCTGGCCGACACGGAAGCCTCAGCGGTCACCGCTTTCTGCGGCCTCCCGCCAGAACGGGTCTGGGCCTCCCAGAGGCGCAGATACGGAGCGGCCGGGGCACCGTAGCTGTGCCCCGGCCGCCGTCGAGGCGGCGGCTTCCTACCAAGGTGAGTCGACGGTCCGGACGGAAACAGCTGATCATCGCAAGAGCGTCCGGACGCTTGCGAGTATCGCGCGCGAGCCAACTGGACGATCAAGGAGCGATCGATGCCCACCAACTTCCTGACCGAGGACCAGGCCGTTATCTGTACCTGGCCTTGAGAAGAGCCAAGCTGAGCAGGTCAGCTACCTCGCTGACAGTGTCAGCGAGGTAGCTCCCCTGCGCTTCCGGACCGGGTCGCGGTGACATCCCCTGTCCACCAGTCCGGCTTGTCGGTGGGCGTCCAGGCTATGGTGACCGGCCGTTGGAAGGTGTCCTCGATCCACTGGCGCATGGCCTCCCGAGCGGACTCGGGTGAACCGTCGGGCGATTCGTTGGGAAGCGCGCCGTCCAGGACACCGCCGGGCGCGGCGAGGTAGACCGCGAAGCGCCACTTGAGTGGGGTCCTGAACAGCACGACCGTGGCGGGTCGGCCCAGTCGGCTGCGCCAGTCCTGCCTGGGCCTGGACATCAGGTACTTGCCTTCCACTCGTCGAGCTTGATCTTCACCTGGTAGTTGTGGCCGGCATGCCAGATGACTTCGCCGCTGACGCGGGTTCCGATCAGCGGGAGCACCGCATCCCGGGGCATCGCCGTGATCTCGGCCAAGCCGATCGCGTCCGGGGCGTTGTCGATGGTCATGAAGACGCCGAAGGGTTGGCGGCCGACGACCTCGCCGGTCAACGAGGTTCCGACGGGCAAGGCCAGGCAGGTCGCAGACCAGGCTTCCCGGGACCGAGCTCCGGCCTCGACGCCGTTGTCCGGCCACGAGTATTCGTCCATGCGCCGATCATGACATGCGCCGGTTTCGCCTCGAACGGGTTCGTCCAGGGCGGACTGGGAGAGCATCAGTTGCGTTGGGCCGCGGACTGTGTGGGGATGCGGCGGCGAAGGTCGCGGAGTTGCCCGAGCGCGACGGCGAGCTCGGTCCGGAGCCGCTCGTTGTCCTCGTTGAGTTTCCGGTTGGCGCCCCGCAACGCGCGCACGATGGCTTCATGGGACTTGGTGGTGATGCGCTCTTTGTCGGGCAAGGCGGGTCGGCCCGAGGTGGGCTGTCTGCTGGCGAGGGCCCGCAGTCTGGCCAGCAGGGCTGACTGGGCGTCGTCGTAGAGGAACGTCCGGGAGACTCCCGCTCGGGAGGCGACGCCGGCAACGGTGACGGGCCCGCCGTTGCGCTCCAGGCTGTCGAGAGCGGCTTGGACGCGGGCGATGCAGTCCAGGCGCCGCTGTTGCGCGGCCTCGGCCAGGTGGGTCGAATTGTCAGCCCGCATCGGCTGCCTGCGCAATGGTCTGGTGGCCGCTGCCGCTCTTGTTCGCTGGCGGGGCCAGCTCGTCGCGTTCCTGGTTGGTGATGCTCGCGATGACATGCTCGACGGCGGTGGCCAGACGTTCATTGACGCCGACAGCGCGGGGACGTGCTGCCGCAGCGGCACTGGCCTGCAGCGCGCGAGTGCGGGCGAGGTGTCGAGGTGGATCGGCAGGAACTGTCGATCGGTTTGGAAGTCTTCGCAGAAGTAGCAGCCGTCGGCGGCGGTCTTGGGGCAGGGGCGCGCAATGTGCCGTCCGCACCAGCCGCCGGCCACCGCGTGGAGTCGGCGCCCGATCTTCTCGGCGAGCCACTCGACGCCGGACAGGTCGGCGTCGCGGCGGACCTTGACGGCCTCGCCCTTGAGGTTGAAGCGGACCTCGTACTTCTCCTCGTATTCGCGGCGAAGGGTGTCGTCCGCGATGCGCGAGTAGTGCTCCTGCGTCTCCCAGGACGTGTGACCGAGGACTTCGCGGATGGTGCGTCCGGACACGCCCGCGTTCGCCATTCTGGTACCCAGGGTGTGCCGGAACTGGTGCCAGTTGACGATGGCGGCGTCGCCGTTGGAGTCGACGAGCCGGATGCGCTTCAGCCAGGCGTCGAAGCGGGTGTCGACCGTGCCGTAGGGCATCGGATACTTCCCGTCCGGGTTGCCGCTGACCTTGGGGAACAGCCAGTGGCAGCCGTCGCTGAAGCGTTCCCGGACGCGGCCGTGCTGCCCGCGGATAGCGTCCACGACCACGCGGGAGGCGGGGATGGCGCGGAAGCTCTTGTCCTTGCTCTTGTAGTGGACCAGGGCCCAGCGGCCCGACGGGGTCTTCTTCAGGCAGTCGGTCTTCAAAGTGAGTGCCTCGCCGATACGGAGCCCCTCGTCGCGGCAGATCAGCACCAGCGTGCGGGTCTCGGGGTCGAGCAGGGCGAGGTTCTCCTCGGACTCGATCTGGTCCATCAGGTACTCGTCGATGAAGTTGGCCTTCAGCCCGCGCTGGCGCGGGTACTCGTCCCGGTGGATCCGGGCATCCGGCGGGAGCACGGGCTGCCAGCCGTAGCGACGCCAGGTTTCGAGCATGGTGGAGATCACCGACAGCAGGCGGATGCGGCTGCCGGGGCTCACTGGCTGCCCGTAGTGAGGGCCCTTCTTCTCCACCGTCCTGCGGCCGACCCAGCCGATGTACGACTCCAGCAACGCACGGTCCAGGACCGCCGCGTCGTTCTGCTGGTCGGGGCGGCTTTCGGCGATGAACCGGGAGAAGACAACGACGTCATGGACATTGCGTGCGACCGAGCGCAGTTCCGTGCGCACGAGCCGCAGCCGCATGTAGCGCCTGGTTCTCTCCCGTAGCCAGGACTGGGTGATGCCGGTGAAGTCCAGTGGGGCGACCTGTCGCCGTTCCTCGATGCTGTAGCCGAGGCGTTCCGGACGCCACACGTCCCTGTCCCACTCCTCAGCAGGGCCGTCAAGGTCACCAAGGGCTTCCAGCAAGTCCGTGAAGAGCTGCGGAACGGTGGTGTGGTTGAGCGACAACTGACGCCAGTGAAAGGCAGGGTGGTCGCGTACCGAAGTGACGCCCTCGGCGATGACGGTGTTCACCGCGCGGACCCAGGAACTGGGAACCACCTTCGACGGGCGGGAACCTCTTGGTGACGCGGCATCAGCGCCGAGTTCGATCGTGTGGGTGCTCCATGGTCCAGAACTCATGGAGTGCCATCCTGCCAGTGACGAACGTGGACACGGCGGGGTCGGTCAATCTGTGCCGACGTCAAATGCCCTTGAGGATGCGACCGAGTGCCGACCGGCCCGCGGGCCCCCACTCTGGCTTGCCGCCGGGCAGGCCGAGGTCCCCGTTCTGGCCCATCAGCATCAGGAACAGGCTCTTCACCACGGCGAGCCCGCGGGCCCGCCGCACCGCCGCCTCATCCGCCTGCGCGTAGTTGTTGAAGAACCGTGCGGCGCCGCCTGCGGGGAGCAGGAGCCAGGCTGCTGTGAGGTCCCAGGCGGGGTCGCCGGCGAAGAGGGCGCCGAAGTCGACGACGCCTGCGAGGGTGCCGCCTGCGACGACGACGTTCGCGGGGTGGAGGTCGCCGTGCACCCACACCGCCGGGCGCTCCCAGTGGGGAGCCGCGATGGCGTCGTCCCACACGGCCCGGATGTCGTCCTCGGAGACGGGGCCGAGGTCCACCGCCTGCAAGAAGTGCTCGAAGCCGGGAGTGCAGTCCTTGGGGTGGGCTCCGAAGTCCGAGGCCGGGGGTGCATCCGCGGGGGCCTCCACATGCAGCGCGGTGAGGAAGGCCGCCAGGGTGTCGGCCGCGTGGTCAGTACGGGTGATGCAGCCGTGGTCCAGGGGCGTGCCCTCGACCCAGGTCATGACGGTCCAGATCTTGGGGAACCGCTCGGACGGTGCACCGTCGCGCACCGGTGTCGGGATCGGAAGCGGCAGGCGCGGGGCCAGGACCGGCAGCCAGCGGCGTTCCTTGAGCTGAAGTTCGGGGGAGGTGTCCATCCGCTGCATCCGGACGGTCAACTCGTCCCCGAGGCGCCACATCTGGTTGCCCCAGCCGCCTGCCACCTCACGGATGGGCATGTCAGCCAGGTCGGGGTGCTGTTCCCGCAGCAGGGCCCGGACCAGACCGTCAGTGATCTCAATCTCGGATTCGATCATGCCCAGTCACAGTAGTTGAGACAGGCGGCGCCGACCCTGGCCTTTGGGAGATCCAGCAACGCTGCTGGATCTCCCACTCGCAGATGACGGTCCCGACGGCCTTGTCCATGACCGGACGCTACGACCCCAGACCTCCAGGAGCGACCCAATTCCAAGTGCCGTTCGGACCACCACACAGGGATGCCGTCGATGTCTCTGAGACATTTCGCAGTCTGGAGAAGGTCGGGCTTCACACCGTCTCTGAGCAAGGTCGCGGCACTGTGGAGCAACACGCCGGTCACAGTCCGCCTGGACGACCTGGACATGATCTGCGCGGCCTTGGGTTGCACAGTCGCTGATCTGTTGGAGGCGGAGCCGGTGGCGGTGGTCGAGGGGCTGCCGCAAAGCCTGCCGCGTGCCGTTGGCGAGCAGGGATCTGGGGGCGGGCCGGTCCGCCCGACGCCGCGCAAGAGTGGCGGACCGCGGTCGCTGCCGCCGAATTGAGGGTAGGGCCGGTGAGGGAGTGGACGGTCCGGCAGTGTGCGTCCTGCCTGGGCTGGGGGCCGACCAGGCGGTCCCGGGAGTGCAGGGGCTGTCAGTCCTGGCGGCAGAGGTATCCGAGTGGTGGTGTCTGCGGGAGATGCCGGCACGAGGGCTACCCGAACAAGGAGCGGCTCTGCCGCAGTTGTGTGCTGGCGATCCGCCTGGACACGGACACCGAGTGGCTGCTGGCCCCTGACTCGACGCGGCCGCGGGCTCTGCAACTGCTGCTGGTCGGGGTCGCGGCCCCCGCGGCCCAGCCCTTCTCCAAACCCGATTTCCGCAGCGGCCAGGGGCGCGAGCGGTCGGGCTTCGTGGAGCAGGTCCAGGCCGCCGGGCGGGAGATTACCGACGATCCACGCGTCTGCCCGGCTGAGATTCCGGGCCAGCTGACGGTGTTTCAGATGCGACGCCGACTGACGGCGGAAGCGGC
>NZ_LMCT01000006.1:169673-188105 GCF_001424875.1 Kitasatospora sp. Root107 | reverse complement strand
GGCATCGTCGACCGGCCGGTCGACGGCATGGACCGGGTGTTGGAGGAGCTAGCTGGCTACGCAGACGAGAACGGGTACAGCCCGTCCTGGCGGCGGCAGGTGCGGGAGATGATCCGCCTGACTCTGGCGGTCCGGGACGCGGATGGGCAAACGCTCGTCGCGCCGCAAGTGATCGACGACCTACCTGCCTACGGCGTGCAGGTGAGCGAAGTACTGCGGCGTGCGAATCTGCTCGGACGCCGCACCGGCAACCCGGTACACCGCGAGGCGGGCTCTGGGCGGCACTGGCTGCCGAAGCGGCCGGGATCCTGCCCGGACTGTGGGGCCTGGAGTGTCGGACGGTGCCAGGGCTGCCAGCAGTGGAGGTTGAACCGCGAGGGCAAGGACCCGGTGGGCGACTGCACGCGCTGCCACCGCACAGGCCTGCCACTGATGGGCACGCTCTGCCGGGGTTGCAGCGTCCATCTCGCTGCCCTCGGCCCGTCGGCCGCCGACGAGCCGTTCACGCAACTGTGGTTCGGCGGGCAGCTGGCCGAAGCCTTGCGGATTCTCGACGGTCGCCTGGGCTACCGGCCGACCGGACGGCGGGGCCGGGATCTGGCAGTACGCTTGCCCGCCGAGCGGGAGCTGTCGCCGCACCTGGTCGACCCTGCCCAGCTCATCCTGTTCGATATGGCTCGCGACTGGACGGAGATCGCCGCCAGCCGGGTGGACGAATTGCCCCTGCTGACGGACGACGCGCAGGTGCTGGTGAACGAGTTCGACGAGCTGATGATCGATCAACAGTGGGAATGGCGAAGGCGCAAGGACGCGGTCCGCTGCCTGCAGAAGCTGTTCGGCTGGCTGGGATCGGACGCCAGGCTCCTGGAGCGGGACGTCCGAGCGCTGAGTGCAGCCAGCCTGAGTATCAGCGCGAAGCGGACCGTCCAGCTGCTGGAGCGGCGGGGACTCGTCGCGGATCCCGCCAGGCGGGCCGACAGCGACGAACTCGCCGTCGAAAGACTGCTGAGAGCACTGCCGCAGGGGATTGGCGACGAGCTGCGGGTCTGGGCGGCGGCCGCGCGCGGACAGGGCCGTTGGCGACACGAGGGACTGTCCTTTCGCACCATCCGCGCCCACCTGCACAAGGCCCGGCCGGTCCTGGAGGAGTGGGCCACAACGCTGGGCAGCCTCCGGGAGGTTGAGAGCGAACACGTCCGCGCTGCACTGCGGATACGCCCCGGCATCATGCAGGGACAACATCTGGCGGGGGCCCTGCGGAGCATCTTCCGCGGGCTACAACACGAGCGCGTGATCTTCCAGAACCCGATGCGCGGCCTCGTCTTCAGCAAAGTTGTCCGGCTGCCGGCGTCACTGTCCTCTGACCGGCTGCAAGGCCTCGTGGAGGCGGCGGCGACCCCACTGGACAAAGTGATCATCGCGTTGGTCGCGATCCACGCGCTGTCCGGCCACGACATCCGCCACCTCAAGGAGTCCAGCCTCGATCTCTCCCGGGGCCGCCTGCAGGTCTGCCGCACCGCCCCGCACACGGTATTCCTCGACGAAACCACCCACCACCTACTCGAACAGTGGATCCGATAGCGCCACCGACGCTGGCCTGGCTCACGCAACCCGCACCTGTTGGTCAGCCAAGGCACCGCCATGGACCTCGACCGGCCGCCGATCCACAACACCCGGGCCGTCGAGATCTTCGTGGAGCTCGGGCTGACCCTCCAACAGGTCCGGCAGGACCGCATCCTCGACGAAGCCCGCGAAACAGCCGACCCGGTTCACCTCATGCGCCTCTTCGGGATCAGCGACACCACTGCGATGAAGTACATCCACTCAGCTCATCCGCATCGCACCACGAAGCTCCCGCGATAGCTGACCTGCGGAGATGCCTCTAGGAGGCCGCTTCTGGCCACATCGATGGGACCACCGTGGTGATCTGGGGCGGCGCCATACGTCTCCATGAGTGAGGCCCCCAGTCCCGGGGCCTGCCGCAGGCCGCTGCCGCCAGCAGCGGCCCTGCGGCAGCCGCTCGACGAAAGGAGTCCGATGCGTTCGGCACGCACCGGAAACTCCCCTGACGACCACCCCTTGCCGCTGACGCAGGATGCGCTTCCGCACCCTCGCCAAGGCACGGACCCGCTCCCGCCGACGTCAGACGGCAATCATCCAAGCTCTCGGGGCGAGAGAATCTTCCGCAGTGGCCGGGAGATTCTCGGCCCCGAGGGCCTTGATGGTGAGGAATCCGGCAAGGAAATCCTCAAGGAGTGGGCTAGCCAAGAGAAAAAGCACGGGAGGTTGCATCAACGCGCATACCGCTTTACGGGCAGTCTTTACGATGCTCAAGACCTTGTTCAAGAGCTCTTCCTTGGCCTGTGGGGCAAGCGGGAAACGCTCGGAGAGATCGACAATCCAAGCGGATATCTCTTCAGGGCGCTGACCAATCGATTTATTGACTCTCGCAGAAGGGCGAAGGTTCGCCCCGTAGAAGCTGATCTCGATCTGCTTCTCGGATTCGAGCCGACTTCTGAAGACTCAAATCCGAAGCTTGACCTGCTTGAGAGTGGCGTCATCAAGGCGCTGCTCGGGCTGACCGATAAGCAGCGCGCAATGGTCGTGCTTGTTGATATCGAAGGCTATCTTCGAGCCGAAGCCGCCCGCGAGCTAAGGGTCTCTTATAGCTCCGCTTGCAGGCATTACGAAATTGCCCACGAGAAGCTCCGCGAGATTGTGGAGCTCCCCGAAGGGATGGTTAAGGAGGGCCAGCATGAGCTTGAATAGCCGACGCCATGGCCTGGAGGGGTATGCAGACGCTGATCCCTCTACCCTCAATGCAATTCGCCATCACATTTGGCTGGCCGCACCTGTCGGTCGCAGTCAAAAGGGTGGCTACATCAAGAAGTCACGGGAGGTGTCCGGCCGCAACCCAGCGGCCGGGCCCGGCCCGACCTCTGACGGAAAGGTGCCCGGCCGCAACCCAGCGGCCGGGCCCGGCCCGACCAAGGGCAAATCCGCCGATCACCTGTGGGAGATCGCACCGTACGCTCAAGGGACTGTTGAGCGTGAGATTGAAGAGCGACTGCTGCAGCTCAGTGACGCCTGCGCAGTCGGAAAAGAAGAAATCGCTCGACTTCTCCAAAGGCTTGCCGAGCTGGTGGAGATTCGTGAGGGCGATAATGCAGCTGTTCTATGGTGGAGATGCGCGGCGGCCCTCGGAGACGAGGATGCCCTCGACTACATCAAGCATTTCCGCTTGTAGATCGCGAAGAACAGCCTGATGGGCTAATAGTGGTAGCCCGTCGGGTCTAGCTAAGTGGAGAAGTTATATTTCTGAGGAGGTGCAGCATTTCCGCATTATTTAACTCATGGATTGATGGCCCTGGGGATAGTAGGGGTATTGTTTCCCTGGCTTTGATGGCCATGCTGCATGCGGTGGTGTTGTTCCAGTGCGCATCGGGCGTGCCGCGCGTACAGGGGATGCGTGGCATGTCCCTGTCGGCGACTTCCGGCAAGAGGTCGTTAGGGTAACCCTATGAAGGCCCTCCCCGTTGAGGCGGGGAGGGCCTTTGTGGTTTGCGGTGGTGATTTCATCCCACCTGGCGCGTCTTAGTCGATGAGAGAGCAGATCAAGGCTCATTGCTGATCATCGGAAAGGACCGCAATCATGGCCCGCTCGAAGAAAACTGGTGTCCACGACTCGCGCATCGCTCTAGCCCTACTGGATGCGCTCGTCTTTCTTGGGATCCTCGGTACGGCGGTCACTCTGGCTCTCGCCGGCATCGGTACGGCCAAGTTCGTGGCGATCGGCACGTTCATCGCAGTGTGCTTCCGTGCGTGGCTGGGCCGCAAGCGCCAGGCTGTCCGTGAGGCAGCAGCGCTGCCCACTGCGAGCATCGAGTGGAAGGTCAATCCCACTGATCGCGTCCAGGTCGAAGGCCAGTGGACGCGGGCTAGGGCACCCGAATCAGCCGAGAGTGACACGACTCAAGGGGAGTGACCCTCAGAGCCCAACCCGAGTATCCGTCAGTCAATAAGCACCAGGTCACGCGTGGGTTCCAGCCGCAACTGGTCTGAGATCCTGCGAACCTGCGTCCTTCGTGCGCCAGTTGCTCGGACCGGCTGCCGCTGCGGAAGGATCACTGCCGACTGTGCTGGGTCCAGGCGCGGGCCGAAGCGGCACCGACGCAGGCCAGGGCGGAGCTCTTCCTCCCCCAGCTGCGGCACCACCAACTGTTCTTCTCCGGCATGACGGCGCTCTGGGACCGTCGGTGCCAGCCCCTGGCCGTCACGCATGAACGGCGGGGGCGGCCCCGCCGGCCCGACCCCGAGGCCGCCCGGCCGCCCGCAAGCGGCTGGTCCCAGGCAGCGTTGTTCGACACCCGCCGGGACCTCACCCGCACCGGACTCCGGCAGGACGTTCGGGCACAAGGACCGTGGCTGGCCTGGGCCCGGCACGTCGCACATCAGCTCGGCGAGGCCCGGGGCTGGCCCCGGGCGACCCGCCTTGCCGTCGACGACGCCCTGGTCCTGATCCTGGTCCACGACGCCGACGGGGAGACGGTCCGGTACTCGGAGATCTTTCCGGTCCTGCGGTCGCGCGGACTCAGCACCGTGCGCACCGCCGAGGTGCTCGACGCCATTGGCGTCCTCCTGGACGACCGTCCGTCAGCTTTCGAGCAGTGGTTGGAGCCCAAGCTCGACGGGCTCGCCGACGGCATCCGCCGGGACACCGCCCACTGGGCCCGAACCCTGCACAGCGGCGACCACGCTCCCAAGCCCGGGACACGACCACCGTCTGGGGCTACGTCAACCGGCTCCGGCCTGTGTTGTTGGAGTGGTCGAGCCGCTACGACCACCTGCGCGAAGTCACCCGGGACGACGTGCTCGCCCACCTCGAAACCGTCCACGGCTCACAGCGCAGATCCATGCTGATCGCACTGCGGTCGCTGTTCGGACGGGCGAAGAAGAGCGGCACCATCTTCGAGGACCCGACCAGCCGAATACGGGTCGGCCAGCAGGAGCTGGGGATCGTCCAGCCGCTGGCATCCGAGCAGGTCCAGAGTTCGGTCTCCGCAGCGACCAGGCCGGACGACAGGCTGATCCTGGCTCTCGCGGCCGTCCATGCCGCCCGCACGGGTGCGATATGCCGACTCCAGCTCGACGACCTCGACATCGGCAACCGACGCCTGACCGTTGACGGCCGCGTCTGTCCCCTGGACGCGCTGACGCTGCGGCTCGCCCTGGCCTGGTTGGAGTATCGGGCTCGTCGCTGGCCCGACACCGCCAACCCGCACCTACTGGTCAACAAGCAGACCGCTCTGGCGGCTGGCCCGATCAGCGGAAACTCCGCTGCGGCGGCACTGCGCGGCCAGGCCGCCACCCTCGAAAAGCTCCGCGTCGACCGTCAGCTCGAAGAGGCCCTCATCCACGGCCCCGACCCGCTCCACCTCGCCGAGGTCTTCGGCCTCGACGAGAAGACCGCCATCCGTTACGCGAACTCCGCCCGCCAGCTCCTGGAGCAGCCCGCCGAAACCGCTACCGTGGCTTCACCACGAACCCACGGACCCACCCCCGCAGAGCACACCGACAGACCCTCGGGTTCCCGCTGAAGACCCTTCAGTTTTCGTGAACTCACGGGGGGCTGGGGGTCCAGCCAAGGTGAGCCCAAAAGCCGCCACGGGATGACAGGGCCAGGACCCCGTTCATGCGTTCATTGCGGACTCCGACGACGGAGCCGAAGTGGACTATCGGGGTGGCCTTGTGCTCGGTGGTTTCGATCATGAGTCTCTCTCGTCGTCAGGTCAGCAGCGTCAGGAAGGCGTGGACTTCGCGGGTGGAGTGCCCGGCGTCGTAGGTGACGGTCCGGCCTTCGTGCGTGATCTCCAGGCCGTAGCCGTCATGGTCGTTGTCCGTGAAGACGCGCACGACCGCACCGCTGGACAGTTTGTGGGCTCCGACTGGGGACTTCATCGCGGGGGCTTGCCGAGGGCTTCGGCTACGGCGGTGGCGTCGGTCTGGGTCTCGAAGGTGTGCGGGGACTTGTGGTTGATGCCGGCGGCTTGGCTCGGTCTTCTTGCGCGGCATCAGGCACGACTCCCGCGTCGGTCGTGGCGGCTGCGGACGGCGGGGGCAGCGGGGGCGGTGTGGGCGCCGATGTTGGTCTCGGATGTGCGGACGTGGCTGTCTATCTTCACGAAGGCGATCCGGCGTTCGGAGACCAGCCGGCGGAACCGTTCCGTGGTGTCCAGGCGTTCGGCGACCTTGGTGATGGCGAGGTACTGCGCGGGCATGGACCTCCCTCTCTGCGCCGTCCCGTGGCGGGCCGGTGTGGGTATGGTGGATGGGTGATCGCCCCACTCGGGAGTGGGAGTTGGGCGGCGCGCGGCTGGCGGACCCCCGGGCGCTTGGGAGGTGCGCCGCCTCGCGGCGGGAATCTCAATTCCCTCCGGGGTGAGGTGAGACATCCCCAACACGGCCTGGTATGTCCGGGTTGGGCTGATGTAGGTTGGCCTGTCCGTCCGCCGGGCCAGTTCGGCGGGAAGGCCTGAGGGGGACCGTGGCACTGAGGATGTTCCGCGTGGACGGCGCAGAGGCAAGCGAGATCATCGGATCGACGGTGCAGCTGGAGCGCCATCTCCAGACGTACATCGAGCGCAACATGGAGACGCTGCTGGACGTCCGCTTCCTGGACACGGAGGTCTACACCGGTCCGCTGCACGCCGGCCGGATCGACTCCTTGGGCCTGGACGAGGACGGAAGCCCGGTGGTCATCGAGTACAAGCGGACCCGCGACGAGAACGTCATCAACCAGGCCCTCTTCTACCTGTCCTGGCTGCGCGACCACCCTGGCGACTTCGAGGCCTTGGTGGCACGCCGACTCGGCCCGGATGCTGTCGCGGAGGTGGACTGGACGAGCCCGCGGATCATCTGCATCGCCGCCGAGTTCAGCCGCTATGACGTGCACGCGGTGGGGGAGATGAACCGGCGCATCGACCTGGTCCGGTACCGGCGCTTCGGCGACGATCTGCTGACCCTGGACCTGCTGGCCTCGGTTGCGGGGGGAGCCACCCGCAACGACAGCGGCGGTCTGTCGAGCGCGCGCCCCACAGTCGAGCAGCGCCTGACGGCTGCCCCGGACGATGTCCGCGCGCTGTACAACGACCTCGATGGGCGGCTGCTTGCCCTCGGGGACGTACACAGCGTCCAGCTCAAGCACTATGTCTCCTACCGCCGAGGCGCCAACTTTGCCTCGGCAATGGTGCTTTCGCGCGACCGGGCGCTGCTCGTCTACCTGCACCTGGATCCGACAGGTGTCGACCTGGAAGTGGGCTTCACCCGGGATGTGACCGATGTCGGCCACCACGGGACCGGGAACCTGGAGGTGCGGATCGCCTCGTCCGCCGACCTGGACCGGGCGGAGCCCCTGCTGCGGGCCGCCTACGAGGCGGTGGCGTAGCCGCTACCTTCGGCAGGCTGCGCCGGCCAGTCCCATCAGCCCCGGCTGGCGCGGGGCAGCAGGGTGATCAGGCTGCGCTCACGTACGAGGTCGGCGTGGAACTCTGGTGCGTTCGGGCCGAGTTGTTCCATGGCGGCGTGGACGGCCTCCAGCGCTTCGTCCCGGCGGCCGAGCAGACGCAGTGCCGTTGCGGACCGGAACAGCATGACCGGGTCGTCGTCGGCGAGGGTCGGCCAGGCGGCGAGGCGCAGGATCTCCTCGGCCTGGTTCGTGAGCCCGTCGCCAAGCCAGAGCCCGTGGAGCAGGGCGTGGACGACCGCCGGGTTGTCGCCAGCCTCGTCCAGGCAATCCCGCATGGCGGTGAAGCCCTCAGGCTTGGACTGGCCCAGCAGGGCGAACGCCTGCAGCGCGCGAGTGTAGGGATCCCACTGCGATCGGTGGCTCTGCGAGATGTCGGCGAGCTGGTCGGTGATGGTGCGGCAGCGGAAGTCATAGCGCCACCCGGTGAGTTGGAGGTGGCGCAGGGCCTGGGCGTGGATGGGGTCTGGGCACGGGTGGCGCAGGTGGTCGGTGCCATCCAGGTGGGTGCCGGCGCTGTTGTGCCGGGAACGGGCTTGCCAGGCAAGGCCGTTGCAGAACTGCGCCGAGGTCTGCCAGTCGGCTCCGGCCCGGCTGAGCCAGGATGCGGCGGCGTGGGTCCACGGCTCGCCCTCGTCGATGAGCTTCCCGACCATGGCGCGGGCGACTTCGAGGGCCGCCGGGCGCAGTGCCTCGCGGGTCAGCGCGGTGGCGAACGCGCTGTCGATGCCTGGGATGTCGAGCAGGCCCCTGGTGACGAGCCGGCTCGCGGGACTGTCTGGGCCGGGGTTTTGTGCCAGCTGGGCGAGGCCCATGGCGAGTGCGGTGGACGGTGGGGCGGTCACGGAGTCCTGTCTGCGTCTCACCGGCGTCGGATCTTCGGCGGGTTGGGGGGTGGTGGGTGCGGGGGCGGGTGCTGGGTGCGCCGGTGCTGTGGTGGTGGAGCCGCGAGCGGCGCTGGTGCGGCTCGCGGCCAGGGGACGGTCGCGCGTCGGCGCCCTGGCGATGTCGAGATAGGGGAGGTGTTCGTCGGCGAGGCTGTGTTGGGGGCGCTCGACGGGGGTGAGGTCCAGCAACGCCCCGGTGACGGCGGCCAGTAGCGGTGAGGGAATGTGGGCGGACATCTCGATGTGCCAGCCCGCCCGGGGCCCGATGCCGAGCCTGCCGGCGGTGATGAACCAGTCGGAGCGCCGGAAGGCGTGGTGGGCGGCGGGCGCCCCCCGGTCGATGCGGGCGAGCCCGTGAACGGGCTCGATGTAGACGATGTCGTTGGGGTGGAACCGTCGCCATCCGGCGTCGATCAGTGGGTCGAGCGCCGTACTGGATGGTGGAAGTGCGCGGCCCGGGTCATCTGAGCCGGGGAGCTGGGCGACGGCGGTGTTCAGGGCAACGATGGCCTCGGGCGGGGTCTTCGCGTCGGCTGCTGCCCGCCATGCCAGGGGGCCTCCTGGGTCGTGATGCCCGGTGATGATCCAGGCCGGGCCGGTGGTGTCTGTTCGGGCTTCGACGCGAAGGAGAGCGGACGGGCTGGTGTACGTGGTTCGCAAGCGGCCGGTCTGAGCGGTCCACCCACGTTGAAGCAGTGGTGCGGTGGCCTGGTCACGGGGCCCGTCGGGTCCGGCCAGGTAGAGAGGGCTGACCAGGACACGGGGCGGGGACTGTGCGGACATCCGTGCGGGCCGGGCGGTGTGGGAGTGCGAGGCGGTCGGTGCGGCGCGGTGCTGGTGTGGCGCGCTGACCGGGGCGTCGGTGTAGAGGTCCAGGTACTGGCCGATGGCGGCTCGCAGCGGCTTGGGGGCGAGTTCTCCGAAGCGGTGCATCCGGTCGAGGTCGTGGAGGGTGTGGACGAAGCCGGGGCGGGGGACGGTGTCGTGGGCGTCGAAGTCGAAGCGGTTCGAGCCCAGTTCGGCGCCGGTTTCCCGCAGGACCGTCCGGACCCGGATCCCGTTGAAGGTGTCGTCCCGGATGCCTGCCTGGGCGAGCTCGGCGGTGACCAGCACGCCGCCTCGGCGTGCGACGAACTGGCGGCCGGTGGCGGCACCGTCGGCCAGCGGCGCGAGGGCGGTGAGAACGGTGGCGTGGGTGGGTTTCAGCGTTCCTCCTCTGGGGCGCAGGGCCGGGGCCGGCTCACCGGCGGCGAGGCGGAGGCGGCGGTGGCCCGGCACTGTCACCCGTTGTGGGAGCGGCCCGGTCGGCTGCTGGTGGAGGTGTTGAGGTGCGCGCGGCGCTGGCGTGCGCCGTGCTGTGCTCGCTGCTGCGGCGACGGCCGGGGGCCTTGCCGTCTGGCCCGGGGGCCGGGGCTGCGATGTGTCGGGCGGCCTGGGCGGCGGCGATGACGAGTTCGGTGGGGGTCCTGGAGCTGAACATCGCGTCCCACCGGGTGCTGCCGGTGCCGCCGGCCAAGGTCCACATTCGCGGGAGCGCTGGCGTCTCGAAGGGCCCGGCCTTGTCCGAGAAGAGGGCCGGGCCGGGGGCGGGGGCGTGGCTGAGGAGGCCGGGGTACGGCAGCGCGTCGTCGTTGGCGGTCCATCCGGCGAGCCGGAGCCGGGTGTGGGCCAGGAGCGCGTCGAGCGAGCCTTCGACCGGGTGCACGCGGGCGACCCGTGGGGTCGTGAAGCTGGGCTCGGAGCTGTGCAGCCACTCGTCGAGGTGGGCGGCGGCGTCCTGCCGGGCGACAGCGTGGGCGAGGCAGGTGGTGAACGCCGCGACCACCTCGACGGGCGTGCCCGGCCCGCCGTCGCCCGCACGGTCCACGGATCGTGGGTCTTCTCCTGGCCGGGCCGAGGCTCCGGCAGGTGCTGCACTACGATCCGCCGGCACCGACTGCGCACCGCCACGTTGCCGAGCTCGTCCTCCTCGGTCGTCCACGCGTCGCCCAGGAGCGGGGCCAGGGCGTCGTACGGCGTTGCCCCGGAGGCCAAAGTGTCTGCCTGGTCGTCCTGTTGGGCTGGACCCTGGTTGAGCGGGGCGACGGCCGCGCGGTGTGCGGCGGGGATGTCCTGCGGGCGGCGCTCGACGGGTGCCGGGTCGAGGACGGCCCGCAGGACCGCGGTGGCGACCGTGTCGGGCACCCGCGGCGAGAGGCCCACGCTCCAGCCCTGCCCGATATTGCCGTCCTCGGCTGCCTGGGTCGCCGGCCGTGATGGTCAGCACCGCAATGGCGGGGTCTGTCCATGCCGCTGAGTCGGCGTAGTCGTGCACGACGCTGACACCGAGCGGACCAGGCTCGGGGGACACCATGAAGTCCCCTCCTGCGGAGCCGAGTTCCTCCCAGCCAGCCTTATGGAGGGCGTTGAACACCGGGGCGACCATGTCCGGGCCGTAGAGGGCCGATGTCCCCTTGCGGGTCAGGGCGTCGTCGAGGTGGTCGGCGACGGCGACCACGATCTCCGCCGGGGTGGCGGCTGTGAAGGTCAGCGTCCATAGCGGCTGTCCCCAGCGGTCGGCGGCGCGGAGCTGCCAGCTGGTGGTGGTGTCCTCGGCCGCGAGGACCGCGAGCTGCAGGCGGCGGCATTCGGAGGTGAGAACGGTGTTGTGCGCGGTCGCGGTGAGCCAGCCGCGATCGGTGAGTGCAGCCGAGAGGCTCTGGGCTGGGCCGGGGCCCGCCAATCGGCGCGGAGCCACCGGGACCTGTTCGGCGTCGGCTGGGTGAGGGGTGGTGATGGGCTGCTCCTGCTCGTGGGTGGGTGTCAGCGGGATCGGGTCGCCGGGCCGGGCATCCCGGCGGTGGGGTGGACGGTGGACGGGGGGTTCGCCTGCGCGGTCGTGGTGCCGCGGTGGCGGGCAGCCTCGTGCCGTGCGTCCTGGCGCGTCGGCGCCTGTGGTGGGGAGGCGGCGCAGGTCCGGGTGTGGGCGTCGAGCAGCGTGGTCACTGCGGGGTCGATCCCCACGTTGGTGAACCCGGCGGCGAGGCGGTCGGCGGCGTCCTCGACCCGCAGCATCGCGTCCAAGGAGTGTGTGTCGGCGGGCAGTTCGTGGATGCCCAGTTCGGGGAGGTAGTGGAATCCGGCCTTCTCCAGCAGCCGTGCCGCCAGGGAGTCTTCGCGGGAGGCGCCGATGGCGACGACTGTCGGACGGTCAGGGAAGGTACCGAAGGTGATTGGTGGTGGTTCGCCGGAGGTCACCACAGTGGCGGTCTGCGGGGGCCTGGGCGCGGAGGAGCGGCGCGGGCTGGGTTCGTGCCCGGACCAGGAGCGGCCGAGGGTGGCGACGCGCGGACCGGTGTCCTTCAGCTTGCCAGCCAGGGCTTCGGTGTCGCGGGCCGTTTCGGCGAGCAGGTCGGCCAGCTCGTCGCCGGGCACGTGCCCGAGATCCTCGCACCAGGCGGAGGCGGCCCGGGCGACAGCGGTGAGGCCGCCGAGGACACCGTCCGCGCCGGCGAGCTGTTCGAGGAGGAAGGCTGCTTCCTCGTATCCGGTGCCGTTGCCGAACCGCTCGGCCATGGCCGTGAGTGCGGACACCGGGTCGGGCACGGGTGCCGGGACGTACCGGGCCGTCGCGGGCGGGCCGCCGAGGCCGGGATCGAGGTCGACGCCGTAGCCGCAGGCCGCCAACGCGTTGGCGGCCTGCGTTGCGGCCTGGTTCTGGGCCTGTTCGTCCAGGTGAAGGGGGAGCCTGCCCTCGTAACCGTACGACCTCAGCAGGTAGATCCGCTCGAATCCGGCGTGCTCCAGGGCGCTGATCGCGAACGGGTCCGCGGGGCCCTCGGCGACTGTGCTGGTGGACGGCGCTCTGCTGATGCGGTACGAGGTGGGTGTCGGCTTGCGGATGGTCCGGCCTTTCTGTCAGCGGGGCGGGCGAGCTGCCGAGGACGACGGCGGCGCTGATGGCGGGCCGCCCGGCCCGGGGGCTTCCGTGACGACGAGGCGGCCTGCGAGCGGGGAGCGGGCACTTGCGGCGGCGACCCGCTCGGTGGTGGTGGTCGCGGTTTTGCGGCCGTCCGGCGTCACGAGGGTGAACAGGGCCCGAGTGGCTGCGTCGGTGCCGGCCTGGTCGAGCAGACGGCGGACCTCCCGGTGGGCGTGTTCGCGCTCTGCCGGTACGACGTCTTCCCAGGCGAGCTGGCCCGGCTGGCCCGCAGTACTCGCGATGACCAACTCGTCCATGCTGTCGGCGAGTCCGGACGGCTCGTCGATCCAGCTGATCTGCGCCGCGCAGACCCGCGCTGCGGTGTCGCACAGGTCCTCGTTGGTGAACACGGAAGTCGTCAGGCCGAGTTGGGGAACCTCACGCCGGTTCTCACCGGCGCCGGACCGTGGAGACTGCGGGGGCAGTCCCACCAGTACCTCGGTACGGCCGGCGGCCTCGCGGACGAGGTCCGCGACGAGCGTGGCCGCGAGATTCTGGGCGCTTGCGCTCAGGTCCTTCCAGGTGATGCGCAGCTCGCTGTGGCTCGGCACGACGTGGTCCGCGATCCTCTCCCGCACGGTTAGCGCCTGCGCGCTGACCCACAGCAGGCTGTCCGAGATGACCTCCGCTGCGGCGGTGCGTACGTCGTCCTTGGTGTAGCGGCGCCGTGGTCCCGCGACAGCCGCCGCGCCCCGGTGTTTGTCGGCGAGGTCGTGGTGGGCGAGGAGGTGCCTGTTCATCCAGTCCCGGTCGCGCTGGACCGGAGTGGGGTCGGTGAGCGCACGGGCGAGGGCGTCGACCACGACGGTGGGGGCCGCGGTCGTCAACAGCGCCTGCCAGTACGGGGGGTGCCCTCCGGAGCCGCGCGGGCCGACTTCCACGTACAGGTGCGGGTGGCCCATCAGGTCGAAAGGGTCGCCCGGGGGATCGGTCCGGACCTGGACGCGGGCGAGGGCGTCGGGGGCCTCCAGGTCGAGGAGCCCGTCGCGCAGGACGCAGCGCCAGCCGGCGTCGCGAAGTATCCGGATCATGGTGCGTCGATCGGCCGGGGGCTGGAGGGCGGGGTGCGCCTCACCCGTCCAGTCGATTGCGGAACCGGTGAGGGCGAGCTCCTCGGTGACGGCCATGACGATCTCGGGTGGGGAGTCCTCGGAGAACCCGGCCTGCCACTGGGGCAGCCCGAGCGGCTCCTTGGCGGCGGCGATGTGCCACCAGGCGCCGGGGTCGAGCTGCCCGTCGGCCAGCCGGAAGCGGTGGTCGGGACTCCAGGAGAACTGCTGGTTCAGCTCCCGCGAGGTGCTCCGCTCCCACGCCCAGTGCTTGGCCAGCCGGTCGAAGACCCTGTTGGTGTGCTCGCTGCCGGCCAGGTACGCGGGTGAGATATCGGTCATCGCGACCGGCGCCCTGCGGGGCCGGCGCCAGGGGCTGGCGGCGCCGGTCGGAGCTGCGGAGGCGTCCAGCCGGTGAGGATGGCGGCGCGGCTGACCACTGCGGCGACCCGGTCGGTCAGGGGCAGGAGCCGGTTCAGGTCGTGGCTGAGCTGGGCAGCACCACTCGTTAGCACATTCCGAGCCTGGAGATTCGCCTTTTCCATCTGTGCCAGTGCGGCACCCGGGTTCCCGGGGGAGCGCCCGCCGCGACCGGCGAGCAAGGTGTAGGTACCCGAGACCAGGTACAGCGCTTGGTTGACGGAGCTGCGGGCCTTGGCCATCGCCTCGGCCTGGGGGTGGTGGCCGGTCTCGGTGAGTTGCCTCGCCCAGCGGGTGGTCTGGTGCATCAGCTGGCCGAGCTCAGCGACGTGCCAGGCGGGCACGGTGAGATCGGGCGAGCCCTGCCACTCGTGCAGGTCAACGATGAGGTGGTCGTGCTGGGATTCGAGCTGGTCGCGGGTCAGCCACAGCGGGATGTTCTCCGGGTCGGCGGGCAGGTCCAGCCCTGCCGTCCGCAGGTCGCGGAAGGTGGCGAGTTCGGGGTCGTCGAAAAGCATGTTCTCCACAGAGAGTTGATAGTCCGGCGGGCTGTGGGCTCGGGCTTGGTCAGCGGCGGTGTGTGGCGGTGTCCGTGCTGCTGGTGGTCCAGGCCAGGGTCGCGGCCGGTGTCGGTGGCGCCGCGCTCACGATGGGGGGTGTGGAGCGGGCCTTTGCGGCCAGCGCGCGGTGCACGTCCAGGGGACTCGGTGCCGGCGGTGTGACCGGTGTGATGGTGGCAGTCCGGCGGGTGTAGAGGTCGAGTGCGTCGCGGTAGCGCAAGACCGGCTCGGGGCTGAGCATCGCGGTGGAGGCAGCAGCGAGGATGCGGGCCGGAGTTCCTCTGCTGAATCGCCCGTACCATCCGGCGGAGTGGACGGTTCCGATCATGAAGCGGCCGTCCTGGCCGGCCTGCTCCGCGTCCTGCGAATCGATCGGCCGCTGCCGGCAGTTGATGCTGGCGTGGCCGTCCGGTGAGAGAAACTCCAGTTGCCCCCAGCCGGGGTTGCGAGCGGTCCAGCCGGCCGCGGCGTAGGGCCCGACCCACTCCAGGGCATCGCAGGTGCGCTCGGCCAACCATGTCTCGTCGTCCGGGCTGTACATCCGGACGAGTTCAGTAGTGACGGCGGCGACGATCTCGATCGGGGTGTCGGCCGAGAAGTTGCCGACCCAGCGCGGTGGTGCGAAGGCATCGGGTGCGACTGCGATCTTCCAAAGGGTGTCCCAGTCCTGCTCCGGGATGAAGCCGACCCTGATGCGGCCGTCCGAAGTGGCGACGAAGAAGTTGCCCCGTTCGTCATGGTGCCTCACGGCGCCCGGCAGGTCCACGAGAGGCTGCAGCGCGGGGTCGCCGGTGAACGGGCCGCCCGCCAGGTAGACCGGGTGGACGCGGACATCGCCGTCGAGTTCGTCGGCCCAGGCCGGTGTCATAGAAGTCAGGAGAGCCTCCGTACAGGTCGGGGTGCCACCGGCGGTGAAGGTGACCGGGGGACCGGTGGGGCTGGAGAGAGACAGACGGGCAAGGTGTGGCGGCTGGCGGCCTGCACACGCGCTGGCTGTGCCGCGGGCCTGGCCTCGACCAGACCGCGGTAGACGACCGGGATCTCGGCTCGTCGCCGCAGCTCGGCCTGCGGGTCGGTGAGGTGGTCGAGAGCCGCGGTGATCAGCCGGGTGGGGGCGTGCTCGGAGAAGTGGGCCTTCCAGCCACCGTCCGCAGCCTCCGCAGGCCCCCTGCCCCAGAGCGTGACGCCGGCGGAGCTGTCCGGGCCGGCGGGATCGGCGGCGTACGCCCCGCGATCCCAGCGGGTCAGCCCGGCTGTGCCGTCACACGCCTGGAACGCCATGGCGTCTGGGCTGCTGACGTCCTGCCAGTCGCTCTCGCCCAGGTGCCGCAGCAGCGCGGCTCGGGTGTCCACTCGACCCCAGAGCGCCTCCTCGCGCGCGAACTCGCTGCTGTACGCCAGGACGTAGGAGAACGTCTCGGCGACCGAGAGGGGAATCTCGTACGGGGTGGCCAGGTCGAACGTCGCGTTCCAGGCGCGCTCGCCGACCGGGCTCTCGTACCCGGCGACGGTCCAACGCACGTCTCGGTGTCCGGGTTCGTAGGCGAGTTGGATGCGGCTGGTGAGGCAGTTGCTGATCGCGACGCTGGTGTCTCCGCCGTCGCAGGAGTAGCGGGCCCAGCCCTGGTGTTCGGCGAGGAAGTCGCCGAAGGCGGTGTTTGCGGTGTCCAGGTCGCCGGGGCCGGCGAGGTAGCCGGGGATGACCAGGACCTGCTCGTCCGAGGGAAGTTGGGCGGCGTCGCCCCGGTCACCGGTCACGGGCAGCCTCCGGTCGGGGCCGTGCCACCGGGTGGGTGCTCAGGAAGGAGCGGTTGGCCATGGGGATCTGCGAGGCCCGGCGGGTGTAGCAGCCGGGGTCGGTGACGGTGCGAAGCACGGCGAGGATCACGCTGGTCGGCACGGTCCGGCTGAACTGGGCCGTCCACCATTCGTCTTCCCGGCCGGGCGTGCCGGCGCGCAGGACGTACTCGATGTCCCCCGGGACGGGGTCGTTCCTGCTGTCGCGCAGCTGGAGGGCGGCGGTGCCGTCGGGCGCGGTGAAGGTGGCGGTGCAGCCCTGGGCAGAGCACGGCGTCCAGTTGGCGTCGCTAGCCTCCGCGCGCAGGGCCTCGGCCGTGGCGGCGTGGGCGGCGTGGCTCCACAGCTGCCGCTCGCGCTCAGCATCGGTGGGCTGCGCCAGGCCGTGGGCCAGGCGGCGGGCCGCGGCCATCACCACCTCAGCCGGGGTGCGAGCGTCGAAGGTGACCGACCAGAGACCGGCGGCGAAGTCAGTGCCGCCGAGGAAGCGCCAGCGATCCCAGTCGGCGTCCGCGGCGAGGTTGAGTTCGATGCGCGCGTCGGCGCTGTCGTGGAGGAGGACGAGGCCCTCTTCCGGGCACGGGAACCAGTCTTCGCGCCCTTCGGCGAACGTGCCGAAGGCGTCGAGCTGAGTGTGCTGGTTGCCCGGGCCGGCGAGGTACCCGGGGTGGACGGTCATCGGCATGTCGTGGGTGGCCGGGGCGGTGGGCGTCTGCATGTGCGGGCTCCGCTGGAAGTGGAGGCGGCCCCGGATTTGGCCGGGGCCGCCGGGAGTTGGGCGTGGTCACGGGGAACCCGGTGGTGAGCCCGGTCCCGTGAGGCCGTCCTGCTGGAGGGCCTCACGGGCGAGGGCTCGGACGGTGCGGTGTCAGGGCAGCCGGGTAGCCGGGCGCCGGGCTGGTGACGGGCGGTGCCGGTTAGTCGTCGGTTGCGGCGACGCCGTCGTGGGCGTCGTCGGCCAGGTCCTGGAGGTAGGCGCAGGTCCGCTCCGCGGTGAGCTGGTGGCAGGCGGCTTTGATGAGGTGGGCGGGCGTTGACTGGTCGAACCAGGCTCGCCAGCGCGTGCCGTTAGCGTCCCGGCCGCTGAGGCGCCACTGGGCGTGGTGCGGGCTGCCGGTGAGCTGCAGGTCGAAGGGCGCAGGGCAGCCGCACCATGTGGCGGTGGCACCGGGGCAGGCACTGTCGTCGAGGAGGCCGTCGGGATCAGTGAGGGCCGGTCCCCGCAGTGCCCGCTGCTGGTCGTAGCGGTCGCTTCCGGCGAGGTCGGTGGCGGCGGCGAACAGCAGGGAGCCGATTACCTCGACCGGGACGCTGTCCTCGAACTGGGCCCGCCACTGGATCTCGCCGGTCGGCGTGGCGTAGGCGGCGACAGTCGCTTGCGGTTCCCAGCCGCTGTTCGCCGGGAAGTGCAGCCGGACGCGCTGGCAGGCGCTGACGAACGCCTCGCCGCCCTCGGGCAGTTGGTGCAGGCTCCACCCTTCGAAGCAGTCGGCCTCGTTGGGGAGGTCGTGCTCGGGGCGGGGGATGGTGGGGCAGTCGCTGGGCAGGAAGGCTCCTTGATCGGGGCGGGAACTGGGGTGCTGTTCTTGGGCTACGACGGGGCGGCTTCCGCCGCGGTGAGCTTGGCCTCCGCGAGGCGCTGCTGGGCGATGTCGTAGTAGTGCTGTGTCATCTCGATCCCCAGGAAGGACCGGCCTTCGAGGAGCGCGGCGACCCCGGTGGAGCCGGAGCCGGCGGTGAAGTCGAGGACTGTGCCGCCGGGCGGGCAGATCTGCACCAGGTCACGCATCACGCCGATCGGCTTCTGTGTGATGTGCTGGCGCTTGCTGCCTGAGGGCTGGCTGCCCTCCAGAAGGCCCTTGAGGTAGACGGGGTGGCGGTCGGCGTCCATCGCGCCCCGGCTGCCCCAGACCACGAACTCCGCGTTCTGGGTGAAACGCCCGCGCTGTGGGCGGGCCGCGGGCTTGTGCCAGGGCACGATGCCGCGCCAGGTCCAGCCGCCGGCCTGCAGCGCGTCCGTGGTGGTCGGCAACTGCCTCCAGTCGCTGAAGATGCAGGCGGTGCCGCCGTCGATGGTCAGCCGGAAAGCCTCCGTGAGCAGCTGCGAGAGCCAGAAGCCGTAGCTCCTTTGGTCTTTGTTCTCGCCGGGGAAGTCCGGGAGCTGCTTCTTCGAGCCTGCGGTCGTGTACTTCTCCTTGGCGCTGCGGCCGACGCGCTCCTGGGTCGTGCGCCCGCC
>NZ_LMCT01000006.1:108935-169662 GCF_001424875.1 Kitasatospora sp. Root107 | reverse complement strand
CCCGCCGCTGTTGTAGGGCGGGTCGCAGATGACGCAGTCGACGGTGCCGCTGGGCAGCTCGCTCATGCGGGTCAGGGCATCGCCCCGGAGCAGGGTGAAGTCGGTCAAATGTCCTCGCAAGGAATGGGCGGCAGTGTCGCGCGAAACAGCCGCGACGGGGCGGATGCCCAGGTCGCGGCTGGCGCGTGGAAAGGCCCGCAGGGCAGTGCACTTCCGGGCCTTCATCGAACGTAGGAGCCGCGATATCTCCCGTGCAAGGAGTTCGGCAGTTTTCGCGAATATCCGCGAACTCCTTGCACGGGAGATATCGGGGTCCATACGTTCGTATCTGTCGCCGCAAGCGCCGTGACCTGGCCGGATGGAAGCGGCAACTTCCACCAGAACGCCACACGGCTGCGGCGCCAGCATTTTCGCCACCGCGCCTGGGTGCATTTCGATGAGCCGCCCCGCGCCATCCCATGATCGGAGACTCCCATGACGGGACCTCGCCTTGCCATGCCCTTCAACGCCCCGCCGAAGCCGGACCGGAAGGAGTGCGCACGCCACCGGCAGGCCACGTGAAGAAGGCCGTCGCGGGTCTCGCCGCTGCCGTTCTTCTCACGCCTTTCGCACTGATCCTGCCCGTGGCCATGGCCTCGCAGCAGGCCGGAGCGTTCGGCACCGGGAGCTGCCCGGACACCGGCAGCCCACAAGCTGTGGACACCGCCGCGATCCAGGCCGCCGTCAACCTGATCCTGTCCGGCGCGGCCGGTCCGACCGCACCCGTCGCGGGACTGGACCTGCCGACCGTGCAGATTCCGATGGCGCAGGCGATCGTCGCCACCGGCGTCGCCCTCAAGGTGGCGCCGCGTGGCCAGGTGATCGCGCTGGCCACCGCGACGCAGGAGTCACGGCTCAGGAACCTGAGCTACGGCGACCGTGACTCGCTGGGCTTGTTCCAGCAGCGGCCCAGCCAGGGCTGGGGCACACCCGCGCAGCTGCAGGACCCGGTGTACTCCTCGACCGCCTTTTACAAGTCGCTTCTGGCGGTGGCTGGTTGGCAGGATCTGCCGCTCACCGTCGCGGCGCAGAAGGTCCAACGGAGTGGCTATCCGGACGCCTACGCGCAGTGGGAACCGCTGGCGACCGCTCTGCAGCAGGCGATCGGCACCACGCTCAAGGTGCCGACGACCGGTGCGACACCGACACCGGGCACCTCGCCCGGCTCGTGCACGCCGCCCGACACCACCACCGACTGGGGCATCATCCCGGCAGGCGCACTCCCCGCCGGATTCCAGATCCCCACCGATGTCCCGCCCGCTGTGCAGTCCGCGATCCGCTGGGCCCTCGGGCAGCTGAACACCCCGTACCAGTGGGGCGGCAGTTGCCTGAACAGCCACGGGCCCGACCCGATGGGCCGGTGCGACTGCAGCAGTCTCCTGCAGCAGGCGTACAAGGCGGCCGGGATCGCCACGCTGGATCGCGTCACCTACGACCAGGTCAAGCAGGGTGCGGCGGTTTCCGCCGACCAACTGCGCGCCGGTGACCTGCTGTTCACCGAGCAGGGCCTGCAGGGGCCTGAGCACGTGGGGATGTACATCGGCTCCGGCCTCGTGGTGCACGCGCCGCACACCGGCGATGTCGTGCGGATCGCCTCCTACAGCTCGTGGAAATCCGGCGTGCTCGCGATCCGCCGCATCACCCCCTGAGCACCTGCAGGTTCCGGTTGATCTTGTCAGTTTCCGGTCGAGCTGTCATCGACCCGTCGCCATCAGCGGGAAACCGCAGGTCAGTTGTCCGGTCGATCTGTCCCGCCGGGCTACCCAAGCGCGGTCTCCGAGGAATCTGACAGACCGGCCGGACGAATCCGCTGACAACTCGTCCGGACACTCGCTCATCGCCGCAGGTCGCGGCCGTTCCGGACGACAGGGATGGCCGGAACCTACAAGCACCCTCTCCCTCCTCCCTTTCCCCCTTGTGCTGACGCGGCGCCGCCGCGCGCCCCGGCACGTCCAAATCCCGTACCTGGAGACACGTTTGTCCCTGATTCTCGCCGCCGAGGCCGTCACCCACCTCGCCTTCGACCCCGGCGTCACCCCTGCCGAGGGCGGCCTGCCCGGCCTGAGCGTCCTCAAGCAGGTCGTCTCCTCCATCAACCTCTTCGCCGTGATCGCGACGGTCGGCGCGCTCTGCGTCGCCGGCGTCGTGTGGGCCTGGGGCCACCACTCCGGTTCCCACGGTGCCGAAGCGAAGGGCAAGCAGGGCGCCATGGTCGCCGCAGGCGTCGCCCTGCTGCTGGGTGCGGCCAACGGCCTCGTGGCCTTCTTCAGCGCTCTTGGGACGCAGGTCAAGTAAGTGCCCAAGCCCAAGTCCCTTTTCTCCGACGGTGATTCCACCTTCCGCCGTCGGCTGCTGATCGGGCTGGGCGTGCTGCTGGTCGCCGGTCTGCTGGCCGGGCTCCTCGCCCGGCTGGCGGCTGGCGCCGAGCCCGTCTCCCTCCCAGGCGGGCGCCACCGTCGCCCGGCCCCCGCACACCTCCAGCCCGACGGACTTCGCCGCAGCGTTCGCCCGCACCCTGTGGACCTACGACTCGCGCGCGGTCACCCAGAAGGACTTCCTGTCGGGGCTGCGCCTGTGGCTCACCTCTGAACTCCCGTACGCCGACGGTGATTCCGTCGCCGGCCAGGTGCCCGACCCGGTGCTGTGGTCCCGGCTGCGCGACACCGGCCAGATCTCCACGGCCAGCGCTCTCGCCGCCCACGTGCCCGACTCCTACACCAAGGCCATCGGGCGGAACCCCGCCGCCTTCACCACGGCGTACATCTACGCCGTCACCGTCACCGCCAAAGTCGACATCGCCTGGGATGGCGGCGGCCGGGGAGCCGAGGACCGCGCCATCACCCTCGCCGTCCAGTGCCGGCCCGCCGGTAACTGCGCGCTCGCGGCCATCTCGCCCACCGTCTATCCGTAACTGCCTTATCCCGTCTCTCACTTGAGGAGGAGACCATCGGTTTTTGTGATCTTCCGGGCACGGGGCTGCTCTGCGAAGCAGTCGTCGGCGGCGTGTCCGACTCCATCACCGACAGCATCGGCAACTGGATCGCCAAGTCGTGCGGCGACCTCGCGAAGTCCGCCGTGGACCTGGCCAGCCGCGCCGTCGACCAGACCACCAGCGTTGACCTCTCCGCAGACTGGTTCCGCTCCAACTACGCTCTGATCCTGCCGATCGCGCTCACGATGATCGTGATGACGTTCATCCTGCAACTGCTCCGGGCCGCCTGGCGGCGCGACGGGCAGGCGCTCGGCCAAGCGGTCACCGGCACCATCAGCGCGGTGCTGTTCGCCATGTGCGCGATCACCTTCACCGGTGTCGCCCTGGTCGTGGTCGACGCCCTGTCCCGCGGCCTGTTCACCGTCGCCAACAGTTCGATGGACGACGCGGTGCGACGCATCGTCAAGGTCTCGCTGATCACGGTCACCACACCGCTGGGCTGGGCCATCCCCGCCCTGGTCGCCCTCGGCTGCGCCGTCGGTGGCATTCTCTACTGGGGAATGATGATCTTCCGCAAGGTCAGCATCCTCGTCCTGGTGATCCTGGCACCGTTCGCCGCCGCCGGCGGCGCCTGGGAGCCGACCCGTGACTGGCGCAAGCGCTGGGTGGAGGCGACCGCGACCGTCGTCTTCTCCAAGCTGGTCATCACGATCATCATGCTGGTCGGCGTCTCGGCGATCGGCCAGAGCGAGACCAAGGACGGCGTTCAGGCGCTCAGCGACATCATCGCCGGCCTCGTCGTCATGGCGCTGGTCCTGCTCTCGCCGTTCATGATCTACAAGTTCATCCACTGGGCCGGCGACGGCCAGTCGCACGACCTGCACCGCTCGACCGCCGCCGGGCTCCAGACGGCCAGCGCCGCCGCCAAGAAGGGCGGTCAGATGGCCATGACCGCTGGCTCCGGCGGCGCTGCGGCCGGTGCGGGCATGGCCGGCGGGAGCCCCGCGGGCCCCTCCCAGGTCCCCGGCATGCAGTCCGCCGGAGCGGGCCAGGGCGGTGGCGGGCCGGAGGGCCCGGGCACTGACACCCTGGCCAAGGCGACGCCCAGCTCGTTCCGCTACGGCGAGCAGCGCTCCGGCGGCGGAGACGGCGGCGTCCCGCTCACCAGCCGCCCCGCCACTGACCGCAGCGACGGCGACCAGGGACGTGCGCTGGTCACCCGCCTCAGCAGCTCCGGCGCGTCCTCGGGTACCCCGGCGGCATCCGGCGGTGGTTCCGGCTCGGCCGCAGCCGCCCACGCAGCAGCCGGTGCCACCAGCCTGTCGACCCCGGGCCGCCCCGCCGCACCGGCCGGGTCCTCCGCTCCCGCAGCGGCGGCCTCCCCGCCACCGGCCTCCGGCGGCGGAGCGGACTTCAACCCGGTGATCGCGGCGCCCTCCGGCCCGACCGCCCCCGGTCCCGGCCAGCGGTTCGTCTTCCCCCAGCGACCGCCCTCGGCCTGACGGCCCGCCGGACACCTCCCCGGACTCGCACCCGTCCCGGGCGTCCCGCCAGCAGAACCCGCTTCTGCCCCTCCCGGCCCGGCCGGCCGGGAGGGCCCGGGCCGCCATCCCGCCCCGCACCAAGAGAGCGCCTCCTCCTGAGCACCTCCAGCGAGATACCCGCCACCATCAAGTTCCCCACCCGCTCCCGCCGGGGCATCCTCCTCGGCCTGACCCTTCCCCAGCTCGTCCTCACCGCGATCGGCGGCGCCGTCCTGCTCGCCGTGCTGATGACCGCCGGCATCGTCGCAGCGCTCGCCCTCACCCCCCTGTGGGTGCTGCTGGCCGCCGTCGTCGTCCTGCGGGTGCGCGGCCGGTCGCTGGCCGAATGGGCACCGATCGCCCTGCGCTACTGGCTTCGCCGCACCCGCGGACAGCTGCTGTGGCTGGCCCGCCCCTCGATGCGCCCGCGCGTCGAGGGCCTGCTCCACCTGCCCGGCACCGCCGCCTCGCTGCGCGCCGTCACCAGCTCTGACCGGCGGCTCGGCGCCGTCCACGACCAGCAGCAGGGCACCCTCACCGCGGTCACCCGCGTCAGCAGCCGCGCGTTCGCCCTGCTCGATCCCTCCACCCAGAGCAGCAACGTCTCCGGCTGGGGCCGGGCGCTTGCCGCCCTGTCCCGCTCGGGGCAGATCGCCCGCATCCAGGTGATGGAGCGCACCGTCCCCGACAGCGGCGACGCGCTCCAGCGCTACTGGCTGGAGCACGGCCGTCCCAGCACCCCGGTCGCCGGCCCGATCTACGAGGACCTGCTCTCCGCCGCCGGTCCGTCGGCCGCGCCGCACGAGGCGTACATCGCCGTCGCCCTCGACCTGCGCTCCGCCCGGCGGCTGATCAACCAGGCCGGAGGCGGACTCGGTGGGGCGTTCAGTGTCCTGCAGCAGCTCACCGCCAGCCTCGACGCCTCGATCCGCGGCGCCGGGCTCGCCTCCGGCGGCTGGCTCACCGCCGGAGAGATCGCCGCAACCGTGCGCACCGCCTACGATCCGGCGGTCCTGGGCGCGCTGGAGCGCTGGTCCGACGCCGGCCGCCCCGAGGCGGATGTCGCCGCCGCGGGTCCGGTGGTCCTGGTCGAGGAGGCGGAGAAGATCCGCACCGACTCCGCGCACCACGCCGTCTTCTGGATCGAGCAGTGGCCCCGGACCGAGACCAGCGCGGGCTTCCTGCACCAGCTGCTCTACTCCTCCGGCGTGCGGCGCACCCTCTCCCTCCTCTACACCCCGCAGGGCCTGGACGCAGCGTTGAAGGACGTCCAGCGCAAGAAGTCGACGATCATCGCCGACGCCGCCGAGCGCGTGCGCCGCGGCCAGGTCGACTCCGAGTCCGACACCGTCGAGTACGCCGACGTCAAGCAGCGCGAGCTGCAGCTCATCGCCGGCCACGCCGACGTCGCCATGACCGGGCTGCTCGTCGTCTCCGCCGACGACGCCGACCAGCTCTCCGCCGCCTGCGCCCAGGTCGAGACCGCCGCCGTCGCCGCACTGATCGACCTGCGACGCCTCACCCTCCAGCAGGCCGAAGCGTTCACCTCCGCCGCCCTCCCGCTGGCCCGCCTCTGACCGCCGAAGGGCTCCCCATGCACGACGAGCCGAGCCTGATCAGGTTCGCCACCGCCTCCCTCGCCTTCCACAGTGACACCGAGCTGACCAGCGACAAGCCGCTGACCCGCGAGGAACTCGACGCCCTCCACGAGCACGCCGTCGCGCTGTACCTGCTGCTCGATCACGCCACCGCCCGCACCCGCCCCCACGTCCCGACCCAGGGCAACGAGCTGCACAACGCCCGGATCCGGATGTGGCAGGTCAGCGAGCACCTGCACGCCGCCTACCACGCCGCCCCGCGCGCCGACGGCCGGATGCCCACCCGCGAGGCGTGCGCCACCCGGCTGCCCGAGGGCGCACCGGACCTGACGATCTGCCAGCGACACCTCAAGGCATCCGCCCGAATCCGGTACTTCACCACCCCCGCCGACCTGCACGCACCCGCACCCGGCATGATCCGCCGCTGACCGTCGGCCGAGAGAGACCCACCCCACCTTGCGAATACGCACCAGCACCAGCGCCAGCGCGCTGTTCACCCCCGCCCGCGGCGACCGGGCCGAGCGCCGCCGGGCCCGGCGCGACCTCACCGCCGCCCAGCGCGAGGCCCGTCTCGCCGACCGGCCCCGCCGCCACAACGACACCGCCGTCGACGAACTCGACGCCCGCCCGGTCTACCCCACAACCGGCCGCCCCGGACCGGCCTCCGCCCGAGGCGCCAAGCTCAAGCTCCCGCCCCACCGGATGACCACCGCCGTCGCAGCAGGCGCCTACCCGTTCCTGGCCGAAGGCGGCCTCGGCACCGGGGGCGTCTACATCGGCCGCGACGTCCACGCCGAGGGCTCCTTCTGCTTCGACCCGTTCGAGCTGTACGGCCGCCTCGAAGGGTTCACCAACCCCAACGTTCTGCTCGCCGGCGTGATCGGTATGGGCAAGTCCGCACTCGCCAAGTCCCTTGCCCTGCGCAGCATCGCGCACGGATACAAGGTCTACATCCCCTGCGACCCGAAGGGCGAGTGGAGCGGTGTCGCCGAGGCACTCGGCGGGCGCACCATCGCGCTCGGCCCGGGGATGGGCGGGCGGCTCAACCCGCTCGACGCCCCCGACGCACCAGCCGGTGCCAACCCGGCGGACTGGGCGGCGGAGGTCCGCAAGCGCCGGCTACTGCTGCTCGCGAGCCTGGCCCGCACGGTCCTGCACCGCGACCTCGTGCCGATGGAGCACACCGGCCTGGACATCGCCCTCGACGAAGTCGTCGCCGACGCCGAACGCACCGGCCGGGTACCGCTGTTGGGCGATGTCGCCGCGATGCTCGGCAACGCCCGGCGCCTCGACGACGCGCTCGGAGACCCGGCCCGTCGCCTCGGCGCCGCCGCTGAAGACCTCGCCCACGCCCTGCGGCGGCTCGTCCAGGGCGACCTGGCCGGGATGTTCGACGCCCCGTCGACCGTCGAGTTCGACCCCGACGCGCCGATGCTCAGCATCGACCTGTCCCAGCTCGGCTCCGTCGGCGACGACACCGGCCTGATCCTGGCCATGACCTGCGCCTCCGCCTGGATGGAGGCCGCACTGTCCGACCCAGGCGGCGGACGCCGCTGGGTCGTCTACGACGAGGCGTGGCGCCTCATGCGCCACCTGCCGCTGCTGGAGCGCATGCAGCAGCAGTTCAAGCTCTCTCGCGGCCTCGGCATCGCGAACCTCGTCGTCATCCACCGGCTGTCCGACCTGCTGTCCGCCGGCGACGCCGGCTCGCGCGGCCGGGCCCTGGCCGAGGGCCTGCTCACCGACTGCGCCACCAGGATCATCTACCGCCAGGAAGCCGACCAACTCAGCTCCACCGCAAGCCTCCTGGGCCTGACCGGCGTCGAGACCCAGGCCATCTCGGCACTCACCCGCGGACGGGGCCTCTACAAGATCGCCGGGCGCTCCTTCGTCGTGCAGCATCTGCTCCACCCGAGAGAGCGCCGCCTCTACGACACCGACGCCCGCATGCAGGCAAATCCCCGTGAGTTCACGAAAACTGACGGGCCGACCACCCCGCCGGTCCAGTCCTCAGCGCACAGCGGCTCCCGATGAGCAGCCCGTCGCGCACCACCCGCCTGCTGCGCGTGGTGATCAACCCCGCACCCGATGACCCGGGTGCGGCCATCGCCACCGGCGGGCAGTTCATGGCAGCGGGGATTCTCCAGCGGGCCGGATTCCTCCCCGGGCCGACCTTCTCCCCAGGTGCCCCCTTCCGGCTGGACGAGAGCGCCGAGTACAGGCTGCCGAACGGCCTCTCCCGTCCGGAACGTGACCTTGCCGCCTCCCGTGCGGCCGTGGCGCTCACCCGCGCCGGCATCACGGTCGACCTCCATCCCGCACTGGCTGTCCCCGTCGCTCAGCCGCTGCCACCCGTCCACACCACCGCCGGGCAGCAGACCTATGAGCATGCCGACCGGATCCGCTACGCCCGCGACACCAGCGATATGGCCTCGCTGCTCGCGGAGATCACCGCCCCCGGTGACGGTGTCCTCTACGCGGCCTCCGCCGCGCTGACCGCGACCGCAGACTGGGCCGCCGACTTCGGCGAACGCAACGTTCCCCGCGTTGAGCGTCTCCACGAACTCGCTGAGCAGATCCAGGCGATCAGCCGTGAGGTCAGCGAGATCCGGAGCGGCCTCACCAAGGACTACGAGGCGCACCCGCTGCGCGGCCTGCGCGGACCCGGTGAGCCGCCCGACCCCCGGATGGTCGCCGGTCCGCACCCCGACCACCTGCGGCCGTACGAGCAGACGGAGTGCGGCTCCAAGGAACACTCCACGGCCTGGGAACAGGACCTCGCGGCTCAAACGGCCGAGGTCTACGCCGGGATCGCCGCCGGCCACCTCGTCGTGGACTGGCATTACGTCGAGCAGGACCTCGGCCATCTGCTGACCAGCGTCACGGACGAACGCACCGGCGCCGCGATGCACATCATCGACGAGGGTGGTGTCCTCGGGATCACCGAGACCTTCCCGAGCCGCGAGCGTGCCACCGCCGCCTTTCCCCGGCTGATCGAGGGAGGCGAACCGCTCTCCGCTGCTTCCCCGCAAGTCCTGGACGAGATCGCCGTCCGAGCCGCAGCCGCCACCACCCGCAGCGCTCGCGCATCCCAGCCACGGGAAGCGCCGCTCGCGCCGCCTCCCGCCATCCCGTTTCCGCCGTCCCCCACCCGCAGCCGCTGACGTACGCGCCGGGTAAGCCCCTCGATCAGGAGCAACTCATCGAGTTCCATCCCACCGCCGCCATCTTCCCGCTGCTCGACGACGACGAACTGCAAGCTCTCGCCGACGACATAGCCACCCGCGGCCAACTCCAGCCGATCATCCTCGACGATCAAGGCCGACTCCTCGACGGTCGCAACCGCCTCCGCGCCTGCGAACTCGCTTGCATCGAGCCGAAGTTCAGCACTTACGAGGGTGACGACGCCGACGGCTACGCCCTGTCGATCAACATCAGGCGCCGTAACCTCACCAAGGGCCAGATGGCGATGATCGTGGCCAAGGCCCGTTTCGTCACGAAACAGAGTGAGCGTTTCGCCGCGAAACAGGGCGACCGTTTCGTGGCGAAACACCAGTCCGCCCGGCAGGTCAGCGAGGAAACCGGCCTGACTCTCGGCCGTATCGGGCTCGCCAACACCGTGCTGCAGCATGCACCCGACCTGATTGATCCGGTGATCACCGGGGCCCTCACCTTGGACGAGGCGTACAAGACCGCCCGCGAAACCAAGGCCCAGGCCGACTCCGTGGAGAACCGGCTCGCCCGGCTTCGCGCGGAGGACGCAGAGCTGGCGGACAAGGTCGTCGAGGGCGAGCTCAGCCTGGCCGCGGCATGGACGGAGCGCAAGGAACGAGCCGAGGAAGAGGTCCGCCAACGCCGCGTCGCGACCCAGTTCCTCTGCGAGGTGGTCCCGCCGCTGGCGCAGGCCCGCGGCACGGACACTGTCCGGCTCTACGACCAGGAGTTCATGCTGACCGGCCGGGCGATCACCAGCGAGGTGATCGACCAGGCGATGGAGGCCCTGGCCGAGATGGCCCAGGCATGGCGAGAGCGCGAGGCCGCATGAGCAAGACCGCCGAGATCCGGCTGCAGGAGATCGTCGAGGACGCCGCCCGCACCGTCACCGACGACACCGGCCGCTTCCACAAGACCGATTTCGAGTCTGAGGTCCGCAAGCGGCTGTCCGCCGACGACCTCGAAGTGCACATCCAGGCTGAGGCCTTGGACAAACTCGCGCACGGCCTGGTGCGGGGGTTCGGCGAGCGACGAAGCCCGAACCCGAGGCGCCGATCGGGCATGTTCCACCCCCAGGGAATCCTCAAGCTGGGCTCCGGCAAGTGGGTGTGGATGGAGTCCGCCACCCCCACCGACCTCCTGGAGTGGGGCCGGCTGGCCAGCCAGAACCTCGCCCGAGTGGCCCAGGCCGAGACCATCCGGCAGGACTACGTCGCCGAACGGCTCGACGCCTTCCGCCTCCACAGCGACCTCCTGCTCGGCGAGCTGGAGCGGATCGTCTTCGGCTACGTCCACAACCCCAACGCCGACCCCGACTTCGAGACCGACGCCGACTAGACACCAGCCGCAGCCCACCATCCCTCTCTGCCTCGATCGGAGGTCTGTGTCCTCTTCCCTCACCATCACCATCCATCTCGACCCCGCGCTGGAGACGCTCACCGCAGCCAGCGTTGACAACCGCGGCCGCCAGCAGCTGGAGCAGGCCGGCTTCGTCCGGCACGACGCCACCGGACTGCACCGCCTGCGACGCGACACCCCAATGTCCGTTGGCCGGCGGATCTCCACCGACGCCACCCGCCTGCTGACCGCCTCGGGCTACGACGTCCTCCGCCTCTACGCCGCGGAGGAACAGCAGCAGGCCGTCGTCGCGGGGACCGCCGACGGACCCGTGCTGACCCGCGAGCCGGGGACCATCTGGATGCACCACGTGGCATCCGACATCCAGGCGGGCCACCTCGTCGTCCACGCCCGCCGCAGCAAGGCCGACGGCACGACCAGCTTCCTGACCGGATATGCCGCCGACGGCGACGCTGCGGTCTTCATCACCGAGGGCGGCGGCTTCTTCGGCGTCACGCGGTACGAGGACCTCGACACCGCGCGAGCGGACTTCGGCCTCCCGCTGGAGCAGCCGGTCCCGGCGCCCGCTGTCCGCACGGCAGCGGCGGCCACCCGCACCGCGCTGGCCACAGCCCCGGCACTCCCGCCCGACCGGGCACTCCCGGTTCCCGCACCGGGCAGCGCCGTCCGCTCGCGCTGACAGCCCAACCCCCGTTCCCCGTCCGCCCCTGGAGGCACTCTGTCCACCCGCTCGGTCATCGCCCGCCCCACTGAGAGCGGCGGCTACACCGGTATCTACTGCCACTACGACGGGTACCCGAGCCACCAACTCCCTTTGCTGCTCGGCGCCTTCCAGCACCGGTTCGGCGGCGACGTCGAGGCCCTGGCCGCCTATCTCATCGACGCCCCGGCGATCGGCTGGTCGACCCTCGGCAGCGAGCTGGTCGACAGCGCTCCCGACGACGTGCGCGCCGCCATCAACGGACCCTGGGGGAGTGAGCCCAGCAAGCAGTTCGACGCCGACGAGATCATCAGCTCGGACGGCTCGGCGCCCGCGAAGGACATCGTCACCCACGACAACACCGAGGGGCTGGACTGGGCGTACGTCCTGCACCCGCACGGTGTCGAGGTGATCGGCCTGTACGAGCACGAGCGCGGACCGTTGGTCCCCTGGGACACCGACCCGACCACCCGCTTCACTGACCGCGCCGAGCTCTGGAGCAAGGACTCGCGCCTGATGAGTCTCATGCCGAAGGCCGCCGCAGCGGCAGCCCGGGCCAGCTCGGGCAAGATCCGCTCCGCCTCCGCGCCGCCCGCGACCCCGGACGAGCCCGCTCCCACTCCCGCCGTCGTGGTCACCAAGTCGGCCGCCCGCGCGCGCTGACCGTCTGCCCGGCTGTCCCGGGCGCCCCGCTCATCCAACCGCGCGGCGCCCGGACCGGCACTCGTCCCGCTCCCGGCCGTGACGGTCAGTCACTGTCTCCCCATTTTCGCCTCCTGGAGTTCCCTCATGCCCGCTTCCCTCACCCGACTGGACTCCCGCGTGGAGGCAGCCGTCGGCACCAGCATCGCCTCCCTCCACGCCGAGGAGGCCCGACTGAGCGCCCAGGGCGCCCGCGTCCTGGACGCCCACCGCGCGCTGACGAAAGCCGAGACGGCAGTGGCGTTCGAGCGCGTGCGGCTGCTGATCTGCGCCGACCGCCAGCGCAGGGTCGACGATCAGCTGCTCGCCGACCTCTCCGACCAGCTGGAGATCCTGGAGGACGCCGCAGCCGCCCGCGACCAGGCCGAGATGGACCTGCTGGCCCGCGTCGAGGAGATGCGGAACCGCCCGCCGGCCACCTCCGTACCAGTGCCGGCAGCGGTGCATGTGCCGCTCGCCGCCGCCCTGCGCCGGTGACCGCTCCCCGCAACCCCGGCGCAGTTCTGGGCTTCGGCTGGGAGTTCGACCTGGGCGAGTTCGTCGTCGCGCCCCGGCGACTGGACCCGGCCGTCAAGGAAGTCCTCGACGAAGCGGGCTTCTGGTACCGGGCGGAGCCGCTCGGGGCCTGGCACATGCACCAGGCGGTCCCGGTGTTCGAGCAGGCCGACGCCGCTGCTGCCGCAGTCCGCCTCCTCGCTGCCGCAGGCGAGCCGGTGCGCAACTGGCATACGCCGCAGCAGCGTTTGGCCGACGTGGTGCGCCACTACGCCTGGCTGACCTCGGAGGGGCCGTTCCCGGACGCGGCGGCAACCGCGCGGGCGGCCCGCGCAGAAGCCGACCTGCGGTTGAGCCGGCCGCAGTCGCCCGACTCCCGGACGGTCACCGAAATGATCGCGCGCGGCGAGCTGCTGGTGGAGGCCCGTCGGACGTTCGGCGACAACGAGTGGATGATCGCCTCCGAACGCGACCGGCCAGACAACTACCTGGAGCTGCAGCACCACCTCCCGCGGAACCAGCTGTACGTCACCGGCGAGCCCCCGGCGTCGTTCGCCGGCCACGTCCGTCGCAGCTTCCGGCAGCACATCCTGCGCGAGACCCGGCACCCGGTATCGGTGCGGGCCCGTGCCGCCACCGCCGCCTCCCGTGCCTTCACGCCCGGGACGTCCCGCGAGCACACCGCCGCCCCGCCCCCCGCGGCGGCACCTGGCCTGCGTCGTTGACCGACCCACCAACCCCCTTCATCAAGCGAGGAACACCCTTGTCCGACATCTCCTTCGGGCCGGGCCCCGACGCCGGTTCCATCACCGCCCGGCTCCGGCCCGACGCCCCCGAGAGCGCCCACCGGCTCCTGCAGCAGAACGGCGGCACCCGCGGCTCCGCCGACGGGGAGTACGTCTTCGACGGGCCGGACGCCGTCGCCCGAGCCGCCCAGGCCGCCTACCTCATCACCGAGGCCCGGCCGGCCACCGTGTCCTCCAGGGAGCATGCGCTCTCGCGCCAGCTGCCGGTGGACGGCGCCGACGTCGTCTTCGCCCGCAGCCCGATCGAGGGAATCGTCGCGGCGACGGCCACCGACGCCACCGAGGGCCTGGTGCCCGACGTCCTGCGGACCTTCGGCTTCCACCACGACGGCTCCGCACCCGACCGGGACTTCTACCTGCCACCGGAAGGCGCGAGCGAGCGGCAGGCCCTGGTGGCCGCGGCCCGGGCCAGCCTGGTCCTGCAGGGTTTGGGTCTTCAGGTCGCCACCGTCGGGCTCGCCACGCCCCCCGCAGCGGCCGACCGTCTCGCCGAAGCCGCCGAGGACATCGCCCTCGAGCAGGTCAACCTGCGCAGTCTCACCGACAGCCGCGACGTGGCCGACGTGCTGGACGCCGCCCTCGACCCGAAGACGGGAGCGCTGCCCAACCTCGTGGAACTCCTCGACGCCACAGGGGAGTTCATCGCCCGGCTTCCCCCGGAGCAGGGCGAAATCCTCGGCGCGCAGGTGGGCATCGCCCGGCACCAGGCCAGCAGCCTGACCGAGACCCTGGCCACCGTCCAGGCCGGCCTGGCCGCTCTCGCCACCGCCGTCGAGGCGCCGATCGCCACCGTGCGCAGCATCCGCGCCACCGCCGCGAGCACCGCTGCGGCCCGCGGCCTGCCTGCCCGCCCGGTCAGCCAGGCCGCCTCCGCCGCGCACACACCGGCCACCCTCCCCTCCTCCGCCGTCACGCTCTAGGAGAGCCGCATCACCGACACCCCCGCCATCCGCATCGTCCGCCACTCCCTGCACGGCGTCGCCGCCACCGGTCTGGAAAACGCCACCTACAGGCAGCGGCGCCTGCTGGCCGATTACGGGTTCACCCCGATTCCCGGCAGTACCGATCTCGCGTTCACCGGCGAGACCGACAGCATCTTCCTTCACGGCCGCCAGACCGTGGCGGCCCTGCGCTCCATCGGCGCCGAGGTCCGCGCGGACCCGGAGTTCGAGTCCAGCGCTCACCCCGGTCACCCCTCGCCCTCGTCGGTCGCCGCCGGGGTCGGCGCGACGATCGTCACTCCCGGGGCCGCCACCGCGCCGACGACATCCGCACCGGCCGGGAACAGCGACGTGGCCGTGGGCGAGCACCCCCTGCACGGCATCACCGCCACCAACCCGTCGGGCAGCCCGGCCGCCGCCCGGCTCCTGGCCACGGCCGGCTTCTACCGGGTCCCCGGCCACCCGACCCTGCTCTCGTTGACCGAGCAGCAGGCAGGCGGACCCGAGCGGGCCCGCGACACGGTCGCGAAGCTGCGCGCGGCCGGGCTGAGCGTCGCCGCCGACACCGCCTTCGAGCCGCACCCGCTCGCGGACGACCAGGACCCGTTCCACACCCGCGTGATCAAGGCCGCCGCCGACGCGGACGGCGAGCCCGAACTCCAGGACCCCTTCGCCACCCGGATCATCCCGGCGCCGAAGCAGGACACGGACCGCCCGACCGCGCCGACGGCTGGTCTGGACCCGTTCGCCACCCAGCTCCACCCGGCCCCGGGCCAGGCAGCGCAGGACAGCCGGGTGGGCGCGCTGCTGAGTAACCGTCAGGCGGCGCTCGCAGCCGTCCAGGAGATCCTGGACGGGCTCGCCCAGCAGCTGCGCGACGACCCGCAGGCGCTGGACCCGGCGCAGGTCTCGGCCGTCCTGGAGCAGGCGCAGACCACGCTCGGCGGCGTGCGCCGCGACCTGGAGACGATCTCCGCTGCGGCCCCCGCCCGCGCCTGGCGCCCCGCCCAGGCCGCGCGCCCCGCTGCCTCGCCCGCGCTCGGTGCCCGAGCCCAGGCCGCCACCGCCACCAGCCTGCGGCTGGGCCGGGTCAGTGCCGCGCAGCCCGTCGAGGCCGCAGCCCAGAGCGTCGACCCGCGGCTGGCCTACATCAACCACTCCCGCTGACACTCCCGAAGGACCAACACCTTGGCCGTTAAGACCCGTTGGGTCGTCACCCACGCCTGCGGGGACGAGGTCGAGCACGACCTCTCCGCCCGCCCGGCCGACCGGCGCGCCGGCTACGCCCGCTGGCTCTCGGGGCGTGACTGCACTGACTGCTGGCGCGCCCAGCGGGACGGCAACCGCGCCGAGGAGCGCGCCGCGTGGATCGCCGGCCGCCGCGCCGAGGAGCAGCAGGCCGCCGCCGCGTGGGCCGAGCAGTACCGCATGCCGCCGCTGTCTGGGCCCGAGAAGATCCTGGACTGGGGCGAGCGGTGCCGCCACCAGCTCGTCGCCGCCGCCTACAAGGCGCTCGTCGTCGAGGGACCGCTCACCGAGGGCCGGTGGGAGGAGGTCGAGGCGCAGGCCCGCACCGTCGACCGTGCGGGCTGGTGGCTCGACCAGCGCGAAGCCGCCCCCGTTGACCTGCCCGAGCTCCTGGAGGCCGCCACCGACGCCGACCGCAGCACCGAGAACCCGTACTAACGGATAAGGCACGCACCCCACTTGAGCCTGACCACCGCCCTCGCCCTCAGCCAGCCCGACGACAACGACTGCTCCCGCATCGCCTCCTGGGCGGTGCGCCACCTGGGTGACTCCCTCGCCGACGGCGAGCTGCCCAGCGACATCGCCCGCCCGCTCGCCCTGCTGGAGCCCCTGCTCCACGAGGTCGAGGAGACCCTGCGCCGGGCCGCCGAGTCCGCCGTCGGCGCCAGTGCCACACCATCGGCCCAAGGCGCGGCCGAGCAGCTCGGGCAGGCCAGCGCCACCACCGTCCTGCTGCGCCTGCACCTGGAACAGATCACCACCCAACTGCGCGGCTACGGAGTGGAGTTCCCCACCGATACCGCCGGGCTGTCCCCGCGCTCTGCCGCCGCCCAACGCACCACCGCCAGGGCCGGGCAGGACTCGCAGCCCGCCCCGGCGCCGGGCACCGTGGTGAGCGCCGCCGCCGCCCTCTCGGTGCGGCGGTGACCGACCCGGTCCGCATCACCCCCGGCACCTTCGGCTACGCCGAGGTGAACGGCGCGGACCAGGCCGCTCTCGCCCTGTTGGCACCGCTCGGATTCACCCCGCCGCGCCGCGCCCCGCACCCGGTCTCCCTCCACACCCTCGAAGGCCCGCTCACCCGGCTCGCCCTGGTCGGCGAGGCCGCCAGCCGCCTGGAACGGGCCGGCTACACCGTCGAGGTCGACCCGAAACTGCGACTCTCCCGTGCCGGAGAGCAGGCGCTGGAGATCCTCGGCGAACTGAGCGAGCGGCTCGGCGAACTTGCCGACGTCCTGGCCGACATGGACGACATCCACGACCTGGCGGACGTCGCCGGGCAGATGCTCGTCGGCCGCGGCAACGTGGTGGACACCGCCCGGGCGGCGTTCACGGCGGGGGCGGAAGCCACCCGGCGTACGGGCGGCTTCCCGTTCGAGCGTGAGGGGATCGCCGCCTGGTTCCAGGCCGGGGCGGACTCCGCCGGCCAGCTGGCGGCGCTCGCCGCCAGCACCGCCGCTCCGCCGCCGACCGACCCGTTCGCCGAGCGGACCGAAGCCGCCCGCGCCTGCTCCCCGGCCGCCCGCACCGCCACCTCGATGCCCGTCAGCGCCACCGGGGCACCCGCTCACACCATCCTCGACCCCAGGAGAGCGCGAGCTTGACCCCCACACCCCCGCAGACCTACGCCAGGTGGCTGCGTGTTCTCGCCGACCAACTCGACGCATCCCCAGGCCGACCCGGGCAGACGCTGCTGCGGACCCTCGCCATCAACGGCGGGCTGCTCACCCTCACCCACCAGATGGCCGCCACTGTCCGCACCGACCTCGACGCCTGGGACGAAGCCCTTCGCCCCGACCCGTCCAGCGGCCACCTGTACGAACTCGACCGTCAGGTCGCCGGTGCTGAGGAAGCCATCAACGACGCCCTCGCCGGTGCCGCTCTGCACCTCCCGGCGGCGCTGCGCCTGATGGCCGGCCACACCCGCCCCGCAGAAGCTGCCGCAGCAGTCCGGGCGGTGGAGCAGCAGCTGTGGGACGGCCCCGAGGTCCGAGGCGACGAACGGGTCCACCTGTTCTGGCCGGACGGCTCCCAGCATGCTCCGCTGCCGGGCCTGGCTGCGACCTGCGCCGGTTTCGTCGACGCCTACAGTGCCCCGCTGTTCACCCGCGCGGTCGCCGAGCGGATCGTCGCCGACCTGCTCGCCGACAACGCCGGCTTCGAGGCCGCGTTCAAGCCCGACGGGTCGCTGGTCTACAGCTGGCCCACGGAGTACGACGGCGAGGGCGGCCGGATGCACGTCGTCCCCGACGACCGCGGCCTGTATGCGATCGGCGGCCAGTGGCCTTGGGGCCACTGCAGGCCCGGCAATGCCGCCGACCGTCCCCGAGCCCAGGCCGCCAAGATCACCTCCCGCACCGGCGCGCGGCCGCCCGGACCTGCGCAGGCGGGTACCCCGCAGAGCGAACCGGCCCCCGCCACGGGAAGGCGCCGGTGAACACCCAGCCCGCCCCGGCCGACGCCACCGCAGCTCTGCGCGAGGTCGCGAGCCGGATCCGCGACGCCACCGGCCCCGCCGAAGTCGCCGCCCTGGTCGAGGAGATCACCCGCGACGGCGGCACGCTGGAGGCCCTCTCCGACGCGGTCGCCACCGCCAGCCGATGGACCAAGGACCGGCCCGGCGGCGCATACCTGTGGCAGCCGCTCGGCCGAGCCGCGGACGAGATCTGGGAGGCCGGCGCCGACCTCGCCAACCTTCCCGCCCAGCTGCGCACCCTGTCGGCCAACCCGGCCCGGATTCGCTCGGCCGCGGTCCGCCACAGCGGCGAGGCCGCCGAAGCTCCGCCCGCGGCGAAGCCGCCGCCGGCCCCAGCCGCACCGCGCAGACGCTGACCCAACTCGCCTGCAGGAGGCGCAATCCGATGACGACCCAAGGCGAGTTCCGCCCCCGCCCCCGCTGCCTGGCCGGGGCGGGAGAGATCGGCCGTGTGCGCCAGCCGCTGGTCCAGGTGCACGGCTGGCCGCCCGACACCTATCCCGCCCGCTGGCCCTTGGCCTGCAGAGCGCGAGCAGCACGCTGACGCAAGCCGGGTACCGCGCCGGCGAGGCCGATGCCGCCCACCGACACAGCCGAACCCACCGCCAGTGCCCGCGCCATCGCCGTCCAGGCCCGCGCCGAAGCCGCCCGCAGCCGGACCCGCACTCGCACCGCCGCCAGGCTCTCCCCGCCGGCCTCGCCGGCCCCGTCGTCGGCCGACGCCCCCGGCCTGCGCCAGTCCCGCACCGGTGCACTCACCCGGTAGCACCATCCGCCCGCCAGGCCACACACACTGGCATGACGAAACGTGTCCGCCCTGATTCCAGCCATCACGCGCTACGCCAGCACCCGCGACCTGCTGGTGTCCGCGCAACACCACTTTCTGCGGGTACCGGCGGGCCCGGCCCGACCGTTATCGGTGCCTGGCGGGAGATCAGCACGCTGCCCCCGCTTGCCACGGATGAACTCGACGCGTTCGCTGCCGAGTTGGACGGACTTCTGCGCGCCCACCGGCCCGGCAGGGAACAGCGTCCGGGTCGCAGCCGCGACGTATGGCACTGCACGATCCGCGATCACCCCGACGCCCCGTCCCTGACCGATGCCCAGTGGGCGGCCACCGCCCGACGGGTGCTGGCTGCCACTGGCATCGTCCCCGCGGACCGTCCCGGGGCCGGTTGCCGGTGGATCGCGCTGCGGCTCGATAAGCATGAGGTGCGCATCATCGCCCCGCTGATGCGCCCCGACGGTACTGCGCCGCAGCTGCACCGTGACCACTCGCTCGCCCACGCGGCCTGTCAACTCGCGGAACTCGAACACTCCGTGGGCCGCCATCGCGCCCAGGCAGCCCACGTTCGCCACGCCGCGTCCGCCACCGCGCTGGCCGCACCTGCGGTCCGGTCGTGGACCTCTCCCGGCGCCGCCGCCTCTCCACGGCGCTGACCAGCACATCTCCGGCCCCGGGCCGCGAGCGCGTGAGTACACCGCGCCGCCCGCCCCGCCGTCCCCAGGCCGCTCGCGGCCTTCCCCGTGCCCGTGCCCGCGCGCCGCCCCGCGCCCGGGCCTTCCCAGCAAGGACTTCCTCTGCCCTCCCCGTCTCCCAAGGCTCCTTCGTCCTCTCCCGGCACCGATGCCCTCCTCTATGCCCTCATCGGTGGCGGCCTCGCCCTCTCCGCCTACGGTTCTCTTGCCTGGACCGGCGGGAACCTCACCAACCACCTTCTCGGTAACGGAACTTGGCAGCCCTTCCAGCCGGTCACCGCCGCCCTGCACCCGGACCGGATGTGGCCGGCACTCGACCCGCTGCAGATGCTGGTCGGCGCCCGGATCATCCCGGGCCTGGTCTTCGCGCTCCTCGCGGGCACCGTCACCGGCTGGGTGATCAAGCGCCGCCGGTCCAAGAGCGCCGGGCTGGCCACCAGCCGCGACCTGGCCGCCCTCCTGCCGAAGGAAGTCGCCGACAAGGCCCGGAGCCTTCGCCCCAGCATCGCCGCCGCCAAACCCGGATCGCTCAAGCCGGACGACACCGGCGTCCTGCTCGGCAGCCTCGGCGCCGGCGGGCCCGAGGTGCGCACCTCCTGGGAGGACGTCGCGGTCGCGATCATGGCGCCCCGCTCCGGCAAGACGACCTCGCTGGCCGTCCCCTCCATCCTGCGCGCCCCCGGCCCGGTCCTGCTCACCAGCAACAAAGCCGCCGGCGACGCCTACACAGTCACCCTGGACGCCCGCGCCGCAGTGGGCCGGGTGTGGACGATGGACCCGCAGCAGATCGCCCACACCGAACAGGCCATGTGGTGGGATCCGCTCGCCGACGCCAAGGACCTGCCCGGTGCTCGGCGCCTGGCCACGCACTTCGTCACCGCCTCCGTCGACGAGAAGTCGCAGGGTGACTTCTGGAGCACCGCCGCGGCCAACACGCTGACGGCGTTGTTTCTGGCGGCGGGTGCGGACGGGCGGCCGATCACGGATGTGCTCGGCTGGCTCGCCCAGCCCGCCGACCGCACGCCGATCGACATCCTCAAGTCCAGCCAACTCACTGCCATAGCCGCCCAGCTGCAGGGCACCGTATCCGGCGCGGTCGAGACCCGGGACGGCATCTTCGAGACCGCGCGGCAGTACGCCGCGTGCCTGCTCGACCCGAAGATCGCCGCCTGGGTCACCCCGAGCGACACGCTGCCGCAGTTCCGCCCCGCCGAGTTCGTCAACCACAAGGACACCTTGTACCTGCTGTCCAAGGACGGCGGCGGCAGCGCCTCGGCGCTGATCGCCGCGGCGGCGGACAGCGTGATGCGCACTGCCGTCATCCAGGCCGAGCGCGACGGCGGACGCCTCGACCCGCCCCTGCTGGCGATCCTGGACGAGGCAGCCAACGTCTGCAAGATCTCCGATCTCCCTGACCTGTACTCGCACTTGGGCTCGCGCGGGGTCATCCCGATCACGATCCTGCAGTCCTACCGGCAGGGCCAGCGGGTGTGGGGCGAAGTCGGCATGGACGCCCTGTGGAGCGCCGCGACAATCAAGATTATCGGCAGTGGGATTGACGACGCCGACTTCGCCGACAAGCTCAGCAGGCTCGTCGGTGACCACGACGTCGAGAGCGTCTCGCACTCCACCTCCGAGTCCGGCCGCTCCACTTCCGTCTCGATGCGGCAGGAACGCATCCTTCCCGCCGACCAGATCCGCGCCCTCAAGAAGGGCTCGGCGCTGTTGTTCGCCACCGGGATCAAGCCCGCGATGCTCCAACTACAGCCCTGGTACAAGGAATCCGGCGCCGACGTGATCGGCAAGGCATCGGCGAAGCAGACCGCCGCGATCACCGAGCGGGCCAAGGCCAAGGCGGAGGCCGCCGCATGAGTCCTCGCCTGCCTGCCGCCCACCCCGCCACCGCCCCCACCACGACTGCCGCCCCGACGATTCGCACGCTGTCGCTCGGCGCCGGGGTCCAGTCCACGACCCTGCTCCTCCTGTCCGCCCTCGGCGAGCTCCCGCAGCTCGACTACGCGATCTTCGCGGACACCGGATGGGAGCCGAAAAAGGTCTACGAACACCTCGACCGCGTCGAACGCGAGATAGCCGAGCCCGCAGGGGTACCCATCTTCCGGGTCTCCTCCGGCAATATCAGGAACGACGCCCTGGACCCGGCTCACCGTTTCGCCAGTATGCCGCTCTACATCCTCAACAAGGACGGCTCACCTGGGATGACGCGCCGCCAATGCACCGGTGAATATAAAATTTCACCGATCAAGAAGAAGGTCCGGGAAATCCTCGGATACCCGTATCCGGCGCGCATCCCGGCCGACGTCTTCACCGAGCAGTGGATCGGCATCTCGACGGATGAATTCCACCGTGCGAAGGACGCCGACGTCAAATACACGCGCAACCGGTTCCCCCTGATCGAACTCGGCCTGTCGCGCGGCGACTGCCTGGCCCTGCTTGCCGAGCACGGTCTGGAGACCACGCCGAAGAGCAGCTGCCTGGGGTGCTCGTTCCACGGCAACCAGCAGTGGCGGGAGATCCGCGACAGCGACCCGGCGGGGTGGGCGGACGTCGTCGAGTTCGACGCCCAGATCCGGGCCGGCAACGCCCGCGCCACCGCGGACGGCCGCCCCCTGCTCGGCCAGGCGTACCTCCACCGCTCCCGGGTGCCGCTGTCCGAGGCCCCGATCGACCGCCTCACCCGCCGCGAGCAGCTCGCCCTCGACGAGCAACAGGCCGCCGACGAAGCCGAGTTCGGACCCGAGGACGGCTGCTCCCCGTACTCGTGCCGCTCCGGCAGCCCCGCCAACTGACCTACGTCGCACCCCTTGGAGGTGACGGCCATGCTTCATCCCCGCTTCGAGAATCACGAGCCCGCGCACCTGCCGGCAGTCCCGGGCAAGGACGAGGCGCTGCGGACCGGGCTCGAGTCCGTCCTGGGGCGCTGGGGGGAGCGGACGCTCCAGCCGTCCGGCGACAGCGTCAACCCCTGGGCCGTGCTGGTGACCTGGACCGAGGGACCCGGGGAATTCGCCGGGGTCCTCTCCCACGTCGTCCGGGGCGACAACGGGGCCTTCGTCCAGCTGCACCAGTTCCTGAGGTCGGCCGAGAGCCGGCTGTGGGAGCGCCACGACAACGACCGGGCCCTGCAGGTCGCCCGAGCCAGGGAGCGGATCGAGGCGATTGCCGCCGCCCTGTCGGACACGGCCGCTGGGATGCTCGCCGCCCCCACCCGGCCGCCCGGGGCCGCCCTCCGGCGCTCCGGCCGCCCGCCTGCCCCGCAGGACCCCGGCGGTCAGGCGGACCGGAGCCGGGCCGTGCCCCCGGCAGGCGGGCTGCCACCGCGCCCGAGCCGCTGACGATTCGGAGCACCAGCCCTTGGAGTATCTGAACAGCCCACTCCCGCGAGGCGGTTACCGCCCCCTGTCCTCCGCGGGCGACAGCCGCTGGTTCGGCCCCGACCAGCGGATGGGTCCGTGGGCCTACGCGCAGCTCGTCGCGCTCGCGCACCCCTGGCCGATCGCCTGGCTCTACCCGCCCCGACCCGGTGATCCTCCTCGAATCGTCAATCTCTTCGCCGGGCCGGGTGGTTGGGAACGCGGACTGCACATCCTCAACCCGACAGGCGGTGCGTTCGACGTCATCGGGGTCGAGCTGAACCGCGATGCGGCGGCGACCGCGGTGGCCGCCGGCTACCGGCGCATCGTCTGCGACGTGCGGTCGCTGGACCCGACCCATCCGGCGCTGCGCCACGTCGAGGGTCTCATCGTCAGCGCGCCCTGCGAGGTCTGGACACCGGCCGGCCTGCGCCAGGGACGCGAGGACCACAACATCAAACTGCTGGAGGAGGTGTTCGCGCGCGCCCTCGAAGGAAGCTTCGGGCATTGGCACGACGAGGAGGAGTGCGACGAGGCGGACACCTGCGTCATCTGCAGCGACCCGACCTGGGACGGCAACGGCGGCTGGACCGGACCGCTGCTGACCTTGTCCGAGGTCCGGGAGCCGATCGCCGAGATGAGCGACGCGAAGATCGGACTGATCGCCGAGACGCTGATCTGGTCACTCACCCTGACCGCGAAGTTCAACTCCCTGCGGTGGCTGGCGATGGAACAGTCCAGCGCTCTGCCGGCAATCGTCCTCGACCACCTCGGCGGCGCGCTGGAACTGGCCGACTGGTACAGCAGCGGGTTCCAGACCCTGGACGCGGCCGATGCCGGCCTCGCCTCCCACCGTCGTCGGACCTTCCTCGTTGCCGGATACCACCACCGGGTGGCGCTGCAGGCCATGCAGCCGGCCGGGCCTGTGCCCACGCGAACTGCGGCGCAGGCCCTGGGCTGGCGCGAGGGCGTTCGCGTCAACACCCGCGGGGAACACACAGGCGGCGGCAACGAGTGGTCAGCCGACCGGCCGGCGACCGCCATCACCGGGCGCTCGCGCAGCTGGTACTGGGCGGACGACCCGCAACGCCGCCTCGGCCTCGGTGAGGTGTCGCTGCTGGTCGGGATGCCCGCCGACCATCCGTGGGAGGGCTCGCCGACGTCCGCGTTCCGGCAGGCCGGCGGCATCGTCGCCCCCACCGAAGCCGCCCGTGTCCTGGGCGCGCTCCTGCGCCGGCGGTGGCAGGAGAAGGTGCCGGACTACCTCGCCGAGCTCTACGGCCCGGACAGTCAGGCGCTCGCTGCCGCGATGCCCCATCCGCTCTCCGTCCGCGCAGCAGCCGCCCTCTCCGCTTCCCCGATGCTGCCCGGATTCACCGACTGGGAGCCGCCCGCGGTACCCGTGCGGTCCGCGACCCCCCGGCGGCCGGGCCCGCGCAGCCGCTGACCGGCGCCGCGATGGCCGCGAAACCACCAGAGCGGCGCCTGCGGTGGTTCACACACCGTGCTGTCGGCGCCGCTCTCGCTCTCAATTCCTTTTCACCGGCGCCGATCCGGTTCCCCCGGCCTCGGCCGGACCGACCTGCTCCGGTCTCCCACCCCAATCCACGATCCTCACGGAGAACGTCATCAGCGAGAACGACCACGCCCCCGTCCAGCCGGACGTGAATTGGTTCCTCCTCGGCTCCGGGCGCGGCTACCAACGGGCCCTGTCCCGGTACGCCGCCCACCAGGACGCCATCAAACGCGCACTGGCCGAGGCCAACGAGCCCGGCCAGAAGCCCCCCGCGCCCCCGGCTGCCACCGGCCAACCGCGCAGGTCCGGCCCGACGCGATGACAGCCGGGCTCGCCCTACCGGGATGCCAGTGCGGCCGTAGCGACGGCTCGCCGCCGGCCAGCGCCGCGAGGGGGCTGCCGTGAACCTTCAGCAGGAGGCCGAGCAGGCTCTGCTCGGCGCCCTCCTTCTGTCGCCCGGCCAACTGGACTCGGTCGCAGCGTGGTTGAGGCCAGAGCACTTCTACAGCCATCCCCACGGCGCGTTGTACGAGGTCCTGCTCGCCCAGCGCGCTGCCGGTCACCCCGCCCTGGCCACAGGCGCCGGCGAGGACCAGCTGCGCGACTGGGCGCTCGGGGCGGCGGCTGCGGCTGCCGAGCGCAGCCGAGGGCTGACCCCCGGGTACGGGGCCGCGCTGATCGCGGCGTGCCCCGTCTCGCGTCATGCCGGTGCCTACGGCCGCATCGTGCTGGAAGACGCGATCCGCCGCCAGGTCCACGAACGCGCCCACCGGCTCCAGCACGCCGCCCGCACCGGCTCCCTCGAAGGCGCGCTGGAGCTGACCGGCGAGCTGCGTGCGGCGATCCTCGAACTCGTGGGCTCCTGGGGGTCATTGGACGAGCGACCGCGTCCGCTGCCGGGGCCCTGGCCGCTGGAGATCGCCGACAGCGTCCGCGAAACGACCCTTCAGTACGAGGCCGCGATGCTCTCCTGCGCCACCGCCGTCCCCGGCGGCCTGGTCGAGATCACCCGGTGGCTGCGACCGACGGACTTCCTCGGCTCCGGGCACGGCGCCGTCTACCAGGCACTGGCCGCTCTCGCGCACCGATCGGAGCCGATCGACGCGCTCACCGTGCTGCGGGAGGCGCATCACCGCGGGGCCGTCGCCTCCGGAGTCATCACCGCCGACGGCATTCGCGCCGTCACTCGCGGCGGGATCACCGGCGACCCGGAGTACTGGGCCGAGCGCGTCCTGCGCGCATCCCTGCTGCGCCAGAGTGCCGGTTCGGCCGGTGTCATCCGACTGCTTGCCCGCGACTCGTCCCTGCCCGGCGGCCGTCTTCTTGGTTCCGCGCTGCACGCCCTCGGCCCCGCCGAGCGCGTGCAGGAGCGCTGGCGCACCGCGCACGGCTTCGAACGCCGGACCGACGCGGACCGAGTCCCGGCTGCAGCGGAGAAGCGCCGGAACGCCGCCCGCCCCCGAACTCCCGTCCCCACACCCCGATCCGGTGCCGCCTCCTCGCCCGCCCAGGAGGCGGCACCGGCCCGATCCGCCATCAGGAGCACCCGCTGACCGACGACGACCGTCCCGCCCGCCCCGTCATTCCGACCGACACCCGCCGTGACCGCTACAACTGGGAGCTGGCCCGAGGCCAGCTCTCCGCATTCGGCCAGGCGAAGAGCTTGCGCGAATGGGCCGCCGACCCCCGCTGCGTGGTCAAGAAGGAGGCCCTGCGCACCCGGCTCGCACTCGGATGGGAGGTCGAGCGGGCTATCGCCACCGACAAGCATGACCAGACGCTGCCCGAGTACACGTACAACGGTCGGACGATGACGCTGCGCGGCTGGGCCGAGCGGATCGGCACCACCTACCACACCCTCTACAAACGCGTCGTCACACAGGACTTGAGCATCGGCGACGCCCTCGCTCTCGGCCCCGGATCCGCCAAGCACGAGGAGCCGCTCACCGCGTTCGGGGAGACCAAAGCGATCCACCAGTGGGCAGTCGACCCGCGTGCGAACGCCACCGCGACCACGATTTCCAAGCGGGTCAAGGCCGGCTGGAGCGCCCGTCAGGCGATCACCGAGGAACCCGTACACCGGCACGGCCTCGGCAGCGGCGCCCCCTGGGCGGCGTTCGGACGCCGGATGGGCCTGCCCGACTGGGCCCGGCTCAGCCAGATATCCGAACAGACGCTGCGCAAGCAGATGGACCACCACGCCATGACTCTGCAGGACGCTCTCCAGTCGCTGGGTTGGCTGCCCGACTGGCACGGACGCGCCACCGACGTCATCCAGATCAACGCCCTTGACCTGCAGCCCGGCGACCTGGTCGTCGAGGTAGGTGAGGGCGAGGAGCAGCTGCTCTCCGTGCGCCGCACCGCTGTATCTCCGGAGTTCGCCACCGGCCGCGCAGCAGCCGCTACCGGCCGCAGCACCGCGGTTCGCTCCGCCCACGTGCCCGTGTCCCGACCGGCGCGGCTGAGCGAACCGACCTCCGATCCGCGGGCCGCCCGCGCCCGGTAGTCCCCTGCAAGGAGTCCCTCTGTCCCCTCAGATCCAGCCGCGACCGCAGAATCCGCCGACCGTCCGGCTTCGGGCCGAGGCCGACGCGATCGACGAACTGGCTGCCGCCGTCCCCGGGGCCTACCGCGAACAAGGACCGCCCACCGTCGGCGAGTTGCTCCGCCACGTCACGCGGATCAGTGCGCGCCACCACGACCTGCTCGGCTCGGCTGGCGCCCTCACCAGCTTCCCCGTGGACAGCTCCCGCAAGGCTCTCGCCCGGATACTCGCCGACACCGGCGCCCAGGTTGGCCAGGCACTGTCCAGCATCAGCAGAGCTGTGGCGATGTCCGCCCGGCTCCACGAAGTCGACGGCCTGGGCAGCCCCCGGGCCGAGGACGTGCGCGAGCGGGCGGCCGCGAACTGAGCCTGTCCCTCTCCCGTACGCGGCTCGCCCTCACCGAGGCCAGTGACGCCCTGCGCCACCAAGCCCGGTCCAACCGAGACGCCGCAGCGCCGCCCGTTCCGCGAAGCACCGCCGCCCGGGCCCGCAGCGCCTCGGCTTCCGTGCCCGTGGAACCCCTCACCGGCCGCACCACCAGCGCGGTCCTACTGCCAGCCTCGGCGGCGGCAGTCACCGCTTCCCGCCGGTAGCCCCCGTCCCCACCAGGAGCCTCCCATCACTCGACCCACGCCCGAACCCGTCGACCACACTGGCGAGTTGACCCAGCTCGCTTCCGTCCTCACGCTCATCGCGGAGAATCTCGCCCGGCCCGCGAAGATGCCCGAGCGGCCCGGACTGCTCACGTCCGGTGCCGCGGCCGAGGAGTGCGAGAACGCCCGGACCGTACTGCGCCACTGCACGCGCCGGATCAGTGACCTCACCGCCTCCACGACCGGCGAGGACCCGCACCGCCTGGCCGCCGTGGCCGCCTTCCGGGTCACGCGCGTGCACGCCGCCGCCCTTCACCGCCAGCTGGCCCACGCCCTCCACCTGTCCGTCGTCCTCGAAGACAGGCCCCTGCCCGCCAAGGACGACACCGAGGGCGCCGAACGTGAGCGCCGCCTCGTCTACCAGGCGCTTTTCGCGGTCGCCGAGGCCCAGAACGCCGGGATCGCCGCAGCGAGGGAGGCGTTGGCGCTCGCCGACCAGCTGCCGCCCGTAGCAGTTCCGAGGGCACCCGCCGCCCGGCGCTCGCGCACCACCACGGTCGCCTCCCGTCCTGCGGCCGGGCCACCGCTGGTCACCGCCTCGGGACGGCGACGATGACCGACATCCACGAGGAGGACGTCCAGCGGCTGACCGACCTGGCCAACGCTCTGGCCGGGATCCGGCGCGATCTGCGGCACACCGCCAAGCGGCCGGCGGGCAAGATCCCGGACCTGCTGGCGCAGAACATCACCGCGTTGGCCGACTACGTCGCCACGGCCTCCAGGCTGAGGGCCGACCTTTCACAGCGCCCCGGGCCGGGGGTCGCAAACGTCGGCGTGGACTGGGGGCCCACCTTCGCCGCCACCCGGTCGAGCCCGGTCCTGCACAAGCTCACCGAACTGCTCGACCTCGCCTGCGACCTCGCCAACCAGGTCCGGCCCCGCACCAAGACCCGCAGCCACTTCTACGCGCCCGGCCTGGATCAGCGCGTCGCCCGGCAGTTCGCCGAGGCCGACGACATGCTTACCCACACCATCAGCACGATTCGCCAGTTCCGCACCGGCCTCGGCCAGGTCCGCAAGCGCGAACTCGACCGCGAGCAACAGGCCCTGGCCGATCCGGACGGGCTCGCCGCCCGGATGCTCGCCGCCCGAGCCAAGGCCAGATCACAGCCCCTGGTGATCGTGCCGTGGGGCTTCGAGCAGGCGGCGGCGGCCACTGCCAGCGCTGCATCGCGGCGCTCGGGCACCTCCCGCCTCGTCTCGCGGACCCCGGCCACCGACCCCGCCCCGGCGGCAGGACGCCGCTGATCACCCTCTCCATGATGATCGGAGCACCCTGAACGACACCGACGACCCGGCGGCCGTGATCCGCTCCCTGGCGGACCGGCTGGAGGCGGTGCGCTGCACCCTGCCCGCCATCGCCCCGGCCGGAGACCCCCGTGAGTCCGCCTGGCCGATAACGCACCTGGTGGCAATCGCCGCCGACGCCAGCGACGAGTTCCTGTTCCGGGTGGCGGACCCTGATACCGACCGCGCGGCCCTGATGGCGTTCGCCACCGCCGCGTCCCACGCCGCCCTCGCCCTCGCCGCCGTGGCCGACAGTACGAAGCTGCACCTGGACGGAATCGCGACCGCGCAAGTCGAGGGCTGCGTCGCCCTCGCAGAGCGCCTCGCCGTCCTCGGGGCCGGAGAACTGCGCGACGTTGCCGACCGGCTCTCCACCGCTGCCGCGGCCCCGGTCCTGTCACTGCCCGGCGCCACACCGGAGTCCCGACGTGCCGGCCAGCAGGTGGCGGCCCGGGCAGGCTCCCGCATCGTCAGTGCCCAACCGGCTGGCAGTGAACCGCCGCAGGACTCCACGCCGACCGCGACCGTCATCCCGCTTCGCCGCAACCGCTGACCCTCACACCGGAGCGCCCCCTGCCTGAACTCCCTGACCGCCCCGACCTGTTGGCGCTAGCCGATCTGGCGGACGACCTCGCCGCCACGTGGCCGGCCATCCCCGCACACGGGCCGCTTCCCCCGTCGGCCTCGTCGCCGGGCAGCTGGCCTCGCTCAACTCGCTGCGCACCGGACTGCTCCACGCCTCCGCCGCTCCGACCGACGCCTTCGCCGAACCGGACGAAGCGGCCGGCACCCGCCGTGCCGCACGGGCCGCCGCTCGCGCCTACACCCAGTCGGCTTTCGCCGACCACTGCTTGGGCGAGGTCATGGAACTCGTCCTCGCCGCACAGGGACAGCCACCGACCCAGATCGCCCTCCAGCACACCCAGTGGCTGTACCGGGACGCCGCAAGGTCCCTCACCTCGGCGTCCCGCCACCTCCGTCAGCACGTCCAGCTGCCCCGCATCGGTCGGGCGCGCCGTCAGGTTGGCGAGCCCGTTCCCAAGGAGCGCGGCGCCGCCGCCCGGCTCAGCTCCTCCCTGCGCCTGCCCTTCCGCAAGGGCAGCGGCGCCGACCGCACTGACTCCGGGCCCCCGCCCCGGGCCACGCGCACCCGCTGACCACCCCCGGCCCGACTCGCGCCGCCGACACACCGGGGCAGAGCGGCCTGCCGTACCCGGCCTGCCCGTCGCTGTCCACCCGCGACCGGGCCTTCCTCACTTCCCCGGAGCCCTCCCTGCACCTCCCTCCCGATATCCAGATCGAGTGCCTGGCCAGCACGGCGAACGAACTCCGGGCCCGCGCGCTGCAGGTCACCGCACTCTCCCAGCAGCCCGGGATTCCATCGGTCGCCGCCGTCGGCGATCCGCTGGCCGACCTCGCCGAGGTCCACGACCATCTCGTCCGCGAGACCTGGAGCCCACCGCCCCAGGGCGCGCAGACCGACCGCCCGGATGTCGCGCCCGCCCGCACCAACACCGCCTTCGCCTTGGTGGCAGTGCTGACAGCCCGGGCCAACCTCTTCGCCTCCCCCGCACTCGACGCCGCCCGTTCGACCGGCATCCGGCGACCGGATGCGGCATCAGACGGGGCGCCGGTCACCGGGCGGGCCCGGTGACCGGGCACCCGGACGGCATACGCATCGGCAGCCTCTGCAGCGGCTACGGCGGTCTCGACCTCGGCGTGCAGTCCGTCCTGGGTGGCTCGATCGCCTGGCACGCCGACCCGGCTCCCGGAGCTGCCGCCATCCTCGAACACCACTGGCCCGGGGTTCCGAACCTCGGCGATATCACCAAGGTCGACTTCACCACCGTCGAGCCGGTCTGCGTCCTAGTCGCCGGATTCCCCTGCACCGACGTCTCGGTGGCCGGCAACCGGCGCGGCCTCGCCGAGGGAACCCGCTCCGGCCTGTGGCACACCATCGCCCGCGCCATCTCAACTCTTCGACCTTGCATGGTGATCCTTGAAAACGTCCGCGGCCTGCTCTCCACCCCCGCTCACTCGCCAGCCGATGGCGACGTGGAGTTCTGCCCGTGGTGTCTGGGAGACGCAGGAGATGAGCATCCTCTGCGGGCACTCGGTGCCGTACTCGGCGACCTGGCCATCGCGGGGTTCGATGCGCGCTGGCAGGTGCTACGAGCCTCCGACGTCGGAGCACCACACCGACGCGAGAGGGCCTTCATCGCCGCCTGGCCTGCCGACGCCGAGGGCCCGGGACTTCAAGGGCCCGGACCCGAAACGGGAGGACCTGGGGCATGTGGTCACCCTGCTGCTCACCCCGACCTCGAACCTGGGCAGCATCGGGGGCAGTCAGCACCCGGACCTGCGGAAGGCCGGCGGCCACGGGCCGAACCTCTCCGACCTGGTGGAGCACCTGCTGCCGACCCCGCGTGCGACCGACGGGACCAAGGGCGGCCCGAACCAGCGCGGCAGCCGCTGGGATCTGACCCTGCCGAGCGCCGCCGCCCGGCTGCTGCCGACACCGAAGACGGACGGCACGGGGACACCGGGGCACCACGCCAGCGGGGGCTTGCCGCCCCCGCTTTCGCAGGTGGTACTGCCGATGTGGTCCCCGGCGCAGACGCCCCCGGAGAGCGCTGGGGCGAGTACGCCCCTGCCATCGCCCGCTGGGAGCGCGTAACGCGAACGGCTCCCGATCCGGTGGATTCCCGAGGCCGTCTTTCCCCGGCTTTCGTGGAATGGGTCATGGGATTGGAAGAGGGGTGGGTGACGCAGATCACAGGGATTTCCCGGTCGGCTCAGCTCACCGCGCTCGGCAACGGCGTCGTCCCCCAACAGGCAGCTCTGGCAACGCAGTTGCTGTCACCCGGAATTGCGCTGTGCGGGAACCATGCCGCGCCATCCGCGTGAATTGCGGGAAGCCATACACGACCCGATATCTCCCGAGCAAGGACACGGTCGGCGGGCAGAGTCGTGCTCGCCGAACCGCACCACCGATTCCCTGGAGCTCTTCCTTGCCCACCTTCACACCCCCCGATCCGCCCGGTCCGCCCGCGGTCACACCGGAGACCGTGGCCGAGTGGAGTGCCGTTCTCGCCTGCATCCAGGCCGAGCGGGACTCGCTCGACATCGTGGCCGAGCGCCTCGCGGAAGAGCACGACCAGGCCGCCCGGGAGGACTTCGACGACACCGAGGAGGAGTCCGCAGACGTCGGCTCGCCGGACGAGCCCGAGGAACTGATCTCGCTGACGATCCTGGCGTTCGACGACGACGCGCTGGCCGCCGAAGTGGCCACGATGGTGCCCTGGGTGGACCACATCCTGCTCGGTGTGTACGGGCAGGAGATCACCTCGGGGCGGCCGTGGTGCACCAGTTGGCCCGAGCACGACGAGGCCCTCGCCCGGATCCACCACTGTTGGCTGGCATGGCAGGAGCTGACCGACGCCCGCTCCGGCGCGACGGGACCGTCGGTGTGGCAGCGCGACCACCTGGAGGCGCTGCTGCTCAAACTCCGGGCCCCCGACGGCCCGTTCGGGGCGTGCACCACCAACCCCGACCATCCGCACCACCGGCTGCTGCCGCATCCGCCGTTCACGGATCCCGCCTCCCTGCCCCGGCCCGGCGTCCCCCGCACTTCCGTCTAGCCAAGGACGGCTCGTGAGTGCCGCCGCCCTGCTCGACTTCGACGCCCACCCGGCGGCGCTCACCGACCTCGACCAGCTCCCACGCGGCATGCAGGAAGCCGCCGTGCACCACCTGCTGAACTGCCAGCAGCGCGGTCCGGTCCTCGGCCGACGCGGCCTGTGGGACCTGACCGGCTGCCGCCGCATCTACCTCGACCGCGACCGCTGCTGGCGCCTGGTCTACCAGGAACGCCCGCCCCGGCTCGCCTCCGCCTCCGGCGGCGAGATCTACCTGGTGGCCGCCGGCGCACGCAGCGGCCACCAGGTCTACAACACCGCGGCCCGCCGCCTGCAGCTGCTCGCAGCCACCCCGGCATCCTGACCGCCCCGCTTTGACCAGCCCCTCACCTCGAAGGACTCATTGATGGCCCTCTCCACGCTCTCCCAGGCCCAGCGCATCCAGAACGCCCTGTCGATCCTCGGCCCGCAGGACACCGTCTCCATCCTGCGCCTACTCAAGAGCGCCGACGGCACCCTGCCGAAGTCGCTGCTGGAGGCCCAGTCGCGGTGGATGAGCGAGTCCCAGGTCGACAACCGTCTCGACGCGATGGAGGAGGACGGGCTCATCACCCGCAAGCGCGAGGACAGCAGCACCCTGATCTCCCTCACCCGCGCCGGCCGCGAGGCGCTGTACGTCCAGATCCCCGTCACCCGCTGGTCCTCCGCGCACCAGGGCGTCCCCGAGCACGGCACCGGTCAGGGCGCGTACACCGAGCAGGCCCTCGCCACGCTCAACAAGGCGCACACCGCCGCCACGATCATGGCGCTGGCCGCGTACGGGGAACCGGCCTATCCGAGCGAGATCCTCGAAGACGCGCTGCCCAAGGACATGAACCCGGGCAACCTCTACCAGCGGCTCGCCCAGATGGAGAAGGCCGGTCTCGTCCGGCGCACCGGCGAGCCCCGCAACTACATGTACGGGCTGACCGCGGCGGGCAAGGCACTGGCCGAACCGCTGGAGGCCATCGGCCGGTGGTCCCAGCGCCACCTGCCGAAGTCCCGCGCGGAGGCGACCACCCGCCGTGCGAGCACGAGCAGCGCCACCCTGGTGGCCCCGGCTCCGCGGCCCACCGTCGTGATGCCCACGCCCGTGGCGCAGTCCCGGACGGCCCCGCCGGCCAGGTCCGCTCCGGCCCAGGTCGCGCCTGCCGCGGACGGGACCTCGCCGTCGGAGAGGGCCGCGCTCCGGTCGAACGCCGCCGGCCTGCGCTCGGCCACCACCGCCCTGAGCTTCAGCCACGATCCCATCCCCCAGCCCGCACCGCTCTTCGCCAACTCCACTGCCACGCAGCGACGCTGAGGACACCCATGGATTCCACGACTTCCCCCGATCGCTCCGCGCCCGCCCGCAGGCCGCGCCGCCCGGCCGAGAGCGAGCCCAGGAAGCGCGTCACGGCGCCTCTGCCGGGTTCCACCTGGTACCACGCCAAGCCTGTAGGGGTCCGGCCCGCCTACCTTGCCCTTGGCACCTACACCTCCCTCGTCCGGGCCCGCCGCGTACTGCAGGCCGCGTCCTGGACCCGCACCGACCAGGGCAAGACGGCAGCCTTCACTAGTGGCGACCTGCGTGTGCTCCTCCACGAGAGCACCGACCGCTCGTACCAGCGCGAGGTACTCACCGCCCACGGCCCCAGCTGGCGGGCCGTATTCAGCGCGCAGACGCCCGACGAGGTCCTCGCCTCAGCTGCCGAGGCCCTGGTCGAGGTCTCCTCCGCCAGCCAGGACGGCACACCCGATCCCGCCGATCGCGACAACGCTCTCTACTGCCTGGCCGAGGCCGGCTGGGAAGGGGCGGACGCCCCCGGCGACGGCATCGCGCGGGTCACCTCGCCCGACCGTCTCGCCGAAGTCCTCTGCCATCCCGGCGGGAGGGCCTGGCTTATCACCGTGGGTATGGACGGCGAGGGTTGGGAGGCCGAGCTGGTCGGCGACTGCCCCGAGCAGCTCGTCGAGGCCGTCGTCGGCTCCCTGGCCGCCGAGTCCCCGGTCCGGCGTTTCTCCGCCGACCTGCCCAACGCGCTGCGCCGCTTCCTGGATGTCGGCCCGGATCCCGACCGGACAGACACCGCCCGCGGCCTCTCGCCTGCCGCCCGGGTCGCCGGTGCCGCTGCCCCTGTCGTCACCCACGTCCCGGCCGTGCCCGCACCCGCCCGGAGAAGCCGTTGACCGCGACCGGCACCGGGCCGCCGTCCACGCGCGTGACCGGGCCCGCCACCCCTGATCCACACCTCGCCGGCCCCCACCACCGGATCGCACCCCAGCCGGAGGACCTGCTGACGTCACCGTTCTCTGAGGGCACCCACACGGCCCAGCGCGTCACGCCGCTGGAGGGCGAGGACCTGGTGGCTCACAATCTGAAGATCCTGCGGACAGCTGCCCAACTGTCCCAGCAGGACGTGGCCGAGCGCATGACCCGGCTTGGCTTCAAGTTCCACCAGACCCAGATCGCCAAGATCGAGAACGGCAGCCGCCCGGTCCGCTTCGACGAGGTCGTCGCTCTGGCCAAGACGCTCGACGTTGCGGCGGGTCGGTTCATGACCGAGGCCGTGGAGGGCCCGCAGGAACGAGGCTACGCGCTGCGGGCTGCCCGCCACCGCGTTCAGAAGGCGGAGCTGGCGTGGCGAAACGCCCGCGCTCTGGAGCAGGCGGCCAAGGACCAGCTGGAGCAGGCCAGGCGTGAGCACGACGAGATCGCCAAACGTCTCGCCGCCCACGTCACCAACGCCGCTCCCGGCCCCGGCAACAAGCCCGTACCCCCACGCGCCACCCTGCCGCGCGAGAAGCACCCCCGGAGGCCGCTGACCGCCCGCACCGCCGACCGACCACCCGTCTGGAGCCCGTGACCACCTCCGCCGCCCGCACCTCACTACGCCACGTCCTGACCGCCCCACACGTCACCCCCCTGCTCGCAGGCACCCTGACCGGCCGGTTGCCGACCGCGATGGCTCCCATCGCCCTGCTGCTCGCTGTACGGGCCGGGGGCGGAGGGATCGCCCTCGGTGGTGCCCTGGCCGCTCTGTACGCACTGGCCTGCGCAATCGCCCAGCCTCTGCTCGGCCGTCTCGTCGACCGCACCCGCCTGGGGCCGGTCGCCGCAATCGCGGGCTCAGTGGCGTTCGCCACCTTCACCGCACTCGCCATGATCGACGTGGCCGCCGATCCGATCACGTCCGCAACCCTCGCGGTGCTCGCCGGGGCCTCAACTCCACCCCTGGAATCGGGACTTCGCGCATTGTGGCCACGCCTGGTCACCGGCCCGGCCGAACTGCGAATCGCCTACACCCTCGACAGCACCAGCCAGGAACTGGTCTTCCTCGCAGGACCGCTCGTGGCAACCGCACTGTCCCAACTCATATCTCCCGCAGCGGCGTTGTGGGCCTGCGGCGTCCTCGGGGTGCTGGGGACGGTGGCCGTCGCCACCCGGGCGCCGGCCTCCTGGGAACCACCCTCCCGCCGGGCCGTCCACTGGAGCGGCCCGCTGCGCTCACCCGGCCTGCGGCTCCTGCTCGCCGCGATGCTCTGCCTCGGTGTCAGCCTCGGAGCGTTCAACGTCCTGGCCCTGGCGCTCGCAGACCTGACCGCCAGCAGCTGGCTCACCGGGCTCCTGCCCGCAGCCCTGTCGGTGGGCAGCCTGATCGGCGGCATCGCATACGCCCGCATCCCGTGGCCCGTCCCGCTGGCGCGGCAACTGCTCTACGCCACCGCCGGATACGCCGTCTGCTTCGCACCACTGGCGCTGGTCACCGCCCCGTCCCTGGCCCTCGTGTTCAGCTTCTGTCCCGGCCTCTACCTCGCTCCGCTGCTGACCGTGACGTTCATCGTCTGCGACCGCCTCGCGCCCGCGGGCACCGCGACCGAGGCCGCCGCCTGGCTGATCGCGGTGATCGGCCTGGGCCAGGCACTGGGTTCCGCCCTGGCCGGTCACCTGGCCGACCACGGCACCACCGCCGTTGCTGCTGTCCCGGTGCTCGCCGCCGCCCTCGCCACGGCCCTCCTGCTCACCCGCGGCGACCTGATCGCCCCCGCCAACCTCACTGTGGAGAAGACCGCTTGACCCACCGCACCACCACCTCCCCTGTCACCGCACGCATCGTCTGGGACTGGAACGGCACCGTCCGCGATGACGTGGACGACCACGTCGCCGCCCTCAACGCCACCTTGCCCGCGCTCGGCGGCAAGCCGGTCAGCGTGGACACCTACCGCTCCCAGCACCGGGTGCCGATCCGCTCGTTCTACGACCACCTCCTCGGACGCACGATCAGCGACCAGGAGTGGGAGTCCAACGACGCCGCTTTCCTCGCCGTACTCGACCAGCGTCCGGTCCGGCTGACCGCGGGAGCCCGGTCGTGGATGATGACCCTGCGCGCCCGAGGCATCGGCCAGTCCCTGCTTTCCCTGGCCCCGCACGAGCGGCTGCTGCGCGAGGTCCACCAGGTCGGTATCGCCGGGCTGCTGGACCGGGTCGACGGCCGCGTCGGGCCCTCGGCCACCAGCAAAGCCCCCGCTCTGACGGCGCACCTGGCCGCGCTCGGCCCTAACGTCGACCCGGCCACCGTGGTCGTGATCGGCGACAGTGCGGACGATGCGGTCGCCGCCCGCGCGGTCGGCGCCGTCCCCGTCCTGTACAGCGGCGGCCTGCACAGCGCCGAACGCCTGGCAGGCGCCGGAGTCCCGGTCGTCAGCACCCTCGACGAAGCCGTCCACGCCGGGCTCGCCGCCGTCGCCGAACGCCAGGGAGTCCGCCCGTGGCGGTGACCCAGCCGGATCCACCGGCTCCTGCACGGCCCACTGCGGACCCGACCAGGGTCGGCACCGCGCTGGTCCTGCGCGCCCTCGGCGTCGAGCGGCTGACGGCAACGCCCGGCTGGCACGACGAGGACGACACCCCGCTCGGCCGCCTGACCAGCGAGGTCCACCGCACCGCCCGCCGCCTGGACCACGTCCAGCAGAACCTGGTGGCGCTGGCCTCCAGCATCCGGCGTGACATGCAGCGCGTCATCGACGGTGCGGACGTCGATCTGCCGCAGACTCACGGCGTGCTCGGCAGCACCGCCCAGTCGCTGGACCTCCTCGTCGCCCGCCGCGCCGAGCTCCACCAGCACCTGGAGGCCCTCACCGAACTGCACAAGGTCCTCACCTCCGCAGCCTCCAGCCCACCGCCCGCCGCGGAGGCCGAGAGCAAGGCCCGCACCAACTCACCGCCGCGCCGGGAGGCGAAACTCAGCGACCCGCAGAAGCAGGTCCTGGACGCCGTCGCCCTCGGTACGGTCACCGTCCGCGAGACAAGCATCCGCCAGGGCACGAAGATCAGCGCAGGGGGCCAGCGCCTCAGTCCCGCGTCGGTGAACTCCCTGATCGAGCGCAAACTCATCGTGCGCGACACCAGCACGAACCTGTACTTCGGACAGAAGCTCCGGCTCACCGACGCAGGTGCCCGCCTGCGCGCCTCCCTCGCGGGAACCTCCCCGGCCCGGACCCCCCTGCCCATCTCACTGCCAGGCAACGCGGGCCCGACGCCGCCGGTCAGCGTCCACCCGCCTCGCACCACCCCGGGAGCACGATGACCAAGAACCCCGCCAGCGGTCCGGCACCGGCGCGCCTGGTCGACGGCAGACCCGCCTTCGCGGGACGCCTGCTCGTCCTGGACCGCCTCGGCCTCGACACCTACGGACTCCCGGACCGGCACCCCGAACCGGGGGAGCTGCGCACCCTCGCCCGCCTGGTCGAGCGGCAGGCACACCGCGTCGACAACTTCGACGACGAGCTCCGCCGCAACGCCGACCACGTGATCACGCGCCTTACCCGCACACGCAACGGCGACCACCGCGACATCCAGTCCTGGGGCGTCCTGCGCACCCTCGGCAGCGACATCGAGACGCTCGCCGCCCGCTACGACCTCGCCGTCGAGCAGCTCGGCATGGCCATCCACCTCTACCGGCAGGCCAACGAGCCCGCCGACACGGTGCGACGCGACGCCGCACTGGCCCGCACCAGCGCCGCCCCATCGCCGGACGCCGTCTCCACGGCCGCGACTGCGGCCGCCGGCCCGCCCGCACCCGCCAGCACAAACAACGCCCGCCGTTGACCGCCTTCCCGACGAACAGAGGAGTATCCGCCCGATGGGTTCCTGGGGCATCGGCCCGTTCGACAGTGACCACGCGAGCGAGTTCGCCAGCGAGGTCGACCTCGCCCGTGCGGGCGAACGCCACATCGTCATCGAGCACCGCCTGACCCGGTACACCGGCGCGTCCGACCCGGACGACTACCTCATGGACGAGGCCATCGCGGCCGCCGCACTGGTCGCCGCACAGTGCCCCGGCGGCCTGCCCGTCACCTCCGGCTACGGCCCGCAGGACCTGATCCCCGAGCTGCCGGCGCGCCTGCGCCGGGTGGCATCCGCCGCGCTCGACCTCGTGCTGCTTGACGCACAACGCCACGTCGACGGCTGGACCTGTGCCGGTGCGCGTGACCGGGGCGAGCAGTGGCTGGAGGGCATCGAGGGCCTGCGCACCGTCCTCGACTCGACGACCCCGTACACCGTCGCCTACGTCCCCAAGCCGCTGCTGGCCCACGAACTCGGCACCCGCACGGTCCACGAGGCGCTCGGGGTGAACCGCATCCGGACCCTGCCCGGCGCAGGGGAAAGCGGCCCCCGTGGCCTGCTCGTGCGGCAGCTCAACCAGGCGGCGCTGCGGCTCGACGACGCCCACAAGGAGCTGCTCCAAACCGTCGACACCGCCCTCACCCGCCTGGACGCCGTCCGACGCCAGCTCCAGACACTCGCCGACGGCGAGATCCGCGAGCTCCACTCGGGCGACGTGCCGGCCTTCATGCTCCACACCGTGCTCAGCAGGCCCCTGGCCGCACGCGCCGAACGCCACCAGCACCTGACGGGCCTGATCGACCTGTACCGAGAGCTGTCCCCGGCGCCCACCGTCAGCGAACGGGTCGCCTCCGCCCGCGGTCGCACCACCGCTGCCCCCGCCGCACTTCCCACAACGGCTCCGCCACTCCAGCCGACCACCACACCTCCTGCAGCACGCAACCGCTGACCCCCGTAAGCGAATTGCAGCCGCCACCCCCGCAGCCCCCACCCTTCCGCTCCCACCCACCGGCCCGGCCCCAGGAACTCCAACTGACCACCACACCCGACCCGCACATCGAGCACGCCCTGCAGCTGCTGGCACCGCCCGGCACCATCCGGGTCCTGCTCGGCGCCCGCTACTACGAGATGCACCCCGAGGCCCGACCGAACGGCGGACCTGCCATCGAGGACATCCCGCCGGGCGAGGTCCAGGACCACCTGCGACGCCTGCAGGACATCCGGCTTCTCGCCCACACCGGCAACTACAACATCGAACGGCAGGCCAGCACCGAGGCCGGCCGCGACCTGTGGCCGGCCTGGACCACTGCAGTCCTGGCCGCCCGATCCCTCGGCCTTAATGACCCGGCGATGGCCCAGCCCGTCGCGATGACCATCGAGCGGGTCATGCACCTCGCCGCCTCCCCGGCCACCCTCACGGCAGTCCAGCAACTGCGGGATGCCCCGGCTTCCCGACAGACCCTTGCCGCCGCACTGCACACCGCCGGCGCCACGGAACTTGCCAACCACCTGCCGCTGTCCGCGCCCGCCGACGAGGCCGGGCGGGGGAGCGATGACGCTCATGCCGCGATCGTCGCTCTCAGGCGCCTGGGCGGCGTGTACGACGCGCTCGGCGACTGGCACAGCACGTACTTCCCGGCCGATCGGGTGGCTGCTTCCACCGCCCGGGGCCGAGCCCGCAGCACTGCCATCGACACGATGGCACCCTCCGCAGGCGCCGCGCTGGCAACCGAGGCACCCACGCCCAAGCGCCCTGGCCGCTGACCGCGCTTCCGGCCCGAGCAGTTCCGCGCCTGCGACCGTGCCTCGCCGACAACACGCCGCCGGGCCGGGGCACCGCCACCCACCCGACGCACCCGACACCCGGCCGGGACAGGCCGACCTCGACAACCGATGGCCGCACAAATCCACAACCTCAGTCAGTTGTCGATTTCCTGGCCCGGCACCGGCTTGCCCGACCAGCCGCCCCCAGCCATGAGGAACCGTTGAGCAGCACCAACTCCGCACCCCCAGACCGCCGTTCCAGGCCCGACCAGGCTCTGGCCACCTTCACCGGGGCGCTCGCACCGCGCCTGCCCGGCCAGTGGACAGCGTCCTCCGCCTCCCTGGCCACCTCGGGCGCCCGCTGCGAGATGGACGCCCGGCTGTGGGACCTCGCCCACGCCTCCTGGGCCCTGGGCGAATTCGTCTACGACTCCGCCGGGCTCCTGCGCGGTCCCGGCGGACGCGAGCTGTTCGTCCTGCCCCGCCCGCGCCCGCACACCGGCCAGTACATCGTCGCCGCCCTGCTGCCCGAGGCGTTCGGCTCCGCCTACGACCACGAGGACCTGGCACCGCACGGCATCGCGGTCGACCCGGACCCGGCCCGCGCAGCCGCCGCGATCAGCGAAAGGCTCCTGCCCCGCTACACCCAGGCGATCCACCAGGTCCTGGAGCGCATCAACTCCACCGCCGATCTGCCCTTCACGAGCCAGGACGCCGACTCCGCCCTGCTGAGCAACGCCGTGCGCACCCTGCTGCTCGTCGCCGAGCTCCGCGTCGCGGACGAGCCTTCCGGCCTCGCCGAGGTGCTGGCCGGCGGCGGCGAATACATCTGTGACCGCTTCGAGTTCGACTACGACTTGGCGCCCCTGTTCGAGGCGGCTGCCGTGCAGGCCGTTCTGGCGGCCGCCGGCGTCGACAACCGCTCGTTGTTCGACCCCGGCATCCCTCACCAGCTGCGCCGCCTGTCCGAGCGGTCCCCGGCGGAGAGTTGCGCCCTGCTGCGCCGCGCCGCCGACTCCCTCGACGAGCCACCACCCGCGCCCCGGACCGAGGCAGCCCGCGCCCGAACCCGGCTCCTCTCCTTCACCGCGGCCGTCACGTCGTCGACACCGGCGCCGCCGATCACCTCCGCCACCTCCGCGCCACGGCGTTGACCCGCCGGGCCCCTGCCCAGAAAGACCCGTGTGCCCACTGCCCCCGCCGACCATGCCCTCCTCTCCCCGCTCCACCTGGCCGGCCGCGGCGACAGCGACTTCGCGTTCAACCTCGTCACCCACTTCGGCTGGACCACCCCACCGTCGGCCGGCGACGCCATCCTGCTCGCCAGCCCCGACCGGCAGGCGCTCCTGGCCTGGCGGCCGGACCCGGCCCGGTGGGAGGTCACCGCGCCCAGCCCCCACCGGACCCGCCACCGCTGGAGCGCCACCTTCGACGACCACGCGCCCTCCGAGATCGCGGCCTCGTTCCTCTACACCCTCGCCCACGGACTCGAGCACTGGCCGCTGCAGCTCACGTACCCGTTGCCCGGCCAAGACGCAGCCCTCGGCGTACTGCGCCACGGCGGCTGGGCATTCCAGCAACGCGACGGCCACGAGATCCTGATGGCCCCAGACCGCCTCGCCGCCCTCACCCGCCCCCTGGCCACCGACGACGCCACCACCGTGCTGACCGGCGCCGCCGAACGCGGCACCTGGAACACCACCTTCAGCTCCCGCACCCCCGCAGTCCTCCTCCAAGCAGCCGCAGCCACCCTGCTGCGCCCGGCCGTGCGCTCGCTCGACGAGTTGCCCACCGCGCACCGGCAGCGGATATCTGCCGAGGTGATGCAGCCGCGGACCCCGCAACGGGTGCTCGTCTCGCCCCGCCAGCTGGCCGGCACCAATTCCGGGCCGGCGCCGCTCCCGGACGCCTCGGCCCTGTGGCACCAGACCAGGCCCGGGCGGATGGAGAGTTCCTGCGGGCGGGCGCGGGCCGACAGCGGACCCGGCCAGGGCGTGCTGGTGACCGTGGGGCCGTACGGGCCCGAGCCCCGCCCGGTGTGGACGGCCGAGTTCACCGACACGGTCCCACCCGAGATCACCGCCGCCTGGCTGGACAGCCTCACCGACTCCCTCGCCACCGACATCGACCTCGGCACCTCAGCCTCGTTCGGCCCCGGACCCGGCATGAGCGTCGGCGACTCCGTGCAGCCGCTCACCGCCGCCGGGTGGGTCACGCACACCGACGACGCCGACCTTCACCTGATCTCGCCCGACGGACACGCCACCGCCCGGATCACCCACGGCCGGCTCGTCCCCGGCACAAGGGCCGCCGACGCCCTCACACAGACCACGCACTGGGGAGCCTCCATCGACGTCACCGGAGCACCGGGCCACCGCTGGCGCGCCGCAGTGTCCCCCCTCACCCCCCTCCACCTCGTCCGCGCTCTCTCCGCAGCCGTATCCGACCCAGCTCCCGTCCACCGCCACACCCACCGGATCCCGCAGCAGTTCCTCGGCGCTGTCCGTCTGGAGACGGCCGACGTCACGCTCTCACCAGCTGCCCGGGCCTCGCGCAGCCGCAGCCCCGCCGCAGCCGTGATCACCACTGCCCCCCGCGCCGACACCCCCCGGCCCACCGGACTCCTCGGCCCACAGGCCAAACGCACCCGCTGACCACTGCTCCCCACTTCCGGAAATCTCTATGTCCGCTCCTGCTCCGCGACCTGATCGAGCGCCAGGACTGGTTCGACCCCTCCGACATGGTGACCGTCAGCCCTGCGCGGCGTTCACCCGGGAACTCGCCGACCCCGAACCGCTGCTGCGCACTGGGGCCTTCCGGACGCTGCGGTTCACCGCCGAGAACGTCAGCGTCAACGCGTTCGTCCCGGACGCCGACGAGCGGCTCTCCCCGGCAGCCCACGCGGCCCGCGTCCGAAGCAACGCACCCTCCGCCGCCCCGGTCCCGGCGTCCAGTGCCACGCCGACGGACGAGGCACCCAGCACCACCACCGCGCATCCGCCCGGCCGGTACCGCGGTCTGTCTGCCGCCGGACTTTCTCCCCGCCAGCCCGCCCCGCTTTAAGGACACCCGATCGAAGCCACCGACCTCGACTTCCTCGTCGAGGAGCTGGAGCCAGTCACCGACGCGGACGACTCCGCCGAGTCGCAGCTCAGCCGCGTCCTTGACTGCCTCCGACCCCTCGCCCAGGAGCACCGCTCCGCCCCGCACGCCGCCCAGCCGACCGATAGCTACTACGTGGTCTACGACGGCTCGATGACCTGGGATGTGCCCGGGCTGCCGCAGATCGCGGCCATCCACGTGCACCGCGACCTGGACGCGGGCACCTTCCGCTTCGACTACTCCCGCGAGCCGCTGGTCGCTCTCGCACAGCGCTGGCTCATCGCCCGCGGCGCCGACCCGACGGTCATCGCCCGGCAGTCCGACGGCGCCGTCGCGCCCGCGGACTCGGCGACCACCGACCTGGAGGAGCGCCTGCGTCTGTCCGGCGACCGCTTCGACATCCGCGACGACTACACGGACGACACGGTCACCGACCCCGAGCGCGGCACGGAGGGCCTTCCCAGCTCCGGCCCCGAGTGGGCAGCCCGGCTGCAGTACTCCTTCTACACCTGGGCCATCGCCCGCGACACCCAGCAGCTCCCCGGCCAGCCCGAGTACCGCGTGTTCTTCGAGGAGATCGACATGCGAGCCGACACCTACACCCTGCGCGAAGGCGGCTTCGAGACCTGGGCGGCCGCGAGCGACTGGACCCAGGACACCAGCCAGCCGCTGCCCCCGATCCCCGCCGAGGAGGACAGCGCCCGGGCCGCCGCCGCCCGCGGACGAAGCACCCAGATCCACTCCCGGCCAGGGCCGCCCGCCGCACCGCCGCAGGCTGGACCCACACCGCCCGACCCCGCCCGCGGACGCTGACGCGAACCAACGCCGCCGCCTCGCCACGCGCCGCCCGATCCCGTATGGCGATCAGCAGCTCCGCAACGAGCGGCCGGTGTCGGCGCACCCGCTGACTACCAACTGCCCCACCAGGAGGCACCGATCCCCGAGGACCCCCACGGCCCGCCGCCGCTTGTCCACGTCCGGCCCCGGTACCTGGCCGGCGGCCCGTACGACTTCAACCGCGCCACCGCGCTGCTGGTCAACGACCACGGCTGGACCCGCGTCGAGCACATGAACAGCATCCGGGAGGCCCGCAGTCCCTGCGGCCGGGCCCTSGTGACCGAGCCGCGCAGCGCCGCCCACCCCGTGCTCACCATCGACATCGCCTCCCAGGGCCACCCCGGGTGGCACGCCGCCGTCACCGCCCACACCCCGGAGGAGATCACCCTCCCCCTGGTCGACGCCCTGGCCCGGGGGCTGCGGGAGAACCCGGAGCAGGTCCTCGGCCCGACCGACCCAGCAGCGGGTTACCGCCGCAGGGAACCTGCGGACGGGTGGAGCATCGCCTTCGACCGCCCCGACGCGCAGCTCCACAGCGCCCCGGACCGGCTGGCCTGCTTCGCCGCCCGCACCGCGCAGCCCACCGACACCGCAGACCCGAGAACAGATCCGCCGGGCTACTGGTTCATCGCCGGTCCCGGGCTGAGCCCCGACCGCTGGTCGGTCACGCTCTCCGCCGGCGCACCGCCCCACCTCGTCGACCTGCTCCACGACGAGCTCTCCCGCCCTTCCCCGGCTCGCCGGTCGGTGCGCACCGTCCCGGTGCACCACCTGCCGTACGTGACCGTCCGCTCGATCGACGAATTCCAACCGGCACGGGCGGCGGCCGTCCTGCGGTCGATCGGCCTGCGCACGGCCGAGACCAGCACGAGCATCGGCAGCCCCGCTGCCCCACCGTCCGCTCCGGCGACCGGTACCACCGCCGCTCCTGCACCCCGCCGGTAGACCGCTACTCCATGGAGGCCCCCGTCCCTCGCCCGCCGAACCCTGAGGCCGGTGCCGCACTCGACATCTACCCCTACGGCCGCGAGGCTGCCCGTGAGGTGCTGCACGACGCGCACCTGCTGGCCGGCCGTGTGCCCGTCCTCGACGCCCTCGACGCCTCGGCCGACCAACACAGCCGTTCCGGGCCCGACTTGGCGTCCGTGGTCGCGGCCGACGCCGCGTTCCTCCTCGCCCACGCTGCCGACCACGGCATCGAGCATGCCCTCGACGGTCGCCTCCCGCAGACCCTCGTCGCCCTCGACCGCGCATCGGCCAGGCACCGCGACGCCGTCTTCGCAGCAGCCAAGCGCGCCGCCGACCCCACCCCCACCCTCGGCACCCGCAGCCGATCGCCCGCCGCTCGTCCCGGCATTCCCCGCCCGAGCGGTTCGTGGCTCCGCGATGAGCAACTGCGCGAACTGCTGGGGGCGGTGGTCCACAGCAGCCTGCAACTCTCGGAGAAGCGGTACACCGGCCGGGACGAGCACGAGCAGTGGATCCCCGGCGGCAGGACCCTGCCCGAAGCCCTTCGAAACGTGAGTGCCGAGATGTGCCGGGCGGCCGACCTCGACCCGGGCTGGACACCGTTCGTCGAGGTCCAGGTCGCCCACGCCGTAGCCCGGGCCAACGAACTGCCCCACGGGGCAGGCCCGCTGGACGACCGGATCCCGGCCTACATGACCCACCTCGCCCGGCTGGAGCCGATCACCCAGGCCGACACCCTCGCCATCGCCGCCCTGGACTTCCGATACCGCCACCCGGCCTCTGACCCGGCCTCCCTCGAACACCCTGACGCCCGATCCACCCGGGCCCTGTCGGCCCTCCTGTCCACGGCCCGCCGGAGCCCTCTGCCCGCCACCGCCACGGGGCTTCCCGCACGCACCCGTACTGCGCCCGACCCGGCAAGGAAGGCCCGGTGAACGACAAACCTCAACCCCAGCCGGCCGCCAGCCGCCCGCCCGGCTCCTTCGAGGCGATCGAGGGGGCGGTCCGCGGCATCCGGGCGGCCACCGACACTGATAGTCGTAACTGGGTCCCCGGTGGTCGTGGCTCTGCCACTGACTGACGCCCTGCTGGGCTGTCCTTCGGCTGTTCCGTCCGGCTGCCGGGGCCCGTTCTCGATGGCCCCGGCCAGGCGGAGCATGACCTTATAGGAGCCTGGCCAGAGGCCCCCTCAGTGTCCTGTCTGCCCCACCCGGCCGGGCCGCCTCCGGCTAGGAAGGCAGCTCCAGCATGACAGGACCAAATACCCCCAGCGCCACGGATCACACGGTGTTCGGTGGTGTGGACTCCCACGCTGACACCATCCACGTCGCGGTCGTCACCGACTGCGGCGGCCATGTCGCGGACGCCGAGTTCCCCACCACCGCCCCGGGCTACACGGCGGCGATCGCCTTCCTGACCGCCCACGGCACCGTCACCGCGGTCGGAGTCGAAGGCACCTCCTCCTACGGCTCCGGCTTCGCTCGCGCCGCCCGTCAGATGGGCCTGACGGTGGTGGAGGTCAACCGCCCCGACAAGGCCGAGCGCCGCCGCATCGGCAAGTCCGACCCCATCGACGCCTACGCCGCCGCCCGCGCGGTCCTCTCCGGCCGGGCCTCCAGCACCCCCAAGGACGACAGCGTCGCCGGTATCCTGGCCCTGCACAACGCGGCCCGATCGGCGGTCAAGGCCCGAACCGCCACACTGAACCAGATCGGGCACACCCTCATCGGCGCGCCCGACGACATCCGCGCCAAGTACGGCGCACTGCAAGGCGAAAAGCGGACCGAGGCCCTCGCCCGGCTCCGCCCGACCGGCGACGGCGTCCACACCGCGATCCTGACCGCGCTCAGAACCCTCGCCAAGCGCGTCCAGGCCCTGACCGAGGACACCACGCCCTCACCGCAGCACTCGACACCCTGGTCACGGACCTCAACCCCGGCCTGCGCGCCACCCACGGCGTCGGCCCGGACACCGCCGCCCAGTTGCTGATCACCGCCGGCGGCAACCCCGACCGCCTGCGCACCGAGACGTCCTTCGCGGCCCTGTGCGGCGTCGCCCCCGTCCCCGCCTCCAGCGGCAAGACCAACCGCCACCGCCTCTCCCGCGGCGGAGACCGCGCGGCCAACGCGGCCCTCTACCGCATAGCCCTCGTGCGCATGTCCAGCGACCAGCGCACCCGCGACTACGTCGCCCGCCAGACCCAGGCCGGCCGCACGAAGAAGGAGATCATCCGCCTCCTCAAACGCGCCATCGCCCGAGAGATCTTCCGCTGCCTCACCACGACCGTCGCCGTCCCCGAGATCGCCGACCTTCGCCCGGCACGCCGGGCAAAGAACATCACCCTCACCGCCGTCGCCAACCACTTCGGCGTCTGGCCCGCAGTCATCTCCACCATCGAGCGCGGCACCCGCCGCGACGACACCCTCGCCAACGCCTACCGCGACTGGCTCACCGCCGCTTGACAGCCGATAGGAGCATCAGCTGGGACGCCGTGAACGACGGCTTCTGCGACGAGAGCGGCAACGTCGTGGACACCGACGCGTGGGACACCCGCATCGTCGAACGCGACCTCGCCGCCTGGGCGAGCTTCACGACTGTTCTTGAACACGGGGCCGCGTTACTGCTGCACGTTAGTCACGTCAGCGCCACGGACCGCCCGGACCCCCGGCTCGCCCACAGCACCCGCGAGCTCACGGCCACTTACACCTCGGCCCACCGACGGCTCCGCGAGCTCATCGCCTCCTCCGAAGACCTCTCCCACCCCCTCGTCGAAGAAGTCGCCGCCGAGATCTGGCACGAGATGGACGTGTGGGCCACGCACGCCCCCGTCCTCCTGGACGCCTGCCGCCGCACCGAGCACGGCCGGACCGCTGGGGCCCGTCCCCGGGGCGGCGTACGATCGCGCACCGTCACCGAGACGCCCGCCTCACCGGCGGCACTCCCGCCGTCGCAGGCCGCGAACTCGCCTCGTCCCAACCGGAGATGACCCTGACGGCACCCCGGCTCGGCGGCTCAGATCAGCACCAGGATTCCTGCGTCCACTCGCCGATGACGCAGTCGCCCGCTTCCAGTCCGGACAGAGCATCAGCCAGGTCCCAGGACGCAGAGGCTGTAAACGTGCCGCTGACCACCGCGTCACCTTGAAGATCCTCCAGTCCGTCTCCCCGGGGATCGCTGCGCGTCAGACCCGCCGACAGGCTGCATTCGAAGACGCCTCCGATGGTGACCTCGATGACGTCCCTCTCCCGTTGGTAGTCGAGCGATTCCACATCGACGACGAGCCAGTCGCGGACGGGCTCGCCGGCGCAGATCGGGCTGTCCGACTCCAGCGCCTCAAAACCGGCGGTTGCTCGCGTGCCGATCTCACGCAGCAGTTCCCGGATGGGAGCCTGGAACACCGACGCGAGATCAGCCCCGCACACCTCCTTGAGCAGGGACTCCGTCATCCGCCCCCGCTCGTCGAGGGAAACGTTGACGCCTTGCTCGGTCCCGAGCTGTCTGTCGACCTCGACCTCGACACGCTCGAACGACAGGTAGCCGGCCAGGTCGCTGTCGGCCATCGCCAGAATCTGGACGATCGTAGGCGCGAACTCTAGGAACTCCTCACGGACGTTCCCCTGGCCGAGGTCCGCCGTGATGACCTCCAGCAGGTGCCCGGCGACCTTGCCGGAACGGCCGAAGCCCCTCACGGACGCGACGACCGCCCGGCGGTGCCTTGCCGCCTGCTTCAGCTGGCTCATGTAGACCGGCTCGCTGTAGGTGGCACCACCCTTGCGGCCCGCCCCGTTGCAGGGCACGCAGATCGGCGCGAGGTTCTGCGGGTCGTTGAGGTCGAAGTCCTCCGGCAGGCCGAACTCCACCTTGAGGATCTTTAGACGATCGTCGCTGACGTCCTGCGGGATGATGTGGTCGATCTGGCAGGTGTTGAACTCCACCGGTCCCTTGCACCAGTAGCACTTCGACTTCCACGCGCGCCACAGAGCCATCCTCAGCACCGCGTTGTCGCCCGAGCCGTATCGAACGCGGCGGCCACTTCGCATCAGGGTGTTCCTCTCTTCGGTCGGATCGCAACCGTTGTACCGCAGCCCACACAGGCCCGTTGGGGCATTTGACAACCTTGCCGAGCCGAGGCGCGCAGCACCGATACACGGCGCGCCCAGGCCCAACCCTTCACGGCTGAATCCGACTTGCTGCGGTAGCCGACCCAGTGGAGACGCTTCTCGCGTGGCTGCTGAGCCCGGCTTCACCGTTGGGAGGCCAGACCCATGGACGTCACGATCACTGTGACTTGCACCGGTAGGTGGCCAAGCCGCGGTGGGTTGGCCGCGGTGGGGGGCCGCGTTCAGCAGGGGTTGGCTATTTCCCGCGTCAGTAGTTGGCCAGGACGGGCCCCGGATCGGCCCGCGCAGTAGGTAGCACCCCCGGATCGGCGCTGGTTGGTGAAGCACTTGGCCAGCTGGACCTGCAAGTAGCCAGCTGCTGGTGCAGGTCACAGGCAGTGTGACTTTCAGCGGCGGCTGGCCCAGCAAGGTCACCCCGTCGGGTTACGAGCTGAACGGTTCAGCGCGGGCACGCGGGTGAGTAGGGGATGCCCGCGGCGGCGCGGGCCCATTCGTCCTTGGTGATGTCTCCGCCGACGAGTGTGCAGAGGCGGGCTGCGATGGCGGCGGGGTCGTGGTCGAGGAAGGCGACGGATTCGCCTCCTCCAGAGATGGAGACCAGGCCGGAGCTCGGGGTGAGCTGCATATCGGTGCCGATGCTGCTGGCCGGCCGGAACGATGTGATCGGTTTCGGGCTTGCGGCGTCGCGGATGTCCCACAGCTGGATTCCTTCGCTGCCCGATGCGGCCAGGAGGTGTTTCTCCGGGTGGAGTTCGAGGGTCTGTAGGCGGCCGATGCTGGCGACGGCGACGGTCGACAGGGCTTTGGGCTGGGCAGGGTCGCGGATGTCGAACAGAGTGACACTGTTCCCGGAGGGGCCGGACGCCGCGACCAGGTGGAGGGTGCTGTCGAGGGCTAGATCGCTGCCCGAGTTCTCGGCGAGCTGGACGGTGTTGCGCAGTTGCCCGTGGTCGAACGTGTACAGCTGGAGCGGGACGTTGTTGTAGCTGTTGTGTCCGGTGCCGACGACGAGGCCCGTCACAGAACTCAGCGAACCGTAGACGGCACCCTTCACCGCGGACTCGCCGGAGTGCTGCAGGTGGCCGGGATCGGTGATGTTCCACCAGGCGATGCTGTCCGCCGACGCGACGAAAGCGGTGTCACGGTCGATGATCCCGGTAACCCTCTCCTTGTCGGGGATGGGTATGGTGCCGATCCGGTGGGCGGCCTGGCTGTCGGTGACCTGCCACAGGTGGAGCTCGTTTGTGGTCTGGACGGCGATCTTGTCGCCGTCCACGGTGACGCCGACGAAGTAGATGAAGCTGGCGCGATCGACGCTGAAGTCCGCGCGGTCGAGCACGATGCCCGGGGCGGGGGAGCTCGGGTTGCTGGTGTCCCACAGCCGGACGGCGCCGTCGTGGTCGACTGTCAGCAGGATGGTCGGCCTGATGAACGACACGAGCTGCGGAGATGCCTCGGTGGTGATCACGCCGAGTCGTTCGGGCTGACCGGCGCCGGTGATCTTCCACAGGCGTACCTCGCGCGGCATGTGGTCAAAATCCGCCTCCGGTCCGCTTCTGACGGCAGCCAGCTGGCCGTCGGGGCTGAACGCCCAGTGCTGGCGGTTCGTCACCCGGGCTCCGGTGATGTGTGGCAGCGGGTCTGTCCACAGGCGTACGGCCCGGTCGGCTCCGCCGGCCACGATACGGCCATCGCTGGTGTAGGCGAGGGCGGCGGTGCCGAAGCCCATGCTGGTGCACATGTTCGGGAACGTCGCGCCGGGCGCGATCTCGGCGGTGTCGAACCCACACAGCACGCCTCTGCTGCCGGAAGGGTTGATTCCGCCGATGGCGACCGACAGGCCGTCGGTGCTGACGGAGACGCTGGTCAGGTCCGTCGAGTCGAGCTGCGGGTAGTCGATGATCGCTTTGCTGGTGTCAGCAGGGTTCCACACGTCCATGTGCGAGTTGCCGACCGCGATGAGCCATGTGCTGTCGGGGCCGAATGCCAGGGACTGGTAGCCACGGGCAATCGTCGCTCCAGCGCGCGGCGTGGTTGGTGTGGTGAGATCCCACAGCCGGGTCGTGCCCATCTGGTTCGTTGTTGCGAGAAGCCGTCCGTTTGGTGCGAAGGCGACCGCGCCGACCATGTCCCCGCTGCCTTCGCCGGCCAGCAGATCCACGAACTGAGGATGAGCCTGGTCGGTGAGGGACCACAGCAGGGTGGGGCCCTTCAACGTTGCGGCGGCGAGCAGGGAGCCGTCCGGGCTGAAAGCGAGGGAGGAAATGCGACGGTCGTCGGTGGGCAGCTGCTTTGCGGGCGGCAGCGGGAGGACCGACAGTACGCGGGGGTGCTGGGGATCGGCGACGGAGATCAGGCACATTCCATTGCTGTCGATGCACGCGGCGGCCAGCAGTGGGCTGCTGGGCGCCAGCGCGATGGAAGCGGACGCGTGCGTGGCGAGCGTGGTCTGCAGTACCGGCACGGCACCGCCCTCGGTCGTCCACACGCGGACCGAGCTGTCCTCGCTCGCCGCGGCGATCAGCGGTCCACGGCTCTGGGCGGCAACGCGCAGCACCGGGCTTCCGGTAGCGGAGAGGATCCGGTTCACGGGCAGGCCGAGCGTTGAGTAGAGCTGGCCGATGGAGCGCTGGGTCGGCGCGGTCCGGTAGGCGGCGACCGCGAGCTGCGCGGCTCGGCCGGGATCGGAACGTACCAGGTCGGCGGCTTTGGCCGCGAGGGCGTCGGCGCGGGTGAGTGCGGCGTTCTGGGCGGCCTCGCGGTCCGCTCGTCGTGCGTTCACGGCGGCGACGGCCGTGATCAACGCCAGCGCGCAGGCGGTGGCGAGGATACCCGCCAGCAGAGCGCGACGTCGGCGCTGGCGCCGACGGCCGCGGGAGAGGAATTCCCGCACCGCTTCGCTGAGTTCGGCCTGGCGTGCGGGCAGCCACTGGGTGCTGGCGGCCAGTGCGGTGCGCCTGGGCAGCATGTCGGCGGGCTGGTCCGCGTTCGTCCAGCGTTCCATGTCGCGTTGAGCGCCCTCCCGCCAGGCCAGGAAGGCGCGGTCGGCCACCACACGGTCCCGGGTCTTCGGCCAGGCGGTGATCAGTGACTCGTGGACGAGCTCGACGCTCTCGGCACCGCCCGCTCCTCGAATCACCAGAAGCCGGCTGGCCGCGAGACGTTCGGCGACCTCCCACTCTGCGGGGCCAGTCTCCTGGCGCAGTACGGTACGGCGCACAGGTGCCGCTGTCCCCAGCGGTACGCTCACGAGCCGGGTCAGCAGCCGCTCGCCGCCGGCGGCGTCCTCGGCTCCGATCGCGGCAGCCCATGCCTCGTCCGCGTATCTGCCAAGGGCTCCGGCGACTCCGCCCAGCGCGCTGTAGTCGCGGTGGCCGATGAGCGTCCCGCTGCGTGCCTTCCACAACAGGTCGAGGGTGAAGCCGAGCAGAGGGAGGACACCGGGCCCGGTCCCGGCGTCGGCGAGGATGCGCTCGGGCAGGGCCTCCTCGTAGGAGATGCCTGGCACGGCCTCGATCGGGCGGCGGACCGCCTCGCCGAGTTGGTCGGGCGTCATCGGGTCGAGCGCGTGGACGCGTCGGCTGACGAGCGGGCCCAGCCGAGGGTGCACCAAAGCGGCGTCCAGCAGATCGGCGCGCAGCGTGGCCAGTACTGCAACCGCTGGCGTGGTGCTCGGTCCGGTCAGCACCTCGGCGACCGCGTCGATGTCGTCGTCGCCGAGGGTGAGCAGCTCCTCCAGTTGGTCGACGACCAGGAGTAGCCGCTGTCCGGAGTGCAGGTGGAGGATGCGGTGGGTGATCTCCCGTAGGCCCCGCTGCCCGAGCTCTGCTGCCAGCTCGGAGATTCGCCCCGCACGTTCGGCCTCGGCGGGCTCCGGCCCCAGCAGAGGCATTAGGGCTGCGGCGAGCGCCCGCAGCCCGCTGTCGTACCAGGCGAACCTGACCACCGCGGTCACGTCTCCGGCCTGGCGTCGGCGAGGGATGACCCCCGCCATCGCGAGCGATGACTTGCCGCACCCCGAGGGTCCCACCAGCGTGGTCCACCGCTCGCCGCCGACGATCAAGGCAACTTCGACGGCGTCTGCGTCCCGGCCGAAGAACACCGCAGCGTCCGCCTCCCGGAACGGCGACAGCCCTCGGAACGGCGACGGCGGCAGAGCCAGCGCTTGCAGCTCTGGCCAGGAGGCGAAAAGCGTTGATGCCGGCAGGAGGTAGCTGACGGGAGGGTTGCCGGCCTCGGCAACCGCCATCAAGCCCACCACCCCACCCAGTTCCTGATCCCAGACCGCGCCGCCGCTGAACCCGCCCGACACCCGGTAGCCCTCGCCGGACAGGTCCAGCTGTACCCAGCCGTCGGCCTGGCGCCCCCGCAGAACGCCTGCGTGCCACACCCCGCCCGGCCGGCCCTGCGGAAGACCGAACACCCTCGCCGAGTGCCCCCAAACCTCCTGCGGGCCCGCTTGGAGAAGCCGCACCGGCCGGGTCCCGGCGAGCGGAGAGCCGAGTTCGAGAACCGCAAGGTCCGCGCCCACCGGCTGCGTTGGCCCCCAGACCTTCAGCGTTGCCTGACCAGGCACCGCCTCACCAGGACGTGGCCCGGACAGTGGGGCGTCCAGAGCTACCTCGACGTCGTCCGGTGGCCTCTCACCCACCGGTAGGCCCAACGCGCTGCTCACAACGTGCGCACAGGTGAGCACCAATCGCTCGCTGATCAGAAACCCGACACCGATCGGGCCGGCCAGTTTGCTGTGGATACGTACGACCGCCGCTTCAAGCGCACCCGCGTCGTGGCCCGCCAGGGCCTCCGACGTTGTCACGACGGCAGGGTCGGCTCGGTGTCGCCACGCGAGGGGTGCCACGTCATGGAGACTGTGAAGTTCGCCTCCGCAGCCGCCGAGGAGATCACTAGGTCTGCCTCGGCCGACATCGTCAGGCCGAACTCGAGTGACACCTCGTCAGGGCGCTGTGTCATGGAGCCGAGCCCCGTGACGAACTCCTCGGCGACAGGGCGGATATCCGCGAGCATCTCGCCCAGCGACCTGGCGGCGCGTCGGGCCAGTCGTTCAGGCCGGGAGACCTGTACCAGCCCGTCATCCTCGACCGAGATCTCCACTTTCACGGTCGTTTCGCCGACCGGCAGCTCCACCAAGTGCTTCATGTCTTTGCCCTTTCCCCGCCTATGGCCCTGAGTCGGCGACTGTGCCTCAGCGCCAGCCCTCCGACCGTTCCAAAGGCGCCGAGGCTGTGGATGCCGACTAAATCACCACCTTAGAACTGGTGCTGACGAAGCATCGGGAAAACGTGGAAGCGGAATCTGCCTGTCTCGGATCTGTGGCAAGCCCCTCGTTCGTGCATCAATCATGCGCAGGCAGTAGGGGTTTGCGTACCGGATGTAAAGGTGGGTCGCCGCCGCACAGATCGGACTGCATCCCGTGTCGGCCATCTGCCTCTGCAAGTGTCCAGCTACCGGTGCAGGTCACAATCACGGCGCCGTGTGTTCGCCCCGGGCAGACGCCACGGATTACGCAAACAGCTGATACCGAAGCAAACATGGACGTCTTCGAGCAGGAAGGCATCCACTGTGACCATCGCCGTCACCGCTCCCACCGTCCCCGGGCTCAAGCCCGGTGGCCCGATCGCGCACCGCGACTGGCTGATCGGCGCGGGCAGCCCGTACGAGATCAGCGGCTTCCTCACTGCGCACAGCTGGAGCTGGGTCATCGACCCCTGCGGCACCATCCACGCCGCGTCCCCCGACACCCGTGTCTACCTCGGCTACGCCCCCGACGACCCGCACGCGGACACCTGGACCGTCGCAGTCACCGGCACGGCCTGCGAGCCAGGATGGAAGGCGGTCTTCGACAGCGACGCACCGGTCGAGCTGGTCCTGGATCTGCTCACCGCCATGCACAGTCGCACCAGCCGCTGAGACACCACCGAAGGACGCTCACCATCAGCACCGACAGTGACGCCCAGGAAGCCGACCTCACCGACACCTTCGCCACCGCGCAGTACCTCGCCATCGCCGGCACCGTCACCACCGCCGCGGCAGCCGCGACCTGCGCTGGCCTCCACCTGAACCTGCTCGCCGCCACCCTCATCCTGGTGTGCGCCCAGCAGATCGCCCTCCAGATGAAGCTTCAGCGCCTCCAGCGCGCCACGATGGCCGCCCTCGCGGCCGGGCGGATCCCCCCGCAGCGCGACACGCCCAGCTGACCCGCTCCAGGCATCCCCGCACCGATGCCCAGCTCTCCTTTCGTCCTCGGCTCTGGAGGCTCCAGCACGTGAAGTACACCGCCCGCACCACCCGCGACCGCGCCATCAAGACGTTCGTCCGAATCCAGGTCGCCTCAGGGGCCACGGGTGCTGCGGGGTTCGCCTTCCGCAGCGTCCACGAAGCCGTCACCGACCCCGGTTTCCACGGTGGCAACCTCATCGTGTGCGGCGCCTTCGTCCTCGTCACCATCCGGGCAGCCCGCACCTGGGACGTTCTCACCGACACCGACGTCGTCCAGTGGCTGCGCGGAACCCGGCTGCCGTGCAGCGCCGACAACCTCGCCCGGCACCTGGGCCGACATCCCGGCCCCATCCGACTCAGCCTCCGTCGCCTGCAGCGGGCTGGGCACGTCGTCGTGGCCGACACAGCCAACGGCGTCACCCGCTACACCACCCGCTGACCACGGCAGCCGCCTCGGCCGGATGAGGAAGAAGGGCCCGCACCACATCGTGGTGCGGGCTATTGCCATGTCCGGATTCAGCGCCAGATGCCGTCACAATATGTTGCATCCGATGCAATTCGACCTATTCTACCGGCGGAGACCACTTATTCCTGGTGCGTCGTATTCCTCAAGCGGGAGCGCGTTGATCAAGATAGCGAGGCACCTGCGCGGCCAAGCGGCAAGATGGAGCGGGTGGCCGTGTCCCCGGACAGCAGCCGCATCTGCGGTGCCCGGCAGGGCGGCCACCCGCCGCACCGGCTGATGAACCACCACGCCCGCGCCCACCGAGCTGCCGACCCCGGCCGACCGGGCGGGTGACGCACCCGCGCCACCAGCGAGCTGAACGGCTGTCACCCGCCCCACCCACGCCCTCGGTGTCGAGCACACACGCTTGGGGTCGGGGCGTTCGTCGTCCCGTCCCGACCAATCGACCGCGAACACTGGCCTGCTGCCGCATGCTTCTCGCCAGCGGCACCGGTCGATCGGCCGCCGAACACGAAGGTCCCCGGCTCAGCCCGCGACTACTAGGTACCCACCGTTGACGTACCAGTCGTCGTTGGCCAGAGCGGTGTATAGGGCAGCTTCCCAGCCGTTGCGCTGCTCCGTCGTCCAGTTCTTGGCATTGTAGGCAAGGTGCTCGCGGATGTCGTCCGGGTCCACCAAGGCCAGGTCGCGGATGAGGCGGCTCTCGGTCCGTACCCGGGAAGCGGCATTGGACGCGTACACCTCCGCGAGGTGGAGCTGATCGATGTGGAACTTCGCGCGGGCTGCCAGGACCGGCGGCATGTCGGGCGGAGGTTCCGCGTGGAAGGTGATGTCGAACGGGGTGTCGTTGCCCTGCGGCAGGGGGGTGATCCGGGCGGTGAGCCAGGTGTGCTGGTCGGCCTCGTGGTCGAAGTAGGGGTTCAGGGTTTGCTGGCTGGCATCGACCGGGTTGAGGTCCAGCTTGCTCTTGTTGCAACCCGAGCATGCGGGTGCCAGGTTGCTGGGGGCGACGGCGAGCAACGGGTACAGAGTCTTGGGCAGTTGGTGGTCGAGCGTGTCGGCGTATCGGCACCCGCACAGCGCGCACTGGCCGTCGGGGCCGGACTTCTGCAGCTCCAGGTAGAAGGTGTGGCCGGCACTGCCCTTCTTGGCCATGCGGTTGGTGTAACCGTTGATGAGCGCGACGTTGATCGCGGCCGTCTTCGGCTTGGGTGGCATACCGGTCAGATCCGGTGCGCCGCCCGGTTCGTGCACCAGGTGCTGGAGGGTGTGCAGCGCCCGGCTGGCGGCAGCGGCCTCGTACGCGGCGACGGCGTCGACCACGGTTTGGGAGTGGCCCTCCAGGGCCTTCTTGTCCTTCTTGAGCTTGGCGGCGTTGGAGCACACACCGAAGACGGTGGCGGCGTCCAGCCGTGGTCTGGGGAGCGGGTGCATTATCTGAGGTCCTCGCCCCGGGCGCGGCCGACTCTGTGAGTTGCGACGAGGGAGCGGGCGAGGATACGGGCCTCGCCGCCGAGGTTCCCGCCGTACTCGTCCATGATCCCTTCGTAGGTGCGGCCCTGGGCGACCAACTGGGCGATGGCGTGGTGGAAGCCGCTGTTGGTGACTTCCAAGCCGAAGACCTCCTGCGTCAGGATGCCGATGCTCTCGCCGAAGGTCTCCTGGGTCGGCCGGTCGGCCACCAGGAGATTGTCGTACCGGCGGAGCTTGTACACGCAGCTGGCCGGCACTTCCTGGAGGACGACGGGGGAGTGGGTGGCGACGATCGCCAGCGCGTTCCGTTCGGTGAGCAGGTCGGAGATCGCCCGGACGAGAGCGGACAGCAGTGGTGGGTGCAGGTGCGTTTCCGGCTCGTCGATGATCACCAGAGTGCGCTCGCCCACGAGCTCGACCAGCTTGGTGATCGCCAGGAGAACGATCTTGTGTCCTGAGCTGAGGTTCCGGAAGAGCGCCCTGGCCTTCCTGTTTCGGACCGTCTCGCTCGTGCTGGCCAGGAACTGCTCGATCCAGTCCGGAGGGAGCAGGCCGCTCCCCCCGTAGGCGAGGGTCTCCAGCGCGCTGGTCCAGCGGTCTCTGTACCCGCCGGACAAGCACGCCTCGGCGCCCTCGGCGAACTCTTTGAGCAGTGCTGTCGGTGTCTTGAGCCTCGGGGACCCGCTCTTGCCCTGGACGCGCAGGTCGATGCGACTGACCGGCATCCGCCTCACCTCAGGGAAACTCGGCAGGTCGTCGAATGCGCTGAAGGAGACATAGACGAGGTTGGTGAAGGAGCGGAACTTGGCGCGGCCGACCTCGTCGATGGACCCGACCTCGTCGGGGTCGGCCTGCGGGTCGACTGCGGCGAGGACGAGCTTGTTGAGCAGGAAGGACTTGCCGACGCCGTTGCGCCCGGTCAGGACATGGATGTTGTGGGGAGGCCGGTGCTCCGGGCGGGCGTGGAAGGTCAGATGCAGGCCGTCGTCGCCGTCGGGCCCGGGCAGGTGGTACGCCACCCTGAAGCTCAGAACGCGGCTTCCGCCGTGCTGCGCGAGGCGGGCGAACTGCGTTTGGATGAGGTTCGGCTTGACGACGCGCCACAGCGACCTGTGCGCGACGTCCTCCGATGACACCTCCTCCAGGATCTCCGGGGCGTAGGCCATGTCCCGGAGACCGGTCAGGACCTGTTGGCGGATCCAGCCGCCGACGTCGGCAAGTTGCGCGTAGTAGAGATCCTCCTGCCCAACGGAGAAGTACTCGGCCGAGAGCTGGGTGAAGTCTTCCGGGATCCGGGGGCGGATGTCGTCGGTAGCGACGGACATCCCTCGGCGGCCGATCTTGACCGCTCCGATCTCGTGCATTCTTCCACCGCTGTCGACGACCGACAGCGAGTACTGGGTGCGGAAGCCGAAGTCGTCCCACTCGTCGACCTCAAGTAGCGCGAAGGGCCGGGGGACCAACGGAAAGGCCCTCTTGCCGCGGGGGACTACCAAAAACCGCATGGCACTCCAGCACACCTTGGTCCGCCACTGCTTCTCCGGGCGGCTGTCCGAATCCTATGACGCCGGTCGGACGCCATTGCCTCCTGGCGGCAAGCCAGTTCGGGCAGCGTGGGCTCTGGCACCGGTGCGCCCAGCCGGTCGTGGCGCAAATAGGCCAAGCAGAGCAAACATGGACACCCATATCAGCCGCTGCCCCTGGGAGACGGTCACCATCAGCACGTCGAAGGCGTCGAAGGACCTCGCCGACAGCTTCGCCCGCATCCACTTCCTCGCTGTTGCCGGAACCGTCGCCACTGCCGCCTCGGCGGCGGCCTTCACCACACCCTGCTCATCTACGCTCTCGGCACGACGTGCGTCCAGCAGATCGTCTCCCAAGGGAGGCTTCTGCGCCTGCAGCGGAGCGTGGACGCGGCGCTCGCCGACGCCGGTAGCACGCACCATCGCAGGTAACACGGATCCAGCTCACCGGCCCGCCCCGTGTGCTCCCAGGAGGAATCGTGCGTGAAGCGCACCACCCGGCCCCTCTGCCGCCAAGCCGTCCGGATCGTCATCACCGCGTTCATCGGCTTGGAGGGCAACTGGGAGTCAGTCGAGATCACGTCCTCAGAGGAGGAGGGCGTCGCCCTCCTCGCCGACCCCGCGGTGCGTCGCCAGTGGCGAGATCACTACAACGGTCGCAAGGTGCTCGCGCTGCTCACTGAGGACGAGCACAAGCAGCTCGGCAAGGGGCGCAAGGGTGAATGAGGAAACGGCAACCGACGTCCACCGTCCCGACTCACCGGCCGCCTCGGTCGGCATACACGTTGCATCGGTTGCGGGCCCAAGTCCTGGTGCTGGACGAGGAGGCCGACTCGAAGCCGGCCTCCTCGTAAGACGGCAGGCCAGCAGCCTCTATCGGTCTCGCCGAATGCTGCAGCCGATACAACACCGCGCATTAGGCCAGGTAGGTGCCGTGGAAGAGGCCGTCGAAGCCGAGGCCGCGGTACATCTCCTCGAAGGAGCTCCACTCGCGCTCCTCGAAGTTCTCGCCCCGCGCCGCGGCCACGTCGCGGGCCTCCAGGTCCGGCTCGCGCCACTCGTGGGTGCAGCGGCAGCGGACGAAGACGAGGTCCGGGTGGACATGGACCAGGAGCCAGTCGCGTGTCGCCTCGCACCGGGCGCAGGCGATGAGCATGCCGCGGGGGCTCAGCGGGCCGGGGTGGGGGATGGCGAGGGTGCCGGGAGTGGGCTCGGCCGGCTCCGGCTCGTGGCCGAAGTGGAAGTGAGTGAAGCGGGACCTGTCGTCGCTGCCGTCGGACATGGTCAAGGGAGCCCCCAACTCTCTCGTGATGTATGCGATAAAACGCTCACCATAGGTAGGTAACTTCCCGCTATGTCCGTATTTTCTGGGTGACCTGCGTCTCACCCTGACGGGGCTGCACCCTCCCAAGCACGAAGGCCCGGCTCCCACACAGCGTGTGTGGGAGCCGGGCCTTCGTGCTTGGGCTTGTTGACCGTGATGTCGAGGTGGTAGTCGGCGGGGGCGTAGGCCATGTGGATGGCGAACTCCTGCTCAGGCGGGGTGAGTGAAGGCGGGGTTGGTACGG
>NZ_LMCT01000006.1:0-108828 GCF_001424875.1 Kitasatospora sp. Root107 | reverse complement strand
GTTGGTGGCGGCCTGGTGGGGGAGCTTGGCGATGTGCCGAACGCGCCAGGTCAGCACGGCGGTGACCGAGTCGGCGCTGTCCAGCTCTCGCCAGGATCGGGTGCGATCCAGCAGGGTCTGCGGGTCGTGCCCGGCGGCCTCGGCCTCAGCGAGGGCTGCGGCCAGCGCGTCGAACTCCGGCTCGGCCAGTAGCTGGCGTGCGCCCTCTCCCGGTACCGCCCGGCGAAGTGCCTGCTCCTGGCGTTCGCGTACCGCCTTGGGCAGCTGACGGCCGCGCTCACGCAGGGTTGCCATCGGCTGCGCTGCGGCTTGGCGGTAGGCGGCGCGCAGGTGGTCGGCCGCCGCGCGGGCGGCTGCGGCCTGCTGACGGTGGCCCTGTTCGGCGTGCCAGCGGCCGGCTGCGATCACCANGGTAGGCGGCGCGCAGGTGGTCGGCCGCCGCGCGGGCGGCTGCGGCCTGCTGACGGTGGCCCTGTTCGGCGTGCCAGCGGCCGGCTGCGATCACCAGCAGGACCAGCACCGACAGCAGGGTGGCCGCAGCGGCGCCGTCCGGGCCCCGGTTGCTGGTGGAGCCGCCGGACAGTACCGCGCGGGCGGCGGCCCGCACCGTGCGGGAGCCGGAGTTCGCGGCTCGTACGTGCGAACGCGAGGCCCGCTCGTAGGCCCGGGCTGCGGCCAGCAGCTCCTGCTTCTGTCCGGACAGGGCGGTCGCCGCCAAGGCGTCGAGGACCTCACCGGTTGCCTCGACCACGCCGGCCGCGTCCTCGGGTTCGCCGCCGAGCAGGTCGATTGCCTCCACTGCGGCGTCCGCCGTCCGCAGGCGTGCCGTAGCTGCCGGGGAGCGCCGGCCTGCTGGCGTCCGGCCACCGCTCTCTCCGGTGGAGGGGCGGCTCTCGGCCGCACGGTCGGCGACGGGCACGGCCAGGCGTCGGCGGATCTTGGGCAAGGTCAGGTCGGGGGCGAGCTTGTAGCCGCCGAACCAGACCGGCTCGCGTGCGCCGTCGCGCTCACCGACGGCCGCGACGCTGTATCCGAGGGTGTCGCCGGAAGGGCCGATCTTCCGGTTGACCAGCACCCCGGCCGTCTCCAGCCGGGAGAAGAACTCCTCCTCGTCCCGGGCGCCGGCCAGGGCCTGGCGGACCGCGTCGCGCAGCTGCTGCCGACTGGTGTCCGGCCGGGACAGCCGCTGGGCCTTGTGCTTCTCGCGGTTGGTCGCCTCTTTGGCTGACGTGCCGTCGCCAGGGTTGAGCTCACGCAGCCCCCACTCCTTCTCGATCTTGCGGCACTCCGCCTGGGCCCTGCGGAAGTCGAACTCGATGTCCGCCTTCAGCAGGTCACCGCGCACGATGGTGGCGGCGATGTGGATGTGGTCGTCCGCGTGACGCACGGCGACCCACCGGCAGCCGTCCGGGTCGCCCTCCTCGGCGACACGGCGGGCCGCCTCCGCCCACTCCTCGTCGCTGAGCAGCCGGTCTTCGGGAGCGGTCCGGATCGAGCAGTGCCAGACAGGCTTCTTCAGCGCCCGCTTGGAGCCGCGCTGCTCGACCCTCATATCCAGCGCCGTCTGGAGCTGCTTGAGGGAGGCGTTCGGATCGCGGCCCGGGTCGGGAGCGAAGCCGTCCCAACTGGCCACGAGATGCGGGTCGGTGTGCTCGTCGCGTCGGCCGGGACCGTAGAGGTAGGCCAGCAGCCCGTACGTCCGCGACCCCCGGGTGATGTTCGGGTTCAGGTCTTCTTCCGATCCTTCAGAAGGGCAGCCGCCACGGCGTCCAGGGTGGCGATGGTGCTTCGAACTGTGGCCAACGCGGCGACCAGATCTGTCGGGTGCGGGAGACCACCGGAGTTGAGCTCCCGGGCGATCTGGTTGACGTTGTTGCCGACCCGCGCGGCCTGCCGGCGCGAGGCGGCGAGCTCGTCGATCGCGCGGTTGAGCTGGTCGTTGGTGTCGCGTGGGGCGTCAGGTCGGGATGCGGCGCTGAGGGCAGCGCTCGCGACGAAACGGGCGACGGTCTCAGCACGCTCGGAAGCGGCACGGCGTATCTGTGCTTGCTCGTCGCTGCTCACGCGGATCGTGAGAAAGCGCTGGCGCTGCTGTGGTTCATGGAAGCGGCGACGTGGACGACGGGCGATGGTCGGCTCGTCGGCGACGGGTTCGGCGGTGGTCATCTGGGCTGTTCCTGTCAGTTGTCCTGCCCGCCGATGAGTGTCGAGTCGAGCGCCCCGCTCGGCTCGACACTCGGCCTTCCCCGCCTCTTGGGCGGGGCGAGCCCTTGGAGTGCCCTTTAGGGCACTCCAAGGGGATAGCTCGCTCCGCCGTAGGTGGCAACCTGCCTCTGGTGAGAGCGAGTTGATGGTCGGAGTCGGACCGGAAGGCGGTGAGCTGGTGAGGGTGTGCGCGGCTAGAAGTCGTAGGAGCTGGCCAGGCCACGAGCAGCGAACGCCGCGATCAGGTGGTCCATCACCAGCTCCTCGGTCTGCTCGCTGGTGAGGATCTCGGCCGACGTGGCACACCTGCGGCGTACCTTCCATCGGCCGTCCCCCAGCGGCTCAGCACTGTGGACGTGGCGGTGCTGGGCGAGGACGGCGACGAAATCGGCCACGATGTCACGGTCTGCGAGGACGGTGGTGCTCAAGGGGCGCTCCGTTGAGTGAAGTGGGGGAGAGGAGGAGAGAGGGAACGGCTTAGCGCCCTGGAGGCGGTGGCTTGTCGGTTCGTAGGGCGTGGATGACCTCGGACAATCGGTCGTTGGCGACCGTGAGGCCCTGGGCCCGGATGCCGTCGCCAACCACCCTGCGAGTGATCCGTCCGGCTTCGGCCGCTGCTTGACGCCCGGCCCTCAGCAGCACCGGGTCCACACCGCCTGGACCGTTGGTCGGACCGCTCGGACTTGCCGGTGCAGCCGGACTGTTGGCCGGACCGCTGGCCTCGTCTGGACCGCTCGGACCGTTGGTCTCGTCCGGTGCGGCCGGACCGTTGGCCGGACCGCTCGGACGGACCGGCGGGTGTTGGGTTCTGCGCAGGATCCGGGACGTGATCCGATCACGAAGTCGTGAGCCTCGGCGGTGCGCGGCGAGCTTCTCTTCGGCGGATCTGGACGGTGTCCGGTCGGTGCCGTCGGTGAGTTCCGCTCGGGCGTTCCGGGTGATGGCTTCGCTACGGGTGGGTATGGGTGGCTCGAGGTTCGGAGCATCATCGGCTCCGGCTGGGCGGCCAAATGTGACGGTGGCCGGGATGGTGAGTGAGGGCTGGGCGGCGTCGCTGGCGGGGTCGGCCTGCTCTCCTCCGTGGCGGGTGACGATGATGCCGAGGTGTACCGCGCCGGCGAGGGCGAGCGGGGCGATTGTGCTCAGGGCGCCGACGGCCACGTCGCCGAGGTGCAGTCCGCTGGCTTGGCCGATGTTCTGCTCGTTGAGGCGGACTGCGTGCAGGGCATTGGCCCAGACGCTGGTGCCGGTGGCTCCGAAGAAGAGCGTCCAGGTGTAGGCGCGGGCGGTCCACTGGGCTTCCCGCAGGAGGACCAGCGCTCTGGTTCCGTACGCCACGAAGCCGTCGACTACGACCGGAAACGCGTAAGTGAGCTGCCCCCGGATGTGGATTGCCTCAGCCATCTGCTGGAGCGCGTCGTAGGAGAGCGCGAAACCAACGACGCCGAGGGAGCCGATCGCTGCGATGTCCCAGCGGGAGACGCCGACAGGCCGACGGTTCATGCGGCCACCGCCAGGGTGGGCGCGGCGGCCCGGCGCAGGTCCGCAGCCAGTTCGATTTCCTCGCGTCGCATGGGCACGGGGATCACGTCGAGCTGGGTGGTGGCCTTACGGCGTCGTTTGTGAGCGGCTTTGTAGCCGATGCCCAGGGCGGTGGACCAGGTGCCGGTCGGGACGCCTGCGTCTATGGCGACACGGACCAGGCTCCGCTTCTCGGCCTCGGTCAGTTGCGGCCGGTGGGTTCCGGCGAGGGTGGCGCGGACACGGTCGAGCTCGACGGGTCGTTCCTTGCGGTAGTCGACGATTTCGCGTAGCTGTTCCTCGGTTTGTCCTCCGCGGATCCCGTCCCGCTCTCCGCATTCGACGGCGTCGTTCAGGCATGCGAGGCGGACCGGGCACTGCCCGCACAGGGCGAGGGCCTGGCGGTGGGCCGCCACGCGAGGATCGGCGAAGAAGATGTCGGGGTTCTTGATCCCGGCGCAGGCGGCCTTGAGGCGCCAGCGCGGGGAGCCGCGGTCGAGTTGGTCGTGGGCGGCTTCGAGTTCGTTGACGGCGAAGTTCATTCGGGGATGTCTCCGGTCGCGCCTGGGGGGCGGGCGCGAGGGCAGGGCGTTTCCCGGGGGCGGCTCGGCCGGCCCCGCACGGGATCGCGGGAGGGTTAGAAGGGGGCTTGCGGCGTCGGCGCTTCGGCTGCGGCGAAGGGCGGAACGGTCGGAAGGTGTCGCTGGGCAGAGGGTCCGGCGGATGGTCAGGCGGCGGTCGGCGGGCGGCGGCGGTCCGGGCCGGTGAGGCGCACGTGGCGGCTCATCTCGCGCAGCCGGGAGGAGACGCGCTCGCCGAGGACCTCGCGCAGCTGGGCTGTGGCCAGGTTGGTGGTCAGCATCGTCGGCAGCTGCTCGTTGTAACGGTGGTTGATCAACCGCCAGGTGACCTCTTCGGTGAACTCCGAGGACTTCCCGGCGCCGAGGTCGTCGACGAGCAGCAGCGGCACGCGCAGCAGCTCCTGGAAGTCGCGTTCGCCGTCGTGACCGGGTCTCGGCCGCAGGAGCGCGTGGAGATCGGCCGAGGTGGTGGCGCGCCAGCGCAGTCGGACACCATCGGCGAGCAGGAGTCTCAAGGCTCCGTATGCCTGGTGCGTCTTGCCGGTGCCGGTGGGGCCGGCCAGCAGGAGCGAGGTGGCCTTGGCTATGCCGGGTTGGCCCCCTGGTCCGGGCCGGGCCGCCCGGCGGACCTCGTCCGCCCAGGCGATCACCTCGGGGTGGTCGGCCAGAGCGTCCTGGTAGCGGGCCGGGATGCGGGCCGCCGCAGCGTCCAGGGCTTGGAGCCGCAGCTGCGGCTCGGGGATCTCGGTGCGGGCGACGGCGGCCGGGTCGAGTCCGCGCCGGCGCAGAATCCGGGCTATCGCGCCGCCCAGCGGCTGGGGGTCGATCATCACAGCTCCTCGGCGTAGGCGTCGGCGTCCGGGTTGGTCCAGCCCTGGTGGCGGCCGGGTGATCCGGGTCCGCGCTGTCCGGCCAGGCGGCCGGTGGCGGCGGCGTGGACCAGACTCGGCAGCAGGGTGGGGCCCATGCCGGGCAGACGGGCGAACTCGCGCAGTCCCGCGAGGATCTGCTCCTCGGCGAAGCCTTCGGCGACCAGGGCCTTGATCTCCTTGCCGAGGCGGTCCAGCTCGCTGCGGGGTGGTGCCTGGTCGAACTGCCGCTTGTACTCGATGATCAACCTGGCGGTCGCGCCGGGCGCGGCGGCGCCGCCCCCGTTAGGGGTAGATCCAGGATCCTGGATCCTGGATCCAGTGCCGAGCGGCTCCGCAGTGGTTCGGAGAACTTCCTGAGACAGCCTCTGACCTGTGCTTTTGTCCGCTTCGCTGGTGGCGGCGACCGTGTCGGCCCGCTGGTCGATCACTGGGGCGGGGGAGGGGTGCTGGGCGGGGTCGGCGGGAGCTTGTCTCGGGACGGGGAGGGTTTCTGCGGTCCTGCGGAAGTTCTCCGGAGCCGGGGCAGGGCAGCGCTCGCGCTTGCATCCACCGCACTCCAGTTCGGCTTGGTGCTCCGGGCAGGCTGCTGCTCGGGACTCGGTCCGGTTGCTGATCTTCTGGTGGGCGAGCCACTTCACCGGGTGCAGGTACTTTTTGCCGTCGCAGCCGGTGTACCTGCAGATCAGGCCCTCTTCGGCAAGCTGTCGCAGGTCCTCCTCTACGCCGTCCTGGGTCTGCTCGGTGCGGGTGACCCACAGACGCCCGTAGATGATCCGCGCGTCGTCGCGGAACCGGCCGCGGTCGTCGACCAGGCTGAACAGGCCGCAGAAGGTTCTCTCGGCCGTGAGGGACACGCGGGAGAGCGAGTCGCTGGTGAAGAACTCGGGCTTGATCGTCCTGATGCGCGCCACGGTCAGGCCGCCAGCGGGAGGTCGCCGCCGTCGGCAGCGGCCAGCGCGATCACGTGTCCGGTCGTCAGGTCCAGTGCATGGGCGTATCCGCGGTCCAGCACGAACGCCTGAGTGATCCAGCGGGCCATTGGCTGTCGGATCGCGAGCGGCTGCGGCAGGTGCCGGCCATGGACGTCGTACGCCTCGGCGATGCGGGGTACTCCGCCTTCGGCCGCACTGTGGAGGCGGACTGTCCTGGTGCCGGGGGCAAGGGCCGCCAGGGTATCGGCGAGCGCGAGCGAGGTGGTCGCGACCAGGCGGCCGTTCCGGGGCAAGGACCCGGCTGTACGAATTGAGGAGGACATGCGAGACTCCTGGGCTGTTGGAGCCCGGCCGCGTTGTCAGAGGCGGAGGCCGGTCTTCGGAGGGATCGACGTCCTCGCGATGCGAGAGGCCCGGGAGCGTCAACTCCCGGGTCCTCGCCGAGGACGGCCGAAGTGACTACCAAGCGCTCCGCTGAACAGCGGACCCCCTGGAGAGATGACGCGCAGGCGCCCCCACCAGGGGTTTAGCACTTTAGTTCCCCTTCGGCGCGATCAACGTACACCAAAGTGCGCCCGATGGACACTAAAGTTCGGCTCTCGATGTGCATCTGGGTATGATTGGGCACTAAAGTGCGGCCGTGGGACGATCTGACACGGGAGGCACCGCCATGGCTGGGCAGGCAGACAAGGACAAGGGCCTCGCCCAGGTCGCTGAGCGGCTGAACTACCTGTTCGTGCATCGGCACCCGCAGCAGCGCGACGCCTACTCGGTCGCCGAGGTGGCCGCCGGGACGGGGATCAGCGACACGGCGATCAGACAACTGCGTCGCGGCGAGAAGACGAACCCGACCATCGACACCCTCCTCAGGATCGCTTCGTTCTTCGACGTGCCCCCGACGTACTGGGTCACCGACGAGGCGCCCGAGGCGCTGTTCGCCAAGCGCGACCTTCAGAGCGCGATGGAGAACGCCGGCGTCAAGTCGATCGCCCTGCGCAGCGAGGGGCTCAGCCCGGAGAACATGCGTCTGGTCACTGGCATGATCGACATGGCGAGGAAGTCGCAGGGCCTTCCCGAGATTCCCTCCGAGTAACATTCGCTTCGCCGTTTATTGTTGAACGAAATCTACGCGCGAAGATATGCGAGCCGGGCGGTCGACCTCCGAGCCACGTGAAATCCTCCACCCGCCACGGAAATGGTCGTCTGCCCCGACTTCCAGCCATCTCCCGCCTGATTCGGAACTGAGATGCAAGTCACGATCGGCTTGACGTGCTCGCGCTCACATAGCTTTCGGTAGTGAACTAACCACCCATCACCTGACGGGAATCCCGAGAAGCCGCGATCTTTACGGATAGCAGTCCTATTCACTGCCACGCTCTGTGATCCCGCGGTCTGCTCGGGCCTGCAATGCGACGGGCATCCAAAGATCAACATTAAAACGATCTTTGCGGGATGTGCCTAACATCGTTCCATCGCTGCGAGTCCGGGATTCAGATTCCCGGCTTCCTGGAGCAGTAATCCTTGATCATTTCTGGAGGCGATCGTGCATGCCAGTTCACTGCGATCCGCCTGCGAGGATCGGCTGGGCCGACTGGACCTGCGCCACCGGTTCACCGAAGTGGAGCTGATCCAAGCTGTCTCCGATGAGGTCGGCCGACGGATCGTCTGCGAGCCCCAGGACATGAAGGGTTCCTTCGCCTGCGGGCTTCGCCAGCAGTACGACGACTGCGAGATGATCTTCTACGAGCAGAGCGCGTCGCCGCTGCTGCGCCGCCAGATCATCGGCCACGAGCTGGGACACATCCTCTGGGACCACCAGGGGTCGGTCTCGCGTGCGGACTTCCGGTCGGATTCGGAACTGGCCGCCGAAATCGACTGGAGCTCCTGCCTCGGAATCTCCGCCCGCACCTCCTACGCGACCGCGGAGGAGCAGGAAGCCGAGACCCTCGGCACCATCATCCTCTCGCGCATGTACCGCGCAGCCTTAACCCCCTCGACGCGCCCCGCCGCCGCCACCGAGCGGTGGGACGCGATGTACACCTGACCGACGAGAGAACAGCGCAATGATCAGCATCGTCACTTCCGGCCTGCCCACCCTCCTCCTCCTGGCGGCAGCCTTCTGGATGCGCCCGCGCCGCGGGGGCACCCCGAGACCCTCCAACGCCTCCGCGACCGCGCTGCTCCTCGTGGCCTGGGCCGTTGCCATCGTGGGATTCAACCCGGCCGTCCAAGATGCCGCTGACGCCGTCACCCGCGACCTCGCGAAGCTGGTCTCCAACGCTCTGATGCTCGGCGCCAGCCTCGCGGTCGTCGGCTGGCTTCTCGCCCTCAACTACGAGCCGCAGCAGGCGAAGGCCAAGCTCCGGCCCCGCCTGCTCATGCTCGCCGCCGTGACCGCCGTGATGGCGGTGGCCTTCTTCCTGACGCCGGAGGACCGGCGCTGGAGCAGCCCCTTCACCAACGCGAACTGGGGCCAGGCGCCCGCAACGCTGCACGTGTACACGCTGGCCTACGTGGCCTTCATGGGCCACGCCACCTACGACGCCCTCGCCCAGACATGGCGGCGGAGCACCAAGACCGCCTGGCGCGTCCACCGACTCGGCCTGAAGGCGACGGCCGCCGGTTGCTTCTTCGTGCTGCTCTACCTGCTCTACAAGGTCGTCAACACCGTGGGAAGCCTCGCCAACATCGAGCTGTTCCCCGGCGGCCCGCGCTGCACCACGCTGGTGACGCCCTACCGGTGCGCGTTCAGCTTCACGGCCCCGCTCACCGGCGTGCTGCTGATCACCGCAGGTCTCACCGTGCCCGCGATGCTCTGGCCGCTCGCCAAGAAGCGGCTCTCCCGGTGGGAGCGGCAAACTGCCGACGCACTGCTGCCACTGTGGCAGGACATCACCGCCGTCTGCCCCGACGTCGTACTGCGGACCTTCGGTGGCAGCGCCGAGCCGGACCTCGTACTGCACCGCCGCGTGGTCGAGATGGCCGACGGCATCCTCACCCTCGACGAGTACCGCTCGCGGGCGGTCCAGGCCGCAGCGGCCCGGGCAGTCGCGGAAGCCGGGCACACCGGTACCGAGGCCGAGGCGATCGTCGAAGCCGCCGTGGTCGCCGGCGCGATCCAGGCCGCCCGCTGGGGTGCCCGCCCACAGGCGGATCCGGCTCCCCAAACCGGTGGCGACGCCGCCCGCGAGGGAGACCTGCGCGAGGAGGCCGTTTGGCTACGCTCGGTCGCTGAGCAGTACGTCAGCAGCGAGATCGTCCACCGTACCTCCGCCTCCCACCAGCCCCCGGCGCTCGACGACGCGGCCTAGGAGCACCATGGCTTCCCCCTTCACCGACCCGGCCTTCTACGCGGACCGGTACCCCACCTACGCGGCCCTGCGGAAACGCTCACCTGTACTCCAAGTGCCCATGGACGGCGGCGCCCTCCCGGCCGCAGTGGTCACCGGCTTCGACCAGGCCAGGGCAGCGCTCGCCGACCCCGCACTGTCGAAGGACACCGCCGCGTTCTTCGCCGGCCGCCCGTCAGGGCGCTCCCTGCACCCCGCGCTGGCCACCACGATGCTCAACAGCGACCCGCCCGACCACACCCGGCTTCGCCGGCTGGTCACCCGGGCGTTCACCCCGGCCACGGTCGACGCGCTGCGCCCCTATATCGGCGCGCTCGCCGAGCAGTTGGCCGAGGGCTGGTCCCCCGGGCAGCGGGTGGACCTGGTCGAGAGCTTCGCGGCACCGCTGCCGGTCACCGTGATCTGTCAGCTCCTCGGGGTGCCGACGGCCGACCGGGACGGCATCTGCCAGTGGTCGACGGACCTGTTCGTGACCGGGGACCACCAAAGGATCGACGCGGCCTCCCACTCGCTGGCCGACTACATGGCCGAGCTGGTCGTGGCCAAGCGCAGTGATCCGGACGAGGATTTGCTGTCCGCGCTGGTCGCCGCCCGCGACAGCGACGGTGACCAGCTCAGCGAGCAGGAGCTGGTCTCGCTGGCGGTACTGCTCCTGGTGGCCGGGCACGAGACGACCACCGCCGCGATCGGCAACGCTGTCTTGGCGCTGCTGCGGCACCCCGACCAGCTGGAGCTACTTCGGTCGGCCCCGGACCGGACCGCGGGCGCCGTCGACGAGCTGCTGCGCTTCGACTCCCCGGTCAGCATCGCCACGTGGCGGTGGGCGCCCGAACCGGTCCGGATTGGTGAGACGGACGTGCCGGCGGGCAGTCCGGTGTTCGTCAGCCCCGGCGCCGCCAACCGCGATCCGGCCAGGTTTTCGGACCCGGACCGGCTCGACCTGGAGAGGGAGGCTCGTTCCCATCTCGCGTTCGGGCACGGGATCCACCGCTGCCTCGGAGCGCCGCTCGCACAGGCGGAGGTCGAGATCGCGCTGCGGGTGCTGCTGGAGCGTTTTCCGGGCCTGCGGCTGGCCGAGCCCGCCGATCAGCTCCGCTGGCGGCACTCGCGGCTGGTCCGCGGCCTGGAGTCGCTACCGGTCCTGCTGTAGGGCTACGAGGGTGCTGCTGGATACTTCCGGGAGCACCCTCGCCCTACGGCGGCCCCCAGTCGGGGATCGTGTCCGACAGCGGCCGACACGGTGCCGACAACCGCCGTACCGCTGGCCCTCCCGGCCTTGGGCCACTCTCCGCCGAAGCGGTCCTCGGCGTGTCACGCGGTCGAACCGGCCATCGCTGCACGGACCTTGTCCATCCCACGCGCCGTCACCTTGGCCGCGCGTCCTCCCGCCGGTCGGCTCCTGCTCGCACTGCCGCACCGCCCGCACAGCCCCGGCTCCGGCAGCGGATCGCGGCAGCCGGCGCACTCCGCCATTCGCCGGGTCGGCCTCTCGGGGCGCGGCTCAGCGGGCATCTTCCGCTCCAGGCGCGACCGGAGCACTGCCGCAGGGGAGTAGACCACCTCGGGCAGTCCGGCCAGCAGCGCCTCCCGCAGCTGGTCCTCTGAGGCGCCACGCTCCAGCCACGCTCGGACCATCGGGGCCAAGGCTGCCGCCTCGGCCAGTCCGAGCGGCAGCCGCCGCTCCGGTCTCACTGCGTGCAGCAACGCGTTCATCGCCACCCTGGTCTCCTCGTCCATCTCGACCAGCGGCTCAGCGGCCTGCGGTCGAGACCCAGGGTCGCTCTCCGCCCGCCCGCCTTCAGCCTCGGCCGTCTCATCGCCCGCAGCGACCGGCTCGGGCTCAGCGGGGAGGGAGGGTACTTTCGCCAGGTCCTTTGGAAGGAAGCCACGATCACCGGGAGCCGGTTCACCGGAGCCCGGCAGGGTGGCACCCGGCTGCACTCCGAGCTGCGGCCGATCGAAAACGTGGGCCTCCGACCGGATTCGCCCGTTGGGCAGGCGGACCACCTCCACCTGGTAATACCCCCAGGCCCGCAGCTCGTCCAGTGCCGCAGCCAGGGTCTTGCGGCCTTGGGGACTCGAGTCCGCCATGTGCCGGCACGTCTCCTTCCAGTCGTCCGGACGGGACAGCAGGTCCACCAGCAGCCCTCGGGAGGTATAGGTCATCGCGCGGTTCTGCGCCAGCTCGTTCGGGATGATCACGAAGTTCGACGGGTGCGGGCTACGGTGGATACGCAGGGAGTCCTCCTGAACGCCGTGACCGGACCGATCAAGTCCGGGACGACGGACCCTAGCCACGAAGGCCACGCGAGTGAAGCGGACACCCGAGCGGCCTTGATCACACTCCTACCAAGTAGGCGCGGCCCGGGAGTTCAAGTCATCTGTTGCTCGGTGGGGACGGCATTCAGGTCGCCATCCACCGGGGCGAGCCGACTCGCCGACGAGGGCCGCACGGCATCTGTCGATCTTGGTAATCGCGCCGAGGATCCCCACGCTCCGACATTCGGCGGTCAGAGCAGTCGGTGCCCGCCACTGCCGTTGGTCAAGTCCCGGCGCCCACAGGTGGAGGGTAGCGCCGGTACGGGTGAGCCACAGGGCGCCCGGGACTTGGTCGCAGGTGAACTTGGGTGAGGTGAGTGGGAGCGGAGAACGCGTGCTCGTGGCCGTAGTGGAAGACGGCGGTGCGTCCTGGGCGAGGGTCGGCGAGCAGGCCGGGCCCGTACAGGCACGGCTGGTGGCCAGCCGGCCCGTAGTCGAGCTCGTCCTGTCCGGGCAGCGGGCTGTTGCCATGCTGTCAGCTTTAGTGAAGGTGTTCGAGCCAGCGGTCGAGGGCGCGCAGGTGGTCAGTGTCGACGGTCACGTAATTCGGCTCTGTCGCTGATCTTGTGATCGATGGTCAGGTCCTGTGCAGGATGCGTTTGCGTAGAAGGTCGAAGTTGGCGCGGCCGTATCCGGTCCGCTTGATGAGCTTGACTCTCGTGTTCTGTCCCTCGACCTGGCCGGAACTCCAGGGAATGGACAGTCCGGCGATGACAGCGTCCTGGTCCCGGCGAAGTCCGTTGACCAGGGAGTGCAGCGCGGGCAGGGGGTCTTGCTCGACGCGCTCCATCCAGTCGGGCAGCTGGTCACCGCGCAGGTCGCGCATCATCTCGGCGAAGTCGCGGACGTGGTCGGTGACCGCGTCGAGTTCGGGGCAGCCAGCGCGGATCTCCTTGAGGGTGAGGGCGTCCTCGTCGGTGAGGTTGCCCGGGTTGGTCATGATCCACCGGACGACGCGGCGGGGCCGTGGAGCGGGCCTGGGCGCCGGTGCGGGAACTGAGGGCGTGAAGGTGCGCAGGTAGCGGCGGACGGCCTGGATGCTGCCGGTGAAACCGAGGGCCCCGATGTCGCGGTGCAGTTGGGCGGTGTCGTGGCAGCCCTCGTTCCACCGCCGGTGGAGGTAGGGCCGGTACTCATCCAGGATCGTCGACCGGTTGACCGCCTTGACCAGGAGCTCGTCGATGCTGGAAGCGCGGGCGAAGCGGCGGACGGTGGAACGGTCCAGCTGGAGCCGGTGGCAGATCTACTCCAGTGACGTTCCCTGGCTAAGCAGGTCCTGGACGAGGGTGAACCGCTCCCGTGTCCGGACCACCAGACGGCGCTCGCGCCCGCAGACGTCCAGGATCCCCACCGGTGCCGCCACCGGGCCTTCGTCATCAATGGGCGCGTCGGCGGGTTCGGGGGCCGTCGGTTTCTCGAACACGGCCCGCACGCAGGCGAAATGAGCACCGACCGTCTTCTCCACCGCCTCGCCGACGTTCTTCCACAGGTGCCACGCGTCGGCGACCTGCACCGCTTGCGGGGCACCGGTGCGGGCGCCTTCCGCGTAGGCGCCGGCCCGGTCCCGGCAGATCACCTCCACCTCGGGGTGGCCGAGCAGCCAAGCGGCCAGCGGTTCTGCCTCGCGTCCCGGCAGCACGTCGACGGGGCGTCGCCGCTCCAGGTCGACCAGGACGGTGGCGTACGAGTCGCCCTTGCGTAGGGCGAAATCGTCGACGCCCAGCACCCGGACCTGCCCGACGGGCTCCTCGGGGAAGGCTCTGAGCAGGCGTAACAGGGTGTCCTTCGCCACCGGGACCCCCAGCGCGACCGCGAGTCGACCTCCAGCGCGTCCGGCCAGCGCCAGCGCGATCGAGGTCAGTGTCCCGCGCATCAGCGGGGTGTAGCGGGCATGCGGGTTGGTCAACCCGGGGACCTGCTCGGCGAACGTCACGGCCGCGCAGGCGGCGTTGAGGCACCGGAACCGGCGTATCAGCAGCTCGATGACCACCCGGGTGCCGCTGATCGCCGCGTCGGACAGTCGTCGCAGGTATCGCCCGTGCACCCGTCCCGATGGGCTCCGGCAGTGCGGACACGGCGCGTCGGCCGCACGGACACGAGCATGCATCGTGATCCCGCCAGCCGACCGCTCGACCAACTCCACCACCACACCGGACAGATGAGGCAGAAGCGCCTCGAAACTCGGCGAAGTACACGCGGCACAGGATGCCAGGCACCACCGTCAGCGCCCGCCTGATCACAAGATCAGCGACAGAGCCGAATCACGTGACCGCTGACAGTCAGCAGCGGTGGTGACGAGGTGGCCGCGCTGCTGGTCGAGATAGGCGGCCAAGAAGCGCTTCACGTCGCCTTCGGTGTGCTCCAGCGCGCGGGCGGAGTAGAGCATGGTGAGGGGGAACGCCCAGCAGGCATGGAGGAAGCTGAAGGCGGGCTGCATGCTCTGGTTCCACGGGGAGTAGAAGGCCATCTGATCGTCGATCTTGCTGCCGGGGGCGGTGAGGGCGTCGTTCAGCCAGTTGTGCCCGGCGGTCGCGGCGTCACCGCGATGACTGAAGCGCTGCCGACTCCGCGCCAGTGCGTGAGGCGCCGCTCGCCCGGGTCAGGGTCTTCGCCATCGCCCGGTTGACAGACGGCTGGCGGCCTGGGACATACGGGGGGATGGGCCGGTAGTTGAACTTCTCGTACAGGGACAGCGCCGCGGCGTTCCGGTTTCCTGTCTCCAGCAGGATGCGGGCTGCACCGAGTGTGCGGGCTTCCTGCTCCAGGAGCTCCAGGATTCGGGACCCCAGTGATAGCCCCCGGGCGTCTGGATGCACGTACATGCGTTTGATCTCGGCCGTGTCTGGTGCGATCAACCGGCATCCGCCGCAGCCGACTGCGGCTTGGCGGCCCCTGAGGCGGGCGATCACGAAGACTCCGTTCGGCGGGTTGAAGTGGTCCGCCGGGGTGTCGTCCGGGTCTTCGGCAAAGCCGTAGGTCGCGATCTGCTCGGCGTGGAGAGCCTGGGTGAGGGGGCGTGCCTCGGGGCCGTTGTACGGGACAACTGCCAAGGAGATGGTCGTCTTAGTCATCGGAGGAGCTGGGCTGGTGTGTTTCATGCGGCTGATAGTGCCCTGTCGACCTGGCTCAGCGCATCAGCGCCGCTCGCCGACTTGATACGGGTACCCGCGTGCCGACGGAGGCTGCCCAGGAGGTTCCGGCAGCGGATCGACTGGACATCGGGGAGGTGACTGGTCAGCCGTAGCAGGCAGTGGATGGTGGCTTCGGGCTCGTGAGCGAGGAGGTTCGCACGGGCGAGGTGGATGCCATGCAGCAGCGCGGATCGCCTGTAACCACTGGTAGATCCGTGGTCTGCCAGCGGCGACAGGAGGCTGTTGGCCTCGGCCAGCAGCCGGCGGGCGCGGCCTTGGTTGTTGGCGGCCAGGTCGACAAGGGCCTGGCCGGATTCAGCGGCGACCTGGTCGGGGGTGAAGTAGTAGAGGGCTGGCGGGTCGTCAGACCTGCGGTGCTCCAGCAGTGCGTGGCACCTGTCGGTGGCATCCCGGAAGGCGTCGAGGTCACCTGCTGCGGCGTGGGCGGTGGCGAGGCGACCGAGCGCCCGGGCTCGGACGGTGGGCAGGCTACGGGCTGCGGAGGTGACGGCCGCTTCCGCGAAGCGGAGCGCGGCAGCGGGGTTCTGACTGGCCGCGTGCTGGTAGGCGAGCATGCCCAGGACGTTGGCGACGGTGTCGTGGTCGTCTCCGGCTTGGGCGAGGCGGATGGCGAGGAGTTGGTATCGCTGGCCGGCGGCGGCGAGGTCAGCGTCAAAGGCCATCCAGCCGGCGAGTTGGGCGAGGCCGCTGGCGTTGCGCAGGAGGCGAGTGCCGACGGCCGGTGTATAGCGGCTGTGGCGCAGGAGCCCGAGGACACCGTCGAGGGCGGTACGGACGTAGCGCTGCGAGAGTGCGCCACCGCCGGTGGCGTCGTCAAGGCGTCGCAGCTCGGCGAGGTGTCTTTCGAGGAGGTTCATCAACGGTGGGAGGACGTGGTCGATGCCCGACTCCCGGCCGGTCGCGGGTCTGGGTTGGCGGGTGGCGTCCCAAGCTGCCGTGAACAGGTCGCTGGCGGGACGGAGAGTGGCCTGGTCGCGGGGATCGCTGGTGTTCCAAGCGGCTGCGGTGTCCAGAACGTCAGTGAGTAGGCGGCGGCCGATGAGGTCGTCGGTGACCGTCTTCGTTGGCAGCGCGGAAGTGCAGTGGCTGCCCCAGAGGCTGCTGGGGGTGTATTCGGTGCCAGCCTTGGCGGTGAGTACCGCGGCGGCTAGGCGGCGGACGGCGTCGGAGCGGGGTACGGAGCCGCGGACCCAGGCGTGAGCGGCTGTGAGGTCCAGGCGGGGTTCGCCTACAGCGTCCAGGCGGAGGTTGAGGGCGCGGACGAACTCGCGTGGGGACCAGCTGGCTTGGCCTAGGGCTGTCGTCAGCACCGTGTTGGTTCGCTCGCCGGTGCGCGCCGTGTGCGGGCCGGGCTCTCGGGGCGTAGTCACGTGCGGACGCTACGTCAAGTTGACTGGTGTGCGCTCGAATTCGCGGCTTTTCACACTCACCTGCGGGTTTTCACAACGCTCGCGCTGTCTCCTACTGCCTGGCCTTGCCCTGTCGGGTGTCTCCTGGTGCATCACCACGCCACGACTGCGGCGGCAAGCGGGCCTCGGTTGTGGGGGCTGCCGAAGCCCCGAGCTTGGGCCGCGGCAGGTGACCGACCTTCGCCGCCGATGCGGGCACCTACCTGATCCGCCGTGCGGGCCCATGGCGGGCCGCAGTCGCAGATGTGTCCCAGAAACGGAGACAACCGTGATAGCAACTGCAGTGCTAGCCCCTCCTCGTGTGGTCGCAGGCACGATAGCGGCGTTCGAGCATCGCCGGGTCCTGGTGACCGGGGCAGCCGGCTTCATCGGCTCGCACCTGGTCGAGCACCTCCTTGATCTTGGCGCCGAGGTCGTCGGTGTCGACAACCTCGCCACGGGCCGCATCGAAAACCTCGAACAGGTGCTGAGGAGCGACCACTTCACCTTCGAGCAGCGAGACATCACCGCGCCGTTGAAGATCAGCGGCCTGCTCGACTTCGTCTTCCATCTCGCCTCTCCTGCTTCGCCCTTCGACTACGCGCGGCTCCCGTTGGAGACGCTGAAGGTCGGCGCCATCGGCACACTCCACACCCTCGATATCGCCCAGGCGAAGCAGGCCCGGCTCCTGCTGGCTTCCACCTCTGAGATCTACGGCGACCCGCTTGTCCATCCCCAGGACGAGCAGTACTGGGGCAATGTCAATCCGGTCGGGCCGCGCAGCGTCTATGACGAGGCCAAGCGGTACGCCGAAGCGCTCGTCACGTGCTTTCGTACCACTGGGCGTGCGGACACCGTAATCGTGCGGATCTTCAACACCTACGGGCCGCGGATGCGCCACGACGACGGCCGCGCCGTCCCGGCCTTCTTCCAGCAGGCTTTGGCAGGCGAGCCGCTGACGGTGGCTGGTGACGGCCTGCAGACCAGGTCACTGTGCTACGTGGACGACACCGTCCAAGGGCTCCTCGCCGCAGCGGCGAGCGACTGCCCGGGGCCGGTCAACATCGGCAACCCGCGCGAGATCAGCGTGCTCCAACTCGCCGAGGAGATCCGCCTCCTGGCCGATTCCACCTCCCCGATCACGTTCGTCCCCCTGCCGGCCGATGATCCCAGGCGCCGCTGCCCGGACATCACCCTCGCCCGCACCGAACTGGGTTGGGAACCTCGCACCGACCTCGCCGACGGCCTGCGCCGAACCCTGGCTTGGGTCCGAGGCGCGAGCTACCCCACCGCCAACCTGCCTGCCGTGACGATAAGGAGCATCCGAGCATGAGCGACCCAACGCCTCTGCCGCCGCTGGTTTGCGGCATCGATGACGGATACGTCCTCCCGCTGCGCACCTTGATGTGCTCGATCGCCTCCGCGCACGGCGAAGCGGTGGCCGAGCTGCGTCTGATCGTTCTTGACCAGGGCATCAGTTCGGCTGGGCGCCGGGCGATCGAGCACGACGCCGAGCACCTGGGTCTGGCCACGCAGCTTCGCCCGGCCCCTGTGCCGGATCCCAACTACCCCGTCTCGGACTGGATCAGCAACGCCGTCTACACGCGTCTGTCCATCCCGGTGGTCATCCCCGACGAGACCCGGGTGCTCTACCTCGACGCGGACACCATGGTGCTGACGGATCTGCGGCCGCTGCTGCGTCAGCCCCTGCTGGGTTCCCCGGTCGGAGCTGTCCTGGACCCTCAGAACCCGACCATCGGCTACGGCATCGCGCTGCCGGGCTGGGACCAGCTCGGCATCCCGATCGGCCGCGAGTACTTCAACAGCGGCGTCATGGTCCTCGACCTCACGCGCTGTCGCCAGCTGCAGACCTTCGAAAAGGCCCATCGGTTCCTGGAGGAGCACCCGGACAAGGTGAAGTTCTGGGACCAGGATGCTCTGAATTTCGCTGTGGGCAACAACTGGCGTCGCCTGGAGGCGCGTTGGAACACCTTCGCTCTGTCGCCGCTGGCCGCTCAACCCGGCTTCGCGCACTACGCCGAGGCGTTCACCCCGCTGGAGAAGCTCCTCGCGGACGAGGAGACCGCGGCGCTCATCCACTTCGCCGGCCCCGACAAGCCGTGGAACGACGACTACCCGCAGGGTCGGCTCGGGGATCTCTACCGGGGTTTCCTGGCCGAGGTGGAAGGGCTGTGACGGCGATGAGCATCTCCTCCGACCGGCCGTGGTGGCGGAGCCCGGCCTGGTGGGTCGCGGCTGCTGCGGTGACCCACCAGGCCGACGGCCTCCGGCAGTTACGCAGGACTCTCGCGTGGGTCGACCAGCCGACCGCGCCCGGATCGCCCGCGCTGACCGAAGCGGCCGTCAGGTTCCATGTCGTCCTGCCGGTGCTGCGCGAGCAGGAGCACATCGCAGACGCGCTTCACTGGTTCGTCGCCCTCCTGAGCGGATTCCCGGGATCGACGCTCACGGTGGTGACCACCGCCCGCGAGGAACTCGAGCGCGAGCATCTCATCGGGTCGCTCACCGGCCTGCGGGCAGCCCACATCACCGGGCAGCGCTTCCCTCAGCTCACCGAAACGGAGATCGCCGAACTGACCCGGGAAGCTGGGGCCAGTGTCCTGCCGCAGCAGAGCGCGATGCGCGTCCTGCGCGCCAGAGCATCGACCCCCGAGGTGGTGGAGTCGGAACTGACGGCATACAGAGGCGCGGAGATTGCCGTCCGGCACGTCCACTACGAGGGCGAAGGCCGTAAGGCTGCCCAGGTCAATGCCGCAGTGGAGCAGATCGCCCCGGCGGGTGAGGGCGACTACCTCGCGGTGTACGACGTGGACTCGCGTCCCAGCGAGCTGCTGCTGGCCCGAACCGCCGCCTTCATCGGCCAGCGGGTGCAGGCCGAGGGCCGCTGGCCCGCCGTGATCCAGCAGTCCGCCCGGTTTGCCACCCAGGGCACCGCAGACGGGTGGTGGGACCGGAGCGTGTGCCGGGGTGCCGCACGGCTGCAGACCCTGTGGACGCTTCGCCGCGAGATCCCGGCATTTCGCCGCTACGGCGCCTCCACACGGCGCCCCTCGCAGGGCCCGGTGGTGGACACGCTTCGGCAGGGACTGGCCCAGACCGTCGGGCACGGGCTGCTGGTGCGCGTGGACACCTTCCGTATGGTCGGCGGGCTGCCAACCTTCACCGTCCTGGACGACCTCCCGTTCGGCTACCGGCTCACCATCGAGGGCATTGCGGTCGACTCGCTGCCGTACACGTACACCGTCGCGGCTCCCGAGCAGGTCGAAGAACTCATCGCGCAGGGCGGCAGGTGGTTTCAGAACTACCTCGACTACCCCGCCTGCTACACCCACTGGAAGGCCGAGGGTAAGGGCGCGCACCGCCATCTCGCCGCCCAGGCCGTCGGCGCGTTCCGGGGCTCCACCTGGGCTTTGGCCACGCCCGTCACCGCCGTATGCCTGGGCCTGGCACTGTCACCGAGAGTCGCCCCGGCGGTGCGGGTGACTGCCGCGGCTTCCCTGTGGTTGGGCGTCGTCGCTCCCGTGCGCCTCCTCGGCAGGGCGGAGAGCGGCAGGGCACTGGGAGCCACCGAGACCGTGCGCCACTGCGGGGAGACGTTGGCGGCCTACCTCCTCAAGAGCGCGGGACCTGCCCTGGCGATCGGGCAGTGGGCCGCTCGCGGGTCCCGCCGGACGGCGCTGTCCCCGAAGAGCAACCGCCGCTCTGCGGCAGCAGACACCAGGAGCGTCTCGTGATCGTCGGCGTCGAGGGGGTCAGCTGCGCGGGCAAGACAACGCTGGCCCAAGCCCTCGCTCCGCACCTCAACGACCCCGTGGTGATCCCCTGCTACTACCACGTGGCGCCTGATCCGGCGATGCTGCCAGCCCCTCGGGTACACACGTCGCGCGAGCAACTGGCGTGCCTCGCCCAGTTCCTGGAGATCGAAGCGCTGCGGTTGGGGATGGCCCGCCGTGCCCAGGCAGAGGGACGCGACGTGATTCTCGACCGGACCGTGGACACCCTCCTCGCTCACGCCCATGCCATCGGCCGCCTGGAAGGTTTCGACTGCGACGCGCAAGCGCGGACGATGGTGCTGCAGCACACCGTGGCCATGCCCGACCTCACCCTGGTGCTTACCACCGATCCCACTGTCCTGGCGACGCGGGCGATCATGCGGCCCGGCATGCCGTCCATCTTCTACGACGCCCACTTCAGCGAGCACTTCAACGCCTACCTGCGGCGCCCGCTCGCCCCCAACTTCGTCACGCTGGACACCACCGCGTGCCCACCCAACGAGCTGACGCACCAAGCCCTCACCCACATCCGCCGCCACCGAGGCGACCGGTCGCCGTCCACCGTGACGGCACCGGGTTGGAACAAGCCACGGAAGGTCGCGTCATGAAGGCAGCCGTCGTAGGGTGCGGCACGATCGCCGGCCGCTGGATACGTAGCCTGGCCGCCGACGGCCGCGTCAGCGTGGACGTTCTCGTGGACCCCGATCGGGCGGCCGCCGAGCACCTGGCCGAACGCTACGACCTCAACGCCGCCTACGCTCCGACCCTCGAGCAGGCTCTCAACGGGCACGGCGTCGATGTCGTAGTGAACTTGACACCCCCTCAACTGCACCTGCAGACCTGCCGCACCGCGCTGGAGGCCGGTGCGCACGTGCTGACGGAGAAGCCGCTCACCCTGCGACTGACCGACGCGATCGCGCTGGTCCAACTCGCCCAGCGCAAGGGCCTGGTCCTCGCCGTCATGCAGAACCGAGGCAACGACCCGCAGTTCCTCGCCTTCCGCGACCAGGTACACCTGCTCGGCCGACCGCCCTACCTCGTCACCGCCGACACCCTGGTCCCGCTTCACGCACCGGGATTCCGCCAAGGCCAGCAGCTGCCTGTCACCAGCGACCTGGCGGTCCACGCCTTCGACCAGGTCCGCGCGCTGATCACCGCCCAACCCGTCGAAGTCACCTGCGTCGAGACGCCGGTGCGCTTCCTGGACACCCACTGCGCGGCAACCGCGATCACCGTGCGCTTCGCGGACGGCTCCCTCTTCAACTACCGGGGTGCATTCACCGCCTCCAGTGGCTTGCGTACCGATGCCGGCGGAAGTTGGCGTGTCGAAGGCCGCGGCTTCGCCGCTTCCTGGACCGTCGGAGCCGACATCACGATCGCCGACAGCTCGGGCACCCACACGGCGGAACGGCCTGCCCAACCGGAGGTGCCGGGCTACCAGCTGTGCATCGCCGAGATGATCGACACGATCCACCGCTCGGACTCGACGTGCCCCGCCGCCGACAACCTCCCCTCCATCGCGCTCTTGGACGCGGCGATTACCTCCGCCCACGGGCGGCGGCCGGTCCTCGTCCACCGGGTACCCCAGAGGCTGCCGTGACCGCCCCCGACCTGCCGACCGCTCTCAGTCAAGCCCGCGCCAGGGCGCTGGCGGCCGTCAACGCCTCGAGCCCCGCAGACCTCCGGCCGTTGCCGCCCGGTGCCGACAACCTGCCCTTCGCGTTCACCGCACCGGATGGCACGAAGCTGGTCGTCAAGGTGCCCCGGCCCGGCAGGATCGCCCGGTACGCGACGGCGGCCTGGGCATCAACACAGTTGCACACCATGGGAGTTCCGGTGCCACGGGTGCTCTGGTACGACCATGGCTCCTGCGTGGAGACATGGTGCCCCGGAGGGCCACTGGACCGGGCACCCGATGGTGGGGACGCTGTCGCGGCGGCCGAGCGCGTAGGTGCAACGCTCCGCCGAATCCACCAGATCACCGTCTCGGGCTTCGGCCGCCTCGACGCCAGCGGCTGCGGACAGCACTCCTCCATCCGCAGCTGGCTGGGAGCTGCCTCGACCGCAGCCATCCCCGCAACGCTGCCCTCCGACACGGCCGACCTGCTGGCCCGGTCCTACCGGACCCTGCGCTGGGGTGCACGGCTCCTGCCCGCCACCCCGCCGCGGCTGCTGCACGGCGACTGGGCAGCCCGGCACGTCCTCACCGATGGACAGTCCATCACCGGGGTCATCGACCTGGAGAGCGCACGAGGCGGCGACCCGCTCGCCGACCTCGCCGGCTTCTCGCTCCAGGAGAGCGCGGAACTGACCCGAGCCCTGTTCGCCGGCTACTTCGACGGAAAGCAGCCGGTGAAGGCCCTGATGCCGCTCGCACTGTGTCGCCTGCGGATCGCCGTCTCGCTCCTGCGCTACCACGCCGCCTGCCAGGACACGGCGCTGATCGGCCTGCGGACCGCGCAGATCGAAGCCGAACTCGACGGCCTGTCCGGCGGCCTCACTCTGATCCCCCGTATCACGCAAGGCAACTGACAACACGACAGGAGAGAAAGCCCATGACCGTGTTCCACACCAATGACCGACAGCGGATCACCGCTGCCGATCTCCCCGATGACTGCTCGGTGTTCTCCTCGGGCCAGTTCGTCATCCGAGCTGACGGCACAGGCCGCTTCGACCGGCATTTCCACGACTTCGCCGAGTTCTGGATGGTCGCCAGCGGCCACGGCACCGTCCTGGTCGGCGACACCGAGCACCCGGTCGGGCCCGGCGACATCATCTATACCGCCCCCGGTCTGGCGCACGACATCCTCGACATCGCTGAGGAACTGCGCATCTTCTGGCTCTCGTGCGACCTGCCGCCCGGCTCCGACGGCGCCCACATGCACCGAACCCCGGGCGACGCCGACAAGCACCTCGTCCCCGTCCGCCCGACCTACCCGGCAGGCCAGCGTGGCTGAGCGACAGAACACGACGAAACACGGGGAAGCAGCGGTCACGCTGCCCTTTCCCCGCACTGCCAAGTACGGTCAGGGCGAACGTGCCGCTGCCTTGGCCGTCCTGGAACGCGGGCGCCTGTCCGACATCGGCCGCGGACCGCAGGTCGCCGGGGTCGAGGACGCCTTCACTGAGCTGACCGGCGCCCGGCACGCGCTGTCGTTCAACTCCGGTACAGCTTCCCTGCACGCGGCCCTTCACGGCGTCGGTGTCGGCCCCGACGCAGGGGTCGTGGTGTCTCCGATGACGTGGATCTCCGCGATCACCGCGGTCTTCCAGGCCGGCTCCTACCCGGTCTTCGCCGACATCGAGCCGAGCAGCCCCAACCTGGCCGCCAGCGGCCTCGCCCACCTTCCCGGCGGCTGCTCGGCCGTGCTCGCCACGCACGCCTGGGGCATCCCCGCCCGTATGGACGATCTCGCCACCGCCACCGCGCTGCCGATCGTCGAGGACTGCTCGCACGCCCACGGCGCCGTCTACCGGGGCCGCCCGGTCGGGTCCTGGGGAGCGGCAGGCTGCTTCAGCCTCCAGGAGTCCAAGTCCGTCTCCGGTGGCGAGGGCGGGGTGATGACCACCTCCGACCGCCAGGTGTACGAACGCGCCCTCACCCTCGGGCACCACCCCCAACGGCTTCACAGCGAGCTCACCCTGGCGAGTCTCATGCCCCTGGCAGCGACCGGCGGCGGCTACAAGTACCGGATGCCGGTCCTGTCCGCCGCCATCGCGACCGAGCAGCTACGGACGCTGCCCGTGCGGATGAAGGCCGCCGAAGCCAACCTCGCCACCCTGCGCGAGGTCTTGACCAGCTTCGACGCGCCCGTCACCTGGCCCAGAGTCGAGGACACCTCCGTGCGCGGCTGGTACGGCACCCCCTTGATCGTCACCGAGCACGTCCACGACCCGCAGGCCCTGCGCGGGCACCTGAAGGCCGGAGCGGTCCCGGTCAGGGCGCTGTACGAGGACTGGGCCCAGACCCCGCTCCTCCAGCAGCCCGGCCTTGCCGCCCGCTACTGGCCGCACCTGGCCCACACCCCCTACACCCCGCCCACCCGGGACTCGCTCGAGAACTACTACCGCGCTCACCGCCAGATGCTCGTCCTCAAGATCCCCCACGTGCAGGCCCCCGACTACATGGAACAGGTCGCCACCACCATGGCTGTTGCCCTGCACCGCACCCTGTCCAGTTCCTGACGCAATGAGCTTCCGAAGGAGCCCCCGAATGCCCTACCGCTGCCGCGCCGCCATCCACACCGCCCCCGGCGAGCCGATGCGCATTGAAGAGATCGAACTCGCCGACCCCGCTGCGGGTGAGGTACTGGTCCGCACTGTGAGCGCCGGGATCTGCGCGACCGACCTGCACTTCGCCGCCGGCCGCTTCCCCTACCCGGTACCGACCGTCCTGGGGCACGAGGCCAGCGGCATGGTCGAGGCCGTCGGCCCCGGCGTCACCGGCTTCACCCCTGGTGACCGGGTGATCGTCTGCGATCAGATCTTCTGTGGCCGCTGCGGCCCCTGCCTGTCGGGCGCGATGGTGTACTGCTCCGACACCTCAGGCAAGGAACGTCAGCGCAGCCGCATGACCCTCGCAGGCCAGCCGATCCGCCAGTACCTCGGTGTGTCCGCCTTCGCCGAGCTGATGCTGGTGGACGCCAACGCGCTCATCGCCCTCCCCTCCGCGGTGTCCTTCGACGCGGGTGCTCTGCTGGGCTGCTGCCTCACCACCGGGCTGGCCGCAGTTTTCAACATCGCCCAGCCCAGGCCCGGTGACAGCGTCGCGGTGTTCGGCTGCGGCGGGGTTGGCCTCGGCGCCGTTCAGGGGGCACGGATCGCCGGAGCAACACAGATCATCGCGGTGGACCTTGAAGACCACCGTCTTGCCGCCGCCGCCAAGGTCGGAGCGACCATCACGATCAACGCGAGCCTGAAAGACCCGGTGGAGACAATCCGGGCCATGACCACGAACGGGGTCGCCCGCTCCGTCGAGGCGGTGGGCCTGGTCGAGACCGCCGCCCAGGCGTTCGCGGTCCTCGCACCCGGTGGCCAGGCCACAGTCTTGGGCATGCTGCCCCAGGGTGCCGAAGTACCCCTGCCCGGCAACCTGCTACGACACGGCCGCTCCCTTGGTGGCACTGTCATGGGCTCCGTGCGCACTCGTGAGGACATCCCCCGGTACGCCGAGCTGGCCCGCAAGGGCCTGCTGGCGGCCGACGACATCGCCACTCATCGCCGGCCGCTCATGGAGATCAACGAGGCTCTGCAGGCCGCCACCGCACGGGAGGGTATCCGTCAGATGATCCGGTTCACGCTTTAGCCGTGAACGCGGCCATCACATCCCCACGACGCTCGGTCCACCAGGTCAGCAGCCGCTCCTGAGGGGCGAATAGCTCGTCGCACGAGTGGTCGCCGCGGTCGTAGTGGAAGACCAGCACCCACGGGTCCGTCATCCGCTTCCACCACAACCGCGTCACCGCGTCCTCCAGCTCCTCCGGGCTGATCGCGATGACCGACCGGTAGCCGTCCATGAACGCCGCGATCCGCTCCAGATCGAGAAGGCCGTCCTCACCGCCGAACTGCACCGTGGCGGTGCGGGCGGCCTCCTCGCCGAACGGCCGTACCCGGATCCGGTCCCAGTCGAGAACCCCGACGATATCGCCGTCCTGCCACAGGACATTGCGGTGCTGGAAGTCGCCGTGCGTCCAACCGAACGGCCCCGCCGGGACCTCCAACGCAGGCCGCTCAGGGGCGTAGTTCTCCAGTAGCAGCCTGCGCTGGACCAGGAACCTGGCTGCCTCCCCGTCGAAGGGAGTCGGCTCGGCGAGGTCGGCGAGGTGCGCGAGGAAGCGGTCGATCTGGGCGTGTGCCTTCTCGGGGGCCGTGACAGAGGCGGCCGGGGGATCGACCGCCGGCGGCAGACCGGTGGATACCGTCGGGCGGTTGAGGATTTCGTGCAGGCGCCCCAGCAGCACTCCGAGCGTTCGCGCCTCGGGCAGGTCCAGGTCGGCGCCAAGCCGATGGTTGCCCTCAACCCACTTAAGGAGAGAGAAGCCGTCCTCGCCGACCTCCACGACCGGGTCTCCGGACCGAGTTAGTAGTGGGGCCGGAACCGGGACACCGGCCTCGGCCAGCGCTGTGAGCGTGCGAAGGTTGCGCCGGGCCGTATCGAATGGGACATCTCTGATCTTCTTGAGCGCAAAAGTCCCAGTGCTGGCGTCGATGCGCCAGTTGTCGTTCATCAGCCCGTCGGGCAGATGAACGACCTGCTGAACGGCACCGGCCTCAAACTGGGCCACCACCTGCTCAAGCCCACCGGGGTTGTTTTTGCTGCCAGCAGTCGCGGTCAAACCTTGCCCAGTCACCCCACTGAGCCTATCGGACACCGCGTGCCGCACAGGGTCATTGGCCGGAACTGACACCACCAGCCAACATCTAACTCGGGGTCCTCACGTAGATCCGGATTCGCGGAGACCATCGGCGCCCACGCTCGCCGAGCTGGAGGCCATGGCCAAGCCCGCTGTCCTGATCTGTCAGCCGCGGCGACCAGCTCGACAACGCCTAGGCGTAGGCCCGATGGGCGACCTGTGCCGTCGTCCTGGACGACGAGCAACTGACCGACGGACGCCCGGTCTTGGCCCGCTGTGAGCAACTGCTCCCAGCGCTGAACGGGGCCCGCCCGCGGCCCGACCCTGAGCTGATCCACCGCATCGCCCGGGATATCGCCACCCGCACACTCCGCCTTGCCCGCCCACGGCGCCGCCGGCACTGAGACGACCGGGGCGGGTTGGTCAGACCCGGCTCTCGGGCAGCTCGCCCCGGAACAGCACGTGCCAGTGCATGTGCTTCGACTCCTGGTACTTGCCCTCGTTCGTCACCACGCAGGCCGCCCCGTGCTCCGCGCGCACCCGCGCGGCCACCGACCGTACTGCTCGCATTACGTCCATCAGTCGCTCCTCGCCGCCGTCGGCGAGGTCCACCAGGGACGGAGTGTGCACCTTCGGCACCACCACGATGTGCACTGGGTAGCTGGGCTGGGTGTGCACGAACGCGAGTACCGTCTCGGTCTCCTCGATTACCTTGGCCGGCGTGCGTCCGGACAGCGCCTCGTCGCAGTAGAAGTCTGACACCTTCTCGGCAGTTGCCGACGAAGCAGTCACAGTGCCACCCATCCCTAGAGCTGTACGAGAACGGCACCACGGGCGTCGGCCCGCACGGACACCTCCGTGCGTGCCGACGCCCGTGGTCCGAATCGAGGCTCAGGCTACAACTGGCGTCACCAGAACACTCAATTCGCTTCACCCGTAAGAAGGTTCGTACTTCGAAGGTCGCACGGCCTACAGTCTTCGCGCGTCGAATCGAAGTGTGGGCGGGCGGCCGTCGGCGCCATCTCCCGAATGGCGAGCCACTGGGTGTCCGCGAGGTGATGGTTCTGGTTTGCGGCCTCCTGGGCGACGCGGTCACCCGCCGTGAGCATCACGAGGGCTTGATCCTGAAGGGCGGGCGGTAGCCACTCCACGAGCAGCCGGGCGCGGCTGGGATCGATCTTGAGTGCTGTGTTGCGAGGGCGGGTGAGGAGGAGCCGGTAGCAGCCTTCCGCTGGTTCAACGGGTGGGAGGCCCAACAGCGTTGCGGTAATAGAGGCCCTGGCCGGGATGGACAGGCCGTCCGCGTCGAGATCTCCGTAGTAGAGGATGCGGTGGATCTGAGGGAGTTCGGCGACGCTGGCAACGGTCGCTTCGAAGGCGCGGCCGGCGCCGAAAGCGATGTAGCCGATGCGGCCGGGGACGCGTTGGAGCAGATGGCGCAGGGTCGCGAAGGTATCGCTGTTCTCGATCACAAGCATGGTGTCGCCGTCTCCGAGGTGTCGGTAGGCGAGCGGTGGGGGTTCGCGGTAGGTGGCGAGTTGGTCCAGATCGAGTCGGCCCGGACCGAAGAGCGCCCCGCTGATCAGGCTGTCAAGGCGCTTCTCATCGTTGAAGATCTCGTGGGACCGTTCGCGCAGGGACAGTGGTCGGCGTGCCTGTGCCGTGCTGCTCGTGTCCCGGAACCACCGGTTGATCGCGGTCAGGATGTTCGTCTGTGCGGTGGTGATGCGCGTGGTCGATACCCAACTGAGCTCCGGTCTCCATGACCGCACTTCTCGGGGTGCTGCGGGGATCGGCTGGGAGCGGACGATGCGGACGGCGTCGGGTAGCGGGGGGCGCCCGGCGTCCCACTTCGCCGGGCCGGAGGGCAGGGTGAGGAGTTGCGCGTCGGCAAGCTCGATGAGCAAGGTGGCGAGGCTACGGCGGCTGTTGCCGCTCTGGGACAGACCCGGCAGAGCAGAGGCGAATGCCTCCGTCAGGGCTGTGCGAGAGAGCGTGCCGCCGCCGGAGCTCCTGACGTGCAGGGTGTCATTGAGCCGGGCAGCAGCTGGAGACAATTGTGGCACCGGGCTGTCGTCTGGCGTCCTCATCGTCCGGCCTCGGTCTTGGTGTAGAGCCGGGCGGTGCTCAGGTAGCCGGCGGGCTCGGGGGCCTCGGGATCGGGTGTCACCCGTGGCCCGGGGACCAGGGAGGTGCGTACGATCTCGTCGACGCGGACGAGGGACAGCCCGCTTCGGGCTTCCGCGTCGTTGCGCAGCTGGATACGCAGGGGGAACCGCAGGGTGGCGTTGTCGTCGCTGAGTCCGGTGGTGTAGAGCAGCTGAATGCCGAGTGCGGTGGCCATCTCCTGCTGGATCTGCATGAGGTAGTCGGCGTTGGCGCGGCCGATGGGGTTGTCCAGCATGAGGAGGCCGCCGTGCCGAGTGCGGCTGCGTGGGCCTGGCGAGGTTCGCAGGGCGGCCAGCGCGCAGTACAGGAGGATGGCTCCGGTGAGTTCTTGGCCGCCTGAGAAGATCGTTTTCATGTCTTCCACGAGCACATGCTCGATGGTGCGCGAGGCAGTTGGTTTGATCACCTTGGCGGTGAAGCCTCGTGGGACGGCGCTGTGGAGGCAGCGCATGACGACGTCGACGCCCTTGAGCCCGACGGCGTTGGGGGCAGCGGCCATGGTCTGGACTGCTTCGCGGATGAGTCCATGGAGCAGGGGCTGCTCCGGCGGCTGGTACTTGATCGTCAGGAAGCGCTGGTTTGACCACGGGCCGGCTTCGTCGGGGAAGACGGAGAAGGTACTGGCGCGGTCGAGCTTCTTCAATTCTTCCGAGACACGACCTGCCAGTTGGAGGACCAGGGTGTCGCGTACTTGCTCGACTCCGTTCAGCTGAGAGGCCAGGACAGCGGCGCGTTCCGTGAGAGCGGTCACCCAATCGGCGGCCAGGGGCGGGATCCTTCGGCCGTCGAGGGCAGAGATCTGTGTGCGCAGGGGAATGTCGAGGTCGTGGTACGCGACGTTGGAGACCGCGTCCTTCAGATCGGCTACGGCTCGTTCGACAGCTCGGTCGGCGGTGACCTTCTGCTTGTGGGCCGTCGCGTGGAGGCTCACAGCCTCCCGGGCTTTGGACTCGGCGCCTTCGAGTGACCCAGGATAGGGCGCGGCTTCCTGATCGATGGGCATGCCTTTGATCGCCGTCTCGAAGAGTGCAAGGACCGGGGCGAGCGTGGTGCGGCTGCGCTCAGCCTGCTGCTTGGCGCGGCCCGCGGCAGAGAAAGACTCCCCGGCCGTACGCGCTGCCCGGTCCGCGCCGGTCTTCAAGTCTCCGGACGTCGCCAGCAGTTTCTGGGCCTGGGCCCGGTCACTCGGGGTCCACTCGTGCGCGGTCCCCTCCTCCAGCCAGGCTTGGCCTTCTGCGGGTCGGGCCTGCTCGAGCCGTACTTGGACGCCGGCGCGCTGCGTATTGAGGTGGGTTTCGTCGGTCTGCAGTCGCTCGCGCTGCTCGGTCAGACTGCGCACGAGGGCGTCTCGTTGGATGGCATCGTCAGCACGTGCGTCCTGGGCAAGGACCTGTGCTCGATCTTGTACAGGGGTCGGGACGTTCTTCCAGAGAGCCTGGCAGGTCCGGAGGTCGGCCTCTGCAGTCCGCGCGCGCTTGCGAAGGTCTTCACCGACCTCACGGGCGCGTAGGTCGGAGGCGGCCTGCTTGTACTGCTGTCGCAACACGGGCAGGGGGTGGAGCGCGCCGGCCTGTGCCTGGCGGCGTTCGGCCTCGTCGGTGGCCGTGGTCAAATTCCACTCGCGGCTGTGTCCGTCCGCCTCCAGCTCGTGAGTCTGGACGAGACCGGCACGGCGAAGGCTCTCGTCCTCCGCCGCGGAGCAGGATGCTTCCAGCTCGCCGAACTCGACAGCCCGCATCGTGGTCCGGCGTACGAGTTCGGAGATCCGGTCAGCAGCACGGCCGGCCTCGGCCTCACGGCCGGCCAGCCGCTCCAGGCCGTCTGCCGTCCGCTGCTGGGCTGTCCACAGGTCGAGGGCGGTCTCACGCTGCGACTCGGCTTTGCCCAGGGCCAGTTCGAGTCCCTGTGCTCGCTCTGAGGCCGCGCCGGCTGCTTCTCTGGCAACCCCGGCGGCGGCCTGAAGGCTCTCCAGCTCGTCAAGGCGTATGTCGAGGGGAACCTCCCCGATCTCCTCCTGCCAGTTGTCCAGGGTGCCAAGGAGGCGTGCCGTTGCCTTTCGGCGTGTCTCCTGCTGCTGGATTTCCTCGGAGGTCTCCCGGATACGAACCTCGACGATCTCCCGCTCGCGTGCTGCGGCCAGTTCATCGTGCATGGCAGGTGTGGGCTCCACCACGGTGCGCCCGGCCCGGTCGCTGGGGGCCATGTTGGCGAAGCGGTTACCGGTTCCGATGGCCACAGCTGCTGCCGGCAGTGGGCGGAGTTCTTCCAGGAATTGGCGTGCCTTCTCCAGCTCCGACTCGTCGGTGACGATCACTCCGTCCACCAGGTCGGGGTGATCGGAAATGGCCCGGGCGTGGAGGTCGGTCGGCAGGTTGTCGCGCATCCAGATCCAGCCGGGATGGGCAATGACTCCGTGCCCGAGCAGGGCGTCGCAGACCTCGCGGACGTGAGCGCGGGCGGGCAGTAGCCCGGCACTGGTGTCGAGGGCTGTCAGGTACTCCTGGTCTCTGTCCAGCCTGCGCCGTTGAGCGGTCAGAACTCCTTCCAGAGCTGTGTGGCGGCGGCTGGCGAGTTCGTGCAGCGGCCCTGCCTCAGCGGCGATCCAGGTCAGGGCATCACCGCCGGTCGCTTCGGGTTCTGTTTCCAGCAGCTCCGAGCTGAGGGGGTCGCGCTGGATGTGCCGCGCCCTGGTCCGGAGCTTGTCGATCACGGTGCTCGCGTTGTCTGCGGCACTGCCGGCCGCAGACGCGGCGACATCGGCGTTGGAGAGCTCCACTCTGGCACGGGAAGCGCTCGTCCTCGCATTTTCGACAGCTGCTTTCGCGTCGTCGGCCTGCTCCTCAAGGTCTCTTTCCATGGCGCGGGAGCGGGTAGCTGCGTCCGCCGCCGCTTCTCCGGCCAGCACGTCCCGGGAATCGCGCGACCGCTGGAGGTCCGCTTCGAATTGGGCGACGAACGAGCTGAGGCTCGCCGTCTCGCTCTCCGCGAAACCGTCGAGCTTGCGAAGCTCGCCCATGCGGGCACGCCACGCGCTGACCTCGATCCCGCTGGCGCGGGTAGCCTCTTGCAGGTCGCGGATCTTCTTACGGACGGCCTCTTCTTCCAGGCGTAGGCCGATCCTCAGCCGGGCTGCGGCGTCGTCGGCGGCTGTCGCATAGGGAGCGATGGCCCCTTCGGCCTGTGTCAGGTCGAGATGGGTACTGTCGAAGGCATGGCGAGCGGTCGCGAGGTCCAGGGCCAGTGGTACTTGGGCCCAGCCGTCGCGTTCCTGTTCAACTTCAAGTCTCCTCGCCTCGGCATCCGCCCGCCTGGCTTCCAGATCGGCCAGATCCAGCCGAAGGCTGTGCCATTCGACGTGTCGCAGCGTGTTGTCGGCGGCGTCTTGTGCGCGCATCCTCGTCCGGCGCTCGACATCCGCCTGCTCATAGGCGGTGCCGCAAACTGCGACCTCACATGCCAGTTGTCTGTCCCTGGTCAGGAGTGCCGAAGCCAGCACCACGAGGTTCTTCGAGGCTTGTGCTGCCTGTGCTGCGCGCGAGAGCTGTGTTGTGTGGGCGTCGTCGACCTGCTGGCACTGGCGCTGCATCTCGAGGGCGAACGCGCGTTCCTTCTGCCAGAGCTGGTATTGCGAGATTGCCCCCGCGTACCCGTTGAACATTTTGCCGACCGCATCGTAATCGGAAGCGTCAGATGACTTCTTGAGGAGCCACTCCACGAAGGCACCGGACGTGGTCGTGGTGAACGCGTTGGCGGCACCGCTCTCGGTGGCGTTCATCGCGCGCTGGACGTTGAACAGGTCCGGCTCGAGGCCGAGGCTGCTCTGATGGGCCTCCCACTCCTTCTGGCCGGCTTCCTCCCTCAGGCCCAGCCCTTCGTTGCGGGCCCTGAGGTCCCGCAGCTCGGTGCAGAAGTCGTCGAAGGAGAGCCAGATGCCGCCATGGTGGAAGGGCAAGCGATCGGCGGTGAGGGCCGCTCCGGGGTGGAAGCTGTAGAAGAGTCTGCTGAGGTTCTTGTCTGCTGCCGGCGCGAGGACCTGACCGGTGACCAGGAGCTGACCGGTGCGCGCGTCCACCCACTCCATCACGATGTGCGAGGGCTGGACGGGCGAGACAACGAACTTGCGCAGCGCCTCGAGATCCTTGTGGCGATAGGGGATGGTGGTACACATGATCGCGGTGAGGAGCACGCCCTTGCCACCCCCGTTCTCCAGCATCACCAGGCTCGCAGGCGAGGGCCGATCCGGGACGTGGCCGGCGTCGGGGACCAGGGCGCCGGTCGACACCGGCTCTCCGACACCGGACAGGTCGAGGTCGACCCACTCGTACCGGGCGTCGCGGGGGCCGAAGTTTCGCAGCAGGACGCGGTTCAACTCGTACACAGTGGACTCCCGTGCGGTCAGTCGGCGAGAGGCGGGGTGAGCGTAGGGCCGGAGGCGCCGGGCGTTGGCGGGGCCGGCTCGTCGGTTGTGCGGCCGAGGTCTCCGCTCGGCAGACGGGAGATGCCCAGAGCCGCGAGCTCTCCGAGCATCTCCCCGGCCGCGAGCTCGCGGATCTGCACGCGGTATTTCACGTGCGTGACGTATGTGCCCACGCCGTCGCCTGGCACTTTGTGCATGAAGCCGTACTCGACCAAGTGCTTCAGTGCCCGCTCGACGATCTTGCGGCTGGCTGCGAACGGCGTGTTGTCGCCCTTGGTCCGTCCCGTGGCGCTGCGCCGCAGGTACGCACGCCACAGTGCTTCCAGCCCCGGCTGGCCGGTCGGCGGGTCCTGGTCCTCACCAGCCGCGGTGATGCGCTGCTCGATCGCCAGAGCATGTTCGCGCACGTAGTCGTCGACGGCGCTGGCGGTGACGCGGCCCACGAACTCGTCGTCGTCCAAGTCTTGCGGTCGGGGGAACGCGAGCGTGGCGATGGCGAGTTGGGCGAGCAGATACAGCGGCCGGTCCAGGGGAGCGGGCACCAGCTCGGTGACCGACAGGGACAGTGAGCTCTCCGCAGTGGTGCCCAGGATGAGCCCTGAGCGGTGGTCGACGCCCAGGACCGTCAGATCGAAGCCCTTCGCTGCCATGTGCACCATGTGGGCATAGCTGGGGTCTCGTTGGTAGCGCTGGACGAGTCTCGCGTACTCGCTCGATCGTGCTGGCACCCTGCCGCGGCCCAGGGCCATGGCGATCATGCGGGTGGCGTCCGCCACGTCATCGTTCGTCATACCTGGTCCTTCGCGAGTACAGGGGCGCCGGGCTGGCGGGGCGACGGGATGGGGCGGGCGGCGGGCGAGCCTCCCACGGCGTTGACCGGTTCGGCCCGCACGCTCAGCACGAGGAAGTCAGATCCGCCGAACCGCGGGTCATCCAGCTCCGCGCCGTCGTCAATCGCGACAACCGCCTCCTTCCCCTCGGCCAGTTGGGAGACGGGGATGTTGCGGAAGAGTTCCTGGACACGTAGCGCGACCAAGTGGTCGGTCCCCCATCGCTGGCTCACGCCTGGCGGGTTGAGCCGTGCTTGTCGCAGGAGCGTGGACAGGTGCACCCCCGCCGCCGGGACGCCGGCGAGGATGCCTGCCGCGTCCTGCTCCTGTTCTGGGGTGAACAGAGGTTCGTCGGCGGATTCGTCCCATTCGTGATCGGTTTGGACGGCAGCTGGCTCCAACGGCTGATTTTCGGTGATCCGGCACAGTGCAGCGAAGAAGTCAGGGAGGTAGAGCACGTGCGGGCGCCTGGGGCCGAAGGCCGCGCGGGTGAAGGCCGCCAGCGGCCCGTCCGCGCTGTCAATCGGCAGCTCCAGGACTGGCCGCAGAAGCTGGTCCTCGAGGTGGACCCGTGTGTGCAGCGCGGGTATGACGAACACCTGCCGGTCCTGCTGCCGGCGAAACTCCGGGCCGAGCTGCATCAGCAAGACGGTGAGCCCCGCGTGGCGGTTGAGGCAGTCGGCGAGCACGGCGCCCAGATCGATCAGCTGCTGGCGCTTCCGCTCGTCCTCGGTGATTTCGAGCAGCTCGCCCACCCGCTGCTGCATGGCCGTCTCGGCATCGGAGCGCGCCTTGACATGGTCGAGGGCAAGTTCGACCTCCTCGTCGACCTGCTCCGTCCAGCTGATGGCACGTACGCTGCGCTGCATCGCGGCCCTCCAGTCGGTGAGCTGCTTCGCGTAGCGCAGACTTTGTCTGCGGGCGTGCAGTGCCGCCTGTAACGCGTCCTCGATCCGGGCCCGCTTCAGCATCGCGGTCAGTCGGGCCTCGGCCGCGATCTGCGCCGATGCGACGTCGATGTCGATGGCGTGGAGCAAGACATTGATCGCGGCCTCGGTCACCACCAGTGCGGCACGCCCGACCTCGTCGGGCACCTCCCTGAGGATCTGGAACGGGAAGTCCCTTACGGAGAAGCCTTCTTCATTGAGGGTGCCGATGGGCTGCCGGAACGCACGGTCTCGCTCCTCGACGTTGATCAGTCGCTCGATGATCCACGTGCCAACGGCCTCGCGCTCGCTCTCCGTCCCCTCGGGCATCTGCAGAGCTGCGTACCGCGCTACTTCCCTGACCACGGCATCCTGACGAACCATCGTCCCCATGTCGCTGCTCAAGGCGACGAAGTCGACAGCCGCCAGAGCCAGTTCTGCGAGCCGGTAGCCGTGCCAACCCCTCTCCGTCTTCGCCTTGCTGGAGTCGAGGCCAACGACCGGACGAACCACAGCCAGTGCTTTCATCCGCGCAGTCAGGCTCTCGTAGGCTGCGATCGGTTCCTCGAAGAACACTGGCAGGGCCCCTTCCGTAGATGGCCGACACGAGGGCCAAGCTAGAGGGAGAGTCTGACAATGCGTCATATTCGAACTGCCAAACGATTATTTTCGGAAGTGAGCTCCCCGCGAGGTATCGCTTCCCAATCAACCTAGGTGCAGGGAATCGCTACGCCGTCGGTTCCCTGGGAACGGCATGCCGACCTGTGGAGCTGTCCGCAGCCAGGCTCGATCCTGACCGGCGGACGCCCAGTGGCGGATCCAACGAGCAGCTCGCCGAATTCCAGCCCGGCAAAGGCTGCGGCCAGGCCGGTTCGCTGCGACTGACGACTGCGGGCCGGGCGCACCTATCCGTTGTCGCTCACAATGCCGGCCAGGAGGCAAGGACACGACACACTCAGGCAGCCGGAACCCGCTCGTACAAGACACCTTGCGCCTCGTGCAGCTCTCGCTCGACGGTCTCGGTGAGGTTCGGGCTATCGATGAGGACGCCGAACTCGACGTTGTTGTTCTCTGCACTCCAGGAGAAGTTCGCGCTGGTCACCAACAGAAGGTGGTGATCGATCGCGAGGAACTTGGCGTGGTTGCGTACGTAGGTGCCGTCGAAGTTCTGGGTTCGCCAGATCTGTGCAGGCTTCAGATGCTCGGCGACTTCCTTGGTCGTCGGTGACCAATGCTGTCCAGGGTCGTCTGCCGCCCTGGCATCCATGTAGACGCGAACGGCGACGCCGGGCCGCTGGGCGGCTGCCTGCAGAGAAGTCCACAGACCGGAACTTCGTTGGAAGTTGAAGGTGGAGCAGGTCACCGAGTGACGCGCATTTTCCACAAGGTGCGGCACCGATGTGGTGAGCGGGCCGCTCTGTGCGAGATGCCCGGGCATGGTCCACAACGGCATAAGCGTGAGAGGAAGTGCCCGGGCACCCTCCACGGCACGCAGGAGCGAGATGTGCTGAAGTGCCGCCCCCGGTCCGCTGGCGATCGCCTCCAGGAGGCGTCGAGCCTCTGCCCGGTGGTTGGCGGCAACCACCTTGAGTGCGGCGGTGAGCGTATCTCCGTCAGCTAGCCGGTCGGCGATTCCCTGGGCCTCCGTCCTGGTGAGGAGATGCCCGAGGCGTCGGGCGGCGTCGGGGTCACTCATTTGTCGAGAAGTACCCGAGGTTGCTTCCGGGCAGGTCGAGGAGGAAGCGTCGGTCGAGGAAGCGGTTGGCCCGCTCGCAGGATGTCTCCGAGGCCATGACGCAGCAGTGGCAGGCGGCGCCGTGCAGGAAGTCCTCCGGCTTCTGGGGGGTACGCATGGCGCAGATGGGGTCGGAGGAGCAGCGGGTGGCCTTGCGCAGGGCGTCCGCGACGACCCGTTCGAGGCGTGCCGGTTCGCTGAGCTGGACGAGGCCGCCGAGGGTGCCGTCGCTGTCGGAGGCGGTGGTGCAGATGAGGAGGCCGGCGGCGGGCTCTCGTCCTTCTGCTTCGGGCCAGGCGTAGAGGCGTTCGCTGAGGCTGGCTGCCGAGTAGCCGCAGGTGAGGGCGAGTTCGCGGATGAGGATGTGGGCGAAGGTGTGGACGAGCCAGTAGCGGGGCGGCTTCAGCCGGCTGTCGGGGTTGACCTGGCCTGCGGTCTCGGAGAAGCGGCGTTCGAAGTTCCTGCGGTGTGATTCGCGGTGGGCCTGCCACACCTCGGTGTTCAGGACGCGCTTCTCCCAGGCGGCGACCTTGTCCTCGTCTAGCTGGAGGAAGATGCCTTCCCCGCGGTCTTCGGTCGCTACCGTCCAGGCGGGTCGGGAAGTGCGGGTGAGAGGTGCCAGTCGGCGTGGCAGGTCTCCGACGCGGTCCATGTCGTCGATGCGGGTGAAGCCGACGAGTGCGTTGACCTTGCGGAGCTTTTCCACGGCCAGAACACGGGTGATCTCGGGCCTTAGCCTGTCCCCTCGCTGCCGCTTGGCCAGGGTGAGGCCACTGGTCGGGTCCTCGACACGTGGGCCGAGGATGTCCAGCAGCAGGTAGCGCCACTCGGGCACCAGCAGGTCGACCGGATCCCAGTCGCGGAGCTTCTCCTCCTGCTCCTCCGCTGTGGGCTGAGGAGCAGAGGCCGTCTCCAAGGCGGCCTCCAGCTCATGGTCGGCGAGGCCGGTGACATCGATGCCGCCTACCGACAGGAGCGCCCGGATCGTCGCAAGACTGCCGCGGAACTGGGCCAAGGTGTCGCCGAGCGTGGTGCGGATGCGGTCGGCGAGGTCGTCGGCCTTCTCCTGCTGAGACTCCGGCATGACGATGATCGACTGGGTGGCGGGGAACCAGAGGTTGGAGGCGCCGACCAGCATGAGCTTCGCGGTGTTGCGGCAGCCCTTGGGCTCGAAGGCGTCCAGATGCGGGTGGCGCCCTCGGCACTGCGGCAGCTTGGCCTTGCCGGCTTCGCCCTGGGCCTCGTTCATCGGGCGCCTCATGTCGCAGGACGCGCAGAAGATGATCGCCGAGGCACCCTTTCCGGCTGTACGGTCCTCCATCTTCAGCGCCGGCACCTCGGCCCTGCTGCACGGCTGTCCGCGGTGCACCCACAGCTCGTACGGGAACTCATCGAGGTGGCCGTCCACGCACGCCAGCAGGTACCGGGCCGGTACGGCGGTGCGCCGCATCGCCTTGCCGGTACGGCTGCCTGCCCGGCCGTTGCACTTGGAGTGCTCGAAGGTGGCCAGGTCGGTGCGGAAGGGATGGGTGTTGCGGTAGTCGAACTGGGAGAGCATCCCGAGCATGTCGCAGCCCGTGCAGCGAAGCCACTGGGGGAACACGCGGGACGGGACACCGAGGTCGTTTCCCTCGGCCGAGCGGATGTGCTTCTTCGGCTGCCACGGGTGCGGTCGCAGCTGCACGTCTGGGGACCGCAGCATGGTCCGGACGATTTCCCGCAGGCGCGGTGCGTGGATCGCCGGCGGCAAGGAGTCGCGCCGCCGCCAGATGCGGTCCCAGTCGTCGAGGCCGGTGGGCATGACCGTGAACTGCGGCAGGTCCATGATCGAACCGGGACCGTAGGTGTAGAGCAGCGAGGAGGGACGTGCGGAGCCGACCTTTGCACGATTGTGCTTGGCGGCCTTCTCGGTCTCCTCCTCCAGGTCGCCGAGCGGATCGACGGCCCTGGTCGCGTCGTAGACATAGCGCGTCTCGTCGGTCATGAACTCTCCTCCGGCATCACCCACTGGGGTGCGTTGGCGGGTGCGACATACACCAGCCGTTCCTTGATCGGGCTGACCAGGAGGTTGATCTCCGGCTGCACCTCACGCATCGAGTTCGCCACGATGAACGGCGCCGCGTCCCGGGTGTCGAACCCGGACTTGGCGTTCTCCGCGCTCATCATGAGCGCGTCGTGGTGACTGTCGTCAGTGACCCTCTCGTAGACCAGCGATTTGCGCTGGTCCTCAAGATGCTTGCGACGCTTGCCCCACTGGTCGAGCCGGTTCTCCAGCCGCTGACGGGCACGCTCGGCGGCATCCTCGTCTCCGGCCCGCCCGATACGGCGCACCAGCGCGTCGATGAGCTCGGTTGCGAAGGGCCGCTCGGCCTCGATACGGGCCGCGCCGTCCTCCGGCGACAGGCTCTGCCGGCGCACTGCCTGCAGGACACGGGCCGTACTGACCAGCACACCGTCCAGGCCACGCTCCAGTGACGTCACGGAGAACGGCGTCACGGACAGTGCCTCGACCTGCTGGTAGAACGTCTCGTGGTAGTGCCGGAACTGCTCGAAGTGGGCGAGGTCGCGCGGGCGCGCCCAGTTGCCGAGTGCGACCACCAGTCCGGGGCGGGCCCTGTCACGGCCGACACGGGAGGATGCCTGGATGTACTCAGCGGTGTTCTTCGGCTGGCCGACCACCAGCATCAGCCCGAGCCGGGTTACGTCGACGCCGACCTGGAGCATAGAGGTGGCCAGCACGACGTCGTACGGGTTGACCTCGCGCTCGGAGGTCGGCTTCTTCGCCTCCCGCAGGGCCCGCAGATTCCGCTTGCCGACCGCGGAGTCGAAGACGGGGTCGAACGGTACGGACATCCGGTCCAGGGTGGAGGTGATGTCGGCGCTGGCTACCCGGGAGGTCAGTTCGGCGATGTTGAGCGCGCCGAAGTCGGTGCCGGTACGGCGCGGAAGCTTCGACCACGGGCGCCGCCTGGCCAGGGCGGTCTGGATGTCGTCACCCATGTACCGGGCCATACCCGCGAGTTCACGGGTCGCACTGAAGTAGCCGACCAGGCTCATGTACGGGTCGGCCACCTGACCCGAGCGGTCGAGCAGCAGCTGGCCACCGGCCATCAGGACCTCGGCGACGCGGATCTCCGCCGTCGTCAGGCGCACCCCGGTCGTACTGATCCCGACGTAGCGCCGGCCCGGCGCCTCCTCGGTCGGCGGGATCTCCTTGGAGAAGAAGGTGTTCCCCGCGTCGAGTACCTGCGGCGGGAAGATGGTGACGTCCCGCCCGTACAGGGCGCGCACCTGGTCGGGCGCGTTGCGTGCGGTGGCGGTGGAGGCGACCAGGAGCGGACGCACACGCCGGCCGTCCTTGGTACGCCAGTCGGTCATCACGTCGATGGCCACCTCGAACAGACCCACCGTCGTACCCAGCGCGCCGGTGATGAGGTGCAGCTCGTCCTGGATGACCAGGTCCGGGGGCCGGAGCCGGTCTGTGGAGCGCAGATACGCCTTGGGCAGGCCGTCTTTGTTGGGGTGACTGCTCTCGTCCTGGATCTTGCAGGGCGGGTAGTCGGGGTGGACGAAGCCGTGCCGCTCGCACCGCCGTGAGACATAGCCGAACAGCGACGCTGCCTCACCCTCCCGTGCGAGGCGGGCGAACTTGTCGACAGTGGCGATGACGAACGCCGGTGCGAGCCGGTAGATCTCCTCATCGACGGTCAGAACCGGCAGCCCCTCCTCGACCTCACCGCCGTCGGCGAACGGGCACTCGGCAAGCTCGTCACCGCAGTACACGTACACCCGACGCAGGCCTGGGTCGGTCTTCACGTCCCGCGCCTCGATGCGGGTACCGCACCACGGGCAGCGCTGCAGTTGCAGCACCGTCAACCGGTAGCCATGGCCTTGGTTGACCTTGCGAAGCTGATCGGCAGCCTCGTCGTACCGCTTCGGGCTCACATCGGTGCCGACCCACAGTCCGATTCTGAACGGCTCGTCCCCCCACGTGGCGGGATCCTCCAACCGCGCGCGCTCCGCGGCACAGATCAGGGTGGTGGCTCGCTGGAACTGCTGGGAGGTCAGCAGTCGCAGGGTGTAGCGCATCAGCACTGCCACGCCGGAGCGACCGTCCAACGGGCCGTCGAAGGCGTCCACGACGCCCTGGCGGCGCCGGATCGCGAACGTGTACGCGGCCAGGCCCAGGTACGCCTCGGTCTTGCCACCGCCGGTGGGGAAGAACAGAAGTTGTGCCTTGGCCAGATCACCGCCCCGCTTCTCGGCGGCCGGGTCGGACAGCAGCGGGAGCTGCATCAGGACGAACGCGAGCTGGAAGGTGTACCAGGAGTGCGCGCGCGGTCCCTGCTCCAGGACGGCGGCCCGGGCCGCGTCGAGGCTCTCACGGCTTTCCTCGGGCTGGTTCGCACGCCGCTGTGCCACCTGCGACTGGATGCGCTGATCAGCGATCACCCGGTTCATGAACCGGAAGCAGCGCAACGCCTCCTCGTCGGACAGCAGATGCTCCAAGCCGTCCGCGAGCTGCCGCTGGACCTTGCGAGCCTCGGCGACCGCGTCCAGGCCCTCCGGGCGAAGGTGCTCGGGCAGTGCCTCGGCCCTCTTCTCCTCACCGTCCAGCCAAGCCGCGTACGTTTCGGCAATGGGTGCAAGGCCGGCACGCAGTTCCTCGGGCGTGGCCTCTTCCAGCTTGCGCATGTCGAGCAGGGCCGCGCCGATCTCCTCCGCAGCGGTCTGCGGGGTCTCGCTGGTCGGCAGCCAGGTCGTCCACACGCTGCCGGCGCGACGCGCGCCCTCGGCCACCTCCCAGTCCACCGAACAGGTACGCCCGACCGCGAACTCCAGCCGGTCACGGTACTGCAGCCGCAGCCGGCGCAGCTCGTCGTCCGGTTCGTGGTGGGTGTCCGTCAGTGCGTCGTTCACTGGCAGGAACACTGCCTCGCCGCTGGGTGTGGAGACGACCAGTTCGGTCTGGTAGAGCCATGCCTCCACCGGGATCTTGCGCGGCGTCTCGCGGTCGTTGCAGAGCGCGATCTCGATCAGCCGGCAGCCGCGCTCGGTGTCGTCGTAGCGGTCGACCCTCAGCGTGACCTTGTCCTCCAGTACGAAGGGCTCAGTACTGGAGGGGGTGAGGTTGGAGACCGTGATCGTGGTGGTGACCTCATGCGGCCTGCGCCGGTAACGGCGGAGAGCGGCTGTCGGGTCCTCGCCCTCGCCGGGCTTCTCCTTCACCGGCTCGTACGTGCCCCACCGCGCGGTGACCGTGAATGCCTCCAGGTCATCGGGGATCTGACAGCGCAACCCCATCGACGCCGGGATCATCAGACCGCGCTTCTGCGGCTGGTCCTCGACCTCGTCCTCATCCGCCCCCGCGCTGCTCTCGTCCACGGCGGTCATCGGCACACCACGGCTCTCGGACGCGTCGACGGCATCGCCGACGTCGGTCGCGGCGTCAGCAGACCCCGACTGGGTGGGGTCGTCCGTACCGTCGTTCAGACGGACGGGCGCGATGCGGCCGACCAGGTACGCCGAGTCGGGGACACCCGCGATGATCTCCTCGGGACCGCCTGCCGGCCCCAGGAGTTCACGCTCCAGGATGTCGGCCAGATTCTCGCGTGCCGTCCAGGACCGGTCGTCCGGCTCAAGACGGAGACGGTAGCTTTCCTGCTCCTGCGGCGCGGCAGGCTGCTGGGCGGATCGGGTGCTCACTCGTCGTCCCCTTCCTCGTCGCCGCCATCCTCGCTCACGGGTACGACATCACCCTGGGCGGCGGCGCGGCGGTGGTTCTCCTCCAGCAGCCGGTCCAGAATCTTCACCCGGGCGGCCGGGCTCACCGTCCACCGCTCCATCTGCCGGTAGGTGTGGAAGCCGTGGTCGAGTGGGATATCGCCCCAGCCGTAGGCGGCCACCAATGCCTGATCAAGCTCAACATGGATCTGACGCAGACGAGCAACGTCAAGGTCGGCTGAGTTGGCGATAGCAGGATCATTGACGCGATTGTAGAGTTTGGTTAGTCCGAGATTGCGACTGACCATGATCTCGCGTCGCTCGGCGTCGAGAGTGCGGCCGATCTCAGCCAATCCCTCAGATGAACTCGGGCGAGGGAAAGTGGAAAACACATCAGATGGCGTATAGCGCGGGTCATTGCGCATGCCTGATCCGTACTTAATTGCCCACATTTGATGCACAGTTGATGACAGCACCGCCTGGTCGGCGAACGAATCCAATGCAAAGACGCCAAGAACATTACCGAAGACCTGGCCGCTCAAAACGCGCATCGGCATCAGTGTCCTACTTACCAATGCAATTACGAGCACCTCATCCAGATCATGAATCGCCTTACGCATGGCCGGGCGAGTCTTCTCATACTGCCACCAGCGTTCGCGCACGGCCTTCTGGTTAATCTTCTGTCGGCCAGGCATTACCTCCTCTTGAACCCGCCGGAACGGAAGCTCATATTTTGAAGCCTGCGCCTCAGATCGGTCATTGAAGTCAATAACCCATCGAGACGGCGAAAGATCGGGGCGCGAGTTAAGGTCCTCGCCATTAAGGTAGGGGAAAATCACCTGCGCATTCTTCTCGTCCTCCTCGATCCATGCCTCGGCCTCCTGTGGATCCAGTGCGAAACCCTGGCCCCGAGTGATGAATCCCTGAAACGCGATGTTGGAATTTTCCGCCAGTCGCACCGGGTCACCGCCCACACGCCCGCCTGCCTCAAGCAACGTGGAGATCCACTGCGTCTCGATGTCGTCAACGATCCGGGGCATTTCCAGCATCACTGGACCGCGGCTTCCCCAGATCGCCGCGTACTCCAGGTTGGCGCCAGCTGCTGGCCAGGAGCGGCTCTGGATGGCTCGGGTGATCGTGAAGCCCCGTTCGGCGAGTTGGTCGAGGCCAACCTGTCGGGTGTCCCCTTGAGCAACCGTGTTGGTCGCGATCAAGCCCAGCCCTCCCTGCTGCGAGAGCAGTCCATATGCGCGGAGGAGGAAGTACGCTACTAGGTCGGCGCTGCCCTTCTTACCGCTGGCGAGGATATGGACGAACCAGTCGCGGACGTTGGTACCCATCGTCCCGGTGAGCTTCTGCCCGCCGAGGAACGGCGGATTGCCGATGATGGCATCGAAGCCGCCCCGCTTCATCACGTCCGGCACGGCGAGGATCCAGTGCAGGGGCTTCCATCGCTCGTAGTCCGTGGTGACCGTCGGCGTGAGGCCAGCCTCCAGGATGGCGTCGAGCATCGCCCGGTCGGCCTGCCCGCCGCCGACCGGGTAAGCAAGTTCGACTGCGATGCGCAGGTTCTGATACGCCTCTCTCAGCTGCTTGCCGGGCTTGCCGCCCCACCTCAGCCCGGCGGCGATCACACTGTCGGCGACGCCGGCGAGCTGTGCGGTGATCTTCTGGTACTCGCGCCACTGGCGCCGCTTGGTCGCTGCGGAGCGCTGGGGGTCGTCCTCGTTGACCTCGGTAGCAAGCTGCTGTCGCAGGCGGGAGGCGCGCTCCAGGGTGCCGTCGATGTCGATGTTGAACATGCTGATCTGGCTGCCTGCGGTCTCCGGCGTGATGTGCAGGTCACGCAGCTGCCGCACGTCAGTCAGGCCGAGCAGCGCATTGCCGTGCAGGACCTTGTCGTCCACAAAGGAGAACGGCAGCTTGGGGTCGAGGGACACCAGCCACAGCGAGAGCTTGCACATCTCCACGGCCATGCCGTTGATGTCCGCACCGTACAGACAGCTAGCAACGACCATCCTTATGGCGCGGACCTGGAGTTCGTGCGCCGTCCGCCCGTACGCGACGTCTTCGCGGTGCCACGCCTCCACCAGCCGCGCCGCGAGGTAGCGGGCCGCGGCGACGAGGAACGCGCCCGATCCGCAGGCGATGTCGGCGATCCGCAGGTCGAGGATCTCGTCGGAGGAGATCCACCGCCACGTTTCCCGGTCGGTGGTCTGGTACGGCCCTGGTGAGCGGACGAGGGGGTCGAGAGCGTGGCGTACGACCTCCTCGGCAAGTGAGCGGGGTGTGTAGTGGGCGCCGGCCGATGCCCGTGAGGGGGTTTCCACCAGCAGGACGCCGCCGGGCTCGACCACGAGGGGCCGATTGCGCAGGTCGCGGCGGATGATGCCGATGAAAGGGCGCAGGCGGTCGCGCAGTTCGGTGGCATCGGTGAGGTCGTGCAGGGCGATCTCGGCGTCGTCGACCAGAGTGTCGCCCGCTTTGAGCGCCTTTGCCAGGGCAGCCTTGCTGGCGGGCTTGGCGGCGGGCTGGTGCTGCTTGACCCAGGCGAGGATCGCCTCACCGAGGGCGGTCTCGGTCCGGGCGCCCTCGGCGAGTTCTTCGAGGGTGGCGAGGGGGATCTCGGGTTCGGAGCCGGGGCTGCCGACCAGCCCGACGACCGTCTCGTCGACGTTCTCGCAGGAGTAGCCGAGCAGACCCTCGTAGATGTAACCGATCTGTTCGACATCGATGTCGCGGAACGAGATCCGGCGGGCGCCGCCGGTCAGTTGGGCGATCTGGACGGCGCGCAGCACTTCGAGCAGGACTCGGTCGCTGACGGCGATGGCGAGCGCGTCCTGGGAGTTGCGGGCGGTGAGAAACGGGAAGCGGAGGGGGTCGAACAACGACCCGCCGTACTCCGGCAGGCGCAGGTCCTCGAAGGTGGCTCCGCTGAACAACGCCTCCGAGGTGGCCAGGAGGCGGTGCCAGGTGAGGGAGGTCGCGTCGAGGGCCTGGTCGCCTTCCTCGTGCTGCCGGGCGTCGAGGCGGTCGAGTTCGTCGCTGATGCCGTAGCCCATGGCGAAGAGCTGGTTCTCGGGGAGCAGGCCTCGCTCTTCGGCGAAGAGGAGGAAAACGACGCGCATCATGACGGTGACGGCGGCCTCGTAGACCTCGCCGCGCCGTTCGGGGAGGGGGTCGGGCTCGCTGCGTTGTGCCGCTTCCAGGCCGCCTTCGGAGAGGGCCTGGACGATGAGTTCGACAGCTCGGCGGACCTGGGTGCCCAGGGCGTCGGTGATCTTCTCGGCGGCGGTGACGGACTCACCGAACAGTTCGGTCAGCCGGTCCTGCGCCTTGCCGCCAACGAGCCGGCGGAGCTGGAGGAGTTCGATGAAGGCGTTGCGGGTCTGGGGTTCTTCGATCCAGGTCTGGGCGTCCACGATGCCGGAGGCGACCATGGTTTTCTCCCGGGCGCTGACGACGGCCCACCAGCGGCCGTCGGTGACGACGCCGATGGTGACGCCGCAGGCGCGCAGAAGTTCGTCCATGCGGTCGACGGGGTTGGCGGACCAGCCGTCGGTGAGCGGGTCACGCAGCGAGTCGACCGGGTCGGTGACCATGACGAGCACCGCTGTGGTCCCGCCGTGGACGAGGGCCCCGTCGGCGCGGACGGTGACGGTGTGATCGGGTGAGCGGATCTCGGCGCCGGCCGGGCCCGGGGAGGTGTAGGAGGGGCCCCAGCGCAGCCCTTGGCGCAGGACGAGGTCGACCCAGGTGTCGCGGGCCTGGCGGTAGACGTCGAGGGCGCCATTGTCGTCCCGGTGGGTGTCCCAGCGTTCCCATGCCTTCTCGAAGGCGGGCTTGGCGTCCTTGACAGCCGCGATCGCGCGGGAGTCGGGCTGGGGCATGCCTTGAGGCCAGACGCGCTCGAGTGCAGGGACGGCGAGGAACGGGCCGTCGGCGTCGACCAGTTCGAGCCAGCCTCGGTGCAGGTCGGCAGTGGTCTGGGCGTACTTGCGGCTCATGCCTGAACGCTTCCGTTCTTCGCGTCTTCGGTGGTCAGGGCGAACACGACGGCCGCGGCGGACACGTACGGCCGGATGTCGCTGTAGCGCTCCCGGATCGAGGCGATCTCGCGCGCTTCCTCGTCGTCCAGGCTTTCCATGCGCTCGTTCATGTTGTGCAGGTCACGGCGGCGCTGCTTCTGCTGGTCGTCGGTGAAGAGCAGTTCCTCCTCCTGGACCCGAATGGCCTGCTCCAACCGGTCGCGGGACTCGCCCAGGTTGATCCGGAACGCACCGAAGATCTCGCGGGCCCGGGCGATGTCGGTCTCCTGGCGTCGCTTGAGCGTCTCGGTGACCTTCTCCTGTCGGCTCTCGCTCTTGCGCCGCATGGCGTTCAGGAGCCGTGTGCGCAGCCGAGCGTCATCGTCATTCCACAGGCCGGCGAGGTGAGCGCGTACCTGCTCGTCGGCAAGGACCAGGTTCCCGGAGTCGAGAGTTTCGTCGAGGACCTGCTCGACCCTGGCCTCGGCGAGTGCTTGTCCGCGCAGCCGGATACCGGTGAGGAAGACCTCCTCGTGCAGGCGTAGGCCCCCACGCCCGACGAGCACGAGGCGGGAGACGGCTGCGACGCAGGACTCGGGAAGGTCGTCGGTGACGACTGCGGTAACCCGGTTCACGGGTGCGTCCACGCTGAACAGGGCGCTGCGCAGGGTGCGGGTGGCGCGCTGCATGAGGGCGTGGCCGAGGTGGATGTGCACGAGGTCGGTGCGTCCGTGTGCCGCCTTGTCGTCGAAGGTGATCGGACGCGGAACGCCGGGCTCCAGGCGTGTGTCCAGGCCGCGCAGGGCCGGTTGCCAGGAGCGGCCCAGGGGCGGGACCTGGAAGACCTGGGCATCGGTGTCTTGGTCGCCGATCTCCGCGAGCGGCGGCTGGGAGTCGAGGTCGAGGGCGGTGTCCACGACGCGGCGCGCGTTGGCGGGCGTGAGGTGCATGACCGCCTTGCGGTCCTCGTAGGTCCGGGACAGTTCGGTGAGCTCACGGTTGAGCTCGATGCTGCCTGCCAGCGTTTCGGTCTCGGCCATGTCGGCGTCGTCCGACGCGCTCGGCCGGGCCTTGCGCGGTGTGCTCACTGGGCTGAAACGCTGCTGCACTGCGGCGTCGATGACCTGGTTGACCCTGCCCAGGTCCTGGCTCGCGTTGCCGACCTTCCTGGCGATGATCTCCATGAAGGCCATGTCGGCCGCGTAGGTCGAGGAGGAGGTGCCGGGCGAGAAGTGGTAGATCTCAGGGTTCTTGGTCTGCCCATACCGGTCGATCCGGCCGATGCGCTGCTCGAGGCGCGACGGGTTGAACGGGATGTCGAAGTTCACCAGCCGGTGGCAGTACGACTGGAGGTCGATGCCCTCTCCCGCGGAGTCGGTGGCGAGCAGCACTCGCACCGGATGTTTGTCCGGCCGCTCTGTGAACCGTGCGCGGATCAGTTCCCGTTCCTCCAGCGGGGTCGAGCCCTGGATCGTCTCCAGGACGTCGCCGTAGCCGCGCTGGCGCAGGACACCGGCGATCCAGTCCAGAGTGGCGGCGTATTCGGTGAACACCACGACCCGCTCGTTCGACCACCGGCCGTCCGGACGGCAGTTTCCGTCGAGGAAGGTGAGCAGGGCTTCGAGCCGGGAGTCCGGCTTGTGCTCGTAGCGCATCCCCCACTCGACCAGTGAAGCGGCCGTGTCGCCGAGGTCGTAGGGCAGCGGGTCGGCTCCCTTGGAGTGCCGCAGCGCGGTGAACTCGGGGTGCTCGACCTCGCCTTCCTCCTCGTCGGACTGTCCGCTTCCGAGGATCTCGGTGTAGTAGTCGTCCTCGTCCAGCTCCGGCTGCCTGCTTCCGGCAGCCGCGCCCTGGTACAGGTCAAGGGTCCGCGCGAACGACCACGGGCTGGACAGGAAGCGCTTCTTCAGCAACATCGAGACGATGTCGCCGCCCTTGCCCCGGCCCTTCGCTCGGGCAACCTCCGTGAGCAGTCCCACCAGCCGGTCGAACTGCTCCTGTTCGTCCTCGGAAGGCGTGAACGGGATCGTCAGCAGCTCACGGGGCCGGAAACCCTTGTCCGGCAGCTCGGTCTTCAGCCGACGGACCCGCACCTCACGGAGCGCCTTGCGGTCGATGCTCGCGCCCCGGCTGAAGCGGCGGCTGTCGATCATCTCCAGGAGGGCGGTAAACGACTCCGAATAGCCGTTGTGCGGCGTGGCACTCAGGAACAGGCGGTGCTCACACGCCTCCGCCAGCTTCTTCGTCGCCGTCGTACGGTTACTGTCCACCGCGTAGCCGCGCTGCCCCGGGGCCGTGGTCGGGCTGGCCGGAGCCACATGGTGTGCCTCGTCGACTACCAGCACGTCGAAGGCGAAGCGCCGTGCGGTGGAGGTCCGGCGCACATCGGCCAGGACATCGCGCAGCAGCCGCTGGGCCCGCAGCGACGGCAGCCACGCCATGCTCACGATCACACGCGGGAACAGCCGGAACGGGTTGGCGTTCAGCCCGTGGCTGCGCCGGACCTTCGCCATCAGCTCACTGTCGACGATCACGAAGTCCAGGCCGAACTTCTCGCGCATCTCGTCCTGCCACTTCAGCCGCAGGCTCGGCGGGCAGACGATGACCACGGTCCGGGCGCGGTGGCGCAGCAGCAGCTCCTGGACGACCAGGCCAGCCTCGATGGTCTTGCCCAGGCCGACGTCGTCGGCCAGCAGCAGGTTCGTCCGGGAGGACTTCAACGCCCGGCGCAGAGGCTCCAACTGGTAGGCCTCGACGTTCGCACCACTGCGGAAAGGGGCCTGGTACGAGTCGGCATCCGCCGAGGTCACCGCGCCCCACCGCACCGCGTCCACGAACGCGGCCAACTTGTTCGGATCGTCGAACGCCTCGGGCCGGACGGTCTCGGGCAGGCCCTGGTCGGGCTGCAGCGTGTGCCCGACCTCCAGTTCCCAGACAACCGTGAGTTCCTGGCCGAGCCGGTCCTCGTCGAGGGACTGGAGACTGACCACATGGGTGAGTCCCGCACGCCCCTCGTCGGCAGGGCTTCGCGGCAGTCCCTGGCGTCGCACGTCCGACACCGCCCAGGTGGAGCCCCGGACCTTCACCACCTGGCCAGGGTCCGGTACGGGAGGCAGGGCTTCCGTTCGACCGGTGCGGTCTCCTTCACCGTGCTGGTCTTCAGTAACGGTCGCCACGTGACGGACTCCTTCTTCGATGCGCACCCTGGCCGGCGATCATTCTCCCACTGGTCCGTAACAGCCAGTTCGCAGGTACGTTCGCCAAGTGATCAGTATCTCCGAGACCGGAAGCTCGCCACTAGGACCGGGCAGGTGCTCGTGCGCTGACCCGCCAGCGTCGCACGTCACCGCCCCTCGCCCGCCGGACTGCGAGGGCGGTGACGTGCACGTCGGCCGGCCGCGATGGGGCCGACGCCTGACAACAGGACGTTGGCACAGGGCAGCTGCGTTACCGATGCTGGCGTGCTGGGTTCACTTACAGCCGCTCGGGCGTTCCGATTCCGAGGAGGTCCATCCCCTGCCGCAGGGTCTGGCCGGTGAGCTGGCATAGCAGCAGCCGGGTTTCCATGACCTCTCGGCTCGAGGCCTTGAGGACGGGGCAGTGCTCGTAGAACGTGGTGTACGCCGACGCCAGAGTGTGCAGGTAGGCGCAGAGGCGGTGGGGTTCGAACGTCTCGGCGATGAGGTCGATGGTGGCGCCGAACTCGTCGAGAAGCAGACCGAGGGCGCGCTCGGCCGACTCCAGGGCAAGATCCTGGTGGGCGGTCGGCGTGGCCTCTTCGGGGGCCTTGCGCAGGATCGACTGGATGCGGGCGTAGGCGTACTGGAGGTAGGCCCCGGTGTCGCCGTTGAGGGAGACCATACGGTCGGTGTCGAAGACGTAGTCGCGGGTGCGCGAGGTGGAGAGGTCCGCGTACTTCACTGCCCCGATGCCGACCTGCCGTGCCCGGTCCTCGAGTTCCTCGGCGCCGAGCTGGGGGCTCTTCTCGGCGACGACGGCGCGGGCCCGGTCGACGGCCTCGTCGAGGAGGTCCATCAGCCGGACTGTCTCGCCGGAGCGCGTCTTGAAGGGCTTGCCGTCCTTGCCGAGGACCGTGCCGAACGGCAGGTGCAGGGCGCGGACGTTCTCGGGGAGCCAGTCGGCGCGCCGGGCGGTCTCGAAGACCATTTGGAAGTGGAGGGCCTGGCGGCTGTCGACGACGTAGAGGAGCTGGTCGGCGCCGAGCATCTCGACGCGGTCGCGGATGGCGGCGAGGTCGGTGGTGGCGTAGCCGTAGCCGCCGTCGCTCTTCTGGACGATGAGCGGAGTGGGCTCGCCGTCGGGCCCCTTGATGTCGTCGAAGAAGACGCACAGCGCACCGCCAGAGCGCACCGCGACGCCAGAGGATTCGAGGTCCGAGCATACGTCGGCGAGCATGTGGTTGTAGTAGCTCTCGCCGATGGCGTCGGTGTCTTCGAGGAGGACGTCGAGGTTCGCGTAGACGGCTTCGAAGTACAGCTTCGACTCGTCGACCATGCGCTGCCAGGAGGCAACAGTCTCCGCGTCGCCGGCCTGGAGCTCGACCACACGCCGACGGGAGCGGTCGGCGAAGTCGGTGTCACTGTCGAACAGGGCACGCGACGCCTTGTAGAGGCGATTGAGGCGGGACATCGACGGACCGGACTCGGCCGGCTCGGTGCCCTCGTCCAGCTTGTCGGGGTGTTCGACGAGGTACTGGATGAGCATGCCGAACTGGGTACCCCAGTCGCCGAGGTGGTTGCGCTTGATGACCTTCTCGCCAGAGAACTCCAGGGTCCGCACCAGGGCGTCGCCGATGATCGTCGAGCGCAGGTGGCCGACGTGCATCTCCTTGGCGATGTTCGGCTGGCTGTAGTCGATTACCGTGACTCCGGGTGCGGCGCTACTGCCCACTCCGAGGCGGGCGTCCGCCGCACGGGCGGCCAGCCGGTCGAGGATCGCGGCGTCCGTGACGGTGACGTTGATGAAGCCCGGGCCCGAAACCTCCAGGCCCGCGATCACCTCGTCCGCGGCCAGGTTCTCCAGGACACGTGCGGCGACCTCGCGGGGATTGGCCCGCAGGGGCTTGGCGAGGCTCATGATGCCGTTGGCCTGGAAGTCCGCACGGTCGCTTCGTCGCAGCTGAGGGTCGCTGTCCGCTGTGTCAGGGAACGCGGCGGAGAGCGCCTTGGTGAAGCGCTGCTGCACTGCGTCGGCGATGGAGAGGACCGTAGCCATAGAAGGAGGGACCACTTCTGTGAGAAGGCGGAGCCGTGAACGATCCGCGCGGAGTCGCACACCAGCGGCACCCCCAGGACGGTCGGCGCCGCGCCTCGAGTATCCCATGCCCTCTCGGTCGCCGGACCGATTAACCCCGGGCGTCGGCAGCCCCTCGCCGACAACAGCACTCCCGAACAGCACTTCACCGCTGCATACCTGATTGATCATCAGCAAATAGGGCAGGGGCTCCGCTTGGCGTCAGCGCCATCCGAGCGGCGACTGCTCAGCGAATCCGATAATTCGATCGAACGCAACGTGACCGAGCGGCTACGGTGGCAAGTCTGCGTGCGGCGCTCGGGAGGGGAGCGAGGTGAGCGGCTTGTTGGGTGGTGCAGATGATGCGCGGGACCTTGCGGTCTCGGTACAGCACGCGTTCGAACAGCCTGACAAGGGAACCGAGTTCGAGCTTTCGGGGTTCGTCGATGTCGCCGGGCTGGTGCGCCGCTTGCGCCACCGGGAGCGCGAGGTCGTCGCCAAGCTGCGCTGCACCGAGGCGGCGCTCTCCGAGCAGCGCCTGGCTGCTGAAGCGGCCCGTCGCCTCGATGACCTGTCGGTCGCCGGCTTCGGGGCCATTCAGGTGTGTGTTCCCGAGCTGGTCCAACTACCCGACCAGAGAGCCGCGCTGGTGTCTCCCTACCTCGGTATCCCGTTGTCGGCGCCGTCAGCTGCTGCCCTGGGCTTGTCCGGTGGGGCTGTCTCGGAACTCCTCGCGACCCTGCTCGCTCGCGGGGTCGAAGCCTCCGGGTGCATTCCGCGGAACATGTTCTGCCACAGTGGCCGGACGGTCTTGATCGACTGGGAGGACGCGCTCCTCGTAACGGCTGGCGCCGCGCCTGACCAGCTGACCTTGATGAAGTGGGACATCGCCTGGTCAGACCTCTTCGGGGACGACTTACGGCTCAGCGATCAAATCCCTGCATCCGTGCCCGGGGGCGCGGCGGAGTTGGACGGCTTCGAAGCCACCCTGGCGGCCTGGCTGCCTCCCGCCACAACGCGGCAAGAGGTCCGGCGGCACGGCATCGAGGTGACGCTGGCCAGCGAGCTCCCGGTGTCCGAAGCTGCGCCGGCAAGCGCGGCCCGGCTGGGACACCTTGCCGAGGATGTCCTGCCGCCACAGCTCGGCGTCTTCCACACCGTGTTGACCGCACGGCTGCGGGAGCGCCACGGGGATGCCGCCTATGCCGCCCTGCTCGGCCAGCTGCACGCTCTGGTGAAGCATCCTCGGCCGACCGTCCCCGAGCTGGAGGAGCTACGGCGCGGCTGGGTGGTCGAACTGTTCTCGGCCGCCGAGGACGATCTTCTGGGCGAGGCCCAGACGCTGCGGCAACTTGTGTGGCACCTAGACCAGTTGGTGTCCACGAGCGGATGGGCGGGGGCCTGCGAGCGGGCCGAGGTCACCGAGGAGATCACCAGCCGCCTCGCTCGTGTCGTTCTGGCCACCCTGGGGCATGAGGAGCTGGATCTTCTCCTGCGCGGTTCGTGCGCACAGGGGGTTCTGGGCCTGTGCAGTGACGTGGACTTCGAGTTGAGCTCCGCCGAGTTCCCTGCCGGGTATCAGCCTGCGGAGGAGCTGTTGATCGAGGCGCTCGGCTGCCTCGGGCTGGCTGCGGAGGGGTCCGCCGCGCGGCCGGTCGAACGCGATCTCGTCAGCGCTGACGGCCGGGTGAGCCGCGACCTGCACGAGTGGTTCGAGCTTCGCCGGCCCGGCTCCGCCCACCACGACCCGGGCTGGACTGCAGCCCTTCTGTCTGGCCCCTCTGCCGACGAGCTTTGCCGGCCGAGTCAGTACGAAGAGCAGGGCCGCGAACTCACCGCCAAGTACCTCTGGTTCGAGTCCCGGGCCGCGCTGACGCGGCTGGCGTTTACCGCCCCTGGGCTCTTTCCGCGGCCCGTGACGTTGGAGCGGCAACTGACCGCTCTGCCTGGGCTGATTGGCGACCGAGAGGCCGCCGAGCTGCGCGACCTCGTCCACGAGACATTCACCCTGCGGGAGGCGGCCGACCCGTCCCGGCTAGTCGGCGGCCAGGCGGAGCGCGAGTGCTCCCGCCTCGCCGAACGGCTTGACCGGCTGCGCCAACGGCTCGGGCTGCCTGGTCCCCAACCCTCCTGATTTCCCGTTCCGCCCCGATCCGCGCCATCTCAACCTGAGAGGTCAACCGTGATCAGCGACGCGATTCCACGCTCCACCAGCGATGCCCTGCATGTCTCCTTCGCCGACGGCTACGTCTTCCACGTCCGGGGCGGTCAGATCACCGCCCCGGACCAGCCGTGCCCCTGCGGCGACCTGGAGCCGGTCCACCAGATCACCGAGTACCGCGAGGCGTACCCGCAGGCGCAGCTCTCGCTGACCGACTCCTGCAACATGGGCTGCACCTACTGCTCGTTCCGCGACCGGGTCCACGCGGACGCCAAGCCCGTCACCATCCCGCTCGAGACCGTGCTGCAGGGCCTCGCGACCCACCGCAAGCGGCTCGTCGAGGAGGACGCACGCTACAGCCGCGTCGACTTCGGCCTGGCCGGCGAGACCATGCTGGTGCGCCACATGCACGACGCGGTCCACACCATGGTCGAGGAGGGCCTCGCCGACTCGCCAGTCAGCGTCGTGTGGGCCGGACCCATGGTCACCAACGCGACCCTGTCGATGACCCCGGAACTCGCCGACACGCTCGGCCCGCCTCAGGACATCAGCCTGGACGGCCCGAAGGACGTCCACGACAAGGTCCGCTTCTACACAGGCGGCCGAGGAGGCACGTACGACCACGTGCGCTCCGTCCTGGACCGAGTGCTGGCCCGCCACCCCGACATGGGCGTCTCCGCGGTCCTCACCGCATACTGCACCGACTTCACCGCGATCTTCCGGCACCTCTTCGAGGACGTCGGCGCCCGCAACATCTACATGAAGCCGGTGAACGCCACCTACGACAAGGACTACGCGCTCAACGCCGAGACCCTGCCGCGCTACCGGCAGGGCTACGCCGAGCTCGTGGACCACATCCTCGCCCAGCCGCCAGAGGGCATCCTCGCGCGGCTGATCGCCCTGAACTCCGAGGACTTCTTCATGCGGTACTTCTACCGCGTGAAGGACCGGGCGGCGCAGGTCTACCGGTGCGGGGCCGGCAAGAGCGGCACCTACCTGGACACCAACGGCAACCTCTACCCCTGCGCGCACTTCATCGGGAAGTCCGGCTGGCACATCGGGCACGCCTCCACCGGCGTCGAGGACAGCGAACGGCGCAAGTACCTCGACCTGGTGGTCGACGACCGTGACGTGTGCTCGTCCTGCCCGTCCCGGTACGTCTGCGGCGGGGGCTGCTACTACCAGGCGGTCCTGGCCAACGGGGACATCACCAAGCCCGACGAGGTGAAGTGCGACCTGATCCGGTTTATCACTGATCTGGCGGTCCGCCTCGTCGTCACACTCCGCGAGCAGCACCCTGAGGTACTGGACGCGCTGCCGTCCCCGTACGGGCTCACGGACCAGGCGCTCGCTGCTGCACCCGAGACCGTCTACCTTCCTGCGGCTCGCCTGCACACGGGTCCTGGCACGGAGGCGGCGGCCATCGCGCTCGGTGGGCCTGGCCGGGTGCGCGGCGGGCTCGTGAACCCGGACGGCCTCTCCGCCTCCCTCACCACAGGCGCGGACGGGCTGGCGGTTCGGCTGGACCTGGGAAGCACGCCGGACGCCGTGCGCGGCGTCCGCGTCCGCGTGCAGCCGCTTGGCCCGGACGTCACCTTGCACGACCTTGCGGCTCAACAGTGGCCTGGTGAGCGGCAGTTGCGGTGCACCCGTGACGGTGCCTTCTGGCTCGACGCGCCCGCCGACCGCTTCCGGCGGATTCCGCACCCCGACCCCGCCTGGGAGGACGCCACCGACGTCGAACTCGCATGGGAGGCGGAGGAGGTTCGGCTCCTGGTACCGCTGCCCGCGAACGACGACGCCGAGGCTGGCCTTGGGGTGAACGTTTTCGTGGACTTCGAGGACGGCGGCTGGACCGCTCTCACTCTCCACGAGCCGTTCGCCGTGCTCGACCGCACCGGCGCCGGGGGACTTCGCCTGTCCGGGCCGGAAGCTGCGGACCGGCCAGGTGCGGCGGGTGTGAACGGCCGGATGCCGGAAGGCCTCACGCCGATCGGCCGATGGGCCGGTCTCCAGGGCAACACCTGCTGAGGGGGTGGCTTGTGCGCATCCTTCTTACCACTCACCGGTTCGCGGACGACAACGCCGGCGGGACGGAGATCCTGGCCGACGACCTCACCCGGGCACTGAAGTCCCGTGGACTGCATGTCAGTTGGCTCGCGGCAGGCGACCCGCCACCGCTACACCGGCGCGCCGGCGACGAGTACCTGAGCCTGCCGGCGGTCTTCGCCGACGACTACCCGGTCGGGTGGCGCGCCCAGGAGGCGGAGCAGGCCGGTCGCGTCGAGCAGCTGCTCGCGACGCGACCGCCTGTGGAACTCGTCCATGTGCTGCACTTCAGCCGCACCGGGCTGGAGTTCCTCGACGTGTCGTCCCTGCGCGGGGTGCCGGTCGTCGCCACGCTGACGGACTACACCGCTGTGTGCCCCGACTATCAGCTTGTCGTCCGATCCACAGGCACGCAGTGCAGCTCCACCGCATCCTCCCGGGACTGCCTCGGCTGCCTCGAAGCGCCCGGGGAAGCCGTCGGGGAAGTGACGGACTGGCGGGCGCGGAACGTGGCCTGGCTGAACGGGCGGGTGCGGGCCTTGTGGACACAGACGCCGCACCAGGCAGCCGAGTTGGCGAAGGCCGGCGTCGACCTGGCCAAGGTCGTCCGTGACCGGGCCTGCTACGGCTTGCCCTCCGCCTGGACACCACTCGCCGTGGGAGGACCGGCCGGGCAGTACCTGCTGTTCCTGGGCAGGTGCTCGCCGGAGAAGGGACTGCACCTGCTCCTCGACGCCTTCCGCGCCAGCGACACCGAGCTCCCGCTGTTGATCGCGACCGTGCCGGACGACAGGGCGTACGAGGAGCGGATGCGGGCCTTGGCCTCGGCCGATCCTCGGGTGCACTGGCTCCCGCAGGTATCGCGCGCTGATGTCGGGCCGGTGCTGGCCGGTGCCAGGGCGCTGCTGGTGCCCTCGCAGTGGTGGGAGAACCATCCGCTGGTCGCGCACGAGGCACGGGCGTTGGGGGTGCCGGTGTGGTCCTCGGCCGTGCCGTCCATGCGCCACCTCGCGGACGAACCGGGCTTCCACCTGGTCGAGGACTACCGGGCTCCGGCCGCGTGGACGCGCGCACTCGGTGCCGCGTCCCGGCACCGGGCACCTCGGGTGCCGGCCTTCGGCCGCCGCGTGGAGGAGTTCGAGGTCTTCGCCGACGAGATCGTCTCCGTCTACCGGAAGGTGGTGGCCGCGTGATGCCCGAGCACCGGTCTCCCGTCGTTGTTCCGGAGCACTTCCGGAAGTTCCTCGTCACGGACGACTTCGACCGCTACGGCCTCGTCCCCGGCCAGCCAACACCCACGCCGCAGTACCTCCAGGTGGAACTCACCGACCTGTGCAACCTCGCCTGCGCCGGCTGCCTGCGGGCCGTGCACGAGAGCAGCGGCCGTCACCTGTCGCTGGAGACGTTCGTCGCGCTCCTCGACCAGCTGCCCGACCTCGGGCACGTCTCGTTCGTCGGTGGGGGAGAGGCACTGATCGTCCGCGACTTCGCCGCCTATGTCCAGGCGTGCACCGACCGCTCCGTGTTCACCTCGACCAACACCAACGGCCTGCTCGTGCGCCGTCGCCTCGAGCCCGTCCTCGACGCAGGGCTGGGGCTGATCGCGATCAGCGTCGACGGAGCGGACGACGCCACCCTCGGGCGGATGCGGTCCGGCCTTCGCCTCAGCCAACTGAGCACCGCCTTGCGCGAAGCGGCTGCCCTGACGGAGGGCCGGGAGACCGGGCTGTCCGCGGCGGTGACGCTCTCCTCGGCGAACCTGGAGCAGTTCCCGGCCATCGTCGACTTCGTTGCCGACCACGGGCTCACTCGCATTAGCGTGGAGAGCCTGCACCACTGGGGCGAGGACAAGACCCTCAACGCTGAGTCCCTGTTCGCCCTCCAAGTGCAGGACGTTGTCCCGCAGTTGGAGGCCGGTCTCGCCCGGGCGGATGAGCGTGCCGTCGAGCTGTCGATCTTCGACTACTCCCGCCTCGGTTCGCCCGCCGCCGCAAATGCCGTGTGTCCGTGGCCGTGGGACGCCAGCTACATCACCAAGGACGGCGACGTCACGCCGTGCTGTGTCCACATGGAGTCCTCCCCAGGCAACGTGCTCGGCAACATCCACGAGGCGCCGATGGCCGAGATCTGGGCCTCGAAGCCGTACCGGTCACTCCGGGACTCCTTCACCGAAGGACCTGCCTGGTCCTCGTGCGAAGGCTGCGTGTATCGAATGGAGTTCGGACGTGTCTGACCCCCAACCGCCCGCCCTGCTGAGCCACCGGCCCACCGGCGACAGCCGCGCGCTGCTGCACCGGGCGGTCGACCTCGGACTCGACTTCACCTCGGGCGAGCTGCGGGACGGCCTCGTCCTGCGGCACGCGACGGTCGGCGAGCTCATCGACCGCTTCGCCGGGCCCATTCCGGTGGCCGGGACGGGCGACGAGCAGCTGCTGGAGTCCCTGGCGGAGATCGCCAGTTGGTCGGTCTCGCAGGCCGATCCCCGCTATCTCGCGTTCCCTGACACCGGCGACAGCATCGCCGCCCTCGCGGCCGACATCGTCGCCTCCTTCCTCAATCAGAACCTGATCGCCTTCGACCGCAGCGCGCCGGCCGCCAGTGTGATCGAAGCCCAGTTGATCACCTGGCTGCGGGAACTCATCGGCTACCCGGTCACCCCGCTGGCCGACTACCAAGGGCTCGCCTCACTGGGTGGGATGTGGACCTCCGGCGGGAACATGAGCAACCACATCGCCATCGCGGCCGCTCTCGCCCATATCTATCCCGAGGTCCGCGAGGGCGGCCTGCGCGCCGTGCCGGAGCAGCCGGTGATCCTTCTCGCCGGCGGGGTCGAGCACTTCTCCTACCTCGCCGCCGCTCAAGCCCTCGGGCTGGGCTCGAATGGGCTGCTGTGGGCGGATGCCACCCCCGACTTCACCAGCGACCCCGCCTCGGTGGCACGACTGCTGGCCTCGCCGCCGCCCGGCCAGCGGATCTTCATGGTCGTCGGTGTCGCCGGGAACTGCCGCACCACCGGCATCGACGACCTCCAGGCCCTCGCCGACCTCTGCCAGCAGTACGGCGTCTGGTTCCACGTCGACGCCTGCCACGGTGGAAGCCTGCTGTTCTCCGAGAAGCTCAAGGTCCAGCTGGCCGGCATCGAACGCGCCGACTCGGTGGCCCTCGACCCGCACAAGGGCCTGTTCGTCAGCTACCCCTCCAGCTACGCGCTCTTCCGCGACCCGAGCGCGCTCGGCCGCTTCGCCCGCTACCCGGACCGAGCCGACGATCCCGACTGCCTCGACCTCGGGCTGATCACCCCGTTCTACGGCTCCCGCGGCTTCGAATCGCTCAAGCTCTGGGCCCTGATGAAGCATCAGGGGACCGAGGGCATCGGCCGGCTCGTCGAAGCCCGCCAGGCCACCTACCAGCGGATGGTCGACCTGCTGGAGCGCACCGGCTGCTTTCGCATGCTCGGCGCCTCCGACTTCTACCGGTGCGCGTTCGTCTTCCTTCCCGACCAAGTCGCCCACGCCAGCGAGGAGATGGCCGTTAGGCCGGAGCTTCACGCGTCGGTGCGCGCTCTCGTCTCCCGCTACACCGCGGCGTTCGCTGACCGCCTCTACCGCAGCGGCACCGTGGTGTTCGACCTCTTCGCGCTCCAGGACCTCGCCGACCGCATCGGACTCGGCACCGCCGCCAAGTACCAGGTCATGGGCATGTGCGTGGGCCACCCCCACATCGCCGACGACATCGCGCACGGCATCGAGCAGACCCTGCTCGACGTCTCCCGCGACCTCACCGCCGCCATGCTGACGGACGTCCGCGCCCTGCTCACCACCACGAACCCGTCCAGCAGCGAAGCAGCGGCGGACGTGACCGGACCGGCAGGCTGGTGAACTCATGACCTACCCGCCCGTGTTCACCATCGCCTACCTCGTCCACAGCGACGTCGAACTCCTGCGCCGCACCATCCCCGCCACCCTGGACGCCCTGTGCCGGGGCACCCAGCATCCCTACGACCTGGTGCTCGTCGTGGACGGCGCCGAGAGCGCCCCCATCGACGAGATCACCGAACTCGCCTACACCACCTGGGGATTCGACGAGGTCCGGCTGCGCTGGCGCACCCGCCACCGGGCCTCCGGCGACCAGGCCAACAACATCCACACCCAATTCGTCACCGACAAGAGCAGATTCCTGATCACCATCGAAGGTGACGTCGTCGCCTTCCGTGACCCGAACACCACCGACGTCCTCGCCGAGATCGCCGACACCTTCGACCGCTGCCCACAGCTCGCGCTCGCCCAGCGCATCGACGACCACGACTGCTGGCAGTGGAAGCTCGAAGACGCCGGCCCCGCCCTCAGCGAGAAGGCCCGCTCGGTCAACCGAGTCTCCTCCCACTTCCTGATCTACGACACCCATCGGGCACGACCCGTCATGGCGGCCTCGGGCGGCATCCCCGGCGACCAGTTCCACGACGACGGTCACACCTGGATGAACTACGAGGACTGGCTCTCCCACACCTTCACCCACCCGGCCGGGCCCGGCATCGGCTACCTGCACCAACTGCCGCTGCGGGTCTACCACTGCGACGAGAAGACCGAACCCGGCTCCGCCCACTACCGCCGCGACCTAGCGACCCGTCTGCGTGTCTTCGCCGAACGCGAGCACGCAGTCAATAAGGAGTTCGGTGTCTGACGACCGCCTTGTCCCCTCACCCGTCTTCGTCCTGTCCACGATCCGCTCCGGATCGACCCTGCTGCGCTGCCTGCTCGGCTCCCACCCCGACGTGCACGCCCCGCACGAACTTCACCTCGGCGGCCTCACCGTCGCAGTCGACGACGAGTTCACCGACCTGTCCGTGCGCACCCTCGGACTCAGCCAACAAGACCTCGAGCACCTGCTGTGGGACCGGCTGCTGCACCGCCAACTCACCCAGGCGGGCAAGAGCGTGCTCGTCGAGAAGTCACCGGGCAACGTCTTCATCTGGCGACGGATCGTCAACTGCTGGCCCAGCGCCCGCTACATCATCCTGCGCCGCCACCCGGTGGCCATCGCCGACTCCATCCGCCGCGCTGGCGACGCTGCCGACCTCGCCGAAGCGGCCATCACGGTCGACAAGTTCGCCTCCGCTCTCGACGAGGCCGCTGCCGACGTGCCCACGTCCATCAGCGTCACGTACGAGCAGCTGACCGCCGATCCGGAGGCCACCTGCAAGGCCCTGTGCGAGCACCTCGGCATCCCCTGGGAGCCGACCATGCTTGACTACGGCCGCCACGACCACGGCCCCTTCGTCTACGGCATCGGCGACTGGTCACCGCAGATCGCCTCGGGACAGATCCAGGCCGCCACCCCGCCACCTCCGAATGTGGAGATCCCGCCACTGCTCAGGTCCTGGTGCGAGAAGTGGGGCTACACCGCATGAACCGATCACCTGCAGCCCCGGTCTTCTGGCTCATGGGCCTGCCAGCCTCCGGCAAGACGACGCTGGCCCGCCGACTCCTTGCCCACCTTCACCCCGGGCACGGCGACAGCTGCTGGTTGTACGACGCGGACGAGCAGCGGTCCGCCGGCGTGCTACGCGACCTCGGCTGGTCCACTGAGGACCGCATCGCCACCATCCAGGCACTCGCGCACGCCGCCAGCCAGCACCCCGTCGGCATCGTCACCCTCGTGACGTCCACCCCGGCAGAGCAGCAGCTCGCCGCCGACCTCCTCGGCGAGCGGCTCCGCCTCATCCACGTCCGTGCACCACAGGAACTCCGGCACGCTCGCGACGCTCTCCGAGCCTCACCGGCCTACCGCAGCACCCCCGCGCCCGACGCCCCCGAACTCTCCTGGACCGATCCCGAGCACCCGGCACTGACCCTGGACACCACAGTCCCGATCAGCATCTCGGCGAATGCTCTCTGTTCCTTCGCCGACGGCGTTCTCCGGGGCGGCACCGTGTCGTAGGTGCCCGGTCAGGCCGCTGTGGAACGGCCCGGTGTCCAACCACCGTCACGCCTGAACGCGACGCCGTCCTGCGCCGGTGGAGCAACCTCGTTGGTCAACTGCTCTTCGCGGGGGCTCGCGGCCACCGCGATGAAGGCCAGCTCGGAGAAGAAGAACCCGCCCAGACGATCCGCCTCAAGTACTGCTGCGTACCACTCCTCAACCTCGGCCGGGCTGACCGAGCCCCGTCCGTGCCTGGCAGCAGACAGCAACGCCTTCCGGATCTGATCGATCCGGCCCTCCGCGTGCCCCGAGAACGCGGTTGACCACGTCAGCATCGGCTCGACGCCGACCAGCCGCAGTGGGCTCTGGGCGACCAGGAGCCCGAGCTTGCGGCCGATCCGACCGTCGGCGTGGTCCATCCAGCTCTGCGCATCATCTGCGAAAGCGTGGCAGATCCGACGGTCCAGGTCGGCGTCCGCGCCGGCGATCACCAGGGAGTCGAAGTCCACATGCGCCATGATCGCCCGGCCGCCAGGGCGAAGGACCCGCGCGACCTCGACCAGCATCGCCTGCGGGTCGGGCAAGCACTCAATGGTGTTGTACGAGAGGACTACGTCCGCGCTCCCGTCCGCGCACGGCACCGGATCACGCAAGTCGGCGACAATCGTGGCTGTCGGCCCGCTGTGCTCTTGCAGGGTGCCCCGGGCCTGACGCAGAGACTCCGCCGACCGGTCGATGCCAACCAGGGATATCCGGGGTGCCACTTTGCTTATCGCTGCAAGTGTGGGTCCTGCGCCGCAGCCAAGATCAATGACCTGCTCGCAAGCGAAGGGGGCGGCGAGCTCGGCAAGTCGTGCGTGGATCGGTTCACTACTCTCCGACACGGCGCAGCCCTCCTCCGTGGTTACGCGCCAGAGCCCGAGGTGGCGGCATCAACAGTTCAGATCTGCACCTTATGTCATATCTTGGGGCACCTCATTCGGGGGCGGTGGCGCTGAGGCGATCGCCCGTTGTGCAGCAAGCGATCGACGAGATGCGGCCTGCGGCCGGGGCTCTGCTGGAGTCCGCCGTCGAGCTGCTCCGCGACGCCCGTCGCAGCGCAGCGTTCTCTGGTCTCACCACGCCCGCACGGCATTCCCACTGGCCAAGAACGACACCCGGGTCGCGAAGATCGACGCCCAGTTCGCCACACTGGTCGCATGACCGACTTCTCGGACCAGCGCGTCGCACTCGTCTCCGGCGGTAACCGCGGCCTCGGCTTCGCCATCGCGGCCCGCCTCGCCGAGCAGGGCATCCACGTCGTCATGGGCGTGCGCGACACCCTGGCCGGCCGCGACGCCGAGACCGCCCTTGGCCGCAAGGGCCTGATGGTGCACGCCCACGTCCTCGACGTCACCGACCCCGCGAGCGTCGCTCGCGCCGTCGCCGACGTCGCCGCGCCCTTCGGTCGCCTGGACATCCTGGTCAACAACGCCGCCGTCGCCGTCGACCGTGCGCAGCTCGCGTCGAGCCCCGACTTCGAGAAGGTCCGCGCCACCCTCGACACCAACCTGCTCGGCGCCTGGCGCCTCAGCGCCGCCGCCATCGGCGAGATGCGGAAGAACAACTTCGGCCGGATCGTCAACATCACTAGCCATCTCGGCTCCCAGAACAACATGGGCACCGGCAACGTGAGTTACCGCGTCTCCAAGGTCGGCCTCAACGCCCTCACCCAGATCCTCGCCGCCGAACTCGACGGCTCCAACATCCTCGTGAACGCCGCCGCACCCGGCCGAATGAACACGCGCATGGCCTACGAAGAGACCGACCGCACCCCCGAGGAAGCCGCTGACACACCCGTCTGGCTCGCCACCCTCCCCGACGACGGACCCACCGGCGGCCTCTTCTACAACCGTGAATCCCTCGCCTGGTAGGCCCAACGCGCCTAATCTTAGGGCCCGTTCAGCCATCCCCGTCGTGGCGTCTGCGATCAGTGCGCGGGGCGAACACCAGTGAGCCTGTATGCAGCGTCTGCGAGCAGCGGCGCTAGCTCTGGGTAGTACCCGCGGTCAACGGCTTGGAGCATTTCCGCGAGAGCGACCAGTTGGCCGACACGTCCCGCCGGAGTGTCGAGGACGTCGGAGAACTCCGCGCGGATTCGGTCCGCGACGGTGGGCACGAGGAAGCTGCTGACCCACAGAACGGCAGGGTCGTAGCCGAGCGGAACGAGTCCCCACCGTTCCCAGTCCAGGATCATGAGCCGCCGGGCGGTCAGGTTGGCCCACTGCAGGTCTCCGTGGCCGGTGACCCGTTCGACGTGTGTGGGGGCCGGGATGCCGAGGTACTTCGGGAACACCTCCTCGATCCAGGCCGGCCGCAGGGTGATCTTCGTGCCCGGGGCCGTGGCGATGTCGGTCAGCGCAGTCTTCAAGCCGCTCCACCAGCTGTCCTCCAGGCCCGGGTCCTTACGGAGGTCCGGTGACGCGGACACCGCAGGGCCGACGAGGTCGAAGACGTCGGCCTGGTAGAACCGGTCGCCCTCGGTCCAGTCCAGGGTGTCGTGCAGCCGAGGGCGCGGAACGGACTCCGGGATGCACTGCTCTGCGCCGAGGGGCCCTTGACCGGAGGCCCGGGGGGCGTGACGGCGCCTGCTGCTGGAGACACGCAGCCACAGGTTCCCCGCCCGGCGGCCGGCGGTGGAGCCGGAGGTGCCGAAGACGGGCGGCCCGGAGCAGGCGAGACCGAGGAAGGCGGCGGCCCTGGTGTGCGCGCTCTCCAGCAGCTGGCGGGTAGCGTCATCCAGCTGAAAGGACATTGAGCACCTTCCTGAGTCGGTCTTCCGGGATCGGGGCAGCGAGAGCTGCTGCGGCTTCGTCCCAGTGCGTGCGGCTGCTGGTTGAGGTGAGGACGACATCCAACGCCGGGCATGCCCCAACCAGATGGAACGCGGCGGCGTGCGGGTTCGATCCCGGCTGGATGAGATTCACCAGTTCGGGGGTCATCAGGCCGGGGAGTTCACCGCCGTGCAGGGGCGCGGAGGCGAAGGTGGTGATCCCGGCGTCGCGCGCGTGCACGAGTGGCCCGGCTCCGGCGAGAGCCTGGGTGATGGGCTCGGCCATCACCAGGCTCACTGGCATCTGCAACCCGGCGAGGTGGTGGTCCTGCGATCCAGCCGCGTCGCGGGCCAGCGCGGTCAGCTCCGCGACGGTGAACGCCTGGGCGGTGAAGCCGGACCAGGTGGCGACGCCGTAGCCGCCGATGCGCCCAGCGTGGGCGAACTCCTCCAGCACGGCGAACGCGGCGAGGAGGTTCTGGTGCAGTTGCTGGCGGTCGTGGCTGGACCGCTCGGGATTGTGAACGAACACCAAGTCGGCCCGGCCGAGTACGGCGAGGGACTGTTCGGTCTGGGATCGGACGAACTCCGGGGCGAGGCTGTGGTGTCCCTGCGGGTCGAAGCCGGTCTTCGTCGCCACTCGGACACCCGGGTACTCGGCCAGGGCGGCGGCGAGGTCACGGTGTGCGTGGCCGTGCGCGTAGTTGGGTGCTGTGTCGATCCAGGGTGCTCCGGCCGAAAGGGCGGTGCGCGCCGCCTCGTTGACGGCGCGCACCCGGTAGGTCCCCAGGCCGAGGACGGCGTTCACGGTGTTGCCTTGACGACGGCGACGGCTTGGCCCTTGATGAGGTCGGTAAGGAGGCCTGCCACGTCCTTGGTCTCCAGGCGGGCGGCATCGGCGAGTGCTCCGATGGTCACGGGTTCTCCCTTGAGCAGGGTGCGGAGCAGGGGAGTTGCCTGTTCCGCGAACTCCCACTCCGTGCCGGCCGCCGCCAGGGTGACCGCTCCCGCAGCGGTGTTGGTCGTGAGCTTGGCGCGGGTCGCCGTGATCCGCACGGTGATCTCCCGGCGTGCGGGGAGCGCCTCCACGTACGGGAGTGAAGGGGCCGGGCGGCCGAAGTGAGTGGTGTCGGTGGAGTCCGCCCACCGGTCGATCAGCGCCGGGTCGGACAGGGCAGTGGTCATCGCTGCCTGCAAGGCGTTCCGGTAGGCGGACTTCTCCGCCGGTTCCGCGTGGCGGGGGACGTCCAGTCGCATGATGGTGTCCGCTTGCATCTGGTCGACCAGCCAGCCGATGAGACCGCCTCCGGTGTGGGTGACGAGGCCGAACGTCAGATGCAGGGATTCGGTGCCCTGGTCGGCGGTCACGGCATGCCACCAGCCACGCGGCAGATAGAGGACGTCGCCGGGGTGGAGGACGATGTCAGCGACCGGCTCCCCGTCGGGTTCTTCCGGGGACTCCACGTCGCGGAAGGTGGGCGCCGTCCGGGTCGGTTCCCACAGTCGCCAGCGCTTCGCGCCGTGCTGTTGGACCACGACCACGTCATGGTCGTCCCAGTGTCGGCCGAAGCCCTCCTTCTCCGTCCAGGAGGCGTAGGCGTTCGTCTGTACCGGCGTACCGAGGAAGCGTTCGAGTGCCTCGGCGGCGGCGCCGATCGGCGGATGGATCTCGTCGATCGCGTCCACAACCAGGGAAGCGCCTTCGGCGAGTCGGGCATGGAGCTCGGCGGGGTGAACGCGGTTCCAGGTAACACCGCGGCGGTTGGTGATCGGTGCCGAGTACCGGTGAAGGGGGACGGTCTCGCCGTCTTGCGAAAGACGCAGTCTCGGCGGCTCCATGCGGTGGGTGGCGAGGATGGTGTTCAGGTCGCCCCAGGACAGCAGCGGCGCGCAGTTGGCGTCGTCGGCCGGGAAGACGGCGTAGGAGCGGTGCAACGCCTGGGCGAGGAACATGTCCCCGCCCAGGCGCACCGCCCACGAAGCGGAATCATGCATCGTGGGCGTCCGGCTCAGGTGTCGTTCTGGTCGGACCGGCCGCCCGTGTTGTCGGACGGGACGTCGGCGCGGGAACGCGCGGCGGTGATGTTCCGCTTGGCGACGAGCAGACCGCCCTCGTCGGCGGCCGTCTGCTGGATCTCCTGCATCCTGGAACTTCCCTTCTGGAGACCTACCGGTCAGTGCGATCCGGCAGGTCTCAACAGAACCGCCTCCAACGGCGCGGGAACAGAGCAGAATTGTGGCATCCATGGGGCATCCGTGGGGGAAATCTTGTCGTGCGCAGGGGGTTCCGCCCGCTGACGACTTCGGGGCGAGGGGTGGCGACGGTTGGCCGACAGGCGCGAAGCGTTGATCCGGCAACGCAAGAGTGTCGGCTTCACCCAGGAGTCGTTCGCCGAAGCGGCCGGCGTCGATCGGTCAACGGTCGGGCGTTGGGAGCGGGGCGACGGTGAACCTCAGCCGTGGCAGCGCCCTCACCTGGCAGCCCTGTTGCGCATCCGCCCCGGCGAGCTCGCCGAGCTCCTGCAGCCGTTGGAATCGGATTCGCGCCGGAACCTGTCCAATCGAGCTGATCCGGAAGCCAGCCGAAGCCATGGCTCCGTCGCTGACGACAGATCAGATCACCTGGTCGCGCGGCCAGATGCGGGGCCGACCCCGGGACCGGCCACCATGGCGCTCATGAACGGGGACGTCCGAGTGGGTTGCCGAACATCGGATGGAAGGATCATCTTCGTGACCATGCCGCGCCGTGCCCTGCTGCGCGGAGTCGCTGCCGCAGCGGGAGTCTCCGTACTGTCCGGACTTGCCGTACCGGCCGCACAAGCAGCTCAGCCGGTGCTGTCCTCCGACCTCCACCCGGTGGAGAACATGCGGCTGCTGCGCCGGTCACTCGTGGAGTGCGACAACGTCCTCGGCCCCCGTCATGTCGTGGCGACTGCCGAAGACCACATCCGACTCATCACACAGCTTCGGGCGGAAGCTGCCGGTCGCGATCGGCGCGACCTGCTCCAAGTCCAGGCGGAGTACGCGGAGTTCTGCAGCTGGCTGTACCAGGACAGCGGCGACCACCTCGCCGCCCAGTACTGGGCGGATCGCGCTGTCGACTGGTCCAACGCCGCCGGCGATCAGGACCTCATGGTCTACGTCCTCGCACGCAAGTCCCAGCTCGCGGGAGACATGCAGGCACCCGTGGAGGCCGTAGACCTCGCCGACACGGCTGTCCGGCTGGCCCCTCCCGGAAGCCGTCTCAGCGCACTGGGAGCGGTCTTCGGCGGTCACGGCCACGCCCTTCTCGGCGACGAACGCGCCGCACAGCACTCTTACGAACAGGCCCTTGCCCTCGTCAGTGGTTCGACCGTGGAGCCGCTCGGACGCGGCCGCTGGCTCGATACGGCCTATGTCCAGGCCCAGCACGCGAGATCACTTGCCCTACTGGGTTTTCACCAAGCGGCGGCCTCCGGCTTCGAGAGGGCAATCGGAGCACTACCCGCGTCCTACCGGCGTGACCGCGGCGTGTACCTGGCCCGCTCGGCGGCCTCCCGGCTCCGCACCGCAGGCCCAGAGCAAGCCGCCCGGGCAGCCTCCGAAGCGCTGTCGATCGGCACAGCAACCGGATCAGCCCGAATCTTCACCGAGTTGGCAGCCCTTGCCCCATTCCTACAGCACTGGAAGGGAGTTCCCGAGGTCGCTGACTTCCAGCGTGCTCTCGACAGGGCGGTCCTTCATGAAGTGTGATCACCACAAGCACCCACGCCTCCCCAACCAGAAACGGACCTCACGATGGCACCGGCCCGTCCCTTCGTCCTGCTGAGCGTCGCCACCTCGATCGACGGCCACATCGACGACACCACCGCCGACCGGCTCCTGCTCTCGAACGCCGATGACTTCGACCGGGTGGACCAAGTCCGGGCGGACTCCGACGCGATCCTCGTCGGCGGAAACACCCTGCGCCGGGACAACCCCCGCCTGCTGGTCAACAGCGACAAGCGCCGGGCCGAGCGCGTCGCTGCCGGCAAGCCCGAATTCCCTCTCAAGGTCACGATCTCCGCCAGCGGCGACCTCAGTCGGGACCTCAAGTTCTGGCACCACGGCGACAAGAAGGTCGTCTACACCACGGACGAGGCCGCGCCGAAGCTGCGCGAAACCCTGAACGGACTGGCGGACGTGGTCAGCACCGGGACGGCCGTGGACTTCGGCGCCATGCTGGACGACCTCGCCCAACGGGGAGTCGAGCGGCTCATGGTCGAGGGCGGCGGCCAGATCCACACCCAGTTCCTGTCCCAAGGGCTCGCCGACGAGATCCACCTCGCCATCGCCCCCCTGCTCGTCGGCGACGCCGCCGCACCACGCTTCGTCCACCCCGCCGAGTTCCCGGGCGGCAGCACCCACCGGATGAAGCTCATCGAGGCCCGACCGGTGGGCGACGTGGTCCTGCTGCGCTACGCCCCGAAGGAGAGCGTTTCCTGAGCATCCGTTACCAGCCACTCGCCTGCTGCCGCCCACTAAGGCTTCCGGTTCCCGGGTAGCCTGCGGACGGGCATGTCGAGTGGCTGAGAGGATCCGATGACCGGGCGACGCAGTGGTCCCCTCCCTGCCGAGTGGGTGGCGCGCGAGCAGGTCTCCTTCGACGAACTCGTTGCGTCGGGCGCCGCCCTGTGGTGGCTGCAGAGCGATCCCGGCCTCGGCGGTGACCGGAGGGTCATGCGGTGGGACGGCGACGGTGGTCCTCTCCCGCAGACACCTCCCGGGTTCTGCGTCGGCGGTCGCCTGCACGCCTACGGCGGTGGTTCGTTCGCAGCAGCACTCGATGGGCTGTGGGCAGTGTCGGACGAGGACAGCAAGGTCTACCGCATCCACTCCGGTGCCGAGCCGGAGCTGATCGGAGCCGAGGACGGCTTTCAGTACGGCGACCTCCGCCTGGACGACGGGAGCCTGCTGGCGGTGCGGGGGACCGACAGCGTCGACGAGATCGTGGCGATCGACCAACGGGGCGGCGGCGTACGGGTGCTGGTCTCCTCTCAGGGGTTCCTGGCCGCTCCGAGGCTGCTCAACAACCGTCTCGCGTACCTGGAGTGGCGTGCTGACCGGATGCCGTGGGACTCCTGCTGGCTCCGCCTGACCGAGATCGGCTCGGGCGGCGGCCCGGTGCGGACGGTGGCCGGCGGTGAGCAGGAGTCTGTCGTCCAGCCGCTGTGGGGGCCGGACGGGCTGCTCTACTTCATGTCCGACCGGACGGGGTGGTGGAACCTCTACCGCTGGGATGACGGTGAGGTGCGCGCGGTCGCTCCGGTGCCGGCCGACTGCGCTCCCGCGCCGTGGGAAGGCGGCTACCAGTCGTACGTCGTCACCGCCGACGGTGACATCGTGCTGACCGTCCACGACGGCATCGGCACCCGACTGCTGCGGGTCGACGCCGACGGCGGGCAGAGCCGCAGGGCAAGCGATCTGACGTCGGTGAAGCCCTATCTGGCGGAGTTCGGCGAGCACATCGCGGTGATCGGATCGACGCCGGCCAGCCTGCCGTCGGTGCGGCTGGTGGACCGGGCGGCCCCAAACGACGGTGCGGGTATCGCGGTCACCGAACAGGGCCCAGCCGGTGTCCGCATCGAGTACCCACTCCACCGTACGGTCAGGTCCGGGGACGCCGACGTCCGTTTCCTGCTGCACGTCCCCGAAGGCGGCCTGCCTGCTCCACTCATCGTGCGTGCCCATCCCGGGCCGACCGATGACGTCCCGCTGCGGCTCGACTGGCGCGTGCAGTTCTTCGTCAGCCGGGGCTTCGCTGTCGCCGAGGTCGCCTACCGGGGCAGCACGGGCCAGGGGCGGGCGTTTCGGCAGTCGCTGGACGGGCGTTGGGGCGAGTACGACGTCCAGGACTGTGCGGCGGTCGCGCAGGACCTGCTGGCCCGGGACGAGGTGCTGCCTGGCGCGGTGTTCATCACCGGGGCCAGCGCCGGCGGATACACCGCACTTCAGGCCGCCTGCCGCCCGGCTCCGTTCACCGGTGCCACCGCGACGTCGGCGATCACCGACCCGGAACGGTGGCAGAAGGCAGTCCCGCGGTTCCAGCAACCGCACGCCGCAGCCCTGGCCGGCCCGGCAGGAGCGGTCCGGGCGGAGAACATCCAGGTGCCGGTCCTGCTGATCCACGGCACCGACGACGACATCGCACGGGCTGACGACATCTCGCAGCTCGCGGACCGCCTGGAGGCGCTCGGCCGCCCGGCCCGGACGCTGTTCCTCGACGGCGTCGGCCACTACCTCTCCTCGCCCCACGCTCTGGAGCAGGCCCTGCTGGCCGAGTTGGCGTTCTACGAGGACGTCATCCAGCGTTCCCGGTAGCGCTCGCGGCCTGGTCCGCAGCGGGCAGCACGTGCCGGGCGTACTCGCGAAGCTCCGCCACCGCCGCGTAGTCGGCGTGGGGCGCCAGCTGGGCGAGGACGTCGGCGACCCGGTGGACGCAGCGGCCGGAGGAGGTTCGGGCCGCATAGCTCACCGCCTGGCGGCCAGCGGCACACGCCTCGTCAAGGTCACCGGTGCGCAGCCAGGTTGAGGCGAGCAGGGCTGCGTCGATGGCCAGGCGGCGCACCTTGTCGCGCCCGACGCCCTCGAGGGCGTCGGAGAGCTGGATCCGGGCGGCCGGTGGCCGGCCGAGGTCGTGGAGGCAGTGCGCGGCCTCGTCGGCGAGGTAGGCGGCGGTGAAGTAGCCGATCCACGGCGGCTCGTCCGTGGGGACGGAGCTGTCGAGCAGCAGGTCGGCTTCGTGGAGCAGTGCGCTGGCTTCGGCTTCCTGCCCCATCCGGGCGTGGGCCCGGGCTCGGACCGCGGTGATGGCGGCCCGGGTTGCCGGGCTGGAGGCGGTGCCGGCTGCGGCGGTCGCTGCCTGGGTCCATTGCAGCGCGGTGCGCGGTTGTTCGCAGTGCAGGGCGAGGTGGCCGAGGTTGACGGCCACGAGGTAGGCGCCGTAGGCGTGGTTGCTGGTTGCGGTGGTCAGGGCGAGGGCGCGCTGGTAATAGGCCTGCGCGCGGGCGGGGTCCCCGGAGTCGACGGCCTGGTACCCGGCCAGTTCCAGGAAGCCGGTGGCGACGCGGGCGCGCTCGCGGACCGTGTCCTTGTCGGCGGCCGGGCGGACGAGGAGGGCTGCGAGTTCGGTGTCGATGTAGGTGGCCAGCTGGGCGGCGTACGGACCGGCGCCATGTGTGTGGTCGAGCTGGCGGAACATGCCGAGTCTGGAGTCGGCGACGTCGATGTCGTCGCGTGTCACCCACAGCTGATGACTTGTCAGCCCTGTGGTGTGGTGGCTCGCGGCCCAGTCCGCTACCAGCGTCTCGCTGGAGCCGAGGCTGAACCTGCCCGTGCCGGACTCCGCGGGCGGCTTGAGCGGCTGATGAACCGCAGGAGAGCCGTCCGGCTGGGCCTGCAGGCCGCTGGGCGCTTCCTGATCCTGCAGCAGTGCCTGCAACTGTGCGGCGTCGATGCCCAGTTCGTCGGCGAGCCGGGCCCGCTGCCACGGCCGCGGGAGGCTCTTCCCGCTTTCCCAGCGGTGGATCGTCGAGCGGTCCACGTTGAGTACGGCCGCGAGGCTCTCCTGCGTGTGGCCAGCCAGCTCCCTGCGGCCGGCCAGAGCCGATCTCGACCGGATCCGCATCAGCTACGCCCTCCGAAGAATTTCGATCACGGCGACCTCGCAGCTCAGAGGCCACCTTCCCGCACGAGTGCGACATGGATGCAACAAGTTTGCTCTGTTTCCCTCGACTTGGTGCTGCTTCTGTATGACTCGCCGCAACGAGTTGTAGCCCTTCGGCTCGGCGAGACAGCTGTTCTCGCTGCTCGCCCGGCATGTGGAGATGTCCGCTCTGGATCTTGATCGACAGCTTCGAAGGGAGCACCCCAGGTATGAGTACTCCCCTTCCCGGCCGCGATGCCAGCCGACTGGTCTACCACCCTGCCGGGCATGACCCCTTTCTGCGCGGTGTGGTGGATGACCTCCGGGCCGGCCGGTGGATGTCGACACGAACTCTCCTGGCGGCGACCGGCCAGAACTGGGGTGTGCGCTCCTCGCGGACGCAGGTGCTGGGGGCGGTCGCAGCGCGGTCCGATGTTCTGGACCACTGGGCGCTCGAGGAGCCGGACAACCCGGATCTGCTGGTCCTGCGCGCCCGGGTCGCGGTGGAGGGTGCCGTGGCCGCCCACCGGTCGCAGTCCCGCTCCGCTGCTCAGCTGGAGCGGGCCGCCCGGGAGTTGAGCTGGTGGGCGGCATCGGCTCTGCCCGAGGATCCGGTCCCGCTGCTGTGCCTGCTGACGCTGGCTCCGCTGGATGGGCAGCAAGGACCGTGGCGGCTGTTCCACGAGGCCCTCCGCCGGCACCGCTCCGGCCGGGAGGTCCACCACCGGATGCTGCGGTACTGGTTCGAGCTCAAGCCCTGGGCGGCGACCGACTTCGTCAACCTCGCCCTGCTGAACGCCCCCGCTGGATCGCCTCTTCTGGCCCTGCCGCTGTATCTGTCGGTCAACCAGTACGTACGGGAGAGGCGCAAGGACGCGGTCCGGCGCCAGTGGCACCTCGAGCCGCACCGCGGGCGTGTGCTGACGGCCTTTCAGCAGTGGTCCACCACCGGCGTGCCCTGGCCGGTGGTGGACCTGAGCCACCTCGCACACGCCCTGTGGGCCGGCTCGCTCATGAAGGAGGCGGCCGTCGTGTTCGACGCCCTGTCGCCGTTCGCCGCCCACCAGCCGTGGTCCCAGGTCGCGGACTCGCCCGACCAGGGAGAGGCCTTCCTCTACAACGCCAGGCTCCACGCCTACGTCGGCCGCGCCCACGCCGCCACCCGGGGCTGACCCGCCACCACCGCACGCCCGTTCACCCCTGTCCGTCTTCTGCCGGAGGTTCACCCATGCCCCCCGCCCACCGCGCCGCCCCTCAAGGAGCGGACGCCGCTCAACTGACGCAACTGGGCTACGAGCCCCAACTTGTCCGCAGAATGGGACAATTCGGCAACTTCGCGATTTCCTTCTCCGTGATCAGCATCCTGTCCGGGTGCATGACGCTGTTCGGGTTCGGGCTGAACACCGGCGGCCCGGCCGTGATGCTCTGGGGCTGGGTGGCCGTCGGCGGCATGGTGCTGCTGGTCGGTATGGCGCTCGCCGAGGTCACCTCCGCTTACCCCACGTCCGGGGCGCTCTACTTCATGGCGCACCGGCTCGGCGGCCCGCGCTGGGGCTGGTTCACCGGCTGGCTGAACCTGCTCGGGCTGATCGGCGGGATCGCAGGAATCGACTACGGCGCCGCCTCGTTCGTGGGCGCGTTCCTGAGCCTGCAATGGGGGTTCGTGCCCACGCCGGGGTCGATCTTCCTGATCTTCCTGGCGATCCTGGTGCTGCACGCTGTGCTGAACCTGCGGGGCGTGCACGTGGTGAGCGTGCTGAACAGCATCTCGGTGTGGTGGCACCTGGGCGGCGTCGCGGTGATCGTCGCCGTGCTGACGTTGGTGCCGTCCCGCCACCAGGACGCGTCGTGGGTGTTCGGGCACTTCGTCAACAACACCGGGTGGACGAACCCGATCTACGTCAGCGCGCTCGGCCTGCTGCTCGCGCAGTACACCTTCTCTGGGTACGACGCCTCCGCGCACCTGTCGGAGGAGACGACGGGTGCGTCGGTGGCCGCGGCCCGCGGGATCGTCCGCTCGATCTGGGTGTCGTGGATCGCCGGGCTCGCGCTGCTTGCCGGTCTGCTCTTCGCGATTCAGGACTACGACGGCACGCTCGCCTCCACCACAGGGGTGCCGCCGGCGCAGATCTTCCTCGACGCCCTGGGCCCGGCAGGCGCGAAGGCGCTGCTGCTGGTGGTGATCGTCGCGCAGCTGTTCTGCGGCAACGCCGAGACGGCCGCCGCGAGCCGGATGGTGTTCGCGTTCAGCCGTGACGGTGCGCTGCCGGGCTCAAGGTTGTGGCGCAGCGTGTCTCGCAACGGCACGCCGGCGGCGGGGGTGTGGCTGTCGGTGGGTGCGGCGGCGGTGCTGGCGCTGCCCGCGCTGTACAGCACGGTGGCGTACGCGGCGGTCACGGCGGTGAACGTGCTGGGGATGACCCCGGCGTACGCGGTGCCCATCTATCTGCGGCTGCGCGCGGGCCGGCACTTCCGGCCGGGGCCGTGGAGTCTGGGGCGCTGGAGCACACCGGTCGGGGTGCTGGCGGTGGGGTGGGTGGCTGTGGTGACCGTGCTGTTCTGTCTGCCGCAGTCAGCTCCGGTGACCGCCGCCACGTTCAACTACGCGCCGATCGCGCTGCTGGCGGTGCTGGTGCTGGCGACCGTGTGGCGGTGGGCGGCCGGGCGCTCGTACAACCCGCCCGTGCAGCGCAGCGCGGAGCTGACCGAGCTGGAAGCGCAGGTCGTGTGATGCCGGGGGCGAAGGTGGGTGGCAAGCGCCGTCCGCAGGTCAAGGCCGACGTGGCTGAGGCAGGGCAGCTGGTGCCCTCGCCGCGCGGCGTGCTGGCCGGGCGGGTGGATGCCGGGGCGGTGGACACGGTGTGGCTGGCGGTGGTGGACGCCCAAGGCCGGTTGAAGGGCAAGGAGTTCGACGCCCGCTTCCTGCTGGAGAAGCTGGCGGCCGGGTCACTGTCGCCGGAGATGTGCGGCTACCTGTTCGACACCGACCTGGCGATGACCGCCTCCACGGGTGCGTCGCTCGCCTCGTGGGAGAGTGGCTTCGGGGACATCACGCTGCTTCCGGAGCTGTGTTCGGCGCGGGTGCTGCCGTGGCTGCCCGGCACCGCGGTGCTGCTTGCCCACCCGATCACCGACGGCGGCCTGCCGCTGCCGGTCGCGCCGACCACCGTGCTGGACGAGCAGCTCACCCGCCTCGCGGGCCTCGGGCTCACGGTGAAGGCGGGGCTGGAGACGGAGTTCGTCCTCTACGAGGGCACCCAAGCCGCCGCCTGCGACGTCGACTTCCTCGGCCTGCGCCCGCTCACCCGGGACAACCGCGACTACGCCCTCGACCAGAGCGGCCCGGTGAGCGCTTACACCCGTGAGCTGCGCCGGGTGCTGCGGGAGGCAGGGCTGGCGACGGAGGCGGTGAAGACCGAGGGCGCGCCGGGTCAGCTGGAGGTGACGTTCCCCTACGGTGAGCCGGTGCCCGCGTGCGAGGGTCACGTGCTGTTCAAGCACGCGGCGCGGGCGGTGGCGGATCAGCAGCAGTTGGCGGCCACGTTCATGGCGGCGCCGGTCACCGGGACGGGCAGCGGACTGCACCTGCACCTGTCGCTGTGGAACTACGACGGCCAGCCGGTGCTGGCCGCCGAAACTGGCAGCGACGATGCCGGTGGCGGCCGGGAGCTGTCCGAGGTGGGCGGGCAGGCGGTGGCGGGGCTGCTTAAGGTGCTGCCCGAGCTCGGGCCGCTGTGGGCGCCGTACGTCAACTCCTACAAGCGCCTGCGGTCGCACTCGTTCGCGCCGACCCGGATGGTGTGGGGCCGCGACAACCGGTCCTGCGCGGTGCGGGTGGTCGGCCACGGCCGCAGCCTGCACCTGGAGGTGCGCCTGCCCGGGGCCGACGCCAACCCCTACTTTGCCCTCGCCGCCGCGGTCGCCGCCATCCGGTACGGCATCGAGGCCGGCCTCAAGGCCCCCGAGCCGGTGAGCGGTGACGGCTACGCCGCGCACGAGGCCCCGGCGGTGCCGGCCGACCTCGCGCGGGCGATCGCCGCGATGGAGGAAAGCGCGCTGGCTGTCGAGCTGTTCGGCGCGGACGTGGTCGCCCACCTCACCCATCTGGCGCGCCGCGAGGTGCTCCACCACCAGGGGCAGGTCACCGACGCCGAGCGGCGCCGGGGCTTCGCCCAGTCCTAAGGCCGCCGGTCGGCGGCGGGAGACATCCCCCAGCGCCCCGCCGCCGACCGGCACTCAACTCCCCACCCTCACCCGCTCGTTCCCTGGAGCCCCATTGTGATCGGCCGCGCCCGCACCGCCCCCTTGGCCCTGCCCGTCCAGCTCGCCTCGCCGTACCTGGTGGACCTGGCCGCCCCGGGGATGAACGGACTCGCCCTGTACCTGGCCGCCGCCGGTGCCCGCGTGTCCGGCTCCGTCCCCGACCGCGCAGACCCGGACCTGGTTCGGGAGTTGGAGGGCGCGGGTGTTCGGGTGGTGGCCAGGCCGGTGCCGGAGAACGTGGGGGTGGGGCATTCGAGTGCGGTGTGGTCGGGTGCCGTCGCCGGGCCGCAGCCGGAGCTCGATCACGCGCGGCAGCTGGGGCTCCCGGTGCTTGGCCACGCCCAGGCGCTGGCGCTGGCTGTCGACGCGGGATGCTGCCCGCCGCCCTCGGGCACCTTGGCTCCGGCTGGATCCTGAACGCCGCGCCGAGCCGTCAGCTGGCCGGGCACGCCGGCGGCGGCGACCTGCTGGTCGCCGACCTTGGCCCCGATGCCACCACCCACGAAGCACCGCCCGGCTTCGCCCGCTGCACCTCGGCACTCGCGCTGGTGACAGCGGCCTGCGCCAACCCGCCGCACCACCGCGACCGCAACGCCGCCCTGGACGTACTCGAAGACCTGACCCGCGTCAGCAACACCGTCGTCCTCGCGATCGGCGACAGCGGCATGCGGCTGCTGGCCCAGCGCCTCACCGACCGGCCCGGCCCCAGGGTGGTCACCGCCGGCGAAGCCTACGACGCCGACATCCGGCTGATGCGGCACCTGTGGTCCGGCACCCACAGCCACATCACCGTCCGGGACTTCGACGGCGCCTTCCACACCATCACCACCACCATGCCCGGGCGCCACCACGCGCTCGCCACCACCGCCGCCTTCGCCGCAGCACTCGCCCTGGGCGCGAACCCCGCCGAGGTCGCTGGGGGCATCAGCGCCCACTTCCACGGCCTGGACGGCTACTTGACCACCGTCGGCACCCAGCGCCACACCACCGTGCTGGCCTCCCGCGCCCGCCACCCCGCAGAGATCGCCGCCGACCTCACCGCCGCCCGCCTGCTCACCGACGGAACCCTCACCGCCATCCTCGAACCCGACGGGCACACCCGCACCACCGGCCTGGCCCGGGAGCTGGGCGACGCCCTCGCCCTGGCCGACCGCGTCGTCCTGCTGCCCGTGAGCAGCCCGCTGTCCACCGTCGCGGTGGTGGACCCGCTGGTCGCGGTCGCCGATGCCACATCGGCCGCCGGCGTGCCGAGCGAGCAGATCATCGCCTGGCGGCCCGGACCCTGCGCGCCGTCGCTGGAGGCCACCTGCACCGGCGGTAGCGGGCCAGGCGATCTGATCGTGGTGATCGGCACCGGCACAACCGCCCGCGGCCTGGGCCCGCGCCTGCTGCACCACATCGCCGCCCCCACCACCCCCGTCCCCGCCGACCTGTGACACGTCCTCACCCTGGAGCACAATCATGCCCACCACTGCCACGATCACCGACGCTCCCCTCGCGCCGCCCGCCGACCTGACCGCCACCGATGTCCGCCTGCTGCGGCTGCTGGCCGGCGGCGCGGGCAACGCCCGGCTGTGCGCCGCCCTCGGCGAGAGCGAGTACCAGATCACCCAGCTGGTACACGGGCTGCTGGAACGCACCTGTGCCCGGGGCCGGATGCAGGCGGCAACGCTGTCCGTGGTGTGGGGAGTTGCCCAGGCCGAGCACGTGCACCCCGACGGGCGGCCGGTCATGCTCGCGCTGTCGCCCCGCCAGCTCACCCTGCTGCAGGGCTGGGTGGCAGGGCGCTCCAACGACGACCTCGCCGCCGAGTGTGGGGTCACCGCGAGCACGATCCGCGGCTACCGCCAGCCGCTGCTCGACAAACTCGCCACCTCCAGCAACGTCCAGGCCGGATGCCTGGGCGTGCTCTACGACCTGGTCACCCTCGACCACGTCCACCCCGCCCTGCCACCGCTCCCGCTCAGCCAGTGGACCGACCGGCCCCAGCTCCCCGCAGACAGCACCCGCCCGGCGTAGTCGGGCTGGTCGGGCCCACCGTTAGGCACTGCTGCCCAGGCCGGGCCCGGGCGGGCCAACTGCATGACCCATGGCGGCCGTTCCGGGTCAGGGCCGCACCCACCCACCTTTGACGAGACGGACCACATGACCACTTCCGTCGCCGCCCCGGCGACCAGCACCCGCGACCTCGACCGCCACCTGCGCCGCGCCCGCGGCCTCGTCGTCACCACCGCAGCCCTCACCACCCCCGGCCGATCCCCGGCGACCGAGGCGCACTCCGTGACCGAGCGCCTGGTGCTGCGCGCGCTGTCCGCCCGCATCGCCTGCGCCCTGATCGTGCCCACCGACGCCCACCCACTGCCCGACCTCACACGGTGGCCCGTCGTGGTGCGCGATCAGAGCACGCACGGCGTCAACGCCTTCCGCGCCGCTGCCACCCTCCTGTCCCTGCCCGAACGGGACTGCCTGGCCCTGTGCACCGATCCCCAGCTCCCGCTCGCCCAGGCGGGCGGCTGTCCCACCGTCGTCGCCACCAAGGACGGCGCGCTGCACGAACCCGGCCAGAGCGTGCCGCGGCTCACCGAGCGTGAGCGCCAGATCGTCGCCCACTTCGCCACCGGCCACACCGCAGCCAGCGCCGCCCACTCCATGGGCATCGCCGTCAGCACCATCGCCACCCTGGCCTCCCGCCTCCATCACCGCCTCGGCTTCAACGACCGCGGCCACACCCTCGCCCACTGCCTGGCCGGCGGCCTCGTCGACACCGCCCCACTGCGCGCCACACTGCCTGAGCAGCCACCCGTCCTGCCCGAGATCCAAGTCCGGCTGCTCACCCTCGCGACCGGACACAACCTGACCAAAGCCGCCTCACTGGCAGGGGTCCCCGTCAAGACCGTGAAGACCGTCCTGGCGGACGCGACCCGCAACCTCTCAGCCCACAACCGGGCCCACGCCATCGCCCTCGGCCTGCTGTACGAGATCGTCCCCGCCTCCGCCGCGCCGGCCCGCCGCCTCCGGGGCGCCGACGGCACCTGGGACGGTGAGCGGTGAGGTACATGGAGTACCCCGAGGAGCCGGACTTCACCGGGAGCGGGCCGTCCCTGTATCTCGCAGGGAGCGTGGACAGCTGGCCCAACTGGCAGTTCCCCGCGACCATCCTGCTCGCCCAGGCCGGCTTCGCCGGCACGGTCCTGAGCCCCCGGCCCGCCCTCAACCCCGCCGACCCCTACGGCGCGTGGCGCCCGTTCGGCTGGCACAGCCGCAACCTGCGCCGCTGCGACCTGGTGCTGTTCTTCCGGCCCGCCGGCCCCGTACAGGTCCTGGACACGTATACGGCCAACGCCGCCGACCCGACCCGACCAGGCGTCGTCGTGGGCTGCGACCAGCAGAGCCTGGCCGCCGACCGGATCCGCGCGGCCGCGCCCTGGCTCACCGTTCACACCGACCTGGCCGCAACCGTCGCCGCAGCCCTCGCCGAACTCCGCACCCGCCCCGGACCCCGCGCTGCCGTGCCGTCCTGAAGCGCTTTCGCCCGTCGTCTCCGCGCCCTGTCCGACCACCCGTCAGGAACCGCCCCTATGGCCACCGCCTCCGCCCTCCTGGAAGACCACGCCCTGATCGGCAACACCCGATCCGCCGCGCTCGTGCGCACCGACGGCACCGTCTCCTGGCTGTGCCTGCCCGACTTTGACTCCGCCGCCCCGCTCGCCGCCCTGGTGGGCCGAGGTACCCACGGGTTCTGGAGCGTGGCACCGGCCGCGTACACCGGCCGCGCCGCCACCCGGCGCGCCTACGTCGGCAACTCCCTTGTACTGCAACAGGAATGGCACACTCCCAGCGGTTCGGTGCGGGTCACCGACTTCATGCCGACCACCCAGGGTCCGGACGGGCAGCCGGTGCCTCGGCTGGTGCGCATCGTCGAAGGTCTGAGGGGCCGGGTCGCCATGGCCTCGCGGATTCGGATCCGCCCGGGCTACGGTGCGACCACCCCGCTGCTGCGCCGCCACTTCCAGCAGGGCGTTGACCGGCTGTCCGCTGTCGCAGGCGCGGACGCCCTGTGGCTGGACGGCCCCGCCCACACCGCGACCCGCCGCCCGACCAACCGCTCCCAGCGCGCGGACTTCACCGCCAGCCCGGGCAGCCGGACCGCGTTCACGCTGACCTGGAACCCCTCCCACCTCCCGGCCCCCGAACTCGCCAATGCCGAGATGGAGTTGGAGGAGACGCTGTACTTCTGGGAGCGCTTCGCGCAGCGGTCCATCGCCACAGGGGTCCACCAGGGCGCGGTGCTGCGCTCGCTGGCGGTCCTCAAGGCGCTCACCTTCTCGCCCACCGGGGCCGTGGTGGCGGCGCCCACCACCTCGCTGCCGGAGGAAATCGGCGGTGGCAGGAACTGGGACTACCGCTTCTGCTGGCTGCGGGACTCCGCGCTCACCATCACCACCCTGGTGCGCGCCGGCCACACCGAGGAAGCCCGCGCCTGGCGCGAGTGGCTGCTGCGGGCCCTGGCCGGTGATCCCGGTGACCTGCAGATCATGTATGGCATCCGCGGTGAACGAGACCTGGACGAGCGCGAGTTGTCGCACCTGCCCGGCTACGAGAACTCCCGGCCGGTGCGGATCGGCAACGGCGCCGCCGCCCAGGTGCAGCTCGATGTGTTCGGGGAGGTCGCCATCGCGCTGGCCGCCGCCGAGGACGCCGGGCTGGAGGCGGACGAGCAGGTCGACCAACTGCTGCTGAACCTGGTGCGCACCCTGGCCGGGCGCTGGCGCGAGCCGGACGCCGGGATCTGGGAGATCCGCGGCCCCAAGCGGCACTTCACCCACTCCAAGGTGATGGCCTGGGCCGCAGCCGACCGCATCCTGGCCATGCTCACCCGCCGCCCCGACACCCCGCAGGTGGTGCTGCGGGAGCTGGCCGAGCTGCGTGACGCCATCCACCACGACGTCCTGGACAACGGCTTCGACGAGGAGCTGGGAACGTTCACCCAGTACTACGGCGGCCAGGAGCTGGACGCCTCACTGCTGCTGATCCCGGCGGTCGGGTTCCTGCCCGCCGACGACAAGCGGGTCATCGCCACCATCGAGGCCATCCAGCGCGAGCTGGCAACCGACGACGCTCTCGTGCTGCGCTACCGCACCTTCGACGACCCGGGCGGCGACGTCGACGGGCTGACGGGGCACGAAGGTGCCTTCCTGGCCTGCTCGTTCTGGCTCGTGGACGCCCTCGCGCTGATCGGCCGCACCGACGAGGCCCACCAATTGCTGGAGCGCCTGCTGGCCATCGGCAACGAACTCGGCCTGTTCGCCGAGGAATGGGACCCCGTCGCCCGGCGCCAGCTCGGCAACTACCCGCAAGGGTTCACCCACCTCGCGCTCGCCGACACCTGCCGCACCCTCACTACCACCGCCCACGCCGCCGCTCTGCCCGGGCCGCGTACCGCCCCCGCTCCCGTGCCGGTGAGCGCATGAGCCAGGAGGCGGCCGGCAACCGGACCGACGGCAGCCCTCACCCACACCACGCCACCGCGGTGGCGGACCGGATCCGCCGCCCGCCCCAGAACGCTGAGCAGATCACCGCCGTCTGTGGCCGACCCCCGTAAGCCCTCACCCCGGCCACCGACCTCGTGCTCGCCCCTGACCGGCCGCTCGCCGGCAAGTGCCACAGATCCAACCCTCTGCGCCCGACCGGCATACCCGGCGCGGCCCGACGATACGGAGCTCACCGCCGTGACCAACGCCGCCGACACCAGTTACCGCAGCCTCTCCCCGGCCACCGCCGGCGTCTACCGGGGCCTGTCCCAGATCCCCGCCCCCGACGTCGACACCCGCTCGGTGGCCGCAGCTCTGCGGCTGACCACCTCAGCCGCCGCCGCACACCTGACCGTGCTGCGGGAGCGCTCGCTCGTCGAGTTCACCGGCCGATCGCCGGAGCGCGGCGACACCTTCCGCATGGACACCGATGTCCGCGTCCACGCCAGCCGCCTCGCCGCCGACGTCGACAGTAAGGCGGCGAACATCGCCGTCCAACGCGCCTACCTGGACTGGCTGCTGTACACCGTCAGCGGCATCGAGCGTCTGCTGACCCCACACCACCTGCCGATGGCACGCACCTACACCTACCGGCCCGACGAGCCGCTGTACTTCACCGACGAGTACGCCGCGCTCGGCTGGTTGGAGGCCCAACTACCCGCCATCACCCCCGCGTTGGACGCCGCCCCGCACGCCGGTCCGACCGCGACCATCTATCAGCTCGTCCATGCCCTGTGGCCGGCCTGGCACCGGCTGCGGCCCGCCGAGCTGTGGCTCTCCTGCGCCGAGACCGGCTATGCCGCCGCCCGGTTCGACGGCAACCACGACGCCGAAGCCAAAATGGCCTCCCTCACGGCGGGTGCGCTGCAGAACGTCGGCCGATACGACGAGGCCGCCGAGATGGCCCTCCGGGCGCTGGCCATCGCGGTCCTGATGGGCAACGCGCGGGGGCAGGCCCAGTACACGAGCGGCATCGGCGCGGCCCTTCACGCCGCAGGCCGCTACGACGAGGCAGAGCCGCACCTGCGGGAGGCAGCCGAGCGCTTCGACGCTCTCGGCCTGCGCCGGGCGGCCGCGGTTCGCCGGATCCTGCTCGGTTCCATCGCCGCCGAGCAAGGCAGTCTGCCCGACGCCGTGGCCCTGCTCACCCGGGCCCACCAGGAACTGGAGGAGGAGAAGGACCACCTCGACGCCGCCCGCGCGCTCGCCTACCTCGCCGACGCCCACTCCCGAGCCGGGGAACACGATCTCGCCGAGCGCCTGCTCATCCAGGCCCGCGCCGAGTTCGCCGCCACGGGTGCCCGGCACTGGCAGGCCCGGTCCTGCGAAATGCTCGGCCGGGCCGCCGAACGCGCCGGCAATGTGACCCGGGCCTTCGAGCACTACCTGTCGGCCCAGCAGAGCTACGAGTGCCTCGCCAGCTACGCCGACTCCAACCGCCTCCTGGTCCGGCTGGTCGAACTGGAGGATCGGTGACCGGCGCCCCAGGACAGCGGCCCTCAGCAGCCGGCAGTCCCGGAGGCGGCACCGGCCCGGCCCTGAGTTCTCGGCCGGCTGACCGCAGCATGGCGTCCGCCCAGGCCGCGCCGCAGCTTGCCCGGCCTGACGGCACAGCCGGACCCGACCGTTGTCAGAGCCCTCTGGAACAATGCCCGGGATGACCTCCAACTCGGTTGCGAGTAAGGGCAGTTGGGTGATTCACCGGATCGTGTGGCATCCACGGCGACATGCCCGGGCAGCTCAGTTCGGCCGCCTACGGTGGTGCCACCGACGGAGGGCACGGGGTCCGGCCGCCTGCCGGTGGCCGACGGTCGGCCCGTCCTGCTCCGTCCGGAAGTTGTGCCAGTTCACTGCCTGCGCGAGGAGATGTTCCGTGTCGTACGAGTCGGTCGTCGGGGTGCACTTGGTCCTGGTCGAGAACGGCCGGGTGCTGCTCGGGCAGCGCGCCAACACCGCCTTCGCCGAAGGCCACTGGCACGCCCGGCTGGTCGCCTCGAAGAGGGTGAGTCGCTCTTGTGCTCGATGTCGGCCCAGCGGCACGCATCGGATGATCGCGGCGCCGTCCGTGGCCGCAGTCGACCAGCGTAGGGACTCACGCCGATATCGAACGGGAGTGCCACCTTCGGGTGACTATTCCCTGCCTGCCTGCCTGCCTGCCTGCCTGCCTGCCGTCCGACTCGCCGATGCGTGCTGCCAGCATCGACGGTACGGGCAGCCTCGATCATGAACGACCGTGAATTCAGCAGCACTTGTGGTTCGCCACGCCCGCTGGCAGCCATGCCGATCCCCGCCACCCTGGTCCCGAAGGAGCCCCGCTTGCCGCCGTCCACCGACGCCATCGCCGCCGTCACTCGCGCCTACCTGGACCACCACCCCGCCGAGCGCGCCAAACTCGAACCGTTGCTTGCCATGCTGGCCACCACGCCGGAGCCGACCAGCCGCAAGACCGTGCCCGCGCACGTCACGTGCAGCGCCGTCGTCATCAACCGCGACCGGCAGGTCCTGCACATCCACCACAGGGCCACCGGGCTGACGCTCTGCCCCGGCGGCCACGGCGAGGAAGCCGACACCAGCCTGCTGACCACCGCGCTGCGGGAAGTCGCCGAGGAGGCCGGCATTCCGCCCGGCGCGCTGTGCTTGATCCCGCAGTTCCTCGACCGGCCCGTCGACATCGACGTGAACGACATCGACCCGAACCCCAACAAGGGCGAAGGCGCCCACCAGCACTACGACTTCCGGTTCGCCTTTTACCTCGCCGACCCGGCGACACCCGACACCGCGCTCCAGGCGGAGGAGGTCACCGGCTGCGAGTGGCGCCCCGTCGAGCAGGTCTCCTCCCCGTCGCTGCGCGCCAAGCTGCACACCGCGGACCTGGACGGGCAGCCGGAACCGGTGAACGCCTCGGTGCTGATCCACGACGGCGCCGGCCGCTACCTCCTGCACCTGCGCGACGACTTCGACCACATCTGGGCCCCGGGCGAGTTCAGCCTGCTCGGAGGCGGCGCGGAACCCGGCGACGGCAGCCTGGAAGAGACGCTTCGCCGTGAACTCTCCGAGGAGACCCCGGGGTTGCGCCTCGGTGAGGTGGAGCGGCTGACCGTCGAGTGGACGACCGGCGTGGACGGCCTGGCCGTGCCGATCCAGATCTTCACCGCCCAGTGGCAGGGCGACCCGCAGGCGGCCGACCTCCGCGAGGGTGTCCTGCTGCACTGGTTCCGCCCCGAGGACCTGCACCGGCTGCGGCTGCGCGACTCCACCCGCCGGCTCATCCACGACCACCACACCGCCCAGGTCGGCCGCGCGCGGCCGAGCAGGGTGGAACCCGCCGGGGCCGGGCTGCGCCGCACCGTGCCACCGGACGCCCCAGAACGCTCCGACGCGGCCGGAGTCGGCTTGATCGACGGCTGGACCACGCTGTCGTCGGCCGTCGAGTTCACGGGCGTGCGGGTGGTGGTGCGCCGCGACTCGGTGCGGCGCTCCGACCAGAGCCTGGGGACGTACGAGTACACCGAGTCCGTCGACGGGGTGCGTGTCGTGGCTCTCGATGACCGGGGCCGGATCGCTCTGGTGGAGGAGAACGTCTACGTCTGCGGTCAGCGGCTGCTGATGTGCCCCGGTGGCGGATGCGAGCGTACCCGCGAGCACCTGTACCTCGCCCGGGGCCTGACGGTTGGCGAGCACCACCGGGACGCGAGCGAGGCCGACATGGCCCTGCGCTGGGTGCCTCTGGAGGAGGCGGTGGCGATGTGCGGGGACGGCCGGATCACCGAGGCCGGGACCCTCGCGGCCGTCCTGCTGGCCGCCCGCCGCACCTGGTCGGGCGCGCCCGCCGCCGGTACCGACGAAGCGACCAACCGAGAAACGGAGAGCAGCTGATGCACGAGACGAGCAGCTTGTCGGTCAGCGACATCGTCCACGATCCGGCCACCGACCGTTTCGCCACCCTTCCCTACATCGAGCGCAGTTGGAACTCCGGTCCCGCGTCGGCGAGGACCAGCGGCGGCGGCGCCATGACCGTTCACGGGGTCGAGGCGTGAGGCGCCCGGCCGATACGGCACTCACCGGCCTGCCGCCGGCCCGGCGTTGGTGGGACGGCCTTGCCGTGGAGCAGGCTCGACGAGCCTTCGTGGAGGACCTGGGCGGGCAGCCCGGTGTCCGTGATCACAGGGTCGTTGCCGCTCTCGGGGCGGTGGAACGGCACCGGCTGATCGAAGCGGCGTTCACCCCCGTTGGTGAGCTTCGGCCTGCCACCTCGTGGCGGGCGGTACGGGGTGAGCACGACCCGGCCTCTTTGCTGTCGGCGGTGTACTCGATGGATCAGGTCGTCGTCCAACTCGATGGTCTGCCCGCAGTGGCTGCCCAACGCGGCATCGTTCACCGTGGCCGGCCGTCCGCACAGAGCTCTGGGGCGGGTCTGCTGGCCGTGACGTTGCAGGACCTGCGTCTGGAGGATGGGCACCGCTTCGTCGAGGTCGGCGCGTGCACCGGCATCCTGTGCGCGGCCGCCGCGCTGATCACCCGCCGGCAGGTCACCGGCGTCGAGATCGACCCTGGCGTGGCCAGGGAAGCGGCAGTGCGCACGGCCCAGGCCGGGATCGGGGTGCGGATGGTCGCCCGTGACGGGCTGCGGGGGCTTCCTGACGGGCCGTGGGATCGGGTCGCCGGCTCCTTCGCCGTCCCAGCCATCCCCCAGGCGTGGTTGCTCCGGCTCGCGGTGGGCGGGGTGCTGACCTGCACGATCTCCACCGGCGCGCCCGGCTGGCACGCCACCGCCGTCATAGAACGCAGCCCCGACGGCACGCTCGGCGGGCGGCTGCGCGCCGACACCTGGGGGCACGTCCTGGCACGCGGCGTCCCGTGGCTGCCCGTACCCGAGCGGCCCACCGTTGCGGCCAGGGTGAGGAGTTCGGTGCTGGTGCCGCCGGACTTCCGCGTTCGCGGGTTCTGGGTCGTCCTCGCGCATCTGCTGCCGGGGGTGCGCCGTCACTGGCCCACCGATCCGGACCCGGATTCGACGGTGGTGTTGGTCGGTGAGGACGGTTCCCGGGCCCACATCGCCCCGGACGGTTCCCGCGCGGAGGTGTGGGGGCCGCGTGACCTGTGGGCCGAGGTCGAGCAGGTCCACACCCGCTGGTCGGCGGCCGGATCCCCGACAGAGTTCGACCTGCACTTTAGGGACGAGCGCCAAGTGGTGGACGGCGGGACGGGTCTGACCTGGCAGCTACCCGGCCGGGACGGGGGTCGGAGCGTGTGCTGACTGGGACTGACGGCCGCTTCGGCACCTGGCGCGACCGAGCGGCGGGTCCTCGACCAGGGGTGCGGCACCGGCTCGCCGGCCGCCCACCTCGCATTGTGCAGGCGGCGATGTGCGGTGACGGCCGGATCGTCGCGGCCGGCACCCTCGCGGCCGTCCTGCTGACATCCCGGCGCACCACCAACCGGTCGAGCGCGCCCGCCGCCGGTACCGACGAAGCGACGAACTGAGAAGGAGAACAGCTGATGCACGAGACGAACAGGTTCGCGGCCAGTGTCATCGTCCACGACCTGGCCACCGACCGGATCGCCACCCTCCACTACGCCCAGCGCAGCTGGAGCCCCGGTCCGGCGTGGACGATCCCCGGTGGGAAGGTCGACCCGGGCGAGGAGATCCACATCGCCGCCGCGAGGGAGTTGCTGGAGGAGACCGGCCTCGTCGTCGCGCCCGCCGACCTGCGCCTGGTCCACACGGTCCAGGTGAAGGAGGGCTGGGACGGCAAGGGCGGGTTCCTGATGTTCGTGTTCGCGGCCTCCGCCTTCACCGGCGAGCTGGTCAACACCGAACCCACCAAGCACCTGGAGGTCCGCTGGGCACCGGCGACCTCGCTTCCCGGCCCGATGTTCCCGACGTCGAAGACGGCGCTGGAGGCGTACCTGGCCGGCGGTCCGGCGTTCGCCACGTACGGGTTCGACGACACCCCGGATCACCACCAGTTGGTCGAGGCGGAGGCGTGATCGGTACCGGAAGGCACCGGCGCCCGGCCGCTCCGGCAGCCGGCCTGGTCGACCTCGACCAGCGGCTGCGCGCCGTCGCCGACGGGACGCCGGTGGTCGAGGAGGGCGTCGCCCGGCTCGGTGGCGACGCCGTGTTCCTGTACCGGACCAGCTACGAGCCCGACGGCAGCGTGCACCAGGAGCTCACCCGGGCGGACGCGGTCGGCTGGCCGTTCCCCCCGCTGACCGGACCCACGTCTTCACCGACCGCGCCGCAGCCAGCCGCGGGGCCGCTCCGACTACGAAGAGGGGACTCGATGGAGGACTTGAGCGATCCGGACCCGTGGGATGCCGACTTCCGCGATGGCGCCCGCTTCCGCACGGTCACCGACAAGGAGGTTGACCTGCTTGCCCAGCACCTCCACCGCCCGATCGCTGGGCTGACGGTGCTTGACGTTTGCTGCGGCACCGGCGAGTTGACCTCAGCCCTCGGCGAGCGGGGCGCCACCGTCACCGGCGTCGACTTCGCCCCGACGGCGATCACTGCCGCCCGCGAACGGTGCGCCCACCTGCCCGGAGCGGTCTTCCGCGAACTCGACGCCAACCGTGCCCTGGACGAGCTGCCTGCCCACGGCTTCGACGTCGTCGCCTTCCGCCTCGCGCTGGCGTTCCTCGACCAGCAGGCTGTCCTCGCCGCCGCCCGCCGCCGGCTCACCCCGGACGGGCTGATCGCGGTGACCACCCCGCTCGCCGAGCGGCAGGCCGACGGCCGCCACCACATCGGCCTCGACCACACCGCCCTCCAGCAACTGCGCACCGGCTGGAGCGAGGTGACCGAGTACCCGCTCGGCTCCCTGCTCTGCCTGCTTCTGCGCCCCTGACCGCCGCCGTGCATGCCGCCCGCAGCACCCGGGGCGGCCCCGACCAATGGAGTGACATGTCCGACACCGAGCGACCCGGGCGTGCGGTGTTCTCGACCGCCGCCGGCGGACTGATCACCCGCGGCGACACCGACGTGCTGCTCGTCCACCACGGCCGCTCCCGCACCTGGGTCGTGCCCGGCGGCAAGGCCGAGTGGGACGAGCCCCCGGCTGCGACCTGCGCCCGCGAGCTCTCGGAAGAACTCGGCGTCCCGGTCACCGTCGGCCGTCTGCTCGTCTACAACTGGATGACCACCAAAGCGGAGCTGTTCCCCGGTGCCGCCGCGAACCCGTCGGCCTACCCCTGCAACGTGTTCACCTTCCACGCCACCCTCGCCCCCGGCGCGGAGGAGCGAATCCGTACGCCCGAGCGGGAGTTGCTGGGCTGGCGCTGGTGGGACCTCGACGAGGCGTGCACGGCCGACGTGATGGAGCCGTACAACGCCCGCAATCTGCGCGCCGCCCACGCCGCCCTGCGCGACGGCGGCACCGCGTACCTCCAATCGTGACCCCCAGGCGGGTTGCAGCCCGCACGACCGCGGCCTGACCGCCTCGCCCCCGCAGCCCGACCGCCGCCTCCCGCCATCCGGCAGCCGTCTGGAAGGACTACCAGTGACCAATACCCCTGCCCGGCCCCGCCCGGCCCTGCCCGAGGACGCCGAGGAACTGCTGCGCTTGCGCGTCGAAGTCCTCACCGGCGAGCCCGCCACCGAGCAGTGGCGCACCACGTTCCAGGCCGACATGCGCGAGCGACTGGGCGCCGACCCCACCCTGTTGGCGTTCGTCGCCGACGCCGAAGACAGCCGCTTGGCGGCCTGCGCGATCGGCATCATCTACCGCGGCTACGAGGGCCCCTTCTACCCCGGTGGCCTGTGGGGCAGGGTCCACACCGTGGTGACCGACCCGAAGCATCGCCGCAAGGGCATGGGTGAAGCCGTCACCCGCTCCCTGATCACCGCCCTCCAGGAGGCCGGCTGTTCCTCGGTGGAGCTGTCCGCCACCGACGAGGGACGACCGCTGTACGACAAGCTCGGTTTCACCCCAGCCCCGCACTACTTGACGCTGCGCCAGCCGCTGACAGCACCGGCGGTGCCCAGTGCGTGAGGCCGAGAGTGTGCTGGGGGTGTTCGCCCACCCGGACGACGAGTCCCTGTCCGCAGGCGGGCTCCTCGCCCGGCACGCGGCGGTCGGTGCCCGCACCGCCGTGGTCACAGCCACCTGGGGCCTCGGCACCGGCCGTGCCGCGGAGTTGGCCGAGGCACTGAAGGTCCTCGGGGCCGGACAGCCGAGGATGCTCGGCTACGCCGATGCCCGCGTCCCGGAATCGGCCCCGGGCTGCGCGCGGCTGCTCGACGCACCGCTCGACGAGGCGGTGGGCCGCCTGGTCGGGCATCTTCGCGAGTTCCGCCCGCAACTGGTGGTCACGCACGACGCGTACGGCGGGCTGACCGGCCACCCCGACCACCGACACACCCACCGGCTCACCATGCTCGCGGCCCACGCCGCCGGCCTCGAACTGCTCTACCCCGACGCCGGATCCCCGTGGCAGCCGAGCTTCCTCTGGGCAGCAACTCACCCGGCCTCCGCCGCCCGGGAGTTGGGGCAGGAGCTGATGAAACCAGGGCGGACGATGTTCAGCGTCCCGGACCACGTGGTCGACACGGCCCTGGACGTCAGGCCGTGGCTGGCACAGAAGCTCGCCGCGATCTTCGCCCACAGCAGTGAGGTCCGGCGTGGCGCCCTGCCGGGCCGTCTCGCCGCGTTGTCCGCCACCGACCGCGAGCGGCTGGTCGGCACCGAATGGTACGTACGCCACGACCTGCGCCCAGCGGCGGCGGACACGGAGGCCATGCGATGAGCGACCCTCGTCCTGGCGGCGTGCCCGCCGCGCTGGAGCGGCTCCTGCACCACGCCGCCATCGGACCCTGCACGGTGCTCGGCACCCACTACTCCGGCCGCACCGGCGAGCCGGTCGTCTGGGAACTCCAAGACCGGTACGGCCGACGGGTGTTCGGCAAGACCTACCGCGAGCAGCTGCCGTTCGCCCGCGAGGTGACCGCCTACACCAACCTGCTGACCACGCTCGGCCCCGGGCGGGCGCCACAGCTGCTCGGCCACGACGAGAGCGCCCGGCTGATCGTCACCACCGCCCTGCCCGGAACGCCGCTGCGCCACTTCCGGCTCGAGCCGGAACTGGAAGCCGAGGCGTACCGGCAGGCCGGTCACCTGGCCGCACAGCTGCACTCCCAGCCGCTGCCGCCCGACCCGGTGCCGGAGCGGCAGCCGTGGGCCGAGCAGCGCGCCGAGGCCCTGGCCACCGCCCGGGAACTGCGGCTGCCCGCGGAGGACGTGGAGCTGCTGGCGGACGCGATGGAGTTCGAGCCGCCCCGTCTGCCGCCCGCGGTGTGCCATGGCGGCTTTGGGCCCCGCAACTGGATCGTCCAACTCGACGGCGGCGTACTCCGCTTGGGGCTGATCGACTTCGAGCGCACCGGCGTCAGCGAGGGGGCCCGGCACGACCTGATGCGCCTGCTCTTCCAGCTCACCCCCGAACGCCCCGAGCTGCGGCAGGCGTTCTTCGATGGCTACGGCCGCCAGATGAGCGAGGAGGAGCAGGTCGCCGCCCGGGCGTACGCGGCACTCGACTGCCCCTCCGCCCTCGCCTGGGCAGCCCGTCACCGTGACGCCGAGATCCACCGCTACGGCCACACGATGCTCGCCCAGCTTCGCCGCTTCACCTGAACCAGCCCGCGCGCACCGCTCGGCGCCGACTATCGCCATCAATGAGGAGAGCCCAGACTTGAGTACCCCCTTGACCCGAGACCAGATGAGCCGCACCCCTGGGCCAGTCACCGACCGCCCGGTGGGAGGTGGGGCGTGAAGCTGCGACGGACCGGGAACGTTCCCGTGCCTGATGAGCCGTCGGCGAGTGAGCTGCTGCTGTTCGGCGGCCGGATGCGCTATGACTGGGGCTGGGCCCGGCACGAGATGGCCGGCGCCGACGTCACCTTCCTCGCCGTCGCCCGCGACCTGCCCGGCTTCCTGCGCCTGGCCGTGCGGATGACAGTCCAGGCTGACCGCCGGGCACTGGTGGCCCTGGTGGTGGCGGAGGTGCTGCGCGCGGTGGCCGGCGCGCTCGCGCTGCTGGCCACCAACTGGGTGCTGACCGGCCTGCTGGCCGACGGCGACGTCACCGATCGGCTGCGCACCGCCGCGCCCGCCATCGCCACCGTCGCCTGCGCCACCGGCATGGCCACCGCGTTGGGGACGGTGTCGTCCTGGGCCGCCGGACGCCTGGAGCCGAAGGTCTTCGGGATCGCCACCGCCTCCTACCTGCAGGTGGTCAGCCGCGCCGAGCTGGCAGCGGTCGAGGACCCCGAGTTCCTGAAGATCGTCGACTCCGCCCGGTTCGGCGCGATGTCCATCCAGCGTCTGGTCGGCCAGGCCACCTTCCTGCTGACCGCGCTGCTCGGCCTGGCTTCCGCCGGAAGCATCCTGACGGTCCTTCATCCCGCGCTGCTGCCGATGCTGGTACTGATCACCGCCCCGAGGGGCTGGTCGGCGGTGCGGGTGGCCCGCGCCCGCTACGCCTCCACCAAGGCGTGGTTGCAGCACTCCCGGGCATCCGGCGTGCTCGCGGACGTGCTGATGCGCCCGCACTCGGCCGCCGAGCTGCGGGTCCACAACTCCGGGCCGTTCCTGCTGCACCACTTCGTGGAGATGGCCCGCTCCGCCGAACGGGAGCAGGCCCGTCTCGCCGGCGCGAAGGCCCGCACCGACCTGCTGGGCTCCACACTGGCCGGCCTCGGGTTCACCGCCGCGTACGGCCTGCTCGGCCTACTGCTCTCAACCGGTGGGATGGACCTGGCGGTCGCCGCCACCGCCATCGTCGCTATCCGCACCGGCACCGCCAGCATCGGCAACATCGTCACCCAGATCAACGACCTCTACGAGGAGGGCCTGTTCGTCCGTGACCTCGCCGAGTTGCAGAGGGAGGGCGAGAAGCGGGCCATCCCCACCGGCGGTGTTCCGCTGCCCGAACGCCCCGAGGTGATCACCGTCGAGAACGTCACCTACACCTACGACGGCCGCGACACCCCGGCGCTGGAGAATGTCACCCTGACGATCCGCCAGGGTGAGGTCACCGCACTGGTCGGCGCGAACGGCTCCGGCAAGTCCACGCTCGTCAAGCTTCTGTCCGGCGTCTACCAGCCGGACGGCGGGAAGATCCTTTGGGACGAGGTCAGTATCGCCGAGGGCGACCGCGACCAGCTGTTCGCCTCCGTCACACTGCTGGCCCAGGACTTCCAACGCTGGCCCTTCACCCTGGGCACCAACGTCCGACTCGGCCGCCCCGAACAGCCCCTTACCGAAGGCCAGTTGGACGCCTCCGCCGACTACGCCGACCTGCACCCGGTGATCGGCGAGTTGAAGAACGGCTGGGACACCCTCGTCGCGAAGGGCTTCGAGGGCGGCGTCCAGCTCTCCGGCGGGCAGTGGCAGAAGACCGCCCTCACCCGCACCCACCTGCGCTCCACCACCACCGGCCCCGACGGGAGGCTGCCACACCTGGTCATCGTCGACGAGCCGACCTCCGCGATGGACGCCCAGACCGAAGTGGCCGCATTTGAGCGCATCCGGCAGCTCACCGAACTCGGCGCCACCGTCGTCCTGATCACCCACCGCCTGGCCGCCACCGCCAAGGCCGACCGCATCTACGTCCTCGACCACGGCCGGCTCATCGAACAGGGAACCCACGCCGAGCTGATGGCCCAACAGCCCACCACCCGCTACCGCCACGACTACCTGCTCCAGGCCTCCCAATACGAGACCACCCCCCTCCCGGGACAACGACGCCCCCAGGGCGAGCACGAAGCCGCAACCCCCTGAACCAGCAGCCACCCGGCACACCCCGAACGGCACCCAACCAAAGGCGGCGGAGAGCATCCGCCCATTGAGAAGAATCGAGAGCAGACATGCGACTCACCCTGCTGGTCCAGAATTTGGGCCACGGCGCCCTCTACGACGGCAACGGCAACCCCGACTACCGCTGGCCCGCTGTCGCCGAGGCGATCCGGGCACTGCCGGAGCAGCCCGACCTCGTGCTGTTCCAGGAGGCAGTCGACTGGGGACGCTGGGGACACAAGCATCTCGCCCAGGCGATGCACGACCTCGACATGGACGCCCCGCCGCTGCCGCCCAGCTCCTCGGGCTACGGCCCCGCCCTGCTCTACCGCAAGGAGACCGTCGGGCGCTGGCTGAACTGGAACCCCGACTTCGCCCACAAGGTCACCCACGGGTTCGGCGTCGCCACCTTCGACGTTGGCCTGCCCACGCCCCTGGCGGTCATCTCCGCCCACCTCGACCCGCACAGCGCCGAGATCGCCCTCGCCGAAGCCAAGTACATCGCCACCCGCGCGATGCGCTACGGCCCGTACGGGATCGTCGCCGGTGACCTCAACTACCCGCCCGCGCAAGGGCCTTCGGCTGACTTCTCCGCCATGAGGCCGTACAACTTGGCTGCCCGCACCATGCTCCCGGCGGACGCCTCCCAGGTCGGCAGCGCACCTGTTCCGGACCGGCGCATCGGCCTGAAGATGATGCAGACCGGCTTCGTCGATGCCGCCTGGCACCTGTACGAGAAGACCGGCGACCCCGCGCTGCTGGCCCGCACCGGAACAGACGACCGGATCGACCAGTGCTGGGTGAGCGGCCCCCTCGCCCCGGCCATCGTCTCCTACCGCACCCTCGACATGCCGAGCGACCACAAGGGTCTGCTGGTCCAGATCGACCCCGCTCTCGCCGACACCACGAACGTCTGGGAGTACCGGTGACACGGCATCCCGGGTAGCCCGGGGAAGGCGCTGTGGCCGCCACTCGGCAGCAGGTGGACATCCCCGATCGGTGTGATCAACTCCTAACCTCGTCCGGTGGCCTCATGGGTGGGTTAGGGTCCCGTCATGCCCCAGGCTCACGCTGACATCGCCGCTGCCTTGCGATCCGCCACCATCTCGTTCCTGCGCTCACCCCGGGGCCTGTCCCTGTGGTCCGCGATCGAGCAAGACGGCGGGCAGCGGTGGGTCGCACCGGCAGCCTGGGACACCCTGCCCGCACCGCAGCGGCTGCAGCGGATTCTGGCGGCCGAGGAGCGGCGGCTCACCGCCGGTTCGGCCTTCGGCCTCGACGAGACGGTGGTGGCCGCGGCCCGCGCCGTCGCCGAGCAGCGGTCCCTGGTCCTGCCGTTCACCGAGGCGGTCCTCCCGTCGGCGGCCGGCATCCTCACCAGCCAGGTCCCGCTGCACGACCTGAGCAATGGTGTGGTGATCGCGGCGACCTGGGGCCCCGCCCTGGAAGGTTTCGCCCCGGGCGTTCACCTCACCTGGTGGGCCGCCGGCCCCAGCGCAGACCTCCCGATCACACCGGAGTTCGACCTGCACCTGCCGTTCATGCCGGTCATCGACTCCCGGCTGCTGAACGGCGAACTACCCGCCCACCTGGAGTACTCCGCGCTGCCGCTGCGCACGATCGTCGCCGCCTGGTACGCGCTCAGCAGCGGCGACTTGGAGGTGCGGGAAGAGCGGGCGACGCCCACCATTGGTCGTCTGCTGGCCCAGCAGAAGGCGAAGAACCGCGCGGTCAACGTCACCCACGGGGCCTCGGTGGAGGCTGTCCACCGCAGCATCCTGGGCCGGGTCGCAGCCCAACAGGCTTGGTGCGAGGAGCAGTTCGACGGGATCAGCGGTGGTTTGGACGAACAGGGCTCGCCCCCCAGGTCGGTACCGTTCGGCCCGTTCGACCCGGCCCTCGACCCAGTTCTCGATGCCGAGCGGGCCTACATGGCCGGTCTCTACCGGGACGCCGCGACGCGCACTCACCGCCTGGAGCGGAGCATCAGCCAGGTCTACCCGGGCGTGTTCACCTTCCTGGAGGAGGAGCGCGTCCGTGAGTTCGGCCGGTGGCCGTCCTGGTGCTGGGTGCCGAGCCACGTCGTCGCGCACATCCTGAATCGGCAGTTCGGGGCGACAGAGGACCAGGCAGTCCACGACGCGGTGCGGATCGCGGCGGTCGGCGCGTGGCGCAGTGGCGGCCGCCACGTCGTGCTGCCCGACCACCGCACGGCGCCGCACACCGCCGACGACCCGATGCCCGTCGATCTGCCCGGGACGCTGCCGGTCCCCGGCATCGGGATGCTCTTCCCCCAGCCGGGCGCAGAGGCGCACTTGCTGCTCGCCCACCTGGATGCCGACGGCGCCAGCCCGACGGGGAAGATTGCGATCGTCGACGACAGCGGTGACCTGCTGCCGGACTTCAGGGCCCTGACCCACATGAGCCTGTTCCTGGCCCCTGGCACCCTCGTTCACGCCCTCAAGGCCACCATGGCGTACTACGACGATGCCGACCGCCGGGCGGGTAAGGAGGCGCTACCGGATGCCACGGAGGAGGAGTACCGTCAGCACGCCGACCTGCTGGGCAACTTCACCGAACGGCTCACCGCCGTGGCCTCCCCGGACGCGGTCTTCCTCGACGTGAGCCAAGCCGCAGCGAACGGTGCGCCGGTGGTGTGGCCGCCCCAGCCGAGCGGACATCCCGAGATCGTCCTGTGGATGCCGGGCACGCCCGTCTGACCGGCGGTCAGTCCTCGGTGCCGAACACCTCGGTCATCTGCCGCAGCATCTGCTTGTTCTGCCGGGCGATCAGCTTGTCCGCCCGGTCACCGAGCAGCGGGGTGGCCGGGTCCGGGCACTTCGCCCGGTGCGCGTCGAAGATCTCCCGGGCCAGCGTGGCGGCGGCTCGGGCCCGGGCCTTGTCCGCCGGATCAGCCTGCGGGCTCAGCCAGGCGGTCAGCTCACGCCGCTCGTCTGCGCCGTTGCCCTCCACGGCCCCGGTGGAGGCGAGCACGGCTGCCGGCATGGACGGCAGGTCGCGGGCGGCGAGGTCCAGCCGGACACCGCCGAGCTGGTCGGCCGGCAAGTCGTGTGCCAGTACCTGCTGGTAGAGGCCGCACGCCACCAACGTTGTGACGTGGCGGCCATCCGTGACGACCGGCTGGCGCTTGTCGTGGTACCAGCCGACGAGCTGGGTCGCCCACGCAGCGGCCTGCTCCCACCGAGCCTGGGGGCTGAGGTAGTCCGGCGCATCTGTGGGGCCCATACCGTGCCTTTCGATTCCAACTCAACGTCCGGCCACCGTAGCCACTCGAACCGCCCACTGTCCTGAAAACAACCGCACACCGAGCACCGGTCGAGTTGGCGCGAGCGGACCGCTGGTGTCGGGCGAAGGCTGCGCAGTGGCCCCAGTAGTGGACCGCTGCCGCACGCTCCTGCGCGGCTAGCACAACGGCGGTGACGGTCAGGCCGGGTGAAGCTCACGCACCAACTGATCGGCCTCGCGCCGGGCCGGACCCACCCGGGGATCGTCCGGATGCGCGTGCGGCCCGGCGATCTTCGCCAGCACGAACAGCCGCATCACCTTGCCGTCCCGGCTCTCCAGATCCGCCCGGCGCTCGTGCCGCACCCTGTCGGCAAGGTCCGGGACGGCCAGCGAGGCAGCCAACAGGGTGGCCGAGTCCAGCCCGCGCGGAGCCAACCCCCAGTCCTCCCAGTCGAACAGGCAGAACTCCGGCCCGGTCACGTTCGCCCAGTTCAGATCCGCGTGCGCCGGCACCCACCGCTCCACCACCGCGTTCGGCGCCTCCGGGAAGGCGGCCCGGATCGTCGCGTCCACCAGCTGCTCGGTGATCAGCTCGGTGTCGGGTGTCGCCACCCGCACCGTGGTCTGTCCGGCGAGCGCGTCCAGCGAGGAGTTCAGCGCCCGCCACCACGAACTGGACAACTCCGGGGCGGTGGCGACCACCGCTGTGCCGACCGGGCAGTCCGGCAGCAGCGTGGTCTCGTCCGCCCGCCAGATCGCACCATCGGCCGGGTCCTGCCACACGACCGAGCCCCACCAGGTCGGCATCGCGACATCCATCACGGCGGCTGCCGACTCGATGCCGTTCCACCCCTGCGCGCGAGCCCGCTCCCACGGCCGCCGCTCCACCCGCACCCAACTGCCCCGGTCGCTCCGGGCCCCGACCGAGCGCCGCTTGCGCACCACGCCCGCCCGGTCCAGCACCGTACCGAGGCGCTGCTCCACCCGGTCCAGCACGTGGTCGACGGGCACCCGCCGGAGGTCCACCACACGGTCGTCCGTAAGCGTCATGCCGGCGACCGTAGCAGCCAGCATCGCCGCGTACCTGGGAATGGGCTGGGCAGCGGGCACGATCTTCCCAGCCGAACCGTGTCAGTGCGGGGCTGGCGGGCTGCCAGTTACAGGGGGTGTTCACGCGGGCGAGGGCAGAGGTAGCGTTGTTGGTGGAGATTGTTACTTCGGATGCTTCCTTCTATACGGCGCAATCACCGCAGCGGACCGTATGCCCCGGACGTCGAATGGCTCGCAGGTCAAGGCTCCCGCTGTGGGAGAAGGTGAACCTGATGGCAGTCATGAGCCTTCCGGCGGGCTACACGAAGGCGGTGTGGGAGCGTCATATGCGGTCCCTCGTCAAGATCGCCGGGCCGTTGTCTGGCCACCAATTCCTTGCGGGCGACGGCATTGTCGCTGTCGTCGAGGACGGTGATCCGGACGAAGTCGAACTGGATGACGTCATCGACAGCACCGCCCACCGTATGCAGCTCGCGTCAGAGACCGTGATGCGGTACTACACCACGGCGCTTCGCTGGCCCGAGGCCAAGCGGGCCGCGGGTGTCGGGTTCACCGTCCATTTCACGCTCTCCTCTCATCCGCAGCGGTTCCGGGTCATCAAGAATCCCCCGCTGGACCCGGTGACGGGCGAGCACCGTTGGTCGGTGGACGCGGCCCGGCGGAAGATGACGCAGCTGACCCGGCACGCGGCAGACAGCGACGAGCGGCTGGAGCGCGCCGACAAAGTGCTGAAGGACGACGACGACGCGGCGGCGGAGGTCAGCCGTCTGATGAAGCGCGAGGGCGTGGCCCGCAAGGTCGTTGCGGATCCGAAGACCCGGCATGAGCTGCGCAAGGCGGAGTACGAGCACTGGCGCGCGGTAGAGCACGGCGAGGAAGAGGAGGAAGACTCCGGTTCCGCCCCGGGCAAGGCGGAGAAGCAGCAGAAGAAGAGCCGTGCTGTTGCGTCGCGCCCTCGCCAGGAGGCCGAGATCGTGGTGCTGCTCCAGGGGTTCGCTGGCTTCTTCGCCACCCTCCAGAAGACCATCCCCGAGATTCACGCCCAGGACTACACCCCGCAGACGAAGGCCGCCGTCCTGGAGGCCGTGGCCAAGGGCCGCGCGGTGCTGGACTGGTGCGAATCCGCGATCACCACGGGCCGCACCGGCATGGACCGAGACCTCGTACGGCTGCTGGAAGGCGGATGAGCATGAGATTACAGCGGCGGACACCAGAGGAAGCCGGCGAGGAGATATGGGCCAGAGTCGAGGCCGCCGGTGAAGAGGGAGCAACGGCCGAACAGGCCCGAGGCGACCTCACCACCCAGGAGTACGCGGACGGAAAAGCCTGGATAAGGGCGATCCGACCTAGACCGGCGTCCCGTCACCAGGATGGTGAACGGTAGCGGCTCGGCGAGATACCTGAATCGGGGACGAGTACGAGTAGGTGACAGGCATGACCAGGACGCGCCGTCGGGCGGCGCACGACACAGGCGAGGAGATCTGGGAACGGGTTGTGGCGACCGGCGAGGAAGGCGCCAGTATGGAGGAAGCAAAGGGGGATCTCACCGAGGCGCAATGGAACCTGGGAAAGAGGTGGATCAAGGATTACAAATGCAAAGATGAGGAGATGAGCTTCGCGCGGTTCCGGGACCACTACTTCGCCGGGAACGAGCAGGAGAAGTCTCTCTACAACCTGAGTGACATCTTCAAGGAGATAGACCATAAGCTGGCGCGGGCCCGCAGGAGTCTGCTGGAATACCTTCCTCCTGAGGCGATTGGCACCTACAGGGTCCAACTCGCCTTCGCACAGGTCGACGGAATCCTCGATCTCCTCGACCCCATGGAGAAGGCAGGCTACTCCTACGACACCGCCGAGGAGATCTACAAACACCTGGAAGACGAGGAGCGGGCAGACCAACCCCGGGCAAAAAGCACGAAGCAACCGCACGGAACCACGGCGTGACACTCCGGCGCCCTGGAGCAGCACTTGAGGCCGGGCTCGGTTGACCCCGGCCCGCTGCACCGCCCGGACTGTGGTGGCCGACCCCGCCGGTCCGGGCGATGCGAACGCCTGCGGACAATCGTGGTCGGGGCGAGGAGGAATCTCTCGCCCCTTCGCTCAGGCTTCGACGGGGTACGGCTCCACCCAGTAGTTGAACGGGCGCGCTGCACCACCGCGTCGCTGACGCTGTACTCGGCGGCGAGGGAGGGGAGGCGGGCGCCGGGCAGCCACTCGCCGCCCGTGACCCGGGTCCGCAGCGTATTTGCCGGGGTGTCCTGAACTCGGATGCCGATGGGATTGCTGGTCCCATCGCTGCTGGCTGCGGTACTCAGGCAGAGGGCGGCTGCGGCTTCGCGCTCGCTGCTGCGGGAGGGATGCTGAAGGTAGCGATTGCATTCCATCGCGTGTGGAGGAGGTGTCCTGATGGATGGGCACCCTGCATACCTGGATCTCGACCCGGCCGCCCGGGAGGAGTACTTCCGGCGTCTGCGGCGGCTCGTGACCAGGATGCATACGGAGGAGCGCAGGCTCGGCGAACTGGTCCTCGACCTGATCGGTCCGAGAGCGGCCGGGACTGATGACGACTTGCAGCAGTTCGCATTCGCGATCGGTTTCAGCCCCTATGACCTGGCCGACTATGCGCGAGCCGCTGCCCGTGACCGAGAACTGACTGCCGCCGTACGACCGGATCGGCCGCTGCGGCGCGAGGGGCCGCGCGGCACTGACGGGAGGGGCGGGTGATGACCCGGCGCAAGCTGGTCCCGGAGGTCTGGTACTGCAAGTACTGCTACCAGCGCCAGCCCACCGACATTGGTCCGGACGGCAGCATCGTCATCTGCAAGGTGTGCGGTTACGGCTTGGCCCCGCTCGAAGACGTCATCGCAGCCGGCTCCATGCTCACCTGGTACGAGGGGATCTGCGAGAAGTTCTACCGCAAGCACCTGGCCTACCTGGCACAGCATCAGACCGAGGGAGCACCTGGGCGCACTTCGGCACAGGCTGAGCCTTCCGCGAAACAAGTCGCCGAAGACACCCCCACGTCCCCGGACCGATGGCCGATGCCTTGCACGCCGCCGCGGCGAAGTGGCGCACCGTCGCCGACACCCACCACGCCACCGCCCGAACCGCCCAGGAGATCCTCGGATGAACCCCGACCAGGCCGCTCACGCCGCCGAACGCGAACGAATCACAGCCGCCATCGACCGTCTCCTGGCCAGCTCCCCGACCAGCTCCAGCGGCAGCCTCACCGTCGAAGGCCTGGCCGCCGAGGCGGACGTCCACCGCATGGCGCTCTACAAGCGCCACTCCGACCTCCGCGAACTCTTCAATGAGCGCGTCCGCACCGAGACCCGGCAAATGCCGGAAAGCGAAAGGCGACTGCGCATGGAGAACGCCAAGCTCCGGCAATCCCTCAAAGACGCACGCGCTGGCGAAGCAGAAGCCCGATGGAGCAACGAGCAGACCATTCTCGCCGCAGCCGTCCTTGCCGCCACCGCAGAGCGGAACCCATTTCGATCGAAATCTAGGGCTGCGGGGAACGTGATTCCCCTCAGGACTTCCACCGGGGAGTCATCGGCAACTCCGCCTGAACGCCGTTGAGTTGCCCATGAGACTGCCTCGAAGGATCTCAACGGCATGGCTAATTTCCAGAGAAGCCGCCACTTAAATCCTCGTAAACCCTCCCTCGCAGAACCAATCATCCCCTGCGAGGGCAGCGAAGGTCACCCCCTCCCAGCCGTTGATCCGCGATTCGAAGCGCGTTTCTGCCTCACCGAGTAGATAGGCATGCACAGCATCTGAACCAGCAGCCCAGAGCAAATTCTTGACCCCATAGAGGATGTCGCTCACTAGCCTGTTTGCTTGAGTGCCGAAAACTCTCCCCAACTCGAATCGTTCGAAATGATGCTCCACCCTCTCAGTGATAATCTGATCCCAAGTCCCAGGAGGCTCGACAAAAAACTCGAGCGTTGGCTCCGTCGCATGCTGGACTCTGGCATTCAGCCACCGAACATCGTCGATTCGGTCATAATATGGGTGAATTAGGAGCGACTCGATGGAAGTCGCAACAAAGCTTTTCTTGATTTCATTGCAGTCCTTGCAGACTGGGATCAGATTCAGGGGCGTCACACATAGCGCCGGATAGCTCGCCTTTGGCAAGTAATGGTCCAACTGTCGGACGATTCCATGTCCACAGAAGGGGCAACGTCTATAGGCTGGCGCAGCCATCAGCATATCGTAAATATCGCGCCCGGCCCTGTTCTGGACCATCCCTTGCCCGTAGATGACCGTGTATGCCTCAGCATCATCGAACCCCGTCACTTTGAAGTCCTCTGCCATGAGTCCAGGCAGAGAGCCTTCACAGGCCGCCGCTTCAAAACGTTGCGAGGCCGCGCTGATTCCGGCGGCGGCAGTAGCCAATAGGGTGCGGTATGCCCTTGCCGGCTGCCCGTTCTTCGCGGACTTATCCCGAATGCTGCCTGCACATGCCGTATAGCAGTCATCGGCCGTAACGGCAGGAGGGTCAAGCGGCCACATCAGGGCCGCCTCATACGGGACGCCGTGGCCAAAAGCACACGGACAAGGCCCTTGGCCTCACCCCCCAGCTGCCCACCGAAGTGCGCCAGTACTGCCTCGTAGGTGCCGAACTGCTCGACAGCTCGCCGCAGCTCATGATGGAACCCGGATTCCATCACCTCTAGGCCAAATACCTCGTGCGTTAGCACCCCTACATTCTCTCCAAAGGTCTCGATCTCAGGCCGCTCGGGAGCGCGAAAATCGTCCCAGCCGGTGATTTTCCATACGCACCGCTGGGGCACCTCCTGAAGTACCACCGGCGAGTGTGTCGCAATGATCGCCACGCCATTGCGGTCAATTAGCAGGTCTGATAGGGAACGAATGAACGCCGCCAAGAGCGGCGGGTGGAGGTGCGTCTCGGGCTCATCAAGCAGAACGATGGACCCTTCGGCTACAGTCTCGACAAGACGGGTCAGCGTGAGAAGGACAATCTTGTGACCTGCACTCAGCTGTGAAAAGAGGGCGGCAGAATCCTCGCGCAGGTTCTCCAGCGCCTCCTCGCTGTAAAACTCGATACGCGCAGACCCAGGATCGAGAAGAGAATCGGCCCGGATACGCTCAAAGTGCGGATCGCTCTGCAGTAGCCGCACAGCACGGAGCCACCGCATCGCTCTGCCGAATCCTACAACCCGTGTAATGCTTTTACAGAAATCATCCGATAGTTGCGCGCCAAGGTTCCTCGGCCCTTCGACCGCGCGGCCATTCAATCGATGCAACCCGATGAAAGCGCGACCGATAAGGTCATCGCGAGCTTCTTCATCCAGGGGCAAGTCGAAGGTATCGAAAGCACTGAATGAGACAGTGATGCAATTGGTGAAGATCAATGCGGGAGAATCAATCATCTCGGCTGATCCCCACGTCGTCGGCCCCGGGGAATGGATAGTCGAATAAGCGATATTCCTCAGGATGGTGGTCTTCCCAGACCCGTTGCGGCCGATCAACACGTGCAGGTTTGTCGGCGGAGTTGCGCCGACCTTAACGGTAAAGTCGAGGGCTTTGCTGGGGCGCTCGCTAGCTTCGTCTTCGAACGGCGGCGGCGGCGTATATCGAAACTCATAGTCCGTCAAGGTTGCTCCGCCCCCAGCAATCCTCCTGAATTGGTTTTCTACAGTTGGCCGCTCAACCGCGCGAAGCAGGGAGGTCTGAGTCACCTCCTCGCCGAAGACTGCATCGAAGATCTCGGGAGCGAATGCGATGTCACGAAGACCCTTGAGGATAGAAATGCGACTACTGTCCCCTAGATCTCGGATCGCCTCATAGTAGGAATCATCTTGACCCAAGGAAAAACATTCCTGGTCAATTGCCTCGAAGGAACCAGGCTCGATCGGGCGCTGATGAATATCCAAGCCTCGTCGGCCAACTTTTACCTGCCCCAGCGGCTTGGTATTCCCAAGCCCATCGCGGAACCACAGGTCATACATTGTGACGAAGCTGTAGTCGTTCCAGCCATCCGGCACGAGGAAGAGGCATCGAGGACCGTTATCCAGCGGGAAGCGGCGCTCAGCTAGAACCTCAAACTTCATGGCTCTCCAGGTCTCTGTCGCAGACAGCGGCTGCAGGAATGGCTGCCGCGTGCCCGCCAGCACAGCACACCCCGGGCCAACTATCCAGATCGGCGCCACCGCGGCTGATCCGGCACCAGTTCCTCCGCTTTCACACGGCATCCGGCTGTTCAGTGGCAGGTTCCCTAAGTCGACGCTCCACCACCTCAGCTGTCGGCCCTAGCCGTGAACATACTGACTTGACAAGGAATCGTCGCGCAGCAGCCCGAGAACCTGGGCCTCATCGGCGCTGACGGTAGCCGCGCGTAGACGAGGGCTGCCCGGTTCGGCGGTGTCCGGGGTGCCGGGGCGGGCGAGGAGGATCGGCCTGTCCTGCACGAAGTAGGCCATGGTGACGGGGCCAGGCCGGCGGCACAGCACCGACCACTGCCCGGCGGACCCCGGGCGGACCCCGAACGGAGCGTCGGGGTCGAGGTGGAGCTGCAAGCGGGGGCGGGGCTCGGGCACGTAGGTGCCGGACCCGACCCGGCCTTCCAGCAGGCCGTCGCGGATCAGCGCCTCCTGTGCGCGCTGCACCACCGCCTCGCCGACCCCATACTCTGCGGCGAGAACGGTGCGGGAGGGCAGGCGGGTGCCCGGGCACCACTCGCCGGAGGTGACCCGGGTCCGCAGCGCCTCGGTAACGGCAGTGTGGGCGGACTGCTGGCCGCGCGGCATCGGCTCTCCTTCGTCCGTGGGCTTTCGGGCCACCGTAACGCCCACCTCGCCGTGACGTGCAGCAGACCGTCAGGTAGCGCCAGCCTTGCCCACTGCCTGCGCCGCGGTCCCTGGGCGCACCATCATGGACAGGACCCTGTAGCTGCCGCCGGGGGCACACGAGAGGGAGCGCGCACGATGACACCCACCGCGGGCCCTGACCCGCAGCATCAACAGCCCACCGCGCACTGGCCGGTGAAGCTGACCACCGAACGGCTTCGGCTGCGGCCCGTAGAAGCCGGCGACCTGCCGATGCTGCGCCGATTGCTGACCGACGTCGCCGTGCGCGAGTTCCTCGGTGGGCCCGTCCCCGAGGACCGGATCGAGCAGTGCCTCACCAACGAGGTCGGCAAGACCGGGCACTTCACCGTCACCCTGGCCGCTGGCGAGGTGGTCGGCCGAGTCACCGTCGATCCCGACCACCGCGCCGACGGCCGGTCGGAGATCTCGTACGCCTTCCTTCCGGAGCAGCAGGGGTACGGATTCGCGCGGGAGGCCGTCGCCGAGGTTCTGTCCTGGGTGGCCTCCGTGTTGCCCGCCGAGCACCAGGTCGGCGCTGTCACCCAGGCCGCCAACTCCCGTTCCCGTCACCTGCTTCGGCGCCTCGGCCTCTTCGAGAGCGCCCGCTTCACCGAATACGGAGCCGAGCAAGTCCTCTACCTGTACGACCCGCCCGCCCGAACCGGCGCCGACCGTCCAGGCAGGTGGCGCACCGTCAACCGTCAGGTTCTGCACGACGGCCCGCACATCCGGCTGCTGTCCGACACCGTGGCTGGGCCGCACGCCCCGGACCGATACGAGCACATCGCCGTGGCGGACGCCGTGCGGGTCGTCGCCCTCGATGACAGTGGCAGCATCGTGCTCGTCGAGGACGAGTTCTATCTGCCGGACCGCCGGATGCTCCACCTGCCTGGCGGCGGCGTCGAGCCCGGCGAGGACCTGGTCCACGCGGCAGCACGGGAGTTGGAGGAGGAGACCGGTCTGCGGGCAGCGCGCTGGGAGCACCTCGGGGTGATCCATCCGCTCCCGTCCTGCACCGCCGCCACCACAACCCTGCTCCTGGCCACCGGGATCGGGGCCGGTGTCATGCGCCGGGACACCACCGAGGTGGGCATGACCATGCAGCGCGTCCCGCTGGGCGATGCCCTGGCCCGAGTGCTGGCCGGGCAGATCACCGAGGCGGGCAGCGTCGCCGCGATCCTGCACGCCCACCACCACGTGAGCGCCGGATCGAGGGACGATGCCACCCACACCAGCTGAGACGGCCTGGGCTCTCTACTGTGCGCTCCACGACCTGGCGGCCGGCCACGTCGTCGGCCAGATCACCGACAGCGTCGACCAGACTGAGGACATCGGTGAACACTTCGACGCCCTCGACCTCCATCACCTTGCGCTCTCGGGGCAGATCCGATCGCTGATCGCCGACTGGCCCCGCAATCCCTCCGGATGCCTACCTGGCCTGCTCGACCGGCTCGATGACCTCTCGGCGCTCACCGGCGGTCACCTTCCGCTGCCCGTCCCGCCACTGCTGGAGACCTAACCGCGAGTAGGGTGCCAGCGCGGCGACGGTGCTCCGCGTTCAAGGGCGGCCCGGGCGTACCGCCCTGGTACTACCAGCTGCTCGGCCTCTGGGCCGACGGTGCGCTCGATGAGGGTGACCGCCTCGTCGCACAGCAGTCCGCGGGTATCCGGTAGAGGCGGGCGGTGTCCACAGCCGTCAACTCGGTGCGCAGCAATGGTCCCCAGCTGCTGGACGCGCGGTGGCGGACCCGTTCGGTGCAGCCGATGCCCCGCCGTAGCCCCGGCCCGGCGCAGGGCGCCGCAGTAGCCGGCGCGGAGCGGGTGATCGACGGCCTGTACGCGCTGGCGCCGAGCGACTTCACCCGGGTCCGTGACGACGCCGCAGCCGAAGCCCGCCGAGCGGGCGGGGTCGCCGCCCGCATCGCCATGGCAAATTACTTCCTCCAGGGCGGCCCGCAGTGACTCTCCCCGTGATGCACGCGGTGATCCACCAGGATGCCCGCACCCCAGGGGGGAGCACATCATCGTGATCGAGACCGAGCATCGCGCCCCCGGACAGACACCCGAACGGTCGCCCCCTTCCAGGCCATGTGGCTCTCGATCTCGTCACCAGCATTGATCCGTCGGCTGGTGAACCCCACCCGCACCCCCTGACCCAACACGACGGCCCCAGGTCAGCACTGCTCGCACAGTGCTGACCTGGGGCCTTTTCGTTATTTTAGGACCCGGCTGCCTTGCCCGACTTTCTCTGGGGGCTTCCACCCTCGGGGCTTGGCCCATTCGATTACGACACGCTCAGACGTAATGTGCTGACCGCTGTAGTCGGCCTGGCGAAGGAACACCTTGTCGATGGCCAGGCGCAGGAGCTGGCCCCGGTANTCGATTACGACACGCTCAGACGTAATGTGCTGACCGCTGTAGTCGGCCTGGCGAAGGAACACCTTGTCGATGGCCAGGCGCAGGAGCTGGCCCCGGTAGGTGTCCCCTGATGTATCCCACAGTTTGGTACACCGCTCTGGGTCTGTGAGGACTGAGATGTCGCCGAGCGGCTGTGCGATGTTCTCCCATTCTCTGCGCGCCGATTCAACGTCCTCAACAGCGATTCTGCGGTGCRTGAGGAAGGTTGATTCTCCATCCCGGCCCGGGTATGCCCCGCCTGCATTGAGTCGATCAAGGCGTTCGACGGCTTCCTCTGCAACCTTGATTTGGCCTCGTGCCGCCGCTTCGGCCTGGCTCTCCTCAGGGTGTGACAACTCGACCCAGCGTTCAGCGACAGCAAGCATGGTGGGATCTCCGGGATCCTTCGCAGCCAGTCTTTTCTTCCATTCGGCCAGTACGACCCGCAAAACTCCGCCACGCTGAACGTAGGCGGGTGCTTCGCAAGGAATACCAGCGATGATGTTGGAGCAGCGAAAAGAGTGACTGACGGAATTTGCACGATGGCCCATCTTGCTATCGAAGCCACCCCCCACGCACCACGTCATGCCAGCGACGGGATGTTGCTCGGGCTGCGGGTATTCGTCATGCCTGGCCCCGAATCCTTCGGCCCGCTCGAATCCTGCGGCGATGCGGCGGTGCTTGTCCCAAGTCGCCTTGGAAATCCCTTCGAAGCCCTTGGCGAAGACCCGGATCGGCTTGCCCTTGCTATTCAGGTAGATCTGGGGTGTCCCCTTGACGCTAATGGTCTGCCATCCGAGATATACGGGGTTTCGCAAGATCTTGCCGACGCTGCTCACCCGCCAAGGTCCGCCCCAGGGTGCGGTGTAGCCGTCTGCGGTTAGTCCCAGGGTGATCTGCCGTTGGGATCGGCCCTGGGCGGCCTCCTCGTGGATGCGCTCAATAATGTGCCAGCTCTTACTGCCCTTTAGCTTTCGCTTCTTGGTCGCTTTCAATCCGTACGGCACAGTACCGAGCCACTTGCCGGCGTCGCGGTCCTCGGCTTTGGTGTCCCGTACCTTCTCCGACAAGATCCGGCTGTACTCGCGGGCCTCTTCGGCCTTTCCGACGATCCGAGAGCGGTCGGCGGGGACCTCGGTGTCCAGGCGGTCCAGATCAAAGTAGAGACGCTTGCCGGGGGAGTCCAAGATCTTGAGTACGTCCCCCGCGCCCTTGCGGCTGTACCGAGAGGAGTCGTAGACCCACAGGCAGTCCGACTCGCCATCGAGCAGTGCGAGTACTGCCGCATCGAACTCGGGACGCTTGATCCCTGTTTTGTAGGCGCTCAGGTTCTCGCGGAAGATGTGACGGATCTCGTATCCGTTTGCCCTGCCCCACGCCCGGCCTTTCGTCTCCTGGGCCTTGAGGGACAGGATGTCCCGTGTCGGAGTGCTGCGGACGACCTGCGACTTCCGCAGGAGAAGATCTAGGTAACGGACCTGACCGGGTGCCTTGCGCGCCATCTCTCCACTCTCCGTTCGGTGGCACGCGTCCGCACCCTGGAGATGGACGTCTGAC
>NZ_LMCT01000005.1 GCF_001424875.1 Kitasatospora sp. Root107 | reverse complement strand
GGTGGGTGTCTGGTCGTTGTTTGAGAACTGCACAGTGGACGCGAGCATCTGTGGCCAAGTTTTTAAGGGCGCACGGTGGATGCCTTGGCACTAGGAACCGATGAAGGACGTGGGAGGCCACGATAGTCCCCGGGGAGCCGTCAACCAGGCTTTGATCCGGGGGTTTCCGAATGGGGAAACCCGGCAGTCGTCATGGGCTGTCACCCGCACCTGAACACATAGGGTGYGTGGAGGGAACGAGGGGAAGTGAAACATCTCAGTACCCTCAGGAAGAGAAAACAACCGTGATTCCGGGAGTAGTGGCGAGCGAAACCGGATGAGGCTAAACCGTTTTGGTGTGAGACCCGGCAGGGGTTGCCAGAGCGGGGTCGTGGGAAAGTTCTTGATTGGTCTGCCGGCCRGTCGGTGAGTCAGAAACCGTATGGATAGTCGAAGGACATGCGAAAGGTCCGGCGTAGAGGGTAAGACCCCCGTAGACGAAATCTGTACGGCTCACTTGAGCTTCTCCCAAGTAGCACGGAGCCCGAGAAATTCCGTGTGAATCTGGCGGGACCACCCGCTAAGCCTAAATATTCCCTAGTGACCGATAGCGGATAGTACCGTGAGGGAATGGTGAAAAGTACCGCGGGAGCGGAGTGAAATAGTACCTGAAACCGTGTGCCTACAAGCCGTGGGAGCGTCGGAYATGCAGCTTGCTGTGTGTCTCGTGACTGCGTGCCTTTTGAAGAATGAGCCTGCGAGTTTGCGGTGTGTAGCGAGGTTAACCCGTGTGGGGTAGCCGTAGCGAAAGCGAGTCCGAATAGGGCGATWYAGTTGCATGCCCAAGACCCGAAGCGGAGTGATCTAGCCATGGGCAGGTTGAAGCGGAGGTAAGACTTCGTGGAGGACCGAACCCACCAGGGTTGAAAACCTGGGGGATGACCTGTGGTTAGGGGTGAAAGGCCAATCAAACTCCGTGATAGCTGGTTCTCCCCGAAATGCATTTAGGTGCAGCGTCACGTGTTTCTTGCCGGAGGTAGAGCACTGGATAGGCGATGGGCCCCAAAAGGTTACTGACCTTAGCCAAACTCCGAATGCCGGTAAGTGAGAGCGTGGCAGTGAGACTGTGGGGGATAAGCTCCATGGTCGAGAGGGAAACAGCCCAGAACACCGACTAAGGCCCCTAAGCGTGTGCTAAGTGGGAAAGGATGTGGAGTCGCAGAGACAACCAGGAGGTTGGCTTAGAAGCAGCCACCCTTGAAAGAGTGCGTAATAGCTCACTGGTCAAGTGATTCCGCGCCGACAATGTAGCGGGGCTCAAGTACACCGCCGAAGTCGTGTCATTGCAGCWATAGGGCCAACGCCCGCTGTGATGGGTAGGGGAGCGTCGTGTGCCGGGTGAAGCAGCGGAGGAATCCAGTTGTGGACGGTTCACGAGTGAGAATGCAGGCATGAGTAGCGATACAAGAGTGGGAAACTCTTGCGCCGATTGACCAAGGGTTCCTGGGTCAAGCTGATCTGCCCAGGGTAAGTCGGGACCTAAGGCGAGGCCGACAGGCGTAGTCGATGGACAACGGGTTGATATTCCCGTACCCGCTTTGAAGCGCCAACGTCGAACCTCTGAATGCTAAGCCCGCGAAGCCGGCCTGGAGTCTTCGGACAAAGGGACGTGGTGGAGCCGGTGACCCAACAGGGTAGTAGGTGAGCGATGGGGTGACGCAGGAAGGTAGTCCAGCCCGGGCGGTGGTTGTCCCGGGGTAAGGGTGTAGGCCGAGTGATAGGCAAATCCGTCACTCATTAAGGCTGAGACCTGATGCCGAGCCGATTGTGGTGAAGTGGATGATCCTATGCTGTCGAGAAAAGCCTCTAGCGAGTTTCATGGCGGCCCGTACCCCAAACCGACTCAGGTGGTCAGGTAGAGAATACCGAGGCGTTCGGGTGAACTATGGTTAAGGAACTCGGCAAAATGCCCCCGTAACTTCGGGAGAAGGGGGGCCGGAACTGGTGATGAGTCTTGCACTCTGAGCTGGGGCCGGCCGCAGAGACCAGCGAGAAGCGACTGTTTACTAAAAACACAGGTCCGTGCGAAGCCGTAAGGCGATGTATACGGACTGACGCCTGCCCGGTGCTGGAACGTTAAGGGGACCGGTTAGTCAWKYTTCGKSWWGGCGAAGCTGAGAACTTAAGCGCCAGTAAACGGCGGTGGTAACTATAACCATCCTAAGGTAGCGAAATTCCTTGTCGGGTAAGTTCCGACCTGCACGAATGGCGTAACGACTTCTCGACTGTCTCAACCATAGGCCCGGTGAAATTGCATTACGAGTAAAGATGCTCGTTTCGCGCAGCAGGACGGAAAGACCCCGGGACCTTTACTATAGCTTGATATTGGTGTTCGGTTCGGCTTGTGTAGGATAGGTGGGAGACTTTGAAGCAGCAACGCCAGTTGTTGTGGAGTCGTCGTTGAAATACCACTCTGGTCGTGCTGGATGTCTAACCTGGGTCCGTGATCCGGATCAGGGACAGTGTCTGGTGGGTAGTTTAACTGGGGCGGTTGCCTCCTAAAGAGTAACGGAGGCGCCCAAAGGTTCCCTCAGCCTGGTTGGCAATCAGGTGTTGAGTGTAAGTGCACAAGGGAGCTTGACTGTGAGACCGACGGGTCGAGCAGGGACGAAAGTCGGGACTAGTGATCCGGCGGTGGCTTGTGGAAGCGCCGTCGCTCAACGGATAAAAGGTACCCCGGGGATAACAGGCTGATCTTCCCCAAGAGTCCATATCGACGGGATGGTTTGGCACCTCGATGTCGGCTCGTCGCATCCTGGGGCTGGAGTAGGTCCCAAGGGTTGGGCTGTTCGCCCATTAAAGCGGTACGCGAGCTGGGTTTAGAACGTCGTGAGACAGTTCGGTCCCTATCCGCTGTGCGCGTAGGAATATTGAGAAGGGCTGTCCCTAGTACGAGAGGACCGGGACGGACGAACCTCTGGTGTGCCAGTTGTTCTGCCAAGGGCATGGCTGGTTGGCTACGTTCGGGAGGGATAACCGCTGAAAGCATCTAAGCGGGAAGCCTGCTTCGAGATGAATATTCCCACCTCCTTGAGAGGGTAAGGCTCCCAGTAGACGACTGGGTTGATAGGCCGGATGTGGAAGCCCTGTAAGGGGTGGAGCTGACCGGTACTAATAGGCCGAGGGCTTGTCCTCAGTTGCTCGCGTCCACTGTGTTGTTCTGAAACAACGACCCCACACCGTTTGGTCACGGGTGTGGTGCGGTCATACAGTTTCATAGTGTTTCGGTGGTCATAGCGTGAGGGAAACGCCCGGTTACATTCCGAACCCGGAAGCTAAGCCTCATAGCGCCGATGGTACTGCAGGGGGGACCCTGTGGGAGAGTAGGACRCCGCCGAACAATCTTTCAAGAAAAGCCCCCCGGCTATCAGCCGGGGGGCTTTTCTGCGTTAATCTTCGCCAATGCAGAACCTGACCCTGACCTGGCAGACGGCCGGCGGTACCGCCGTCGCCCTGCTCGGCGCCGCGTACGCGGCCAAGCGGGTGGCGCGGCCGGGCGTGGCGGTGGTCTGTCGTGAGGCGGGGACGCTGCTGGCGCTCTTCACCCTGTGGCAGCTGGTCGGGCACCTGTCGGTGCTCAGTACGGACCATGCGCTCGACCGGGCGGACTGGATCCATCGCACCGAACTGGCCTGGGGACTGCCCGACGAGGCGGCCCTGCAGCGATCGGCGCGGGAGCATGCGTGGCTGATCTCGGGGGCCAACTACTACTACGCGGTGATGCACTTCGGGGTGATGCTCGCGTTGCTGGCGTGGGTGTTCGTCCGACACCGGGCGCGGTACGCCTGGTTGCGGAACACGGTGGTGCTGACCACGGCGGCCTGTCTGCTGATCCAGTTCCTGCCGGTGGCACCACCGCGGATGCTGCCGGGCAACGGCTTTGTCGACGTGGCGGCGGAGTACGGGCAGTCGGTCTACGGCGGCGCGGTCGGCGGGGTGGTGGCGGACCAGCTCTCCGCGATGCCGTCCGTGCACGTGGCCTGGTGCGTGATCGTCGCCGTCGCGGTGGCCGTCATCGCGCGCGGCCCCTGGCGCTGGCTCGCGATCCTGCACCCGGTGATCACCGTCTACGTGGTCGTGGTGACGGCCAACCACTTCTGGGCCGACGGCCTGGTGGCCGTGGCGCTGCTGCTGATCGTCTACCTGGTCCAGTACGCGGCCTCCGGCTGGCGGCGTACGGAGCAGCCGAGCCCCGAACCAGTCCCGGTGCGGGACCGGGCGCTGAGGAGCTAGGCGCTCTCCGGCGTGAGCCCGGCTCGGGTGGCCAGGAGGGCGGCCTGGACGCGGGTGTCGGCGCCGGTGCGGTCGAGGATGGTGTCGACGACCGTCTTGACCGAGTCGGGGCTGATGCCGAGGCGGAGGGCGATCTCCAGGTTGGGCATGCCGGCGCCGAGCAGGGCGAGGGCCTCGCGCTCGGGTGGGGCGAGGGTGGCGATCCGGCGGCCGGCCTCGGCGCCGGGGTCCTCCGGGTCGGCCGGGTCGCCTTCGAGCATGCGTCTGACGACCAGTCCGGTGACGCCGGGGGAGAGCACGGCGTCACCGGCGGCTGCGGCGCGTACGGCGCTGATCAGTTCGTGCGGGCCGTCGTCCTTGAGCAGGAAGCCGCTGGCGCCGGAGCGCAGGGCCCGGGTGACGTTCTCCTCCTCGCCGAAGGTCGTGAGCATGACGACGGCGGGCCTGGGGTCGAGCCGGATCAGCTGGTCGATCGCGGCCAGGCCGTCGAGGACGGGCATCCGGATGTCGACCAGGGCCACGTCGACCGGGGTACGGGCGGCCTCGGCGACGGCTTCGGCGCCGTTCGCGGCCTCGGCCACCACCACGATGTCCTCGGCGTGCCGGAGGACCAGGCGCAGACCGGCCCGGATGCCGGGCTCGTCGTCGGCCAGGAGTACCCGGATCGGTGTGGTCCGCTCAGCGCTGTCGTCGGTCATGCGCAGCTCCCGGTCGGTCGGTGTCAGGGCGCCAGGGGGGTGGTGAAGGTGGAGATATCGGTCAGAACGTCACTTTTGAAACAGTAGCGGGTGACCTGCAGCCGGTCGCTCTCCGTGGTCCAGGTGGTGTACGGGTACAGGCAGGAGGTGGTGCCGCCGGGACGGTCCGGTTCGCGTCCGGCGGCGGCGGAGCGGACGGCGGCGCTATCGGGGCCGACCACCGAGGTGACCTGACTCGTGGTCATCCCGGTGTGCACGGCGCTGACCGGCGGCGGCCCGTCGTAGGGGCGGGTCTGCTGCACCAGGCCGAGGCCGAGCAGCAGGATCATGCCGAGCCCAGCCAGTCCGAGGGCGGCCGACACGGTGCTGGCGAGCTGGCGGCGGACCCGTCCGGCGGCTTCCAGAGGGAGGGCGAGCGGGGCGGGGCCGTTCCCCGCGGCCTGTTCGGCGCGGGCCCCGGCAGTGGGTGGGTCGGTGGGGAGGATGGCACGGACCTCGAACTCGCCGCCCGGGACCGGGCCGACGGTCAGCCGGCCGCCGAGGACCGCCACCCGTTCGCGCAGGCCGTCCAGGCCGCGGCCGCTGCCGAGCCCGGTGGTGACGGTCGGCGGGACGGGCGGTGCGCCGTTGATCACCAGGACCTCGACGCTGCCGGGCAGCTGGGCCACCGTCACCTCGACGGCGGCGCCGACCGCGTACCGGTGCACGTTGGTGAGCGCCTCCCGGACCACCCGGTTGACGGCCCGTCTGACCTGGGGCCGGACCTCGGTCAGGTCCTCGCCCTGCCAGTCGAATGAGACCGGGATGCCCGCCGCGCGGGACTCCTCGACCAGGGCCAGGATGTCGGCCCTGGTCCCGGTGGCGTCGGTGAGCGCGTCCGTACCGGTGTCCCGGCCGAGCGGGCCGAGCACGCCGAGCACCTGGCGCAGCTCGTCCATCGCATCCCGGCTGGCCTGCCGGAGCTGTTCGGCCTCGCCGCTCAGTTGGGGGGCCTGGCGGTCGAGGGCGAGTTCCAGGCCGCCGGCGTGCAGGGAGATCAGGCTGAGCCGGTGTCCGACCAGGTCGTGCATCTCGGCGGCGATCCTGGAGCGCTCCTGGATCCGGGACTCGTTCTCGGCGGAGCGCTTGGCGCGCTCGGCCGCCGCGGTGCGTTCCCGCAGGGCGCCGACCAGTTGGTCCTGCTGCCCGGCGGCGGTACCGACCAGGCCGGGGATCAGGACCGCGACGACCGCCAGCACCCCGCCCTGGGCGAGTGCGTACTGCCAGCGCCCGCCCTGCCAGTAGTCCAGCCGGACTTCGCTGACCAGCAGCGGGAGCAGCGCGGCGGTGACCAGGACCAGGTCGCGTCGCCAGGCGCGGCCGCCCCGGCGGGAGGTCGTGTAGCTGACGATCGCGGTCAGCATCGCGGCGCTGGGCAGCACGCCGACCAGGACGGCCAGGCCGAGCAGTGCGGCGTCGGGGAACCGGTGCCTGGCCAGTGCGAGGGCGAGCGCCGCCGCGCCGAGGATCAGCAGGGTGCTGCGGTCGAAGGTGCCGGAGAGGCCGACGCTGCGGAGTGCCGCGTAGGTGACCAGCAGCACCACTCCGCCGACCGCTGCCTCCAGCAGCCAGCGTCCGGGCGCGGAGGTGGCCGGGCGGTCGGCGGGCAGCAACGGTACGAAGCGCATCTCCCGATTGTGCCGGAGCGGAATCCACTCTTCCGATTGGTCGCAACGGCCGATCGGATGACCCGGTTGTCGGCCGATCGCGGACTCCGGCGCTCGGCACGGGTCGGAGGATGGCGGTAGGGCGACGGAAGGCGGGACGGAGATGGGCGGTCGGCGGCTTGCGGTCGGGCTCGGGGTACTGGCGGTACTGCTGGCGGCCTGCGGAGGTCCGGCAGCACAGCAGACGGAGCAGACGGAGCAGGTGAAGCCGAGGGCGCAGGCGACGACCGTGCAGCCGGGCACCCTGCTGGTGACCGACTTCGGCGGCGACACCGTGACCTTCGTCGACCCGGCCACCGGCCCGACCGGTTCGGTGCGGGTCGGTACCGCGCCGTGGGGTGTGGCGCTCGGCCCGGACGGGCGGGCCTGGGTGGCGACCGCCGAGGGGGCGGCCGTGCTGGACACCCGGGAGCGGCGGCTGCTCGCGGTGGTGCCGTACCGGACCGCGACCGGATCGGTGACCACCGGCGAGTACCGGGGCGGCGGGATGGGCATCGCGCTCTCGCCGGACGGGCGGCAGGTTTTCGTCGGGGTCAACGTGCCGGGGAAGCCGGGGGTACTGGAGGTGCTCGACGCGGCGGGGCAGCGGGTCACGGACGTGGTGCCGGTCGGGCGGCGGCCGTTCGACGTGCTGGTGTCGCGGGACGGGCGGGAGGTGTACGCGGTCGGGCACGACTCCTTCGACGTGACGGCCGTGCCGGTGGACGGGCTGCGCCCGCGCCGGATGGAGGTGGCGCCGTACGGGACCGAAGGCGGCCTGGGGTCCTGGCTGAAGCCGCACTACGCCGAAGTCCGGTCGGACGGAAGGCTGTTGCTGCCCTTCGAGGGGGAGCGGCTGGCGGTGCTCGATCCGACGACCGGGCAGGTGACGGTCGAGCGGATGACGGCCGACACCCATCAGCACGGCACCGCACTGACCCCGGACGGCACCCTGTTGGTGGTGGGCACCGGAGCGATCGGCGCCGAGGACCACGGGCCGTCGTTGACCGTCCGGAGCCCCGGCGGTGCCGAACGGCTGGTCGCGCTGGACGGTCCGCACGAGGACGTCGTGGCGTCCCCGGACGGCCGGACCGCGTACGTCACCGGCGGGTTCAGCCGACCGGGCGGCTGGGACGGGATCACCGTGGTGGACCTGGCGACCGGTCAGGCCCGGAAGCTTGCGGCGGGGCGGTTGCCGCTGGGCGCGGTGCTGCTCTGAGCAGGGACGCGCCGCAGCCGGGCCGCCCGGTGGGGCGGGCGGCCCGGCTGCGGTAGGTGGTGAACCGACCTCCGTGGAGGCCAGGACCCTGTGTCGGTTGGGGGGCGGCGTCGCGGCGCCGGGGCACGCACCTCGACGGCTTCTCGTCGGTCGCCGATGCTCCGCATGGACTCCCTCCTCGGCACCGCCGAGGCACGCACCCCACCACCGCTCCTTCACCCACCCCCCAACCGACACAGGGTCCTACTTGGTCGGCAGCACCGCCCGGCCCCAGCCGCTCTCGGTGAGCGCGGCGGTGGCCGAGTACCAGGCGGCCAGGCCGGCGACGGCGGCCAGCCAGCCGCCCGCCTTGCCGAGGCCGGAGCTGCTGTTCAGCACGCCGAGCGCGCTGAGCACCAGGGAGAGGGTGAACAGGCCGTAGATGAGTCGGCTGAACAGCCCGGAGTTCCAGGCGGCCAGGGTCAGACTCAGTGCGAGCAGGGCCCAGAGCAGCAGGAACAGCCCGGCGGCGTTCTTGCTTGCGCCGCCTGCTGTGGACCAGGTCGCCCAGAAGGCGCCGAGGCCGGTGAAGGCGGTGCCGGTGAAGCCGTCGCCGCTGCGCAGCTGCCAGAGACCGGCGATGAAGAGGGTCAGCCCGCCGACCAGGTGGGCGACTGAGGCGGCGTCCTTGAGGCCGGTGCCGGAGAAGACCCCGGTGCCGAGGATGCCGTACGCGAGAAGGGTCAGACCGAGAGCCAGGTAGCCGAGGTTGCCGGCATCGGCGGATCGGGCGTTCGCCCCGGTAGCTTCGTTGCTCACCGGAGGCTCCTTTCACTCTGGGCGCCGCGAACGCGGCAGGAGTGTGCGTGAAGTGGGTGCGCGTGCCGGCCGTGGGCGCACGGAACCAGGGACGGTTCCAGGGTGCGGCGGCTGCGGCTGAGTGATGAACCGGCAGGTCGGAGCTGTCGGTCGAGTCCCCTCCGGGGTGTTCCCCGGTGAGATCTGTGTACCCGGCCGGACAGGCTTGTACCCTTGTGAATCCCACAAATTGTCGGGTCGTCAGATGTACGGCGACAACTCTCGACCGAGTCAGCCCGTGCGCTGTTCCGGAATGCGCAGGGTGAGGATGGCCATGTCGTCCGACGGCGGCTCGGCGGCGAACCGCTCGACCGCCCGCTGCACCCGGGCGGAGACCGCGCCGGCGGTCAGGCCGGTGCAGCCGGTGAGCACGGTGGCCAGCCCGTCGTCGCCCAACATCCGCTGGCCCTCCCGGCGTTCGGTGACGCCGTCGGTGACGCAGAGCAGGACCTCGCCGGGGTAGAGCGTGAACTGCTCGGCCACCAGCTCGAGTTCGTCCAACACGCCGAGCAGCGGCTGCGGGGTGGCGGCCGCGTCGACCCGGCCGTCGGTGGTCAGTCGCAGTGGCAGCGGGTGCCCGGCGCAGACCAGCGAGAGCTCGGTGCTGCCGTCCGCCAGGGGCGTCAACTCGCCGTAGAGCAGGGTGAGGAAGCGGCTGCGGGTGCCCTCGTCCAGGATCGCGGTGTTCAGCCGGCCGAGCAGCTGCGGTCCGTCCAGCCCCTCCCGGGCCAGCAGGCGCAGCGCGTGCCGGGCCAGCCCGGTGACGGCGGCGGCCTCCGGGCCGGTGCCGCAGACGTCGCCGATCGCGAAGCCGTAGGTGCCCTCGCGGATCGGGAAGATGTCGTAGAAGTCGCCGCCGACCTCGTTGCCCTCGCCCGCGGCCTGGTAGAAGACCTCCACCTCGACGCCCGGGATCTTCGGCAACTCCGGTGGCAGCAGCGCCCGTTGGAAGGCCTGGCTGGTGGCGGTGCGCTCGGAGTAGAGCCGGGAGTTGTCCAGTGCCAGGGCGGCCCGGCGGGACAGGTCCTCGGCCAGCTCCAGCATCTCCTGGCGGAACCGCATGCCGGTGGAGACGCCGAGCACCAGCAGGCCGATCACCCGGTTCCGGGCGGCCAGCGGGAGCACCACGGTCTCGCCGAGCAGCCCGGCCAGCTCCGGGCTGTCCGTCAGCCCGCTCTGCCGGGCGGTCTCGACCGGGGCGGTCCAGAATCGGACGCCGTTGTCGGGGCCGGCTTCCGGGGCCGGGGTCTTGTCCAGCAGCGCGCGCAGCTGGTCGATCCGGTCCTCGTCCTGGTGCAGCACGAAGGCCAGCTCGGCCCCGGCGTCGTGGGTGGTGTAGACGGCGCACCAGGAGGCGAGTGTGGGCACCGCCATCTGCGCCATCAGGGCCAGCGTCTGGCCGTGTTCGAGAGTGCCCGCGAGCAGGTCGGAGGCCTCCACCAGGAAGGAGAGCGAGCCGCGCCGGAGCCGCTCCAGCTCGGTCAGCCGGGCGCTCTCCAGGGCGAGCGCGACCCGGTCGGCGGCGAACTGCAGCCGCAGCGCGTCCTCGTTGTCGTACCGTCCTGGCCCGGCGGCGGCCACCCCGAGCGAACCGGTCAGCCGGCCGTCCACCTTGAGCGGGACGGTGATCAGTGAGCGCAGCCCCGAACCGGCCAGCAGCGGTGCGACGTTGGGCCGTACGGCGAGGTCCTCGTGCACGGCCGGCAGCCGGGCCGAGTCGTACCGCCCGGCCCCGGAGTCGACCGGGATCGGCGCGTGCCGACGGCTCGCGCCGGGCAGGCCGGTGGCGGCCCGCAGCTCGAACTCGGTCTCGTCGTCGGTGGTGAGCAGCAGGTATGCGGCGTCCGCGTCCAGCAGGTCGCGGGCCCGCTCGACGATCCGCTGCAGCAGGCCGCTCAGGTCGTCCGTGCCGATGTGCCCGACCAGCAGGTCGAGCGGCTCGACGCCGGCCGGGGCGTCGGAGCCGGTGGCGGGGGAGCGGAGCACCGCTCGGTCGCTCTCGTGCACCAGCAGGCAGAGCGTGGACGGGATGCCGTGGGTGTCCCTGATCCGGACCTGCACCGCGTACACCTCGGGCTGTCCGTCCAGCCGGAGCGAGAAGCCGCCCTCCCAGCGGGCCAGCTTGAGCGTCTCGGCCAGCTCGGGGCCGTCCGGCGGCCAGAGCACGTGCGTGGACCAGGGCCGGCCGACCGCCTGCTCGGCGGGGAGCCGCAGCAGCGCCTCGGCGTCCTGGTTCCAGGCGCTGACCAGGCCCTGCTCGTCGACCTGGACCACGGCCACCAGGACCGGGCCGTCAGCGCCCGGGAGTTCGCTGCCGGGCAGGGCGGGCAGCGCGTACCGGGTGCCGATGATGTGTTCGGGGAGGGCGAGGCGGAACCAGACCGTCTTCTGCCCGGCGGAGTACTCGACGCCCCAACAGCTGGAGATGGCCGAGCACATCAGCAGGCCCCGGCCGCCCTCGCCGTCCGGGTCGCCGTAGCGTTCGGAGCTCTGGGCGGGGACGTTGGCGAACGAGGGCAGGCCGCGCTCCGGGTGACGGTCCGTCACCTCGACCCGGATCGTCTCCTCCTCGCGCAGGCAGCACACCTCGGCGGCCGTCCCGGCGTGCACGACGGCGTTCGTGACCAGCTCGCTGACCAGCACCACGGCGTCGTCGACCACCTCCGGCAGCCCCCAGCCGAGCAGCGCGTCGCGGACGAAGCCGCGCGCCGCGGCGGCCGACCTGCTGACCGGCTCGAAGGTGGCGGCTGCGCGTGCGGTGACCACGTGCCACTTCTCCCATCAGATCCGATAGCTCCGACCCGGTCGGATCTGCCCTTGGGTCGGGCGTCCCGGGGTCGGTGCAGCGTCCCACCCTACTTTCCGGCGGCACCTCCGTGGGCCCGGTGGGCGGAAAGAGGCACCTGCGGGTGATTCCGGCCACCCGGCTGACCGGGGACCGGCCTGCTCCGGGGGGTTGCTTTGCGCTGGCCGGGTGCAGACCCTGTGCAACGGGACGGACACCCGGCGGCGGTCCTGTCAGACTGGGGGGTCCGCAGCACCCGGCCGAAGGGTTACGGTCGAGGTGCGCCGGCGTCCGCCCCGAGTGCGGCGGGTCGGTGGTCACCCCGAGGGGGTGGCGTGGAGACGGTCACAATCTGGGAGGGCCTCGTTGAGTTCGGCCACCAAGGACGTACCCGGTACCACCCCGACGGTCGCCCGCCAGGGCAGCCGTCCGACGGTGCGGGCCGCCTCGGGGCGGCGCCCGAACCACAACCGGGGGGCCGAGCCCGCCGATCTGCGCAAGCTGCTCGGTGCGCTGACCGCGATGCGGGACGGCAACTTCCGGCGGCGGCTGACGGTGCCCGGCGACGGCGCGCTGGCCGAGATCGCGGCGGTCTTCAACGAGGTGGCCGAGCGTAACCAGCACCTGACCGGTGAACTGGCCCGGGTCCGGCGGGCGGTGGGCCGGGAGGGGCGGCTCTCCGAGCGGCTGGAGAGCGGGGTCGGCGAGGGCGCCTGGATGGCGGCGGTCGACAACTGCAACGCGCTGATCGACGACCTGGCCCGTCCGATGGCCGAGGTCGGCCGGGTGCTCACCTCGATTTCCGAGGGCGACCTGGACCAGCGGATGGAGCTGCGCTCGGTCCACACCAACGGGGCCAGCCACCCGCTGCGCGGCGAGTTCCTCAAGGTCGGCCGGACGGTGAACGGGCTGGTGGACCAGCTCTCCGAGTTCACCGACGAGGTGACCCGGGTGGCCATCGAGGTGGGCACCGAGGGCAAGCTCGGCGGTCAGGCCAGGGTGCGTGGTGCGACCGGCAGTTGGAAGGACCTGGCGGACTCGGTCAACACCATGGCCGGCCGGCTGACCGCCCAGGTCCGCAACATCGCCGAGGTGACCACCGCGGTGGCCAAGGGTGACCTCTCGCACAAGGTCACGGTGGACGTGGCCGGCGAGATGCTCGAGCTGAAGAACACCGTCAACACCATGGTGGACCAGCTCAACGGCTTCTCCGCCCAGGTGACCCGGGTGGCCCGCGAGGTGGGCACCGAGGGACGGCTCGGCGGCCAGGCCCAGGTGCCGGGCGTGGCCGGGGTCTGGCGTGACCTCACCGACTCGGTGAACTTCATGGCCAACAACCTGACCGCCCAGGTCCGCAACATCGCCGAGGTGACCACGGCGGTGGCCAAGGGCGACCTGTCGCGGAAGATCGAGGTCGATGCGCGCGGCGAGATCCTGGAGCTGAAGAACACCATCAACACGATGGTGGACCAGCTCTCCGGCTTCGCCGAGCAGGTCACCCGGGTGGCCCGCGCGGTCGGTACCGAGGGCATCCTCGGCGGGCAGGCCCAGGTGCCCGGCGTGGCCGGGGTCTGGAAGGACCTGACCGAGAACGTCAACTCGATGGCCAACAACCTGACCTCCCAGGTGCGGAACATCGCCCAGGTGACCACCGCGGTGGCCAAGGGCGACCTGTCGCAGAAGATCAAGGTCGATGCGCGCGGCGAGATCCTGGAGCTGAAGAACACCATCAACACGATGGTGGACCAGCTCGGCGCCTTCGCCGACGAGGTGACCCGGGTCGCCCGGGACGTCGGCACCGAGGGCATCCTCGGCGGCCAGGCCAGCGTGCCCGGGGTCTCCGGGACCTGGAAGGACCTGACCAACAGCGTCAACCTGATGGCCAACAACCTCACCTCGCAGGTCCGCAACATCGCCGAGGTGACCACCGCCGTGGCGCGCGGCGACGTCTCCAAGAAGATCACCGTCGACGCCCGTGGCGAGATCCGCGAGCTGGTGCTCACCGTCAACACCATGGTCGACCAGCTGTCCGCCTTCGCAGACGAGGTGACCCGGGTGGCCCGCGAGGTCGGCACCGAGGGCATCCTCGGCGGCCAGGCCCGGGTGAGCGGGGTCTCCGGAATCTGGCGGGACCTGACCGACAACGTCAACTTCATGGCCTCCAACCTGACTTCCCAGGTCCGGAACATCGCCGAGGTCGCCACGGCGGTGGCCCGGGGTGACCTGTCGAAGAAGATCACCATCGAGGCGCAGGGCGAAGTCGCCGCCCTGGCAGGCACCTTGAACACCATGGTGGACCAGCTGTCGGCGTTCGCCGTCGAGGTGACCCGAGTGGCCCGCGAGGTGGGAACCGACGGCATCCTGGGCGGCCAGGCCGGCGTACCGGGCGTGGCCGGCATCTGGAAGGACCTGACCGACAACGTCAACCAGATGGCCAACAACCTGACCGGACAGGTCAGGAACATCGCCCTGGTGATCACCGCCGTCGCGCGCGGCGACCTGTCCCAGAAGATCGACGTGGACGCCCGGGGCGAGATCCTCGAACTCAAGACCAGCATCAACATCATGGTCGACCAGCTCGGCGCCTTCGCGGACGAGGTGACCCGGGTGGCCCGCGAGGTCGGCACCGACGGCCGGCTCGGCGGCCAGGCCCGGGTGCCCGGCGTGGACGGCACCTGGCAGGACCTCACCGTCTCGGTGAACGAACTCGCCGACAACCTGACCCGCCAGGTCCGCGCGATCGCCCAGGTCGCCACCGCGGTGACCCGCGGCGACCTCAGCCTGCGGATCGACGTGGACGCGTCCGGAGAGCTCGACGAGCTCAAGGACAACATCAACCAGATGATCGCCAACCTGCGCGAGACCACCAGGACCAACCAGGAACAGGACTGGCTGAAGACCAACCTGGCCCGGATCTCCGGTCTGCTGCAGGGCCGCCGCGACCTGGAGGCGGTCGCCGCGCTGATCATGACCGAGCTCACCCCGGTGGTCTCGGCCCAGCACGGCGCCTTCTTCCTGGCCCAGCCGGCCGGCCGGACCGCGGAGCTGATCACCGAGGACGACGACGAGAACGACACCGTGCTGCGCCTGATCGGCAGTTACGGCTACCAGCGCCGCTCGATGCCCACCACCTTCCGCCCCGGCGAGGGCCTGGTCGGCCAGGCCGCGGTGGAGAAGCGCTCGATCATGCTCAAGGAGACCCCGCCCGGCTATCTGAAGATCGCCTCCGGCCTGGGCGAGGCCAGCCCGGCCCATGTGGTGGTCCTGCCGGTGCTGTTCGAGGGCCGGCTGCTCGGCGTGATCGAGCTGGCCACCTTCTCCTCCTTCACCACCGTCGCCATCGACTTCCTGAACCAGATCGCCGACCTGATCGGCGTCACCGTCAACACCATCAGCGTCAACACCAAGACCGAGGGCCTGCTGCTGGAGTCCCAGCGGCTCACCGCCGAACTCTCCATGCGCTCCGCCGAGTTGGAGGCCCGCCAGGAGGAGCTGGAGCGGACCAACGAGGAGCTCCAGGAGAAGGCCGAGCAACTCGCCCAGCAGAACCGGGACATCGAGATCAAGAACAGCGAGATCGAGGAGGCCCGGCAGGTCCTGGAGGAGCGCGCCGAGCAGCTCGCGCTGGCCTCGCGCTACAAGAGCGAGTTCCTCGCCAACATGTCGCACGAGCTGCGCACCCCGCTCAACTCGCTGCTGATCCTGGCCAAGCTGCTCTCCGACAACAACGAGGGCAACCTCTCCTCCAAGCAGGTCGAGTTCGCCGAGACCATCCACGGCGCCGGCTCCGACCTGCTCCAGCTGATCAACGACATCCTCGACCTGTCCAAGGTCGAGGCGGGCAAGATGGACGTCCGCCCGGCCAAGATCGCGCTGGTCCAGCTGGTCGACTACGTGGAGGCGGCGTTCCGCCCGCTCACCGCGGACAAGAGCCTGGACTTCGCGGTGGTGGTCTCGCCCGACCTCCCGGTCACCCTGCACACCGACGAGCAGCGGCTCCAGCAGGTGCTGCGCAACCTGCTCTCCAACGCGGTCAAGTTCACCGACAGCGGCGCGGTCGAGCTGCGGATCCGCCGGGCCGACGGCGCCGTCCCGCAGCACGTCCGCGAACAGCTGCTGGAGAACGGCGCGATCAACGACCCGGACGAGCCGCTGATCGCCTTCTCGGTCTCCGACACCGGGATCGGCATCCCCGGCAACAAGCTCCGGGAGATCTTCGAGGCCTTCAAGCAGGCGGACGGCGGCACCAGCCGCAAGTACGGCGGCACGGGCCTGGGGCTCTCGATCAGCCGGGAGATCGCCCGGCTGCTCGGCGGCGAGATCCACGCCGAGAGCGAGCTCGGCGAGGGCTCCACCTTCACCCTCTACCTGCCGCTGCGCAGCGAGGCGCCGGACGCCGCCGGCCAGGACCGGCAGCTGCAGCCGGTCCGCGCCACCATCGCGGTCACCCCGGTCGGCACCCCCGTCCCGATCGGCGAGAACCCGGCCGAGCACTGGGCCCAGGAGGTCCGCGAGCTGGCCGAGGTCCGCCGCCGCGGCGCGGCCGAACGCCGCCGGGCCGCCGCCCAGGAGCCGGACCCGACGCCCCGTCAGGAGCCGTCCGGCACCGTGCCCGCACAGTTCCAGGGCCGGTTCGACGGTGAGCAGGTGCTGATCGTCGACGACGACATCCGCAACGTCTTCGCGCTCACCAGCGTGCTGGAGCAGTACGGCCTGACCGTGCTGTACGCGGAGAACGGCCGCGAGGGCATCGAGGTGCTCGAGCAGCACGAGGACGTGGCACTGGTGCTGATGGACATCATGATGCCGGAGATGGACGGCTACGCGACCACCGAGGCGATCCGCCGGATGCCGCAGTACGCCGGTCTGCCGATCATCGCGCTCACCGCCAAGGCGATGAAGGGCGACAAGGAGAAGAGCCTGGAGGCGGGCGCGACCGACCATGTCACCAAACCGGTCGAGACCGATCACCTGCTGGCGGTGATGCGCCACTGGCTGCCGTCCGCCAGGGGCAGGTAACCGCCGGGGCCGCGCTCTCCCGCCGCACTGGCGGGTTCGGACGGGAACCGGGTAAGGTCGCGCATCGTTGCGAACAGTGACCGAATGGTGACGTGGTGCTCCGGCACTGCTGTGTGCTTCGGCACTGTCGCGCTGCCGATCGCCGGGAGCGACGTGGCGGGTGAGGGGGTGCGGCTAGCATGACCGGGGCAGTGGTGGGCGGCGCGAAGGCGGCCGCCATCGGCAGACAACCGGCAGGAGGGCGGGTCGTGGTGCAGAAAGCGAAGATCCTCCTGGTCGACGACCGGCCGGAGAACCTGCTGGCGCTGGAGGCGATCCTCTCGGCGCTGGATCAGACGCTGGTCCGGGCCGCGTCCGGTGAGGAGGCGCTGAAGGCGCTGCTCACCGACGACTTCGCGGTGATCCTGCTGGACGTCCAGATGCCCGGCATGGACGGCTTCGAGACCGCCTCGCACATCAAGCGCCGGGAGCGGACGCGGGACATCCCGATCATCTTCCTGACCGCGATCAACCACGGGCCGCACCACACCTTCCGCGGCTACGCGGCCGGGGCGGTCGACTACATCTCCAAGCCGTTCGACCCCTGGGTGCTGCGGGCCAAGGTCTCGGTCTTCGTCGACCTGTACGTGAAGAACTGCCAGCTCAAGGAGCAGGCCGCGCTGCTCCGGCTCCAGCTGGAGGCCGGCGAGACGCCGGTGCTCGGCGAACTCTCCGCCCGGCTCGCCGCGGTGGAGGAGCAGGCGGAGGCGCTGGTCAAGCAGCTCGACGGCTCGGCCGACACCGCAGCCGCCGCCACGGCGGCGCACCTGGAGCGCAAGCTCGCGGGGCTGCGGAAGGCACTTGACGCGCTGCGTCCCGGCTCTGCGTAACGTGCACTGTCCCTACTGAAGGGGCGTGCGCAAAAGGTTATGCGCCCTGAGTGTGCGTCACATGCCCGGTGAGCCTGGGCCCCGGTAGGGTGCTGTCCCATGGCCACTCGTACGCCCGGCGCTGCGGCGCGTAACCCGAAGCCCGGGCCGGCCAAGAAGGCTCCGGCCAAGAAGGCGCCCGCGAAGAAGGCAGTCGCCAAGAAGGCGCCGGCCCCCGCTGCGAAGAAGGCGGCGGCCAAACCGCCCGTCGCTCCGCCGCCCCCGCCGAAGCCGATACTCTTCCGCGCCGTACGTGCCGTCTGGCTGGGCCTGGCGCACGCCGTAGGCGCCCTGTTCCGCGGCTTCGGCGACGGTGCGAAGAACCTGCCGTCGGCGCACCGCAAGGACGGCGTCGCGCTGCTGCTGCTGGCGCTCGCGCTGGTGACCGCCGCCGGGACGTGGTTCAGCCCGCAGGGGTGGCTCGGCGAGGCGGCGACCGCCGTGGTGTCGGGGCTGTTCGGGCGGGTCGACGTGCTGGTCCCGTTCCTGTTGGCGGCGATTGCCGTCCGCCTGATGCGGCACCCCGAACTCCCGGAGGCCAACGGCCGGATCGCGGTCGGTCTGAGCGCGCTGGTGGTCGGCGTGCTCGGCCTGGTGCACATCGGCTGCGGCGCACCGGCCATGGGCAGCGGGGCGACCCGGATAAGGTCCGCGGGCGGGATCGTCGGCTGGGCCGCGTCCACGCCGATGATGGCCGCCGCCGGGCCGCCGCTGGCGGTGCCGTTGCTGCTGCTGGTCGCCTTCTTCGGCCTGCTGGTGGTGACCGCGACACCGGTCAACAAGATCCCCGAGCGGCTGCGCGGTCTTGGCCAGAAGCTCGGCGTGGTCGAGGGCCCCGAGGACCCGGACAGCCCGGAGCACGAGCGCGAGTACTCCACCGCGCCGCCCGAGGACGCCGACCCGGACGCGCTGCCGTACACCGTGGAGACCCCCGAGGACGAGATCGGCGCCCGGCGCCGCCGTCGGCGCAGGAAGCTCGACGAGCCCGCGCCGGAGCCGCTGACGGGGGACCAGGACCCGTACCAGACCAGGGACATCGCGGCCGGGGTGGCCGCCGACCTGGACGGTGCGCTGCTCTACGGCGTGCCCGCCTCCCCGGCGGTGGCGAGCATGCTGCACCAGGTCAAGGACAACACCGCCCCGCCCGAGGAACCGGCCGTTCCGGCCGCCCGCGCCTCCGACGCCCCGGACGGCCACGGGGAGGCTCCGGCGCGGATGGAGCAGCTCCAGCTCGGCGGGTCCGGCGGCTACGCGTTGCCCTCGCTGGACCTGCTGGAACGCGGCGCTCCCGGCAAGGCCCGCAGTGCGCTCAACGACGAGGTGGTGGCACAGCTCAGCGGGGTGTTCTCGGAGTTCAAGGTGGACGCCAAGGTCACCGGCTTCACCCGGGGCCCGACGGTCACCCGGTACGAGGTCGAGCTCGGCCCGGCCGTGAAGGTGGAGCGGATCACCGCGCTGGCCAAGAACATCGCCTACGCGGTGGCCAGCGCGGACGTCCGGATCATCAGCCCGATCCCCGGCAAGTCGGCGGTCGGCGTGGAGATCCCGAACCGGGACCGCGAGATGGTCAACCTGGGTGACCTGCTGCGCTCGCGCACCGCCGCCGAGGACATGCACCCGCTGATGGTCGGCATGGGCAAGGACGTCGAGGGCCACACCGTGATGGCCAACCTGGCGAAGATGCCGCACATCCTGGTCGCCGGTGCCACCGGCGCGGGCAAGTCCTCCTGCATCAACTGCCTGATCACCTCGGTGCTGGTGCGCTCCACCCCGGACGAGGTGCGGATGGTGCTGGTCGACCCCAAGCGGGTCGAGCTGACCGCGTACGAGGGCATCCCGCACCTGATCACGCCGATCATCACCAACCCGAAGAAGGCCGCCGAGGCGCTGCAGTGGGTCGTGCGCGAGATGGACATGCGCTACGACGACCTGGCGGCGTTCGGCTTCCGGCACGTGGACGACTTCAACGCGGCCGTCCGGGCCGGCACGCTGAAGCCGCCGCTGGGCAGCGAGCGGGAGCTGACGCCGTATCCGTACCTGCTGGTGATCGTCGACGAGCTGGCCGACCTGATGATGGTCGCCCCGCGTGACGTCGAGGACTCGGTGGTCCGGATCACCCAGCTGGCCCGGGCGGCCGGTATCCACCTGGTGCTGGCCACCCAGCGGCCCTCGGTGGACGTGGTGACCGGCCTGATCAAGGCCAACGTGCCGTCCCGGCTGGCCTTCGCGACCTCCGCGATGATGGACTCCCGGGTCATCCTGGACCAGCCGGGAGCGGAGAAGCTGATCGGCAAGGGCGACGCGCTGTTCCTGCCGATGGGGGCCTCCAAGCCGGTCCGGATGCAGGGCGCCTTCGTCACCGAGGCGGAGATCGCCCGGGTGGTCCAGCACTGCAAGGACCAGCTGACGGCCCGTTACCGCGAGGACGTGGTGGTCGGCGGCGGCCCGAAGAAGGAGGTCGACGAGGAGATCGGCGACGACCTCGACCTGCTGATCCAGGCGGCCGAGCTGGTGGTCTCCACCCAGTTCGGCTCCACCTCGATGCTCCAGCGCAAGCTGCGGGTCGGCTTCGCCAAGGCGGGGCGGCTGATGGACCTGATGGAGTCGCGTGGCATCGTGGGTCCGAGCGAGGGTTCGAAGGCCCGGGACGTACTGATCACGCCCGACGAACTCGACGCCGTCCTGATCACGCTCCGCGGGTGACCTGGGCCCCTCCTCACTCGTTCGGAGGAGGGGAACCATCGGCCGAACGGGTACGTCCCACCGTGCACGGCACTCCGATCCGGCTGACCCGGTGTCAGGGCGGGTGGGTGGTGCCGCACGTTCGGGCCTACTCCGCTTGAGAAAGCCTCCCGGCCCACCCCTAGACTGTCTTCTCAGCAGGTGGCCAACGCTCGAAAGGCGCGCCCAGTGACCATCGGCAAGTCCTCGCCCCGCGACAACCGCCGATCCTCCGCACCCGACTCCGTGACCGCAGCCCCGGCCACGCCGGAGCCGGTCGTCGAGCTGCCCGCGATCGGCCGGGTGCTGGCCGACGCCCGCCGGCAGACCGGGCTGACGATCGATCAGGTCAGCGCCGACACCCGGGTCCGGGTGCCGATCCTGCACGCCATCGAGGAGGACGACTACTCCCGCTGCGGTGGCGACTTCTACGCCAGGGGCCACATCCGGGCGTTCGCCAAGGCGGTCGGGGTGGACGGCGAGGCGCTGGTCGCCCAGTACGACGCCGCGCACGGCGGCGCCCCGTCCGCGCAGCGGCCCACCCAGCTGCTGGACACCGGCCCGATCAAGGTCACCGACCACCGCCGTCCGAACTGGACGGGCGCCATGGTGGCCGCGATCGTCGCGGTGGTCGCGCTGATCGGCTTCAACCTGTTCTCCGACGAGAAGACCGCCACCACCGCCGGCTCCGCCAGCGCCCCGCTGCCCAGCCCCTCGGCGTCCGCCTCGCCCTCGGTGCAGCCCCCGGCGCCCGCGCCGAGCGTCCAGGCGATCGCGGCCGCCCCCGCCGACAAGGTCACCGTCAAGCTGGTCGCCGAGGGCGGCACCAGCTGGGTCACCGCGACGGACGGCGCCGGGAAGTCGCTGTTCCAGAACAACCTGGAGCAGGGCGAGGCCCAGACCTTCACCGACCCCAAGCAGGTCAAGCTGGTGATCGGCAACGCGGGCGCCGTGCACGTGTACGTCAACGGCAAGGACCTCGGCCCGGCCGGCCAGGACGGTCAGGTCAAGCACCTGACCTACACCCCCGGCGACCCGCAAGCAGGCTGATTCACAACAATCCGCCCTTGATCCAGGGCGCGCGGACTCCGGGGCGAACGGCACCGGGGGCCGCGCGTTAACCTTGTCCCTATGCCTGAACGCCGTACTGTCGCCCTTGTCACGCTCGGATGCGCCCGCAACGAGGTGGACTCCGAGGAACTCGCCGGGCGACTGGAGGCGGATGGCTGGCTGCTGGTCGAGGACGCCGCCGACGCCGACGTCGCCGTCGTCAACACCTGCGGGTTCGTCGAAGCCGCCAAGAAGGACTCCGTCGACGCCCTGCTGGAGGCCAACGACCTCAAGGGTCACGGCCGGACCCAGGCCGTGGTCGCGGTCGGCTGCATGGCCGAGCGCTACGGCAAGGAGCTCGCCGACGCGCTGCCCGAGGCGGACGGGGTGCTCGGTTTCGACGACTACACCGACATCTCCAGCCGGCTCCAGACCATCCTGTCCGGTGGCAACATCGAGGCCCACAAGCCCCGCGACCGCCGCACGCTGCTCCCGCTCACCCCGGTCGCGCGGCAGGCCGCCGCCGCCGAGGTGGCGCTGCCCGGCCACGGCACCCCCGCCGACCTGCCCGAGGGCGTCGCCCCGGCGTCGGGCCCGCGCACCCTGCGCAAGCGGCTGGACGACAGCCCGGTCGCCTCGGTCAAGCTGGCCTCCGGCTGCGACCGGCGATGTTCGTTCTGCGCGATCCCGGCCTTCCGCGGCTCGTTCATCTCCCGCCGCCCCTCCGACGTGCTGGGCGAGGCCCAGTGGCTGGCCGAGCAGGGCGTCACCGAGGCGGTGCTGGTCAGCGAGAACAACACCTCGTACGGCAAGGACCTGGGCGACATCCGCCTGCTGGAGACCCTGCTGAGCGAGATCGCCGCCGTGGACGGCATCCGCCGGGTCCGGGTCAGCTACCTGCAGCCCGCCGAGATGCGTCCGGGCCTGATCGACGTGATGACCACCACCCCCGGCGTGGTGCCGTACTTCGACCTGTCCTTCCAGCACTCGGCCCCGGCCGTGCTGCGGAAGATGCGCCGCTTCGGCAACACCGAGCAGTTCCTCGAGCTGCTCGCCACCATCCGCTCCAAGGCCCCGCAGGCCGGTGCCCGGTCCAACTTCATCGTCGGCTTCCCCGGCGAGAGCGAGCAGGACTTCGCCGAGCTGGAGCGCTTCGTCACCGAGGCCGGTCTGGACGCGATCGGCGTCTTCGGGTACTCCGACGAGGACGGCACCGAGGCCGCCACCTTCGACGGCAAGCTGTCCGAGGACGTGGTCGCGGACCGGCTGGCCAGGCTCACCAAGCTGGCCGAGGAGATCACCGCGCAGCGCGCCGAGCAGCGGATCGGCACCGAGGTCGAGGTGTTGGTCGAGTCGGTCGAGGACGGTGTGGTCGAGGGCCGGGCGGCCCACCAGGCCCCGGAGACCGACGGTCTGACCACCCTGCTGGGCGCCGACGACGCCGAGATCGGCCAGTACTACCGGGCCACCGTGGTCGGCACCGAGGGTGTCGACCTGGTGGCCGAGGCGCTGGAGCGCGTGGGGGTCGAGGCATGACCAGAGGGCCAGGCGCCTCCGCCCCGGCCCAGCCGACGGGCGCCGCGGACACGCCGCCCGTCCCCTCCCTGTGGAACATCGCCAACGTGCTGACCATGATCCGGCTGCTGCTGGTCCCGGTCTTCGTACTGTTGCTGTTCGCCGACGGGGGGCACGATCCCAAGTGGCGCGCGGTGGCCTGGGCCTCGTTCGCGATCGCGATGATCACTGACGTGTTCGACGGTGAGCTGGCCCGGCGCAAGGGCCTGGTCACCGACTTCGGCAAGATCGCCGATCCGATCGCCGACAAGGCCATCATGGGCGCCGCCCTGATCAGCCTCTCGATCCTCGGCGACCTGCCCTGGTGGGTCACCGCGGTGATCCTGGCCCGTGAGCTCGGCGTCACCCTGATGCGCTTCTGGGTGATCCGCTACGGCGTCATCCCGGCCAGCCGGGGCGGCAAGCTCAAGACCCTCACCCAGGGCGTCGCGGTCGGCATGTACGTGCTGGAGCTGACCGGCTGGCTGGCCACCCTGCGGGCCCTGGTGATGGGCCTGGCCGTGCTGCTCACCGTCGGCACTGGTCTTGACTACGTCCGGCAGGCGATCGTGCTGCGCCGGGCCGGGCAGCGACAGGACGCCGCGAAGTGACCGACCGTCAGCTCGCCGCCGACCTGCACCGGGCCCTGCGCGACCGGGGCGCCACGCTGGCCGTCGCGGAGTCGCTGACCGGCGGCCTGCTCTCGGCCGCCCTGGTCGACGTCCCCGGCGCCTCCGCGAGCTACCGGGGCGGCGTGACCGCGTACGCCACCGAGCTCAAGGCCGAGCTGCTGGGCGTGGACGAGGGCCTGCTCGCCGTGCACGGCCCGGTCCACCCCCTGGTGGCCCGTCAGATGGCCGACGGCGTCCGCAGGCTGCTCGGCGCCGACTACGGTTTGGCGACCACCGGTGTGGCCGGCCCGGAGGAGCAGGACGGCCGCCCGGTCGGCACCGTCCACCTCGGCTGGTCCGGACCCGACGGAGCCGGGACGGATTCGCTCAACTTGTCAGGAACACGTGAAACAATCCGGCAGGACACCGTACGGGCGGCCCTACGGCTGATGCTGGATCGCGTAGCGCGTTGAGGCCGTCCCGTGCCGGGCTTTCCCGAAAACCCGTTGAACCACCCGGTGCGGCAGCAGGATCGTGTTACATCGGATACCCCGAATGGGCAGTAGTCAGGTAGTCGGGCGGGGAACAATCAGGGGAGGGGGCAGCATTGCAGCCCAGAGTGAACACGACCATGGTCCCCGCACGCGATGCGGACAAGGCGGTACGGTGGGGGCGTGACATCTCGATCCGCAGTCCGAGGAGGGAGGCACCGATGATCCTGCTCCGTCGCCTACTGGGCGATGTACTGCGTCGGCAGCGCCAACGCCAGGGCCGCACACTTCGCGAGGTGTCGGCAGCCGCCAGGGTTTCGCTCGGTTACCTCTCCGAGGTCGAGCGAGGGCAGAAGGAGGCCTCCTCCGAGCTGCTCTCCGCGATCTGCGACGCGCTGGACGTCCGGATGTCCGAGGTGATGCGCGAGGTCAGCGACGAGCTGTCGCTCGCCGAACTTGCGGCGATGGCCACTCTCTCGGAGGGTGAGCTGCTGAGGCCGGTACTCGAACCGGTTCAGCTGCCGGCTCCCGGTGTCGACCGGATGAGCTCCATCTCGCCCAAGGCCGCCGCCGTGGACGTGGTGGCAGCCTGACCCCCGGCCTCCGATCTGGAGGCTGCGATGCAGAACGTACGGTCCGCGCGGGCCACTGCCAGACGGTGGTGGCCCGCCGTGCTGTTCGGCGCCCTGTGCCTGGCCGCCCTGCTGGGCACCGGCCTCGGGGCCGGGCGGGCCGCCCTGGGCCTGCTGGCCGGCGGCTGGAGCCTCAGCCTGATCCCGATCCACAGCAGCCACCACAAGGCCCCCGCGCCGCTCACCCCCGCAGCCGGAACCCCCGCGGCGTCGGATGGAAGCCCGCCTCCTCCAGCACCGCCCCCAGCGGGGCCGTCAACGCCGCTTCCCCGTTGACCCGTTCGACGGTGACGCTGCTGCCCAGCGCCCCGCCCCGGACGGCGTCCGCGAGGGCCGCCACCGCCACCGGCTGCTCCGTCCAGGCCAGCAGCGACTTGCCGCCCCGCTCCACGTACAGCGCGGGCTCGCCGTCCACCAGCACCACCAGCGCCCCCGCCTTCCGGCCAGGACGGTGCTGCTGGGCAGCGGGCGGCAACTCCGGCCAGGGCAGCGCGGCCCCGTACGCGTTCGCCGGGTCGGCGGCCGCCAGGACGAGCGTCTGGGCCGCCTCGGCGGCCGGTGCGGGCGCCCAGGCCGCCTCGCCCGCGCGCTCCAGCCGCGCGCTGACCGACCGCAGCCGGTCGGCGGCTCCGTCCATCGCGAACTGCGCGCCGCCGAGCCCCTCCACGAAGTAGCCCCGGCGGGCCCGGCCGCGCTCCTCGAAGGCGCTCAGCACCCGGTAGACCCCGGCGAAGCCGCCCGGCACCCGCTCGGCGGCCACCGCGCCCCTGGTCAGCACGCCGTGCCGGTCCAGCAGGGTCTGCGCCTGCGCGGTGCCCCGCAGGGTCGGCTCGGTGGCCGGTTCGGGCAGGAGCGACCACCGCCCGACCACCGTCGGCGAGCCTGCCCGGGCGGCCGGCCTGGCCATTCCGCCGTACCGGCCGCGCGGGGCGGCCCGGGGTGCCCGGTGCGCGGTGGCGCCCGCCGTCCGGCCGGAGCCGAGCAGGGCGCGCAGCGGAGCGAGTGTGTCATTGGTCACATAGCCGGCCCAGAGCAGATCCCAGAGTGCCTCGGTCAACTCGACGTCCTGTACCTCGGGCAGCCGCTCCGTCAGCTGACGGAAGAACAGGCCGTAGCCGCCCGCCAGAGCCGCCAGCAGCGCGGTGTGCACGGGGGTGACGGCCGGCGGCACGGGCTCGGGACGCAGCAGGTGGGCGGTCTCGGGCAGGTGCAGGCCGATCCAGCCGTCCTTGCCGGGCAGCGCGCCCGCGCCGGACCAGCCGATCTCGCCGGCGGCCATCAGCTCGTCCAGCAGCGCGGGGGTGTAGTCGAGCAGCCGGGCGGGCAGCACCAGCTTCTCCAGTGCGGAGGCGGGCAGAGCGGTCCCCTGGAGTTGCTCGACCACTCGGAGCAGGCCGTCCGCGCCGCGCAGCCGGTGGCCGCCCAGGTGCTGCCACTGCGGCAGGAAGGCGGCCAGCGCCCGGGGCGGCACCGCCTCCACCTCCTGCCGGAGCGCGGCCAGCGAGCGGCGGCGCAGGCGGCGCAGCACCTCGGCGTCGCACCACTCGACCTGGCCGCTGTGCCCCTCGCCGGGCCGGAACTCGCCCTGCACCAGCCGCCCGTCGGCGGTCAGCCGGTGCAGGATGCCGGTGACCACGGCGCTGCCCAGGCCGAACCTGGCCGCCGCCTCGGGCGCGGTGAACGGGCCGTGGGTACGGGCGTACCGGGCCAGCAGGTCGCCGAGCGGGTCCCGGACGGGCTCGGTGAAGGCCTCGGGGACGCCGACCGGCAGCGGGGTGCCGAGCGCGTCCCGCAGCCGCCCGGCGTCCTCGATCGCGGACCAGCGCTGCTCGCCGCCGATCCGGACCTGGATCACCCGGCGGGCGGCCTGGAGTTCGACCGCCCACTCGGGCGCGGCCCCACGGACCGTCAGTTCCTCGGTGCCGAGCGGGCCGAGCAGCCGTAGCGCGTCCGCGACGCCCTCGGCGTCCTTGATCCGGCGCTCCGGGGTGAGCCGTTGCAGCTCCGCCTCCAGCTCGGCCAGCACCGCCGGGTCGAGCAGCTCGCGCAGCTCGGCCTGGCCGAGCAGCTCGGAGAGCAGGCGTGAATCCAGCGCCAGCGCGGCGGCCCGCCGCTCGGCCAGCGGGGAGTCGCCCTCGTACAGGAACTGCGCGACGTAACCGAACAGCAGTGAGCGGGCGAAGGGCGAGGGCTCGGGGGTGGTGACCTCCACCAGCCGTACGGCGCGGGACTCCAGATCGCCCATCAGCTCGACCAGGCCCGGCACGTCGAAGACGTCCTGCAGGCACTCCCGGACGGCCTCGAGCACGATCGGGAACGAGCCGTACTCGCTGGCCACCTCCAGCAGCTGGGAGGCGCGCTGGCGCTGCTGCCAGAGCGGGGTGCGCTTGCCGGGGCTGCGGCGGGGCAGCAGCAGGGCGCGGCCCGCGCACTCGCGGAACCGGGCGGCGAACAGGGCCGAGCCGCCGACCTGATCGGTCACCAGCTGCTCGATCTCGCCCTTGTCGAAGAGGGCGGCGTCGGCCCCGACCGGGGCCTCCTCGGTGACCGGCTTGTCGGAGGGGAAGTCGAGGAGGTCGGCGTCGGGCAGGCGGAGCACGATGCCGTCGTCGGCGTGCATCACCTGCGGGTCCAGGCCGTGCTTCTCGCGCAGCCGGGCGCCGAGGGCGAGCGCCCAGGGGGCGTGCACCTGGGCGCCGAAGGGGGAGTGGATGACGATCCGCCAGTCGCCGAGCTCGTCCCGGAACCGCTCGACCACGATGGTGCGGTCGTCCGGCAGGTGGCCGGTGGCGGTGCGCTGCTCGGCCAGGTAGGTGAGCAGGTTGCTCGCGGCCCAGTCGTCGAGACCGGCGGCCCGCAGCCGCTCGGTGGCCTGATCGGGCGTCAGGGCGCCCAGCTCGCGGACGAAGGCGCCGACCGCGCGGCCGAGCTCCAGTGGGCGGCCGAGGCTGTCGCCCTTCCAGAAGGGCAGCCGCCCGGGGACGCCGGGGGCGGGGGTGACCAGCACCCGGTCGTGGGTGATCTCCTCGATCCGCCAGGAGGTGGTGCCCAGGGTGAAGACGTCGCCGACCCGGGACTCGTAGACCATCTCCTCGTCCAGCTCGCCGACCCGGCCGCCGCCCTTCTTCGGGTCACTGCCGACGATGAAGACGCCGAACAGGCCGCGGTCCGGGATGGTGCCGCCGGAGGTGACCGCGAGGCGCTGGGCCCCGGGGCGGCCGGTGACCGTGCCGGCCACCCGGTCCCAGACCAGCCGGGGCCTCAACTCGGCGAAGGCGTCCGAGGGGTAACGGCCCGCCAGCATGTCCAGCACGCCGTCGAAGGCGGACTGCGGGAGGGTGGCGAACGGGGCGGCCCGGCGGACCAGGGTGAGCAGCTCGTCGACGTCCCAGGACTCCAGGGCGGTGATCGCGACCAGCTGTTGGGCCAGCACGTCCAGCGGGTTGCGCGGGACCCGGAGCGCCTCGATGGCACCGGAGCGCATCCGCTCGGTGACCACGGCGGACTGCACCAGGTCGGCCCGGTACTTGGGGAAGACCACGCCGGTGGAGACCGCGCCGACCTGGTGGCCGGCCCGGCCGACCCGCTGCAGGCCGGAGGCGACCGAGGGCGGTGACTCGACCTGGATCACCAGGTCGACGGCGCCCATGTCGATGCCCAGCTCCAGGCTGGAGGTGGCCACCACGGCGGGCAGCCGACCGGCCTTCAACTCCTCCTCCACCAAGGCGCGCTGCTCCTTGGAGACCGAGCCGTGGTGTGCCCGGGCGATCACCGCGGGTGCTCCGGCGGCGGCGCCCGAGCCGCCCATCAGCTGGGCGGGGGAGTGCGCTTCGGGCAGCGCGCTGCCGGTGGCGCGCTCGTGGGCGATCTCGTTGAGCCGGTTGCAGAGCCGCTCGGCCAGCCGGCGGGAGTTGGCGAACACGATGGTCGAGCGGTGCGCCTGCACCAGGTCGACGATCCGCTCCTCGACGTGCGGCCAGATCGAGGCCTGCCTGGCCGGGTCATCGGTGTCGTTCGGCAGCTCGTCCAGGTCGGCGACCGGGACCACCACCGAGAGGTCGAACCGCTTGTCGGCCGGTGGCTGGACCACCACCGCGCCGCGCTGCGGGCTCAGGTAGCGGGCCACCTCGTCCACCGGGCGGACCGTTGCGGAGAGGCCGATCCGGCGGGCCGGGCGGCCCAGCAGCTCGTCCAGCCGCTCCAGGCTGAGGGCGAGGTGGGCGCCGCGCTTCGTCCCCGCGACCGCGTGCACCTCGTCCAGGATCACCGTGTCGATGCCGCGCAGGGCGTCCCGGGCGGCCGAGGTGAGCAGCAGGAAGAGCGACTCGGGGGTGGTGATCAGGATGTCCGGCGGGTGGGTGGCGAACCGGCGGCGGTCGGCGGCTGGGGTGTCGCCCGAGCGGATGCCGACCTGGACGTCGGGCTCCGGCAGCCCGAGCCGGACGGCCGCCTGGCGCAGCCCGGCCAGCGGAGCCCGCAGGTTGCGCTCGACGTCGACCGCGAGGGCCTTGATCGGCGAGATGTAGAGCACCCGGCAGCGGCGCTTCGGGTCGGCGGGCGGCGGGGTGTGGCTGAGCCGGTCGAGCGCGGACAGGAAGGCGGCCAGCGTCTTGCCGGAGCCGGTGGGGGCGACCACCAGGACGTCCGTCTGCCGGTTGATCGCGCCCCAGGCGCTGGCCTGGGCGGCGGTGGGCGTGCTGAACGCTCCGGTGAACCAGGCCTTGGTCGCCGGAGCGAAGCCGTCCAGAGAAGCCGTCAGATCACGAGAGTCCGTCAGGTCACGTTCCGCCATCCCCCCATGGTGCCCGTCCGCACCGACAGTCCGGGAGGGCCTCCGCTGCCCGTCTGCCCTAGCCAGATCAGGCAAGCCCGAATATCCGCTCATATGGTGATGTATCGGACCCGTGATCTTGGCGGGCGCACCGACGAGTGGAGGTCGCGCGATGGAACGGCTGGGTCTCGCCGTGCGGATGGGTCTGGGCGACGCTGCACGGCCGGGACGGCCTGGAGCGCGCAAGGTCAGGATCCGGATCCTGCTCGGGGTCCTGATGGTGGGGCTGCTGATCGGCGGCGCGGTGCCGTACGTGGCCGGGCCGGGACGCTCGTACCTGAGCTACCTGGTGCTGGCGGAGCGTCAGGACGCCGAGGGCTCCGCCGCCGCCGCGCGGCAGGTCAGGGCGACCGGCGGCAAGGTGGTCCAGGAGTACCCGCAGATCGGTGTGGTGCTGGCCTACGCCACCGGCAGCTTCGCCGACCGGCTGCGCGGCCACCCCGGGATAGCGGCCGTCGGCGCCAGCCGCACCACCGGCGTGCCGGGCCCGCCCGGGGCGCTGGACGGCGCGGGCGACTTTCGCGCCACCGGGGGCGACTTCTTCGACAGCGGGGACGACGCCGAGTCGCTCACACCCGACCCGGCCGAGTCCGCCGACTGGAACCTGGCGATGATCGGCGCCACCGGCCCGGCCGGACGGCAGATCGGGCCGCTGCCCGCCGCGCTGCTCCGTACGACGGGTGAGGCCCCGTCCGGCGAGGCGCTCCGTCGGGTGCTGGTCGCGGTACTGGACTCCGGCGTGGACGACACCCACCCCGACCTCCGCTCGGCGGTCGACCCCAGGGCCTCGGTGTCCTGCGCCGACGGCCGCCCCGACGCCCGGTACGGCGCCTGGCGCCCCGACCGGGGCGTGACCGAGAGCGGCCACGGCACCCACGTCGCCGGGATCGTCGGAGCGGCCAGGGACGGGCGGGGTGTCACCGGCGTGGCGCCAGGCGTCCGGATCGCCGCCGTCCGGCTGCTCGGTCCGCTCGGGCAGTACTACACCGAGAACATCATCTGCGGCATGCTCTGGGCCGCCGACCACGGGGCCAAGGCGATCAACGACAGCTACTTCGCCGACCCCTGGAAGTACAACTGCCCCAGCGATCCCGACCAGGCCGCGCTGATCCAGGCGGTCGGCCGCGCCGTCGGCTACGCCCAGCGGCAGGGCGCGGTGGTGGTCGCCTCGGCCGGCAACGACGGCCAGGACCTCGGCGCCGCCCGCCGCGACCAGCGCAGCCCCAACGACCGGCTCACCGGTCCGGCGCAGAACCGGCTGCTCGGGACCGAGTGCATCCGGTTGCCCGGCGAGCTGCCCGGGGTCCTGACGGTCAGTGCGCTCGACCGCTTCGGTCTGCCCGCCGCCTACAGCAACTACGGGCGGGGCCGGATCTCCATCGCGGCGCCCGGCGGCGAACCCGAGGGCGGGGCGTCCGGGGCGGTGGTCTCGGACTGGCCCGGCGGGCAGTACGCCGCGCTGGCCGGGACCTCGATGGCGGCCGCCCACGTGACCGGTGCGGTGGCGGTGGCGGCGGCGGGGCATCCCGACTGGCGGCCGGAGCGGCTGGTGGCGCTGCTCGCCGACGCGGCGGGGGGCAACTGCCCGTACGGGGCGGGGGCCTGCGTGGAGCGGCAGTTCTTCGGCTCCGGGGTGCTGGCGCTTCCTGCCACCGGCTAGGTTCCTTTTGCACCGCGCTCAGCCGTCTACTACCCAGGGGCTCGGGGAACTGCGAGGAGATCTGGCGCCGGGGTCACATGCGAAAGTGCCTGGCCATTTACGGACGGATCACCTTGCAAGGGTCGGCGTCGCAGTTCCCCGAGCCCCTGACCGTAGATGCCTGAACACGTGCCAAAAGGTGAGGAGGAGCGGGTGGAGTTGTCGGCTGCGGCGTTGGCCGTTGCTGCGCGGTGTGAGGGTCGGATCAACGAGTTGGCCCGGCGGATGACGCAGCAGGCGTTCGAGCGGTTGCCGAGGTACGAGGAGTTGCCGGGGGAGGTCAAGGACGTCGAGATGGCGGCCACGGCCCGGCATGCCGTCCGGCTGTTTCTGCGGCGGGTCGAGGGCCGGGCCGAGGAGGGGGATCTCGAGTACCGGTACTTCCGGGAGCGGGCGGCGCAGCGGGCCGAGGAGGGGGTGCCGTTGCACCTGCTGCTGGGGACGCATCTGCTCGGGCAGCACGTGCTCTGGCAGGCGCTCTGCGAGAGTGCCGAGCCGGGGGAGGAGGCGGCGCTGAACGAGCTGGCCGGCTGGCTGCTGCTCGGGCAGGCCAGGATCGTCCCGGCGGTGGCGGAGAGCTATCTGGAGGAGCGGGCGGCGCTGGACTCGGAGGCCAGGGAGGAGCGCCGGACGCTGGTCCGGGCCCTGGTCGAGGGCTTCCCGCTGACTCCGGCCAGGTACCAGCAGCTCGGGGTGAGCGGCGGCGGTCTGGTGCTGCGGCTGCGGGCCGAGCTGCCGGGCGGGGCGCCGGAGCCGGTGGCCGGGCGGCGGCTGGCCAGGCGGCTGGGCACGGCGGTGGAGCGGCTGTTCGGCCCGGACCCGCTGGTCTGGCTGGAGGCGGACGGCGGCGTGCTGGTGCTGCCCCGGGACGAGAACGGTGAACTGCCGGAGCTGCCGGGCGAGCTGACCGAGCGTCTGGACCGCGCGGCCGGCGCTCCGGTGCGGGTGGCGGTGCTGCCCGCCGACAGCGGGGCCGGGATCGCGGCGGCGGCCCGGACCGCGGCCGAGGTGCTGCGGCTGGCCGGGGCGCTGGGCCGGCCGCCGGGCCTGCACCGGCTGGCGGACGTTCAGCTGGAGTACCACCTGTCCCGGCCGGACGAGAGCAGCGCCGGGCTGGCCGCACTGCTCGACCCGGTCTACGAGCGGCCCGAGCTGCTGGCCACCCTGCGGGCCCACCTGGCCGAGCGGCAGGACCGGCGGCGGACCGCCCGGGTGCTCGGGCTGCACCCGAACACCGTCGACAACCGGCTGGCCAGGATCGGCGAGCTGACCGGGGCGGAGGTCGGCACGGCGCACGGCCTCGCGCTGCTGCTCACCGCGTACACCCTGCGTGAGCTTCGGCCCTGAGGCCGGGCCGACCGCCGGTTCGGGATACTTGGAGGCATGAGGCTGACGGAGTTCTGGCGACGGATGTACGAGCACTTCGGCGAGGCGTACGCGGAGTCGTTCGCCGCCGACCACCTGATGGCCGAGCTGGGCGGGCGGACGGTCCGTCAGGCGCTGGAGGCCGGTTGGGAGGCGAAGGAGGTCTGGCGGGTGGTGTGCCTGACCCAGGGGGTGTCGGCGCTGCTGCGCTGAGCTTTGGGTAAGACTGGGCGGGTGGCCAGTAGCTCTGATCCCCAGAATCCCGAACACCCGTCCGACGCGCAGACCGCCCCGACCGCCGAGATGGCGGCCAGAGGTGACTCGCTGTGGGGGCAGGGGATGCCGAAGTGGCTGCCCCGGGCGATGGTGCTGGCGCTGCTGCTGGTCGGGGCGTTCCAGCTGGTGGACTGGGCGTTCCGGCAGTTGATCGACCTGCTGGTGATGCTGCTGGTGGCGTTCTTCCTGTCGCTGGCGATGGAACCGGCCGTGGACCGGATGGCGGCGCGCGGGGTGCGCCGGGGGCTCGGGACCTTCCTGGTCTTCATCGGTCTCGCGGTCGCCATCGCCGGGTTCCTCACTGCACTCGGCACCCTGCTGGTCGACCAGGTCGCGAAGATCGCCGGTGACCTGCCGCACCTGGTGGAGAACCTGCTCGGCTGGTTCAACCGGACGTTCCATCAGAACGTCTCGCTGGACCAACTTCAGGAGAAGTTGCTCAAGGACTCCGGCAACATCGAGAAGTACGCACAACAGGCCGCCGACAACGTCTGGGGCGTCTCCAGCACCCTGATCGGCGGGCTGTTCCAGGCCTTCACGGTCGGCCTGTTCACCTTCTACTTCACCGCCGACGGGCCCCGGGTGCGGCGCACCGTCTGCTCGCTGCTGCCGCCGGCCAAGCAGGCCGAGGTGCTCCGGGCCTGGGAGATCGCGCTGGCCAAGACCGGCGGGTACCTCTACTCGCGGGCGCTGCTGGCGATCGCTTCGACCCTCGCGCACTGGATCATGTTCACCGTGATCGGCCTGCCGTACGCGGCGGCGCTGGCGGTCTGGGTCGGCGTCATGTCGCAGTTCGTGCCGACCATCGGGACGTACCTGGCGGGCGCGCTGCCGATCCTGGTGGCACTGACCGTGGAGCCGGTGGACGCGTTCTGGGTGCTGAGCTTCGTGATCGTCTACCAGCAGATCGAGAACTACCTGCTGCACCCGAGGATCACCGCCCGGACGGTGGACGTGCACCCCGCGGTGGCCTTCGGTTCGGTGATCGCGGGCGCGGCGCTGCTCGGTGCGGTCGGCGCGCTGATCGCGATCCCGGTGGCGGCCACCCTGCAGGGTTTCGTGGGGACGTACGTACGGCGGTACGAGGTGGCCACCGACCCCCGGATCGACCGGGGCGCGGACCGCAAGGGACGGCGGGAGCGCCGACGGCAGGCGGCCCGGCGACTGCGGCAGATGGTGCGCGGCTCCTCGGCGGACCGGCACGACCGGGATGACCGGCGCGACAGCGACGACAAGGGCGACAGCTGACGGATATCACCCCGGCCGAGGGTGTGTGGGTCGGTCGGTTGACACGAATCGAACTGATGTTCCCTATACTGGCTTGCGGCGAGTTTTCCACAGGCACGACCCATTCGGGGTGGATTGTCAGTGGGACGCGCTAGCGTCGAGAACGATGAAGCGCACAGGACAGAACCCGAGGGTGGAACCCATGGCAGGTACGGACCGCGAGAAGGCCCTTGAGACCGCACTCGCCCAGATTGAGCGGCAGTTCGGCAAGGGCTCGGTGATGCGCCTCGGCGAGAAGGCCAACGAGCCGATCGAGGTGATCCCGACCGGGTCCACCGCGCTGGACGTCGCGCTCGGCGTCGGCGGGCTGCCGCGTGGCCGGGTGATCGAGATCTACGGCCCGGAATCCTCCGGCAAGACCACGCTGACGCTGCACGCGGCGGCCAGCGCCCAGAAGCTCGGCGGCACGGTGGCGTTCGTGGACGCCGAGCACGCCCTCGACCCGGAGTACGCCAAGAAGCTCGGCGTGGACACCGACGCCCTGCTGGTCAGCCAGCCGGACACCGGCGAGCAGGCCCTCGAGATCACCGACATGCTGATCCGCTCCGGCGCGGTCGACCTGATCATCATCGACTCGGTCGCGGCGCTCGTGCCGCGGGCCGAGATCGAGGGTGAGATGGGTGACTCGCACGTCGGTCTGCAGGCCCGCCTGATGAGCCAGGCCCTGCGGAAGATCGCCGGTGCGCTGAACCAGTCGAACACCACCGCGATCTTCATCAACCAGCTCCGCGAGAAGATCGGTGTGATGTTCGGCTCGCCGGAGACCACCACCGGTGGCCGTGCGCTGAAGTTCTACGCCTCCGTCCGGCTGGACATCCGCCGGATCGAGACCCTGAAGGACGGCACCGAGGCGGTCGGCAACCGCACCCGCGTCAAGGTCGTCAAGAACAAGGTCGCCGCGCCGTTCAAGCAGGCCGAGTTCGACATCCTCTACGGCCACGGCATCAGCTGGGAGGGCGGCCTGATCGACATGGGTGTCGAGCACGGCTTCGTCCGCAAGGCCGGCGCCTGGTACACGTACGAGGGCGACCAGCTCGGCCAGGGCAAGGAGAACGCGCGGAACTTCCTCCGGGACAACCCGCAGCTGGCCGAGGAGATCGAGCTGAAGATCAAGCGGAAGCTCGGCATCGGCCCGAAGGTGGCGGAGGAGGAGGCCCCGGCCGAGGCCGCCGCGGGCACCGTCGCGGGCCCCGTCGAGGGGGAGGCCAAGCCGGCCGCCAAGACCGCGGCCGCGAAGAAGACGGCGGCGGCGAAGAGCTGATCCGACGGTGAAGCACGAGCGTGACATCGAGGTGCCGGGTTCGGGTGAACCCGGCGCCGAGGTGTTTCCGGAGCTGCTGCGGGCCTCCGAGCTGACCGCCGGCCGACGGCGGCGCCGGACGGAGCTGGCGCCGCTGCCGGCGGAGCAGCCCCCCGAGCCGTCCGAGCCGTCCAGGTCGAAGCGGGAGCGGCAGCCGAAGCGGGAGCGCCGCCCGGCCGCCACCCCCACCGACCCTGCGGCCCAGGCCAGGGACATTTGCCTGCGGCTGCTCACCGGCACGGCCAAGACCCGCAAGCAGCTGGCCGACGCGCTGCGCAAGAAGGAGATCCCCGACGAGGTGGCGGCCGAGGTGCTGGACCGCTACGAGGAGGTCGGGCTGATCGACGACGGGGCGTTCGCGGCGGCCTGGGTCGAGTCCCGGCACGCCGTCCGCGGTCTCGGGCGCCGGGCGCTGGCCCAGGAGCTGCGGCAGCGCGGGGTGACCGGGGAGCTGGTCGAGCGCGCGTTGGAGCAGGTCGACAGCGAGGACGAGGAGGAGGCCGCGCGCGAGCTGGTCCGCCGGAAGCTGCGGACGGTGCGGGATCTCGACCCGCAGGTCAGGACGCGGCGGCTGGTCGGCATGCTGGCCCGGCGGGGTTACTCCGGGGGTCTGGCGTTCCGGGTGGTGAAGGAGGTGCTGGCGGAGCAGGACTGATGGACTTTCAGGCCCCGGATGTGATGGATCATCGACGCATCTTGACCGTTTCGTGACCCGCGCTTAGCCTCACAGAAATATGTGCTGAGCAGGACGGAGCGGTGCCCGATGTGGATCGCGATGGGGTGCGTCGGGGCGTTGCTGCTGCTGGGCTGGGCGGTGTTCCGCTGGGTGCGGGCCACCGAGCGACGGACGGTCGGCGCGGTGGAGTTCGTCGAGGCCGAGGTGGGCCGGCGGCGGGCGGAGCTGGAGCGGCGTGAGGCGGCCGTCGCCGAGCTGGAGGCCGAGCGGCGCCGGGAGTTGGAGCGGCTGGCCGGTCTGACGGCCGGTCAGGCCAGGGCCGAGGTGCTGCAGGCGGCCGAGACCGAGGCCCGCCGGGCGGCGGTGGTCACCGTCCGGGAGATCGAGCGGCGGGCCCACGAGGACGGCGAGGCCCGGGCCAGGGAGATCGTCGCCGGGGCGGTGCAGCGGCTGGCCAGTGAGCAGACGGCGGAGACCGCGGTCTCGGTCTTCCGGCTGCCGGGCGAGGAGTTGAAGGGCCGGATCATCGGCAAGGAGGGGCGGAACATCCGCGCCTTCGAGGCCGTCACCGGCGTCAACCTGGTGGTGGACGAGACCCCCGGCGTGGTGCAGCTGTCCTGCTTCGACCCGGTGCGCAGGGAGGCGGCCAGGCTCACCCTGGAGGTGCTGGTCTCGGACGGCCGGATCCAGCCGGCCAGGATCGAGACGGTGCACGCCCGCAGCCTGCGGGAGATCGAGCGGCTCTGTACCCGGGCGGGCGAGGACGCGCTGCTGGCGGCCCGGGTCGGCGAGATGGAGCCGGAGCTGGTCCGGATGCTGGGGCGGCTGCGGTACCGGACCTCGTACGGGCAGAACGTGCTCGGGCACCTGGTGGAGAGCGCCAACCTGGGCGGGCTGATGGCGGCCGAGTTGGGCGCGGACGCGACGCTGGTGCGGCGGGCCGCTCTGCTGCACGACGTGGGCAAGGCGCTGAGCCACGAGGTGACGGGCAGTCATGCGGCGGTCGGGGCCGAGTTCGCCAGGCGCTGGGGCGAGTCGGCCGAGGTGGTGCACGCGATCGAGGCGCACCACGGCGAGGTGGAGCCGCAGACCGTGGAGGCGGTGCTGACCCAGGCCGCCGACGCCTGCTCGGGCGGGCGGCCCGGCGCGCGGAAGGAGTCGGTGGAGGCCCACGTCCGGCGGCTGGAGCGGCTGGAGGAGATCGCCCGGGAGTTCGACGGCGTCGCCAAGGTGTACGCGATGCAGGCCGGCCGCGAGGTCCGGGTGATGGTCCAGCCCGAGTTGGTCGACGACCTCGGCGCCCAGGTGATCGCCCGCGAGGTGGCCAAGCGGGTCGCCGAGGAGCTCACCTTCCCGGGCCGGATACGGATCACCGTGGTCCGGGAGAGCCGCGCGGTGGAGTTCGCCCGGTAGACCTGGTTCAGACCGTCACCAGACCGGCCCGGTACGCGATGATCACCAGCTGGACCCGGTCCCGGGCGTCGAGCTTGGTGAGCAGGCGGGTCATGTAGGTCTTGGTGGTGGCCATGCTGATGCCCAGCCGCTCGCCGATCTCGGTGTTCGACAGGCCGCTGCCGACCAGGGTGAGCACCTCGCGCTCCCGGTCGGTGATCCCGCTGACGGGCCGTCGGACGGGGGCGGCCGGCCGGTCGGCGAACTCGGTGATCAGCCGGCGGGTCACGCTCGGGGCGATCAGTGCGTCCCCGTCGGCGACCACCCGGACGGCGGCCAGGATCTCCTCCAGGGCCATGTCCTTGACCAGGAACCCGGACGCCCCGGCGCGCAGCGCGCCGTAGACGTACTCGTCGTCGTCGAAGGTGGTCAGCACGATGACGTGGGCGGTGCCCGGGCCCGCCATGATCCGCCGGGTGGCCTCGATGCCGTCCATCCCGGGCATCCGGATGTCCATCACCACGATGTCGGGGTGCAGCTCCCCGGTCAGCTCGACGGCTTCGGCGCCGGTGCCGGCCTCGCCGACCAGCTCGAGGTCGGGAGCGTCGGTGATCACCATCCGCAGGGCGGCGCGCACCAGCGGCTGGTCGTCGGCGAGCAGGACACGGACGGTCATCGGACTCCAGTCGGGAAAGGGAGGCGAGCGGCGACCCGGAAGCCGCCGCCGGGAAGCGGCGCGGCGGAGAACTCGCCGTGCAGCAGGGCTGCGCGTTCGCGCATGCCGACCAGACCGTAGCCGCTGTCGGGGCCCTGGCCGTGGCCCCGGCCCCGGTCGGTGATCTCGACGGCGAGTTCGTCGGCCCGGCGGTGTATGACGACCCGGCAGGTGTCGGTGCCGGAGTGGCGGACCACGTTGGTGATCGCCTCCTGGACGATCCGGTAGGCGGAGACGTCGATCTCCGGCGGCAGCGGGTGCGGCTCGCCGAGCCACTCCACGTCGACCCGGACCCCGGCCGCGGTGGTGCGGCCGGCGAGCCGGTCGAGGTCGGCCAGGCCGAGTTCGGGGGTGATCCGCTCCGGTTCGCCCTCGCGGAGCGCACCGAGCATCCGGCGCAGTCCGGCCAGGGTCTCCCGGCCGGTGGACTCGATGGTGCCCAGTGCCTCCCGGGCGGCGGCCGGCTGACTCTCCATCACCCGCTTCGCGGCACCGGCCTGCAGCGCGATGATGCCGATGCTGTGCGCGACCACGTCGTGCAGCTCGCGGGCGATCCGGAGCCGCTCGGTGGTGATCGCCTGGGCGGTGGCCTGGGCCCTGGACCGTTCGGCGTACGACCGGGCCTGGTGGGTCGAGTTGCCGGCCAGCCAGGCGACGACGGCGGTCAGGGCGACCGTCAGTTCGGTCGACACCCCGACCGACCAGCCGGACAGCAGCCGGAAGGCCAGGAAAGCGGCCAGCACGCCGAGCGCCGCCCCGAGGGCGGTGAGCGAGGTCCGGCGGGGCCGGGCGGCGGCGATGAAGTAGAGGGCGACGTCGACCGCGAGGAACTGCAGCAGCGGGATCTCCCCGGCGCCGAGCGGGGTGGTGCCGAACACGGCTCCGACGAGCACCCCGGCCAGCGCACCCAGCGGACGGTGCGTCAGACGGTGACCGGCGGTCACCGTGACGGCGGCGGCCACTGCCAGGATCGCCAGACCGTCCCAGCGGTAGATCAGTACGCCGGACATGACGGCGGAGCTGCCCTCACCGGGCAGCCTGATCCGGAACAGGAAGGTCAGCACGGTGCCCACGGACCAGGCGAGGGCCGTCCAGGCACCCGGCGATATGCGCTTGAACAGCGGGAGCAGCATGCGATCGATCCTAGCCAGCCGGACCTGACGGGTCATCGGACCGTGGTCGTACACCCTGGGTCGACAGAGCTCCGGTGGAATGACAGCGCTGGTCCGATGTCGGACGGGGGCGTGGATCGGCAGGGTTGGCCGGGTGATCGAAGTGAACGAACTGACGAAGCGTTACGGCAGCACCACGGCCGTCCACGACCTGACCTTCACCGTGCGGCCCGGGTGTGTCACCGGGTTCCTCGGCCCGAACGGGGCGGGCAAGAGCACCACCCTCCGGATGATCCTCGGACTGCACCGACCGACCAGTGGCTCGGCGCTGGTCGAGGGCCGGCCGTTCGGGGACCGCTCGCGCGGACTGCGGCACGTCGGCGCGTTGCTGGACGCGGGCGACCTGCACGGCGGGCGGAGTGCGCGGGCGCACCTGTCCGCGCTGGCCGTCAGCAACCGCATCCCGCGCGGCCGGGTGGCCGAGGTGCTGCGCGAGGTCGGCCTGGCCGAGGTGGCCGGACGGCGGATCAGCGGGTACTCGCTCGGGATGCGCCAGCGGCTGGGCATCGCCGCCGCGCTGCTCGGTGATCCGCCGGTGCTGCTGTTCGACGAGCCGCTGAACGGGCTGGACCCGGAAGGCGTGCGCTGGGTGCGCGGGCTGTTCCGGCGGCTGGCCGCCGAGGGCCGCACGGTGTTCGTCTCCAGCCACCTGATGACGGAGATGGAGCACACGGCCGACCATCTGGTGGTGGTCGGCCGGGGCGAGCTGATCGCGGCCGAGAGCCTGGCGGAGTTCGCGGCCCGCAGCGGCGCGAGCGTGACGGTCCGTACGCCCGACGGTGCCGCGTTGGCCACCGTGCTGACCGCCCACGGCGCCGTGGTGCGGACGGATGACGGGTTGCTCTCGGTGACCGGCGCGAGTGCGGCCCGGATCGGCGAGCTCGCCTTCGAGCACCGGCTGCTGCTGCACGAACTGACCCCCCGGACCGCCTCGTTGGAGCAGGCCTTCATGGAACTCACCGCCGACAGCGTCGAATACCTCGCAGGAGAGACCCGATGACGACCACCGAACCCCACGCCCGGTTCGCGGACCTGGTGGCCGCCGAGTGGATCAAGCTCTGGTCGCTGCGCTCGACCGCCGGGTCGCTGCTGATCGCCGCGCTGGCGGTGCTCGGTCTGAACGTCGGCACCGCCTACGACCAGAACCACTACTGGGCCGAGCGGACCTTGGCGGACCAGGCCGAGTTCATCCGGGAGGGGCTGTCGTTGATGACCGCCTTCACCTCGAACGGGGCGATGGTGCTGATGCTCGCGCTCGGGGCCTTCGGCGCGATGGCGGTCACCGGCGAGTACGGCACCGGTCTGATCCGGGCCACCTTCGCGGCCGTCCCGGCCCGGAGCTCGGTGCTGGCGGCCAAGGTGGTCGTGGTCGGGCTGGTCAGCACGGTCTTCGGCGCGGTGCTCGCGGCCGCCTCGTTCGTGCTGACCCAGGCGGTGTTCGCCGAGCACGGCGCCGGGGTGTCATTCGACCGTCCCGGCGCGCTGCGGCTGGTGGCGGCGTCCGCGCTGCTGGCACCGCTGTCGGCGCTGACCGGGATGGCCGTCGGTGCGCTGGTGCGGCACGGCGCCGGCGCCGTGGTCGGCTCCACCGTCCTGTTGCTGCTGGTGCCGATCTTCCTGAGCACCGACCGGTACTGGACCGCGGTCGCCGCTCACGCCATGCCGTACCGCGCCTGGACCCGACTGGTGGACGTGGTCGGGACGCCCGCACCGAGCCCCTACCCCGGCACCGTCGGCGGGGCCTGGACGGTCTACCCGATCTGGGTCCTGCTGGCGGCCGGCGTCACGGTCGCGGCGGTCCGTCGCCGCGACCAGTGACGGGCTGACGCATGGTCAGCGCCGCAGCCGGTGACGGGCCGTCAGGGGCTGGTGATCGGGGTCGGGCCGCCGCGGGCGTGCTGGGCCAGGGCCTGGAGGGCGTCGGGTTCGGCGCCGTGGGCGGAGCCGACCAGGTGGCCGTCGGGGCGGATCAGCAGGACTGTGTGCGGATCGGCCGCCGGGTACTGGTCGGTGACCAGCACTTCGGTGGGGATCGGCAGGGCGGCGGCCAGGGCGGTCAGCCGGGGCATCAGACCGGCCGAGAGCCAGTGCTGGGAGGACCAGACCGTGGTGCCGGGCGCGACCAGCAGCAGCAGGAAGCCGGCCCCGAGCCTGGCGTGCAGCCGGTCGGTGCTGCCGTCGGTGGTGGTCACCGGCAGGTCGGGGGCGAGCACCCCGGCGGCGGTCGGCGGGAGTTGCTCGGTCAGCGAGGTGCCCCGGCTGCCGCGCTGTGGCGGGACCCGGCCGGGGATGCCGGACGGCGCCTCGGGGTAGGCGGGCGCGCCGCCGAACCGGCCGGTGCCGAGCTGACCGTCCGCCAGCAGCGGGGCGTGCTTGCGGAACGAGCCGGTGAGCAGCGACCGCCGGGTCTGCTGCCAGCCGCGCAGCGGCCGGAGCAGCGGCATCGCCTGGTCGACCGCGCGCAGCCGGGCGCCGACCGCTCCGCGCCGTTCGGTCTCGTAGCCGTCCAGCAGGGTGGAGCCGGAGTGCAGGTGCCAGGCCAGCGCGAGCCGCCAGGACAGGTTGTCGGCGTCCCGCAGGCCGTCGGCGAGGTTCTGCATGCCGAGTGCGCCGTGCAGGTGGGCGGCGTCCCCGGCCAGGAAGCAGCGGCCGACCCGGAACCGGGCGGCCAGCCGCTGCTGGGCGGTGTGGTCGGCGGCGGCCAGCAGTTCGTACGGCGGGAGCTCGCCGCACCAGCCGGTCAGGGTGGATTTCACCCGGGCCAGCAGGGTGTCGCCGGTGACGATGCCGGGCCAGGTGGCGTGCGGGTCGACCGGGGCGGTGGGTGCCGGGCGGCCGGGGGGCAGCCGCCAGTCGAGCCGCCAGAGCCCGTCCGGGAGCGGGCGGGCGGAGGCCTCGCGGTCGCCCCGCCACGGGGGTTCGCGGTGCAGCCGGGCCTCGCCCGCGAACGGCAGGTCCACCCGGATGGTGGCCACCGCGTGCCGGTCGACGGCGGGGCGGCCGGGGAAGCGCACCTTGAGCAGTTTGCGGACGGTCGAGCGGGCCCCGTCGCAGCCGACCAGATGACTTCCGCGCCACCAGGTGACGGCGTTGGTCTGCGAGTTGACGCTACGCGCGCTGACCCCGTCCTTGTCCTGCTCCAGCTCGACCAGCCGGGTGAGCGGGCTGAGCTGGATCAGCGGGGTGGCGGTGACCGCGTCCCGCAGGCCGCGGTGCAGCCGGTGCTGCGGCAGGTGGGTGATGCCGTCCAGCGGCATCCTGAGCACCTCGGTGCGGCGGCGCCAGATGGTGAAGGCGTCCCAGCTCGCGGCGTCGGAGGCGGCCCGCTGGTAGCCGAGCCGGGTCAGGAAGGCGGTGCTGTCATGGGTGAGCACGACGCTGCGCGGGCCCTCGGAGCAGACCCCCGCGCCTTCGTCCAGGACGACGCTGGGTACGTCCTGTCTGGCCAGCGCGAGGGCCAGGGCCAGGCCGACCGGACCGGCCCCGACGATGATCACCGGGTCCACGGCGGGACCTCGCACATGGTCGGAGGAGCCGAAAGGGCGGCAGAGCCCGACCGCATATCCGGCCCGGGCATGCGGCCCGGATATGCAGTCAGGCTCTCAGAGGTCCCGGGTGGTGTCACGAAGAGCAATGCAACAGATCACCTGGGTGTCCGTCAAGCAGCGGCAGGTGTACGCCGGTTCGCGCCGCGGCGGCTCCGGCCCTCGATCCACTTGGCGAGCGCCGTGAGAAGAAGGCACAGCGTGATGTAGATCGCTCCGATGATGATGGTGACCGGGATGTACGGGTAACCGTCCGGAGTGGCCGTGGTGCCGGCGATCAGCTTCCCGACGTAGAGCAGCTCGGGGTAGGTGATGACGAAGCCGAGCGAGGTGTCCTTGAGGGTGACGACCAGCTGGCCGATGATGGCCGGCAGCATCGAGCGGACCGCCTGCGGGACCAGCACGGTGCCCATCACCTGGGTCTTGCGCAGGCCGAGCGCGAAGGCCGCCTCGCCCTGTCCGCGCGGCACGGCGTTGATGCCGGAGCGGATGATCTCGGCCTGGACCGCGCCGTTGTACAGGGCCAGCCCGATCACCAGGCCCCAGAACGGGGAGGTGGTGAAGAGCGACTGGTACAGCGCGAAGATCATGATCAGCAGCGGCATCGCCCGGAAGAACTGCACGATCGCTGTGCACACCGTCCGGACCGGCTTGTGGTCGGAGAGCCGGCCCGCCGCGAGCAGCGCGCCGAGGATCAGCGAGAGCACGGCCGCCGTGGCGAAGGCCTTGAGGGTGTCCAGCAGGCCGGTCAGGATCTTCTCCTGGGCCACCTTGTACTGGAACGGGTCCCACATCGCTGCGGTGAACTGGTTGGCGTCGGCCAGGCTCCGGTACACGTACCAGAGCAGTCCGAGCAGACCGGCGCCTGCCAGCACGCCGAGGATCAGGTTGCGCGCCTTGGCCCGGGGGCCGGGGACGTCGTAGAGAACACTGCTGCCGCTCATCGGGCCACCGCCAGTCGGGTCTCGAGGAAGCGGAAGATCAGGGCGACGCAGGCGCTCAGGAAGAGATAGGCGAGCGCCACCCAGAAGAAGATCAGGAAGATGCCGTACCCGAGGTCGGTCATGGTCTGCTGGAAGTGGTACAGCTCCGAGACGCTGAACGCGCCCGCGATCGCCGAGTTGCGGGGGAGTGCGATGAACACACTGCTCATCGGCCCCAGCACCGTCCGCGCCGCCTGCGGCAGCACCACCTGGGTCAGGGTCTGACTGAACGTCATGCCCAGACTGCGGGCCGCCTCGGCCTGGCCGACCTGGACGGTGTTGATGCCCGAGCGGAGCACCTCGCAGACGAACGAGCCGGTGTACGCGGACAGGGCTATCACCGCGAAGGTGAAGTTGTCGAAGTGCACGCCCAGCCGCGGGAGTCCGAAGACCACCGCGAAGAACAGCACGGTCAGCGGGGTGTTCCTGAAGGTGTTGACCCAGACGGTGCCGAAGACTCGCAGCACCGGGACCGGGGAGACCCGGAAGGCCGCCAGCAGGGTGCCCAGCAGCAGGGCGAACAGCGCACTCAGCGCGCTGAGTTCGACCGTCTGCAGGAAGCCGTCCCGGAACAGCTCCAAGTTGCCGTTCTCGAACAGTCTGCCCATACCGGCGGCCCTCCTTTCGTTACTGGACGGGTCAGTTGGTCAGGGCCGGGATCTCCGGAGCCGCAGCGCCCGAGAGACCGAGGGTGGCGTCGTACGCCTTCTTCCAGTCGCCGTTGTCCTCGTGCGCCTTCAGCGCGGCGGCCACGGCGGTCTGGAAGGCCGTGTCCTCCTTGGCGAGGCCGACGCCGTAGGGCTCCTTGGAGAAGGTCTTGCCGACCACCTTGAGCTTGCCGGCGTTCTTGGCGGCGAAGCCCTTGAGGATCGCGTCGTCGGTGGTGACCGCGTCGACCTCGTTGGTGAGCAGCTTGTCCACGCACTGGGCGTAGGTGTCGTACTGGGTGACCGGCTTGACCGGGTCGAACTCCTCGATCTTCTTCACCGAGGTGGAGCCGGTCGCGGAGCAGACCTTCTTGCCCTTGACCGACTCGGGGCCGGTGAACTCGGCCTTGTCCTTGAGCACCAGCAGGTCCTGGCCGGCGATGTAGTACGGGCCGGCGAAGGAGACCTTCTGCTTGCGGGTGTCGTTGATGGTGTAGGTGCCGACGTAGTAGTCGATCTGGCCGCCGATGAGCGAGGTCTCACGGTTGGCCGAGTTGATCGTCTTGAACTCGATCTTGTCGGGCGCGAAGCCCAGGTCGGCCGCGATCATCTTGGCGATCTCGATGTCGAAGCCCTCACGGGCGCCGGTGGCGGTGTTCTCGAAGCCCAGGTACGGCTGGTCGGCCTTGGCGCCGATGACCAACTTGCCGCGCTTCTTGGCCTCGTCGAAGGTCTTCGAGCCCTCCACCTTGGCGTCGGTCTTCACCGTGTAGGTCGGCAGCTTGACGGCGTTGTCGGCGGCCACGGGGGCCTCCTTGCCACAGGCCGCGACGGCGGTCAGGGCCAGCACGGACATGGCGGCAGCGATGGTACGACGAGTCCTCATGGAAGGAGCTCTCCTCTGGTGTGGCCACGGAGTGTCCGGGCACGGGGAGTTCAGGGCATGACAGAAGACTGACGCTAGGTCAGTGGGGGCCTCAGTGGTGCAGGATCTTCGAAAGGAAGTCCTTGGCACGGTCGCTGCGGGGCGCGGTGAAGAACGCCTCCGGGGTGTTCTCCTCGACGATCTTGCCGTCGGCCATGAAGAGCACGCGGTTGGCGGCGGAGCGGGCGAAGCCCATCTCGTGGGTGACCACGACCATGGTCATCCCCTCGGCGGCCAGACTGCGCATGACCTCCAGCACCTCGTTGATCATCTCCGGGTCGAGCGCCGAGGTGGGCTCGTCGAAGAGCATCACCTTCGGGTTCATCGCCAGCGCGCGGGCGATCGCCACCCGCTGCTGCTGGCCACCGGAGAGCTGGGCCGGGTACTTGGCCGCGTGCGCCGCCAGCCCGACCCGCTCCAGCAGTGCGTGCGCGGTCTTCTCGGCCTCGGGGCGCGCGATCTTCCGCACCTTCACCTGGCCGAGCACCACGTTCTCCAGCACGGTCTTGTGCGCGAAGAGGTTGAAGCTCTGGAACACCATGCCGACCTCGGCCCGGAGCTTGGCCAGCTGCTTGCCCTCGGCGGGCAGCGGGCGGCCGTCGATCGAGATCGCGCCCGAGTCGATGGTCTCCAGCCGGTTGATGGTCCGGCACAGGGTCGACTTGCCGGATCCGGACGGGCCGATCAGCACCACGACCTCGCCCTGGCGGATCTCCAGGTCGATGTCCTGGAGCACGTGCAGGGCGCCGAAGTGCTTGTTCACACCGCTCAGCACCACCAGCGGAGCAGCGGTGGAGTCACTGACGGTGGTCTCGGTCATCGCGCCTGGCTCCCTCGTGGGCGAACCCCTGAGGTTTCTCCTCACAGGGGGCGGTGCTGATCCCGGGGGCTGTTCGCCGGCGGAGCTCGCAGCCCCCGGTTGGGCCGACCTTAGGGCGCTGACCATGCCACGTCAGCCGATCTGAGGATTACTTGAGCATCACGATCCGGCCACGCTGTGTCGCCGACCGGTCCGGCCGTGACAGACGGAGCGGACTGGACAATACTCCGCAGGGATCGGACACCGAACGGAGGCCCAGGATGCGACTGCTGCTCGTCGAGGACGACGAACGGGTGGCCGCCGCGCTGGTCGCGGTGCTCGGCCGGCACGGCTTCCAGGTCAGGCACGCCCGCAGCGGGCACGAGGCGCTGGACGCGCTGGTGCCGGACGGCAGCGACCCGTACCGGGTGGTGCTGCTCGACCTCGGCCTGCCCGACCGGGACGGCTTCGAGGTGTGCAGCCGGATCCGCGCGCACAGCGGCGTCCCGGTGATCATGGTGACCGCGCGGGCCGACATCCGATCCCGGATCCACGGCCTCAACCTCGGCGCCGACGACTACGTCACCAAGCCGTACGACATGGGTGAACTGCTCGCCCGCATCCACGCGGTGGCCCGCCGCGGCCTCGCCGCCGAACCGGCCGAGCCGGTCAGCCAGGCCGGGCCGCTGGAGGCCCGCGGCATCCTGATCGACCGCGAACGCCGCCGGGTCAGCGTGCAGGGGCGCGATGTCCCGCTCACCCGCAAGGAGTTCGACCTGCTGGCGCTGCTCGCGCAGAGCCCCGGCGTGGTCTACCGGCGGGAGCAGATCTTCAGCGAGGTCTGGCGCTCCGGCTGGGAGGGCAACGGCCGGACCCTCGAGGTGCACATCGGTTCGCTGCGCACCAAGCTCGCGCTGCCCGGCCTGGTCGAGGCCGTCCGGGGGGTCGGCTACCGCCTGATCCCCGAGCAGCCGGCCGGCTGATCCCCCGTGCGTACCCGCCTGCTCGGCATCCTGCTCTCCCTGATGACCGCCGTCCTGGCCGCTCTCGGGGTGCCGCTGGGGGCCGCGATGGCCGCCGCCGAGCAGAGCAAGGTGGTGGTCGACCGGATGGACGACGCCGCCCGGTTCGCCCAGAGCCTGCCGACCCAGGGCCGCCCCACCGCGGGCACCGCCGTCAAGGGCGACCCCACCCCCGTGGACGGCGACGGCGGCCGGCTGCACGCCCTGGTCGGCGAGGTCCAGCGCTACCACGAGCTGTACGGGATCAAGGTCGGCATCTTCCACCGGGACGGCAGCGCGGTGGCGGTGGCCCCCGCCGACTGGCAGGTCCCGACCACCGGCTCCGGATCGCAGGCCTTCCAGGAGGCGGTGGACGGCCGCCGCAGCCAGAACCCGCCGCAGGCCTGGCCCTGGACACCCGACCGCACGCTCACCGTGGCCGCCCCGGTGGTCCGCGACGGTGACGTGATCGCCGTGGTGATCACCGAGTCGCCCACCGGAGCGCTGCGGCACCGGATCCTCTACCGCTGGCTCGGCATCGGCGCGGGCGAGTCGCTCGCCATGATCGCGGCCATCCTGCTCTCGATGCGGCTGACCGGCTGGGTGCTGCGCCCGGTCCGCACCCTGGACCGGGCCACCCACGACATCGCCACCGGCCGGATGAACGCCCGGGTCGCCCCCAGCAGTGGCCCCCCCGAACTCCGGCGGCTGGCCCGGTCGTTCAACGACATGGCGGACAACGTACTGATCTCCCTGGACCAGCAGCGGGCCTTCGTCGCGGATGCCTCGCACCAGCTGCGCAACCCGCTGGCCGCCCTGCTGCTGCGGGTCGAACTGCTCGGTCTCGAACTCCCGGAAGGCCACGACGCCGAGCTCGGCGCGGTCCGGGAGGAGGGCGTCCGGCTGGCCCGGGTGCTCGACGACCTGCTCGGCCTGGCCACCGCCGAACACGCCCGCCCCGAACCCGAACACGTCGACCTGGCCGACCTCGCGCTGGCCCGGATCGACGCCTGGCAGCAGGTCGCCAACCAGCGCGGCATCCAGCTCGGTTGGGACGGTCCGGCCACCGCGGTCGGGCTGGCCGACCCGATCGGGTTCGGCAGCGCGCTCGACGCGGTGCTCGACAACGCGCTCAAGTTCACCCCGAGCGGCGGGGCCGTCCGGCTCGGCGTCGAGCGCGGCAAACGCGAGGTCACCCTCACCGTCTCCGACGCGGGCCCCGGCCTCACCGAAGAGGAACTCGCCCGGATCGGCGACCGCTTCTGGCGCAGCCCCCGCCACCAGAACGTCGACGGCTCCGGCCTCGGCCTCTCCATCGCCCGTACCCTGCTGCTGGCCGGCGGCGGCTCCCTCGACTTCGCCCCGGTCACCCCGACGGGCCTCTCGGTCCACCTGACGGTCCCTCGGCCCCGGTGACCCTTGGCAGGGTGCTCGGGCATCAGCCACCAGGGGCTCGGGGAACTGCGACGCCGACCTCGGAAAAGGTGATCCGTCCGTAGCTGGTCAGGCACTTTCGCAGTGACCCGAGCGCCAGATCTCCTCGGAAACTTACGGTTTGACGGAGAGGTAGTAGCGCCGGGCGCCCTCGTGCAGGGCCAGCGGGTCCGTGTAGACGGCGGTGCGGAGGTCCACCACCTGGGCGGCGTGGACTTCGGCGCCGATCGCGTCGCGACTGTCGATCACGGCCTGGGTCATCCGCTCCACCAGGGCCGGGTCGACGTCCTCGCGGGTGATCAGCAGGTTGGGGACGGCCAGGGTCGCCACCGCCGTCGCGGAGGGGCGGGCCTTGGGGTAGGCGTCGGCCGGGATGGTGGCGGCGCGGTAGGCGTCGGCGCCGCCGCCCTCGCCGTGGCCGACCGCCTCGGCCAGGTCACCGAGCGGGACGATCCGGATCGCGAACTGGTCCGAGAGGTCGCTCAGCGCACTGGTGGGCAGCCCGCCGGACCAGAAGAAGGCGTCCAGCTGACCGTTCTTCAGCTGGTCGGCGGCGTCACCGACGCCGAGGTTCGCGGCGGCCACGTCCTGGTCCGGATCCAGTCCGGCCGAGGCCAGCAGACGCTTCGTCACCAGCAGGACGCCGGACCGGCTCTGCCCGACCCCGACCCGCAGGCCCTTGAGGTCGGCGGCCCGCTGCACCTTGGAGTCGGCGGGCACCACCAGTTGCAGGTAGTCGTCGTACAGCCGGGCTATCCCGCGTAGCCGGTCCTTGCCGTCGCCCCGGTAGCTGGCCACCGCGTCGGCGGTGGCGATCGCGAACGCGTCCCGTCCTGAGGCGACCCGGTCCAGGTTGTCGATCGAGCCCTGCGAGTTGTCCAGCCGCAGTTCGACCCCGGGCATCGCGGTGTGCAGGTAGCTGCGGAGCAGCTGTCCGTACCGGTCGTACACACCTCGCTGGACTCCGGTGGCGAAGCCGATCTCGCCGCGCGGGTAGTCCGGGCCGTCGGCCGCGGCCAGCCACCAACCGCCCAGCCCGCCGATGACCAGCAGCAACGCGGCGGCCGTCCGGCCGAGCCGGCTGCGGGCCACTGCGTTCGGCAGGGCGACGGGTCTCCAGGTCATGGGGTTGGATACTGCCAGGCCGGGCCCGGGAAAGGGAGAGGGTCACGGAGCCCGATCCGGTTCTCGTACTCTTGGGTCCGTGGGTACGAGCCAGGATTCCAAGAGCTACAAGGTCGTCACGTACGGCTGCCAGATGAACGTGCACGACTCCGAGCGGCTCTCCGGGCTGCTCGAGGACGCCGGGTACGTGAAGGCCGACCAGGAGGGTGATCCCGACCTGGTGGTCTTCAACACCTGTGCGGTGCGTGAGAACGCCGACAACAAGCTGTACGGCAACCTCGGACAGCTCGCCCCGGCGAAGACCCGGAACAAGGACATGCAGATCGCCGTCGGCGGCTGCCTGGCCCAGAAGGACCGCGACACCATCGTGAAGCGGGCCCCCTGGGTCGACGTGGTCTTCGGCACCCACAACATCGGGCACCTGCCGGCGCTGCTGGAGCGGGCCCGGATCGAGCAGCAGGCCCAGGTGGAGATCCTGGAGTCGCTGGAGACCTTCCCGTCCACCCTGCCGACCCGGCGCGAGTCGGCGTACGCGGCCTGGGTGGCGATCTCGGTCGGCTGCAACAACACCTGCACCTTCTGCATCGTCCCGGCGCTGCGCGGCAAGGAGGAGGACCGTCGCCCCGGCGACGTGCTCGCCGAGATCGAGGCGCTGGTCGGCGAGGGCGTCATCGAGGTCACCCTGCTCGGCCAGAACGTCAACGCGTACGGCTCCGACCTGGGCGACCGGGAGGCGTTCTCCAAGCTGCTCCGGGCGGCCGGGCAGATCGAGGGCCTGGAGCGCATTCGCTTCACCTCGCCGCACCCGCGCGACTTCACCGACGACGTGATCGCCGCGATGGCGGAGACCCCGAACGTGATGCCCCAGCTGCACATGCCGATGCAGTCCGGTTCGGACACCGTGCTGCGCGCGATGAAGCGCTCGTACCGGCAGGACCGTTTCCTCGGCATCATCCGCAAGGTCCGTGAGGCGATGCCGGACGCGGCGATCTCCACCGACATCATCGTCGGCTTCCCCGGTGAGACCGAGGAGGACTTCGAGCAGACCATGCACGCGGTCCGGGAGGCCCGCTTCACCAACGCCTTCACCTTCCAGTACTCCAAGCGGCCCGGCACTCCGGCCGCCGAGATGGAGGGGCAGATCCCCAAGGCCGTGGTGCAGGAGCGCTACAACCGGCTGATCGCCCTCCAGGAGGAGATCTCCTGGGAGGAGAACAAGAAGCAGGTCGGCCGGGTGCTGGAGATCCTGGTCGCCGAGGGCGAGGGCAAGAAGGACGACCGGACGGACCGGCTCTCCGGCCGCGCCCCCGACAACCGCCTTGTTCACTTCACCCGCCCCACCGAGCCGGTCCGTCCGGGTGACACGGTGACGGTCGAGATCACCTACGCCGCCCCGCACCACCTGCTCGCCGAGGGGCCCACCCTGGCTGTCCGCCGCACCCGCGCGGGCGACGCCTGGGAGAAGCGGCAGGGCGCCCCGGCGGCGAAGCCGGCCGGCGTGATGCTCGGCCTGCCCACCATCGGGGTTCCGGCTGCGCTTCCCGTGGTCACGGGTTGCGGCGAGTAGCCCTCCGGGCTCAGCCACCAGGGGCTCGGGGAACTGCGACGCCGACCGCTGCAAGGTGATCCGTCCGTAGCTGGTCAGGCACTTTCGCCGTGATGCCCGCCAGCCACGAACCGTCGCTGTTCCCCGAGCCCCTGGGTGCTGCGGCGGGTGCCATAAGGTGATCGTCATGCTCGTAGCCGCTGCCGTCGTCCCCTGTCCGCCGTTGCTGGTGCCCGAGGTCGCCTCGGGTGCGGCGCCCGAACTGGAGCCGCTGCGGGCCGCCTGCCTGGAAGCGGTGCGGGAGTTGTCGGCCTCGGGGGCGGAGCTGATCGTGCTGGTCGGCGGCGGTCCGGAGGCCGGGGTGTGGACCGAGGGCGGAGTGGGTTCGTTCCACCGGTACGGCGTGCCCCGGGTGGTGCGGCTGCCGTCGGGTGGGGTGGACGGTCCGGAGCTCGCGCCGTCGTTGGCCGTCGGAGCCTGGCTGCTGGAGCAGGCGGGGGCGACCACCCCCACCCACGCGTGCGCCGTCCCGGCCGACGCGCCGGCCGAGCGGCTGCTCGGCCTGGGCGGCGGGCTGGCCGAACTGGCCGACCGGGTCGCTCTGCTGGTGCTCGGCGGTGGCAGCGCCTGCCGATCGGTCAAGGCGCCGGGCTATCTGGACGACCGCGCCGAGGGCTACGACGCCGAGGCGGCCCGGGCCCTGGGTGCCGCGGACCTGACCGCGCTGGCCGCGCTCGACCCCGGGGTGTCGGCGGAGCTCCAGGCAGACGGACGGGCGCCCTGGCAGGTCCTCGCGGGAGCTGCTCAGGGCGCCGGGTTGAACGGGAGGCTGCGGTACGACGAAGCCCCGTACGGGGTGGGCTACTTCGTGGCCTCCTGGAGCTGACAGCGGGTCAGCTCTGACCCTCGTCCTTGGGCTTGGCGGCGAAGTGGTCCACCGCGCCCTTGGCCTTGCTCGTGCCGGTCTCGATCTTGTCGCTGTACTTGCCCTTGGTGGCCTTGTCCACGGCGCTGCCGGTCTTCTCGACCATGTGGTCGATCTTCTCGTTGTGTTTGCCCGCGAGTTCGCTGGCCTTGCCCTTGAGCTCCTCGGCCTTGCCCTTGAGGTTGTCCATCAGACCCATGGTCCGTTGCTCTCCTTCAGCAGGGTCCGCCCGGCGGACGGAGAAAATAGGTCATACCGTTCATATCCTTCCCCAGAGTGACGACCTGAGACACGGTGCCACTCCCGATCTTTGCGAGACTTGGCCCGTGAGCAGCTCTCCCGTCATCCAGCCCCGCGTCGTCTCCGTGGTCGGCGCGACCGCCGCGGGCAAGTCCGACCTGGCGGTCGCCATCGCCACCGCGCTCGGCGGCGAGGTGATCAACACCGACTCGATGCAGCTCTACCGGGGCATGGACATCGGCACCGCGAAGCTCACCACCGCCGAGCGCGGCGGCATCCCGCACCACCTGCTGGACATCTGGGACGTCACCGAGGCCGCCAGCGTCGCCGAGTTCCAGCGGCTGGCCAGGGCTTCGATCGACCGGCTGCTCGCCGAGGGCCGGACGCCCGTGCTGGTCGGCGGCTCCGGGCTGTACGTCCGGGCGGCGATCGACGAGATGGAGTTCCCCGGCACGGACCCGGCGGTCCGGGCCCGGCTGGAGGCCGAGTGCGAGCAGCTCGGCAGCGGTGCGCTGCACCGGCGGCTGGCCGAGCTGGACCCGGCCGCCGCCCAGGCGATCCTGCCCAGCAACGGTCGCCGGGTGGTCCGGGCGCTGGAGGTCATCGAGATCACCGGCCGCCCGTTCACCGCCAGCCTGCCGACCAACACCGCCGTGTACGACACGGTGCAGATCGGCGTCCAGGTGGAGCGTCCGGAGCTGGACCGCCGGATCGAGCTGCGGGTGGACCGGATGTGGGAGGCCGGTCTGCTCGCCGAGGTCCGCGAGCTGGAGGCGCGAGGGCTGCGGGACGGGCTGACCGCCTCCCGGGCACTCGGCTACCAGCAGGTGCTGGCCCACTTCGCGGGGGACTGCACCGAGGACGAGGCGAAGGCCGAAACCGTGCGGGCGACCAGGCGGTTCGCCCGCCGCCAGGAGTCCTGGTTCCGCCGGGACGACCGGATCCACTGGCTGGCCCGCCCGGCCGGTGCGGACCCGACTGCGCTGCTGGAACGGTCCCTGGAGCTGATCGACCGTCAGATCTGAGCGGTTTCCGGCCATCCGGCCGGTGCAGCTGCAGGTGCACGACCAACTGAGGGTTACAGGCACATCACGTCCTGGCCACGGATCACCCGACGGCCCGATGGAACCCGCGTCGGCGGTACCGGACATGCCATTATCGAGAACAACCAGGGGTCGGCCGCGCGGGCCGCTCCTACACCCGCGAGTCCGTTGGCTCGTGTCGAACCGTCAGGGGAGGCCGCGTGTCCACGGGTACCGGCCCCGAAACCGAGGAACTGCCGAGCAGTGTCAGCGCCGAACTGGTGCTGTCCGAAGACCGGATTCCCACCTCGTACGCCCTGGCTCTGCCCGCCCTCGCCGACCTGGCCGCACCCGGCGTGGTCCACGAGCGGGAGATCCGGCCGCTGCGCCGGCTGCGCTGGTGGCAGATCCTGCCGATCGTGCTGGTCGGCGCCGCCGGTGCGCTGATGTTCGCCTTCCCGCTCGCCTTCGGCTCCGGGGGCGGCGCCTCCGCGATGATCGGGATGCTCGGCCTGCTGCTCACCGCCGCCTCGGTCGGCTGGGGCGCGATGGCCGCCCGGATGGCCGGGTACAAGTGGCCCGGCGTCCCGCGCCGGGGCAGCGGCCGGCGGGCCGGTCGCAAGGCGATCGCGCTCTACACCCTGGCCGCAGTGGCCGCGGTCGGCCTCGCCGTCTGGCGTGTGGTCCACCTCGCCTCCTGACCGGTCGGTCTCAGTACCATCGGCTCTGTGAGCGCATCCAAGACCTTCGGTCTCCCCTTCCTCAAGGGCCACGGCACCCAGAACGACTTCGTGATCGTCCCGGACGGGGACGGTCTGCTCGACCTCGGTCCGGCCGAGGTCGCCGCCCTGTGCGACCGCCGGGCCGGTATCGGTGGCGACGGCCTGATCCGGGTGGTCCGGTCGGCGGCCGACCCGGCGGCGGTCGGCATGGCCGACCGGGCCGAGTGGTTCATGGACTACCGGAACGCCGACGGCTCGATCGCCGAGATGTGCGGCAACGGCAGCCGGGTCTTCGCCCGCTACCTGGTCGAGGCCGGGCTGGCCAAGCCGGGCCTGATCCCGATCGCCACCCGGGCCGGTGTGCTCACGGTGCGGGTCGCGGAGGACACCGCCGAAGGTCCGGGCCTGATCACGGTCGACATGGGCAAGGTCCGGCTGCCCGGTCCCGACGGGGTCGAGGTGACGGTCGGCGATCAGGTCTGGCCCGCGCTCAACGTCAACATGGGCAACCCGCACGCGGTCGCTTTCGTCGACGAGCTGGCCCAGGCCGGTGACCTGTTCACCGCGCCCGGCGTCACGGTCGGCGTGTACCCCGAGGGGGTCAACGTCGAGTTCGTGGTGGAGCGCGGACCGCAGCACGTCGCGATGCGGGTGCACGAGCGGGGCTCCGGCGAGACCCGCTCCTGCGGTACCGGCGCCTGCGCGGTGGCCGTCGCGGCGGCCCGCCGCCACCACCTCGACCCCTCGGTCACCGGCCGGGCGGTCACCTACACCGTCGACCTGCCCGGCGGCACCCTGCTGATCACCGAGCACCCGGACGGCCGGATCGAGATGGCGGGGCCGGCGGAGATCGTCGCCACGGGGACGCTCCGCCTCTGAACGGGCTTAGCTTTTGGCAGGTGCTCAGCGGTCTACTACCCAGGGGCTCGGGGAACTGCGAGGAGATCTGGCGCCGGGGTCACTGCGAAAGTGCCTGACCACCTACGCGACGATCACGTTGCCAGGGTCGGCGTCGCAGTTCCCCGAGCCCCTGGCCGTCGATGCTCGGGCCGCTGCACGGGTGCGGGTCGCTTCCCCGTCGGGTACGGAGTGAATCCCCCCGTTCGGGTGGTGTTGGTGACGGTGCGGGAGCAGGGGGTCGCGGAACGTGCTCTGCTCGGTAGCATGGACCATCGCTGCCGGAGGTGCAGATGACCGTCGAAGCCGAGGCTGGAAAGCGCTCCCGGGGCAGACTCAACCGAGCCTCCCTGGGCCGGGCAGGCCGTGCCGCCGTACTGGCAACCGGCCGCGCCCCGCTCCCCGATGCGATCGAGCCGATCGTGGAGGCGCACCGGCGCCACCACCCGCAGGCGGACCTGGCGCTGCTCGGCCGGGCGTACCGGACGGCGGAGGCCAGTCACCGGGGGCAGACCCGGAAGAGCGGGGAGCCGTTCATCACCCATCCGCTCGCGGTGACCATGATTCTGGCCCAACTCGGGGCCGGGACAACGACCTTGGTGGCGTCGCTGCTGCACGACACGGTCGAGGACACCGAGGTGACGCTGGCTCAGGTGGCCGAGGAGTTCGGGCCCGAGGTGGCCTATCTGGTGGACGGCGTCACCAAGTTGGAGAAGGTGGACTTCGGTGCAGCGGCCGAGGCGGAGACCTTTCGGAAGATGCTGGTGGCCACCGGCGACGACGTCCGGGTGATGGTGATCAAGCTCGCCGACCGGCTGCACAACATGCGGACCATCCGGCACATGAAGCCCGCCAGCCGGATCAGGATCGCCAAGGTGACCAGGGACGTGCTGATCCCGCTGGCCGAGCGGCTCGGGATCCAGGTGCTGAAAGCCGAGTTGGAGGACATCGTGTTCGCCACTCTGCACCCGGAGGAGTACGCCCGGACCGGTGCGCTGATCGCCGCGTACGACGAGCGGCCCGAGGAGCTGCTGCAGCCGTTCGCCGATGCGCTGACCCGGCAGCTGGCCGAGTCCGGGGTGACGGCCACCGTCACCGTGCGGCCCAGGCACTGTGTGTCCGTGCACCGGGTGCTGCTCAAGCGGACCGCCGCCGCCGGGCCCGACGGTCTGCCGCAGGATCTCCAACCCGCCGACTTCGGGCGGCTGTTGGTGGTGGTGGAGGAGAACGCCGACTGCTACGCGGTGCTCGGCGAGCTGCACACCTGCTGGACGCCGCTGCCCGGGGAGTTCAAGGATTTCGTCGCGGCACCCAAGTTCAACCTGTACCAGTCGCTGCACACGGCGGTCGCGCTGCCGGCCGGCGAGGTGGTCGAAGTCCTGGTCAGGAGCCGGGAGATGCACCGGGTGGCCCAGTTCGGCGTGGTCGCCCTGGGCGATCCGCACCAGGACGGCCCCGAGGACCCGGAGCGGACCGACCCGGCCCGGCCCGGCTGGCTGAGCCGGCTGTTGGAGTGGCAGCAGGAGACCCCGGACCCGGACACCTTCTGGTCCGCGCTCACCTCGGACCTGTCCGGCGACCGGGAGATCACCGCCGTCACCGAGCAGGGCGAGACCCTGCACCTGCCGTCCGGCGCGAGCTGCGTGGACGCCGCGTACCTGCTGGGGGAGGAGACCGGCCACCGCTGTCTGGGGGCCCGGGTGAACGGGCGGCTGGTCGCGCTCTCCACCACGCTCCGGGACGGCGATGTGCTGGCGGTGCTGACCGAGCAGGCCGCCGAGGCGTCGGGACCGGCCGTCGAGTGGCTGGAGTACGTCCGTACCCCGGGGGCCAGGCTGGCGATCGAACGCTGGCTGGCCGACCGTCCGGCCGGGGCGCCGCAGCCGGACGCAGGGGCGGCCAAGCCGGCGCCCGCCGGTGTCCCGTCCGCCGCGCGGCGGCAGGCGCCGGTGACCGTGCCGGGACGCTCGGGCGGGGTGGTCCGGCTGTCCCGGTGCTGTACGCCGGTGCCGCCGGACGAGCTGACCGGCTACCTGATCCGGGGCGGGGCGGTGGCCGTGCACCGGACCCACTGTCCGGTGGGCGAGCAGCTGCGGGAGGCCGGCCGGGAGCCGGTCGGGCCGTGCTGGGTGCCGGGCGCCGCCCCCGCCGACGGCTTCCGGGCGACCCTCCGGGCCGAGGCGTTGAACCGCCCCCGGCTGCTGGCCGATCTGACGGCGGCGATCTCGGCCGAGGGTGTCGGCATCATCGCGGCCGAGGTGGAGCCGCCGCAGCAACTGCGGGTCCGGCACAGCTACACGGTCGAGCTGCCGGCGGCGGCCACCCTGCCGCTGCTGATGCGGGCGATGCTGCGGGTCTCCGGGGTCTACGACGTCTATCGACCCGGTCCGGATCGGGGAAATCGGGATGACCCGGCCGTGGCGGGCGTGCGACCATCGTGGGGAATTCACGGCCGGTCCGTGGCGTTCACCGGACGTAGTGGTTCCGGTGCCGGCCGCGGCCTGCAGGGGTAGCTCGGCTCGCCACCTGGTATCGGGGCGTCAGACGGGGCACACTCCCAGGTGCGCACGGCGCACCGGCCCCTCCCGATCTACCTAAGGATGAGATTGACCTCCACGTTCGAGAGCCGCAGCAATTCCGACAGCCAGGGCAAGCGACTGTCGGACCTCCGGGCGGAAGCCCTGATGGACGAGGACCTCGCGGCGAACGACGAGGGCTTCGACCGATATGACGGGGAGCAGTACGACCGGAGCGAGCGCGCCGCGCTGCGCCGGGTCGCCGGTCTCTCCACCGAACTGCAGGACGTCACCGAGGTCGAGTACCGCCAGCTCCGCCTGGAGCGCGTGGTGCTCGTCGGGGTCTGGACCGACGGCACGGTCGAGGAGGCGGAGAACTCGATGGCCGAGCTCGCCGCCCTGGCCGAGACCGCGGGCTCCGAGGTGCTGGACGGCGTGATCCAGCGCCGCGACAAGCCCGACCCCGCGACCTACATCGGCTCCGGCAAGGCGAGGGAGCTGCGCGACATCGTCGCCTCCACCGGCGCCGACACCGTGGTCTGCGACGGTGAGCTGACCCCGGGTCAGCTGATCCAGCTGGAGGACGTGGTCAAGGTCAAGGTGGTCGACCGGACGGCCCTGATCCTCGACATCTTCGCCCAGCACGCCAAGTCCAGGGAGGGCAAGGCACAGGTCTCGCTCGCGCAGATGCAGTACATGCTGCCGCGCCTGCGTGGCTGGGGTGCCTCGCTGTCCCGGCAGATGGGTGGCGGTGGCTCCGGCTCCTCCGGTGGCGGTATGGCCACCCGTGGTCCCGGTGAGACCAAGATCGAGACCGACCGTCGGCGGATCCGCGAGAAGATGGCGAAGCTCCGCCGGGAGATCGTCGACATGAAGAAGGGCCGCGACACCAAGCGCCAGGAGCGCCGTCGCAACCAGGTCCCCTCGGTCGCCATCGCGGGTTACACCAACGCGGGCAAGTCCTCGATCCTCAACCGCCTGACCGGCGCCGGTGTCCTGGTGGAGAACTCGCTGTTCGCCACCCTGGACCCGACGGTCCGCCGGGCGCAGACCCCGAGCGGCCGGGTCTACACCCTGGCCGACACGGTCGGCTTCGTCCGGCACCTGCCGCACCACCTGGTCGAGGCGTTCCGTTCGACCATGGAGGAGGTCGCCGAGGCGGACCTCATCCTGCACGTGGTGGACGGTTCGCACCCCGAGCCGGAGACCCAGCTGGCCGCCGTCCGGGAGGTGATCGTCTCGGTCGACGCGCAGAACGTGCGGGAGGTCGTGGTGATCAACAAGGCCGACGCCGCCGACCCGCTGGTGCTCCAGCGGCTGCTCCGCCGCGAGCCGCACGCCATCGTGGTGTCGGCCCGTACCGGGCTGGGCATGGAGGAGCTGCTGCAGCTGATCGACAGTGAGCTGCCGCGGCCGGCCATCGAGGTGCAGGCGCTGATCCCGTACACCCGTGGCGACCTGGTCTCCCGGGTGCACGCCGAGGGGGAGCCGATCTCCACCGAGCACACGGGTGAGGGCACGCTGCTGCACGCCAAGGTGGCGGCGGAGCTGGCGGCCGAGCTGGAGAAGTACGCGGTCGTGACTCAAGGCTGACCTCAGCCATGGCGAAGCCAGGGGCTCGGGGAACGGCGACGAGATCTGGCGTGCGGGTCACAGGCGAAAGTGCCTGGCCATGCACGCGGGTGTGACCTCTTTACGAGGTCGGCGTCGCAGTTCCCCGAGCCCCTGGTGCGTAGATGGCTGAGCGCAGTCCCGAAGCCCTGGGGCGTTTCACTGCTTCCGGGAGAAGTAGTTGAGCGCCTGGCGGGCGACGTCCTCCAGGTACGGGCCGTTCAGGGCCGTGTGGGCCAGGTTGCCGATCGAGGTGTTGCTGACCAGGGCCTGGCGGCCGTCCGGCATGGTGGCGAACCAGCCGCCGCCGCTGGAGCCGGCCGTCATGGTGCAGCCGACCGAGAGCATCGGTGGCCGGGTCGCGTCGAAGGACAGCCGGGCGGGGCGGCCGCCGTCGCAGCGGTACAGTTCGCGGCCGTCGAACGGTTTGGCGGAGGGGTAGCCCCAGACCGAGACGGCGAGCTGGTCGCGCGGGGCGTCGAACCAGACCGGGACGGCGGTGCCGACGGTCTCCTCCAGCGAGCGGCCGCTGCCGTCCGGGTTGTGCACCTTGAGTACGGCGAAGTCGTACTGGTTGGCGGCGTTGCCGCTGTGGCCGCCCTCGGCGATCCACTGCGGTGAGCTGATCACGTTGTCCGCCCACCACTGCCCGAGCGGGGCGACCTCGGCCAGTGTGGCCTTCTTCCCGGCGGCCGAGCCGGAGCTGTTGTAGGCGGGCACGAAGATCAGGTTCTTGAACCAGCCGCCGCCGCTGCCCTCGTGCACGCAGTGCCCGGCCGTCCAGACCAGGTTGCTCCGCCCCGGGTGGGCCGGGTCGGCCACCACCGTGGCGGAGCACTGCCCGGTGCCGCCGCCCGGTGCGGTGGAGAACACCTTCCCGGAGGCCGGGTAGCGGGTGTACGGCCGGGGCACCGGGACGGCCTGCACCGGGCCCGGCTCGACCTCAGGCGGAGCGGCGGTCGGGGACGGCGCCGGGAGCGGCTGCTGCTGCGGTGGGGCGTCGACCATCCGCTCCGGACCCCAGAGGTCCTGGACCACCGGGTTCTCGAACAGGTGCTGCCTGGCCCAGCGGTCCCAGTCCTCGTCCCGCCAGGTCTTCAACTCCTGCCAGCGCTGGGCCAGTTCGCCCCGCCACTGGGTGGGTACGGCGGTCGGCAGCCGCCAGTCCTCGGACGGGGTGCCGCCGCACCCGGTCAGCAGCACCAGCCCGAGCAGTACCGCCGCCGTGCTTCTGGATATCGACCGCATGACTCCCAGCCCCCCTGTGTCGAACGCCGATTCTCCCACCGGCGGGCGGCCCGGTCCGCCTGCGGTGCCCGTGTCGATCCGGAGCGGACCACTCCAACGGGTGAGTGATCCGCAGGGATTCACCACAACGAGTGAGCTGATCTTGTGATCACCCGTCAGTGGCCAGTTCCCTTGGGCTGTCTGACCTGTCGGCGCCCTCGGTCTCGCGAGCCACGGCCGTCCCCCCAACTCCCGGCGCCCGCACCCTCGCTCGCCCCAAGGAGCAGCCTTGAGCACCGTCGCCCTCGCTGGAGTCCCGCCCGTCGTCCATCCACGGCCCCAGGACAGGCTGCTCGACGCCGACCCGGCGGTGGCCGCCGAACAGGCCGGGGTGGAGAGCCTGTTGCGGTGCTGGGCCCGGGAGACCGGGGCCCGGCCCGGCCCGGACGGGACGCTTCGGGTGCCGGTGCTCGGCGGTGCGGTCGAGCTGACCGCGGCGGTCCGGTACTGGTCGCCGACCGGCTGGCACCGGTTCGGCGAGGTGACCCTGGCCGGGCTGCCGGTGGACGTGGTGACGGTGGCCACCCTGGTCGCGGGCGCCACCGCCGAACGGCCCGAGGCGGGTCAACTGACCGATCTGGCCGCCCGGGTGGCCGACTCGGTGCTGCGTACCGCCGAGGTGCTGGAGCGCCGCCGGACCGCCGCCGGCCCGGACTGGCCCTTCCTGGCGGGGGAGCAGGCCCTGCTGCTGGGCCACCCGCTGCACCCCACCCCGAAGAGCCGCGACGGCCTCGGTCCGGCGCAGAGCGCCGCGTACTCGCCCGAACTGCACGGGTCCTTCCGGCTGCACTGGTACGCCGTCGACCGGGACCTGCTGGCTTCCGGCTCGGCGGTCGGCGTCCCGGCCGAGCAGCTCACCGCCCGGCTGCTCGGCGACCGGGTCGCGCTGCCGCCCGGCACCGCCGCACTCCCGCTGCACCCCTGGCAGGCCCGCGAGCTGGCCCTGCGCCCCGAGGTGGCCGGGCTGCTGGCGGACGGTGCGCTGCACGACCTGGGCGAGCACGGCGAGGAGTGGCACCCGACCTCCTCGGTGCGGACCGTCTGCCGCCCCGGCACGCCGTGGATGCTCAAGCTCTCGCTCGGCCTGCGGATCACCAACTCCCGCCGGGAGAACCTGCGCAAGGAGCTGCACCGGGGCCTGGAGGTGCACCGGCTGCTGGAGGCCGGGCTGAGCGCCGAGTGGCGGGCCGCCCACCCCGGCTTCGACATCGTCCGCGATCCGGCCTGGATCGGCGTCGACCTGCCCGGCGGGGCCGATCCGAACGGCCTGGACACCGTGCTCCGCCAGCAGCCGTTCGGCCTGCGCGAACGCGCGTTCTGCGTGGCGGGCCTGGTCGCCGAGCAGCCGTTCGGCGAGCGGGTCGACTCGCTGCTCGGCCGGGCCGTCCGGAGGCTCGCCGAGCAGTGCGGGCGCCCGGTGCACACCGTCGCGACCGAGTGGTTCCTGCGCTACCTGGACGCCGTGGTGCTCCCGGTGCTCTGGCTGGACGGCCGGGCCGGGATCGCCCTGGAGGCGCACCAGCAGAACAGCCTGGTACTGCTGGACGAGGCGGGCTGGCCGGTCGGCGGCCGGTACCGGGACAACCAGGGCTACTACTTCCGCAGTTCGTTCGCCGACCGGCTGGACGCCCGGCTGCCGGGCGTCGGTCTGGCCAGCGACACCTTCGTCGCGGACCGGGTGATCGACAGGCACTTCGCCTACTACCTCGGCATCAACCACGTGTTCGGCCTGATCGGCGCCTTCGGCTCCCAGCGGCTGGCCGACGAGAGCGTCCTGCTGGCCGCCCTGCGCGGCTTCCTCGGCAGCCGGCCGGCCGCCGCCACCGGCTCCGGGTTGCCCGCCCTGCTGCTGGACAGCCCCGAACTGCACTGCAAGGCCAACCTGCTGACCCGGCTGAACTGCATGGACGAGCTGGTCGGCCCGGTCGCCACCCAGTCCGTCTACGTGGACATCCCCAACCCGCTGGCGGTCCGGTGAGGACCTCCGCAGGCGAGTTCGAGCTTCGGGAGGTCGACCTCGCCACCGACCTCCCGCTGCTGGCCGGGTGGATGAACGACCCGGCGGTGGCGGCGTACTGGGAGCTGGCCGGGCCGCCGGAGACCACCGAACGGCACGTCGCCCCGCAGCTCGGCCCGGACAGCCACAGCTGCCCGCTGATCGGGCTGCTGGACGGTGTCCCGATGAGCTACTGGGAGCTCTACCGGGCCGAGGCGGACCGGCTGGCCGGGTACTACCCCGCCGGGCAGGGCGACCTCGGGCTGCACCTGCTGCTCGGCCCGCCCGGCCACCGCGGCCGGGGGCTCGGCACCGTCCTGCTGACCGCGCTGGCCGACCGGCTGCTGACCGAGCCCGACTGCGAGCGGCTGGTCGCCGAGCCCGACCTGCGCAACACCCCGTCGCTGCGGGCCTTCCGGCGGGCCGGGTTCGACCCGGTGGCCGAGCTGGAGCTGCCCGAGAAGCGGGCCGCCCTGATGCTGCGTCAACAATGACCCGTCAACGCGAACACTAGGACGACATGGACAACCCGCAGCCCGAGGCGTACGACGTGCCGTCCGAGGAGCAGCCCGAGGCGTACGACCTGCTGGGCGTCGGCCTCGGCCCGTTCAACCTGTCCCTGGCGGCGCTGGCCGACCGGGTCAGCGGGCTCGACTCGCTGTTCTGCGAGGCGAGGCAGGAGTTCCGCTGGCACCCGGGGATGCTGGTGGACGGGGCCAGGATGCAGGTGCCGTTCCTGGCCGACCTGGTCTCGCTGGTCGACCCGACCAACCCGTGGTCCTTCCTCAACTACCTGCGGGACCAGGACCGGCTGTTCCCGTTCTACTTCGCCGAGCGCTTCCAGCTGGCCCGCCGGGAGTACGACCACTACTGCCGCTGGGCGGCCGAACGGCTGGTCAACTGCCGGTTCGGGGCCGCCGTGACCGAGCTGCACTGGCACCCCGGGCACCGGCTGTTCCGCGCGCTGGCCGGCGGCACCGAGGTCTGGGCGCGGAACGTGGTGCTCGGCGTCGGCACGACTCCCGTACTCCCGGAGGCGTTCGCCGCGCTGCGCGGCCACCCGCAGGTCTGGCACTCCGCCGAGTACCTGGACCGCCGGGCGAGCCTGGACCGGGCCAGGGACATCACCGTGGTCGGCTCCGGGCAGTCCGGTGCCGAGATCTTCCTCGACCTGCTGCGCAACCGGGGTGACGACGGCACCCGGTTGCGCTGGCTGACCAGGACCAGGGCGCTGGCCCCGATGGAGTACTCCAAGCTGGGCCTGGAGCACTTCACCCCCGACTACACCCGCCACTTCCACGGCCTGCCCCCCGCCGTCCGGGACCGGCTGGTGCGGGAGCAGTGGCAGCTGCACAAGGCGGCCAGCGCCGAGACGCTGGCCGAGATCCACGACCTGCTGTACGAGCGGACCATCGGCCGGCCGATGGACGCCGACCCGGTGGAGATCCGGCCTGGCACCGCCGTCACCGAGGCGCTGGCCGGGCCGTGCGGTGGCTTCGAACTCGCCTGCCGCCAGGTCGACTCGGGCGTCGAGCAGGTGGTCCGTACCGATGCCGTGGTGCTGGCCACCGGCTACCGGGCGGTCCGCCCGGCCCTGCTCGACCCGGTCGCCGAGCTGGTCGACTGGGACGAGCAGGGCCGGTTCCGGGTCGGCCTGGACCACCGGGTGGCCACCAGGCCCGAGCTGACCGGCGGCCTGTACGTGCAGAACGCCGAACTGCACACGCACGGCGTCGGCACCCCCGATCTCGGGCTCGGCGCCCACCGGGCCGCCGTGATCCTCAACGCGGTGACCGGCCGGACCGTCCACCGCCTGCCCACCCGGACGGCCTGGACCAGCTTCGCCCCGCCCGCCCCCACTGCTCCCGCCTTCCCGCGCCCGCAGGAGGGCACCCGTGCCACCCCAGTCACCCGCTGAACTCCTCCGGAGGGCCACCGTGCCGCAGCCTCCCGCCGAGCTCCACCTGCCACCCCAGCTCACGGCCGCGCACTGGCGGCGGGCCCGCCGGGCGATGCTCGCCAAGATGCTCGGCGAGTTCGCCTACGAGCAGCTGCTCACCCCGGTGCCGGACGGCGCCGGCTACCGGCTCGACCTGCCGGACGCGGTCTACCGGTTCACCGCCCGCCGTGGCGCGTACGGGAGTTGGCAGGTCGACCCGGACTCGGTGGACTGCCAGGACGACCCCGACGGGGACCCGCTGCGGCTGCTCCAGCTGGCCCGGGGGGTGCTCGGGCTGCCCGGCGACACCCTGGGCCACCTGATCCGCGAGCTGACCGCCACGCTGCTCGCCGACGCCCGGCAGCTGAGCACCGAACTGACCGCCGCCGAGCTGGCCGACCTGGACCACGTCGCCCTGGAGGGACGGCAGACCGGGCACCCGTGGATCGTCCCGAACAAGGGCCGGCTCGGCCTGTCGGCCCGCGACCTGGCCGCCTGGGCCCCCGAGGCCCGTAGCCCGCAGCGGCTGCCGTGGCTGGCGGTGCACCGGAGGCTGGCCGAGTTCCGGGGTCAACCGGATCTGTACGAACAGGAGTTGAGCCCGGAGTTCCGGGCCGGGGTGGGGGCGGACTACCTGCTGCTGCCGGTGCACCCCTGGCAGTGGGACGAGGTGATCCTGCCGCTGTTCGCCCCCTGGATCGCCTCCGGCGAGATCATCCCGCTGCCCAGCGACGGCGACCTGCGGCTGCCGCAGCAGTCCGTCCGCAGCTTCTTCAACCTCAGCAGGCCCGAGCGCTGCACCGTCAAACTGCCGCTCTCGGTGCTCAACACCCTGGTCTGGCGCGGCCTGCCGACCGAACGCACGCTGGCCGCCCCCGCCGTCACCGCCTGGATCCACGCCCTGCGGGACGGCGACCCGTTCCTGCGCGACGAGTGCCGGGTGATCCTGCTCGGCGAGATCGCCTCGGTCACCGTCGACCACCCGCTCTACCGGGACCTGCCCGAAGTCCCGTACCAGTACAAGGAATTGCTCGGCGCGATCTGGCGCGAACCACTCGGCCGGTACCTTGCTCCGCACGAGCGGGCCCGTACCCTGGCCGCGCTGCTCCAGGTCGGCTCGGACGGCCGTGCGCTGGTCGCCGAGCTGGTCGGCCGCTCCGGTCTGCCGGCCCGGGACTGGCTGCGCCGGCTGTTCGCGGTGATGCTGCCGCCGCTGCTGCACTTCCTCTACCGGTACGGCACGGTCTTCTCCCCGCACGGCGAGAACGCCATCGTGGTCTTCGACCAGCACGACGCGCCCGCCCGGCTCGCGGTCAAGGACTTCGTCGACGACGTCAACATCAGCGACCGCGACCTGCCCGAACTCGACGGCCTCCCGGCCGAGGTGAGTGAGGTGCTGCTGCGCGAGCCGTCCGAGTACCTCTGCCAGTTCCTGCACTCCGGTCTGTTCGTCGGGGTCTTCCGCTACCTGGCCCCGCTCTTCGACGCCCAGCTCGGGGTCTCCGAGGCCGAGTTCTGGGAGCTGCTGCGCGAGCGGATCACCGCCTACCAGCGGCGCTTCCCCGAGCTCGGCGAACGCTTCAAGCTCTTCGACCTCTTCACCCCCCGGATCGACCGGCTCTGCCTGAACCGCAACCGGCTGCTGCTCGACGGCTACCGGGACCGCCCGCACCGCCCGCACGCCGCCGTGCACGGCGAGGTGGACAACCCGCTGCACTACGGCGGGTCGGTCGGGCTGCCCCCACAGCAGAGCCGGATTGTCACCCCCACGTCGTAGGCTGGGCGGGCCATGACGAACGACTCCGCACCCCAGGCCCTGCCCGGCACCGCCGAGGCCCCGGCACCTGTCTCCCGCGCCGCGCTCCCCGAGCTGCTGCACGCCGCCGTGACGGCCGTCGGGGGCGTCGAGCGCCCCGGCCAGGTCGCGATGGCCGAAGCCGTCGCCGACGCGGTCGGCAGCGGCGAGCACCTGCTGGTGCAGGCCGGCACCGGCACCGGAAAGTCCCTCGCCTACCTGGTCCCCGCGCTCGCGCACGGGGACCGGGTGGTGGTGGCCACCGCCACCCTCGCGCTGCAACGCCAGCTGGTGGAGCGGGACTTGCCCCGGACGGTGGACGCGCTGCACCCGGTGCTGCGCCGTCGCCCGCAGTTCGCGATGCTCAAGGGCCGGTCCAACTACCTCTGCCTGCACCGCGCCCACGAGGGCACCCCGAGCGACGAGGGCGAGGGCCTGTTCGACCCGGTGGACGCGCTCGGCGGCCCGACCGGCAAGCTCGGCCAGGACGTGATCCGGCTCCGCGAGTGGGCCGACGAGACCGAGACCGGCGACCGGGACGACCTCTCGCCCGGCGTCTCCGACAAGGCCTGGGCCCAGCTCTCGGTCACCTCCCGGGAGTGCCTGGGCGCAGCCAAGTGCACCTACGGGCAGGAGTGCTTCGCCGAGGCGGCCCGCGAGCGGGCCAAGCTGGCCGACGTGGTGGTGACCAACCACGCGATGCTGGCGATCGACGCCATCGAGGGCACCCCGGTGCTGCCCGACCACGGCCTGCTGATCGTCGACGAGGCCCACGAGCTGGTGAACCGGGTGACCGGCGCCGCCACCGCCGAGCTCACCGTCGGCGCAGTCAACCGGGCGGTCAAACGAGCAGCCCGGCTGGCGAACGAGAAGTCGGTGGACGCCCTCCAGGCCGCCGCGGAGAACTACCACGGCCTGATGGAGACCGCCCAGCCCGGCCGGGTCGAGGGCGAGCTGCCCGAGTACCTGGCCTACGCGGTCACCGCGATCCGGGACGCCGCCCGACTGGTGATCACCTCGCTCGGCGAGACCAGGGACAAGGCGCTCACCGACGAGGACGCGGCCCGCAAGCAGGCGATGGCCTCGGTCGAGTCGCTGCACGAGACCGCCGACCGGCTGCTCACCGAGTCCGCGTACGACGTGATCTGGATCGAGCGCAGCGACCGCTTCGGCCCCGGCACCGCCTCGCTCCGGGTCGCCCCGCTGAACGTCTCAGGACTGCTCAGGGAGAAGCTCTACAACGAGCGCTCGGTGGTGCTCACCTCCGCCACCCTCAAGCTCGGCGGCGACTTCAACGGCGTGGCCGCCTCGGTCGGCCTGCCGGGGGAGGGTCGGCTGCCGGACGAGCGCTCGCCCGAGGAGCCGAAGCTGGTCCAGGACGAGGACACCCCGCCGTACTGGCGCGGCATCGACGTCGGCTCACCGTTCGCCTACCCCAAGCAGGGCATCCTCTACGTCGCCAGGCACCTGCCCGACCCGGGCCGTGACCCGGAGCGCCCGGAGATGCTGGACGAGCTCACCGAGCTGATCGGCGCGGCCGGCGGCCGTACCCTCGGCCTGTTCTCCTCGATGCGCGGGGCGAAGGCGGCCGCCGAGGCGCTGCGCGAGCGGCTGGACCACAAGATCCTCCTGCAGGGCGAGGACACCCTGGGCGAGTTGATCCGGGAGTTCGCCTCGGACGCCACGACCTGTCTGTTCGGCACGCTGTCGCTCTGGCAGGGCGTGGACGTCCCCGGCTCGGCCTGCCAGCTGGTGGTGATGGACCGGATCCCGTTCCCGCGCCCGGACGACCCGCTGATGAGTGCCCGTCAGAAGGACGTCGAGGAGCGCGGCGGCAACGGCTTCATGGCGGTCGCGGCCACCCATGCCGCACTGCTGATGGCCCAGGGCGCCGGCCGGCTGGTCCGCGCGGCCGAGGACCGGGGCGTGGTCGCGGTGCTCGACCCCCGGGTGGCGACCAAGCGGTACGGCAGCTTCTTCAAGTCCTCGATGCCGGACTTCTGGTACACCGACGACCGCAACCAGGTGCGCCGTTCGCTGGCCGCGATCGACGCTGTGGCGGCACCGGTCCGCCCGGTGCCCAAGCGCGGCTGACGCGCCGCCGGACATGGGAAAGGGCCACCTCTCGGGGTGGCCCTTTCCCATGTGGTCCTACGGTGCGTCAGAGGCGGCGGAGCACCGCGACGACCTTGCCCAGGATGGTCGCGTTGTCGCCCGGGATCGGGTCGTAGGCCGGGTTGTGGGGCATCAGCCAGATCTTGCCGTCCTCGCGCTTGAGACGCTTGACGGTGGCCTCGCCCTCGATCATCGCGGCCACGATGTCGCCGTTCTCGGCCACCGGCTGGCGGCGGACGGTGACCCAGTCGCCGTCGCAGATGGCGGCCTCGATCATCGAGTCACCCCGCACGGTGAGCGCGAACAGCTCGCCCTCGCCGACCAGCTGACGGGGCAGCGGGAAGACGTCCTCGACCGTCTGCTCGGCCAGGATCGGACCACCGGCGGCGATCCGGCCGACCAGCGGCACGTACGAGGTGGAAGGCCGGCCGGCCGCCTCGGCGGTGTTCGGACGGGCCACCTCGACGCCGCGCACCTCGTAGGCGCGCGGGCGGTGCGGGTCACGCCGGAGGAAGCCCTTGCGCTCCAGCGCCATCAGCTGGTGCGCGACCGAGGAGGTCGAGCTGAGGCCGACGGCCTGGCCGATCTCCCGCATCGACGGCGGGTAACCCCGGCGCTGCACCGAGTCCCTGATGACCTCGATGACCCGGCGCTGGCGCTCCGTCAGTCCGGCCTCGTCGGTGCGGATGCCCGGCGGCCGCCCCGCCATGGAGCGGGTCGGGGTCGGCTGGCCGAGGACGTCGTCCTGGGCGGCCGAGTGCTCGATGGGCTGGCTCCGGCTCATGGTGGGGTCCACGCTCTCCTGCTCAGCGGTGCGCGCGGGGCGCTCCTGCACCGGGATGGAGGTCTTGGCTTCGACGGTGTTCACGGCGGTCCTTCCGACAGGTCTCCCTTTGCCCAGCTCAACTGGTGCCCCTATCGAAAGGTTGCGCCAAACACACGTTCGAGTGAATTTATTCGAGTCGGGCTGACTCGATCAAGGCCTTGGGTGTACATCGCTTAAGTGTTCGACTTGCGCAGTCTATTTCACGGGTCGGAGAAATTTCACCCCGTAGCGGCGCGTCGGGCTTCCACCACTACATGTGGGGGCCTAGGTTCTCCGGTGGGCCCACCCCTAGTGGTCCGTGTAGAGTGTGCGAGTCCGTTGCCGTGCCTTCAGAGAGGGAGTCCACAGGTGCACTGCCCCTTCTGTCGGCACCCGGACAGCCGCGTGGTCGACTCCCGGGCCAGCGACGACGGAAGTTCGATCCGTCGCCGCCGCCAGTGTCCCGACTGCGGCCGTCGATTCACCACGGTCGAGACCGCCACGTTGATGGTCATCAAGCGCAGCGGCGTGACCGAGCCGTTCTCCCGGTCGAAGGTGATCAGCGGTGTTCGCAAGGCCTGTCAGGGCCGCCCGGTCACCGAGGACGCCCTCGCCCAGCTCGGCCAGCGGGTCGAGGAGTGCGTCCGGGCCTCCGGTAGTGCCGAGCTCTCGACACACGACGTGGGTCTGGCCATACTCGGCCCACTCAAGGAACTGGATCTGGTCGCGTACCTGAGGTTCGCCTCGGTGTACCGCGCCTTCGACGATCTCGAAGACTTCGAGGCCGCCATCGCGGAACTCCGCGATGAGCGTCCTCTCCCCACCGAGGACGCTGTCGCCGTCCTCTCCACCGCTACCTGACCGACCGGCCCATGCCAGTCGTCCGGGGCGGTCCGGCGTGCCCGAAAACGGCCCGCTGAACACTGTCGTCCGCCCTCAGTGCCCACGCATACTGGGATATTGGGGGATTTGCGCAAGAGGAGAAGCGAGAAGTGACCGACACCACGAGCGGGTCTGCACGCGGGTCGAAGGCTGCCAAGGGGGCCGGCAAGGCTCCCAAGGGCGGCCTCCGGGTCGAGCGCATCCACACCACTGCGGGCGTGCACCCCTACGACCAGGTCAGCTGGGAGCGCCGCGATGTGGTGATGACCAACTGGCGTGACGGCTCGATCAACTTCGAGCAGCGCGGCGTCGAGTTCCCCGACTCCTGGTCGGTGAACGCGGTCAACATCGTCACCTCGAAGTACTTCCGCGGCGCGGTGGGCACCCCGCAGCGCGAGTGGAGCCTCAAGCAGATCATCGACCGGGTGGTGCTGACCTACCGCGCCGCCGGCGAGAAGAACGGTTACTTCGCCGGCCCGGACGACGCCGAGATCTTCGAGCACGAGCTGACCTACGCCCTGCTCCACCAGGTGTTCAGCTTCAACTCGCCGGTCTGGTTCAACGTCGGCACCAAGCAGCCGCAGCAGGTCTCCGCCTGCTTCATCCTGGCCGTCGACGACTCGATGGACTCGATCCTGGACTGGTACAAGGAAGAGGGGATGATCTTCAAGGGCGGCTCCGGCGCCGGCCTGAACCTCTCCCGGATCCGCTCCTCCAAGGAGCTGCTCTCCTCCGGCGGCAACGCCAGCGGCCCGGTCTCCTTCATGCGCGGCGCCGACGCCTCGGCCGGCACCATCAAGTCCGGTGGCGCCACCCGCCGCGCGGCCAAGATGGTCGTGCTGGACGTGGACCACCCGGACGTCGAGGCCTTCATCGAGACCAAGGTCAAGGAGGAGGAGAAGATCCGCGCCCTCCGTGACGCGGGCTTCGACATGGACCTCGGTGGCGACGACATCACCTCGGTCCAGTACCAGAACGCCAACAACTCGGTCCGGGTCTCCGACGAGTTCATGACGGCGGTCGAGAACGGCACCGAGTTCGGCCTGCGGGCCCGGATGACCGGCGAGGTCATCGAGACCATCGACGCGAAGAAGCTGTTCCGCAAGATGGCCGAGGCGGCCTGGGCCTGCGCCGACCCGGGCATCCAGTACGACGACACCATCAACCACTGGCACACCTGCCCGGAGTCGGGCCGGATCAACGCGTCCAACCCCTGCTCCGAGTACATGCACCTGGACAACTCCAGCTGCAACCTCGCCTCGCTGAACCTGATGAAGTTCCTCCGCGACGACGACTCGTTCGACGCCGAGCGCTTCGCCAAGGTGGTCGAGCTGGTCATCACCGCGATGGACATCTCGATCTGCTTCGCCGACTTCCCGACCGAGAAGATCGGCGAGACCACCCGCGCGTACCGCCAGCTCGGCATCGGCTACGCCAACCTCGGCGCCCTGCTGATGGCCACCGGCCACGCCTACGACTCCGAGGGCGGCCGCGCACTGGCCGGCTCCATCACCTCGCTGATGACCGGCACCGCCTACCGCCGCGGCGCCGAACTCGCCGGCGTGGTCGGCCCGTACGACGGCTACGCCCGCAACGCCGCCCCGCACCAGCGGGTCATGCAGCAGCACGCGGACGCCAACGCCGTCGCGGTCTCGTACGACGACCTGGACGCCCCGATCTGGGCCGCGGCCACCTCCACCTGGGCCGAGGTGCTGACCCTCGGTGCGCAGAACGGTTTCCGCAACGCGCAGGCCTCGGTGCTCGCACCGACCGGCACCATCGGCCTGATGATGGACTGCGACACCACCGGCGTCGAGCCCGACCTCGCCCTGGTCAAGTTCAAGAAGCTGGTCGGCGGCGGCTCGATGCAGATCGTCAACAACACCGTGCCGCGCGCCCTCAAGCGCCTCGGCTACCAGCAGGAGCAGGTCGAGGCGGTCGTCGCCCACATCGCCGAGCACGGCAACGTGGTGGACGCGCCCGGTCTGAAGCCGGCGCACTACTCGGTCTTCGACTGTGCGATGGGCGAGCGGGTCATCTCGGCGATGGGCCACGTGCGGATGATGGCGGCGATCCAGCCGTGGATCTCGGGGGCCATCTCGAAGACGGTCAACATGCCCGAGATCGCCACCGTCGAGGAGATCGAGGAGATCTACTTCGAGGCGTGGAAGCTCGGTGTGAAGGCCCTCGCCATTTATCGCGACAACTGCAAGGTCGGGCAGCCCCTTTCGGCCAAGAAGAAGGACGCTCCGGCCGTCGAGGCCCCGGTCACCGCTGCTCCGGTGGTCGAGTACCGCCCGGTCCGCAAGCGCCTCCCGAAGGGCCGCCCCGGCATCACCACCTCCTTCACGGTGGGCGGCGCCGAGGGCTACATGACCGCCAACTCCTACCCGGACGACGGTCTCGGCGAGGTCTTCCTGAAGATGTCCAAGCAGGGTTCCACCCTCGCGGGCATGATGGACGCCTTCTCGATCGCGGTCTCGGTCGGCATGCAGTACGGCGTCCCGCTGGAGACGTACGTCTCGAAGTTCACCAACATGCGCTTCGAGCCGGCCGGTCTGACGGACGACCCGGACGTGCGGATGGCGCAGTCGATCGTCGACTACATCTTCCGCCGCCTGGCGCTGGACTTCCTGCCCTTCGAGACCCGCTCGGCGCTCGGCATCCACTCCGTCGAGGAGCGCCAGCGCCACCTCGACACCGGTTCCTACGAGCCGATCGAGCCGGAGGACCTGGGCGTCGAGTCGCTGGCCCAGTCCGCCCCGATCGCCACCACCCCCAAGCCGGTCGCCGTCGAGGCCCCCAAGGTCGCCCCGGCCCAGGCGCACAACTCCACCGAACTGATGGAGATTCAGCTCGGGCTCAACGCCGACGCCCCGCTCTGCTTCTCCTGCGGCACCAAGATGCGCCGTGCGGGCAGCTGCTACCTCTGCGAGGGCTGCGGCTCCACCAGCGGCTGCAGCTGATGACGGCCTGAAGTAGCCTGCCGGAGCGGGGAGTCGACGACACGTCGGCTCCCCGCTCCGCTGTTCACGCCTTGTGCTGCCGGCGGGCCCGTTCGATCTCGTTGATGTTCGCCTCCGCCCACTGGCGGAGCGCGGTGACGGGTCCGGCCAGGCTTCGGCCCAGCTCCGTCAGGTCGTAGTCGACCCGGGGCGGGATGGTCGGGTACACCGTCCGGGTCACGAACCCGTCGGCCTCCAGGCCGCGCAGGGTCTGGGTGAGCATCTTCTGCGAGACGCCCTCGATGCGACGGCTCAACTCCGTGTAGCGCAAGGTTCCTTCGAGGAGAGCGCCCACGACCAGGATCGTCCACTTGCCCGCGATCTGGTCGAGCACCTGGCGGGTCGGGCACTTCGCGGAGTAGCAGTCGGCGGTCAGTCCGGATGAATCCACCACGGTCGTCATGCATGGGAGAGTAACGCACTATTTAGTGCCTACTTCCTGAAGGAGTGTCGCTAACCAATAGTTGGCCACATGACGCTTTCCGTTGCAGACGCCATCCGAAGCCGCCGCACGATCCGCCACTACCGGCCCGACCCGATCGCGGAGGCCGCCCTCGCCTCGCTGCTGGCCCTCGCCGTCGAGGCGCCCACCAGCTGGAACCTGCAGGACCGTTCGATCGTCGTGGTGGCGGACGCCGAGGGCCGCGCCCGGCTGACCCGTGCCACCGGAGGTCAGCCCCAGCCGCAGGAAGCCCCGGTCGTCCTGGTCTTCGTCGCGGAGCCGCAGGCCTGGCGCGAGGACCGCGCGGACGTCTATGACCAGGCGAGCCGCAACGGTGCGTGGAGCGACGAGTTCATCGCGGGGTTCTCGGCCGAGTCGACGGAGTTTCAGGAGGGCCTGGAGAAACTAGGGCTGCTCCGCGAGTACGCGGTCAAGGACGCGATGATCGCGGCCTCCTTCCTGATGCTCGCCGCCACCGAACTCGGGCTGGCCACCTCGCCGATGAACGGCTGGGACGAAGCTCAGGTGAAGCAGGCGATCGGCATCGGCGACCGCGACGACCTCGCCATCGCCCTGTTGGTCTCGGTCGGCCACCCGGCGGAGCACCGCCCCCACCCGGGGCGGCGGGCACTCGAACGCAACATCTTCCGTGAGCGTTATGGCAGGTGAGAAATTGTCGCACCTTGGCCCGCAGCGATCAGGGCGCGACCGAGCCTTCCCCGGAGCTCGGTCGGCGGGTGGTGCATCGGCGGAGCGAGAGGCTGTCAGTGCCGTGACCCGTTTCGGTGCGCTGGCCGGCCAGGGCCGCGTGCAAATCGCCGAGGCCGACCGTCAGTTGTTGGCAGAGGCGGCGGGGCTGATGAGCCGTCATCTTGGGCAGGCGCTCGGGTTGACTGACTGTGTCAATGCCGCACTGGCCTGGCGGTTGGCCAGGCCGACGCTGCTGAGTTTCGATCACCACTACGAGACCGTCCTTGCGCCGCGGCGGGCAGGCGAGCATCCGATCGAGGTGCACCCGGGGCGGTCCTTCGGGCGGTGAGATCTGCTGGGCGCCGGGATGTCAGGCGGTGGCGACCAGGAGGGTGGTCAGGGCGAGCAGGCCGAGGGAGGCGAGGAGGCAGTCGATGGCGGTGCGGATCAGGCGGAATTTGTGGGCGGCAAGGACAGCCATGAAGCGCAGGTGGTCGACCTTGTAGCCGACGGTGAGCCAGGTGTGGAGCTGATCGTTGGTCAGGCGGGGCCAGGTGGTCCAGCCGCTGCCTCGGAGGTTCGGGCGGACGGCCAGGAGCAGGAGGGCGGTCGCGGCGAGCAGGGCTGCGGTGCAGAGAACGGCGGCGATGGTGGCGGGGACCGTGGGGTGGAGGTGGGAGGCGGTCGAGGCCAGGGCGACCAAGGCCGCTCCCGACAGGGCCAGCAGGAGGCCCGCCTTGGCGTCGGCGCGGGAGAGGTCGGACTGCAGGGTGGTCACGACTCCGGCGATCCGGGTCTGCTGCTCGGGCGTGGCGGGTTCCATCGCGATTTCTCCCAACGGGGCTTGCCGGGTGGGCTGTTGGGAGATAGAACGTGGTCGTCGGACGTGCGGTTCCGTCGGCGCTACGGTGGGTCGATGAGTGAGACCTGGCAGGACGGGGACCCCGGTGTGTTGCGGCTGCCGTCCGGGCGGCTGGTGCGGGGGCGGGGGTTGCGGCGGCCGTTGCCGGCCGGGCCGGTGCCGGAGTTCGGGGTGTACCTGTTGGGGCGTCGGCCGCCCGAAGTGGACTGGGAGCAGCGGTGGTTGCGGTGGCCCGACTTCTGGCTGCCGGGCGACGAGGCGGAGGCGAGGGCGGTCCTGGCCGAGGCGTGGGAGCGGGCCGAGGGGGAGCGGGTCGAGGTCGCGTGTGGTGGTGGTCGGGGGCGGACCGGGACGGCGTTGGCCTGGCTGGCTGTGTTGGACGGGGTGCCGGCGGGGGCGGCGGTGGAGTTCGTGCGGCGGGGGTATGACGCCCGAGCCGTCGAGACTCCGTGGCAGCGGCGGTTCGTTGCTCGGGCTGCATTACCTGGTACGTAATCGACGCTGGGACGCTCGCCCGGCAGGCTGGTCTCAGGCCGCCGGGGAGAACCCCGGAGGGGCCCACCGACCACTCGGAGGTTGTTCGTCATGGCTGTGAACTCGCTTGCTGGTGCTGTCCGTTCGACCGGTGCCGGACAGGGATGGCTGCGCAAGGTGCTGGCGTTGGATGCCGTGGTGACCGGCGGGAACGGGCTCGCCTACCTGGCGTTCTCGGGGCCGCTGGGGGAGCTGCTCGGGATCGACCGGATGGTGCTGCTGGACATCGGGGCGTTCCTGCTGCTGTTCGGGGCCGGGGTGGGGTTCCTGGCGAGTCGGCGGGAGCCGTCGGCGCTGGCGGTGAAGGCGCTGGTGGACGCGAACGTGGTGTGGTCGGTGCTGAGCATCGTGGCGATGGTGGTGCGGTTCGAGCCGAGCACCGCCGGGCTGGTGTGGATCCCGATGCAGGCCGCCACCGTCGCGGGGTTCGCGGCGCTGCAGTGGCTGGCGCTGCGTCCGGCGGCGCGGTCAGAGCGCTAGCAGGCCGGCGGCTGTCGGCCGGAAGCAGCACCGGGCGTAGAAGGACTCCAGCTGCGGTTCGTGGTCGACGTGCAACCAGTGGGCGGTCACGGCAGCACCTCGCGCAGGTAGGACGCGGTCTCCGGGTCGGCCGGGAGGAAGGTCTCCATGGCCAGCTCGGAGACCGTCACGTCCATGGGGGTGTTGAAGGTCGAGATGGTGGAGAGGAACGACAGCACCCGCCCGCCGTGTTCGAACCGGAGCGGGAGGGCGAACGGGAAGAGCGCGGAGGCGTCCTGCGACTCGTCCTCGGCGGGGGCGGGGTAGGCGCGGACCTCCTCGTACAGCACGCGCAGCGGTTCGGAGCGGACCAGCGCGATCTGGCGCTCCATCTGCTCCAGCAGGTGGGCCCGCCACTGCCGCAGGTTGCGGATCCGGGGGGCCAGGCCCTGCGGGTGCAGGGTGATCCGCATGGCGTTCATCGGCTGGGTGAGCAGGGCGGGGTCGACGCCCTCCAGCAGCAGGGCGATGCCGCGGTTGGCGGCGAGTACGCGGTAGGTGCCGTCGACGATCAGCGCGGGGTAGGGCTCGTGGGCGGCGAGCAGCTGCTCCATGCCGGAGCGCAGGGCGTCCAGCGAGGGGTCGTCGAGCGGGGTCTCGGCGTAGTGCGGGGCGTAACCGGCGGCCAGTAGCAGGGAGTTGCGCTCGCGGACCGGGACGTCCAGGTGTTCGGCGAGCCGGAGCAGCAGCTCCTGGCCCGGGCGGGACCGGCCGGTCTCGATGAAGCTGATGTGCCGGGCCGAGGAGTCGGCGCCCAGGGCGAGTTGGAGCTGGCTGAGGCCGCGTCGCTCCCGCCAGTCGCGTAGCAGGGCTCCGGCTCCGGTCTCGGTGGGCGTGGTGGTCATGGCACGACCGTAGCGGGTGCCGCCAGGCGTCAACTTTGGTTGACAGGGGCGATTCGTCAACCTAAGTTGACACTATGAGCGACACCAAGCAGCTCGCGGCAGCCGCGAGCAGTCGTGACCCGGCGGTCGGCCTGCGCGCCGTCCGCGCCCTGCGCGACCTGGCGGACCGGCTGGAGGACCTCCAGGTCGGGAACGCACGCCGCCAGGGCTGGTCCTGGCAGGAGATCGCGGTCTGTCTGGGCGTCAGCAGGCAGGCCGTACACAAGAAGCACGCCAAGCGGGACGGAGGCTGAGGGATGTTCGAGCGGTTCACGGTGGCGGCGCGGCAGGTGGTCGTGCAGGCCCAGGTCGAGGCACGGGAGTTGAAGCACGACTGGATCGGCACCGAGCACCTGCTGCTCGGGGTGCTGGCCGATCCGTCCGACCCGGCGGCGGCGCTGCTGGTGGCGAAGGGGCTGGATCACGCGACCGCCCGGGCCGGACTGGCCCGGCGGCTCGGGCCCGGGCCGGGGAGTGATGCGGAGGCGCTGGCCTCGATCGGGGTGGACCTGGACGCCGTCCGGGCGGCGGTGGAGGCCGAGTTCGGCGAGGGGGCGCTGACCGGGGCGCGGGAGGAGCCGCGCCGGCGCGGCTGGTTCAAGGGCGACCACCGGCCGTTCACGCCGGGCGCCAAGAAGGTGCTGGAGCTCTCGCTGCGGGAGGCGCTGCGGCTGAAGGAGAAGGAGATCGGCGTCCGGCATCTGCTGCTCGGTCTGCTCCGTGCGGGCGCGGGGCCGGCGGTGACGCTGATCACGGAGCAGGGGATCGATCCGGACGGCCTGCGGCGGGAGCTGGAGGCGCTGTCGGGTCGCTGAACCTGTCGTTCGGGCACCGTCTGTCGCATCGTCACGGACGGTGTCCGAAAGTCGGACAGGGCGTCAGATGTGGGGTTGAGTGCAAGAGGTGAATAGATATGATCTGCTGACCGCGTGTACTGATCAACCACCCAGAGCGTGACGGGTGGTGCGCTGTCGTCCGCCTCCCGCAGCCCTCCGCCCCCGAGGATCAGACTGATGAGAGCTCGCACGCGCCCCGACCGAGGCGCGGCCCTCCGCCGTCCGTACGGCAGCACCGCCTGGTGGGCCGCCGTCGGCCTGCTGGTCGGAGCCGGCGGTGGCGCGGCCGCGGTCGCGCTGGCTCCGACCGCACAGCAGCCTGCCGTGGCCGGCACCGTCGGCGGGGCGCTGCTGCTCTGGTGCGGGCTGCTCGCGCTGGCCTGCCGCCAGCTCGACCGGGCCCACCGGAGCGCCGAGGAACTCGACGCCGCCCGCGCCGAACTGACCGCGACCACCGGCCATGCCACCACCCTGCACGCCGAGTTGAGCGCCGCGCACTACGCCGCCGCCGAGCTGCGTGCGGCGCTGGCTACCACCCGGGCCGAGGCCGACTCGGCGCACGCCGAACTCCGCTTCGTCGAAGCAGAATTGGCCACCGCCCGGGTCGACACCAAGGAACTGCGCGAGCAGGCCGAGCAGGCGGAGGCCGACCGGGCCGCCCTCGAACGGCTGTCCGCCGAGGTGCTGCCCGAGGTGGTCGGCCGGTTGCGCTCCGGCGGCTCGGTGGAGACCGCGCTGGCCCCGCACCGCAAGCTGCCGCACGCCGCGCTGCTGCGCACCGTGGCGACCGAGATCGGCCGGGGCGAGCGGCAGCGGGCCGCCGCGCTGGCGGTCTGCGCGACCGCTGCGGGACGGGTCCAGGCGCTCGCCACCAGCATGCACGCGGAGCTGCGCGAGATGCAGCACCGGCACGGCGAGGAGGTGCTCGGCGACCTGCTGACGCTCGATCACGCCACCGCCCAGGCGGGCAGGATGGCCGACTCGATCGCGGTGCTCACCGGCGCCCGGTCCGGCCGCCGGTGGACCAGGCCGATCGGGGTGGAGTCGATCCTGCGCGGTGCGCTCGGCCGGATCGGCGCGTACCGGCGGGTCCGGCTGCACTCGGCCAGCACGGCCGCGGTGGCCGGGTACGCCGCCGAGGGCGTGATGCACGCGCTGGCCGAACTGCTGGACAACGCCGCCAACTTCTCCGCCCCACCGGCCGAGGTGCACGTCTACGTCGAGGAGGTGCACTCCGGTCTGGTGATCACGGTCGAGGACGGTGGGCTCGGCCTCGGCGAGAGCTGGCTGAAGCGGGCCGAGGCCGCCGTCTCCGCCGATCCGCTGGACCTCACCGCGCTCTCCGCAGGCACCCGGCTCGGCCTGGCCGTGGTCGGCGTGCTGGCCCGCAAGCACGGGCTGCAGATCTCGTTCCGCCCGTCCGCCCGGGGTGGCACCGGGGTGGTGGTGCTGATCCCCGAGCAGCTGATCACCCACCCGGCACCGGTCCAGGCCGAACCACCGGAGCCCGCTCCCGTACACGAGCGACCGGCGCCCCAGCCGGCCGTCACCGAGCCTGCCGAGAGCGCCGAACCCACCGAGAACGGCCTGCCACAGCGCCGCCGCGGCCAGACCCTGAGCACGGCCCACCCCGTGGCCGCGCCCGCCGCGCAGCCCGTACACGCCGATGCGGCAGTGGCCGCCGCCCGGTTCGGCGCGTTCCGCCGCGCGATCCAGGCCGGCTCCGGCGCAAGCCCCGACGACGATTCCCGGAAGGACGACTCCCGATGAGCAGCACCGACCGCGGTCTCGACTGGCTGTTGGAGAACCTGCTGGCCGCCACCCCCGGCGCCCGGCACGCCCTGGTGCTGTCGGCCGACGGCCTCAAGCTCTGCCACACCGCCGATCTGAGCACCGATCAGGCCGACCAGCTGGCCGCGATCGCCTCCGGGATCCAGAGCCTGGCGCACGGCGCCTCGATCGAGTTCGGCGACCGCACCGGCGGCGTCCGGCAGTCGATGACCGAGTTCCACGGCGGCATCCTGTGCATCGTCGCGGCCGGCGAGGGCGCACACCTCGCGGTGGTCACCGACGAGAGCGCCGACGTCGGCGTGGTGGGGCACAACATGTACGGACTGGTCGAGCAGATCGGCACGTACCTGACCGCCCCGGCGCGCGAGTCGGCATGAGCACCGGCCGAGGCTTGCCGGGTCCTGACGATTCGCCGGACCGGCTCTACACCGTCACCAAGGGGCGCAGCCGCCCGCCGGAGCAGGCCTTCGACCTGGTGACCCTGATCGTCGCCGAGCAGGAACCGACGCCCGGCATGCAGTCCGAGCACGTCCGGATCCTGGAGATCTGCGCCGACCCCACCGCCGTGGTCGAGCTGGCGGCCGAACTGGCCCTGCCGGTCAGCGTGGTGAAGATCCTGCTGGGCGACCTACTGGAGACCGGCCGGGTCACCGCCAGGCACCCGCGGTTCGCGCCCAGCAAGGCCCGGCTGCCCGACCTCGACACGTTGAAGCAGGTGCTGAGTGGACTCCAACGGCTCTGACACCGCGCTGCTGCGGGCGAGGTCGGCCAGTCCGCTGCGCAGCACCGCCTCGGACGGGCTGAAGATCGTGGTGGTGGGCGGCTTCGGGGTCGGCAAGACCACCCTGGTCGGTTCGGTGAGCGAGATCCGTCCGCTCAGCACCGAGGAGACCATGACCAAGGCGGGGGAGGGTGTCGACGACCTGACCGGGGTGGCCGAGAAGCGCTCCACCACGGTGGCCTTCGACTTCGGCCGGATCACCCTGGACGACCGGCACGTGCTGTACCTGTTCGGCGCCCCCGGCCAGGAGCGGTTCTGGTTCCTCTGGGACCGGCTGTTCGCCGGGGCGCTGGGCGCGGTGGTGCTGGTGGACACCCGGCGGCTGGCCGAGTCCTGGTACGCGATCGACCGGCTGGAGCAGCACGGCACGCCGTTCATCGTGGCCAGGAACAACTTCGGCGGCCCCGAGCACAGCCTGGCCGAGGTACGCGCCGCACTCGACCTGCCCGAGCACGTGCCGCTGATCGACTGCGACGCCCGGGACCGGGACTCCGGCAAGCAGGTGCTGATCGGACTGGTCCGCCACATCCAGCAGTTGGCTCAGAGAGCCCTTGACGAGGAGACCCCGTGACCGAGCCCGCGACGACCCCGCCCCCGGGCTGCCCGGCGCACGCGGACGCCACCCCGCTGTACGGGCCCCGGTTCCAGACCGACCCGGGCCAGCTCTACCAGGAGCTGCGCCGCGTCCACGGCCCGGTGGCGCCGGTCGAGTTGGCCGGAGGAGTGCCCGCCTGGCTGGTGATCGGCTACCGCGAACTCCAGCTGATGACCGGTCAGCCCAAGCTGTTCGGCCGGGACTCGACTCGGTGGAACCAGTGGCCGGAGATCCCGGCGGACTGGCCGCTCAAGCCGATGATGGCCCCCGTCCCGTCGATCCTGTACGCCGAGGGCGCCGAGCACCAGCGCCGGAAGACGGCGGTCACCGACGCGCTGGCCGGGGTGGACCAGTACGAGCTGAAGCAGCACTGCGAGGAGGTCGCCGACCGGCTGATCGACGGGTTCGCCGGCAAGGGCGAGGCGGAGCTGGTCGCCGACTACGCGCACCGGCTGCCGCTGCTGGTGCTCTGCCGGCTGTTCGGTCTGGACGAGGACGAGGCGCCGGTGCTGATCGGCGGCCTGGTGGCGATGCTGGACGGCGGCGCGGACGCCCAGGCCGGGGCACAGCGCCTGCTGGACGTGATGCTCGGGCTGGTGCACCGCAAGCGCGCGGAGCCGGGCCCCGACATCACCTCCCGGCTGCTGGCGCACCCGGCCGGGCTGACCGACGAGGAGGTGATGCGCGACCTGCGGGTGATCCTGATCGCGGGTCACCAGCCCTGCGCGTACTGGATCTCCAACGCGCTGCGCCTGATGCTCACCGACGACCGGTTCGCCGCCTCGCTCTCCGGCGGCAGGCGGAGCGTCGGCCAGGCGCTCGCCGAGGCGCTCTGGGAGGACACCCCGACCCAGATCTTCGCGGGCCGCTGGGCGACCAGGGACACCCAGCTCGGCGGGCAGCGGATCGCGGCGGGGGACCTGCTGCTGCTCGGCCTGGCCGGGGCCAACACCGACCCCTCGGTCCGGCAGCCGGACGGCACCCCGGCCGAGGGCAACCGGGCCCACCTGGCCTACTCGTACGGCCCGCACAGCTGTCCGTTCCCGGCCCAGGAGACCGCCGAGGTGATCGCCACGACGGCGATCGAGGTGCTGCTGGACCGGCTGCCCGACCTGCGGCTCGCGGTGGCCGAGCACGCGCTGGTCTGGCGTCCGTCGGCCTGGGTGCGCGCGCTGATGGCGCTGCCGGTGGCCTTCACCCCTGGCTACCTGGCCGGCTGACCGTCGGCAGATGGCCCGGTTGCGCTGTCCAGGGGCTCGGGGAACGGCGACGGTTCGTGGCTGGCGGGTATCACGGCGAAAGTGCCTGACCACCCACGCGACGGTCACCTTGCAAGCGCGCGGAGCAGGGCCCCGAGCCCCTGATGGCTGAGCCCAGAGCGCGAGTTCCCCTGTCTGCAGAGCCGCCACTCAACCGAAGGAGTACGTATGGCCGCCCCGATCCTGATGGACCCGCTCGCCACCGACAGCGCCGCCGAGGGTGCGCTGCTGCGCGCGGCCGGGCCGGTGGTCGCGGTCGAGCTGATGGGGGGCGTCCGGGCCTGGGCGATCACCCGGCACGCCGCTGCCAGGGCGCTGCTCAACGACGAGCGGCTGGTGAAGAACGCCCAGCACTGGGCGGCCTACCAGCGCGGTGAGATACCGAGGACCTGGCCGCTGATCGGTCTGGCGGTACCGGGGCCGAGCATGGTCACCACCGACGGCTCGGAGCACCGGCGGCTGCGCTCGATCGTGGCGCAGGCGTTCACCCCGCGCCGGGTGGAGGCGATGCGGCCCGGTATCGAGGCGATGACCGCCGAACTGCTGGAGAAGGTGGCGGCGGCCGGTCCCGAGGCGGACCTCAAGACGGTGTTCGCCTTCCCGCTGCCGATGTCCGTGATCGGGTCGCTGCTCGGCCTGCCCGAGGAGGACCACACCCGGATCCGGGAACTGTACGAGCGGTTCTTCAGCAGTGTGAAGGACCCGGCCGAGGTCCCGGCGATCATCGCGGCACTGAACGCCTTCGTGAACGACCTGGTGGCCAAGCGCCGGGCCGCGCCGGGCGAGGACCTGATCAGCGCGCTGCTGGCGGCCGACGTCGAGGGCGGCGCACTGACCGACGCCGAGGCGGCGGCCACCGTACGGGTGATCATCGCGGCCGGGCACGAGACCACGGTCAACCTGATCGTCAATGCCGTCCGGGCCCTGCTCACCCACCCGGACCAGCTCGAGCTGGTCCTTAAGGGCGAGGTGCCGTGGTCGGCGGTGGTCGAGGAGTCGCTCCGCTGGACGCCGCCGACCAGCAACTTCCTGTTCCGGTTCGCCGCCGAGGACCTGCCGTACGGCGACGTGGTGATCCCGGCCGGGGACGCGGTGCTGGTCTCCTACAACGCGATCGGCCGTGACCCGGCCCAGCACGGGATCACCGCCGAGGTGTTCGACGTCACCCGGGAGCCGTCCAGGCTGCTCTCCTTCGGCCACGGCCCGCACATCTGCCCGGGGGCGTCGCTGGCGCGGATGGAGGCGCAGATCGCGCTGCCCGCGCTGTTCGAGCGCTTCCCCGGGCTTCGGCTCGCGGTGCCGGACGCGGAGCTCCGGCCGAGCCCGTCGATGGTGGTCAACAGCCTGAAGGCGCTGCCGGTCCTGCTCTGATCCGTCGTCGGGTGACCTGGCCGCGCAGCACGGCCAGGTCACGACTGCGGCACTGGCCGATGAAGGTCGAACGCACACCTTGGCTCGGGATGACGACTGGGTTAACGTCTTCGAGCCAGCCCGACGGGTTGGGACACTCCACTTCTCCGGTTCAGCGCCTGTAGTTCCGTCTTACTGCTGGCACGATCGTGCCCTGGCAAGGAGGACCTCGTTGACCACCGTCCTGCTCGTGATCGAAGGCCGCCGATGACCCTCCGCCCCCGGCTGCTGGCCGTACCCGCCGTTCTCGTGCTCGCTCTCACGGCGGCCTGCTCCAACTCCTCCAGCAGTGGCAACGGCGGCGGCTCGGCCGCCCCGCTGACCGGCGACTGCGTCAAGTACCAGGCCTACGCGGGGCACTCCGGAACGACGGTGACGATGTTCGCCTCGATCCGCAGCCCCGAGTCGGACTCGCTGGAGAAGTCCTGGGCCGAGTTCAGTTCTTGTACGGGGATCAAGATCTCGTACGAGGGCTCGCCGGACTTCGAGTCGCAGATCCAGGTCCGGGTGACCGGCGGAAACGCGCCCGACCTGGCGATCATCCCGCAGCCCGGCGTGCTGGCCCAGATGGTGAAGACCGGCAAGGTGGTGAAGCCGCCGGCCCAGACCGAGGCCAACCAGGCCAAGTGGAGCCCGATCTGGAAGACCTACGGGTCGGTGAACGGGACCTTCTACGCGGCGCCGATGAGCGCCAACATGAAGTCGCTGGTCTGGTACTCGCCGAAGGCCTTCAAGGCGGCCGGCTACGAGGTGCCGAAGACCTGGGCCGAGCTGATGACGCTGAGCGGGAAAATCGCCGCCTCGGGCTCCACCAAGCCCTGGTGCGGCGGCATCGGCTCCGGCACCGCGACCGGCTGGCCCGCGACCGACTGGCTGGAGGAGGTCGTGCTCGGCACCCACGGTGGCGAGGTCTACGACCAGTGGGTGAGCCACCAGGTGAAGTTCGGTGACCCGAAGATCGCCGCGGCGATGCAGACGGTGGCGGGCTGGATGCAGAACCCGGCCTGGGTGAACGGCGGCATCGGCGACGTGAAGTCGATCGCCACCACCACCTTCCAGGACGCCGGGGCGCCGATCCTGACCGACAAGTGCGCGATGCTCCAGCAGGCCTCGTTCTACGCGGCGCAGTGGCCCAAGGGCACCAAGATCGGGGCGGACGGCGACATCTTCGCCTTCCAGTTCCCGGCGGTGAACCCCTCGGTGGGCAACCCGGTCGAGGGCGGTGGCGAGTTCGTGGCGGCCTTCGCGGGCCGTCCCGAGGTGCAGGCGGTGCAGAACTACCTGTCCAGCTCGGAGTGGGCGAGCAGCCGGGTCAAGGTCTCCAGCGGCTGGGTCTCCGCCAACCAGGGCGTGGACAAGAGCCTCTACACCGACCCGATCGACAAGCTCTCGGCGGCCGCGCTGACCGACCCGGCCGCGACCTTCCGGTTCGACGCCTCCGACCTGATGCCCGCCGCCGTCGGCGCGGGTGCCGAGTGGAAGGCACTGACCGCCTGGTTCGCCGAGGGACAGGCCATCCCGAAGGTGGCGGCTGACATCGATGCGGCCTGGCCGCAGCAGTGAGCGCCTTGCCCGGCAGGGATTGCCCCGTCGCGCCGCCCGGCACGCACTCTCGCCGCACCGGCCAAAGGCCCAAGTAGCTCCGCTACGAGGACCTCCGGCCGGCACGCCGAGAGCACGCACCGAACGACGCTCCTTCCGGACAATCCCCACCGGGCAAGGCGCCGGCCGCCACGGGCGGCGCGGGTCCACCCGCCCGTGCCGCCCCAACTCCATTGCCGGGAAGGACATCTGAATGCCTGCCACCCTGCACGTGGTCGCCTCCGCCGGGCCGCTGGCCGCGTCCGCCTGGACCGACGCCGGGATCAAGCTCGGCAACAGCCTGGGCGCGATCGCCGGGTTCCTGGGCATCCTGCTGCTGATCTTCTTCGCGGCGGGCCGGGCCACCGGCCGGTTCGCCAAGCCGCTCGCGGTGCTGGTGATGCTCGGCCCGGCCATCCTGCTGCTGCTGGTCGGCCTGGTCGCGCCGCTGGTCCGGACGGTCTTCCTGAGCTTCTACAACGCCGACAGCGACCGCTCGGTGGGCCTGCGCAACTACGACTGGGCGTTCACCACCGACTCGATCCACACGGTGCTGCTGAACACCGCGCTCTGGCTGGTGGTTGCGCCGCTCACCGCGACCGGCCTCGGCCTGGCGCTGGCGCTGCTGGTGGAGCGGATGCGCTGGCAGGGGCTGTACAAGTCGCTGATCTTCCTGCCGATGGCGGTCTCGCTGGTCGGCGCCGGGATCATCTGGAAGTTCGTCTACGAGTCCCGCGGCGCGGGCCAGCCGCAGATCGGCCTGCTCAGCCAACTGGCCGTCAGCCTGGGCTGGGAGGACCCGCCGAACTGGATCCTCAGCCAGCCGCTGAACAACTTCCTGCTGATCGCGGTGATGGTCTGGGTGCAGACCGGCTTCGCCATGGTGGTGCTCTCGGCCGCGATCAAGGCGATCCCGGACGAGGTGACCGAGGCGGCCCGGCTGGACGGCGCGCGCGGCATGCGGCTGTTCTGGTTCATCACGGTGCCGATGATCCGCACCACCGTGGTGGTGGTGCTGACCACCGTCATGATCACCACGCTGAAGGCCTTCGACATCGTCCGCACCATGACCGGCGGCAACTTCGGCACCCAGGTGCTGGCCAACGAGATGTACGCGCAGTCCTTCACCCAGTTCGACGTGGGCCGGGGGAGCACCCTCGCGGTGATCCTCTTCCTCGCGGTGCTGCCGCTGGTGGCCTACAACATCGTCCAGCTGCGCAAGGAGCGTGAGACCCGATGAAGGGATCCACCGCCGTCCGACGGTCCTTCAGTGGACCGCTCGGCTCGCTGTTCGTGATCGTGGTGACGGTGCTCTGGACCATCCCCACCTTCGGTCTGCTGGCCACCTCGCTGCGGCCCAAGCAGGAGGTGGCGACCACGGGTTGGTGGGAGGTGTTCACCCACCCCGAGCTGATCCTGTCCAACTACCACACGGTGCTGTTCGAGGGCGGCTTCGGCGTCAGCGCCGGGATGATGCCGTTCCTGGTCAACTCGCTGGCGATCAGCGTGCCGGCCACCGTCTTCCCGCTGGTGATCGCGGCGATGGCGGCGTACGCGCTGGCCTGGGTGCGGTTCAGGGGCAGCGACACGGTCTTCTTCGTGATCTTCGCGCTGCAGGTGGTGCCGCTGCAGATGGCGCTGATCCCGCTGCTCCAGCTGTTCTCCGGCGGGGCCCACCTGGGCGGGCTGACCATCATCCCGGCGGTGGACCTGAGCGGGACGTACGCGCCGGTCTGGCTCGCGCACACGATGTTCGCGCTGCCGCTGGCCACCTTCCTGCTGCACAACTTCATCTCGCAGCTGCCGCGTGACCTGATGGAGGCGGCGATCATGGACGGCGCCTCGCACTTCAAGATCTTCCGGTCCATCGTGCTGCCGCTCTGCACCCCGGCGCTGGCCTCGTTCGCGATCTTCGAGTTCCTCTGGGTCTGGAACGACCTGCTGGTCGCACTGACCTTCGCGGGCGGCACCCCCGAGGTGGCGCCGATGACCGTCCGGCTGGCCCAGCTCTCCGGTTCGTTCGGCGGCCGCTGGGAGCTGCTGACGGCCGGGGCCTTCCTGTCGCTGATCATCCCGCTGATCGTCTTCTTCGCGCTCCAGCGCTACTTCGTCCGAGGACTGCTGGCCGGCTCCGTCAAGGGCTGACCTGTCATGCCCCGGGAATGTGAGGGTTCTGCGTACGTGGGCTCCCCCCAAGCTGTACACCGGTAACGGCATTCCGCCAGAGATGCGGTTATCAGACACTTGGGGTGGGTGTGGGGTACAGGGAAAGACTCTCGGGCTTTTTGGTGGCGCTGCTCGCGGCGACGGCGCTGAGCGCCGGACCGGCGAGCGCGGCCGAGACGGCCAAGCTGGGCAACACCACGATCGGCACCACCACCGACTCCGGCGACTCCAACCACCTCAACGCCTCCCGGTTCGTCACCGGTGCCAAGGGGGGCCAGGTCAGCAGCGTCAGCGCGTACGTCGGCCCGGTCGGGACGGCGCCCAACAACCAGTACCAGCTGGCGGTCTACCAGGACGCCAGCGGCAAGCCCGGCGCCCTGCTGGCCAACAGCGCGGCCGGCGCGCTGACCGCGAACAGCTGGAACACCCTGCCCGTCGCGGCCACCCTGGCCCCCAACACCGCGTACTGGCTGGCCTACAACAGCAACGGCAGCAGCCCGGCCGTCAACAACCTGAAGTACAACGGCGGCGGCAAGGGCGTGTACAGCAACGCCGGTACGCCGTACGGCAGCTGGCCCGCGAGCTTCGGTGCCTCGACCACCACCTCGCTGGAGTTCTCGATCTACGCGACCTACACCCCGACCGGTGGCGGTACCGTCACCCCGGGGACCGGGCCCGGCGGGTCGGGTCCGGTGCTGCTGGTCACCACTGCGGCCAACCCGTACAGCAAGTACCTGGCCGAGATCCTCAAGGCCGAGGGGCTGAACCACTACCAGCTGGTCGATCTCTCGCAGGTCACCCCGGCGCTGCTGGCCCAGCACGACCTGGTGCTGCTCGGCGAGACCGCGCTGACGGACGGTCAGGTCACCGTGCTGACCGACTGGACCAACGGCGGCGGACGGCTGGTCGCGATGCGGCCGGACAAGAAGCTCGCCCCGCTGCTCGGCCTGACCGCCACGGCGGGCACCCAGTCCGACGCCTACCTGCGGATCGACACCTCGGCCGCCCCCGGGGCGGGGCTGACCGGGGAGACCATCGGCTTCCACGGCACTGCCGACCGGTACACGCTGAACGGCGCGACCGCGGTCGCCACGCTGTACAGCGACGCCTCCACGGCGACCGCCAACCCGGCGGTCTCGGTCCGCGCGGCCGGCTCGGGCCAGGCCGCCGCCTTCACCTTCGACCTGGCCAGGTCGGTGGTGCAGACCCGGCAGGGCAACGCGGCCTGGGCCGGGCAGCAGCGCGACGGTACCGACGGCTACGAGGCCAGCGAGATGTTCTTCGGCCTGAGCGGGCAGTCGAACTGGAACAACCTGGACAAGGCGCTGATCCCGATCGCCGACGAGCAGCAGCGGCTGCTGGCCAACCTGGTCACCAGGATGAACCTGGCGAAGACCCCGCTGCCGCGGTTCTGGTACTTCCCGCGGGACGTCAAGGCGGTGGTGGTGATGACCGGTGACGACCACGGCGTCGGCGGCACCTCGGGCCGCTGGGACTACTACATCTCGCAGAGCCCGCCCGGCTGCGTGGCGGCCGACTGGCAGTGCGTGCGCGGCTCCTCGTACCTGTACACCGGCGGCCCGATGACCCCCGCGCAGGCGCAGGCCTACTCGGACGAGGGCTTCGAGGTGGGCGTGCACATCACCACCGACTGCCGCCCCTGGGGCACCGCGGCGAACCTGCAGTCCATGTACGCGAGCCAGTTGAGCGCCTGGAAGACCAAGTACCCGGCGCTGCCCACGCCTTCGGGCAGCCGGACGCACTGCGTGGAGTGGGACGACTGGGCCACCCAGGCGAAGACCAAGCTGGCCAACGGCATCCGGCTGGACCACGACTACTACTTCTACCCGTCCTCCTTCGTGCAGAACCGGCCCGGCTACTTCAACGGCACCGGGATGCCGATGAGGTTCGCCGACACCGACGGCAGCCTGATCGACGTCTACCAGGCGACCACCCAGCTGACCGACGAGTCCGGCCAGTCCTACCCGGGCACGGTCAACACCCTGCTGAACGCCGCCTACGGCCCGCAGGGCTACTACGCCGCGCTGACCGCCAACATCCACACCGACTTCGCCGCCTCCCAGACCTCCGACCAGGTGATCGCTGCGGCCAAGGCCAAGGGCGTGCCGGTGGTGTCGGGACGCCAGCTGCTGACCTGGCTGGACGGGCGTAACGGCTCGGCCTTCACCGAGCTGGCCTGGAGCGGCAGTTCGCTCACCTTCGAGATCACCGGCGGCACGAGCGGGCTGCGCGCGATGCTGCCCGTGCAGTCCGCCACCGGGACGCTGACCGGGGTCAGCCGGGGCGGCCAGTCGCTGCCGTACCGGGTGGAGACCGTCAAGGGCGTCGCCTACGCGTTCTTCGACGGAGCGGTCGGCAGCTACACCGCGAGCTACGGCCAGGACACCACCGCGCCCACCGTGACCGGGACTTCGCCGGTGGCCGGCGCGCCTGCCGCACCGGCCGGGAACCCGGTCCGGTTCTCGTTCAGCGAGCCGCTGGACGGGGCCACGGTGAACGGCGCGGCCGTCACCCTGCGGCCCACCGCCGGGGGAGCGGCGGTGGCGGGCACGGTCTCGTACGACTCGACCACCAGCGGGGTGGTCTTCACCCCGGCGGCGGCGCTGGCGCTGACCACCGGGTACACGGCGACCGTGCAGGGCGTCCGCGATGTGGCGGGCAACCAGCTGGCCGCGCCGTACGTCCTCACCTTCAGCACGGCAGGTCCGCCGCCGCTGACCATCGGCAACAGCGAGATCGGCACCCAGATCGACGACACCGACTTCAACCACCTGAACGGCAGCCGGATCGTCACCGGCGCCGCCCCGGTGACGCTGAATCAGCTGAGCGTGCACGTCGGCGCGGTCAGCCCGGCACCGAACAACCAGTACCAGCTGGCGGTCTACACCGACGCGGGCGGTGCGCCCGGCACCCTGGTGACCACCACGGCGGCGGGGGCGCTGACCGCCAACGCCTGGAACGCGCTGCCGGTGAACGTGACGCTGACCGCCGGGACCACGTACTGGCTGGTCTACAACACCAACGGCACCGGCGCGACGGTGAACAACATGCACTTCAGCACCGGCGTGTACGGCGACGGGGCGTACCAGGGCGCGGCGGTGCCGTTCGGGACCTGGCCGAGCAGCTTCGGTACGGCGACCAAGACGGTGCTGTCGTACTCGCTGTTCGGGTCCTACTGATCCGTCAGGTTCTGTCACAGCTCTGCGACAAGGAGGTCGCAGGGATGTTTTGAACCTGTTCAGAAGTGGCGTTCGGCCCCTAGGGTCACGAGCGGCGCGGCTTCCCCGTCCGGAACCGCGCTGCTCGTCGAACTCTGAGGGAGCGTCATGTCCAGTCCTTCCGTGCCCGGTCCGCCGATACCGGGGCCTGCTGCCGGTGCCCGCACCGGGGCGAAGCCCGGTCCGGCTGCCGGTCCGGCCGGCGGTCCGGCCGGTCCCTGGCGGCCGCCGGTGGCGCCGCCCAAGCCCGCCTGGGTGACCGCGACCGAGCCCCGGGTGCCTGCCACCCCCGGGCTGCGCGTGCTCGGCGCGGCGGCGGGCGTCGGACTGCTCTCGGCGACCCTGCTGATCGGCGCCGCCGGGCCCGGCCGTGGACGGTGCTGTGGGTGCTGGTCGCGCTGGTCCTGGCCGCCGTCCCGGCGTTCACCGACGCTGGCTGGCCGACCTTCCTGGCCCTCACCGCCGCGCTCGGGGTCGCCTCGTTGGCCCTGCACGGCGGGACCCGGTGGGCCGGCGTGCTGCTCGGGCCGCTCGGGATCTGGTCGCACTTCCCGCGTTCGCTGCCCTGGGCGGTCGGAGCGCTGCGTGGCCAGTCGTACCCGGCCAGGGCGAAGGTGCTGCCGGTACTGAAGGCGGTGCTGGTCGCGGCGGTGCTGCTGGGGGTCTTCGGCGCGCTGTTCGCCAGCGCCGACGCGGCCGTGGCCGACCTGCTCGACGGGCTGACCCCGAGCACCGACCTCGGCAAGCTGACGCCCCGGATCGTGCTCTTCGTGATCGGCCTGGTGGTCGCACTCGGCGCCGCCCACACCGCCGCCGCCCCGCGCCGCTGGGACCGACTGCCCGTCAAGCCCGGCCGGGAGCGCGGCCGGACGGAGTGGGCCGTCCCGATGGTCGCGCTCAACCTGCTGTTCGGCGCCTTCGTGGCGATCCAGGCCGTGGTGTTCTTCGGCGGCTACGAGGCCGTCATGAGCAAGCCCGGGCTGATCCCCGCCGAGTACGCCAGGCAGGGCTTCTGGCAGCTGCTCTGGGTCACCGTGCTCACCCTGGTCGTGGTCGCCCTCGCCCAGCACTGGGCGCCCCGGAGCACTCCCGCCGACCGGCTGCTGTCGAAGAGCCTGATCGGCCTGCTCTGCGCACTGACCCTGGTGGTGGTGGCCTCCGCGTACTACCGGATGCAGCGCTACGTGGAGACCTTCGGTCTGACCCGGCTGCGGATCTCGGTCACCGCCGTCGAGGTCTGGCTCGGCGTCGTGCTGCTGCTGGTGCTGGTCGGCGTCCTGCTGGGGGCCCGGCGCTGCCTGCCCCGCGCGGTGGTGCTGAGCGCGGTGGTCGGGGTCGCGGTCTTCGGGCTGATCCGCCCGGACGCGCTGATCGCCGAGCAGAACGTGGCCCGCTCCGAGCACGGCACCATCGACGTCGACTACCTGAGAGATCTCTCCGCCGACGCGGCGCCCGCCCTGGACCGACTGACGGGCGACCGGCGCACCTGCGCCCTCCAGCGGATCTCCGCATCGCTGGCCGGCTCGGACCGGTCCTGGTACGTGACCAGCCTGGCCGAGGCCCGGGCGGCCGAGATCCTGCGGGACCGGCCGGTCCTGATGGACCGGGGCGAGGCCTGCGCCCGGGTCCGGGGCCACTAGGGACCGGCGGAGCCGAGGACTTGGCGGTCGCGGGCGTGCCGGGGGGCACGTCCGCGACCGTCGGGACAGCCATGGGGGTTGTCGTAGGCTGAAGGCGTCAGACCTTCGCAGCCGGAATGGACCCCCGATGCCGTACGAGCCACCCACCCACTCGGTAGAGCGCTCGCTGCGCCGGGCGGGGGCGCAGGTGGTGGTCGGCCTCGACGAGGTCGGCCGGGGCGCCTGGGCCGGACCGGTCACGGTGGGTGCGGCGGTGACCGGGCTGCGCAAGGCGCCGGACGGGCTGACGGACTCCAAGCTGCTGACCGAGAAGCGCCGGACCGAGCTGGCCCCGGTGCTGGCCGACTGGGTCACCGCGTACGCGCTCGGCCACGCCTCGCCGGAGGAGTGCGACGAGCTGGGGATGACGGCCGCGCTGCGGCTGGCCGCGACCCGAGCCCTGGAAGCCCTGCCGGTCCGCCCGGACGCGGTGATCCTGGACGGCAAGCACGACTACCTCGGTGGCCCCTGGCGGGTCCGGACCGTGATCAAGGGCGACCAGTCCTGCATCTGCGTCTCGGCCGCCTCGGTGCTCGCCAAGGTGAAGCGCGACGCGATGATGGCCGAAATCGGCCTGGACCACCCGGAGTTCGGCTTCGCCGACAACGCGGGCTACCCCTCGCCGGTGCACCGCGCGGCACTGGAGGAGTACGGCCCGACCGGGCAGCACCGGCTCTCCTGGTCCTACCTGGACGCGCTGCCGAGGTGGAGCCACCTGAAGCGCAGCCGGTTCGACGAACCGGCCGGCGAGCAGCTCTCGTTGGGCTTCTGACTCTCACTCCGACCTCGACCCGGACCCCGACTCGGGCCGCAGGCCCCCGCGTTGGCCCGGTGTTCGCCCGGTGTTCGGACCTGCGGTGACCGTTCGGGGTCCAATGATTGCCGGTCGGTTCCAACTGGTGGGGCGCCCGTGCGCATTCGACCGGCATTTGATAGACATCGGGCATGCCTGTCTTCCCCGAGGAGCCGGAGATTCACGAGAGTATCCCGGGCCCCGGCGTTCCCTTTCCGCGAGAGTCGGACGCACGAGCCCCCCGCACACCTGTCCCCGCCGGAGCCGCCCGCCCGGTGCCGGGCCCGCGTCCGGCCGCACCCCGGCCGGGGCCCCGCCCCGGACCGCCGCCCGCCCGACGACCCGGCACCCCGGTCCAGTTGGTGCCCTCGACCACGCGCGGCGCGGTCGACCGGGCCGACGACACCGTCGACCGGCTACTGGAGTCCGGCCGCCGCCCCGGCACCGTCCTGGTCCTGACGGTCGGTGAGCCGCACCCCTGGCAGCAGCACGAGATCGGCTTCGGCGAGGAGCGCTACTGGGCGCAGCTCACCGACGGCGGCGACGTCTTCTACGCGGACGCCGCCGCGACCCGTACGGTCGGCCGCGAGGTGGTGGTGCTGGTGGTCAACTCCCCGGTGCCTGCCGACCGGTTGGCCAAGGCCGCCCGGGCCGCGCACGCGCTGGCCACGGAGCTGCTGATGGTCTGCGGCGACGTCGACACGGTGGCGCCGCTGTTCCCGGGCGCCGGCACGCCGGTCCCGGCCTGACCGACCCACTGTGGCGACCCCGGCAGGGGTCGCCACAGTCCTGGGCCTCAGGTCTCAACTCCCGGTGGCTCAGCCGATGGTGATCCGGAGGAGCTTGTCCGCTCCGTCGGCCGCCCCGCCGTTGTTGTCGGCGTTGGTGGTGGTCAGCCAGAGCTGGTCCGCGCCGGGCACCTTGCTGACCGTGCGCAGCCGGCCGTAGGTGCCGACGTAGTAGGAGGTCGGCGTACCGACGGTCTCGGTGTCGCCGTTGATCGGGATCCGCCACATCCGTTCGCCGCGCAGCGCCGCCATGTAGACCACGTTGCGGACGATCGCGATCCCGCTGGGGGAGGCGACGTTGACCGCCCAGCTGGCCTTCGGGTTGGTCATCCCGGCGGTGCTGCAGGTGCCTTCGCAGGTCGGCCAGCCGTAGTTGGCGCCGGGCTTGATCAGGTTGAGCTCGTCGTACGTGGCGTTGCCGAACTCCGCCTCCCAGAGCCGCCCGTTGCGGTCGAAGGCCAGGCCCTGCGGGTTGCGGTGGCCGTAGCTGTAGACGTAGTTGTTGAACGGGTTGCCGGGGGCCGGCTTGCCCTCGGTGGTGAGTCGCAGGATCTTGCCGTTCAGCGAGTTCTTGTTCTGCGCGTTGGCCGAGGTCTGGGCATCCCCGGTGGTGGCGTACAGGTACCCGTCGGGGCCGAACGCCAGCCGCCCGCCGTTGTGGTAGCGGTTCTTCTGGATGCCCTGGAGCAGCACGGTGTAGCCGCTGAGCGTCGTGCCGTCGTAGTTCATCCGGACGATCCGGTTGCCCTCACTGGCGGTGTGCATGAAGTAGACCCGGTGGTTGGTCGACCAGTCGGGGTCGACGGCGACCCCGAGCAGCCCGCCCTCGCCGTCGGTGGTGACGGCGTTGGGGACGGTGCCGACCTGGGTACGGACCCCGGCCAGGGTGGTCCTGAAGACCTTGAAGCTGTCCCGCTCGGTCACCAGTGAGGTCTTGCCGTCGGGCATCCAGTACACGCCCCAGGGGATGGTCCACCCGCTGGAGAGGGTGGTGGGCGATCCGGGCACACCGCCGTCGGCCGAGCAGGCGCCGGTGGTGAACGACACCGCCGCGGACGGCGTCGAGTAGCCGCCCGCGGTGTCCTGGGCCACCACGGTGAGGGCGAACGGTGCGTCACAGGCCAGGCCGGTGACCACCGTCGAGGTGGCGGGAGGCGTGCCGGTCACGGTCTTCACCACGGCGCTGCCGCTGCGGATCTCGTACGCCACGACGCCCTTGTCGTCGGTCGAGGCGGCCCAGGTCAGCGTGGCGCCGGTGGAGTTGACGGCCGAGACGGTCGGCGTGCCGGGCCGGCTGGGCGGCGGGTCGGTGCCGGCCAGGGTGGTGCAGTCGACCGGGGTGCTGGCTGCCGAGGCGTTGCCGGAGGCGTCCCGCGCGATCACCGTGAGGTTGTAGGTGGTGCTCGGGGTGAGGCCGGTCAGCTGCTTGGCGGTGGTGTCGCCGGGCGCTTCGCCGATCTTGTTGCCGTGCTCGTAGATGTCGTAGGCACTGACGCCGACAGTGTCGGTCGAGGCACCCCAGGACAGCGTGAGGCTGTTCGCCCCGACAGCCGAACAGCTGGGCGCCCCGGGCCTGCTGGGCGCACTGGTGTCGGCGCCGGTGCCGACCTGGAGCCGGTCCAGGTTGGGCCCGCCGTTGGCGGTGGTCGCGGTGGCGCGGACCTTGTTGGTCCCGGCGAGGAGGGCGGCGTTGACGGTCTTGGTGGCCCAGGTGTCCCAGCTCGCGGTGGGCGGGAAGCCGACCCCGGCGGCGACCACGGTGCCGTTCACCGCGATGTCCATCGGCCGGTCGGCCGTCCCGGCGTTGGCGTACCGGAAGGCGAGCGCGGCGCTGCCCGCCGTGGCGGCGCTGACCGTGAACTCGACGTAGCTGCCCGCGATGTTGGTGTAGTCGACGAAGCCGGTGCCGGTGTAGCCGGTGTGGTTGGTGGCCACCGCGGCCTGGCCGGTCGCTGCGTCCTCGGCCTGGTAGTCGGTGGTCGGGGCGGTGATGTCGAGGTCGAGGGCGTCGAGGTTGGGCAGGCCGGTCGCACTGGTCGAGGTGAGCCGGATCTTGTTGGCCCCCGCGTTGACCTGGGCGGTGACGGTGGAGGTGGCCCAGTCGTCCCACGTCCCGGTGGAGGGGAAGGAGCGGGCCGCCGAGACCACCGTGCCGTTCACGGTCAGATCGCCCGGGCGGTCCAGCGTGGTGCCGTTGGCGTACCGGATCGCGATCGCCGCGGTGCCCGCCGTGGCGGCGTTCACCGTGAACTCGACCCAACTACCCGCTACGTTGTCGCCGTTGACGAACCCGGTACCCGAGTACCCCGTGTGGTTGGCCTCCACCACGCCGAGCGAGACGGCCGCGTTCTCGGCCTCGTACCGGGTCGGAGCGGCCGAGGCGGTCGGTACGGTGACCGCCCCGACCAGCAGAGCTGCGACGGCCAGGCCGCCGACTGCCTTGAATGGACGCATGGTTGCTCGCTTCTTGGGTCTGGTGCGGGGGAAGTGCCGGGCGTTGCGCCGGACTTGAGGGCACCGTTCAGAATCGAGCCGTGAGCGCGAGGGGTCAAGGGCTTTGGTTAGGAAAGTTTCCGATCTGTCTGGCGGGTCAACTCGGCGTGACGGGTTGAGCCTTGAGCTGGACTCGGCTCGGCGTAGTGGTCGTCTCCCGGGGCGGGGTGTGACGTCCGGTCAGCCCGTGGCGAACCGGTGCAGGGGGCGGACCGGTGCGACCCGGGCAGGCTGGCCCGTCTGCTCGGGCTGGGGTCGCGGCGGACGCGGGGCCAGCTCGGTGACGGTGTGCACCGGGCCGTCGGCCCAGGAGCCCGAGTGCGGGTTGCGCCCGCTGCGGCCGTCCCCGAGCGACTGCCAGCCGCTGGCCGTCAGGGCGATGTACGAGCCGCAGCGCAGCCCGTGCAGCGCGGCCGCGTCCCGCAGGGCCCACATCCACGCGCCGTCCTGCCGGGTCCAGCCTGCCGCGCCGTCACGGCAGCGCAGCAGCACCGCCGTCCGCTTCGGCTGCGCCAGCCGGAGGTCGTGCGGGGTGACCTGGCGCAGGTGGGTGAGGATCTCGTGCCGGTGCTGCCAGCCGTCCTCGCTGGGCTGGCGGGCGGCGAACGAGGCGGAGGCGGTGACCTGGTGCAGCGCGTCCAGCACCGCGACCACCGTGGTGCCCGGCTGCGGGAGGTGCCGTTGGTGCAGCTCGGCGACGAACTCGCGCGGGTCGCGCAGCAGGGGGATGTCGGAGCTGGTCCAGCTCTCCAGGTCGAGAATGCGTCTTCCGGAGAACCGGTGTCGGTCGCTGCCGCTGATCACGATCCTCCTTCCCGGCCGCCGCCCCTGGTGTGCGAGGGCGCGCGGGTGTCTGCGTACGCCGAAGGCCGGGTCCGTCGGACCGGGCTCTGGGTACCTCCCAATTCTCAGCTCAGATGAGGGCGACGGCAACGATGAAATGACGAACGCCGCCCGAATGCCGATGGTCTGCCGGATATATTCCACCGCAAGCTGACTGCCATTCGGCTGACGGAGGGTCGGATCTGTCAGGTCGGCCTGGCCCGGTGCTCAGGCCCGGGTGGTCAGGCCCGGGTCCTCAGGCCTGGACGGCGAGGGTGAGCGGGAGCACCGGACCGGCGCCGGCCTGGCGGAGCAGCCGGGCCGCCACGGTGACCGTCCAGCCGGAGTCGACCAGGTCGTCGACCAGCAGCACCGGGCCGGGGGCGGCGGCGATCGCCTCCTGCAGCGCGGGTGGCACCAGCAGGGTGCCCGCCAGCGAGTGCAGCCGCTGGGCGCTGTTGCTCCGGGCACCGCGTGGCGGCTGGCCGCCCACGTACTCCAGCTGCCCGAGCAGCGGGAGCCGGCCGACCTCGGCGAGCCGGGCGCCGAGGCTGCCGACCAGCTGCGGTCGGCGGGCCGAGGCCATCGTGACCACGCCGACCGGGCGGGCCGACCGCTTGCCCTCGGCGTCCGCAGGACCGGCCCAGCCGCCCGGGCCGCGCGCCCAGTCGGCCAGCACGGTCACCATCGCGTCCAGCACCTCGGCCGGGACCGGGGTGTCCGGTGCGTCGTCGGCGAGCAGGGCGCGCAGCCGGGTGCCCCAGCCGATGTCGGAGAGCCGCCCGAGCGCCCGGCCGGTCTCGGCCTGCTCGCCCGCCGGGATCCGGCCCTTGAGCGGGACGCCGATCGCCTCCATGCCGGTCGGCCAGAGCCGCCGCGGCTCGAAACTGACACCGGGTCGGCCGAGTGCGGCCCGGGCCGCCGAGTCGGCCTCCGCCGAGATCTCGGCGGACGGCCGGGTGCCGGCGCAGTTGTCGCACCGCCCGCACGGGGCGGCCTGCTCGTCGTCCAGCTGGCGGCGGAGGAACTCCATCCGGCAGCCGGTGGTGGCGGCGTACTCGCGCATCGCCCGCTGCTCGGCCTCCCGGGACTCGGCCACCTTGGCGTAGCGCGCCGCGTCGTACTCCCAGGGCTGCCCCGTCGCCGTCCAGCCGCCGCGCACCCGGCGGACCGCGCCGTCCACGTCGAGCACCTTGAGCATGGTCTCCAGCCGGGCCCGGCGGAGGTCGACCCTCGGCTCCAGCGCGGCGGTGGAGAGCGGCCGGCCGGCCTCGGCGAGCGCCGCGAGCGTCCGCCTGACCTGCTCCTCGGCGGGGAAGCCGAGCGAGGCGAAGTACCGCCAGATCGCCTCGTCCTCGCGGCCGGGCAGCAGCAGCACCTCGGCCCGGTCCACCCCGCGGCCGGCGCGGCCGACCTGCTGGTAGTACGCGATCGGGGAGCCCGGCGAGCCGAGGTGCACCACGAAACCGAGGTCGGGCTTGTCGAAGCCCATGCCGAGCGCGGAGGTGGCGACCAGGGCCTTCACCCGATTCGCCAGCAGGTCGGCCTCGGCGGTGCGGCGCTCGGCGTCCTCGGTGCGGCCGGAGTAGGACGCGACCGGGTAGCCGCGCTCGCGGAGGAAGGCGGTCACCTCGTCGGCGGCGGCCACCGTGAGGGTGTAGATGATGCCGGAGCCGGGCAGCTCGGCGAGGTGGTCGGCGAGCCAGGCCAGCCGCTGCGCCGGGTCGGGCAGCTGGAGCACGCTCAGGCTCAGGCTCTCCCGGTCCAGCGGGCCGCGCAGGACCAGTGCGTTGCTGTCAGCGTGGTCGCCCGATCCGGAACCGGTGCCGAGCTGGTCGGCCACGTCGGCGGTGACCCGGGCATTGGCGGTCGCGGTGGTGGCCAGCACCGGGACGCCGGGGGAGAGCTCGGCCAGCATGGTGCGCAGGCGGCGGTAGTCGGGGCGGAAGTCGTGGCCCCAGTCGGAGATGCAGTGCGCCTCGTCGACCACCAGCAGACCGGTGGAGGCGGCAAGCTTCGGCAGCACCTGGTCACGGAAGTCGGGGTTGTTCAGCCGCTCGGGGCTGACCAGCAGCACGTCCACCCGGCCGGCTGCCACCTCGGCCTGGATCTCGTCCCACTCCTCGGGGTTGGCCGAGTTGATGGTGCGGGCCTGGATGCCCGCCTTGGCGGCGGAGTCCACCTGATTGCGCATCAGGGCGAGCAGTGGCGAGACGATCACCGTGGGGCCGGCGCCCCGGGCCCGGAGCAGGGCGGTGGAGATGAAGTAGACGGCGGACTTGCCCCACCCGGTGCGCTGCACCACCAGGGCCCGGCGGTGGTCGACCACCAGGGCCTCGATGGCCCGCCACTGGTCCTCCCGCAGCACGGCGGCCGGGCCGGCCAGCTCACGGAGCACGGCCTCGGCCTGCGCCCGGACGGCGGCGCGGTCGGGGGTGGGGGCGGGGTGGTGCAGCGGCTGGGTCATGGCTCATGGATACAGGCTGGGGACGACAGACGGCGAACTCCGCCCGAGGGACGGCGCAGCCGGTTGGTCATTAGATCATCTGAATGGGTGTCATTTGTCAGCATCTGTACCGATATTGCGGTTGCTCCGAACGGGTGTACTGATGCTGGACCCCCTCAGTTGTCCACAGGCGCCGGGCGCTCTCCAGGCGGGGCACCGGTGCGGCGGGACCCTTCTCGACATGAACGGCAACGAGGAACACCTGATCCAGTCCGTCACCGGCCCGCTCTCCGGGCAGGTCCCGCTCCAGATGCGCGGCCCGGCCGACATGGCCGAGATGCTGCCCTACCTGCTCGGCTTCTTCCCCGACGACAGTGTGGTCGCCGTCGGTCTGCAGGGGCCGATGCTCCAGCAGGGCGGGGTCATCCGGCTCGACATCCCCACCGATCCGGCCGACTGGCCGTCGGTCGCGGCCGACACGGCCCGGCTGCTCGTCACACTCTCCGGGCAGCGGGACAGGCCGCCCGAGCAGGTGCTGCTCTACCTCTGCCGGGATGCGGCGGAGCCGGCCGCCGGGGTCGGGAGCGAGCCCGGGAGCGGGCCGGGAAGCGGGCCCGGCGGTGGGCCCGGCAGTGGCGGGCCGGTCGACGGCCCCGGGGTGCTGGCCGGGCTCAGGCCGCTGGCGGAGCAGCTGGCCCAGGCGTTCCGGGCCGCCGGGGTGCTGGTGAAGGAGTCCCTGCTGGTCTCGGACGGGCGCTGGTGGTCCTTCCTGTGCGGCGGCGAGAGCTGCTGCGACCCGGCCGGCGTGCCGATCCGCTCCGTCCGGCTGCCCAGCCCGATCGCCGCGGCCGCCGCTTTCGCCGGGGTGGCACCGCGCGGCAGCCGGAAGGCGATCGCCGCCGGGCTGATCCCGGTCGGGCCGCCGGAGGACGCGCAGGTCCGGGAGGCGATCGGCCGGGCCGGGCCGCAGCTGATCCACGAGCTCTCCGGCCCAGGCGGCCGGCTGGCGACGCTGGAGCGGACGGGCGTCCTGCTCGCCGAGGTGCTGGCCGAGTTCGGCACCGGCGCCTGCGAGCTCGACCGGGTCCGCACCGCGCGCCTGCTGGTCGGCCTGCAGGACAAGCTGGCCCGCGACCGCGCGGCCGAGTACGCCGAGCCGGACGAGCTCATCCCGGCCCAGCGGCTGTGGCGCTACCTCGCCCGGCAGTGCGTCCCGCCGTTCGAGCACTACGCGGCACCCCCGCTCACCCTGCTGGCCTGGACGTCCTGGCTGGCGGGGGACACCGCGACGGCCCGGGTGGTGCTGTCCCGGGTGCTCGACCTGGACCAGGGGTACACGCTGGCCCAACTGCTCTACGAGTCCCTCAACGGCGGCCTGCACCCGAGCGAGCTGCACGACCGGGTCCGCCAGGAGCGCCGGGCCCGCGAGCAGCTGGCGGACCTCCGGCCGACGGACGTGGCGGTGCCACCGGACGACCCCGGGCCGTCGGCCATGCCGCCCCCGCCCGGGCCCCCGACCGTACCGACGCAGCGTCAGCACCCCCCGGCACCGCCGGGCGGCTCGGCCGGTCCGGCCGACCAGCCCGACCGGTCGGGTCAGCCCGGCCGACCGCGGGTGCCCCGCCAGGCCGGTGACCCTGGGCGGTCCGGCCGGCCGTCCTCGTCCCGGCAGAGCCGCCGGAAGGCCCGCCGCTCGGGCCGGAGAGCGGGCGGTGGCGGCGGCCCGGCCTACGACCTCCCGGAGGAGGCGGGCCCGTTCACCGTCCGGGTGGCCAGGCGGGCCCACCGTCCGCACCGGGCCCACCGGGCCAGGCGGGCCCGATGACGGGCCCTCCGGGGCAGATCCCCAGGGCCTCGCCAGTGCTAGGGCCTGATCCGACGCCAACGGTCAGACAGGCCCTAGATCTCGCCGCGCGCCATCCGGATCAGCCGGTCGAGGACGGCACCGCCGCTGACCCGCAGCCCGTCGTGCTCCCACTCGTTGGTGACCCAGACCCGCATGCCCTGGACGGCGTCCGCGGTGGCCAGCGAGTCCGTGGTGTCGACGTACATGTCGTCGTGGTAGACCGCTGCCAGCACCGGGACTTGGTTGCTCGCCAGTCGCTCCGGGGAGTACAGGTCCGGCCAGTCGGTCCGCTCCGCGAGCAGCTGGGCGGTCTCCCGCAGCGACCGCAGCGCAGGGTCGTTCTCGAACAGCGCGGGGTAGATCATCTCCCCGGTGAGCAGCACCGCCCGTCCCTCCCGTACCGCCGCCTCGGCGTCGAACTCGGGGAAGTCCTTGCGCACGCGCTCCGCCGCCCACTCGGTCCCGGCCGGGTCCACCGACCGCTGGCCGTAGATGGATTCGTGCAGCACCGCGTACAGCGGCCCCTGGGCGAAGGAGAGTTGGGCCTGCACCCCGGCCAGGAAGGTGTCGGAGAGCTCCGGCCCGGCGGGGCCCTCGACCCAGGCGTCCTCCAGCAGGTAGTGCAGCACGTGCGAGCCGCTCCCGGTGCCGAGCAGCATGCCGAGCCCCTGGAACGCCTGCACGGTCAGCAGGCCGCCGTCCGGCAGCTCGGCCGGCCGCTCCAACAGGTGCGCGGCGATCCGCTGAACAGCCGTCACATCGTCCGGGTAGCGGGCGTAGTGGCCCGCGTTCTTCCGGGCCACCCGGGGGTAGGCGGCCCGGTAGACGTCCTCGGCCGAGCTGCGCAGGCCCGGCAGACCGCCGGTCACGAAGGCCTCGCGCACGCCCTCGGGGGCGATCGAGAGGTAGCTGAGGATGCAGAAGCCGCCGAAGCTCTGGCCGAGCAGGCTCCAGCGGCCGGTTTCCCCGAGCAGCCGACGGCGGATCAGTTCCGCGTCCCGGACGATCGAGTCGGCCCGGAAGTGCGCCAGGTAGTCGGCCTGCTGCCGGGGGTCGCCCCGACGGGCCAGGGTCTGCCGGGTGGCGGGGGTGGACCGGCCGGTGCCGCGCTGGTCGAGCAGCAGCACCCGGTAGTCGTCCAGGGCCCGGACGAGCCAGCCGTCCCGACCGATCGGGCGGTTCGCCCTGCCCCCGGGGCCGCCCTGCAGGAAGAGCAGCCAGGGCAGGTCGTCACCCTCCCGGTCGGAGGCGACCACCTCCCGGGCGTACACCTCGATCTGCTCGCCCTCCGGGGCCTGGTGGTCGAGCGGCAGGTGGAAGAGGTGGTCGGTGGTGACAATCCCGGGCAGCCGGCTGGCGGTGGACATACAACTCCTCGGTACACGCTGGTCACAGGCGCTGAGCGGCGGCCGCCCACGGTGTTCCCGGTGCGCCCGCCGCCGCCACCGCACCGTATCCTGGCGCGGGCGAAGCAGCCGTCGGGACGGGATCCGGTCGGGGCACTCCGGCCGCGAACGACACGGGGGAGCCGTTGCCGACCGCCGCTGACGGGGGCCGTTCGAGGCAGTGCGACAACTGGTGCGACAGGCGATCGGCCTGCCGATGACAGCCGGATCGGCGTGACCTGGGGGAGGTGCGGTGCGTTCAACCTGCGGGGCATATGCGCCGGCCGCCCGAACGACGTCCGGGCGGCGAGTGTCCGGGCGTCGGAGCAGCGCGGCTCACGACGCGACCGGCCCGTCCGACCGGCGCCGCACCACGGGTGTGGGCCCGGTCCCATGCTCTACGAGCGGTCCGACCACCGCTCCGATCCAGCCGTACCCGCCCCTGACCGACCACGAGCCCGGCCGACCGGCAACCCAGCCGTCGACCGGCCGAAGAAGGAGAGCCTGGTGACCGACCCAAGGCCGCCCCGGGACACGCCGCCCCCCACCGGGTCTGCCGCACCGTCAGGTCCCGCCGGGCCCGCTCCGTACCCCGCCCCCGGCGCCGGTCCCGCCGGCTTCGGCCCCACCGGCGCCGTGCCGCCAGTACCTGCCTGGTCCGGCGCCCCGTCGGCGCCACCGGCCCCGCCGCACTCCGTACCCCACCCCGCCGTTCACCCCGCAGCCCAGTCCGCACCCGCGCGCCCGCCGTACGCACCACCCGGCGCGGGCCCGTCCGCTGACGCGGCGTCGAGAGCCGGGATCCCGCGCCCCGACCAGGGGCCCGGCCTCCCTCCGAACCCCGCCCCCATGGCGGGTGCGCCCGGCCAGCCGCCGCGCCCGCCCGTCCAGGCCCGCCCTCAGCCCGTCGCCACGCACGCCACCGTGCTGTGCGTCAGCGCCCCGGCGATGGCCGCCTCCGGCCCGGACGGCCAACTGCGGGGGCACGGCCTGCACGGCTTCTACCGCGCGGGCATCCGCACCCTGGCGAGGATGGAGGTCCGGCTCGGCGGGATGGAGCCGATGCCGCTCCAGGGCACCCTCACCTCGGCGGCCGAGGCCCGCTTCGTCGGCGCCGTCCGGCTGCCCGGCGACCCCGATCCGGACCCGACCCTGACGGTCGAACGGCTCCGCCACGCCAACGGCGTGGAGACCGTGACGGTACGGAACACCGGCAGCCGCCCCGCCCGCATACCGCTGGAGATCGCGCTCGGTACCGACCTCGGCCTGCTGGCCGAGATCGCCGCCGGTCAGCGGTCGGCGGACTTGCCAGGGCAGGTCCAGTCGGCCGGGCTGCGCTGGGCCGGCCCGCAGCACAGCGCCACCGTCACCTCGCGGCCCTCGCCGCACGCCGTGCTGGCCGGTGCCGGCGTCCTGCGCTGGGACCTTGAGGTGCAGCCGGGTGCCCGCTGGTCGGTCGAGCTGAGCACCACCCTGGAGAGCGCCACCCCGGTGGGAGTACGTCCGCCGACCGGCCGTGGCGCGGGGGTGCCGCTGCCCTGGTCCGAGCCCGAGGTCAGGTGCGACGACTCCCGGGTGGAGCTGCTGGTGCCGCGTTCGCTGGACGCGCTCGGCAGCCTGCTGGTGGCCGACGCGGACCGGCCGACCGACCTCTACCCCGTCTCCGGGGCGCCCTGGCGGTTCGGTCTGACCGCTGCCGACGCGCTCTGGGCGGCCAGGTTGGTGCTTCCGCTCGGCACCCGGCTGGCGGCCGGTACGCTCCGCGCGCTGGCCCGTCGGCAGCCGACCTCGGGCCCGCAGGCCGGGGTGATCCCCGGAGTGCTCCGGCATGCCGGGCCCGAGCTGCCGCTGTCCTGCACGGCCACCGAGGCGACCCTGCTGTTCGTCACCGTGCTGGCGGAGGCGTGGCGTTGGGGCCTGCCGCGCCAGGAGGTCGCCGAGCTGCTGCCCGCCGCCGAGCGGGCGCTCGCCGCCCTGCGCGCCAACGTCACCGACGACCGGCCGGTGGTCGACGACCGGCCGACGGCCGACGCCCCCGAGGGCCCGGTCGGCTTCGTCACCGACCTCGGCCGCTCGGCCGAGGAGCGGGCCGCCCGGCCGGTGCCGGCCCGCTGCGAGGTGCAGGCCCAGGCCCATCGGGCCGCGCTGCACGGGGCCGAGCTGCTGGAGGCGTTCGGCCGCCCTAGCGCGCCGGAGTGGCGGGTCTGGGCCGCCGGTCTGCGGGAGCGGTTCCGTGACCAGTTCTGGATCGACGACCTGTCGGGCGGCCGCCCCGCCGCCGCCCTGGTCGCCCCGGGCCGCCCGTTGCCCGCCGTAGCCTCCTCCTTCGTGCACCTGCTGGATCTCGGTCTGGCCGGAGCCGGGGCCCAGCACGAGGGCCTGCTCGACCGGGAGCAGACCAGGATCCTGGCCCAGCGCCTGGTGACCCCGGAGTTCGACTGCGGCTGGGGCCTGCGGACGCTCAGCGCCAAGTCGCCCCGGTTCAACCCGCTCGGCCACCGCAGCGGCGCCAGCCGGGTGCACGAGACGGTGCTCGCCGTCACGGGCCTGGCCGAGGCCGGGTTCGAGCGGGAGGCCCGGGTCCTGCTGGACGGCCTGTTGGACGCCGCCTCGCACTTCGAGGGCCGACTGCCCGAGATGTACGCGGGGGAGCAGCGGGTGACGGGGTGTCCGCCGGTGCCGCACCCGGCGGCCTGCCGCCCGGCTGCGCTTTCCTCGGCCGCCGTGGTCCACCTGGTGACGGCCCTGGCGGGCGTCCGGCCCGACGTTCCGGCCGGTCGGGTCACCGTCCGCCCGGCCAGCACCGCACCGCTGGGGGAGCTGGAGCTCAGCGGCCTGCGGGTGGCGGGCGAGCCGTTCTCGGTCCGGGTCAGCCGGATCGGCGTGGCCGTCGTGGAGGAGGCGTCACCGGAGCTCCAGCTCGGCGCGCGCTGAGCCGGGGCTGAGCCCGCGGAGCCCGCCGACACCCGCGGACCTCCGCCGGGCGAGGGCCGGCCACCGCGCCGGGCGGGCCATCTGACGAGGTCTGCCGACGGCTGTGCTTATCGTCAGAGAGACGACTATGATCGTCGCCATGTCGCGTTATGACCCGTCGGCCTTCCCCCCGTTCGCTGTCACGGTCGACCTGGTGGTGCTGACGGTGCGTGAGCACGCGCTCTGCGCACTGCTGGTCCGACGGGGCGAGTCCCCGTTCCAGGGCTACTGGGCGCTGCCCGGTGGTTTCGTCCGCCCCGGCGAGGGCCTCGCCGAGGCGGCCTCCAGAGAGCTGGCCGAGGAGACCGGTCTGCGCGCCCACTCCGCGCCGGGCCCGGGTCCGAGCGCGGTCGGCGCCCATCTGGAGCAGTTGGCCACCTACGGTCACCCGCAGCGCGACCCCCGGATGCGGGTGGTCAGCGTGGCCCACCTGGTACTGGCCCCCGACCTGCCCACCCCGCAGCCCGGCGGCGACGCCAGCAGCGCCCGCTGGGCCCCGGTCGGCGACCTGCTCGGCCCCACCCCGGTCGAGGGTGTCCCGCTGGCCTTCGACCACGGCAAGATCCTCGCCGACGGCGTGGAGCGGGCCCGATCCAAGATCGAGTACTCCTCGCTCGCCACCGCGTTCTGCCCGCCCGAGTTCACCGTCGGCGAGCTGCGCCAGGTCTACGAGGCGGTCTGGGGCGTGGTCCTCGACCCGCGCAACTTCCACCGGAAGGTCACCGGCACGCCGGGCTTCCTGCTGCCCACCGGCGGTACGACGACCCGTCAGGGCGGCCGCCCCGCACAGCTGTTCAAGGCCGGCGGCGCCACCGTGCTCAACCCGCCGATGCTCCGCCCCGAGGCCTGACCCCGCCCGTTCCGCCCGTCCCCGCCCCTGCCTGCTGCTCCCGGCCCCGTCGCTGTCCCCTGATCGGGTGAGCTGGACGGGAACGTCGTCCCAGTCGCGTCCGTAATGCCCGATTTCTCGGCCTGCTCGCCCTACTGTGCAGGCTCGGGGCCAGCGGTGCTCCGTGGCCCCGGTCGGCCGAGACATGGGAGCAGGCAGCGATGATCCAGATCACCGGACTGACCAAGGTCCACCGCCGGGGCCGGGCACCGGCTCTGCTCGACCTCACCTTCGACGCCCGCCCCGGTGTGGTCACCGCGCTGCTGGGTGCGGAGGGCGCGGGGAAGACCACCGCCCTGCGGCTGATGGTCGAACTGGAGCGTGGCCAGGGCATCACCCTGTTCGACGGCCGGACGTACCGCAGGCTCCGCCGCCCCGAACGGCAGGTGGGCGTGCTGCTCCCCACCGCCGGCGGGGACGCCGCGGCCGGCGGCGGTCACCCGGGCCTGAAGGCCCGCGCGCACCTGCGGATGCTGGCGGGCGCGGTCGGCGTCCCGGCTGCCCGGGCCGACGAACTGCTGGAGCAGACCAGGCTGGCGGGGGTCGCCGGGCACCGGCTGCGCTCGTTCTCGCCCGGGATGCACCGCAGGCTGGCCCTGGCGGTCGCGCTGCTCGGTTCGCCCGGGACGCTGCTGTTGGACGCCCCGACCGAGGGCCTTTCGCCGCGCAACGTCGAGTGGTTCCACTCCTTCCTGCGCTCCTTCACGGTCTCCGGCGGCACCGTCCTGGTCACCACCCGCACGCCGCAGGAGGCCGCAGTGCTGGCTGACCGGGTGGTCACGCTCGACCAGGGCCGTCTGGTGGCCGACCAGCCGGTCGCCGAGTTCCGTCGCACCAGGCTGCACCCCGAGGTGTCGGTCCGGGGCCCGCAGATGGCCAGGCTGGCGGACCTGCTGACCGAGCAGGGCCACCAGGTCCGCCGGGACGGCGGAGTGGGCCTCGCGGTGAGCGGTCTCGGCCGTACCGAGATCGGTGAACTCGCCTACCGGCACGGCATCCTGCTGCACGAACTGGCCGACCGGGTGGTCGAGCAGCCCGTCCCGCACCCCTCCCTCCCGACTGCCTCCGGCCGCTCCGGCCACGTTCTGCTGAACCCGCCGGACGCCCCGGGCAGGAACCGGGACGACACCCGACCGCAGCCCCAGTTCGGCCAGTCCGGACTACCCGAGCAGGCCGACCAGTCCGGGCAGCCCGCTGAGCGCCCGGAGGAGCAGACCCTGGTCGCCCAGCTCACCGCCGCCACCATCGCCACCGCCACCGCCGCCCCTGAACGGCCGTTGCGCGCCGTCTCCCTGAGTGGCCATCAGCTGTTCCGCGACGAGGTCCCCGAGAGCTCCACCGTCCGCCCCATCTCCCGGCCCGTGACCGGGCCCGACCACCGGAGCGAGTGACCGTGCGCGTACTGGCATACGAGGTGCGGCGGCTGCGCGGCCTCCGGTCCACCTGGCTGATCCTGGCCGCCGTCCTGCTGGCCGACGCCGCCGTGGCGGTGGTGCTGGCCAGGCAGCTGCCGGCCGGCCAGCTCGGCACGGCCGCCGCCGTCCGCTGCGTGACGGCCGTCGTCCCGCTGCTGCCGCTCCCGATCGCCGCCCTCGGTGCGGGCGCGCTCGGCGCCCTGTCGTACGGCCACGAGGTCCGGTACCCGGGCCTGCCGGCCGGCCGGGTGTCCTACCGCCGCCGCCTCGGGCTGCTGGTCGCCAAGCTGGCCGCGACCGGGGTGCTGGCGGTGCTGCTCGCGGCCGCCACCGTGCTGCTGGACGCGGCGGTGCTGCGGCTGCTGCACGCGCCGGGCGCGCGGGTCGCCGCGCTGTTCGACCCGGCCTCGGCCGGATTCGCCGAAGTGCTCCGGCCGTTGGTCTTCTTCGTCGGCCTGACCGCGTTGGCGGGCTGGGCCGGACTGCTGGTCACCTCGCTGGTGCGCAGCGCCGCGGCCGGTCTGCTGATCCTGTGCGCCGTCCCGGCCCTGCTCGAGCCCGTGCTGTCGCTGCTGCTCCGGCAGAGCGGCCGGGTCTGGCCGGCCCAGCTCCGCGAACTGCTGCCGTTCCAGTACGGGTTGGACCTGGTGCGGGGCGCCGATGCCCAGCAGCTGGAGGTCTCCGCGGCACTGGACGGCACGCTGCTGGCCGCCGTCTCGGTTCCGGCGGTGCTGTTGCTGCTGGCCGGCCTGCTGGCCCAGATCCGGCGCCGCGCGCTCTGACCCACCGTCGCACTCGGACGCAGGCCCCTCCGCCGCTCATCCCGCGTCACCCCGCGCGCGTGGATCCGCCTGCGCCACAAGCCAGGTGACGTCCTGTCACCAAGGTCGTCGACCCCGGGGCGAAATGGTGGCTTCTGGCTGATAAGAAGTCAATTATCCGGTCACGGGCGATCACCCTTTCGTGTGCTTTTCACGAGAATTCTCAAGCCGGGCCCGCCGATCGCCGACAAAGGACCTGTGAGTACCCTTGCGCACCCCACCATGAACACGGCTCGCCCGTCCGACGCAGTCGGTCCCGCCGAGCTGGACCGCTTCTCCTACGCCGAACGGCCCACCCCGCCCGCCCCCCGCTGGGAGGGTGCCGAGTCCGAGCTGCGGATCGGCCGGAAGACCACCAGCAGCCGGGGCCGCGGCCTGCACGGCCAGCTGGTCCAGCAGCTCGGTCAGATGATCGTCTCCGGCGACCTGGGCGCCGACCGCCCGCTGGTGCCGGAGGAGATCGGCCAGCGGTTCGAGGTCTCCCGCACCGTCGTCCGCGAGTCCCTCCGGGTCCTGGAGGCCAAGGGCCTGGTCAGTGCCCGGCCGAACGTCGGCACCCGGGTCCGTCCGGTCAGCGACTGGAACCTGCTCGACCCCGACATCATCGAGTGGCGCGCCTTCGGCCCGCAGCGCGACGAGCAGCGTCGCGAGCTGTTCGAGCTCCGCTGGGCGATCGAGCCGCTGGCCGCCCGGCTGGCGGCCGGCCACGGCCGGGAGGACGTCCAGCAGCGGCTGACCGAGCTGGCCGAGCTGATGGGCCTCGCCGCCACCCAGGGCGACCTGGTCGGCTACGGCCGAGCCGACCTCGAACTGCACGCGCTGATCCTGCAGATGGCCGGGAACCGGATGCTGGAGCACCTCTCCACCATCGTCTCCTGCTCGCTCCAGGTCTCCGGCGGTCCGGCCACCTCCTGCGAGCGTCCGTCCGACGCGGCGGTCAGCCTGCACATCCGCCTGGTCGACGCGCTCGGCACCGGCGACGGCACCGCCGCCGACGCCGCCGTCCGTGCCCTGCTCACCGTGCACCCCGAGGTCGAGCACTCCGTCCCGGCCCCCCGCGAGCACTGACCGCAAGCACTGATCGCGAACCTGGCCGCGAGCCCTGATCCGGGCACCCTGCCAGGCCGAACACCGCCCGGGCGGTCGAACGAAGCGTCGATCACAAGCCCGAAAGGCAACGATCCGAGTACGGATACGCGTCGGTACCCAATGGCCCTTCAGCCGTCTTCACCTGCGGCTGAAGGGCCATGGCCGTCTTTCGACCGTGATCGGGGCGGTCCGGGGCCCGTCGGTGTGACCGGCGCCACCAAGGCCATGCGTAACACTTGAGGAGCAGCGGCGATGTGTACGGAGCGGAAGCAACTCCGGAATACCGCCACCGTGTCAGAATGCTGTGTTGGTCTGCGGCGCCGCTGCCGTCCTGCACACCCCAGTCCTCAAGCCCGAGCCGGTCGGAACCGGGCCCGCGCGGATCGCGCGTGGCCGCTCCTGTCGGCTCGGCGGCAGGTACTGGTGTCGAGTTTGTCTCATCGTCCGAGAGGTTGTTCGTGTCGGCCAGCACATCCCGTTCGCTCCCCCCCGAGATCGCCGAGTCCGCGGCTCTGCTGGCGCTCATCGAGCGGGGCAAGGCCCAGGGGCAGATCGCCGGTGACGACGTGCGTCAGGCTTTCGAGGCGGACCAGATCCCGGTCACCAAGTGGAAGAACGTCATGCGCAGCCTCAATCAGGTTCTGATTGAGGAGGGTGTGGACCTCATGGTCAGCGCGGCGGAGCCCACTGTCGCCAAGCGCAAGAGCGTCGCGGCCAAGAGCACTGCCAAGCGCACGGCGGCCAAGGCGGTCACCACCCGCCCGTCCGCTCCCACCAAGCCGCCGGTGCGGATCGCACCGTCCGCGAACCCCGTCGCGGCCCCGGTCGTGGCCGAGGTCCGGGTGGTGGAGAGCCTGGAGACGGACGCCGTGACCGGCGAGGTCAAGGTCGTCACCGCCAAGAAGGCGGCCGCGCCCGCCAAGAAGGCGGTGGCGAAGAAGGCCGCCCCGGCGAAGAAGACCGCCGCCAAGAAGACCACCGCCAAGTCCGGCAGCGACGAGTCCGGCCCCGAGGAAGAGCTCGAGGACGACGCGCTGCCCGCCGACAAGGCCGAGGCGGAGCCCGAGGAGGAGTCGAAGGGCTTTGTGCTCTCCGACGACGACGAGGACGACGCGCCCGCTCAGCAGGTCGCGGTCGCCGGTGCCACCGCCGACCCGGTCAAGGACTACCTGAAGCAGATCGGCAAGGTCCCGCTGCTCAACGCCGAGCAGGAGGTCGAGCTCGCCAAGCGGATCGAGGCCGGCCTGTTCGCCGAGGACGGCCGCCGGGCCAAGAACCACCTGCTGGAGGCCAACCTCCGCCTGGTGGTCTCGCTGGCCAAGCGCTACACCGGCCGCGGCATGCTCTTCCTGGACCTGATCCAGGAGGGCAACSTCGGKCTGATYCGTGCGGTCGAGAAGTTCGACTACACCAAGGGCTWCAAGTTCTCSACSTACGCSACCTGGTGGATCCGGCAGGCSATCACCCGSGCGATGGCCGACCAGGCCCGCACCATCCGGATCCCGGTGCACATGGTCGAGGTCATCAACAAGCTGGCCCGSGTSCAGCGCCAGATGCTCCAGGACCTGGGCCGCGAGCCCACCCCGGAGGAGCTGGSCARRGARCTSGACATGACSCCCGAGAAGGTSRTCGAGGTCCAGAAGTACGGCCGCGAGCCGATCTCCCTGCACACCCCCCTCGGYGASGASGGCGACAGCGAGTTCGGTGACCTGATCGAGGACTCCGAGGCGGTCGTCCCGGCCGACGCGGTCTCCTTCACCCTGCTCCAGGAGCAGCTGCACTCCGTCCTCGACGGACGGTCAGCCGAAGACCCTGGACGAGATCGGCAAGGTCTACGGCGTGACCCGCGAGCGGATCCGCCAGATCGAGTCCAAGACCATGTCGAAGCTGCGTCACCCGTCGCGCTCGCAGGTGCTGCGCGACTACCTGGACTGATCTCGACCGATCCAGAGCTGCCCCGAAGGGCCCGGAGCACACCCGCTCCGGGCCCTTCGGGCTGTCCGGGCCCGGCAGTTCGTCAGCCCGGTCCCCGCCGGGTCCCCCGTCCGAGTGCTCACGGCGTGGGCAACCGCACGGTGCGTGATCACTCCACTACGCTGTGGCGGTTGCTGCCGCCGACCCAGCTTGGAGAATCCGGTGCCGCCCATCCTGGACGCCCGCCCGACCCCGCCGACCGCCCGGCGCCACCGCCGGGGGGTCGCCCTGGCGTTGCTCGCCACGCTGCCGACCTCGCTACTCGCGCTCGGTACGGCCACGCCGGCCCAGGCGCAGCGCAGGATCGTCGGCGGCCAGGAGGTCAGCACCCAACAGCTGCCGTGGATGGTGGCGCTGGCGAGCCGTCAGCAGTTCGGCAACGCCCGCTCCGGCCAGTTCTGCGGAGCCGCGCTGATCTCGCCGACCAAGGTGGTCACCGCCGCGCACTGCTTCTTCGACGAGTCCTCGGGGCAGCAGGTGAAGCGGCCCGGCCTGCGGGCGGTGATCGGGCGGGACGACCTGGGCGGCCGGGCCGGCCGCGAGGTCGAGGTGCGTGAGATCTGGGTGCACCCGCAGTACGACTTCTCCCGGAACCTGAACGATGTGGCGGTGCTCACGCTGGCCGAGTCGCAGGGCAGCCGCCCGGTGATCGAGCTGCTCGGGCAGGACGACAACGAGCCGTACGCGCCGGGCACCGCGGCGACGGTCTACGGCTGGGGTGACACCAAGGGCAACGGCAGTTACTCACAGCGGCTGCGCGGGGTGGAGGTGCCGATGGTCTCGGACGAGATCTGTGGCCAGGCGTACTCGCACGGTGACGTCGGCGCCTACGACGCGCGCGTGATGGTCTGCGCCGGTGCGGAGAAGGGCGGCAAGGACGCCTGCCAGGGCGACAGCGGCGGCCCGCTGGTGGTGCACGGCAGGCTGGTCGGGCTGGTCTCCTGGGGCACCGGCTGCGCGGACGCCAGGTACCCCGGGGTCTACACCAGGGTGGCGGCGGTCTCCGACGCAGTACGCTCCGTGCTCTGACGGGCACGCTCCGACATACCGTCAGGTGACAGCGTGTCGGACACGCGACGGAGCCGGACGGCTCGCCCGGGTGGGGCGGCCGACCGGCTCCGTCGGTCAGCTCTGCGCGCTCGCCTGTGCGAGCGGCGAACTCAGCGTTCGTCCTCCGAGGCGTTGGTGCTCGGCTCCGTGAGGCGGCCGCTCTCGTTGTGTATCTCGACCGCGATCTTCTTGAGCTCGGGCTCGAACTTCCGCCCGTGGTGGGCGCAGAAGAGCAGCTCTCCGCCGCTCGCGAGTACGACGCGCAGGTAGGCCTGGGCGCCGCAGCGGTCGCAGCGGTCAGCCGCGGTGAGCGGGCTCGCAGGGGTCAGAACAGTAGTCACGTCGCCTCTTCTCTAGCTCGACGAGCTGTCGTACCAGGGTCAACATCCAACCAGGCCGAAAACGTTCCCGCTCGTGGCTTTTCTTCTCTGAGGATTCTGCTGTGTTGTTGCTGAGGACGTGCCCAGGGCGCCGGCGGTTCATGCCTGCCGAATCCCAGGACTCGCCATTTGGCTCGAACTCCCGATCGGTCGGGTGTCGAGGTCCGCGTAGCATAATCCTCTGCTGGGTTGGAGCATAAGCCCCGTCCCCGACACCGGGTAGCCTGCATATCGCCTGCTCCACCGCCTGCTCTCCGGGCGACGGTCCTTCAGGACCCGTGGTGGCAGGAGGAGATGGCGCTCCGGTGCCGCCGGATCCGGCCGAGGTCTTGTTCGCGCAGCGCGTACAAGCTGCGCAGGCCGTCTCCGATGTGTCTCAGGCATTGGGAACACTGTGGGGTCCGGCCGGGAAGCACCGGGCCGAAGTCAGACGAGTCAGAACGTCATTGAGGAGTGCACACCGAGTGAGCGCCGATCCGAACGCGTCGTCCGCCCTGCTGGCCGGAGACGACGGCTCCAACTACACCGCTCGGCACCTGCTCGTCCTGGAGGGGCTGGAGGCGGTCCGCAAGCGCCCCGGCATGTACATCGGTTCCACCGACAGTCGTGGTCTGATGCACTGCGTCTGGGAGATCATCGACAACGCGGTGGACGAGGCGCTCGGCGGCCACTGCGACCGGATCGAGGTGGTCCTCTACGAGGACGGCTCGGTCGAGGTCAAGGACAACGGCCGTGGCATCCCGGTCGACGTGGAGCCGAAGACCGGGCTCTCCGGGGTCGAGGTCGTGATGACCAAGCTGCACGCCGGCGGCAAGTTCGGCGGTGGCTCGTACGCCGCCTCCGGCGGTCTGCACGGTGTCGGTGCCTCGGTGGTCAACGCGCTCTCCGCGCGGCTGGACGTCGAGGTGGACCGGAACGGGTACGTCCACGCGATCAGCTTCCGGCGCGGGACCCCGGGCATCTTCACCGAACTCAGCCCGGACGCCCCCTTCGAGGCGGGCAGCGGGATGGCCAGGAAGGGCAAGGTCGCGAAGGGGAAGACCGGGACCAGGGTCCGCTACTGGGCCGACCGGCAGATCTTCCTCAAGGAGGCCAAGCTCTCGCTGGAGAACCTGCACGCCCGGGCCCGGCAGACCGCCTTCCTGGTCCCCGGTCTCACCATCATCGTGCGTGACGAGCGTCTGACGGAGAGTGAGAAGGTCCAGCAGGACACCTTCCGTTTCGACGGCGGGATCAGCGAGTTCTGCGAGTTCCTGGCCCCGGACAAGCCGGTCTGCGACGTGCTCCGGCTGCACGGCGAGGGCAGCTTCAAGGAGACCGTCCCGGTGCTGGACGAGCTCGGTCACATGACCCCGACCGAGGTCACCCGCGAGCTCGGGGTGGACATCGCGCTGCGCTGGGGCGCCGGTTACGACACCACGCTGCGCTCCTTCGTGAACATCATCGCCACCCCCAAGGGCGGCACCCACGTCACCGGCTTCGAGCGCTCGCTGGCCAAGACCGTCAACGAGGCGCTGCGGGCGGGCAAGCTGCTCCGGGTCGCCGAGGACGACATCACCAAGGACGACGCGACCGAGGGCCTGACCGCCGTGGTCACCGTCCGGCTCGCCGAGCCGCAGTTCGAGGGCCAGACCAAGGAGGTGCTCGGCACCTCGGCCGCCAACCGGATCGTCGCGGCGGTGGTGGCCAAGGAGTTGAAGGCCTTCCTCACCTCGGCCAAGAAGGACGAGAAGCTCCAGGCCCGCGCCGTGCTGGAGAAGGTGGTGGCGGCCGCCCGTACCCGGGTGGCGGCCCGTCAGCACAAGGAGGCGCAGCGCCGGAAGACCGCGCTGGAGACCTCCTCGCTGCCGGCCAAGCTGGCCGACTGCCGCAGCGACGACGTCGAGCGCAGCGAACTCTTCATCGTGGAGGGCGACTCGGCGCTCGGCACCGCCAAGCTGGCCCGCAACTCCGAGTTCCAGGCGCTGCTGCCGATCCGCGGCAAGATCCTGAACGTGCAGAAGGCGTCCGTCGCCGACATGCTCAAGAACGCCGAGTGCGCCTCGATCATCCAGGTGATAGGAGCCGGTTCCGGCCGGACCTTCGACATCGACCAGGCCCGCTACGGCCGGGTCATCTTCATGGCCGACGCCGACGTGGACGGTTCGCACATCCGCTGCCTGCTGCTGACGCTGTTCCAGCGCTACATGCGGCCGATGGTGGAGCAGGGCCGGGTGTTCGCCGCCGTCCCGCCGCTGCACCGCACCGAGCTGACCAGCCCCAAGCGCGGCCAGGAGAAGTACCACTACACCTACTCCGACGCCGAACTGCGCTCCACCCTGCTGGAGTTCCAGCGCAAGGGGATGCGCTGGAAGGAGCCGGTGCAGCGGTACAAGGGTCTCGGTGAGATGGACGCCGACCAGCTGGCCGAGACCACCATGGACCCGCGCCACCGCACCCTGCGCCGGATCAACCTGGGTGACCTGGAGCAGGCCGAGCGGGTCTTCGACCTGCTGATGGGCAACGACGTGGCGCCGCGCAAGGAGTTCATCGTCGACTCGGCGGCCACCATGGACCGTTCACGGATCGACGCCTGAGTCCTGCGGTAACAGGTGAGCCCCCGTCAGCAGACGGGGGCTCACCTGTTTGAGTGAACGTATCTGCAAAGCCGCCGCGAACGGTTCCGCGAGGGTTCCATGCTGGAGCGGTCCAGGTGACCGGAGGCTCGCCCTCCGGTGCCGATACCGAGGAGCAGCCGTGGCCCAACAGGAGATCACACCGCAGCAGAGCGTGGGCCGGGCCGAGGTGTACCGGACGGTGCAGGAGAGCGAGGCGTTCCAGCAGATCCGGCGCGGCTACCGGGGGTTCGTCTTCCCGGCCACCGCCGGCTTCCTCGGCTGGTACCTGCTCTACCTGGTGGCCCAGACCGCCGCCCCCGGCCTGATGCGACAGCAGGTGGCCGGTCCGCTGAACGTGGCCTGGGTGCTCGGCCTGCTGCAGTTCTCCTCCACCTTCGTGCTCACCTGGCTCTACGCCAGGAACGCCCGGACCGGCCGGGACGCCGCCGCCCTGGAGCTGCGCTGGGACACCCAGGACCAGCTGCGGTGAACAGCGCCCAACACGGCCTGGCCGTGGTCCTGTTCGCCGTCATCGTGCTGGTCACCCTGGGCATCACGCTCTGGGCCGGGCGCCGGGGGCAGGCCGCCGAGGAGTTCTACACCGGCGGCCGGGAGTTCAGCCCGTTGCAGAACGGCCTGGCGCTCTCCGGCGACTACCTCTCGGCCGCCTCCTTCCTCGGCGTCACCGGCCTGATCGCGCTCTACGGCTACGACGGCGTGCTGTACAGCATCGGCTTCCTGGTGGCCTGGCTGGTGGTGCTGATGCTGGTCGCCGAGCTGGTCAGGAACGCGGGCCGCTACACCCTGGCCGACGTGCTGGCGCTGCGGATGCGCCAGCGGCCGGTCCGGGCGGCGGTCGGCAGCGCCAGCGTGGTGGTCACCCTGCTCTACCTGGTCGCGCAGATGGTCGGCGCGGGCAGCCTGGTGGCGCTGCTGCTCGGTACCGGTGGCGGCAACGGCTCGGCGAAGACCTGGGCGATCGTCGGAGTCGGCGCGCTGATGATCGTCTACGTCACGGTGGGCGGGATGAAGGCCACCACCTGGATCCAGATCGTCAAAGCCGTGCTGCTGGTGGCCGGTTCGGTGCTGCTCACCCTGCTGGTGCTGGTGCGCTTCCACGGCGACCTGGCCGAGCTGATGCGGGCCGCGGCCCGGGGCAGCGGCGCGGGCGAGGCGTTCCTCCAGCCCGGCCTCAAGTACGGGACGAGCCGGGTCAGCCGGCTGGACTTCTTCTCGCTCGGTGTTGCCCTGGTGCTCGGTACCGCCGGGCTGCCGCACATCCTGTCCCGGTTCTACACCGTGCCCACCGCCCGGGCCGCCCGCCGCTCCACGGTGTGGGCGATCGGGCTGATCGGCGGTTTCTACCTGATGGCCATCGTGCTCGGTCTGGGCGCCGCCGCGCTGGTCGGCAGCGCCGCCGTCCGGGCCGCCAACCCGGCCGGGAACACGGCGGTTCCGCTGCTGGCCCAGGTGCTCGGCGGGGGAGCGGGCAGCACCGGCGGGGTGCTGCTGTTCGCGCTGATCTCGGCGATCGCCTTCGCCACCATCCTGGCGGTGGTCGCCGGGCTGACGCTGGCCTCCTCGGCCGCCTTCGCCCACGACCTGTTCGCCCGGGCCTGGCGCCGGGAGGACGAACGGCAGGTGACGGAGCGTCAGGAGGTCGCGGTGGCCAGGATCGCGGCCGTGCTGATCGGGGCGCTGGCGATCGGCTTGAGCCTGTACGCCCAGCGGCTGAACGTCGCCTTCCTGGTCGGCCTGGCCTTCGCGGTGGCCGCCTCGGCCAATCTGCCGACCCTGCTCTACTCGCTGTTCTGGCGCCGTTTCACCACCCGGGGCGCGGTCTGGGCGGTGTACGGGGGGCTGGTCCCTGCCGTGTTGCTGGTGCTGTTCTCCCCGGTGGTCTCAGGCTCGCCGACAGCGGTCTTTCCCGGCCTGGACTTCCACTGGTTCCCGCTGGAGAACCCGGGCCTGGTCTCCATCCCGGCCGGCTTCCTGTCCGGCTGGCTCGGCACCGTCACCTCGCGGGAGGTCGCCGACCCGGACAAGTACGCGGAGCTGGAGGTCCGTTCACTCACCGGGGCGGGAGCTGCTTGAGGCCGACCGTCGGTTGGGGGGTGGCGTCGCGGCGCCGGGGCACGCACCTCGACGGCTTCTCGTCGGTCGCCGATGCTCCGCATGGACTCCCTCCTCGGCACCGCCGAGCCACGCACCCCACCACCGCTCCTTCACCCACCCCCCAACCGACGGTCGGCCTTGGGCAGTACGTACCGGTGCTCCGGGCGGCCGGTGTCGCCGTAGCGCAGGCTCAGCCGCAGGCGGCTGTCGCGCTCCAGCTGCTTGAGGTAGCGCTGCGCGGTGGAGCGGCTCAACCCGGTCCGGTCGGCCACCTCCTGGGCGGAGAGCGGGCGGCCGGCCTCCCGGAGCACGCCCAGCACCAGGTCGGTGGTGGGCGCCGAGTGGCCCTTGGGCAGGGTGGCCAGCGGGGAGGCGGCAGTGCGCATCGTGGCGTACATCCGGTCCACCTCGTCCTGGCAGGCCTCCCGGGCGGCCGGCCCGGCCAGCGCGTGCCGCAGCTCCGCGTAACTGACCAGCTTCTCGCGCAGCCCGGCGAAGCTGAACGGTTTCACCAGGTACTGCAGGGCGCCGTGCTGCATCGCGGCGTGCACGGTGGAGACGTCCCGGGCGGCCGTCACCATCATCACGTCGCAGCCGATCCCGGCCTCGCGCATCCGGCGGACCAGCACCAGGCCGGTCTCGTCCGGCAGATGGTGGTCCAGCAGCACCAGGTCGACCGGGGTGCGTTCCAGCGCGGCCAGCGCCTCCCCGGCGCTGTGCGCCCGGCCGGTCACCCGGAAGCCGGGCACCTTGGCCACGTAGGCGGCGTGCACGTCGGCCACCCGGAAGTCGTCGTCCACCACGAGTACGTCGATCACGCGATCACCACCGGGTGCAGGGCTTCGGGGAGTTCGACGCTGAAGCGGGCCCCGCCGAGCGGTCCCTGATCGACCACCACCTGCCCGCCGGACCGCTCCACCAGCCGCCGGACCATCGCCAGGCCCAGACCGCGCGGGCGGTGCGCGGGGGCGGTCTTGTCGGTCCAGCCCTCCTCGAAGATCCGCTCCCGCAGCTCGGCCGGGACGCCGGGACCGCTGTCGGCGACCTCGATCAGCAGGGCGTCTCCGCAGACCCGCAGGCCGACCGCCACCACCCCGTCGGAGCGCACCCCGCCGGAGAGCACGTCCAGCGCGTTGTCGACCAGGTTGCCGAGCACCGTGACCAGCGCGCGCGGGTCGACCGCCGCGTCCGGCAGGTGGCTGTCCGCGGTGATCTCCAGTCGGACGCCGCGCTCGGCCGCGACCGCCGCCTTGCCCGCCAACAGGGCGGCCACGTGCGGGTCCTGGACCTGTTCGGCGATCCGGGCGGCGACCGCGGCGTGCGAGCCCGACTGCTCGGAGATGAACTCGGCGGCCTGCTCGTGCCGCCCGAGCTCCAGCAGACCGAGCAGCGTGTGCATCCGGTTGGCGTGCTCGTGGTCCTGCGCCCGGAGCGCCTCGGTCAGGCTTCGGGTGGTGTCCAACTCCCGGACCAGGGACTCCAGTTCGGTCCGGTCCCGGAGGGTGATCACGGCGCCGTCGTGCTCGGTGGCCATCCGGTTCACCACCAGCACCCGGTCGTCCCGGACGGCGGGCAGGTCGGTGCCCTCGATCCGGCCGGTGAGCACCTCGGCCAGCCGACCGGGTGGCAGCAGCTCGTCGATCGCCCGCCCGGTGCAGTCCTCGGGCAGCGCGAGCAACCGCACCGCCTCGTCGTTGGCCAGCCGGACCCGGCCCCGCCGGTCGAGCGCGACCATGCCCTCCCGGATGGAGTGCAGCATCGCCTCCCGCTCGACCAGCAGCGCGGAGATGTCGGCGATCGCGATGTTGTGCGTGCGCCGCTTCAGCCGCCTGGCCAGCACCAGGGTGGCCACCAGCCCGGCCGCCAGGCCCGCGCCCGCGCAGAGCAGGATGCCCGCGACCATGCTGAGCAGCCGCCGCCGGATCGACAGGTCGCTGATCCCGACCGAGACCTCGCCGACGATCCGGCCGTCCGCCAGCCGGAGCGGCACCTTGCCCCGGGCCGTCCGGCCCAGCGTGCCCTGCTGGATCGCGGTCACGCTCTCCCCGCGCAGCGCGGGCTCCGGGTCGGTGCTGACCCGGAAGCCGATCTTGGACGGGTCGGTGTGCGAGAGCCGGATGCCGTCCAGGTCGGTGATCACCACGAAGCTCGCTCCGGTGGCCAGCCGGATCTGCTCGGCGTCGCGCTGGGCGGCCACCGCGTCCTGGTCCGCCGCGGCCCGGGCGATCGCCTCGTCGGCCGCCGTGGACTGGGCGATCGACAGCGCACGCTGCTTGGCGTCGTGGTCCAGCTCCCGGCTCACCGGGGCCAGGAACAGGCCGGCCGTCACGGCGGTGACCCCGACCGTGACCACGGTCTGGCTCAGCAGCAGCTGGGCGAAGACCCGGCGGGGCCAGTGCGGACGTCTCACGCGGGTCTCCTTCCGGGCGGTTCGGGTGGGATCGACACCATATGTTTCCTCGGTGTTTCTGTCAGCCCCCGCTCCGCTGTTGTAGCGGAAGCAAAAGGAGCAGAACAGCCCTCAACGCCAGGAAGTCGCAGTACGCCCGCAAGGGTGCCGCCGTGACCCGCGCCACTCCTAACCTCCGGGGCAGACACAGACCCCGGCGATGGCGCCGGGACCACGGAGGTGGATATGAGCGGGCTGACAACCACAGCCCCGGCGATCGAGTTGACCGGTGCGACCAAGCGGTTCAGGACCCCCTCGGGCACCCTGCACACCGCCGTACGGGACCTCGATCTGACGGTGGCCCCGGGCGAGTTCGTCGCGGTGGTCGGCCCGACCGGCTGCGGGAAGTCCACCACGCTGACCCTGGTCAGCGGCCTGGAGGAGCCGACCGAGGGCGAGGTGAAGGTCCACGGCGAGCACGTCGAGGGGATCAACAGCCAGGTCGGCTTCGTCTTCCAGCAGGACGCGGTCTTCCCCTGGCGGACGGTGCTCTCCAACGTGATGGCGGGCCCGCGGTTCCGCGGCGTCCCGGTGGCCGAGGCCCGTGAGCGGGCCCGCGACTGGCTCTCCAGGGTCGGCCTGGCCGCCTTCGAGGACCGCTACCCGCACCAGCTCTCCGGCGGTATGCGCAAGCGCGTCGCGCTCGCCCAGACCTTCGTCAACGACCCGAAGATCCTGCTGATGGACGAGCCCTTCTCGGCCCTGGACGTGCAGACCCGGGCCCTGATGTCCGACCAGCTGCTCGAACTCTGGGCCGGTACCGGCTCCTCGGTGGTCTTCGTCACCCACGACCTGGACGAGGCGATCGCGCTCGCCGACCGGGTGGTGGTCATGACGGCGGGCCCCGCCACCGTCAAGCAGATCTTCACCGTGGACCTGCCCCGGCCGCGCACCGTGGAGGCGGTCCGGCTGGAGCCGCGTTTCGTCGAGCTCTACCGCGAGATCTGGGCGTCGCTGGGCGAAGAGGTCCGCATCACCCGTGAGAGAGGAGCGGGCAATGCCGCTTGAGACCCCCGTCGCCGCACCGGCCGCCGCACCCGTCGTCACCCGCACCGCCGCCCGCGAACGGGCCGCCAGGAACCGGAAGTTCACCGTGTACGGGGCCCGGGCGGGCGTCCTGGTCGCCTTCCTCGGTCTCTGGGAACTGTCCGCCCGGAGCGGAGTCATCGACCCGTTCAACTTCTCCCAGCCGTCCAGGATCTGGGCCCAGATCTGGCAGTGGATCACCCACGGCACCGCCCAGGGATCGCTCGGCGAGCAGATCGGCTACACCCTCTACGAAGCCCTCACCGGCTGGGTGATCGGTGTGACCTGCGGTGTCCTGCTGGGCATCGCGCTCGGCCGGATCCGCTTCCTGGCCGACGTGTTCGGCCCGTACATCAAGGTCCTGAACGCCATCCCGCGGATCGTGCTGGCCCCGATCTTCCTGATCTGGTTCGGCCTCGGCCCGGCCTCCAAGGTCGCCTCCGCGGTGGTGCTGGTCTTCTTCCCGGTCTTCTTCAACGCCTTCCAGGGGGCGCGTGAGGTGGACCGCAACCTGATCGCCAACGCCCGCATCCTGGGCGCCGACAACCGCAAGCTCACTCTCCAGGTGGTCATCCCCGCCGCCACCACCTGGATCTTCACCAGCCTGCACGTCAGCTTCGGCTTCGCCCTGATCGGCGCCATCGTCGGCGAGTACATCGGCGCCACCAAGGGCCTCGGCCTGCTGGTCGCGGCTGCCCAGGGCACCTTCAACGCCGCGGGTGTGTACGCCGCGATGACCATCCTCGCGGTGGTCGCCCTGTTCACCGAGGGCCTGCTCACCTTCGCCGAGAAGCGGCTCTTCCGCTGGAAGCCGGCCGACTCCGGCGACGGCCGCTGACGCTCCCTCACCCCACCCGCAGAGATAGGCAGATCCCCCATGCGCAGAACCGCCGCCGCAGCCGTCGCCGCCGCGCTGCTCCTCTCCCTCACCGCCTGTGCCAACGACGCCGCCTCCTCCACCCACGCCGAGGCCGGGCAGAAGGTCGAAGGACCCAAGGTCAAGATCATGGTCGGTGGCCTGGACAAGGTCATCTACCTGCCCGCGATGCTCACCCAGCGGCTCGGCCACTTCGCCCAGGCCGGCGTCAACGTCGAGCTGCTGAGCGAACCGGCCGGCGTCAACGCCACCACCGCCCTGCTCGCCGGGGACGTCCAGGGAGCGGTCGGCTTCTACGACCACACCATCGACCTGCAGGCCAAGGGCAAGAACGTCGAGTCGGTGGTCCAGTTCTCGCAGGCACCCGGCGAGGTCGAGGTGGTCTCCGCCAAGCAGGCCGACGCGATCAAGTCCGGCGCGGACTTCAAGGGCAAGAAGCTCGGCGTCACCAGCATCGGCTCCTCCACCGACTTCCTCACCAAGTACCTCGCCGTCAAGAACGGCGTCGCGGTCAGCGAGTTCAGCCCGATCGCGGTCGGCGCCGGGCAGACCTTCATCGCCGCCATGCAGCAGGGCAGCATCGACGCCGGGATGACCACCGACCCGACGGTGGCCAACATCCTGGCCAAGAACATCGGCACGGTGCTCTACGACATGCGCACCCCCGAGGGCTCCAAGGCCGCGCTCGGCGGGCTCTACCCGTCCTCCTCGCTCTACATGAACACCGACTGGGTCGAGAAGAACAAGGACACCGCCCAGAAGTTGGCGAACGCCTTCGTGAAGACCCTCAAGTGGATGTCCACCCACACCCCCGCCGAGATCGCCGCCCAGATGCCGGCCGACTACGCCCAGGGCGGCGCCGAGCAGTACGCCGAGGCGATCAAGGCCACCCTGCCGATGTTCACCACCGACGGCGTGATGCCGCCCGAGGGCCCGAAGACCGTGCTGGCCGTCCTGGCCGCCTTCCACCCGGACGTCAAGGGCAAGGAAGCCTCGATCGACCTCTCGAAGACCTACACCAGCGAGTTCGTCACCAAGGCGGGCTGACGCCGACTCGCTGACGGCCCCTCATCTTCCTGGACAGCAGGTGAGGGGCCGTCGGCGCGTCCAGACGGATTATCGTTCTGCGTTATGACGATCACCGCCGCCCTGGTCGACGCCACCGTGGCCGCCTCCGTGCTCGCCGGGCTGCTGCTCGGCCCCCGGCTGCTGCGCCGCCCGGCACCGCCCGAGGCCGGGCGCACCGTCGCCCCGGAGGTCCTGCTGGTGGGCGTGATCGCCCTGGTCTATCTCAACCAACTGCTCTGCTCCGCCTACCTGCTGCGCGTGCACGGCGGGGACGTCTCGTTCGTCACCCGCTACCTGCCGCCGGGCTGGTTCGCCCAGCCGGACGGCAACCCGCTGGTCCGGCTGGTCGCCGACCAGCTGCCCGCTCCGACGCTGTTCGGGCCCACCGTGCTCCGGGTGCAGGCTTTCCTGGAACTGCCGTTCGTGCTGCTCGCGTACGGCACCGTGCTGCGCCGGCTCAGCCCAGCGCTCTACCGCACGGTGCTCGGCTCCGGCCCGCTGGTGTGGTCGGCCGTGCTCTCCTACACGGTGGTCTTCGGGGCGGTTGAGTGGGGCCTGCCCAACCCCTGGACCAACCAGGACCTGGTGATCCGGGCCGTCTCTGCCCTCCTCACCGCACCTCTGCTCACCACCCTCGCCCGGCGCGAGCGCGGCGCCGACCGGCAGCCCGGGGCGGGCGGCCTGCTGCTCTTCGGCGCCTCTCTCTGGGCCATTGGCCAGCTGGTCATGGTGGTCTACGACACCGCACTGCTCTACAACCTCGGCCACCTGGGCGCCCGTTGGCCCGAACTGCTGCTCGCTCTGGCGGTGCTCACGGTCACCGCCCGGTGGCAGCCGGCCCGCCCGGCCGGGGGCCCGAGCGTGGCCGCCCTGGACGCGGTGCTGCGCCGGTCGCTGGTGCTCTTCCTGGTGCCGGCACTGGCGATCCGCTACAGCGCCGACTTCGGCACCCTGCTGCTCGCGGCGGGCGGGGCCCTGTTGGTCGGCGCGCTCGCCCTGTGGCACCGGCCGGTCCGCGACGCACTGCTCCCGCTCGCCCTGGGCGGGGCGGTCGGACTGGCCGCCGCGTACCTGACGGTGTGGCTGGTCATCGACGTCTACTACGAGAGCGCTCTGCTGCGGGCGATGCTCGCCCTGCTCGTGGTGATGACGCTGGTCTGCGCGCTGGCCGACCGCCTCAGATCTGACGAGCGGTCAGTTCGCACAGTGAGCTGACGTCCATCCGGACCGGGGTGGCCGGGCTCTTGCCGCAACTCTCCGCGCGCGGCGGTTCGCTGACGGCCTGCACCACCTCGACCCGCCAGCCGCGACCGTCCGTGTGCCGCACCTCGACCAGCCCGTCCGGCTGCTGAATCAGCGTCAGCGCGTCCGCTGCCGTCTCACCGGTCAGTTCCCGGACGGCCTGCTCAGCCGCCTGGCCCGGGCGGTCCCAGTACGAGCGTCCGCGCGAGAACTCGGGCACGGTGTGCCCGGCGGCGGTCGCCGCCAGCACCTCCTTGGCACCCGTCGGCGTCAGCCGCCCGTACGCGTAGCCGAACGGCAGCACCAGCATGGTGGGGGAGAACCGGTGCCCGCCCAGGTGAGTGACCTCCCAGACCTCGGCGTGCCCGGCGGCCGCCAGCTCGGCCGCCAACGGCCGCCCCAGCAGCGCACAGCAGCGGTCCCGCCGGCCGTTGGTGCACACCAGCGCCAGCGGGTCACCGCGGTGCTCGGTACCGAAACCGCCGTGCACGCCCGCGCCCAGCGCGGCGAAGTCCAGCGTCAGCAGCTCGGCCGGATCGGCCACCGCAGTGCGCCGCACCCAGGAGTTGCCCGGCGCCGTGTGCGCCACGATCACCTCGTGCCGGGCGGTCGGCAGGCAGTCCGCATGCCGCCCCGGACGCCGGATCAGCGCGATCCGCACCCCCGTGCCCGCCGCCGCAGCGTCCAGCGCCCGCCCGACCTCGGCCTCCAAGTGGCTCTCGGTCAGCGCCTTCGCGCCCCACGGCCCGGCCTGCTCCACCAACAGCCAGGTCGCCGCCGTCGCCGCGGTGGCAGCCAACGGCTCGGTCAGTTCGCGCGACAACGTTGCACAGGTGCTCACAAAGGCCAGGCTACCCTCGGCCCGGCCAGGGGCTCGGGCACCTGCGCTCCGGGCATCAGCCACCAGGGGCTCGGGGAACTGCGACGCCGACCTCGGAAAAGGTCACCGTTGCGTAGGTGGTCAGGCACTTTGCAGTGTGACCCGCGCGCCAGACCTCCTCGCAGTTCCCCGAGCCCCTGGACCGTAAATGGTTGACCGTATGCCTAGGAGGCCGGCCCCGCCACCACCGCGATGGTGCCCGTCACCGGGATGCCCGAGCCGTCCCGGCGAGGGTCGCGCTCCGGCAGCTCGACCGGAGCCCCCGCCGCCGTGGCCGCACGGGCCGGCGCCGGGCCCGCCCAGGCGAACGCGAGGGCGTCCTCACCGCGCAGGAAGCGTTGGCACCGCACCCCACCCGTGGCCCGCCCCTTCCGCGGGTACTGCTCGAACGGCGTGACCTTCCAGCTGGTGTGCTCACCACCCGTCAACGTCGCCGAGGCGGCCGCGACCGAGACCACCACCGCGTCCACCGCCGGGTCCACCGCCGTGAACGACAGCACCCGTGCGCCGTCCGCCAGCTTCACACCCGCCATACCGCCCGCCGGGCGGCCCTGCGGACGGACCTGCCCCGCCGGGTACCGCAGCAACTGGGCATCGGACGTGATGAAGACCAAGTCCTCCTCGCCCGTGCGCAGTTCGACCGCGCCGATCACGGCGTCACCCTCCTTGAGGGCGATCACCTCGAACTCGTCCTTGTTGGCCGGCCACTCCGGCACCACCCGCTTCACCACACCCTGCACCGTGCCCAGCGCCAACCCCGGCGAGGACTCGTCCAGCGTGGTCAGCCCGATCACCCGCTCGCCGTCCTCCAGGCGGAGGAACTCGCTCACCGCAGCCCCGCCCGCCAGCGACAGCGTCGGCGACGGCGGCAGCGCGGGCAGGTCGATCACCGGCAGCCGCAACGCCCGCCCGGCCGAGGTCACCACACCCACGTCACCCCGGGCCGTGGCCGACACCGCCGACACCACCACGTCGTGCTTGGCCCGCGACTCCGACAGCTCCACCGGCTCGCCGTCCGCCAGCCGAGCCAGCAGGCCCGTCGAGGAGAGCAGCACCCGGCACGGGTCGTCCGCGACCTCCAGCGGCACCGACAGCGTGGTGGTCGGCACCGCACCGGCCTCCAGCAGCACCGTCCGCCGCTCGGTGCCGAACTGCTTGGACACCGCGCCGAGTTCGTTCGACACCACGCTGCGCAGCTTGCTGTCCGAGTCCAGGATCTCGGTCAGATCCGCGATCTCCGAGAGCAGCTTGGCCTGCTCCGCCTCCAGCTCCACCCGGTCGAACCGGGTGAGCCGACGCAGCGGAGTGTCCAGGATGTACGAGGTCTGCGTCTCCGACAGGGAGAAACGCTCCATCAGGCGCTCCTTGGCCTGCGTCGCGTTCTCGCTCGCGCGGATGATCGCGATCACCTCGTCGATGTCGACCAGCGCGACCAGCAGACCCTCGACCAGGTGCAGCCGCTCCTGGCGCTTGCGCCGGCGGAAGTCGCTGCGCCGACGCACCACCGTGAAGCGGTGGTCGACATAGACCTCCAGCAGCTCCTTCAGACCCAGCGTCAGCGGCTGGCCGTCGACCAGCGCCACGTTGTTGATGCCGAAGGTCTCCTCCATCGGCGTCAGCTTGTAGAGCTGCTCCAGCAGGGCCTCCGGGACGAAGCCGTTCTTCACCTCGATCACCAGGCGCAGACCGTGCGAACGGTCCGTCAGGTCCTTGACGTCGGCGATGCCCTGGAGCTTCTTCGACCCGACCAGGTCCTTGATCTTGGCGATCACCTTCTCCGGGCCGACCGTGAACGGCAGCTCGGTGACCACGATGCCCTTGCGGCGCGCGGTCACCGCCTCGATCGACACCGTCGCCCGGATCTTGAAGGTGCCACGGCCGTTCTCGTACGCGTCCCGGATGCCGGACAGCCCGACGATCCGGCCACCCGTCGGCAGGTCCGGGCCAGGTACGAAGCGCATCAGGGTGTCGAGGTCGGCCGTCGGATGCTTGATCAGATGCCGGGCGGCGGCCACCACCTCGGCCAGGTTGTGCGGCGGCATGTTGGTCGCCATACCGACCGCGATCCCGGTCGCGCCGTTCACCAGCAGATTCGGGAAGGCGGCGGGGAGCACGGTGGGTTCCTGCTCGCTGCCATCGTAGTTCGGCCCGAAATCGACGGTGTCCTCGTGGATCGACTCCACCAGCGCCATCGAGGCGGCCGTCAGCCGCGACTCGGTGTACCGCATCGCGGCCGGCGGGTCGTCGTTGCCGAGCGAACCGAAGTTCCCGTGGCCGTCGATCAGCGGCAGCCGCATCGAGAACGGCTGCGCCATCCGGACCACGGAGTCGTAGATCGAGGCGTCACCGTGCGGGTGCAGACGGCCCATCACCTCGCCGACCACCCGCGCACACTTCACGTGCGCACGATCCGGGCGCAGGCCCATCTCGTTGGCCTGGTAGAGGATGCGCCGGTGCACCGGCTTGAGGCCGTCCCGGGCGTCGGGCAGAGCACGGGAGTAGATGACCGAGTAGGCGTACTCCAGGAAGGAGCCCTGCATCTCGTCCACCACGTCCACGTCGAGGATGCGCTCCTCGAAGTCTCCGGGCGGCGGGGTGGGCGAACTGCGGCGGGCCATCGCGGCGGGGCTCCCTTACGTCTCTGACGGGTACTTCGGTAACTGTCCGGGGGGCTGCTGGGGTACGGCGCCCCCCATTGTGGACCCTCGCACCGACAGCCTCGGTCAACCCCCTCTCCACGAGCCCACTTCCGCCCGTGGCGAACGCCCTGCTGGCGCGGGCACATCCAAGCGCCTCACGCGTTGCACCACAATGAGGGAACGGCAATCCAGCCGCCCGGACCGACGACTCGAAGACGGGAAGGACCCAGCATGGCCAACCCGGCCCCCGCCTCCACCCGAGGCCTCGCCATCACCGAGCACCGCCTGGCCAACGGCCTGCGCGTGGTGCTCTCCGAGGACCACCTCACCCCGGTGACCGCCGTCTGCCTCTGGTACGACGTCGGTTCCCGCCACGAGGTGAAGGGGCGCACCGGCCTGGCCCACCTCTTCGAGCACCTGATGTTCCAGGGCTCGGCCAACGTGTCCAACAACGGCCACTTCGAACTGGTCCAGGGCGCCGGCGGCTCCCTCAACGGCACCACCAGCTTCGAGCGCACCAACTACTTCGAGACCATGCCGGCCCACCAACTGGAGCTCGCGCTCTGGCTGGAGGCCGACCGGATGGGCTCCCTGCTGGCCGCCCTCGACGACGCCTCGATGGAGAACCAGCGCGACGTCGTCAAGAACGAGCGCCGCCAGCGCTACGACAACGTCCCGTACGGCACCGCCTTCGAGAAGCTCACCGCACTCTCCTTCCCGGACGGCCACCCGTACCACCACACCCCGATCGGCTCGATGGCCGACCTGGACGCGGCCACCCTGGAGGACGCCCGGGAGTTCTTCCGGACGAACTACGCGCCCAACAACGCCGTGCTCTCCATCGTCGGCGACCTCGACCCCGAGCAGACCATCGCCTGGGTCGAGAAGTACTTCGGCACCATCCCCGCCCACGACGGCAAGCAGCCGCCGCGCGACGGCGCCCTGCCCGAGGTGATCGGCCAGGAGATCCGCGAACTCGTCCAGGAGGACGTCCCCTCCCGGGCGTTGATGGCCGCCTACCGCCTGCCGCACGACGGCACCCGCGAGGCCGACGCAGCCGACCTGGCGCTCACCATCCTCGGCTCCGGCGAGTCCAGCCGCCTCTACAGCCGCCTGGTCCGCCGCGACCGCACCGCCGTCACCGCCGGCTTCGGCCTGCTCCGGCTGTCCGGCGCCCCCTCGCTCGGCTGGCTCGACGTCAAGACCTCCGGCGACGCCACCATCGAGCAGATCGAGACCGCCGTCGACGAGGAGCTCGCCCGGTTCGCCGCCGAGGGCCCCAGCGCCGAGGAACTCGAGCGCGCCCAGGCCCAGATCGAGCGCGAGTGGCTCGACCGGCTCACCACCGTGGCCGGCCGCGCCGACGAACTCTGCCGCTACGCCGTCCTGTTCGGCGACCCCAAGCTGCTCAACGACGCGCTCGGCAAGGTCCTCGACGTCACCGCCGACGAGGTCAAGGCGGTGGCCGCCGCCCGGCTGCGCCCCGACAACCGCGCGGTCCTGGTCTACGAGCCCACCACCACCGACGACGCTGCCGAGACCGAGGACGAGGAGGCGGCGGCATGACCGACCCCACCCCCACCATGACCTTCCACCCGCAGCCGACCGCGGGCACCCCCGCCCCCTGGGCCTTCCCGGCCCCCGAGCGCACCACCCTGGCCAACGGCCTCACGGTGCTGCACTGCCACCGCCCCGGCCAGCAACTCGTCGCCGTGGAAATCCAGTTGGACGCCCCGCTGGCCGCCGAACCGGACGGCCTGGACGGCATCGCCAACATCCTCTCCCGCGCCCTCAGCGAGGGCACCGACACCCTCACCGCCGAGGAGTACGCCGGCGAGCTGGAGCGGGCCGGTGCCACCCTGGACGCGCACGCCGACCACCCCGGCATCCGGGTCTCCCTGGAGGTCCCGGCCTCCCGCCTGGAGCGCGGCCTCACCCTGCTCGCCGACGCCCTGCGCGCCCCCGCCCTCCCCGAGGACGAGATCGAGCGGCTGGTCGCCAACCGCCTCGACGAGATCGTGCACGAGCAGGCCAACCCGGCCCGCCGCGCCGCCAAGGCGCTCTACGCAACCCTCTTCGAGGAGGCCGACCGGCTCTCCCGCCCGCGCAGCGGCACCGCCGACACCGTCAAGAACATCACCCGGGCCGCCGTCCAGTCCTTCTACGCCGACCACGTCCGGCCCGCCACCGCCACCGCCGTGGTGGTCGGCGACCTGACCGGCATCGACCTCGACGCGCTGCTCGAAGCCACCCTCGGCGGTTGGACCGCCGCCCCCACCGCCGCCGGCACGCACGCTCCGGTCAGCGCCGACGACGCCGGACGGGTCGTCATCGTCGACCGCCCCGGCTCCGTCCAGACCCAGCTGCTGATCGGCCGGATCGGCCCCGACCGCCACGACCCGCTCTGGGCCGCCCAGATCCTGGGCACCTACTGCCTCGGCGGCACCCTCACCTCCCGGCTCGACCGCGTGCTGCGCGAGGAGAAGGGCTACACCTACGGCGTCCGGGCCTTCGCCCAGCCGCTGCGCTCCAACGCCGAGGGCTCCGGCCGCGCGCTGATCGCCATCAGCGGCTCGGTGGACACCGCCTCCACTGCCCCCGCCTTGGCGGACACCTGGACCATCCTGCGCACGCTGGCCGCCAAGGGCCTCACCGACGACGAGCGCGACGAGGCCGTCCAGTTCCTGGTCGGGGTCGCCCCGCTCAAGTACGAGACGGCCGGCTCGGTCGCCGCCACCCTGGCCGACCAGGTCGAGCAGTACCTGCCGGACGACTACCAGGCCGAGATCTACCGGCAGCTCGCCGCCCTCGACACCGCCGCCGCCACCGCAGCCGTGGTCGCCGCCTTCCCGCCGGACCGGCTGGTCACCGTGCTGGTCGGCGATGCCTCCGTGATCGCGGACCAGGTACGGGAGTTGGGCATCGGCGAGGTCACCGTCATCAGCTGACGTGTCTTGTCGCAGCGGCCCGACGGAGCATCAGCTCCGTCGGGCCGTCGCCGTTTATTCCGTTGCCGGGGCATTGCCCCCTGTGGCTAGATAGCACCCGTCGCCCGGTCGGGCGGCCACACACAGGAGAGGAGGCGGTCACCATGCGGGTCGAGCGAACCAGCTCCCTCAGGCGACCGTACTTCCCCTGTACCGCTCGCTGAGCGCTCTCGACCTCCCCGAGCCACGCCGGAAGCTTCGCGCGGCACCCCCTTCACTAAGCTTGGAACCAGCCGACCCCTGGAGGTCGTTCACCATGTCGTACACCGAAGTCCCCGGCATCCGGGTCCCGATCCGGATGTGGACCAACCCCTCGACGGTCGAGGGCCAGGCCATGCAGCAGCTGCGCAACATCAGCTCGCTCCCGTGGCTGCACGGCCTCGCCGTGATGCCCGACGTCCACCTGGGCAAGGGCGCCACCGTCGGCTCCGTCATCGCCATGAAGGGCGCGGTCTGCCCGGCGGCGGTCGGCGTCGACATCGGCTGCGGCATGAGCGCGGTGAAGACCTCGCTGACCGCGAAGGATCTTCCCGACGACCTGTCGCGGCTGCGCTCGAAGATCGAGCAGGTCATCCCGGTCGGCCGTGGTCTGCACACCGACCCGGTCGACCCGAAGAAGCTGCACGGCTTCGCGACGGCGGGGTGGGACGACTTCTGGAGCCGCTTCGACGGCATCGCCGGCGAGGTGAAGTGGAAGCGTGAGCGGGCCGCCCAGCAGATGGGATCGCTCGGCGGGGGGAATCACTTCGTTGAGGTATGTGTAGACAAGTCCGATTCGGTATGGCTGATGCTGCACTCCGGATCGCGGAACATCGGCAAGGAGCTGGCGGAGCACCACATGGGCGTCGCCCGTTCGCTGTCGCACAACCAGGGCCTGGTCGACCGCGACCTCGCGGTCTTCATCGCGGACACCCCGCAGATGGCGGCCTACCGGAGTGACCTCTTCTGGGCACAGGAGTACGCCAAGAACAACCGTGCAGTGATGATGGCGCTGTTCCAGGACATCGTCCGGCGCGAGTTCCCGAAGGCGAAGGTCGCTTACGACCAGGTGATCAGCTGCCACCACAACTACGTCTCCGAGGAGCGCTACGACGGTGTCGACCTGCTGGTCACCCGGAAGGGCGCGATCCGGGCCGGCTCGGGCGAGTACGGCATCATCCCGGGCTCGATGGGCACGGGTTCGTACATCGTCCGCGGTCTGGGCAACGAGGCGGCGTTCAACTCGGCCTCGCACGGCGCGGGCCGGAAGATGAGCCGTACCGCAGCGAAGAAGACGTTCACCACGCAGGACCTGGCGGAGCAGACCAAGGGCGTCGAGTGCCGTAAGGACAGCGGCGTCGTGGACGAGATCCCGGGCGCGTACAAGTCGATCGAGAAGGTCATGGAGCAGCAGCGTGACCTGGTCGAGGTGGTCGCCCAGCTCAAGCAGGTCGTCTGCGTGAAGGGCTGACCGTCGCTCAGGGCCGGGGTGCGAGAGCACCCCGGCCCTTTCGCGTTCAGAATGGCGCACGTGGACTACCAGCAGCTTCTGCACGACGTGATGGACACCGCCCTGCGCGCGCCCGAGCGCGGCCGGCCCGCCGACTACATCCCGGCGCTCGCCGCCGTCGACCCGACCGCGTTCGGGATGGCGATCGCGACGGTGGACGGGGACGTGTACGGGGCGGGGGACTGGGATACGCCGTTCTCGGTGCAGAGCGTGTCGAAGCTGTTCACCCTGGCGTTGGCGCTCGCCGAGGGTGGGGACGAGCTGTGGAAGCGGGTCGGGCGGGAGCCGTCCGGGAATCCGTTCAACTCGCTGGTGCAGTTGGAGACCGAGCACGGGATTCCGCGTAATCCGTTCATCAACGCGGGGGCGTTGGTGGTGACGGACCGTCTGCTGGAGCTGACGGGGGACGCGGTGGGGGCGGTGCGGGACTTCCTGCGGGCGGAGGCGGGCAACGACCGCATCGAGGTGGACGACGCGGTGGCCTCCTCCGAGGCGCGGCACGGCCACCGGAACGCGGCGCTGGCCCACTTCATCGCCAGCTACGGGAACCTGCGCAACCCGGTGGACAGCGTGCTGGCGCACTACTACGCGCACTGCGCGATCGCCACCAGCTGCCGGGACCTGGCACTGGTGGGCCGGTTTCTGGCCTCGCACGGGGTACGGGCGGACGGCTCGCGGCTGCTCACCCGCAGCGAGGCGAAGCGGGTGAACGCGGTGCTGCTCACCTGCGGGACGTACGACGCGGCGGGCGAGTTCGCGTTCCGGGTCGGGCTGCCGGGCAAGAGCGGGGTGGGCGGCGGGATCCTGGCCGTACTGCCGGGGCGGGGCGCGGTCTGCGTGTGGAGCCCGGGTCTCGACCAGGCGGGGAACTCGGTGCTGGGCGTAGCGGCGCTGGACGCACTGACCACCGCGACCGGCTGGTCGGTGTTCTAGGCCGACGGTCGAGGACCAGGGCATGCGGAAGGGGCGCACCGAGACTTCCGGTGCGCCCCTTCCCGGCGGGCTGTCAGGCGGCGGGGAGCTCGTCCAGGCCCTCCTGGACCAGCTTCGCCAGGCGGTCCAGCGCCGCGTCGGCGCCCTCGGCCTCGGAGGCCAGGATCACCGGGTCGCCGCCCTCGGCGCCCAGGCCGAGCAGGGCGAGCATGGAGGCGGCGTTGACCGGCTTGCCGCCCTCCTTGGCGATCGTGACCGGCACGCCGACGGCGGTCGCCGCGCGGACGAAGACCGAGGCGGGACGGGCGTGCAGGCCCTCGGGCCAACCGATGGTGACGCGGCGCTCAGCCATGAGACGTGCCTTTCAGGTGGTGCTGGTGGAGCCATGTTGTCTAGACCATTGTGGCACGCAAACCGTGAGGTCGCGCCGCCGCGGGACGCTTTGGTGGCCAAGGTCCCACCCTGCCCCGCCGCCCGGCCCCGTGCCACGCGGCTCGCCGCCGACCAGCAGGGCAACGACTTCGCAAGACGCACCCGCGCGACCGGGTCCACCCGGCGTTCGAACGTCTAACCTGACGCTGTGGAACACCCCGCGCCGCACCGCGACGAGCACAGCTACCCCCAGCACTGGGAGGCCGACGTCCTGCTGCGCGACGGCGGCACGGCCCGGATCCGGCCGATCACCGAGGCCGACGCCGAGCGGCTGGTGGAGTTCTACGAACGGGTCTCCGACCAGTCGAAGTACTTCCGGTTCTTCGCGCCCTACCCCCGGCTCTCCGACAAGGACGTCCGCCGCTTCACCCACCACGACTACGTGAACCGGGTCGGCCTGGCCGTGGTGGTCCGGGACAGGTTCATCGCCACCGTCCGGTACGACCGGATCGACCCGGACGGCCGCCCGTCCGTCACCGGCACCGATGCCGAGGTGGCCTTCCTGGTGCAGGACGCGCACCAGGGCCGGGGGGTGGCCTCCGCACTGCTGGAGCACATCGCCGCCGTCGCCCAGGAACGCGGCATCCGCCGGTTCACCGCCGAGGTGCTGCCGGAGAATCGCAAGATGGTGAAGGTCTTCACCGACGCGGGCTACACCCAGAAGCGGTCCTTCGCCGACGGCGTGGTGCACCTGGAGTTCGACCTGGAGCCGACCGACTCCTCACTGGCCGTCATGCGGGCCCGCGAGCACCGCGCCGAGGCCCGAAGCGTGCAGCGGCTGCTGACGCCCCGCTCGGTCGCGGTGATCGGGGTGTCCCGCAGTCCGCAGTCGGTCGGCCGGGCGCTGCTGCGCAACCTCCAGGGCTTCGACGGCAACGTGTACGCGGTGAACCGCAACGCCCCGCCCGGCACCGAGATCGACGGCGTCCCCACCTACCGCTCGGTGCTGGAGATCCCAGGTCCGGTCGACCTGGCGGTGATCGCGGTGCCCGCCACCGCCGTGCCGGGGACCGTCGCGGACTGCGGCGCACACGGCGTGCAGGGCCTGGTGGTGGTCACCGCCGGGTACGCCGAGACCGGCCCGGAGGGGCGGGACCGCCAGCGCGCGCTGGTCCGGCAGGCCCGCGCGGCCGGGATGCGGGTGATCGGCCCGAACGCGTTCGGCCTGCTGAACACCGACCCCGAGCACCCGCTGAACGCCTCGCTCGCCCCGGTGCTGCCCGCGCGCGGCCCGTTCGGCCTGTTCTGCCAGTCCGGTGCGATCGGCGTCGCGCTGCTGGAGGCCGCGCACCGCCGGGGCCTGGGCATCTCCTCGTTCGCCTCGGTCGGCAACCGGGCGGACGTCTCCGGCAACGACTGGCTGCAGTACTGGGAGGAGGACCCGGCCACCGACGTGGTGCTGCTCTACCTGGAGTCCTTCGGCAACCCGCGCAAGTTCACCCGGATCGCCCGCCGGCTGGCCGCGAACAAGCCGGTGGTGGTGATCAAGGGGGCCAGGCACACCGGCAGCCTGCCGCCCGGCCACGCCGTCCAGCCCGCCGCCAGCCGGCTGCGCGATGCCACCGTGGACGCGCTGTTCCAGCAGGCCGGCGTGCTGCGGGTGGGCACCATCACCGAGCTGTACGACGTCGGCGAGCTGCTGGCCCACCAACCGCTGCCGGCCGGTGACCGGGTGGCCGTGGTCGGCAACTCCGACTCGCTCGGGCTGCTCACCCACGACGCGCTGCTCAGCGCCGGGCTGCACCCGCGCTCCCCGGTCGACCTGACTACCGGCGCCACCGGCGAGAACTTCCGGATCGCCCTGGACACCGCGCTCACCGACCCTTTGATCGACGCGGTGATCGCGGTGGCCATCCCGCCGATCGCGGCTCAGGGCCCGACCCCCGACCTGGGTGCGGACGAGCCCGAGTTCGCCGACGCCCTGCTCGAAGCCTCCGGCCGGGCAAGGGACTTGGGCAAACCGCTGCTGCTCGCCCACCTGGCGCTGACCGAGCTGCCGGAGCGGCTGCGGGCCGGTGGCATCCCCGCCTACCCGGCCCCCGAGCGGGCCGTGCACGCGCTGGCCCAGGCGGTCAGGTACGCCGACTGGCGCCGCCGGACCGCCGAGGCGGAGCAGACCGCCCGGGTGCCCGAGCTGAGCCGGATCGCCGAGACCGAGGCCCGCGCCCTGGTGGAGGCCGCCCTGCAGACCAGGACCGCCGTTGCGGCCAGGACCCAGTCCGGCGGAGCACGGATCACGCTGCCCGACACGGTGACCGCCGCGCTGCTCGGCCACTACGGCATCGACGTGCACCCCGCGCTGCCCGCCCCCGACGAGGAGAGCGCGCTGCGGGCCGCCGCCACGCTCGGCTACCCCGTCGTCCTCAAGGCCACCGCCGAGCACCTGCGGCACCGCCCTGACCTGGGCAGCGTCCGGCTCGACCTGACCGGCGAGCCCGGGTTGCGGCGCGCCTTCCGGGAGCTGGACGCCCTGCTGGGCGGCGCGGCGAAGGCCGCCCTGGTGGTGCAGCGGCTCGCCCCGCGCGGGGTGGACACCGTGATCGGCGCCACCGTGGACCCGGCGGTCGGCGCGATCCTCTCCTTCGGCCTGGCCGGTGCCCCGGCCGAGCTGCTCGGCGATGTCGCGCACCGGCTGATCCCGGCCACCGACCAGGACGTGGCCGCCCTGATCCGGGAGGTCCGGGCGGCCCCGCTGCTGTTCGGCTGGCGCGGCGCCGAGCCGGTCGACACCGCCGCCCTGGAGGAGCTGCTGCTCCGGGTCTCCCGGCTGGTCGACGACCTGCCGGAGGTCGCCTCGGTGGACCTGGAACCGGTGGTGGTGGCCCCGAACGGGCTTGCGGTGCTGGCCGCCCGGGTGCGGATCGCACCACTCCCGGTACGAAGTGATCTGGGGCCGCGCGCCATGAGCACCCTGTAACCTTCCTTGGTTGCGTCCGACAGCGGACGCCCTCGGTCAGAAGCTCGGCGCAGTGCCGCCCGCTTCGTCCGCGGGACATGCCAGGATGGAGCTATGGCGAAGACCGGTACCACGACCACGCAGGACCTGCGCTCGGCGATCGAGCGCAGTGGCTACTACCCGGCGCTGGTCTCCGAGGCCGTGGAGTCCGCGGTGGGCTCCGAGCCGATCGTCTCCTACCTGGTCCACCAGGAGACCACCTTCGACGCCAACGAGGTCCGGCGGCACGTCACCGTGCTGGTGCTGACCTCCACCCGGTTCGTGGTCAGCCACACCGACGAGCAGAACGGCGACGCCGCGACCCCGGTGCCGTACGCGACCACCTCGACCGAGTGTGTCCGGCTGGACCGGATCGGTTCCGTGGTGCTCAGCCGGATGGTGGCCAACCCGGAGACGTACACCCCCGGCACGCTGCCGCGCGAGGTGGTGCTCACGATCGGGTGGGGTGCGGTGCAGCGGATCGACCTGGAGCCGGCCGGCTGCTCGGACCCGAACTGCGAGGCCGACCACGGCTACACCGGTTCGGCCACCGCGGACGACCTGTCGCTGCGGGTCAGCGAGGCGGGCGACGGTCCGGAGACGGTGGCCCAGTCGCTGGTGTTCGCCCGGGCGCTGTCCGAGGCGACCATCGCCAACCGCGGCTGACGGGCGCCCATGACCACGCATCTCGGGTACGAGGCCTTCGAGATCCTCGACCCCTCCGACGCGCCCGCCCCGCTGTACGGCACCGGCTCGCTGGCCGACCTGCTGCCCGCCGTGGCGGCCGGGCTCGGCGTGCCCGGTTTCGAGAGCGGGCTGCCGCTGGCCCCGGCCGACCGGGTCTGCGTCTTCCTGGTGGACGGTCTCGGCTGGGAGCTGATCAAGCGTCACCCCGAGTACGCCCCGTTCCTCAACTCGTTGATCAACGGCGGCGGTCGCTCCATCACGGCCGGTTTCCCGTCCACCACCGCGACCTCGCTGGCCTCGGTCGGCACCGGCCTGCCGCCGGGCCTGCACGGCCTGGCCGGGTACACGGTGAAGGTGCCGGGGGCCAATCAGCTGATGAACCAGCTGCGCTGGCAGCCGCCGGTGAAGCCGAAGACCTGGCAGCCGTACCCGACGGTGTTCCAGCAGGTGCACGCGGCCGGGGTGGCCACCGCGCAGGTCTCCTCCCCGCTGTTCGCGCAGACCCCGCTGACCCAGGTCGCGCTCTCCGGCGGCACCTTCCTCGGCCGGACCACCGGCGAGGAGCGGATGGACCTGGCGGCCCAGTGGCTGGCCGAGCACGACCGGGCGCTGGTCTACACGTACATCAGTGAACTCGACGGCGCCGGCCACCGGTTCGGGGTCGACTCGGACGAGTGGCGGATGATGCTGGACAAGGTGGACCGGCTGGCCAAGCGGCTCGCCGAGCAGCTGCCGCCGCGCTCGGTGCTGTACGTCACCGCCGACCACGGCATGATCGACATCACCCCCGAGGACCGGATCGACTTCGACGAGGACTGGGAGCTGAGCGCGGGCGTCGCCCTGCTCGGCGGTGAGGGCCGGGCCCGGCACGTGTACGCGGTGCCCGGGGCGGCCTCGGACGTCTTCACGGTCTGGAGCGAGGTGCTCGGGGACCGGATGTGGGTGGCCACCCGGGACCAGGCGATAGCCGCGGGCTGGTTCGGCCCGACGGTGGACGAGCGGGTGTACCAGCGGATCGGCGACGTGGTCGCGGCCGCCCGCGACGACATCGCGGTGATCGCCTCCCGCAGTGAGCCCGGTGAGTCCTCGATGATCGGGCTGCACGGCTCGATGACCTCGGTCGAGCAGATCGTGCCGCTGCTCGAAGTCCGCGCCTGACCCGTGCCCGACCCGCTCCACGACCGAAAGGCCCCTGCTCCACCCATGGCTGAACTGGTGTTCTTCTCGGGCACGATGGACTGCGGCAAGTCGACGCTCGCGCTCCAACTCGACCACAACCACGCCGCCCGCGGCCGCCGGGGCATCATCTTCTCCCGGCACGACCGGGCCGGGGCCTCCACCATCTCCAGCCGGCTCGGCCTGCAGGCCGAGGCGGTCGAGGTGACCGACGGCTTCGACTTCCACGCGCACGTGGTGCAGCTGCTCTCGTCCGGCGGCCGGGTGGACTACCTGATCTGCGACGAAGCCAACTTCTACACCTCCGAGCAGGTCGACCAGCTGGCCCGGGTGGTCGACGAACTCTCCATCGACGCCTTCACCTTCGGCATCACCACCGACTTCCGCACCAAGCTCTTCCCGGGCTCGCAGCGGCTGGTGGAGCTGGCCGACCGGGTCGAGGTGCTCCAGGTCGAGGCCCTCTGCTGGTGCGGCGCCCGGGCCACCCACAACGCCCGGACGGTGGGCGGCGTGATGGTGGTCGAGGGCGCCCAGGTGGTGGTCGGCGACATCGCCAAGAACGAGGGCGAGGTCGGCTACGAGGTGCTCTGCCGCCGCCACCACCGCCGCCGGCTGACCGCCGCCACCGCGCGCGCCTCGGTGCTCTCGCCCGACGTCCTGCCGTTCGGCGACAGGTCCTAGGTCCTACCTGACCCCGACCACCGAGAACCGGCCGCCCTGCGGATCGGCGAGCCGGGCCACCCGGCCCCGGTCGGTGTCGTGCGGGGCCACCAGCACCCGGCCGCCCAGCTGCTCGGCCCGAGCCGCCGTCAGATCCGGGTCGGCGACGGCGAAGTGGACCCGCCAGCGCGGCGGGCCGTCCCGCAGGTCACCCGGGCGGACAGTGCGCTCGACTCCGGTGCCGAACACCATGTCGTAGAAGTAGCCGGCCTCGCGGTCCGGGGTGAGCAGCTCGGCCCAGGCCGGTGCGCCCGGCACGTTCATCACGTCCCAGCCGTGGTGCTGCTCGCCCTGCCAGAGGCCGAACACCGCGCCCGAGATGTCCGACGCGATCGCCAGCCGTCCGGCGTCCGCGGCCTGCAGCGGGCCGACCGCCACGGTGCCGCCGCACTCGCGGATCCGCTGCGCCACGTCGTCCGCCTGGTCCACCGCGAAGTACGTGGTCCACTCGACCGGGTGGCCGGTGCCCAGCGGCTGGTCGCCCAGACCGGCCACCTTCGCCCCGTTCAGGGTGGCCCGGACGTAGACCCCGAGCTGGCTCGGACCCGGCCCGAACTCCCAGCCCAGCAGGGCGCGGTAGAACGTCTTCGCACCCTCCAGGTCATCCGTCATCAGGCTCACCCAGCAGGGCGTGCCCTGGGCCACTCGGGCCTTCACCGCGGTCATGGCGGACCTCCTTGGGAGCGCGTCGCAGAGGAATGGTTCCACCGCCGACGCCGTGCCTTCCTGACATACACCGGCGAGCCGGGCAAAGACCAGACAAAGAGCGGAGATGCGCGGGAAGAATAGGGGTATGACCACTCCCCTGATCACGGTTGCCGAGTTGGCAACCGAACTCGCCGCCGACCGACCGCCGGTCCTGCTGGACATCCGCTGGCAGCTGGGCGGCCCGCCCGGCGTCGAGGAGTACGCGGCCGGCCACCTGCCGGGTGCTCACTACCTGGACCTGGACCGGGAGTTGGCCGCACCGCCCGGCGCCGCCGGGCGGCACCCGCTGCCGGACGTCGAGGTGCTCGGCGCCGCGCTGCGCCGCGCGGGCGTCCGGGCCGACCGCGCCGTGGTGGTGTACGACGCGGGCCCGGCCACCTCGGCGGCCCGGGCCTGGTGGCTGCTGCGCTGGGCCGGGCACACCGATGTCCGGGTGCTGGACGGGGGTCTGGCGGCCTGGCGGGCGGCCGGGCAGCCCGAGTCGGTCGCGCAACCGGCAGCCGAGCCGGGGGACTTCAAGCCGCAGCCCGGCGCACTGCCCACGGTGGACGCCGCCGGAGCAGCCGAACTGGCCCGCACCGGGCTGCTGTTGGACGCCCGGGCGGGCGAGCGCTACCGGGGCGAGGTCGAGCCGGTGGACCCGAGGGCCGGGCACATCCCCGGCGCGGTGAGCGCCCCCACCATCGCGAACCTGGCCGCCGACGGGCGCTTCCTGGCGCCGGCCGTACTGGCCGAGCGGTTCCGTGCGCTGGGGGTGGACGAGGCGTCGGAGGTCGCGGTGTACTGCGGCTCCGGGGTGACGGCGGCGCACCAGCTGCTGGCCCTGACCGTCGCGGGGCACCCGGGCCTGACGCTCTACCCGGGCTCGTGGAGCGAGTGGTCCGCCGACCCGGCGAACCCGGTGGCGACCGGCGCCTGACCTACGCCTAAAACTGGTGACGGCGGGTCAGGCACTGCCTGACCCGCCCGTTCACTCCTGCTTCTTGCGGCGGCTGCCGAAGACGATCTCGTCCCAGCTGGGCACCGTGGCGCGCCGGCCGGGCCGGACACCGTCCGCCTCGGCCTGCCGGTCGGTGGTGCCGACCAGCCGCTCCCGGTGCGGCGAGACCGCACGGGGCATCAGGATGTCCGCGTACGCCGAGCCGGCGCCGACGCTGGCCGCCGGGGCGGCCTGCTCCTCGGGCTCCACCGGCTCCTCGGCGACCACCGGCTCCGCCACGGGGACGGAGAGGTCGCCGCGGTAGGCGGGCACCACGTCGAGCAGGCTGGTGAGCGAGTCCCGGTTCTCGGCCGTGGCCTCCCGGACCTCCCTGACCTCGCGTGCCTCCCTGGCCTCGCGCGCCATGATCCGGTCGGGCAGGGCGGGCCGCTCGATCATCGGGCGGGCCGGCCGGTCCTGGGGGAGCCGGGCGATCCGCGGGATGAACGGGAAGACCTGCTCCTCCTCGCGCTCGACGTTCTCGCCGATCAGCGCGCGGGCCTCGTCGTCGTTCGGCTGGACCAGGCGGCGGGGCGGGTCGTACGTCCACGTCGCGGTGCGGTTCTCGCCGTCCGCGCGGTAGGAGAGGAAGATCTCCCAGGTGCCGTCGTCCCGGCGCCAGGAGTCCCAGTTCTCGGCGTCCTTCTCGGCACCCCGCAGGGCCAGCCGCTCCGCGACCGCCTCGCCGAGCTGGGGGCCGGTGGACTCGCCGTGCCGGCGGATCGCGGTCTTCCGCGCCCGCTCGGCCATGAAGGCCCGCTCGGCCAGCACCGGACCCTCGAACCGACGGACCCGGTCCACCGAGATACCCGCCGCCTGCGCGACCTCCTCAGCGGAGGCACCGGCTCGTATCCGAGCCTGGATGTCGCGGGGGCGGAGGTGGCTCTCCACCTCGATCTCGATCTGTCCGAGGCGCGGACGGTCACCCCGGATCGCGGCGCGCAGGCGCTCGTCGATGGGAAGGGTGTACTCCGTGCTGTCGGCAGCTTTGAGCACCAGCCGTGTGCCGTCGTTGCTGACGGCCACGACGCGCAGTTCGGGCACGGTTACCTCCCGGGTGGTGCCTGCCGACGTCACCTGCGTCGCTGCTCCCGTACTGAGTGTGGCCTGCCCACTCACGACTGGCCACAACCTTGCAGAGTTACTCGGCGTGTCGGGCTTTCGCCCGGCCCTGCCGTTGTGGCACGGTTGCCTGTTTGCCACGTCGTCGGTCGACGCTGCGCCCGGGATGCCCCGGCCGCCGTCTGATGGACAGTCGGCACTGATGACCGAAGGCTCAGGCTTCACGAACAGTACTCCATTCGTGGCATCCACAGGGGCGGCTCGCCGCTCAAGTCTCCCGCGATTCACGGGAATCTCAAGGGTGGGCACTCCAATGGCCGACCGTCGATCAGTGCGCGGTGATCATCTTCACATATATCGACCGCCAAGAACCAGATTTTCGCCCGTTGTGTCCTTCTTTGTGCAAGATGGAGGGACTTTTCCCACTCCGAGCCGTACCGACCGAGGGATGTTGATGCCCCAGCAGCGCGCACCGCAGGATGTCGCCGAGCGGTCCGAGAGCGAGCGGAAGCGGATCGACCTGAGTGTGGCTCAGGTGGCGGCGAGTGCCCTGGCAACCATTGTCGGCGCGCTGCTCGCCTCCGAACTCGGCGTCTACGGCACGATCATCGGCGCGGCGGTGGTCAGTATCGGCGCCACCACCGGCAGTGCGGTCCTCCAGCACCTGTTCCGGCGTGGTGGCGAGCAACTCCGGCAGGCGGTCGACCGCACCGACAGGAAGCCGCAACCGCCGGAGAACACCGAACTCTCCTCCGAATGGAACGCGCCACAGACCGTCCGGGCCAAGCGGCGGTGGACCTGGAAGACCTGCCTGGCCGTCTCCGGGCTGGTCTTCGCGCTGGCGATGGGGCCGATCCTGGCCTTCGAGCTGATGACGGGTCAGCCGGTGTCCGCCACCGTGAAGGGGGACAGCGGCTCGGGGACCTCGCTGGGCGGATCGGTGGAGCAGAAGCCGGCCGCGCCGCCGCCGTCCTCGCTGGGCTCTTCGGGCCCGTCGAGTTCGACCCCGTCCGGCAGCACGCCGAGCTCCACGCCGTCCGGGACGCCACTGGGTTCACCTTCGGGATCGCCGTCCTCGACCCCCTCCGGTACGCCTTCGGGTTCACCGTCCTCCACGCCGTCGAGCACGCCGACCGACTCGGCCACGACCTCGGGTGCCGGCGCCGCGGCGACGCCCAGCGGTACGCCGTCGCCCTGACGGCCGGTCAGTCGCCGAGCACCCGGCGCAGGTAGTCGTTGGCGAACAGCCGGCCCGGGTCCACCTTGTCGCGCAGCGCGGTGAAGTCCTCGAAGTGCGGGTAGACCGAGGCCAGGTACTCCGCGTCCCTGGTGTGCAGCTTCCCCCAGTGCGGGCGGCCCTGGTGAGCGGTCATCAGCTTCTCCACCTCGGTGAAGTAGCCCTGCTCGGCGGTGCCCCGGTAGAGGTGCACGGCGATGTAGACGCTGTCCCGGCCGCTCGCGGTGGAGAGCCAGAGGTCGTCGGCCGGCGCCAGCCTGACCTCCACCGGGAAGCTGATCCGCCAGTTCGATCGCTCCACCAGCGCCTTGAGCTCACGCAGCACGGTGGTGGCCGCCGCGCGCGGCACGGCGTACTCCATCTCGATGAAGCGCACCTTGCGCGGGCTGGTGAACACCTTGTACGCGGTGTCGGTGAACGTCCGCTCCGACCAGGCCCGGCTGGCCAGCTGAGCGATCGTCGGAATGGCGGCCGGGAACCGCCGGCCGACCTGGCAGGCACCCTCCCAGACCGTGTTGGAGAGGAAGTCGTCGTCCAGCCAGGACTTGAACCTCGGCAGCGGCGCGGCCGGGCCCTGGCTCCGGTTGTTCCGCTTCACCGAGCAGCGGTCGGTGTGCGGGAACCAGTAGAACTCGAAGTGCTCGTTCACCGCCGCCAGGTCGTCGAAGGCGGACAGCACCTCCCCGAAGCCCATCGGCCGCTCATGCGCCGTCAGCAGGAAGGCGGGCTCCACCCCGAAGGTCAGCGCGGTGACCACGCCGAGCGCACCGAGCCCGAGCCGGGCGCCCTGGAACAGCTCGGGGTTCTCGGTGGGGGAGCAGCGCCTGACACTGCCGTCGGCGAGCACGATCTCGACCGCCCGGATCTGCGCGGCCAGCGAGCCGGAGTCCCGGCCGGTGCCGTGCGTACCGGTGCTGGTGGCCCCGGCGACGGTCTGCACCTCGATGTCGCCCATGTTGGTCAGCGACAGCCCGGCCGCCTCCAGCAGCCGGTTCAGCTTCCACAGCGGCAGCCCGGACTCCACCGTCACCGTGCCGCCCTCGCGGTCCAGCTCCCGGACGGCGGTCAGCCCGTCGGGCCGGACCAGCACCCCGTCACCGGCGGACGCGATCGAGGTGAACGAGTGCCCGGAGCCGACCGCCTTCACCGTCCGCCCCTGCTCGGCCGCCTGCCTGAGCACCTCGCCGAGCTGCTCGGCCGAGGCCGGCGCAACCGTCCGGCTGGGCCGGGCGCTCTGGTTGCCGGCCCAGTTCCGCCAGTCGACCGATGTGCCCTGGGGCATGGGGGTGCCTCCTGCTCCGGGGCCGACGGCACCCGTATGTACCGGTGAGTAGGGGGAGCGTAGCCACTCGATCCCCACAGGTCTACGGTCCACCGGCTCGGGCAGGCACCCTCAGGTACGAACCAGCTCAGCCTCGGCCGTCGCCAGACCACTCCGCAGACGCGGCAGCCCCGCGAACGCCACCACCATCCCGAACGCCGCTGCGGAGAGCGGCACCCAGTACCCAGCCGGAGCCCCCTGCGCATCCACCACCAGCCCCGCCGCCGACGAGCCGAGCGCCACCCCGAGGGCCAGCCCGGTGGTGGTCCAGGTCATCCCCTCGGTGAGCTTCGCGGCCGGGATCAGCCGCTCGACCAGCGCCATCGCGGTGATCAGGGTCGGCGAGATGGAGAACCCGGCGACGAACAGCGCCGCACTGATCGCGAGCAGCCCGCCGACGCCGTGCACCAGTTCGCCGACCAGCAGCAGCGGCACCATGCTGGCCGCCATCACCGCCGCCCCGACCGGGAACCGGGTCGCCATCGAGCCCTTGAGCTTGAGCGTCCCGAAGATCACCCCGGCCAGGCAGGAGCCGAGCGCGTAGACCGCCAGGACCAGACCGGTCCAGCTCTTGTGCCCCTGCTCCTCGGCGAACGCCAGGGTGACCACCTCGACCGAGCCGAACACCGCGCCGGTCGCCACGAAGGTCACCACCAGCACCTGCAGGCCGCCCGACAGGATGGCCGGACCGCCGGTGTGGTGCTCGGCGGGGTGCACCGGCGGCTCGGTCCGCCGCTGGGCGGTGAACAGCAGCACGCCCACGGTCAGGAACACCCCGGCCAGCATGATCCCGGCCTCGGGGAAGACGCTGGTGGCCAGCGTGATGGAGAGGATCGGGCCGATGATGAAGCAGACCTCGTCCACCACCGCCTCGAAGGAGTACGCGGTGTGCAGCTTCGGCGGCGAGGAGTTGTACAGGTACGCCCAGCGGGCCCGGACCATCGAACCGGTGCTCGGCATCACGCCCATCCCGAAGGCGCAGACGAACAGCGTCCAGGTCGGTGCGCCGGACCGGGCGCAGAGCAGCAGCCCGACCGCCGCCAGCACGGTGATCGCGGTCGCGGGCAGCGTCACCCGGCGCTGCCCGTGCCGGTCCACCAGCCAGGAGACCGCCGGGCCGAGCACCGCCGCCGCGCCCGCCATGGTGCCCGACACCCAGGCCGCCAGACCGTACGAGCCCCGGAGCTGGGACAGCATGGTCACGATGCCGATGCCGGTCATCGAGATCGGCATCCGGGCAATGAAGCCGGAGAGCGAGAAGGCCAGGCTGCCGGAGGCGGCGAAGATCTGGCGGTAGCTGGACAGCAAGGGGGCTCCGCTGGGTACAGGTAAGGAACATCGGTCGCATACACAGCTTACGTACTCGAGCAACGGGGTTTCCGTCTCCCGGACTTGACCCGGAGTCGGGTGCCGTTGGTGGCAGGATCGGAGCCATGTCCGACTCGTACACCCTCACCCACCCTGCCGCCCCTGCGGACCCGGCGCCCTTCGACGCCCTCCTGCTGCTCTCCTTCGGTGGTCCCGAGGCCCCCGAGGACGTGGTGCCGTTCCTGGAGAACGTCACCCGGGGCCGGGGCATCCCGAAGGAACGGCTGGCCGAGGTCGGCAAGCACTACTTCCTGTTCGGCGGGGTCAGCCCGATCAACGAGCAGAACCGTGAACTGCTCGCCGCGCTGCGCAAGGACTTCGCCGGGCACGGCCTCGACCTGCCGGTCTACTGGGGCAACCGGAACTGGGCGCCGTACCTGACCGACACCCTGCGCGAGATCGCCACCGACGGCCACCGCCGGGTGCTGGTGCTGGCCACCAGCGCGTACGCGGGGTACTCCGGCTGCCGGCAGTACCGGGAGAACCTGGCCGACGCGCTGGCCACGCTGGCCGAGGAGGGGCTGCCGACCCTGGAGGTCGCCAAGCTCCGGCACTTCTACAACCACCCCGGCTTCGTCGGCCCGATGATCGACGCCACTCTGGCGGCGCTCGCCGAACTGCCCGCCGGGGTACGCGACGGCGCGCAGCTCGCCTTCACCACCCACTCCATCCCGGACGCGATGGCCGAGACCTCCGGCGCCCCCGACGATCCGGCCCGGGGTACTCCCGGCGGCGCGTACGTCGCCCAGCACCTGGAGGTGGCCCGGCTGGTCGCGGAGGCCGTCGCCGCCGCCACCGGGGTGGCCGACCGGCCCTGGGAGCTGGTCTTCCAGAGCCGCAGCGGTGCCCCGCACATCCCGTGGCTGGAGCCGGACATCTGCGACCACCTGGAGTCGCTGAAGGAGGCCGGGGCGCAGGCCGCGGTGATGGTGCCGATCGGCTTCGTCTCCGACCACATGGAGGTCAAGTACGACCTCGACACCGAGGCCACCGCCAAGGCGGCCGAACTCGGTCTGCCGGTCAGCCGGGCCGCCACCGTCGGCGCGGACCCCCGGTTCACCGCGGCGGTCCGCGAGCTGGTGCTGGAGCGGGCGGCGACCGAGCGAGGGGCGTCCGTCGAGCGCTGCGCGCTGGGGGCACTCGGCCCGAGCCACGACGTGTGCGCGGTGGCCTGCTGCCCCAACCCGCGCGCACCCCGTCCCGCCGCCGCCCAGCTCTGACACTCCGTCACCATCCGCTCGCCCGCCGGAAGGAAACCCCTGTGCCCGACCTCGCCCCGCCCGACGCACTGCTGGACGAACTCCTCGACGTCGCCCTGGAGGCCGCCGGCCAGGCCGGCACCCTGCTCCGCGACGGCCGCCCTGCTGACCTCGGCGTGGCCGCCACCAAGAGCAGCCCGGTCGACGTGGTCACCGAGATGGACCTCGCCTCCGAGAAGCTGATCCTGGAGCTGATCACCACCCGCCGCCCCGAGGACGGCTACCTCGGCGAGGAGGGCGCCGACCACTCCGGCAGCAGCGGCGTCCGCTGGGTGGTGGACCCGCTCGACGGCACCGTCAACTACCTGTACGGGCTGCCCTCCTGGGGCGTCAGCGTGGCCGCCGAACTGGACGGCCGGGCCGTGGTCGGCGTGGTCGCCGTCCCGGCCATGGGCGAACTCTTCCATGCGGTGCTCGGCCGCGGGGCCTACCTGGACGGGGCGCCGATCCGCTGCCGCCCGGCCCCGCCCTGGGGCCAGGCACTGGTCGGCACCGGCTTCAACTACGTGCAGTCCGTGCGGGTCCGCCAGGCGGAGGTGCTGCTCGCCCTGATGCACGAGGTCCGCGACATCCGCCGGGCCGGCGCCGCCGCGGTCGACCTCTGCGACGTCGCGGCCGGCCGCCTGGACGCCTTCTACGAACGCGGCCTCCAGCCCTGGGACCGCGCAGCCGGCGCCCTGATCGCCGCCGAGGCCGGCGCCCGCACCGGCGGCACCGACGGCATGACCTGCACCGCCCCGCCGGGCACCTTCGAACACCTCCTGACCCGTCTCACGGCCCTCGGCGCCTAGGCCCCTCCGGGCATCAGCCACCAGGGGCTCGGGGAACTGCGACGCCAGCCTCGTAAAAGGTGATCCGTGCGTAGGCGGTCAGGCACTTTCGTCTCCGGACCTGCCCACGCAGAAGCCCTGGCACGGGGGTGCCAGGGCTTGGTGGTGCGTGCTGCAGGATCAGGCGGCGGCGCGGTGCATCTCGCGCACGGGGTCGATGCCGTGTTCGGCGGCGAGCCTACGGAGATCGTCCAGTTCGGACTGTTCGACCTCGGCGAGGAACTCGTCACCGGACTCGAGAGCGCGGTGCAGATCTGCTTCGGCGTTCCTTATGCGCTGAATGATGCCGGCGGTGAAGGCGTCCATTCTGGCCCCCTTGCTGTGTCGGACGGGCGGTCCGGCGTTCCCCGGGACGGGCTTCGGTGCCAACGGAAATACCCCAGCCGGTGGTGCTCTCCCCAGCTGGTGCGGTGACGGCCTGAGACCGTCCGATGGACTCCGAGACCCGGGCCGGTGCGGATGAACGCACGGCGGGTGGTGACTGCGATCGGCGCTTCGGCCCGATCGCCGGTGTGAACCTGTCCTCCCCGCCCCCGGCGGCGGGAAACCTGACTAACCGAGAAAGTTGCCCGCGTCACAGTCCGTTCGCGGAACCGAACCCCCTCGACCCACCGCTTACCGGTGCTTTACCGGTCCACCAGGCAGGATGTAACCACCGTCGGACTGGGGTGCCCGACCTCGGCCACTGCTGCAGAAGGGACAACCACCGTGCGGGTTCTCGTTGTGGAGGACGAGCAGCTGCTCGCCGAAGCCGTTGCCACCGGGCTGCGCCGCGAGGCGATGGCCGTCGACGTGGTCTACGACGGCGAGGCCGCGCTGCAGCGGATCTCGGTCAACGACTACGACGTGGTGGTGCTGGACCGCGACCTCCCACTGGTGCACGGCGACGACGTCTGCCGCAGCATCGTGGAGCAGAGCCTGGCGACCCGGGTGATCATGCTGACCGCCTCCGGCGACATCAGTGACCGGGTCGAGGGCCTGGAGATCGGCGCCGACGACTACCTGCCCAAGCCCTTCGCGTTCAGCGAGCTGGTCGCCCGGGTCCGGGCGCTCGGCCGCCGCGCGACCGTACCGCTGCCGCCGGTGCTGGAGCGGGCCGGGATCTCGCTGGACCCGGGCCGCCGCGAGGTGCTCCGGGACGAGAAGCCGGTCCAGCTCGCGCCCAAGGAGTTCGCCGTGCTGGAGGTCCTGATGCGGGCCGGTGGCGCGGTGGTCTCGGCCGAGCAGCTGCTGGAGAAGGCCTGGGACGAGCACACCGACCCGTTCACCAACGTGGTCCGGGTCACCGTGATGACCCTGCGCCGCAAGCTCGGCGACCCCGCCGTGATCGTCACCGTGCCGGGCTCCGGCTACCGGATCTGAACCGAGCCCCCCACCCGTACCCGGACCGCACCCGAGAGGACAGCCATGACCACCCCGCCCCCCACCGGCGGGGCCTCCGGCGCGCCCGGCGGCGCCCCGGTGCCGCCGCGCCCGCACCAGCCCCCGACCGTCGCGACGGCCCAGCCGACGCCCCAAGTGGTGCACGGCGAGGGCCTGTTCAGCTGGTTGCCGCTGCGCCCGACCATCCGGATCAGGCTCACCCTGCTGTACGGCGGGATGTTCCTGATGGCCGGGGTGGTGCTGCTGATGCTGATGTACTTCTTCGTCCGGCAGGCCTTCTACGACGCCTCGCTGCCACCGCTGCGGCTGGGCTCCGGGGTGCAGATCCAGACCGAGGACGGCACCGTGATCACGGCCGCCAACTTCGAGCAGTGGCTGCGGCACTTCCAGAGCGTGCAGGCCGAGGCCGCGCTGACCACGCTGCTGCGCAAGTCGCTCACCGTGCTGGTCTGCCTCGCGGTGATCGCCTTCATCCTTGGGTACGCCCTGGCCGGCCGGGTGCTGCGCCCGCTCAACCGGATCACCAGGACCGCGCGCGAGGTGGCCGGTTCCGACCTGCACCGGCGGATCGACATGGACGGTCCCGACGACGAGCTCAAGGAGCTGGCCGACACCTTCGACGAGATGCTGGAACGGCTGCACCGGGCCTTCGACTCGCAGCGCCGGTTCGTCGCCAACGCCTCGCACGAGCTGCGCACCCCGCTGGCGATCAACCGCACCCTGCTGGAGGTCCAGCTCTCCGACCCGGAGGCCTCGGCCGACCTGCAGCAGCTCGGCAAGACCCTGCTGGCCACCAACGAGCGCAGCGAACAGCTGGTGGAAGGTCTGCTGCTGCTGGCCCGCAGCGACAACGAGCTGACCGACCGCCGCCCGGTCGAGCTCTCCGAGGTGGCGGTGCGGGCACTGGAGCAGATCCGCCCGGAGGCGGCCGGCCGGGAGGTGGAGCTGCGGTCGGTGCTGGAGCCGGTCCAGGTGAGCGGGAACGGGGTGCTGCTGGAGCGGATCGCGCTCAACCTGCTGCAGAACGCGACCCGGTACAACACCCCCGGTGGCTGGGTGGAGATCACCACCTCCCCGGCGCCGGGCGGTGCCGGGGAACTGGTGGTGAGCAACACCGGGCCTGTGGTGCCTGGCTACGAGCTGGAGCACATCTTCGAACCGTTCCGGCGGGTGAAGGGGGCCGACCGGACCCGGAGCGACAAGGGGGTCGGGCTCGGCCTCTCGATCGTCCGCTCGGTGGTCCGCGCGCACGGCGGGGCGATCGAGGCCACCCCGCGCACCGGAGGTGGCCTCACCATCCGGGTCCGGATCCCGGGAGCCTGACGCCCCTACTGCCCCTAGGGGTCGCCGCAGGCACCCCAGCATCCTTCAAGGCCGGATTTCGTTCCGTGCGCGGAGCATCCCGCCCGGGCCCGATCGCCGCCCCCGCCAGGCCAGTCGCCATGACAAATGCCCTGGCGGGGGCGGCTTGTCATTTTTGGTCGGGACAACTTACGGTGTCGTAACCTACGGAGCCGTAAGGTTGGTCGTAGCCACCCGGCCAGACGCGACCCCGTCGTCCCTGCCCCGCCCTTTCAGGAGCACCGCCGTGACCATCGCACCCGAGCAGCGCACCGCCGCCGCCCCTTCCGCCGCCTCGCTCAGCACTGCGGGTTGGACCGACGCGCGACTGATCATGGCGCTCGAGGAGGTCGTGGAGGTCGAGCTGAACCGGCACCTCAAGGTCGCCAAGGAGTGGATGCCGCACGAGTACGTGCCCTGGAGCCTGGGCCGTGACTTCGACGGCGTGCTCGGCGGCGAGGCCTGGGCGCTGGACCAGTCCAAGGTGACGCCGCTCGGCCGGATCGCGCTGGTGGTCAACCTGCTCACCGAGGACAACCTGCCCAGCTACCACCACGAGATCGCCACCATGTTCGGCCGCGAGGGCGCCTGGGGCACCTGGGTGCACCGCTGGACGGCCGAGGAGGGCCGGCACGGGATAGCCATTCGCGACTACCTGCTGGCCACCCGGGCCGTCGACCCGGTGGAGCTGGAGCGGGCCCGGATGACGCACATGGCCGAGGGCTTCGAGTCGGACAACTCGCACAGCATGCTGCACTCGGTCGCGTACGTGGCCTTCCAGGAGCTGGCCACCCGGATCTCGCACCGCAACACCGGCCACTTCTCGGGCGACCCGGTCTGCGACCAGCTGCTCGCGAAGATCGCCAACGACGAGAACCTGCACATGGTCTTCTACCGGAACCTGCTCAAGGCCGCCCTGGAGATCGCCCCGGACCAGGCCATGCGGGCCGTCGCGGACGTGGTGATCGACTTCCGGATGCCCGGCCACGGCATGCCCGGCTTCGAGCGCTCTGCGGCCCAGCTCGCCATCGGCGGGGTCTACAACCTCCGGATCCACCACGACGACGTGCTGCAGCCGGTGCTGCGCCACCTGAAGGTGATGGAGATCGGCGGCCTCGGCCCGGCCGGTCTGCAGGCCCAGCAGGAGCTCGGTGTCTTCCTCGGCGCCCTCGACGCGCAGGCCACCAAGTTCGACGAGCGGCAGGCCGCACTGCTCGCCAGGCGGGCTGCGAACGCCGCGAAGAAGTAGCCTTCGGGTGGGTGGATTTCCAGGATTTGCCCGAAAAGTTCAGACTGTGAGGAAGCTCACAGGAAGTCGCCCCACACGTTCGGATGATCTCTCAGGGTGATCACCGGTTCGGGTGATCCGATCGCCGAGGGTGACGGTCGTTCGGCCGGAGAGATTTGTCGACACATCATCAAGTCGCCGTCAGCGCAGCTGAGTTGGCCGATGATCGCGCGGACCTCGACCACTGAGTGTGATGGCCCGAACGGTCGGTCGGCCTCCCGGAGGAAGCTCTCCGTGAGGCCGTTCGGACCGCCCGGGATGGCCCTGAAGAGGCCGTTCGAGGATGTCGATTGAGTAACAGGGCTTGAAGTAAGGCAAAATCTCCGCCTCGGGTCGGGCACAAGACCGGCCCCCCATGCGTTACGTGCGCTGGAGATACCGCACACACCCAGAGGGGGAGAGCGAACAATGGCAACGGACTACGACACCCCGCGCAAGACTGACGACGATGTCAACGAGGACAGCATCGAGGAGCTCAAGGCTCGTCGGAACGAGAAGAGCACCAGCTCTGTCGACGTCGACGAGTTCGACGCTGCCGAAGGCCTGGAGCTTCCCGGCGCTGACCTTTCCAACGAGGAACTCTCGGTCCGGGTGCTTCCGCGCCAGGCCGATGAGTTCACCTGCATGAGCTGCTTCCTGGTACACCACCGGAGCCAGCTGTTCGGCGAGAAGAACGGGCAGCCCATCTGCCAGGACTGCGGCGCCTGAGCACCGGGCGGGAAGGCCCGGCCCGGCGGATCCCCGTCGGTCCGGCACACCGCCCCGCCCGGCCTTGGGCAGCAAGGCCGGAGGCAGCAACTGCGGTCACCCCGGCGGCCGCGCCCGCTCCACCGCGCGATCGGTCCCGCCGATCGCGTCGCAGTACGGAACACAGGGACGGTCCCGCGTGCACATGCGCGGAGCCGTCCCTCCGCCGTTTCCGGGCGGGGCGAGGTCAGCTGATCCGGCCCCGGCGGGCCTCGGCCAGCGCGTCGGCCAGCCGCTGCGGCGAGCGGGTCGACAGATAGACGTACGGGGTCGGGTCGGCCGGGTCGGTGATCTCGACCCGGAGGGCGGTCGGCACGTAGCTGCGCAGCAGCATGAAGGCGCGCGGGTCCGCCTTCACGGACCGCCAGGCCACCGTCTCGGCCGGGTTCAGCACGTGGGCGGCGCCGAGCACGTCGGCCGGGATCCGGGCCTGGCCGGCCACCAGGGAGCCCTGCACCACGCGGATCCGGGCGGAGCCGTAGCTGCTCAGCGCGGCGGCTCCGGCGACGATGCCGACGACCAGGCCGACCAGGGCACCGATCGCGCTGAACCGCAGCATGATCAACGCCAGCGAGAAGCCGAGTGCAACGGGAAGCAGCCACCAGCTGCGGGGGACGGTGAGGCGTTCGTCGTACATGCCCCCATTGTGTGTGCCGCCGCCGGCCTTCGGCCCCGCCTCCCTGGCGGACAGCCGGTGCGGCCCGTACTACCCGCGGGTAAGGTCGCCGCTGTGAACGGACCCGCCGCCTCCCCGCCTGCGCAGCAGGGCTCCGAAGAGCCCGTCGCCCGCGCCACCGCCCTGCCGCCGACCACGCCCCCGGCCGACGCCGTACTGCCGCCCCGGGCGCCCGAGGCACCCGCCCCCGGCACCCTGCTCGGCTCGCACTACGACCACTGCTTCGGCTGCGGCCCACAGCACCCGCAGGGCCTCCAGCTGACCGCCGTGGCGGGCGAAGGCCTGAACGTCACCGCCGAGTTCACCGTCCGCCCCGGCCACCAGGGCGGCCCCGGCCTGGCCCACGGTGGCGTGCTGATGACGGCCATGGACGAGACCCTGGGAACGCTCAACTGGCTGCTGCACATGGCCGCTGTGACCGGCCGATTGGAGAGCGACTTCGTCCGCCCGGTCCCGGTCGACTCCACGCTGCACATCCACGCCTGGGTCACCGGCGTGAAGGGCCGCAAGATCTACAGCGCGGCCGAGGGCCGGATCGGCGGACCCGACGGGCCGGTCGCGATCCGGGCGCAGGCACTCTTCATCCAGGTGAAACTGGAACACTTCACCACGCACGGGCGTCCCGAGGACATCAAGAAAGCCCTGGACGACCCGGATCTGTTCAAGCGTGCCCGAGCCTTCGAGGTGAACCCGTGAGTACCACCGCCCGCCCGCCGGTCGACATCCTGATCACCCGTTTCGATCCGGAACTGCCGCTGCCGTCGTACGAGCACCCCGGCGACGCCGGAGCCGACCTGCGCACCACCATCGACGCCGAGCTCGCCCCCGGTGAGCGCGCCGTGCTGCCGACCGGTGTCGGGATCGCCCTGCCGGACGGCTACGCCGCCTTCGTGCACCCGCGTTCCGGCCTCGCGGCCCGGTGCGGAGTTGCACTGGTGAACGCCCCGGGGACGGTCGATGCCGGGTACCGTGGTGAGATCAAGGTGATTCTGGTAAACCTCGACCCGCGCGAGGGAGTCAGCTTCCGCCGTGGGGACCGAATCGCCCAGCTGGTGATCCAGCAGGTCGAGAAGGCGAGTTTCCACGAGGTGGCCGAACTTCCCGGATCGGCACGTGCCGAAGGCGGGTTCGGGTCGACCGGAGGTCACGACAGGGTTACCATGCCCGCGCCAGCGCAGTAGCCGAGCAGGTATTCGCATCGGTCTTGGACCGGGAAGGACAGTGACCGTGTTCCGTCGCCGCCAGAAGAGCGAGGACGCTGTCGAGCAGCTCGCCGACGACGCCACCAGCGCCGACGAGACGGCCGATGACGCCGAAGGCTTCGCCGACTCCGAGAACGAGAACGCCGCCGACACCGACCCCGCGGACCGGGTCGGCCTGCCGCCGGCCCCGCGACCGGACGGCCCGTGGGACATCTCCGAACTGGAGAACCCCGAGGAGGGCCGAGTCGACCTCGGTGGCCTCCTGATCCCTGGTGTCGAGGGCATGGAACTGCGGGTCGAGGTGGCCGGCGACGCGATCGTGGCCGCCACCCTGGTCCTCGGCAACAGCGCCATCCAGCTCCAGGCCTTTGCGGCCCCCAAGTCCGAGGGCATCTGGGGCGAGGTCCGCGAGGAGATCGCCTCGGGCATCACCCAGCAGGGCGGCTTGGTCGAGGAGGAGGAGGGCCCGCTGGGCTGGCACCTCCGGGCCCAGGTCCCCGTACAGCTGCCGGACGGCACCCAGGGTGTCCAGCTGGTGCGCTTCGTCGGGTGCGACGGACCGCGCTGGTTCCTCCGTGGCGTGATCTCCGGCCAGGCCGCGGTCCAGCCCGAGATGGCCGGCATCCTGGAGCAGGTCTTCCAGCAGACCGTCGTGGTCCGCGGTGAGACCCCGATGGCTCCGCGCGACCCGATCGTGCTCAAGCTCCCCGAGGACGCCCAGATGGTCGCCGACGGCGGCGCCAGCGTCGTCGACGCCGGCAGCTCCCGCTTCGCGGAGACCTCGCTGGACCCGTTCGCACGTGGTCCGGAGATCACCGAACTCCGCTGACACCTGCAGGATCGTCGGCCGATCGCCTCCGTCCGGTACGCCGGACGGAGGCGATTTGCTTGTGGGGCGGCGATGCCCGTACAGTTCCGGAGTCGCACCGAGAGGGGCGAAGAAAAGCGAGTCGGCTGAATGAAACTCCGGAAAACGGAGCGGAAAACGTCTGATAAGCTCGGAACACGAAAGAACGAAGCGCCCGGAGGGTCCGCCTGATAAGCGGCTCGAAGGAAGTGTCCGTTCCTTGAGAACTCAACAGCGTGCCAAAAGTCAACGCCAG
>NZ_LMCT01000004.1:95469-274744 GCF_001424875.1 Kitasatospora sp. Root107 | reverse complement strand
GTACAACGCACCAACCCGCCCCCCGACCATCTCCTGCGAACCCTCCAACGTCCGGAACGAACCATCCGTCGTCGACTCGTTCGCCTCGTGGTTGGCCGCCATCCCCTGCAACTTCTGCCCGATCTCCCCGATCCGCGTCCCCAAAGAAGCCATCGACTCCTTCATCCCGTCCCGCAGACCCTCGTACACAACACCGAACTTCTCACCCAAGTCGTCGTCACCCCACGGCGGAGTGTCACCCTCCTCCAGGGCCTCCAACTTCGCCGACAAATCCTTCACCGCAGCCGAGAAATCCTCACCGACCGCCGCCATGCTCTTCCCCTCAGCCCGAAGACTGACCGGATCCACCACGATCTGCTGCGACATCAAATCCCCCTGCTGCGGCCTGAGCTGTCCCCCTGCTCGGCATCCCCGGCGCCAACTGAATGAGCAGCAACAGCATCGTCCATCTCATCATATGAGCGGTGGATTAGGTGTCCTCATCGCGTATCGACCTTGCAACAAGGCCAACACACCGAGAACCGGCAGAGCTCAGGTCACCGGCGAGGGGATGGGCGCCGGTCCCGGCAACGGACCAGGCCGCGGGCGGGGGTCCGGCCGGGGCCAGGGCGGCCGGGGGTCGGGGCCGGGCTTCGGCGGTGCCGGGGGCACGGGGTCGGGTCCCGGCGCGGGTACGGGGCCGGGCAGCGGTCCGGGTCCTGGCCCAGGGCCGGGTGCGGGCGTGGGGGTGGGTGGCACGGGGTCGTTCGGAGGGAACGTCATGGCGGACTCCCGCTGGTGGTCTCGCCGGGCGCCTACCCGGCTCGGACCAGCTCACACAACCGGTCTACGGGATGCCGAGCTCGAACAGCACGTACCCCGCGTACCACCCGCTGGCCACCGCCGTGACGCCGAAGACGGCGACCAGCGAAGACAGCGACAGCCGCCGGAGGGCGACCGCGATCGGCAGGAAGAGCGGGAAGCAGGGCAGCAGGTAGCGCGAGGTGTTGCCGAAGATCTGGGCACTGCCGAGCACCAGCACGACCGTGATCAGGGTGAAGACCAGCAGGAAGACCGGCACCCGCAGGCGGATCAGCAGGAACAGCAGGATCGGCAGCAGCACCACCAGCCCCAGCGCGATCATGTCCTCGGTCGGGTACGTGAAGGCGTACCCGCCCCGGCCGAGCAGGATGGTGCGCAGGACGTTGAAGGTGTGCTCGCCGTAGTCGAAGAAGTGCAGCCAGCCGCCCTTCTGGAGCTTGAAGTAGGCGCTCCAGTCGCCCATCCGCCAGTTCGCCCAGGCCAGGTAGCCGAAGATGCCGAGCGGGGCGATCAGGACGGCGGAGACCGGTCCGATCCAGCCGTCCCTGCGCCGGTACAGCGCGATCAGGGCGGCCACGCCGAGGGCGGCCACCAGGGCGGCGGCGGTGGGCCGGTTGAGACCGGCCATGAAGACGGTGACGCCGGCCGCCAGCCAGCGGCGCTCCAGCACGAAGAAGCAGGACCAGGCGGCCAGCGCGACGAAGAGCGAGTCGGAGTAGACCGCCCACTCGACGCCGGAGCCGGGGAAGACGGCCCAGACGGCGGCGGCGATCAGGCCCGTCCGGCGGTCGAACAGTCTGGCGGCCAGGGCGTAGATCCCGGCCGCGGCGACGAACGAGGCGACCACCGACACCAGCATGCCCGCGCCGTACGAGCCGAGGCCGGTGACGCCGGAGACCAGCTTCATCATGCCGGGGTAGAGCGGGAAGAAGGCGACCGAGTTCTGCTCGTACATAAAGGGTGGTGGGCCGATCACCACCAGCCGCGGGTCGTAGCCGTTCTCGGCGACATGTCGGTACCACCAGCCGTCCCAGCCGGCCACCACGTCCCAGGGCCGCGCGCCACCGCCGAACCGAGGGTTCTTGGTCAGGTACTCTCCGGACCAGGTGAGCAGCCACATGAAGACGGTGAACCCGGTCAGCTTCAGCAGACCGAACAGGGCCAGCGCAGGACCGTACTCCTCGGAGGCACGGCGGAACCACTCGCGGAGCGACTCCCGGGGGCGGTCCCCCGGCTCGGCCGGGCCCTTCCCGGAGTCCGAGTGCTCGTCCAGGTCGTCCAGCTCGGCCGGCTCGGTGCCGGGGATCGCGGTCAAGGGTCCTGGTCTCCTGACTGGCTGTGCGGCGGGGCGCGTGGCGTCGTGTCGGGCTCGTGAAACTTTCGGAAGCGTACGCCATCGACCAGAGGTCCAGACCAGCCCGACGGCGGGCCCGGGTGGGATCCGACCTGCCCCGGCTGGGTCCGAGTCACGAGGCCGTCCGCCGTTCGAACACCTCCGGCCGGGCGGTGTCCAGCGCCGTCGCGACGGCTCCGAGCAGCACTGCCTCGTGGCCGAGCCGGCTCGGTACCAGCCTCGGCCGCAGCGGGGTGAGGCCGTGCAGCGCCCGCTCCACCGGCTCCAGCAGCAGGTCGGCGCTGCAGCCGATGCCGCCGCCGAGCACCACCAGGTCGGGGTCGAGCACCGCCGAGACCAGCGCGACGGCGTACGCGAGGCGTTCGGCCTCGATCCGCACCACCTCGAGCGCGGCGGGCACCCCCTCTCGGGCGGCCTCGAAAACCTGTTCCGCCGTCAGCGAGCCGGACAGGCCGAGCTCCTGGGCCGAACGCACCACCGCCTCGGCGCAGACGGTCTCCTCCAGGGTGGCCCGCTGCCCCGGCGCCGGGAGCGAACCGATCTCGCCGGCCGCGCCGTGCGCTCCGGCCAGCAGTTCGCCGTCCTTGACCACGCCGACCCCGAGGCCGGTACCGACCAGCAGGTAGACGAAGACCCGGCCGCCCGCGCCGGCCCCGAAGGCGTACTCGCCCAAGGCGGCCAGGTTGGCGTCGTTGCCGACGGTGACGGTGGTGGCCAGGCCCCCGGCGATCCGGTCCAGCAGCCCGGGCCGCCCCCAGCCCGGCAGGTTCCCGGCGTAGCGGACGCTGCGTCGCTGCTCGTCCCAGACCCCCGGTGTGCCGACCACCGCGTGCACGATCCGGTCCGCCGTCAGCCCGGCCTCGGCGGTGGCCTCGTGGGCTGCCGCCACCACCGCATCGGCCACCTCGTCCGCCGAGCGGCCGTGGTTGGGTACGTCCCGACGGGCGATCAGTTCCCCGGTCAGGTCCGCGACCGCGACCCGGAGCCGGCCCCGGCCGATGTCCACGCCGAGCACGTGACCGGCTGCCGGATCCGGCTCGTAGAGCACGGCGGTCCGGCCCCGTTCCGGGGCGAAGACGCCCGCCTCCCGGACCAGCCCGCCCTGCTCCAGGGTCGCCAGTGCCGCCGACACGGTGGGCTTGGAAAGTCCGGTGTCCCGGGCCAGTTGGGCCCGGGAGGACGGGCCGTCGGTCCGCAGCCGTTCCAGCAGCAGCCACTCGTTGTTGCTGCGCAGCCGTTGCCGGTTCCACGGCTGGGCAGCGGCCTGCCCGCCCGGTCCGACGGGCAACTGGCGGCTCATGGCTTCCTCCGGTCCTGATCATTCGATGCAGGACTAGGAAGTTACCTCACGCCCGGTCAGGTGACCGTCGGATCAGAGCGTGGTGAACCAGCCTCCGAGCAGTCGGGCGTCGGCGCTGTCGGGGTCGAGCGGCGGCAGCCCGCCCGCGTACACCTCGGCGTCGTCCTGCGGCTGGTAGCCGAGCTTCCGGGCGCCAGAGAGATCCCACCAGGCGCGGGTGTTGGCGCTGATGCCGTTGACGACGGTGTGGCCGACGTCGGGCGCGGTGAGCGCGGCGTGCACCAGCCTGGCGCAGTCGGCGGGGCTGAGCCAGGTGGCGAGCGCGCGGGCCGAGCGGGGTTCGGGGAAGCAGGAGCCGATCCGGATCGACACCGTCTGTACGCCGTACTTGTCGGCATACAGCGAGGCGAGGCCCTCGCCGAAGACCTTGGACAGGCCGTAGTAGGTGTCCGGCCGACTGGGGATGTCGGTGCCGWTCAGCTCGGGCGAGTCGAGCGGGGTGTAGCCCACCGCGTGGTTGCTGCTCGCGTAGACCACCCGCCCGACGCCCTCGGCCCGGACTGCCTCGTAGAGTTCGTAGCTGCCCTGGATGTTGGCGCCGAGGATGTTGGCGAAGCTGTCCTCCACCGAGATCCCGCCCAGGTGGACGACCGCGTCCACACCACGCACGGCCTCCCGCACCGCCGCACTGTCCCGCAGGTCGAACACCAGCGAATCCGTGTCCGGAATCGGCCGCAGATCGGCGAGCCGCAGGGTGTGCCCGTAGCCGGGCAGCAGCTCGCGCAGCATCGTGCCGATGCCACCGGCGGCTCCGGTCATCAGAATGTGCATGAACGTCAACTCCTCTGTACGGCCGGGTGGTCACGGAACACCTCGGCCAGCTCGGCCAGCAGCGGCTGCTGCCGGGCCGGCAGCAGGCCGAGGTGGTACAGGCTGAGCCGTTCCGCGCCCGCCGCCCGCAACCGCCGGACGTGGGCGGGCAGTTCGGCCGGGTCGGCCGGGGGCAGCACGGTCACGTACGCGTCGACCGGACGGCCGAACTCGGCCGCGCTGCGGACCAGGTCGGCACTGGCCGGGGTGGTCGGCCAGCACGGCACCAGCAGCGCGTCCACCTCGGCGGGCGCGGCCGGGGTCAGTCCGGGCGACGGGCCGGTGGCCCAGGGGTCGGGGTGGGCGTGCAGGGTGACCGGCACTCCCGGAAGCAACTGCCGTACTGCCGCCAGCACTTCACGGCGCAGCAGGTCCGTCGACAGCTGCCGGGCCGCGAGCAGGGCGGCGGCGAGCGGCTCCGGCAGCCACTCGTCCCGCTCCACCGCGGCCCGCAGCCGCCCGGTCACGTCCCCGACGTCTCCCCAGCTCTGCCGGCAGCCGGAACAGCAGCACACCGACAGCGCCCGCAGCGCGGTCGGCGAGTACGCACCGTCGGTCTTCTCATGGCAGCCGAAGTGACTCGCGCCCAGCGGCCCCGCCGACTCCAGTGAGACGCCGCGCAGTGCCCCGGCGGGCAGCCCGCGCAGCGCCTCGACGGCGAGCGTGACGCAGTGCTCCCGGACCTCGGGGTGGCTCGGGCAGAGCGCGTACGGGTAGCGCTCGCCGTAGCAGTTGAGCACCGTCAACTCCGGTGCCAGCAGACCGAGTCGGCTGTTGTGCGCGAGCACCACCCAGGCGTTCACCGGGATTCCGGCCGCCGTCAGCGCCGCGATCGCCTCGCCCGCCGGATCGGGCTCGGTCAGCCAGTCCGGAGCGAGCGGCGCCAGCCGCCGCCCGGCCCAGGCCGACGGCCGGACGGGCCGGTAGAGCGCGGTGTACCGGGCGTCCACCAGCCGCCGGTGCGGGTGCTGCGGGGTGGCGGCCCGGGTGGAGTGGTAGCTGACGGCGAGCGTCACGGCGTCCAGGCCCGCCTCCCACACCCGGCCGACGAAGGCCGGGTCGCCGAGCACGTCCCACGGGTAGGCGTGGGCGGAGACGGTCACCACTTCGGCCGCCGCTTCTCGAAGGTCGGGTCGATGCTGCGCAGGTACCCGGTGTCGTCGCGCTCCCGGATGCCGCAGCGCAGGTAGTTCTCGTGCAGCCGGGCCAGCGCGTCGGGGTCGAGCCGGACACCCAGGCCGGGGCCGTCGGGCACCCGGACGGCTCCGTCGACGATCCGCAGCGGCTCGGCGAGCACGTCCTCGCCGTACTGCCAAGGGGTGTGGGTGTCGGCGGCGTAGGTGAGTTCGGGCAGGGCGGCGCCGAGGTGGGTCATCGCGGCCAGGCTGATGCCGAGGTGGCTGTTGGAGTGCATCGAGACCCCGACGCCCCAGGTGCGGCAGGTGGCGGCGAGTTCGGCGGAGCGGCGCAGCCCGCCCCAGTAGTGGTGGTCGGCGAGCAGCACGCCCACCGCGCGCTGACCGAAGCCCTCGGGCAGGTCGGCGGGGCTGACCACGCACATGTTGGTGGCCAGCGGCATCGCCGCGCCGCGGGCCACCTCGGCCATCCCGGGGATGCCGGGGGTGGGGTCCTCCAGGTACTCCAGCAGGCCGTCGGTCTCGGCCGCGACCCGGAGCGAAGTCTCCACCGTCCAGGCGGCGTTGGGGTCGATCCGGAGCGGGTGGGCGGGGAAGGCGGCGCGCAGCGCGTGGATCGCCTCGACCTCCTGCTCCGGCGGGAACACCCCGCCCTTGAGCTTGATCGAGCCGAAGCCGTACCGCTCGACCAGCTGCCTGGCCTGAGCCACGATCCCGTCCGGGTCCAGCGCCGCGCCGTACTCGTCCTCGGCTGCGCCCGGGTGGCCCGCCCACTTGTAGAACAGATAGGCGGAGTACGGGACTTCGWCCCTGACCCGGCCGCCGAGCAGGTCCACCACCGGGCGTCCGGTGAGCTGACCCTGCAGGTCCAGGCAGGCCACCTCGAACGGACTGAGCACCCGCAGCGCGGTCTTCTGCGGAGTGGAGCCGCCGGTCAGGCCGTGCTTGTCCGGGGCGTCGGTGTCACCCAGCACGGCCCGGATCCGCCGCAGCAGTCCGTTGGTGTCGAACGGGTCGAGCCCGGTCAGCGTCGGGGCGACCGCGCGCAGCAGCGCCAGGTGCGGCGCGTCCCCGTAGGTCTCCCCCAGGCCCACCAGGCCGTCGCCGCACCGCAGTTCGACCACCGCCCGGAGGGCCCAGGGCTGGTGCACCCCGGCCGAGTTGAGCAGCGGCGGGTCGGCGAAGGCGAGCGGTGTGATCACCACTTCCCGGATACGCATCACTCTGCCACGGTAGCCAGGGCGGCCCGGCCGCGGGCCAGAATGCGGCCCAGTTCCCGGACGTGTTCCGGCGAGGCGTCCACCAGTGGCGGCCGGACACCGCCGACCGCCAGACCGGCCAACCGGGCCCCGGCCTTGACCAGCGCGACCGCGTACCCGGGGACCCGGTCGCGGAGCGCGACCAGCGGCAGGTAGAACTCGGCCAGCAGCAGCCGGACGGTGTCGTGGTCGCCCCGCTCGACCGCCCGGTGGAAGGCGGTGGCCAGGTCGGGGGCGAAACAGAGCACGGCCGAGGAGTAGCACTCCACGCCGATCGCCCGGTAGGCCTGGACGGAGAGTTCGGCGGTGGGCAGCCCGTTCAGGAAGCCGAACTCGGCGGCCCTGGGGTGGCCGCTGGTGCGGACGGCGGTGACCAGCCGGAGCATCGCGTCCACGTCGCCCCGGCCGTCCTTGATGCCGGTCACGGTCGGCAGATCGAGCAGCGCCAGGGCGGCGGCCTCGTCGAGTACGGCGTTGGCACGCTGGTAGACCACGACCGGCAGGCTGGTCGCCGAGGCGACGTAGCGGACGTGCTCGACCAGCCCGCCCGGAGTGGAGGTGACCAGGTAGGGCGGCAGCAGCAGCAAGCCGTCCGCGCCGCACTCGGCGGCGACGAGGGCGAACTCCCGGGCCATCCGGGGGCCGCCGCCGCAGCCCGCCACCACCGGCAGCCGGCCGTCGGCGACCCGGACCGCGGTGGCCACCAGGTCGCGGTACTCGTCCAGCGCCAGAGCGGTGAACTCGCCGGTGCCGCAGGCCACGAAGAGGGCGGCGGGCCCGGCGGCGATCTGCTGCTCCAGATGCTCGGCGAAGACCGCCAGGTCCACCTTGTCGTCGTCGGTGAACGGGGTCAGTGGAAACGACAGAAGGCCGTGCAGGCGCATGAAATCTCCTGATGAGAACGGTGATTGAGGGTCAGCCCTTGACTGCGCCGGAGGTGAGCCCGCGCATGAACTGCCGCTGCATGGCCAGGAAGGCCAGCACGCTGGGCAGCAGGGCGAGCAGAGCGGAGGCCAGCAGCACGCCGACGCCGACCTGTTCGTCGGCGCGCAGGGTGCGCAGCGCGAGCGGCAGGGTGAACTGCCTGGCGTCGGTGGCGACCAGCAGCGGCAGCATGTACTGGTCCCAGATCATGGTGAAGCCGAAGATGCCGATCACGCCGAGCGCGGGTTTGCACAGCGGCAGCACCACCGACCAGAAGATCCGCAGGTCACCGGCGCCGTCCAGCCGGGCGGCCTCCTCCAGCTCGAGCGGGATCTCCTTCATGAACTCGGCGGTCACCAGGATCGAGAACGCCCAGGCGCCGACCGGGACGATCATTCCCCAGAGGCTGCCGGTCAGCGAGAGGTCGGAGAGCACCAGCGAGAGCGGGATCGCCAGCACCTCCTCCGGAAGCATCATGGTGGACAGGATCAGCAACAGCACCAGCCGCATCCCCGGGAAGCGCTTGCGGGCCAGTGCGTAGCCTGCCGAGATGCTCACCCCGACCTGGAGCAGCAGCCCACCGCCCACCACCAGGAAGGAGTTGAGCAGGTAGCGCAGCACGTCCCGGTCGAAGGCGGCCCGGAAGTTGGCCAGCGTGAAGTCGGTCGGCAGCAGGGTGAGCGAGGTCGGATCGCTGACCGGGCTGAACGCGCTGACCAGGAGGGCGAGCAACGGGCCGGCGAAGACCAGCACCAGCAGCCCGTAGAGCACCAGCTTGCCGATCAGGGCGAGCGGGCCGTTCCGGGCCTCCAGGCCCAGAGCGGTGTCGAGTTGACGGTTCTTCATGTCCCGGCCTTCCCGGAGTACACGGCCCGGGCCCGACCGAGCCTGACCAGCAGAGTGAGCAGCACCGAGACGCCCAGCAGCACCATCGACCCGGCCGCCGCCACACCCAACTCTCCGCGCTCCAGCCCGAGTCGGTAGATCAGGGTCATCAGCACCTCGGTCGAGCCGTTCGGCCCGCCGTTGGTGAGCAGGAAGATCTCGGTGAAGACCCGCAGGCTGCGGATCGCCGCCAGCGTGAACAGGATGACGAAGGCCGGCCGCAGCGCGGGCAGCGTGACGTGCCAGACCCGCCGCCACGCCCCCGCACCGTCGGCGGCGGCGGCCTCGTAGAGGGTGCGGTCCACCCCGGCGAGCGCGGCCAGGAAGATCATCATGTCGTAGGGCGCACCGCGCCAGACCCCGACCGTCATGACCGACCAGAGCGCGCTGTCCGGGCTGTTGAGGAACTGCGAGGGCCCCACCCCGACCCAGCTCAGCAGGCCGTTCACCATGCCGTCGGGAGCCGGGTAGTACAGGATCCGCCAGACCTCGGCGACCACCGCCATCGCGGTGACGGTCGGCAGGAAGACCGCGGTGCGGACGATCCACAACCGCCGAGCGGTGCCCTCCAGCACCAGCGCGAGGGCCAGGCCGAGCAGCACCGAGCCGCCGGTCTGGCCGACCGCCAGCAGCAGGGTGTGCCAGATCGCGTTCAGGAACGCCTCGTCGGTGACCACCTGCTGGTAGTTGGCCCCGCCGACCCAGCGGTCCCCCAGGTAGGGCCGCACCTCGTGGAAGCTCATCTCGACCGCCCGCCACATCGGCAGGAACTTGAAGAGCGCGAAGAGCACCAGCGCCGGGGCCAGGAACAGCCAAGGAGTGAGCCGGCCCCGGCGGTTGAGGTTCATCGGGAGCCGGCTCCCTGCTTCGTCAGCTCGGCGGCGAAGGTACCGGCCAGCTTGGTGAGCACCGCCTTCGGGTCGGAGCCGCAGTCGGCCACCATGCCGTTCAGCGCCTCCGCGGAGGCCTGCCGGAACGGGGTCCACTCCTTCACCACCGGCGCGTACCGGCCGGCCTCCCGGTAGACCTTGTCGAAGACCAGCCAGCGCTGGTCCTTGCGGACGGTCGCCAGGTCCACGCCCTTGTTGACGGGCAGTCGGACCACGTTGCCGTCGGTGTCACCCGCCATCCCGATCGTCTGCCCCTCGGCGGAGACCAGGAACTCGGCGTACTTCTGCTGCCCGGCGCGGTTCTTCGAGCCGGCCATCAGGTACGCGTTCTCCCCCTCGGCCAGCGAAACGCTCCGGCCACCCGGACCGGCGGGCAGCGCGATCACCTCGTACTTGTCCTTGCCGAGGCTCTTGTCGAACCGCGCCATGTTGTACGGGCCGGTGAAGTAGATGCCGCCCTTGCCGGTCTCGAACAGCGGGTGCGCCTGGGTGGTCTCGGCGGTGGCCGCGCCCGGCACCACGCTCTTCGCGGTGCAGAACTGGTCCTTGAGCCGCTGCGCCGCCAGCACCGAGGCCGGGTCGGCGATCGCGGGCGTCTTCCCGTCCTTGGCGAAGTAGTCGCCGCCGGCCGACCACAGGAAGCTGGAGAAGTACCAGTCCAGGTAGCCGCGCTTGGTGGAGCCGGGGACGACGTAGCCGTAGCTGTCGGCCTTGCCGTTGCCGTCCGGATCCCGGGTGGTGAACGCGCCTGCCAGCGCGTCGAGTTCGTCCCAGCTGGTGGGCTGGGGCAGACCGAGCTTCTCCCGCCAGTCCTGACGGATGAAGAGCCCGAAGGTCTGGGCCGAGAACGGGACGCCGTAGTACTTGCCGTCAGTCCCCTTGGCCGCGTCCCAGGACGCGGGTATCAGCTGGTCGCCGCCCTTGGTGGCCGGCCGGTCGACCTCGCGGACCAGGCCCTGCTTGACCAGGGTGCCGAGCTGGGCGGTGTCGTTGACGATCAGGTCCGGCAGCTTCTTCTGCGCCGCGGCCTGCTGCAGCTTGGTCTCGAAGTCGTCGAACAGCGCGGTGACATGGACCGGCACGCCGGTCAACTCGGTGAACTTCGCCGCCAGTTGCTGGTGGGTCTTCTCGGTGTTGGAGCCCGGGGGCTTGCGCACCCAGATCTCCAGCGGCGACTTGTCGTCGGTGGCGCTCTGGCTGTCGCCGGAGCCGCACGCGGTCAGGGTGGAGAGGGCCACGGCGGCGGCCAGAACGGCCGCAAGGGTGGCTGCGGATCTGCGGAGCATCGAAGTCCTGTCTACGTATATGGACAGAATCTGAGAATGTGGCAGCACTGCAAGGGAAAGTTAGCGTCCGTTACTATGGCGGTCAACACTCCTGCAGCACTTATCTGGATGGTGGACATGCCCTCTGCCCAACCGGACGCCTCGACGGTCAAGTCGGCCGAGCGCACCGTGCGCATCCTGGAGGCGCTCGCCGCCTCCCCCGACCGACTGACCGTCAGCGAGCTGCAGGAACGCCTCGGTTACCCCCGCAGCAGCCTGCACGCGCTGATCCGGACCCTGCGCGAACTCAAGTGGGTCGAGGCCGACGACAGCGGCTCCTCCTTCGGCGTCGGGCCGCACGCGCTGCTCTCCGGCACCGCCTACCTGGACCGCGACCCGGCGCTGCCGTACGCCAACGGCCAACGAGACCGGCTACACCGTGCACTTCGCCCGCCGGGACGACGCCTACGTGCTCTACCTGGCCAGCCGGGAGGCCCGCGACACCGTCCGGGTGGTGTCCCGGGTCGGCCGACGTCTGCCGGCCCATCTCACCGCCCTGGGCCAGGCGTTGCTCGCCGAGCTGACCACCGCCGAGGTGGACGCGATACTGCCGGCCGAGCTCACCGCGCTCACCCCGCACACCGTCACCGACCGCACCGCACTGCACGCCGAACTGGCCCGCACCCGGGACCGGGGCTGGGCACTGGAACGCGAACAGGGCACGCCGGGCGTCAGCTGCCTCTCCGCCCCCGTGCACTACCGGATTCCCGCCACCGACGCGATCAGCTGCTCGATGCCGGTCGCCTCCGCCTCCGAGCAGGAGGTGGCACGCGTCGCGAAGGCGGTGGTGTCCCACACCACCGCCCTCGCCAGTACGCTCCGCCGACACGGCATCAGATAGCCGCCCCGGCGTCCCCGGTCACGCTACGGCGTGACGGGGACGTTGGTCAGGCCGCTCACCGCCCTGGTCACGGTGTTCGAGGCGTAGACCACGTTGGGCCGGGCCGAACAGCTCGACACCGAGGTGATCTTGATGGCGTAAGCGCCCACCCCACCCAGGTCCGAGGAGTTGTTCCGCCACACGTTGCCGCAGCCGTTCGGGAAGGACGGCGTGCTGCTCGGGTTGTGCGTCTCGTACCCGTTGGCGAACGTGCCCGGTGCGGCGAAGCTGCCGGTGTTGCCCTCGATCAGGTAGTCGATGCCCTTGACGTCGATCCAGGAGTCGGCCGAGTTCTGCCCGCTGATCCCGCGCCCGTCGAAGGTGTTGCCCCGGATGATCCCGGCGTACGTGCCCTCCTTGACGTCGATCGGCTCGGCGGCGATGTACGGGCCGATCCGGTTGTTCTCCACCAGCACCCGGTCGGAACGGTCCGCCCCGCCCGTGTTGCCGTGGCAGCCCCAGTTCGAGCCCGCCGAACCGAGGTAGACCCCTTCGCCGTACCCGGGCTGGACCAGCCCGGTGTACTCGATCACCGAGTTGCGGATCACCCCGTCGGCCGAGGACCGGCGGAAGTGCACCCCCTCGTCCTCGACGTGGTGGACATACAGCCCGTCCACCGTGACGTGGTGTGAACTGTCCAGCACCACACCCTTCTTGGAGTCCTTCACGGTGAATCCGGTCAGGTTCCAGTACGGCGCTCCGGCCAGCCAGAGACCGTAGCCCGGGTCCCAGCCGGCCGTCGGCTCCGGACAGGCGGGCGGGTCACCCGAAGGCCCGTCGTTGACCAGCACGGCCGTACGCGGCCCGGTCAGCGTGATCCGCTGCGCCGCCGTGCCGGGCCGGGTGGTGGCGAACGCACCGTGGTACTCGCCCGGCGCCAGCCGGATGGTCTGGCCCGGCGTGGCCGCCGCCAGCGCACCGCTCAGCTGGGCGGCGGTCGAGACGTCCACCACCGGACCGGGCGTCGTGGTGGACGTCGGGGTCGGGGTCGGGGTGGGCGTGGGCGATGCCGTGGCCGTCGGGCTCGGGCTGGGCGTCGGACTCGGGGTGGTCGAACCCCCGCCGCAGGGAGCCCCGTTGACGGTGCAGTTCAGCGGCAGCCCGAGCCCGCTCGCGTTGAACCCGAAGCTCTCGGTGGCTCCGACCGCGATGTTCCCGTTGTAGCTGACGTTGACGAACTTGTAGTGCTGACCGCTCTGCGTCCTGGTGGACGACCAACTGCTGGAGACCGAAGTCCCGGACGGCAGGTCGAACTCCACCGTCCAACTCGTCGAAGCGGCATCCCCGTTGTTGGCGATCACCACGTCGGCTCCGTAACCGCTGCTCCACACCGACCCCTGCACCACCTTGGCGGTCAGCTTCGGCGCCGCCGCGTGCGCGGGCAGCGCCAGCAGGCTCGCGGCGGCCAACGCGGCGGCGGTGAAGCCGCCCAGTACTGTTCTGCGCATCCGTACGGCTCCCATCAGCGGGCGGTGAGGTTGGACGGCAACCCGAGACCGGCGGCGTTGAAGCCGAAGCTCTCCTCCTGGCCGGGCGCGATGGCGCCGTTGTAGCTGACGTTGACGAACTTGTAGTGCTGACCGCTCTGCGTCCTGATGGACGACCAGCTGCTGGAGACCGAAGTCCCGGCCGGCAGGTCGAACTCCACCGTCCAACTGGTGCTCTTGACAGCACAGTTGTTCTTGACGAAGACGTCCATGCCGTACCCGCTGCTCCAGCTCGACCCCTTGACCGTCCGCGCGGTCAGGCAGCCGGCACCACTCGGCGACGGGCTCACGGTCGGGCTCGGGCTGGGACTCTGGCTCGGCGAGGGCGAGGGCGAGGGTGAGGGTGAAGGTGAAGGTGAAGGTGAAGGGCTGGTCCCGTTCACCGACTTGAGGAAGAGCGAGGCCCCGGCATCCGTCCGGGTCGCGTCCACCCCGTGCCCGCCGGTGAAGTCCAGCTGCTCCCGCCCCGCCCAGTCCGGGATCGGCGTCCCCGCGGTGTCCAGGTGCTGCCAGGCCGTACCGTTCCAGCCGAACTGGTAGATCCGCTGGTGGTCCGCGTAGTACGGGGTGTACGCCGCCCCGGCGGTGGCCTGCTTGGTCATGGTGTTGTTGAAGAAGACGTTGTGCGGCCCGCTGGAGCCGGACCACTTCACCGCTTTCTTTCCCGCGCCCCACCAGATCGGGAACCAGGTGGAAGCGTCCGGCCCTCCCCCGCCCTCCTCGCCGCAGTTGGAGCGGCAGTTGGCGGAGCGGTGCTCGTACGGCACGGTCACCGTGTTGAGCTCGATCAGGTTGTTCCGCTCCCAACCGCCGTGCAGGTTGATGTCGGAGTCGAAGTCGTTGCCGATCACCACGTTGCCGGAGGCGGACCACTGGAAGGTGAAGTGCCGCAGGTTGCGCGAGGTGTTGCCCGCGTACAGCGAGTCCCAGACCCGGGAGCCCCTGAAGTACCCGTTGCCGCCCTTGCCCTTGTTCCAGGAACCGTCCAGCTGGTTGTTCACGATCTGCAGGTGGTACGCCTCCTCGGTGACGATCGGGTGCGACCCGGTCATCTCGGTCCGGATGCCCCGGACCCAGGAGTTGGCGGCCCACTTGAAGACGATGCCGTGCATCTCGTCGGCGGGCGACATGTTCCCGTAGTTGTGCACCGCATCCGCAGCGTTCAGCCCCGGCATGTCCTGGGTGAGCGCGAAGTTCTCGAAGCCGACCCCGAGCACCGGGTCCACGATCGGTGCGGCCTTGGAGTCGTAGACCGCACCCTCGATCGCGGCCGAGCCGTCCGAGGTCGAGGTGACCGGGACGTCGTACTCCAGCGGCTTGTCCAGCGTGATGGTCCGGTTGGTGGTGTCGACGGCGGTGACGGTGAAGATCTGCTGCCGCATATGGATGTTCTGCAGCGTGCCGTCGGCCGGCTGGATGTCCTGCTGGGCGTAGAACTTCAGCGAGTTGGCGGCCCGGATGTTGACCAGTCCGCCGACCTGGAGGTTGGTCAGCACGCCGCTGGTCGCCAGCGGCACCACGGTGTCCCCGGTCCTGGCCGCGAACCCGGCGCCACCGGTCTTCTCCCGCAGCTTCAGGCCCGCCTTCCAGTGCACGTTGACCGTGCCCTCGAAGAGGTCCTTCCGGTTGGCCGGCGCCGCCGCGTACTCACTGGCGTAGGCGCTGTTCACGCCGCGCGACTGCACCCGGAACAGCCCGCGCCCCGGCCAGATCCAGCCGCCCTTGGCCGAGCCCGAGGTCATCCCGTCCTCGTCCCAGTCCGAACCGTCAGGCGTCAGCGCGTCGTACCGGGTGTCGGCGTCCGGCCGGAACACGATCCGGCTGCCGCCGACTCCGCTGCCCGCGCCACGGATCGTCAAGTAGTCGGCATCGACGCCGAGTTGCCGGGAGACCTGGAGTACACCGGCCGGCAGGGTGATCAGCGAGAGCTTGGTGTAGCTCGCGCTCGGCGAGCAGGCGGTCCGGATCTGGTCGATGGCGGACTGCAGACCCGCCGAGTCGTCCACCCCGTCATCGGGGCGCACCCCGAACTGGGCGGCAAGCTCGGCCGGGGTGATCTGACAGGCGGCATCCGGATTGGTGTCGGCTGCACCGGGCAGGTCCGCGCCGCCCCGGTAGCCAGCCTTGGACCAGTCGTACAGACCGGCCACGGGCGCTCGGCGGTTGGCCTTCGAGAGGTCCAGCGAGCTGCTGGGCTGTGCCTGAACTCCGTTGGGTGATATGCCATTTGCTTCGACGGCGAACCCGCCGGCAGCCAGCAGCACCGTCGCCGCGCAGGCGAGCGCGACGAGATTTCGTGGGGACAACGTACCTCCAGAGCAGTGGGGGAGAGGCAGCCGCCCATCATGGTGCTGACAGGGATCCAGCAGGTCAATAGTTATCCTAAATTACGTATCCCTTCCACATATGTGGACGCAATGATCTCACCGATCTGACACACCATCAGAGCGCCTTCCCAGCACTACGATCGGAGCATGTCGATTCTCGCTGACTCGCCACTGTCGCTCTGGTCCAAGGACTCCGTGCTGTCGATCGGCTCGGTGGGCTCGGTGCTCTCCGTCGGGTCGGTCGGCTCCGTGCTGTCCGTCGGCTCGGTCGGCAGCGTGCTCTCGCTGGGCTCGATCGGCTCCGCGCTCTCGCTGATCTCGACCGGGTCCTGGCTGAGCACCGGCTCACTGCTGTCCGCCCAGTCGCGCTGGTCGGTGCTCTCCTGGCGCTCCAACGGCGGCTTCCTCGCCGCCGGCGTGGTGGCGGCCGCCGGAGCCGTCCTGGTGGCGGGACACCGGCCGTCTACCACCCGCCGACCCTCCTGACCGCGGCGTCCGATTTCCGCCGGTCGACCGTCCGGCCACCGGGCAGACTGGGTCAGGTACGAACACCCCGATCCCTGGGAGAGACCGTGACCACCGTCTGGACCACCCTCGAGAGCCCGCTCGGCGACCTGCTGCTGGTCGGCGAGGAGTCCGCCACCGCCAAGGGCGGCACCGCGCTCGCCTCGGTGTCGATGATGACGGGGCAGCGGAACGCGGCTGTCGTTCAGCCCGACTGGGTCGAGAAGGCCGAGGCCTTCGCCGAGGTGGCCGAGCAGCTGCGGGCGTACTTCGCGGGCGAGTCGACCTCCTTCGACCTGGAGTTCACCGGGCACGGCACCGAGTTCCAGCGCCGGGTGTGGGCCGCCCTGGAGCAGGTCCCGCACGGTCACACCGTCACCTACGGCGAGCTGGCCGAGCGGGCGGGGCTCCCCCGCAAGTCGGCCCGCGCCGTCGGGACGGCCAACGGGTCGAATCCGCTGCTGGTGATCCGGCCCTGCCACCGGGTGATCGGGGCGGACGGTTCGCTCACCGGCTACGCGGGCGGACTGGAGCGCAAGCAGCAGTTGCTCGAGCTGGAGGGCCGCGCCTGACCCGCTCCCGTTCGGGCCAGCCCGGCGGGCGCGCGGCGGCGGTGCCTGCGATCTTCGGAGCAGGGACTGCTGACGAAGCCTCAGGGAGACACCATGTGGGACGCATCCGCCACGCTGCCGGCGCCCGGCCGTGAGTGGCTTCCGGCGCTGGACGTGCCGGAACCGAAGCAACAGAGCCGGCTCACCGTGTTCCTGCGGCTCCTGCTGCTGATCCCGCAGTTCATCGTGGTCTGGCTGCTCTCGATCGTGGCCTTCTTCGTCATGGTGATCGGCTGGTTCGGGGCATTGATCACCGCCCGCCTGCCGGAGTTCGCGGCCCGCTACCTGACCGGCTACGTCGCGTACACCACCCGGGTGGAGGCGTACGCGATGCTGCTGGTCGACGTGTACCCGCCGTTCCGGTTCGACGCCCCCGAGTACCCCGTCCGGATCGAGGTCCGCCCCGGTGAGCTGAACCGGCTCGCGGTCTTCTTCCGCATCATCCTGATGATCCCGGCGGCGATCATCCAGGGCGTACTGGGGCTCGGCTGGTGGGCGGTCTCGTTCATCAGCTGGCTGGTGGTGCTGATTCTGGGACGGATGCCGCGCCCGCTCTTCGAGGCGACCGCGGCCATCGTCCGCTACCGGTACCGCTACCAGGCGTACTACCTGATGCTCACCTCCGCCTACCCCAAGGGCCTGTTCGGCGAGACCGCCGTCGACGCCCCGGTCGGCGGGGGCCCGGCCTCGGCCACCCGTCCGCTGGTGCTCAGCAGCGCGGGGCGCGGCCTGCTGGTGGTGTTCATCGTGATCGGCGTCCTGTCGTACGCCGCCAGCTCGATCACCACCACCGTCACCTCGGACGACGACGACACCACCCGGTACTCCCGCCCGGTGACCTCGACCTACTGACCGGCCGTCAGGCCGCCAGCCAGGCCAGCGCGACGGTCACCAGCGCTGTGACGCCCGTACTCAGGGTCGGCTCGATCACCGGCGCGAAGTGCGGCGAGTGGTTGGACGGGATGTCCTGGGCCACCCGGCCGGCCGCCTCCGCGCGGGCGTACTCGGCCGGGTCGGTGCCACCGAACAGCCAGTAGCAGGTCGGCACCCCGGCAGCCGCGCCGAACGCGCCGACGTCCTCGCTGCCGGTCACCGGGCCCGGGTCCGCCACGCACCGCTCCCCCAGCTGTGCCACCAGCGCCGCCCTGGCCCGGTCCACCGCGGCCTGGTCGTTGACCAGCACCGGGAAGCTGTCCAGGGGCGTGAACTCGGGCTCCAGGGTCGCCCCGGAGGCGGCCGCCTCGGCCCTGACGATCCGTTCGACCCCGGCCAGCAGGGCTGTCCTGACCTCCGGCGTGTAGCTGCGGATGTTGACCCTCAGCTCGGCCTCGGCCGGGATGATGTTGTCCTTGGTCCCGGCGTGCAGCGAGCCGACCGTGACCACGGCGGTCTCGGTCGCCGCGATCTCCCGCGACACCAGGGTCTGCAGGCGCAGCACGGTCGCGGCGGCCATCACCACCGGGTCGATGGCCGCCTCCGGCCGCGAGCCGTGCGCGCCCTTGCCGAACATCCTGATCCGCAGCCCGTCGGTGGCCGCGAACGCCGGTCCCGCGTGCAGCCCGACCATCCCGGCCGGGTACGGGGCGACGTGCTGCCCGAGCACCACGTCCGGGCGACCGAACCGCTCGAACAGGCCGTCGTCCACCATCGCCCGCGCGCCCGTCCCGGTCTCCTCGGCCGGCTGGAACACCGCCAGCACCGTCCCCGACCAGGCGTCGAGCGATCGGGCCAGCAGCCCCAGCGCCCCGACCAGGCAGGTCACGTGCATGTCGTGGCCGCAGGCGTGCATCACCGGCACCTCCCGGCCGTCCGGGTCCACCCCGGTGGCGGTCGAGGCGTACGGCAGCCCGGTCTCCTCGCGGACCGGCAGCCCGTCGAAGTCGGCCCGCAGCAGCACGGTCGGCCCGGCGCCGTTCCGCAGCACCCCGACCACCCCGGTCCCGCCGACCCCGGCGGTGACCTCGTAGCCGAGCTTCTCCACCCGGCGGGCGATCTCGGCGGCGGTCCGGTGCTCGGCCGAGGAGAGCTCCGGGTTGGCGTGCAACTCGCGGTAGAGGGAGGCGAGTTCGGCCAGCTCGGCGCCGTCCGGTCCGTTCAGTACCGCTCGCTTCGTGCCCTCGCCCATGACCGTGTGCCCCTCAGCGCTCGTCGGATCCCCCGCTGCACTCCTTCCACTCCCCGCACCACCCGTAACCGGCCGAAGGCCCCGCACCCCTCGGTCGGGGGTCTCCGGGGTCAGAACGTCACGGACTCCCCGAGCGGGACCCGGGCGTACTCGGTGTCGCCCTTGAAGTCCATCCAGGCGTCGAAGTTCCCCCGGCCGAGGTCGCTGAGAAAGGCGTCGTGGATCGGGAACGCCCGGACCGGCTTCACCGCCCGGACGAAGTCCAGCGCCTCGCCCAGCTTGAGCCAGGGCGCTGCGGCAGGGACCAGCAGCGTGGTCACCGGCTGCTCCGGGACGAACAGCGAGTCGCCGGGGTGGTAGACATCGCCGTCCACCACGAACCCGACGTTCGCGCAGCCGGGCAGGCCGTCGTAGATCTCGGCATGGGCCCCGCCCACCACGTCGACGGTGAACCCGGCCGCGGTGAACCGCTGCCCCACCTCGACGACGACCGCCGAGTCACCCAGCTCCGGGAGCTGCTCGGCGGCCTGCCGCGGCAGGTGCACCCGGAGCGCCGGGTTCTGCTCCCGGGCCGCCACCAGCTTGGCGATGTCGATGTGGTCGGCGTGCTCGTGGGTCACCAGCACGTCCGAGACCGAGTCCAGGGCTTCGGCCTCGGAGAACGTACCCGGGTCGATCACCAGCACTCGGCCGTCGGTCTCCAGACGCACGCAGGCGTGGCCGTACTTGATCAGACGCATCCGGCCACTATGTCAGCGGACCACCCCGGCCCGCCGGGGGTTTTGGCGACCTCACAGCAGCCCCGTGAGGCGGCTCACAGGCTCACGCACGCCATATCCCCGCTGTGGCAGACTCGTCGGCATGAAGGGCAGTCAGGCAACCAGGACGGTGCGCGCGGCGGTGTTCGCCGCGCTCGTCGTGCCGCTTGCCGCCCTCGGCCAGGTCGTGCTGACCGGGCAGCCGCTGCCGGTCTCGGTGATGGCGCTCGCTGGCGTGGCCGCCTTCCTGGTGGCGTTCGCCGTCCTCCGCTCGGGGTGGGGCTTCGGCCGGATCCTCGCGGTCCTGCTCCCCACCCAGCTCGCCGTCGGCGTGCTGTTCGACCTCGGCCAGCTCACCTGCGCCGTGCCGGGCGGCACCCGGCCACTGGCCGGCTTCGAGCCGCTGGTCTGCTCCGGCGGTTCGATCGGCGAGTTCCTGCTCAGTCCGGGCAGCACGCCCGCGCCGCTGGCGGGGCTGCCGGTGCTGTTCGGCCACCTGCTGGTCGCCCTGCTCGCCGCCTTGGCCCTGCGCCACAGCGAGGCCGCGCTGACCGGGCAGGCCACCACCTCCCGGCTGCTCGGCGAACTGCTCGCCGGTGCCTGGCGGTTCCTCCGCCTGCCGGCCCCGCGCCCGGCCCGTCCGGTGCTGCGGCTGCCCATCCCCGAGTCGAGCCGGGCCCGGATCCCGGCCGACGACATCCTGCTCCGGCCCGCCCTGCGGCGTGGCCCGCCGGTGTTCGCACCGGCCTGCTGAAGTACACCTCGCGTAGGCCGTCCGACCGCCCTGGGCCCTTTGCCGCCCGGGCGTCCCGCCTCCACTCAGGTACCCGCGCGCCTTCGGCGTGCGCAGCGACAGGATTCGACACCGTCATGAGCAGCAACCAGCAGAAGAAGCAGTCCGCCACCTCCCGCCTCAAGGAGCAGCGCGCCCGCGAGGTGCAGGCCGAGAAGCGCCGTCGCCGGGTGGTGATCGGCGTCTCCTGCGTCGCCGTACTGGCCCTGGTCGGCGGCGTGGCCTTCGCCGTGAGCGGCAACAGCGGTGACGGCGCCGCCGACAGCGCGGCGAGCGGCCCGCTGGTCGTCCCGGCGAACGTCTCGGGCGCCGACGGCACCCTGGTCACCTACGGCAAGGCCGACGCCCCGCACACCCTCAAGGTCTACGAGGACTTCCGCTGCCCGGTCTGCGAGCAGCTGGAGAGCAGCGCGGGCAAGACCATGCAGCAGCTCGCGGACGACGGCACGTACAAGATCGAGTACCAGCTCGCCACCTTCCTGGACAAGAACCTCGGCGGCAAGGGCTCCAAGACCGCGCTCAACGCGGCGGGTGCGGCGCTCAACGAAGGCGTGGACAAGTTCAAGGCCTTCCACGACGTGCTCTACGCCAACCAGCCCGACGAGCGCAAGGACGGCTTCGGCGACGTCAACACCATCCTCGACCTCGCCGACCAGGTCCCCGGCCTGAAGACCGACGCCTTCGTCAAGGCGGTCAAGGAGGGCACCTACCTGCCCTGGGCCGCCAAGGTCTCCACCGCCTTCGACAACAGCGGTGTCAGCGGCACCCCGACCGTCCAGCTCGACGGCAAGCAGCTGAACGTCTTCCCCGGCAACCAGCCGATCACCGGCGACGCCTTCAAGGCCCTGGTCCAGCAGACCACGGGGGCGAAGTGACCACCCCCGTCGCGGCCGGCAGACGGCTCGGCTGGCTGTTCGTCGTCACGGGCCTGCTCGGGCTGTTCGCCTCGGCCGTGCTGACCCTGGACAAGATCAAGCTGCTGGAGGACCCGTCCTACGTCCCCAGCTGCAGCATCAACCCGATCATCAGCTGCGGCTCAGTGATGCTCAGCGACCAGGCCTCGGTCTTCGGCTTCCCCAACTCGCTGATCGGCCTGGCCGCCTTCGCCGTGGTGGTCGCCGTCGGCGCGGGCATCCTGGCCGGAGCGGCGTACGCGCGCTGGTTCTGGCTCGGGCTCCAGCTCGGCACCCTGTTCGGCATCGGCTTCGTCACCTGGCTGATGACGCAGACCCTCTACTCGATCGGTGCGCTCTGCCCGTACTGCATGGTGGTCTGGGCGGCGATGATCCCGCTGTTCTGGTACACCACGCTGCACAACCTGAAGTCCGGCGTGATCCGCACCCCGCGCGCGCTGCGCCCGGTGGTCCGGGAGGCGGCCCGCTACCACTGGGCGGTCCCCGTCCTCTGGTACGCGGTGATCGCGCTGCTGATCCTGCAGCGGTTCTGGTACTACTGGCGGACGCTGATCTGACCCCCGGTCAGGGGTCCCGGCCCGGGCCGGGACCCCTGCCGCCGTTGGGCTTGACCTGCCCCGACGCGCCGTGCGCCGCCGCCCCCGCGCTGGTCGGCGCTGTCTAGCATCGGCCCATGCTGCTGCGCGCCGTAACCGCTGCCACTCTGCTCCCGCTCGAGGCACCGTCGCGGTCGGCGGCAATCTGAGCATCGGGCCCGGCTACAACGTCGCCTTGCACACCTCCGGCAGCTTCACCGTCGCGGGGGACGCCCAGCCCACCGCGCTGCTGGTCGGCGGACGGGTGGACCTGGCGGGCAGCAGCCCGGCCGGTGTCCTCAAGGTGCTGCAGAACGGCTACCTCAAGGTCGGCGACCTGACCGGCAGTCATGCCCTCGACCGGGACGGCAACGGCGCCCTGGTCAACACCCAGCTCGTGCCGTCCAGCGCCGCCTACAACGCCGTCCCCCGGATCTAGCTGACCACGCGTCAACCGGTGGCCTCGGTCGGCCCGGCCCCGGGTCTGATGGACTTCACCGGCCTGTTCGCCGACTACCGGGCGCGGGCCGACAGCATGGGCCTCTGCCCGTCGACCGTCGAACTGACCGACGCGAACGGCACCACCGTCCTGGACCCGGCCAACCTGCCGCCCGGCAGCAATGCCTACCTCACCGTCACCGACGGCCGGACCAACGTCCTGCGGCTGACCGGCGCCAACCTCAACAACCTGGCCGCCCTGACCTTCCGCAACCAGCCGACCGCCACCGCCCCGCTGCTCATTGTGGTCGACACCACCGCCACCGGCGGTTCGCTGACCTGGCACCTGCCCAACATGGCCGGGATCTCCCCGGCCCAAGCCCCGTACATCATCTGGGACTTCCCCGACGCCACCGAGATCACCATGGCCGACGGCGACTCGCTCCGGGGCACCGTGTTCGCCCCTCGCGCGCACCTCCGCGACCTCGACCCGGCCAACATCGACGGCGACATCGCGGTCCGCTCCTTCGAGGCCGGGCCGCTCACCGCGACCGGCGCGGTGAACGCGGGCGAGATCCACAACTTCCCGTTCAACGCCGAGATCCAGTGCCCGACCGACAACGGCGAGTCCCCGTCCCCCTCCCCCTCTCCGTCCCCTTCGGTGCCGACCCCCTCGGTGCCGTCGGCCGGGACGCCGTCCGCTCCCGGCACCGCTCCCGGCACCGCTCCCGGTTCCGGCCCGGCCGTCCGAGCAGCGGCGGCGCTGGCCGCCGCCCTGCTACTGGCCGGCCTGGCCCTGCTGCGCCGCCGCCGTAGCTGACGTACGGTCACTCCGGCAGCCGCCCCCGGTACCGGGGTTGAGCCAGATCGGCCATCGGATCCCGGCGGCGCGTCAGCACCTGTTCGGGGCTGAACTCCAGCTCCTCGGGGCGGCGGCAGTCCCGAACGGCCGTCCAGCTCACCGGAGTCGAGACCAGCGGGCGGTCACCGGCCCGGATCGAGTACGGGGCGACGGTGGTCTTGGCGCTGGTGTTCTGCGACCAGTCGACGAAGACCTTGTTGCGGCGCAGCGACTTGTCCATCCGGTCGACCACCAGCGCCGGATCGGCCTTCCGCAACCGCATCGCCAGGTGCCTGGCGTAGCCGGTGGCGACCCGCTCCGGGGTGGGTTGCAGCGGTACCAGCAGGTGCAGGCCCTTCGAGCCCGAGGTCTTGGCCCAGGCCGTCAGCCCGTCCGCCGCCAGCGCCCGGCGGGCGGCCAGCGCGACGGTGCAGCACTCCACGATCGAGGCGCCCGGGCCCGGGTCCAGGTCGATGATCAGGCGGTCGTGCTCGGCGGGCTCCAACTGCCACTGCGGGACGTGCAGTTCGAGAGCGCCGAGGTTGGCCGCCCAGACCAGGGTCGGCAGGTCGGCCACCACGACATGCCGGAGCGTCTCCTCGCGGTGCTCGACGTCCAGCGTGGTCAGCCAGTCCGGCGCTCCGGCGGGCACCCGCTTGGCCCAGAACCGCTGGCCCTGGACGCCTTCGGGAAAGCGCAGGAAGGAGGCGGGCCGCCCGGCCAGGTGCGGCAGCAGCCGGGGCGCGATGCTCGCGTAGTAGTGCACGGCGGCGGCCTTGGTCCAGCCGGTCTCGGGGTAGAGCACCTTCTCCAGGTGGGTCAGCCGCAGCCGCCGCCCCTCCACTTCGGTGAGCGTCACCTCCGCCACTACCGCCGCCTCGGGACGCGGCGGGTGTCCGCCCAGGTGCGCAGCTGCTTCGCAGTCCAGGTGGTGACGATCCGTTCGGCGCCGATGCCCGCGGCCGCTGCCCGGGCGCAGCCGTACGGCTGCCAGGCGAGCTGCCCGGGGGCGTGCGCGTCGGTGTCGATCGAGAACAGGCAGCCCGCCTCGGCCGCGAGCGCGATCAGCCGCGACGGCGGGTCGCGGCGCTCGGGGCGGCAGTTGATCTCGACCGCGGCGCCCGCCTCGGCGCAGGCGGCGAAGACCCGCTCGGCGTCGAACCGGGACTCGGGGCGCGGCTTGTCGCCGATCAACCGCCCGGTGCAGTGGCCGAGGATGTCCAGCCGGGGGTTGCGCACCGCGTTCAGCAGCCGACGGGTCATCAGCAGCGGGTCCATCCGCAGCTTGGAGTGCACCGAGCCGACCACCACGTCCACCCGGTCCAGCAGTTCGTCCTCCTGGTCGAGCGAGCCGTCGTCGAGGATGTCGCACTCGATCCCGGTGAGCAGCTCGAACGGGGCCAGCCGGGTGTTCAGTTCGGCCACCACGTCGAGCTGCCTGCGCAGCCGTTCGGGGCTCAGTCCGTGCGCGACGGTGAGCCGGGGCGAGTGGTCGGTGAGCACCGCCCACTTGTGGCCGAGCTCGATTGCGGTCCTGGCCATGGTCTCGATCGGGACCTGGCCGTCGGACCAGTCGGAGTGCAGGTGGCAGTCACCACGCAGCGCGGCGAGCAGCTCCTCGCCGCCGGTGGCCAGCGGTTCGTCGGCCCGGGTCTCCAGCTCGGCCAGGTAGGCCGGGGTCCGGCCGGCCACCGCCTCGGCGATCACCTTGGCGGTGGTCGGGCCGATCCCGGGCAGCCGGCTCGCCCCGGCGGCCAGCGCGGCCGGATCTGGGTGCTCGGCCAGGTGCGCCCGGGCCGCGGCGGCGGCCTGCCGGAAGGCGCGCACCCGGTACTCGGTCGCGTGCTCGCGCTCCAGCAGGTAGGCGATCCGCTCCAGTGCACGGACGGGGTCCATACGGCTGCTGGTCCCCCGTCCGACCCGACCGGAAACCGGTTTGGCAGTTCCTGAACCGGTTTGCCCGGTTTCCGCCGCCCGCACGGGGGCACTCGGTAGAACGGGGGGACGACACCAAGGAGGAGGAAAGATGCTGCACTCCGACACCCGCACGGGAGGCATCCCGGCCACCGACCTGGAGACGGACGTCCTGCTCCACGAGCTGGAACAGCTGCACCGCACCCGGCACGAGACCTTCCTGTACGGCTCCGAGGAGGCCCTCTACCGGCACACCCTCCGCTCCGGGCAGCTCGAGGCGGAGTACCTGCGCCGCTTCCCCTACCGCCACGTCGCCCCGGGCCGCACCAGGACCGGTGCCCGGGCCAGGGAGGCCGCCACCCGGATCGCCGAGCATCCTGCGTAACCGCCCCCAGGAGGCACGCCATGCCGATCGCGACCGTCAACCCGGCCACCGGCGAGACCCTGGAGACCTTCGACCCGCTCGACCAGGACGCCGTCGAACTGGCCCTGGCCAAGGCGGCGAGCGCCTTCCGGACGTACCGCGCCACCAGCTTCGAGGAGCGCGCGGAGCTGCTCCGCCGGGCGGCCGGGCTGCTGGACGCCGAGCGCGAGCAGATCGCCCGGACGGTGACCACCGAGATGGGCAAGCCGCTGGCCCAGGCCAGGGCGGAGGCGGCCAAGTCCGCCAAGGCCCTGCGCTGGTACGCCGACCACGGCGCCGCGCTGATCGCCGACGAGTACCCGGGCGACCTGGACGTGGCCGACTCCGGGGCCGAGCTGGCGTACGTCAGGTACCGCCCGCTCGGGGCCGTGCTGGCGGTGATGCCGTGGAACTTCCCGCTCTGGCAGGTGGTCCGGTTCCTGGCACCCGCCCTGATGGCGGGCAACGTGGCACTGCTCAAGCACGCCTCCAACGTGCCCCGCACCGCCGTCGCGCTGGCCGACCTGTTCCGCCGGGCCGGGGCGGCCGAGGGGTGCTTCCAGTCGCTGCTGGTCGGCTCGGACGTCGTGCCACAGCTGATCGGCGACCCGCGGGTGGCCGCCGTGACGCTGACCGGCAGCGAGGGCGCGGGCCGGGCGGTCGGCGCGGCGGCCGGAGAGGCACTCAAGAAGAGCGTGCTGGAACTCGGCGGCAGCGACCCGTTCCTCGTTCTGCCGAGCGCCGACCTGACGGCCGCGGTGAGCACCGCCGTCCGGGCCAGGATCCAGAACAACGGCCAGTCCTGCATCGCAGCCAAGCGCTTCATCGTGCACGAGGAGGTCTACCCGCAGTTCGCGGCGGCCTTCGCGGAGGCGATGCGCGCGCTGCGGGTCGGCGACCCGATGGACCCGTCCACCGACCTGGGCCCACTGGCGACCCGGCAGGGCCGGGACGACCTGGCCGCACTGGTCGCCGACGCGCTGGCCCACGGCGCGATCGCCGAGACCGGTGGCACCAACGCGGCCCTGCCGTCCGCCGGCTGGTACTACCCGCCCACCGTGCTCACCGGCGTGACACCGGCGATGCGGGTGCACCGGGAGGAGACCTTCGGGCCGGTCGCGGTGCTGTACCGGGTGCAGAGCCTGGAGCAGGCCGTCGAACTGGCCAACGCGACACCGTACGGCCTGAGTTCGAACGTCTGGACCACCGACCCCGGCGAACGTGACTACTGCCTCCGCGAGTTGGAGGCGGGCGGGATCTTCTTCAACGGGATGACCGCCTCGCACCCGGCGCTGCCGTTCGGCGGCGTCAAGCACTCGGGCTACGGCCGTGAGCTGGCCGGCCACGGCATCCGGGAGTTCTGCAACGTCACCACGGTCTGGCTCGGCAACCCCTGAACCCGGCAGGACCTGATCAGGAGACCGCCTTCAACCTGCGCTTGCCGCTCGCAGGCGCGGTGGCCTTCTGTACGGCCTGCTGGAGTTCGTCCCGGGTCATCGTGGAGCGGTGCGGGATCTTCAACTCGCTGGCCTTCTCGTACAGTTGCGCCTTCGTGAGCCCGTCCAGGCCCTCCTTCTTCCCGCCTCCGCCACCCGCCGCCTCCATGCTCCGGTTCAGCGCGTCCATCAGGTCGACCACGTTGGTGGCCACCACCGGGCTCTCCGGCCGGACGATCTCCTTGCCCTCCACCTTGGCCTCGACCAGCTCGCGCACCCGGTCCTCGTACTCGTCCCGGTAGGCCTTCGGATCCCAGTCCATCGCCAGCATCTCGACCAGCTGCTCGGCTGCCTTCAACTCCCGCTCCTGGACCGTCGCGTCGGCCTCCGGAAGGTTGTCCACCTCCTGGTGCGGATCGCGGATCTCGTCCGCGAAGTGCATGGTGTGCAGGGTCAGCGTGTCGCCCTCGGCGTGCACGGCGGTCAGGTACTCCCGGCCGCGCATCGAGAACTTGGCGATGCCGGCCTTGCCGGTGCGGCCGAGCGCCTCCCGCAGCAGGGCGTAGACCTTGGTGTACTCCTTGCCCTTCGGACCCAGGTAGTAGGTCTTGTCGAACAGGATCGGCTCCACCTCGCCGAGCTCGACGAAGCCGATGATCTCGATCGTGCGGGACCGCCCGGGCGCCAGCTCGTCCAGCTCGTGCGGCTCGACCACCACGTACTCGCCCTCGGACAGCTCGTAGCCCTTGACCACGTCGGAGTACTCCACCTCCTCCCCGGTGCGCTCGTTCACCCGCTGGTTGCGCACCCGGTCCGAGGTGCCGCGCTGAAGCTGGCGGAACCGCACCGAGTGATCCTCGGTGGCCGAGTACAGCGCCACCGGCACCGTGACCAGCCCGAAACTCAACGTCCCCGACCACATCGCCCTGGCCATCCGGGCCTCCTCAGCGCGTACCGACCCCCGCGCCTCCAGCTTCGCCGTCCAGGCGGCGGATTCCCACTCGGGTGTGCCGATCGAGGACGGCGAGGAAGGCCGCAGTGAGCGGATCGGGCTCCGGTCGGCAGTACGCGGCCAGGGTACGGCGCACCGGGGGCTCGGGGCGCAGCACCCGCCCGTCGAAACCGGCCGGCAGCAGGTCGGCCGGGACCAGCGCGGGGCCGAGCCCGGCGGCGGCGAGCAATGGGGCGGCGGCGGTCTGCTCGGTCCTTACGGCCGCCCGGGGGCGGAAGCCGGCCGCCGCGCAGACCTGGTCGAGCAGCTCGGCCAGGCCGTTACCAGGGGCGTAGTGCACCCAGTCCCGGTCGGCGAAGTCGGCGAGCGCCGCCCGGTCCACGCCCGGGGCCACCGCCGGGTCGTTCCCGGCGAGCACCAGGACGAACTCCTCGGTGCCCAACTCCTGGACGGGACCGTCCCATTCACTCGGCACCGGCCCGATCGCGAGATCCGCCCGGCCCGCCGCCATGGCCGCCGTCAACGCCTCGGTGTGCGGGAACTCCAGCAGCCGGACCCGGACCTCGGGGTGCCGCTCGCGCCAGGCCCGCAGCACTGGCGGCAGCACACCGAGGGTGACCGAGTAGACCACTGCGAGCTGGAGCTCACCGCCGTCCAGTCCGGCGGCCCGGCGGGCGGCCGTCCGGGCCCGGTCGGCCTCGGCCAGCGCGGCCCTGGCGTGCGGCAGCATCGCCCGCCCCATCGGGGTGAGCCGGACGGCCCGCGGCAGCCGCTCCAGCAGCCGCCCGCCGGCGTCCCGCTCCAGTGCCTGGACCTGGTGCGAGAGCGCGGGCTGCGAGACGTGCAACAGCTCGGCGGCGCGGGTGAACGAGCCGGTGTCCACGACGGTGACCAGGTATTCGAGCTGACGGAGCGTTGCCATGCAGGCAGTTTATGGCTGACGAAGAAATCATGTCTTGGACATATGGCGAGCGGACGACCAGGCTCGGAGATCTCACCCGAACGGACAAGGAACACCACTCATGAGCAAGGACTCCCTCGACGGACGCCGCCTGGTCGTGGTCGGCGCGGGCTCGAACATCGGGCGCGCGATAGCCCGGACCGCCTCGGCCGCAGGTGCCGACCTGGTGCTGGCCGGACCGGACGCCGAGCGACTGCGGGCCACCGCCGCCGAGCTGGCCGGGCCCGCCCTGGTCCAGCCGGTCGACCTGGCCGACGAGGACTCGATCGCGGCACTGGCCGAGCGGGTCGGCCCGTTCGACCACCTGGTGTCCACCGCCGCGATGCCCGCCAACGGACCGGTCAGCACCCTCGAACTGGCCGCCGTGCAGCGGGCGTTCGCGGCCAAGGTGATCGGCCCGCTGCTGCTCGCCAAGCACCTGGCGGGACGGGTGAACGAGGGCGGCTCGTTCACCTTCTTCTCCGGCGTGGCCGCCTGGCGCCCCGCGCCGGAGCGCGTGGTGATGGCCACCACCAACGGCGCACTGGCCTTCCTGGTCGAGGCGCTGGCGGTCGAGCTGGCACCCGTCCGGGTCAACGCGGTCTCCCCCGGCATCGTCGACTCGGGCGCCTGGGACGGGCTGGCCGAGCGCAAGGATCCCTTCCTGCGCAGCGTCGCCGAGCGCAACCCCGCCCGCCGGGTGGGCAGCCCGGACGACCTGGTCCAGGCCGTGCTGTACGCGATCGGCAATCCGTTCGTGACCGGCACCGTGCTGCACGTCGACGGTGGTCACCGCCTGGTCTGACCTGCCGTCGGACGCGCTCCGGGGGCACTCTTGTGGGGTGACACTCCAACGGTTCAGCCCCATGTTGGCCACCCCGAGCGAACGCCGGACGTTCGGTCCCGGCTGGCTGCTGGAGCGCAAGCTCGACGGCATCCGGGCGATCGCCTACCGCGACGGCGACGACATCCGGCTGCTCTCCCGGAACGGGAAGTCGCTGGAGGCGGGCTACCCCGAGCTGGTCGAGGCGCTCGCCGCCCAGCCGGTCCGCCGGTTCGTGCTCGACGGCGAGATCGTTGCGCTGGACCACGGCCGAACCAGCTTCGAGCTGCTCCAGCGCCGGATGCAGCTGCACGACCCGATCCGGGCCAGGGCCAGCGGGGTGACCGTCACGTACTACCTGTTCGACCTGCTCCAGCTGGAGAACTACGACACCACCGGGCTGCCGCTGCGCGAGCGCAAGGAGGTGCTCCGCCGGGCGGTGCACTACGGCGGGCCGCTGCGGTACACCCTGCACCGGGAGGTCGAGGGCCCGGTGCCGCTCGCCGACGCCTGCGCCCGGGGCTGGGAGGGGCTGATCGCCAAGCGCGCGGAGGGGAAGTACCTGCAGCGCCGCTCCCCCGACTGGCTCAAGCTCAAGTGCTCGGCCGCCCAGGAGCTGGTGGTCGGCGGCTTCACCGACCCGGCGGGCACCCGGGCCGGCTTCGGCGCCCTGCTGCTCGGGCACTACGAGGGCCCGTTGCTGCGCTACGCGGGCAAGGTCGGCACCGGCTTCGACACCGCCACCCTGGTGCGCCTGCGGGCCCGGCTGGACGAGCTGGCCCGCCCGGCCTCCCCGTTCGCCGACCCGGTCCCCGAACGGCACCCGCACTGGGTCGCCCCCGAGCTGGTCGCCCAGCTCGCCTTCACCGGCTGGACCAGGGACGGGCGGCTGCGCCACCCGCGCTTCCTGGGCCTGCGCGAGGACAAGCCCGCCCGCGAGGTGATCCGCGAGCACAGCGCCGGCTGAACCACCGCCGAGACCCCGGGGGCCGACCGCGCGACACTTGAGGCATGAGCGACATCTTCCACCCGCCGGTCGTGGTCCGGGCCCCCGCCGGCGGCGCCCGGCCGTACCGCCGGGTGGAGATCTACGGCAATCCGGTCGGCAAGGCCACCAGCGAGCAGGACGTGGCCGAGTTCATCCGCCGCGCGGGCGTGGCCGACCCCGACCTGGACGACCCCGACCTGGTGGCCTGGGTCGGCGGCGACCGGACGGTGTGGACGGCCGAGTAGCAAGCGGGCCCGGTCGGTGTTCGAGTAGGAGACGGCCGTAGCGGGGCGGACCGCCGGCCGGCCGGTACGCGAGTACCTCAAAGAGGCCCTTCCCCATGTCCGAAGCAAGCGTCCGTCCTGGACGCTGTTCGTCCTACCACGTGCACATCGAGCAGGCCGCCTTCGAGCCGTCCAACCTGGTGCCCGGGATCGGCGTCTCGCCGGACAAGATGCTGCTCGGCCGGATCTTCTCCTATCCGGACACCCACCGGTACCGGATCGGTCCCAACTACGCGCAGCTGCCGCCCAACCGGCCGCACGTCCCGGTGCACTCGTACGCCAAGGACGGGCCGATGCGGTTCGACGCCGCCCGCAACGAGACGCCGTACGCGCCCAACTCGTACGGCGGCCCGGCCGCGCAGCCGGAGCTGTGGGGCTCGCCGCTCGGCTGGGACGTGGCGGGGCGGATGGTGCGCGAGGCGTACCCGCTGCACCGCGAGGATGACGACTGGGGACAGGCCGGGACGATGGTGCGTCAGGTGCTGGACGACTCGGCGCGCGAGCGGCTGGTCTCCAACATCAGCGGGCACCTGAAGAACGGCGTCTCGGCGCCGGTGCTGGCCCGGGCGCTGGAGTACTGGCGCAAGGTCGACAAGGGCCTCGGCGACCGGATCGCCACCAAGGTCAACGGGCAGTAGCAGCAGGGCGACGGCCGCTCCGGGAGTTCCGGGGGCGGCCGTCGCGCTGCGCGGGGAGCGTTGACACCGGCGGGGCGGCGGGCAATGCTAAGCAAGCGCTTAGTCAGCTGCCCGGCTCTCCCGTGAGGACCTCCCTTGAGCGATGACCACGCCGACCCGCCCGGCCTCGACCTCGACCGGCTGCGGGCCCACCTGGACGCCGCACTGCCCGGTCTGGTGCGCGGACCGCTGCGCGCCGAACTCTTCGAGGGCGGGCGGTCCAACCTGACCTACCAGGTGACCGACGGCACCGGCAGCTGGGTGCTCCGGCGGCCGCCGCTCGGGCACGTACTGGCCACCGCGCACGACATGGCCCGCGAGTACCGGGTGCTGGCCGCGCTCGGCCCGACCGCCGTGCCGGTGCCGGAGGTGCTGCTGCTGGTCGAGGACCCCGAGGTGCTCGGCGCGCCCTGGTACCTGATGGAGCACGTGGCGGGCACCCCGCACCGCGACCCGGCGGTGCTGGCCGCGCTCGGCGAGCACCGGGTGTACGGGCTCGGCCTGCGCCTGGTGGAGACCCTGGTGACGCTGCACGCGGTGGACCCGGCGGCCGTCGGACTGGCGGACTTCGGCCGCCCCGAAGGCTTCCTGGAGCGTCAGCTCCGGCGCTGGGAACGGCAGTTGGAGGCGTCCCGGAGCCGCGAGGTGCCCGGCATCGCCGAGCTGCGGCAGACGCTCACCGAGACTCTGCCGGTCTCCCCCGCCCCGGCCCTGGTGCACGGCGACTACCGCCTGGACAACGTGCTGATCGGCCCGGACGACGAGATCACCGCCGTGCTGGACTGGGAGATGTCCACCCTCGGCGACCCGCTCACCGACCTCGGCCTGCTGGTGATGTACACCGAACTGGCCCGCCAGTACGACGGGATACTGCCCGGCGCCGCCCTCGCCCCGGGCTTCCCCTGCACCGCCGAACTGGTCGGCCGGTACGCCGCGAGCTCGGGGCGGGACGTCTCGGCGCTCGGCTGGTACGTCGGCTTCGCCTCGTTCAAGCTCGCCGTGGTACTGGAGGGAATCCACTACCGGTACAGCCAGGGCCGAACGGTCGGCCAGGGTTTCGACCGGGTGGGTGAACTCGTGCCGCTATTCGTGCAGTTCGGCCTCACCTCGCTGAAGGAGCGCTGACCGTGGACTTCTCCTACGACGCCCGGACCGAGGAGCTGCGCGAGCAGCTGCTGGCCTTCCTGGACGAGGCCGTGTACCCCGCCGAGCCGGTGCTGGCGGCCCAACTCGCCGACCCCGCACGGCCCGAGTGGTCGATCCCCCCGGTGGTCCGCGAGCTCCAGGCGCAGGCGCGCTCGCGCGGGCTGTGGAATCTCTTCCTGCCCGGCGAGCTGGGTGCCGGCCTGACCAACCTGCAGTACGCACCGCTGGCCGAACTCACCGGCCGTTCCGTGCTGTTGGCCCCGGCCGCGCTGAACTGCGCTGCGCCGGACACCGGGAACATGGAGCTGCTGGCCCAGTTCGGAGACGAGGCCCAGCGCAAGCAGTGGCTGGAGCCGCTGCTGAACGCCGAGATCCGCTCCGCCTTCGCGATGACCGAGCCGGAGGTGGCCTCCTCGGACGCCACCAACATCACCACCCGGATCGAGCGGGACGGCGACGACTACCTGGTCACCGGCCGCAAGTGGTACATCACCGGGGCGATGAACCCCGACTGCAGGATCCTGATCGTGATGGGCAAGACCGACCCAACCGCCGAACCGCGCCACCAGCAGAGCATGATCCTGGTGCCGCGCGACACCCCCGGGGTGACCGTCCGGCGCGGGATGACCGTGTTCGGGTACGGCGATGCGGACCACGGCGGGCACGCCGAGATCCTGTTCGAGAACGTCCGGGTGCCGGCCGCCAACCTGATCGGCCCGGAGGGCGCCGGCTTCGCGATCGCCCAGGCCCGGCTGGGCCCGGGACGCATCCACCACTGCATGCGCGCGATCGGCATCGCCGAACGGGCACTTGAGCTGATGTGCCGTCGGGTCACCGAACGGGTCGCGTTCGGAAAGCCGTTGGCCGAGCAGGGGGTGGTCCAGGAGTGGATCGCCGAGTCCCGGGTACGGATCGAGCAGGCCAGGCTGCTGGTGCTGAAGACCGCCTGGCTGATGGACACCGTCGGCAACCGGGGCGCGCACACCGAGATCCAGGCCATCAAGATCGCGGTGCCCGCGATGACCGAGTGGGTACTCGACAAGGCCGTCCAGGCGCACGGCGCCGCCGGGGTCAGCCAGGACACCCCGCTGGCCCAACTCTGGGCGGGCAACCGGACCTTGCGGCTGGCGGACGGCCCGGACGAGGTACACCGGCGGTCGCTGGCCCGCCGCGAGCTCAAGCGCTACCGGGAGGCATGAGATGGACGTCCGGGAACTGACCCGCGAACTGCTCGCCGAGCACGACCCGGCCGGCACCGACCGGCTCGACTTCCTGCGGGCCCGGTTCGACGCCGGGCTGGCCTGGGTGCACTTCCCGCCCGGCCTCGGCGGGCTCGGCGCCCCGCGTTCCGAACAGGCCGTGGTGGACGCTGAGTTGGCAGCTGCCGGGGCACCCGACAACGATCCGCGCCGGATCGGCATCGGCCTCGGGATGGCCGCCCCGACCATCCTGCGGTACGGCACCGAGGAGCAGAAGCAACGCTTCCTCCGCCCGCTCTGGACCGGCGAGGAGGTCTGGTGCCAGCTGTTCAGCGAGCCCGGCGCGGGCTCCGACCTGGCCGCGCTCGGCACCCGGGCGGTCCGGGACGGCGACCACTGGGTGGTGGACGGCCAGAAGGTGTGGACCTCGATCGCGCACGCCGCCCGCTGGGCCATCCTGCTCGCCCGTACCGACCCGGACCTGCCCAAGCACCGGGGCATCAGCTACTTCGTCTGTGACATGACCGACCCCGGCGTGGAGGTCAGGCCACTGCGCCAACTCACCGGCGAGGCCGAGTTCAACGAGGTGTTCCTGACCGGCGTCCGGATCCCCGACGCGCACCGGATCGGCGCGGTCGGCGAGGGCTGGCAGGTCGCCCAGACCACCCTGAACAACGAGCGGGTGGCGATCGGCGGCCAGGCGATCCCGCGCGAGGGCGGCCTGATCGGCGTGGTCGCCGACACCTGGCGGGCCCGGCCCGAACTTCGAAGCCACGAGCTGCACCAACGCCTGCTCAAGGGCTGGCTGGACGCCGAGGTGATCCGGCTGACCGGCGAGCGGCTTCGGCAACAGCTGACCTCCGGTCAGCCGGGGCCCGAGGGTGCGGCGATGAAGCTCGCCTTCGCCCGGCTGGCCCAGGAACTCAGCGGCCTGGAAGTCGAGTTGCTCGGCGAACAGGGTCTCGGCTACGACGACTGGACGATGACCCGCCCCGAGGTGGTCGACTTCACCGGCCGAGAGGCCGGGTACCGCTACCTGCGCGCCAAGGGCAACTCGATCGAGGGCGGCAGCTCGGAGATCCTCCGCAACGTGATCGCCGAACGGGTGCTCGGCCTGCCCGCCGAACCCCGCACCGACAAGGACCTGCCGTGGAAGGATCTGCCCCGATGAGTGATCTGCTCTACTCGGAGATCGAGGAGGAACTCCGCTCCAGCGTCCGGGCCCTGCTCACCGACCACTGCCCGCCCTCGGCGATCCTGGCCCGCTGCGAGGGCCCCGAGCCGTACGACCTGCCGCTCTGGCGCAGCCTGGCCACCGGGCTCGGCGTGGCCGGGCTCCAGGTGCCGGAGTCGCTGGGCGGCGCCGGTGCCTCGCTGCGCGAAGTCGCAGTGGTACTGGAGGAGTTGGGGCGCTCGGTGGCACCGGTGCCGTACTTCGGCAGCTCGGTGCTCGGCCTCACCGCACTGCTCGCCTGCGAGGACCGCGAGCTGCTGCCCGGCGTCGCCTCCGGCGCTCTGACCGCCACGCTGGCGGTGCCGTTCTCCACCGCCCCGGACGCGGCACTCCCCAGCGTCTCGGTCGGCCCCAGCGGCACCCTCACCGGCCGGATCACCTCGGTGGCGGACGCCCTTCCGGCCGACGTCCTACTGGTCCCCGCCGACGGCGGCCTGTACGCGGTCGAGACCGCCACGGTCACCCGGCGCACCTCGCTCGACCTCACCCGGCAGCTCGCCGACGTGACCCTCGACGGCACCCCCGCCCGGCAGTTGGCCTCCCACGACGGACCGGTCCGGCAGGCGCTGCTGACCGGAGCCGGGTTGCTCGCCTCCGAACAGCTCGGCCTCGCCGAGTGGTGCCTGAGCACCACCGTCGGCTATCTGAAGGAGCGTCGGCAGTTCGGCCGCCAGGTCGGCTCCTTCCAGGCTCTCAAGCACCGCCTGGCCGACCTCTGGTTGGAGACCGTCGGCGGACGGGCGGTGGCCCGCTACGCCGCCGACGCACTCGCCACCGACAGCCCCGACACCGCCATCGCGGTGGCCGTCGCCCAGGCCCACTGCGGCGCACTCGCCGTCCGGGCCGCCGAGGAGTGCATCCAACTGCACGGCGGCATCGGCATGACCTGGGAACACCCGGCCCACCTCTACCTCAAGCGCGCCAAGGCCGACCAACTCGCCCTCGGCACCCCGGGCCACCACCGCAACACGCTGGCCGACCTGGCGGACCTGCCGGTCCCGTCGCCCTGACCGGAGCGCTGCGCCGGGTCCGTGGCGGCTCACCGTGAACCCGGTGCGCCGCCACGGACCCGGGGGTCACGGCAAGACCACCACTCGCCCCGTGGTGGTGCCGTCCGCCACCCGCTGGACACCGTCCGCCGCGCCCTCGAGCGGTAGCCGCTCGCTCACCAGCGGCCGGACCACGCCCTTCCCGGCCAGCGCGGTCAGCTCCGCGTGGGCGGCCAGGACGGCCGCCGGCTCGCGTACTCCGTAGAGCCCCCAGTGCAGGCCGAGCACCGAGTAGTTCTTCACCAGGGCGTGGTTCAACCCGGGCGTCGGGATGGTGCCGCTGGCGAAGCCGACCACCACGATCCGGCCCTCGAAGGCGACGCAGCGCGCCGATCCGGTGTACGCGTCGCCGCCGACCGGGTCGAAGACCACGTCGGCACCGCGCCCGCCGGTGACCTCCTTGACCACCGTCACGAAATCCTCGGAGCGCCGGTCGATCACCACATCGGCGCCCAACTCCCTTGCCGCCACCGCCTTCTCCGGCCCGCCCACGACACCGATCACCGTCGCCCCGGCCGCCTTGCCGAGCTGGACCGCCGCGCTGCCGACCCCGCCGGCCGCCGCGTGCACCAGCAGGGTCTCCCCGGCCCGCAGGGCGGCCCGGCGGTGCAGGGCGAACCAGGCGGTCTGGTAGGCGATGTGCATCGCCGCCGCCTCCGCGTCGTCCAGCGCCGCCGGGGCCGCGAACGCCGTCCGCGCGTCCATCAGCGCGTACTCGGCGAACGCCCCGGCCGGCAGCAGCGGAGTCCCGATCACCCGCTCCCCGGACCGCTCGCCGCCGACCACCTCGCCGCACAGCTCCACGCCGGGCGTGAACGGCAGCGGCGGCCGCACCTGGTAGTGCCCACGGCACATCAGCGCGTCCGGGAAGTTCACTGCGGCGGCCCGTACCCGGACCAGCAACTGCCCTGCCCCGGGCGATGGTTGCTCCACCTCCGCCAACCGCATCACTGCACCGGGCTCGCCCAGTTCACCGACCTGCCATGCCCGCATCATGGGGAATCACTCCTTCTCAAGGGCCTGCTGGAGCCGGTTCATGCCGTCCAGCCAGCGGTCGGGATCGGTCGCCCGGGTCGCGTAGTAGTCGGCCACCTCGGGGTGCGGCAGGATCAGGAAGCGCTCCTCGGCGATTCCCCGCAGCACCGCGTCCGCCACCGCCGACGGCTCCAACGCACCCTCGGCCAGTAGCAGTTGACCGGCCGGGCCGGAATCCTCGAGCATCCGGGTCCGGACGCCCTGCGGGCAGACCGCGTGCACCCGGACACCCCGATGCCGGTAGCTGGCGGCCAGCCACTCGGCGAAGGCCAGCGCACCGTGCTTGCTGACCGCGTACGGCGCGGAGCCGAGCATGGTGAGCAGCCCGGCCGCCGAGACGGTCGCCACGAACCGGCCCTCGCCGCGCTCCAGCCAGTCAGGGAGCAGCAGTTCGGCCGCCCGGACGTGGGCCATCACGTTGACGTCCCAGGCCGTGGCCCAGGCCGCCGGGCCCGCGTCCGCGCCGCCCGCCGTGCCGACGCCCACGTTGGCGCAGTAGACGTCGATCGCGCCGAGCTCCGCCCGGGCCGCGGCGATCAGCTCCGTCGGGTCGGCGGCGTCACCCGGCAGGGCGTACGCCCCGATCGAGTCGGCGACGGCCTGGGCGGCCCCGGCGTCCAGGTCGTTGACCACCACCCTGGCCCCGGCGGAGGCGAAGGCGGTGGCCAGCGCGGCGCCGATGCCGTGCCCGGCGCCGGTCACCAGCACGCCACGCCCGGCCAGGCTCGCGACGGCGGGGCTCACAGCCCGCCGGCCAGCGAGACGCCGCCGTCCAGCGTCAGGGTCTGGCCGGTGATCCAGCCCGCCTCCTCGGAGAGCAGGAAGGCGACCGCTCCGGCGATGTCCTGCGGCACGCCGAGCCGCCCGAGCGGGTAGCCGGCCGCGACCCGCTCCTCCCGGCCGTCGTACAGGGCCTCGGCGAACTTGGTCTTGACGATGGCGGGCGCGACCGCGTTGACCCGGATGCCGGGGGCGAGTTCGAACGCGAGCTGGGTCGTCAGGTGAATCAGCGCGGCCTTGGAGACGGCGTACATGCCGAGCCCCGGCGCGGCCCGCAGGCCCGCCAGCGAGGCGACGTTGACCACCGCGCCGCCGTTCTCGCGCATCCACCCGTCGTACGCGAGCTTCGTCCAGGCCATCGGGGCCAGCAGGTTGACCCCGAGGATCTTGGCGGCCTGGTCGGGGCTGACGTCCAGGATCTGGCCGTACACCGGGTTGATGCCGGTGTTGTTGACCAGGTGGTCAAGCCGACCGAAGGTCTCCAGCGTCCGGGCCACCGTCTCGGCCTGGTGCTCTGGGTCGTCGGCCCGGCCCGCCACGGCGATCGCGTGGTCGGGGCCGCCGAGTTCGCGGACCGCGTCGGCCAGCGGCTCGGCGTTGCGCGCGGTGACGCAGACCTTGGCGCCCCGCTCCACCAGCTCCCGGGCGATTTCGAGGCCGATGCCCCGGCTGGCTCCGGTGACCACGGCCACCCGGCCCTTCAACGACGGTGCCATCACGAGTCCCTCTCGACGGAGTACCCAGCAGTCCGGGGCGTTCCCAGGAGTCCGGGCTGACTAAGCGCTTGCTTAGCATCCAAGCGGCCGCGCACACTGTCAACCACTTGCCGTCGACCGCCCACCGGGACCTACGGCACCGTCTGGGAGGATGGCCCGCATGACCGACCGAACATCCGCCGACCTCTGGCCCGCAGGCGGCATGGGCGAGCGCACCGAGGCCGCCCGGCGGCTGTTGCTCGCGGCGGTCGAGTCCTTCGCCCGGCGCGGCTACCACGCGACCACCACCCGGGACATCGCGACCGCGGCCGGGATGAGCCCGGCCGCGCTCTACATCCACTACTCCTCGAAGTCGGCGCTGCTCTCGGAGATCAGCCGCACCGGCCACCAGGCCACCCTGGACCTGGTCGAACGGGCGGCCGCCGCCGACCTGCCACCGGTGGAGCAGATGCGCCGACTGGTCGAGGAGTTCACCTGCTGGCACGCCCGGGGCCACACGGTCGGACGGATCGTGAACCACGAGCTGCACGCCCTGCCGGAGGACGACTTCGCGGTGGTCGCCGAGCTGCGGCGGCGGATCGAGGAGACCGTCCGCCGGATCATCGAGGCCGGGGTGGCGACCGGCGCGTTCGAGGTCCAGGACGTCCGGACCGCCGCCCGCGCGGTCACCTCGCTCGGCATCGACGTCTCGCGCTGGTACACCGAGCGCAGCAGCGAGACGCCCGAGGAGCTCGGCCGGCGCTACGGCGTCCTGGTGCTGCGGATGCTGGGGGCGGCCGGCTGACCCCGGAAGGGCTTCCACCCTCCATCTCCTTAGGTTAGGCTCACCTTACCTACCGAGGAGGACGGATGTCCGACAGCCCTGCCCTGCCCAGCCCGGCCGGACCAGTGCCCACCCCCGCCGAACGGGCCCGCACCCTGCTGGAGTTCGGCTCCTCGGTGATCCTCGACGTACCGGGGATCGACCTGGCCAACCGGCCCGGCATCCCGCCGCTGGTGCGCTGCGCCGTCCTCCCCGACGGAGCCCTGGCCGTGCTCGCCGAGCACGACTCCCCGCTCTGCCGGATCGCCTCGGTCTCCCGCCAGGAGGAGGTGGCCGGCCTGCTGGAGGCGGTGGACGTCGCCCCGGTCGCGATGCCGCACCGGATCCGGGGCCGGGCCACCGTGCACGGCCGCCTCACCGCGCTGCGGCCGGCCGCACCGGAGGTGCTGGACGGACTCTTCCCGTACCGCCCCGCCGGGCAGTACGCACTGCTCCGCTTCGACCCGGACCACCTCTCGGTCGAGGACCTCTGGGGCGCCGACTGCTGCGTCGACCTCACCGGCTTCGGCCGCGCCGCGACCGACCCGCTGGCCGCCGAGGAGGCGACCGTCCTCCAGCACCTTGCCTCGGCGCACGCCGACCAGCTCGCGCTGCTCGGCGCCCAGGCTCTTGACCACCCGTCAGGTCTGCGGTCCTGGCCGGACCCGGGCCGGTACGAGGTCAGGCCGGTGTCACTCGACCGGTTCGGACTGCGCGTCAGGCTGCTGGCCGAGGACCGGGTGTTGGACGCCCGCTTCGAGTTCCACCGCCCGGTCACCGGCCCGGAGGAGCTGGCCGAGGCGATGCACCGGTTGTTCTCCCAGGTCCGCACCCACTGACTCGGACCGGGACTCAGACCGGGGTGATCACCGAGAACAGCCCGCCCTCGGCGTCCCGCAGCCGGGCCACCCTGCCGTACGGCGTGTCGACGGCGGGGCCCTCTGCCGAGCCGCCGAGCTCCACCGCCCGACGGACGGCCAGGTCGGTGTCGGTCACCGAGAAGAAGACCTCCCAGTGCGCCCCGATGTCCTCGGCCCGGCGCAGGGCGGCCACGCTGCGGTGCTCCGCCCGCAGCACCACCCGCTCGTTCTCGTACCGCACCTCGAACCGGTCCGGATCGCGCTCGTCCCAGCGGAACACCTCGCCGTAGAACAGCGCTGCCTCGAACGGGTCACCGGTGCGCAGCTCGATCCAGACCGGCGCTCCCGGCGAGCGGACCCAGGTGTTGCAGCCGAGGTCGCCCTCCCAGACGCCGAAGGCCGCGCCGGTCAGGTCCGAGGCCAACGCCATCCGCCCCGCGTCGAAGGTCAGCGGGCCGATCGCCACCGTGCCGCCGCGCTCCCTGATCCGGGCCGCGGTGTCGTCCGCGCTCTCGCTACCGAAGTAGGTGGTCCAGGCGACCGGCGGCTGCCACTCCCCCTCGGTGGCCCCGATCCCCGCCACCTCCACCCCGTCCAGCACCGCCCGGACGTACGGCCCGAACCCGTGCTGGCCGGCCTGGAACGACCACCCCAGCAACGGCCCGTAGAACGCCTGGGCCACCGTCAGGTCACGGGCCATCAGACTGACCCAGCACGGTGCGGCCGGCACACATCGGACGGTCACGGTCTGCTCGCTCATCGGAGCCCTTCCTTCCGGTCGTGGCGTCTCTCAGCCTAGGACGACCTGCCGTGACAGGGGTGGTTCGGCTCGCGGCGGGCAGATCTCCGGGGTGTGATGGGGCCGACGAGAGGAGCCGCGATGAAGACCGGGTACGTCGTCGTGGGAGCGAGCCTGGCGGGGGCGAAGGCCGTCGAGACACTGCGGGCGGAGGGTTTCGAGGGGTCGATCACGCTGATCGGGGCGGAGACCGAGCGACCGTACGAGCGGCCGCCGCTCTCCAAGGGCTATCTGATGGGGAAGACCGCGCGGGAGAAGATCTACGTCCATCCGGCCGAGTGGTACGCCGAGCATCGCGTGGACCTGGTGCTCGGCGCCGTCGCCACCGCGATCGACCCGGCCGGACACACCGTCAGCCTGGCGGACGGCAGCCGGCTCGGGTACGCCAAACTGCTGCTCACCACCGGCTCCTCGCCGCGCCGCCTGACCGTGCCCGGCGCGGACGGCGAGCAGGTGCTGTACCTGCGGACCGTCCAGGACAGCGAACGGATCAAGGCGGCGATCCGCCCCGGCGCCCGGATCGTGGTGATCGGCGCGGGCTGGATCGGCCTGGAGACGGCGGCCGCCGCCCGCGAGGCGGGGGCGGAGGTGACCGTGCTGGAGGCGGCCGAGCTGCCGCTGCTGCGGGTGCTGGGCCGGGAGGCGGCGCAGGTGTTCGCCGAGCTGCACCGGGCACACGGCGTCGAGCTGCGGTTCGGCGTGCAGGTCACCGAACTGACCGGGGACGGCGTCCGGCTGGCCGACGGCGAGCTGGTGCCGGCCGACGCGGTGGTGGTCGGCATCGGCATCACCCCGAACACCGAGCTGGCCGAGGCGGCCGGGCTGACCGTCGACAACGGCATCCGCACCGACCAGTACCTGGCCACCTCGGCGCCGGACATCTACGCGGCGGGGGACGTGGCCAACGCCCTGCACCCGCTGTACGGCCGCCCGATCCGGGTCGAGCACTGGGCCAACGCCCTGCACCAGCCGAGGACCGCCGCCCGGTCGATGCTCGGCCAGGAGGCGGTGCACGACCGGGTGCCGTACTTCTTCACGGACCAGTACGAGCTCGGCATGGAGTACACCGGCTACGTGCAGCCGGACGGCTTCGACCGGGTGGTCTTCCGGGGCGACCGGGCGGGCCGCGAGTTCATCGCGTTCTGGCTGGACGGCGGGCGGGTGCTGGCCGGGATGAACGTCAACGTCTGGGACGTGACCGACCCGATCCGCGAGCTGGTCCGCTCCGGGCGTCAGGTGGACCCGGACGCGCTGGCCGACCCGGCCGTACCGCTGGACCGGGTCGGCCTCGGCTGACCGGGTGGTCCGTCAGCTGATCGCGTAGTCGGTGGGCCGGGAGCCCTCGCGCAGTTCGTCGTGGGCCTTGGTGAGCAGCAGCATCGCCAGCTCGTTCAGCGCGCGGGCTCCCGCCACCTCCTCGCCGACCCGCAGCTGCGGGCGGTCGTCGTGGTGCCGGGTGCTGAAGCCGTGCGCCCTGAGTTCGGTGCCGTCGGCCAGTCGGACCAGCGCGGCCGCCTTGGTCCGGTCGCCCTCCTCCGCGAACTCCAGCTCGACGTGCCAGCCGACGAGTGTCCGGGTCATCGTCACCACCGCCTCCGGGAGATCCTGCGAGATCCTGTCCCTCCAGCCTGCGCCCGGCGGCGGGGTGTAAGCCAGCGTCAGTGCGGCCGGGGTTCGCACTCCTCCCGGCCGGTCTCCCGGTGCACCACCTTCACCGGGCGGTCGGAGCCGCCGGGAACGACCTGCTGAGGACGTCCGCAGCGGGGGCAGATGAGCGGGATCTTGGGCATGGCGTCCTCCTTCCTCTCAGTGTGCTCCGGACCACTCCCACCCGGTATTGAACGCGTTCAGAGATGCCGTAGAGTCTGCGACGGAAGAGCTTTGAACGCGTTCAACAGAGGGGGCGGCCGCCGTGACCGCGCTGGTCAACCTGATCGTGATGCTCGGCATGCTGGCCGTGGTGCCCCTCGGACTCGGACTACTCGGTGGCCCCGGCAGCGCCGCGCTGGCCCGGCTCTGGCCGCTGGCCGCACTGCCGGGAGCGGTGGCGCTCTGGCTGCCACGCGGGGCCACCGCCACCGCACTGGCCTCGGTCTACGCGGCCGCCACCGTCGCGCTGGCCGCACTCGCGCCGGTCCGGCTGGCCCGGTCCCGCTCGCTCGCCCCCGCCGAGCTCGCGGCCCTCACCGCGCTGCTCGCGCCCTCGGTGGCCGGGCTCGCCCTGGTCGCCGAACGCTCGGGCACCCGGCTGTTCGGCTTCGACCTCGACATCCTGGCGCTCACCGTCCCGCACTTCCACTTCGCCGGCTTCACCGCCGCCCTGGTCGCCGGACTGGTCTGCCGCACCGTCCGGAGCCGGCCAGGACTGGCCCGGGCCGCGGCGCTCAGCGTCCCGGTCGGCACCCTGCTGGTGCTGGCCGGGTACTTCGTCGACGACTGGGCCGAACTGGCCGGAGCCGTCGTCCTGACCGCGGGGATGTGGCTGGTCGGGTTGCTCAGCTGGCAGGATCTCAGCCGCCGAGCAGCCGACCGGCTGACCGGACGGCTGCTGCGCTGCTCGGCCGCCGTCCTGGTGGTCACCATGCTGCTCGCCCTCTGGTGGGCGCTGGGCGAGGCCACCGGCCTGGCCCACCCCACCCTCACCTGGATGGCCGCCACCCACGGCCTCGGCAACGCGCTCGGCTTCGCCCTCTGCGCGCTGCTCGCCTGGCGTCGGCTCAAGGAACTGCCCCGATGACCACTGCCGCCGCCACCGCCGTACCCACGACTGGAGCCGACCCCATGAGCACCTTCAACTACCCCGAGGTCGGCGCCACCCGCGAACCCGACCGGCTGCCCGAGGGCTACCACTACCTCCGCCACCACGTGCTGATCGGCCACGGCCGCGAGGCGCTGGAGGCCGCGGGCGCGATGGTGACCGGCTGGCGGATGCACCGGGGTACCGGGGCCACCGTCGAGGCCGACGCCGAGACCGCCGCGCCGGGCGTCCGGCTGGTGGTCGGCCTCGGCCTCGGGCGGCTCCGGTTCCAGGCACCCGCCGAGGTGGTCTGGACTGTGGCGGAGCCGGACCGGATCGGCTTCGCCTACGGCACCCTGGCGGCCCACCCGGAGCGCGGCGAGGAGTCGTTCATCGTGACGATGGGCGCCGACAAGGCGGTCTGGTTCACCGTCACCGCGTTCAGCCGCCCCGCCTGCTGGTACACCCGTCTGGCCGGTCCGATCGTGCCATTGCTGCAGCGGCTGTACGCCCGGCAGCTCGGCCTGGTGCTGCGCCGGGCGGTCACCCTGCCGGGCTGACCTGCCGTCGGCCTCAGCCGAGCAACTCCCGCGCGCGGGCGGCATACCGGGCCGAGAAGTACGGGTTGCGCCGCAGCGCAGTACGGAGCAGCTCGGCGGCACCGGGCAGACCGAGCGCGTGCTCGATCACACCACTGCGGTACGCGCCCAGCGCTCCGGCGCCGCCCGCCTCGGCGGCGAACCTGGCGTGCGGCAGCGCCTCCTGGTCCCGCCCGGCCTGGTGCAGGGCCCAGGCCAGCTCCTCGGCCACCAGCGGGCTGTGCCGCCGCTGCCACTCCTCGGTCAGCAGCCGGACGGCCTCCGCCGGGTCGCCGTGGTCGGCCAGGTAGCGGGCCAGTTGCAGGTCGAGCGGGCCGGTGGCCAGCCGGACTTCGGCGGCCAGGGCAGTCAACTGGGCGGCAGCCTCGGCCTGCTGTCCGCTGTTCAGCTGCAACTCGGCGTACTCCAGCAGGAACTGCGGCTGCGGCACCCGGGCCACCAGCTCCCCGTACCGGCCCAGTGCCTCCTCGGTGCGGCCGAGCGCGGCGGCGCTGCGGGCCAGCCCGAAGGCGGCGAAGTGGTCGTCCGGCTGCACGGCCAGCGCGTGCCGGTAGTGCTGCTCGGCCTGCTCGGGGTGGCCCTGATCCCACGCCAGATCGCCCAACCGGTGTGCGCTGAACGCCTGTTCGCCCGGCGTGACCGCCAGCTCCAGGGCCCGTTCCAGCGCGAGCACCGCCTCCGCCGTCCGCCCGTGCGTCTCCAGGTCGTACGAGGCGCGGGTGTACGCCGCCGTGGTGGGAGCCAGGTCCAGCAGACGCTGGGTGGCGGCGGTGGCGGCGGAGAGGTGGCCGAGCTGGAGCTCGGCGTCCGCCAGCACCGCGTACCCGGCGGCCCGGTCGGGGGCCATGGTGGTCGCCCGCAGGCCGAACTCCCTTGCGGTGGCGAACTCGTGGCGGGCGTTGGCGAGCTGGCCTGAGCCGACCTGGGCCTCGTAGTTGCGCTCCGGACGCAGGCCGAGCGAGCGGGCCAGCGCCCGGTCGGCCTCCGCCAGCTGACCGCCGTCCAGGGTGGTCCTGGCCCGGTCCACCGCCGCGAGGGCCAACTCGGCCCAGGCGGTGGCGTCCCCCGGCCGCCGCCCGGCGGCCTGCCGGGCCGCCGCCAGCCGGTCGGCCGGTGGCGGCGCCGAGACCGCGCCCGGCTGCGTGGCCGGACCGGCGGGCCCGAGCGCCAGCAGTCCGGCCGCGCAGGCCAGCACCAGCACTCCGCCGCCGACCGCGCCCGCGACGGCGCGCCGACGGGTCACGGGCCCGCGTGCGGCAGGTTGACGTACGGGAAGACGTTCGAGGCGGGCTTGGGCTGCCAGTTGAAGGAGGACGGCGGCAGCAGGTGCGCGGCCGAGCGGTCGGAGGGTTCGCCCTCCAGCATCCGCAGCAGCGGCACGTCGATCTCGTCGTTCAGGCGGCGGCCGTTGGGGTAGCCCTGGAGGTCGCCGTCGAGCACACCGTACGGGTGCGGGTCGGCGCTGACCGGGGTGGTCAGGTTGAGCCGCAGCTGGTCGGCCCAGCGCAGAGCCGCCGGGTCGGCGTCGGCGTTCATGCTCTGGGTGTTCAGGTCGAGGCCGAAGCGGGATCCGTTGTCCTTGCCGATGCCGCCGAGGAACAGCGCCCGGATGTCGGTGCGCGGCCCGGCCGGTGCGGCGAATCCCTGAGCCGCCTCGATCCGGCGGGGCGGGGCCGGGTCGAGCGCGGCGGCCAGGAACTCCTGGTCCTGCGCGTCGAGTTCGGCCGCCCTGGTGTTGAACCGGTCCTCCGGGCCGCCCGGCTGGGAGAGCCCGGCGAAGGTGCCCCAGAGTGCGAACATGATGTGCGGGTTGCCCAGCCGGCCGATCTGCCGGTACGTCGCGGCCTGGGTCCGCAGGTCACGGGCGAGGTCGGCGCCCTCGCGGGAGACGGTGGCCCAGATGCCCACCACCGGATTGCGCTCCGGGTCACCGTTCAGAGCGAGTTCGCGCTTGGGGAGCTGGAGCACCAGCGCACCGACGTTCAGTGCGGAGAGCGGCCCGGCGGCGGGGAGTGCGCCGGGCACCGGACCGATGGTGCCGATCGTGAAGAGGCCGAACACCCGGGTGTCGGCGACGAACGGCTCGGCGATCTGGCCCGCCAGCGTCCGGCCGCCGCCGGGCAGGCTGCGGGTGGCCTCGCTGCGCAGCGCGCCGTAGTCGGGCATCAGGGCCAGGCCGGTGTGGGTGGGCGCGGCGGTGCCGTCCGAGATCAGCGTCTCGACCCGGCCGCCCCTGATCCGCTCCAGGGTGTAACGCTGCTTGAACAGCAGTGAGTTGTCCCTGAGCGAGCGCACCGGGCCGACCGCGATCGGCCCGGCGCCGAACAGTCGCCGGTCCTCGTTCCGGAAGGTCCACCGGTAGGTGGTGTCCGGCTGCCCGGTGCCCCGGCCGTCGAGGTGCAGCTCGTACCGGGCCCGGGTGGCGAAGGGATAGTTCAGCGGTCCGGAGCCCGGGAGTTGGCCGGGCTGGACATCGACCACGATGGTCACCTGGTCGTGGTCGTCCGGGCTGGTGAAGGCGTACACGTCGGTGATGTTCGCCTGCCCGTCGGCCAGCACGGCGGGCGAGTCGAAGTGCCCGCCCGCCTCGCCGCGGCCGAGCAGCGGGCCGCCCAGTGAGGCGGCGGCCAGAGTCGCGACGGCGCCGCCGAGGAACAGTCGACGACTCGGGCGGCGGGTACCAGCGGATTCGGACATGGCGGCTCCAGGGATCGCGGTGGGCATGCCGAAGTGCCGTTCAACGAACGGACTTTGGGCAGCATGAGGCAGCCCGGTGCCCGGACGGCCAGGGCAAACCTAGGGCCGAGTGGATCTTCACGCACTCCACACCCGCCGACTCCCACGGACGTGTCGCGCATTTCCCCCGAGTGGCCCAACTTCGGCCGCAGGCCGTACCTCTCAAGCGTCATGCGTACACAGATCGCCCCCGATCACCGCTAGCCTTCGAGCGCATCCTCCGACCGGGGCCGATCGGCCCCTGGTTCGGCGCGCCCGCATGCCCATCCACCTGCTGCGGTCGGCGAGTTGCTCTCCAGCCAAGGAGTCATATGAAACTACGTCAGCTCTTCTCGCTGCTCTTCGCGGCCCTGCTGATGACCGTGGTCACCCCCGGTTCCGCCCAGGCCGCAGGTATCCCGCCCGGCCCGTACGTCTCCCCGTGGGGCACCGCTCAGGTCGAGTGGGCCCCGAGCTTCCGGGCCCAGCTGGTCGAGCACGCGGTGGCCGTCACGCCGATCGCTCCCGTCACCGCGCTGCCGGACGACCGGGGCATCATCAGCGACATCGGCTCGACCTCCGGCGACTACATCGACCTGGAGAACTTCGGCCGGGTCTACTACCCGGGCGGGGTGACCCTCACCAACCCGCAGACCAGCGGCAGTTGGACCATGGACGAGTTCTGGCTGCGGTTCTGGCCGGACCGCGGCCTCTCCTCGTACCTGGCGGTGAACGGCGTCAAGTCGCCGACCGAGCAGCTGTTCTGCTCGTACACGCTGGGCGACGCGTTCGGCTCCGGCTGGGGCCTCACCTTCGGCGGCGTCCGGACCGCGAAGGTCCCGCTGACGCTGACCGAGGTCGGCGCCGCCACGCTCAACGAGGCCCTCGGCACCGCGTTCCGGGCCGGGGAGCCGTTCGGCGTCCTCTCCGGCACCTTCCGCTACCTCCCCTGACCACTCACCTTTCAGGAGCACGTACGTGCGCATTCTCCGCAAGCTCGCCATCGCCGTCACCGCCCTCGCCCTGGCCACACCGGTCGCCCTGGCCCCGACCGCGCAGGCCGCCGCTCCGGTGGCTCAGGACGCCGAGCAGCGCGCCTCCCGGATCTACATCTCCCCCTGGGGCAGCGCCAAGGTCCGGGTCAGCGACAGCACCAAGGCGTGGCTGATCGCCAACGACGTCAAGCTCGGCGCGATCCCGCCGTTCACGCTGGACCCGGACGGCTACGGCTTCGACATGCCGATCGGCTCCACCGCAGGTGACCACCTGGACGAGCAGGGCCGGATCTTCTACCCCGGCGGGATCACCCTGAACCAGGAGAGCAGCCAGACCTTCATGGAGCTGGTGCCGACCTGGATCCGGATCATGCCCCAGCCCGGCTACTCGGCCGGCATCAAGGTGAACGGGCAGCCGCTCAGCGAGGAGACGCTGATCGCCTACACCACCCCGGCCGAGGTGATCGCCAACGGCCGGCCCACCCTGACCGGCTTCACCCTGGACCGGGTGCCGTTCCACGTCACCTCGGACTCCGCTGCACTGACCAAGGCGTACTTCGGCGACGGCCTCAAGGCGGACTCGATGTTCGGCACCCTCACCCCCCGCTTCGACTACGTACCCACCAACTAGGCAGCTGGAATAGCTCGGCGGACCGGTTGGTTGACGCCGACGCAGATCGCAGCCGGACGAGAAGGGCAGGCAAGCCGATATGAGCACCGTCGAACTGACCGCCGAGAACTTCGACGAGGTGATCGGAGGCGCGGACGACCAGAACTTCGTCTTCATCGACTTCTGGGCCGGCTGGTGCGGGCCCTGCGTGCGCTTCGCGCCGGTCTACGAGAAGGCCGCCGAGCGCCACTCCGACATCGTCTTCGCCAAGGTCGACACCGAGGCGCAGCGGGAGCTGGCGGCGGCCTTCGACATCCAGTCGATCCCGACCCTGGCGATCATCCGGGACGGCACGCTGGTCTTCTCCCAGGCCGGTGCGCTGCCCGCGCCGGTGCTGGAGGACCTGATCGGCAAGGCCCGTGAGCTGGACATGGACGAGGTCAGGGCCAAGGTGGCGGCGGAGAAGGCCGAGCAGCAGTAGGCGGCGGCAAGGGACGTGGGCGGGCCCGGGGACGAGACCGGGCCCGCCCTCCGCATGCCTACACCCTGCTCAGACCCGGGCGGCAAGCCCGTCCAGCAGCAGCCCGAGGGCCAGTTCGAAACCGCGCTCGTCCAGCCCGCCGCCCCGCGCGGCCGACTGCGTCAGCGCCTCGGCCAGTGACGGGTAGTCAGGCCGGTACTCCTCGGCGGGACGGGCGAACCCGGCGACGAAGGTCTCCAGCGCGGAGCCGAGCACCAGGTAGTCCAGCGCGGCCGCCGCCTCCGCCGCGTCGGCCGGTCCCAGACCGGCCCGCCCGAGTGCGGCCAACAGCGCCTCGTACCCGAGCAGTTGGCGGTCTGCCTCGACCCGACGGCGGGCCAGCAGGGCGATCGTGTTCGGGTGCCGACGGAAGACCGCGCGGTAGCCCCGGGCGTACCCGGCGATGCCCGCCCGCCACTGCGGGTCCGCCAGCGGGGTCAGGTCGATCTCGGCGTTGACCAGTTCGGCGAGCGAGTCGAGCAGCTCGTCCTTCCCGGCCACGTGGTTGTAGAGCGAGGCGGCCTTGACCCCGAGCCGGTCGGCCAGCGCCCGCATGGTGAGGCCGTCCGGGCCGCTCTCGTCCACCACGGCGAGCGCCGCCCTGGCGATGATCTCCCTGCTCAGCAGTGCCCTGCTGGGTCGCCCCACCGTCCCCGCCCTCCGCCTGCCCCGCTACCACTCCGGCGGCTGTCCGCCGACCCGGTCACGTTACAGCCTGATGTCCTGCGGCTCCCAGCGGCAGCCGTCACCTGCGCGGCAGTGCCGTTCCGGGCGGTGGCAGGGCCTCCCGGTCGGCTGGCCGGGTCCGGGCCCGGCCATGAGACTGGCCGCACGGGCGCGATGCACCGGCCCGATCCTTCGTGAACGTAAGGAGCTCCGCATGAGCACGCTCGACCACACGATCCTCGACCTCGACTTCCCGGCCGGCGCGAAGGCCAAGACCGCCACGCTCGTGACGGGAGAGACCGACGCACTGCTGGTGGACGCCGCCTTCACCCGCGCCGACGGACACCGGATCGCCGCCGCGGTGCTGGACTCCGGCAAGACGCTGAAGCAGGTGTTCGTCAGCCACGGCGACCCGGACTTCTACTTCGGTGCCGAGGTCATCGCCGACGCCTTCCCCGACGCCGTCTTCACCGCCACCCCCACCGTGCTCGACCACATCAGGCACAGCTACGAGGGGAAGCTCAAGGCCTGGGCCGACACCGGCGTCAACCTGCCCACCCGTTTGGTCGACCTCCAGCCGCAGACCCAGGACATCTCACTGGAGGGTCACGTCTTCCAGCTCAAGGGACAGCCCGCCGAACTCCCGATGCACGGCTACCTGTTCCAGCCCGAGACCCGGTGGCTGCTGGGCGGCGTCCTGGTCTTCTCCGGCCAGCACGTGTGGGTGGCCGACACCGCCACCGATGCCCAACAGGCCGCCTGGATCAGCCTGTTGGACGAGATGGAGGCCCATGCTCCCCGTCTCGTCGTACCCGGCCACCGTGCCCCGGGCGCACCCGCCGACATCTCGGCGATCCGGCACACTCGCGACTACCTGAAGACCTTCGCCGACATCGTCGCCGCCACACCCGACGGTGACACGGCTACGGCTGAACTGTTCAAGCACTACCCGGAGTTGAGCTTCGGTATCGCCGCACAGCTCAGCCCCAAGGTGGTCAAGGGCGAGATGCCCTGGGGCTGACGACGACGGGTCCGGGGTCGCGGATGCCTCACCGCCCGCGCAGCGCGGGGATGCGGTCCGTACGCGCTGCGCCGACCACGGTGCTCGGCGGAGGCGGTCGGCAGCAGGAGCGGTCGGGATGGTCTGTCTGGGACTCGTCGTCGTCCTGGGCGCCGGTGAGGGCCCTGTCACTACCCCCGTCCGTCACCCCCTGGCACGGCTCGACCTGCCACGGGAGGCGAGAGCGAGCGAAGGTGGACTGTCACGAGCTTCGCACTCTCTCCGACCGAAGGAAGTCCCATGCAGAACGTCACGCTGAACAACGGCGTCGAGATGCCGGTCCTCGGCTTCGGCGTCTACCAGATCCCGCCGGAGCAGACCGAGAAGGCCGTCACCGACGCCCTCGCGGTCGGCTACCGCCTACTCGACACGGCCGCCGCCTACCAGAACGAGGAGGCCGTCGGCCGCGCCATCAAGAGCAGTGGCATCCCGCGCGAGGAGCTGTTCGTCACCACCAAGCTGTGGATCCAGGACGCACCCGCGCAGCAGAACACCCGGCGTGCCTTCGAGACCTCGCTGGCCAAGCTCGGCCTGGACCACCTCGACCTGTACCTGATGCACCAGCCCTTCGGCGACGTGTACGGCCAGTGGCGCGGCTTGGAGGAGCTCAACCGCGAGGGCCTGGCCAGGGCGATCGGCGTCGCCAACTTCTACCCCGACCGGCTCGTCGACCTGGTCGTCAACAACGAGATCACACCGGCGGTCAACCAGATCGAGACCCACCCGTTCTTCCAGCGCACCGCCGACCAGGAGCTGATGCGTGAGCACGGGGTCCAGATCCAGTCCTGGGGCGGGTTCGCCGAGGGCAGGAACGACCTGTTCACGCACCCGCTGCTGAGCGGGATCGGCGCGAAGCACGGCAAGTCCGTGGCGCAGGTCGTGCTCCGCTGGCTGACCCAGCGCGGCGTCGTGGCGATCCCCAAGTCAATCCGCGCCGAGCGGATGGCGGAGAACTTCGACATCTTCGACTTCCACCTCACCGACGACCAGATGGCGGCCATCGCCACCCTCGACACCGGCGCCTCGCTCTTCTTCGACCACCGGGACCCCCAGATCGCCGCCCGGATGGGCAACCTGCGCCTGGACAGCTGACCCGGCAGACATCCACCCCGCCCCTCGTTCCAGGAGGACCCCAGCCATGTGCGAGACGACCGACTTCCAGACCTCCACCGCACCCGCCGACGTCGTACGCCGCCAGTACCTCGCCTCCGCCGGCGGTGACCTGGAGGCCCTGCGGGCCACCCTCGCCGACGACGTGGAGTGGACCGAGATGGCGGGCTTCCCACTGGCCGGCACCTACCGCACCCCGACCGGGGTCACCTCCGCCGTCATGGAGCAGCTGGGCAAGGAGTGGGACGGCTGGGCCGCCCACGACGACACCTACGTCGTGGACGGCGAGAACGTCGTCGTACTGGCCCGCTACACCGCCACCAACAAGGCCACCGGCAAGGACATCGACGTACGCGTCGCGCACCACTTCGTCGTACGCGGCGGCCGGATCGTCCGCTTCGAGCAGTTCGTCGACACCGCCAAGGTCCGGGAGGCGATGCCCGCCCGCTGATCCGCCCTGGTACCGGTCGGCCGGCCCGGACGCTGTTCAGGTGTCGTCGGCCTGCTCCCCCGGCTGGGGTGACGTCTCGTCGGCGTGGGTACGAGCGTTTGCCCGGGTGGTGAAGCGGGTGCGCAGCTGGGTGGTGAGTGCGCCGGCGGCGGTGGTGAGGAAGACCAGGTTGAAGGCGATCTGGAGCATGACCACCAGGCGGGCGGACTGGCCGGATGGGGTGATGTCGCCGTAGCCGATGGTCGACGTCGTGATCACGGTGAAGTAGAGGGCGTCGAGCCGGGTGCTCAGGTTGGTGAACTCGCCGTCCTGGCGGGAGAGCGCCAGGTAGGCGGCGGCGAAGATGACCAGCGACAGGCAGATCAGCAGTGCGATGCCGACGGCGGGCCGCCCCCGCCCGGAGGGCACCAGGACGTAGCGGACCTGACGCAGCAGCAGAAGCGCCAGTACGCCCAGCGCCACGGTGAAGCTGATCCAGCTGAGCAGCGGGTGGTCGGGGCCGAAGCGGCCCAGCGGGACGGTGAAGTAACCCGTCATCAGGACCACGGCGCTCAGTGGCGCCAGCAGCCACGCCAAGAGCACACCGTGGCGGGGGCCGCGCTGCTTCGGGTCCATGGGGCTCCTGCTTCTGCCGGGCTTCTGCCAGGGGCGGATCAGACTCCCAGCCTCCCGTCAGGACGGAGCGCTGTCCTGACGGGCTGTCGGCTGCTGGGCCGATCGGGTGGCCGGGGTGTTCCTCGGAAGCGGACCGGCGGCGCCTTGCATGCGGTGAAGGTGGTGCCGCCAGGCCCCGGCGCCAGGTGGAGTGTTTGCGCTGCGAGAACGGGGTCAGCCCCGGGGATCGTCCTCGCCGTCCCCGGTAGATATCAATCGCATGTCGGCCCCTTCCCTACTCTCCGGTCAGCGACTACCGTCTCCGACTAACAAAGTTAGTTTTATGACGGCAAGGTGGCACCGGATGACCGAGAGAACCGTCCCCTCCTCCGACGCCGAGGCGCTGGCCGCCCTCGGCTACCGCCAGGAGCTGCGCCGCAGCCTCGGCGTGCTCGGCAACATCTCGATGGGCTTCGCCGTGGTCTCCCCCGTGGTCGGCCTCTACGCGGTGGCCCAGGTCGGCATGAGCATCCAGGGCGGTGCCTGGATCTGGGCGCTGCCGGTCTGCCTGCTCGGCCAGCTGCTGGTGGTCGCGGTCTACTCCGAGCTGGCCTCGCAGTGGCCGCTGGCCGGCGGCGCGTACCAGTGGGCGCGGCGGCTGGTCGGGCCCGGCTTCGCCTGGATGAGCGGCTGGCTCTGGCAGTTCGCGGTGATGTTCGCCAACACCACGGTCGCCTACCTGGCCGCGCCCTGGCTCTTCGCGCTGGTCGGGGCCACCCCGACACCGGTCGGTCTGGTCCTGGTGGCCGCCGCCTTCATGCTCTGCTGCACGCTGGTCAACGCGTACGGCATCAACCTGCTGCGCTGGTTCGTCTCGGCCGGGATCGCCGCCGAACTGATCGCCTCGGTACTGGTCGGCCTGGCCCTGCTGCTCTTCTTCCGGCAGCACGGCTTCGCGTTGCTCACCGACAGCCTGGACGCCTCCGCCGTCACCGGCACCGGCGGGCTCGGCTCGCTGCTCGCCGTGATCGCGGTCGGCGGCTGGGCCTTCATCGGCTTCGACGCCTGCGTCTCCACCGCCGAGGAGACCAAGGACGCCGCCCGCCAGGTGCCGCGCGCGATGCGCTGGGCGCTGCTCAGCGTCGGCGTGGTGGTGATCCTGAACGCCGTCTCGGTGGTGCTCGCCCACCCCGACCCGGCCGCCGTGATCGCCGGTACGGACCTCGACCCGGTGACCACCGCCGTGGTGACCGGCTTCGGCGACTGGTCGGCCAAGCCCTTCGTGCTGGTGGTCGTGGTCAGCTTCACCGCCTGCCTGATGGCCTCCCAGGGCGGCGCCGCCCGGGGTCTGTACTCGCTCGCCCGGGACGGCGTCTTCCCGTTCTCCCGCCAGGTCCGCAAGGTGAACCGCCGTCAGGCGCCGATCGGCGGACTGGTCGCCGCCACCCTGGTCAGTGCCGCCGCGCTGCCGCTCGGCCTGGAGTCCACCGCGATCGGCAGCCTGATCACCTTCGGCAGCGCGGCCACCTTCCTGCCGTTCTTCCTGCTCAGCGTGGCCGCGCTGACCGCCAGGCTGCGCGGCACCTGGCGCCCGGCCGGTGCGGTCTCGCTCGGCCGCTGGGGCACCCCGGTCAACCTGCTCGCCGTGCTGTGGACCGGCTTCGAGGTGGTCAACATCTGCTGGCCACGCGCCGTCCTGGTGCCGCCGGGCGCCCCCTGGTACCAGGTCTGGGCCGCCCTGCTCGGCGTCGGACTGGTCACCCTGACCGGCTTCGGCTACCTGCTGCTGCGCCGCCCGCAGCGTCTGATGACCGCTCAGCCCGAGCCCGCCATGGCGTAACCGCTCACTGCTGCCAGGACCGCCAGAGCGCCGCGTACGGACCGTCGGCGGCGACCAGTTCGTGGTGGCTGCCGACCTCGCTGAGCCGGCCGTCCTCCATCACCGCCACCCGGTCGGCGTCGTGCGCGGTGTGCAGCCGGTGGGCCACCGCGATCACCGTCCGGCCCTCCAGTACGGCGGCCAGCGCGCGTTCGGTGGCCCGGGCGGCGGTCGGGTCGAGCAGCGCGGTGGCCTCGTCCAGGATCAGCGTGTGCGGGTCGGCCAACGCCACTCGGGCCAACGCGAGTTGCTGGGCCTGGGCGCCGCCGAGCCGGTGACCGGCCGGGCCCAGCTCGGTGTCCAGGCCGTCCGGCAGCGGGTGTGCCCAGCCCACCGCGTCCAGCGCGGCCAGCAGCTCGCCGTCCCCGGCCTCGGGGGCGGCGATCTGCAGGTTGTCCCGCAGGGTGCCGAGGAAGACGTGGTGCTCCTGGGTGACCAGGACGACCTGGCGGCGCAGCGCCTCCGGGTCGAGGTCCGCGATCGGCACCCCGCCGACCGTCACGCTGCCGGTGCGCGGCCGGTCCATGCCGGCCAGCAGCCGGCTCAGGGTGGTCTTGCCCGAGCCGGACGGGCCGACCACGGCGATCCGCTCCCCCGGACGGACCGTCAGTTCCACCCCGTGCAGCACGTCCGGGCCGCCGTCGTAGGCGTACCGGACGCCGGTGACCTCGATCCGGTCGTCGACCGGCGTGCCCGCGGCGGCGCTCGGGCTCCTGGGCGCCCCGGCGATCCCCTCCACCCGGGCGAACGAGGCGCCGCTGCTCTGGAGTTGCTCGATCTGCATCAGCACGACGTCCACCGGGTCGGCCAGCCGGCGCAGGTACATCGCGGTGGCCACCACGCTGCCCAGGCTGAGCACGCCGTGCGCGTGCAGCGGTCCGCCGACCAGCAGGACGATCGCCACCGGGACCAGATAGGAGGCGTCGATCACCGGGAAGTACACGCTGCGCAGGAACAGCGTCCGGAACCGGGCCCGGCGGGCGGTGCCGATCGCCAGTTCGGCGGCGGCGATCCGGCGCTGCTGGAGACCGAGCGCGTCCACCGTCCGGGCGCCGGCCGCGGTGGCGGCCAGCACCTCGGCGACGACCGAGTTGGCCGATCCCTCCGCCAGGTAGGCGGCCCGGGCGCGGCGCAGGTACCAACGGGTACCGAACCAGATGCCCGACAGGCCGAGCAGGCCGCAGGCACCGAGCAGCGGGTTGATCACGAAGACCGCACCGAAGATGAACACGACCTCGAGACCGGCGATGAAGATCTTCGGTACGGAGTCCCGCAGGGTGGTGCCGACGGCCGCCACATCGGTGGTGCCACGGGCCGTCAGATCGCCGGTGCCCGCCTGTTCGACCACGGTCGGCGGCAGGTCCAGGGCCCGGTCGACGAACTGTTCCCGGACCCGGGCGGAGGTCCGCTCGCCGATCCGGTGCCCGAGGTAGCGGGCCTGACGGGTGAACAGCAGTTGCAGCAGCGCGCAGAGCACCACGGCCGCCGCGAGCCGGTCCACCGCGGCCACGCCGCCGCCGTTGCCGACCTGGTCGACGATCCGGCCGAGCAGTGCGGGCCCGGCCAGCCCGGTGGCGGCGGCCAGCACGTTGAGCGTCAGCACCCCGCCCAGCGACCGGCGGTCCTGCCGGAGCAGGCCACGGGCGGCCCGGCGCACCTCGCGCACGCCGGCGACCGGGAGTTGGTGGTCGGTGGCGGTGCTCATCGGACGGACTCCTCGGCAGAACGCGGCGCGGGCAGGTCGGCGGTGGACGGCTCGGCGGGCGCTTCGGTGGGTGCTTCCTCCCGGGTGACCAGCGCCCGGTAGCCGGGGTGGTCGCGGAGCAGTTCGCGGTGCGGGCCGGTGGCCGCCACTCGGCCGTCGACCAGGTGCACGACGGTGTCGGCCCGGTCCAGCAGCAGCGGCGAGGTGCTGGTGACCAGGGTGGTACGGCCCGCCCGGAAGGTCCGGAGCCCGGCGGCCATCACCGCCTCGGTGTGCGAGTCGACGGCCGAGGTCGGCTCGACGGCCAGCAGGACCTCCGGGTCGGCCAGCAGCGCCCGGGCCAGCCGGAGCCGTTGCCGCTGCCCGCCGGACAGGTTGCGGCCCTCGGCCTCGACCGGCGACTCGAGCCCGGCGGGCAGCCCGCGCAGCACGTCCAGGGCGGCGGCCGCTTCGAGTGCCTCCAGCAGCGCCTTGTCCTCCCGGTCCTGTCGGCCGCCGAGCAGCTCCCGGAGCGGGCCGGCGAACAGCGCCGCCTCGTTGTCGGCGATCAGGATCCGCTCGCGCACCGTCGGCAGCTCGACCTGGTCCAGCCGGACGGTTCCCCAACTGGGGCTGTCCGCCGATGAGTCGGTGTCGGCGAACCGGGTCAGCCGGTCCACCACCGCGACGGCGTCGGCGGGACGGGCGCAAGCCAGCACGGTGAGCCGGCCAGGCAGCACCTCGACCCCGGACTGCGGGTCGAGGAGCGGCGCGGGGCCGTCCGGGGCGTCCGCTCCGGCGCTGCTCCGACGGGGCGTCAGGGTGAGGAACCGCACCGTACGGCGGGCCGCGACCAGCCCCCGGCTGACGTCCTGGCCGCCCTCCATCAGGAACCAGACCGGGATGTTCAGCGCCGCCGTGTACCCGAACACCGCGACCAACTCGCCGATGGTGATGGTGCCCTGGGCCGCCAGCCGGGCGGCGGCCCAGGTGACCACGGCCACGAACAGGATCGGCAGCCCGGCCCCGATCGACTGGATCCAGCTGGTCACCGCGCCGACCCGGTAGCCGTCCGCCAGCAGCAGCTGCGAGTCCTGCCGGTACCTGGCGGCGTACATCTCCTTGCCGCCGAGCCCGTGCAGCACCCGAAGGCCGCCGACCAGGTCCTCGAACCGGCCGGCCAGCCTGCCCTGCCGCTCGCGGTAGCGGGCCTCGGTCTCCTGGAGCCGGCCGAGCAGCGGCCCGATCAGCAGCGCGAGCGCCGGGACACCGAGCAGCACCAGCGCCGCCAGCAGCGGGGAGATCTCCAGCAGCAGGTACGCGACCGTCAGGTACGCGATCACCGCACCGACCCCCGGGCCGGTGAAGGTCAGGGCCGCGCTCATCCGCTGTACGTCGGAGACGCCGATGGTCACCAGCTCACCGGCGGCCGCCTGCCGGGACAGCGCCGAGCCGAGCCGGACGGCCTGCCGGACCACCACCCGGACGGTGCGGAAGGTGGCGTCCATCCGGACCTTGGTCATGGTGCGGTGCCGGGCGACACCCACCAGCGCGTTCAGTCCTCCGGCCACCACCAGGGCCAGCGACCAGCCGACCAGCGCGCCGGGGTGGTCGGCCTTCAGTCCGTCGTCGACTGCCCGGGACAGCAGGTAGGAGGGGAGGATCAGCCCCAGCATCCAGAGTGTGCCGAACACCGCCCCGGCCACCGACCGGCCGGGCTGACTGGCCACGAGCCACCAGAGGTACCACCCGGCGCTGCGCACGTCCGGCTCGCCCGGATCCTGATTTGGTTCGGTCACGGCCGTACCTTAGCCGCGCAGCCCGCCGCCGGGCCTCCGATTTTTCCGCCGCAGCAGGTCAGCCCACCAGCAGCTCTCCGGCCACCCGTCCCTGGGCGGGGGCCAGCTCGGCCTCCACCGCAGCCTGCTCGGCCGGGCCGAAGAACACCGGGTGCGAGTCGACCGGGCGACGGCCGATCAGCTTGATCCGCAGGTGGGTCGGCGGGTGCGTGGAGTCCACCGCACCTGCCTCCCGGACGGACAGCCGCAGTCGGCGCTCCCGCTCGAGCGGGGTCAGGCTGCCGGGCAGTGCGCCGAGTTGGGCCCACAGGTCCGCCTCGGGGCGACCGGCGTTCGGGCCGCTCCGCTGTCTCGGCAGGCTGCGGTAGCGGACCAGCACCGTCTCGGCGCTCGGGCTGAGCAGCAGCGTCTCGAGCATCTGCCGGGCCGTCTCGGTCGAGGTCACCCGGGCCGACAGCTCATCAGCCCGGTACTCGGCGGCCTGGCCGGACCGCACCGTGAGCCGGTTCATCAGTTCCAGCAGCCGACCCGTCAACCACTTCGGCACCGCCAGCAGCAGTTGGGCGAGGAACTGGGTCGGATTGATGATCAGGTGCCACTCCAACAATGCGGACACCGCCGAGCGCAGCCAGACGCCGCGCCGGTGGTCGCCGTTCACGTCATGCCCGAACTCGTGCCCGAGCAACGCGACCTGCTGCGGCGGGGTGAGCGTGCTCCAGAGCGGCAATCCGATCGACAGCACGCTTCGGCGGCGCAGCCCAGCCCTGGTGAACCAGGCGTTGAACTCCGCATCGGCCCGGATGTGGTCGACCGGCCGGGCGCCCACCTCCGTCGCCACCCGGTCCGCCAGCGCGTACAGCGCGGGCGCCTCGGCCCGGGTCAGGAAGGTCTCGTCCGGACGGATCCGGCCGAGCCGGGGCCGCAGCAGGAAGCAAAGCCCCAGGCAGCAGACCCCGACCACCCGCAGCGGCGAGGTCCCGAACAGCAACAGCGCCGTCGTACCGCCCCACACAGCAAACGTGACCAGGTGCACCAGCCCGGCCAGGGCCGACGCAAGGAGCCAACCCCGGTCGGCGGCGGCACCGTCACCGCTGAGCAGGGCGTCGAACAGTCCCTCCACCCTGGCCTGGGTCCTGCGCTTCCCGGCCTCCGTCCGGCGCTTCTCGCGCTCGGCCCGGCGGCGCTTCTTCGGATCCGACTCCCGGGCGGGTTCGGCCGGCTGGAGGTTCCATTCGCAGACCGGACACCAGACCGGGAACCGCTCGTCGGCTTCCAGTACGGCGGCGCAGTCCGGGCAGGCACTCGGGCTCGCGTGGTGGCGCGCACCGGGCGCGTCGACAGGGGTGGGCATGGGCCGGAATCATGCCAGACCGCGAGCGGGTGCCTCCGGGAGGGTGTGCGCCGTCGGCGACACGCCGGGTCCGGCACTGGCGGGCCCTGCCGCGCCGGGCCCAGGATGGGCCCGGTATCGGCCGATCGAGCGAGAGCGTGAAAGCGATGAGCCCCAAGCCCGAGCAGTACGACGTGGTGGTCCTCGGCGGCGGTCCGACCGGCGAGAACCTTGCCGACCGGGCCAAGGCCGCCGGGCTGAGCACCGTTCTGGTGGAGAGTCAGCTGATCGGCGGCGAGTGCTCGTACTGGGCCTGCATGCCGAGCAAGGCGCTGCTCCGCCCCTGGCTGGCGCTGGCGCACGCTCGGGCGCTGCCGGGCACCCGGGAGGCCGTCACCGGGAAGTTGGACGCCGCCGCCGTGCTGGCCCGCCGGGACGAGTTCACCTGGCACTGGCACGACGACAGCCAGGTCGAGTGGCTCAGCTCCACCGGCATCGACCTGGTCCGCGGCCACGGTCGGCTGACCGGCGAGCGGTCCGTCCTGGTGGACGGCGAACGGCTGCTGACGGCCCGTCACGCGGTGGCGGTCTGCACCGGCACCCGGGCCGCGCTGCCCAACGTGCCGGGACTGACCGAGGCCCGGCCGTGGACCAGTCGGGACGCCACCAGCGCCGCCAAGGTGCCCGGACGGCTGGCGGTGGTCGGCGGGGGCGTGGTCGCGGTCGAAATGGCCACCGCCTGGCAGGGGTTGGGCTCGCAGGTCACCCTGCTGGTACGGGGCGGCGGGCTGCTGGACCGGATGGAGCCGTTCGCCGGTGAGCTGGTCGCGGCGGGGCTGACCGAGGCCGGGGTGGACGTCCGGCTCAACACCTCGGTGACCGAACTGGCCCGGCACGGCGGCGAGGTGACGCTCACCCTCGGGGACGGCAGTACGGTGGTCGCCGACGAGGTGCTGTACGCGACCGGTCGGGTGCCGCGTACCGACGACATCGGTCTCGAGTCCGTCGGTCTCGAACCCGGGTCCTGGCTGGACGTCGACGCGTCCTGCCTGGTGCGGGCCGTCGAGGGCGACTGGCTGTACGCCGCCGGGGACGTCAACCACCGTGCGCTGCTGACTCATCAAGGCAAGTATCAGGCCCGGATCGCCGGTGCCGCGATCGGCGCCCGGGCGGCCGGCTCGGCCGTCGACACCTCGCGCTGGGGCCCGCACGCCGCCTCCGCCGACACCGCCGGAGCACCCCAGGTGGTCTTCACCGAACCGGAGGCGGCGGCCGTCGGCCTGAGTCTCGCCGAGGCCGAACGGGCCGGGCTGCGGGTCCGCGCCGTCGACCAGGAGATCGGCAACGTGGCGGGCGCCTCCCTGTACGGCGACAACTACCGGGGGACGGCCCGCCTGGTGGTCGACCTGGACCGGGACGTGATCGTCGGCGCGACCTTCGTCGGCCCCGCCGTCGCCGAACTGCTGCACTCCGCCACCGTCGCCGTGGTCGGCGAGGTCCCGGTCGCCCGGCTGTGGCACGCCGTTCCCGCTTATCCGACCATCAGCGAGGTCTGGCTCCGGCTACTGGAGAGCCTGCGGGGCTGACCCTTCGCTCGATGGCGGGAAAAGGTGCGCATACCCAGGACCACCTGATGGTTCGTGTGCTACTTCATAGAACTGTCAGAGCTCGACGTCGAGTTGACATTCCTGGAGGAGCACACGATGCACCAGCCGGACGATGCCACTTCCCGCCGTTCCTTCCTGAGCCTGGCCGGGGCCGCCGCCACCTCGGCCACCCTGCTGCAGGTGATGACCGGAGCCGCCCCGGCCACCGCCGCACCCGCCACCGACGGGCTGGCCAAACCGGCCCCGAGGGTCGGCAACGGCCGGACGGTGGCGATCCTCGGGGCCGGCCCCGCCGGTCTTGCGGCTTGGCTCAAGTTCACCGAGGCCGGCTACCGGGTGACCGTGCTGGAGGCGCAGGGCCGGGTCGGCGGCCGCACCCTCACCGCCCGCCCCGGCGACCAGGTCAGCGAGGTCTGGGCGGACGGCTCGGTCCGCACCCAGACCTGCCGGTTCGACCAGGACCTCTACCTCAACCTCGGTGCAGGCCGCATTCCGTACGTCCACCAGCGGATGATCGACTTCTGTCGCAGGCTCAAGGTCCCGCTCGAGCCGTACATCCACACCACCACGGCCAACCTCTTCCAGACCGACCAGGCCTGGCGAGGCGCGCCCAGGCCCAACCGCCGGATCGCCAACGACACCCGGGGCTACCTCGCGCAGTTGCTGGCCCAGGCCATCCCGAAGGCCACCCCCGGCATCGACGCGCTGACCCCGGCCCAGCGCGAGCAACTCACCAGCCTGCTGGTCGAGTTCGGCGCGCTCACGGGGAAGGACCACGAGTACCTCGGCTCCACCCGGTCCGGCCTCGCGAAGAACCCGACCGTGATGCAGATGGAGGAGCCGGTCGACCCGCTGCTCCTCGGCGACCTGCTGGCCAGCGGGTTCTGGCAGCAGAGCTTCTACCAGGACGCCGAACTGCACTGGCACACCACGTCGTTCCAGCCGGTCGGCGGTATGGACAGCACCTGGCGCCACGCGGCCGCCGCCCTGCCCGCCGGCACGGTCAGGTACAACGCTCCGGTCCACGGCATCCAGTTGGACGGCACCGGCGTGCAGGTCGGCTGGACGGAGGACGGTGCCGACCGGGTCGACCGGTTCGACTACTGCCTGAGCAACATCCCGATCCCGGTGCTGCGCAAGCAGGTCGCCCTGCACGGCTTCACCGACGACTTCCGCTCGGCCGTCCAGGACACACCGTTCGCCGCCGCCTGCAAGGTCGGCTGGCAGGCCAACCGGCGCTTCTGGGAGTCCGAGCGGTACCAGATCTTCGGTGGCATCAGCTGGATCGACCACGAGATCACCCAGATCTGGTACCCCTCCAACGACTACTTCTCCCCCACCGACAAGGGCACCCTGACCGGCGCCTACAACTCGTACGTGAAGGCCGAGACGCTGGGTGACCGCTCGCACGAGGAGCGGCTCGGCGTCGCCCGCAAGGGCGGCACCAAGCTGCACGACGAGCTGGCGAGCAACGCGATCGTGCCCGACGCGCTCGGTATGTCGGTCGCCTGGCACAAAGTGCCCTACCAGCTCGGTGCCTGGGCCGACTGGATCCCGGAGCGGCCGGAGCACAAGAAGCTCTACTCGACGCTGATCTACCCCCAGGGCCAGGACAACTTCTTCGTGATCGGCGACCAGGTCTCCGCCCTCCCCGGCTGGCAGGAGGGCGCCCTGATGTCCGCCGAGTGGGCCTACGAGTGGATCGTCAACGGCAAGCGCGCCGTCCGGGCCCCGGTCCAGCAGGTCCCGAACTCCCGGGCGCTGACCACCGGAGAGCGCTGACCCTCCCGCAGAGCGGCTCCGCCGTCCGTACCGACCCGGTCCCGGACGGCGGAAGCGTGACGGCCGTTAATCCACTTGCCGGTCCCTGCGGTGCTGATGAAGAGTGAACCCATCAGCACCGGACAACGCAGAGAGGAACGCACCATGACCAGCACGCAGTCGTATCAGCGCTCCTCCAGTAGTGGACTCCCTGCGGCGTAGCGCCCGGCCGAACGGCCGAGCCGCCCAGGGGAGTTACCCCCAGGGCGGCTCTTTTTCTGTACGCCGCCCCATGCAGGGAGAGTTGGCCGAGTGGTAAGGCAGCGGCTTGCTAAGCCGTAGTCGGGTGCGAGCCCGCGCGCGTTCGATCCGCGCACTCTCCGCGTTTCCCACCAAGGGCGAGCTGGGCACTGGTTGAGCCCAAGGGCCTGTAAAGCCCCCGCTTCGGCTGTGGCGGTTCGAATCCGCCCTCGCCCACCATCGGCAAGGTCCCACTGACGTCTCGACTCCACCGGCAGGCTATCGTGCCTCGATCACACGTTCGATGGAGGGAACGACATGGGCGAGCTGCGCGGCGGCCTCCGGGTGCACTTCGCGCTGGCGGCGGTGCTCGGCGGTGCGGCCCTGCTCTGCATGGCCTCGACCTGGCTGCCCAGCGGGTACACCGCACCGAAGTGGCTGATCAGCGTCCTGTTCGTGATGGTGTTCCCGGTCTTCATCACCGCGTTGATCCGGGTCGTCACCAGCCGAGGCGCTGCCCGGCGGAGGGGCCGAGTCGGGGCCGGTGAACTCGGCAGGTGCATCCTGCTGTTGCCGCCCGCCGTGAGACTCGCCTACGCGCTCGCCCTCGGGGCTGCCGTGCTGGGCTTTGCCACCGCTTCCGGAACGGCCCGGGACGTGCAGGCAGACGCAACGGGCTATCACTACACGTACTGGGACAAGTCCGCCCAGCCGCAACAGAGCAGGACGGTCGAACTCACCGAGCCCGAGTACGACGCGGCACTGAGGAGCCAGTTCCGTGTCTTCAGTGCCGCGCCGGCCCTGTTCTTCACACTCAGCAGCTTCCTCGTCCTCGTCTCGGCCTCGGCGGGGGCCGCCAAGCGCAGGGCGGCCCAGCCGCCGGAGGTCGGACCGGCGGCCGGATAGCGCCCGTCAGGCGAGGTCGACGGCCGCGTTCATCTCCCAGAGCAGCACCTCGGCGCCCTCCGGCCCCGCCGTGATCCGCTGGCCTTCGGCCGCGCCGATCCGCGCGGCGTCGCCCTCGTGGAACAACCCGCTTCCCTCCAGGGCTAGTTCGCCGCGGGCCACGTACAGGTGGGCGAACGGGGCGGTGACGGTGTCGAGCGTCTCGGACGGGCGGAGCCGGGCCACGTGCAGGGCGGCGTGCTGCTGCCGGATGCCGATCGCGCGCTGGTTGGCGTGCTTGGCCATGCCGGACGCGAGCGTGGTCCAACCCCCTTGGCCGAGCTGGTCGTTGATGTCGAGCTGCTCGTATCCGGGGGCGATGCCGGCCGCGTCGGGGATCACCCACATCTGGATCAGGCGGACCGGGTCGCGGTGCTCGGGTTCGCCGGTGAGCGTCCAGGAGTCGTTCTTCTCGCTGTGCAGGATGCCCGCGCCGGCGCTCATCCGCTGGGCCAGGCCGGGGTAGATGACGCCGTTGTTGCCCTCGGAGTCCTGGTGGACCAGGCCGCCGTCGAGAACCCAGGTGATGATCTCCATGTCCCGGTGTGGGTGCGTGTCGAAACCGGTGCCGGGCGCGATCACGTCGTCGTTGGAGACCAGCAGCAGGCCGAAGTGGGTGTTGCCCGGGTCCCAGTGCCGGGAGAAGGAGAAGGAGTGGTGCGACTCCAGCCACCCCGCCCTGGTGTGGAACCGCTCGCCCGCTCGGCGGATGTCGATCGTGGTGGCCATCGGTGCAACCCTTCCCTCGGTCTTGTTGAATCCTAAACCACCATGGATGCCGTCCGCATTCCCGCCCGCGCCCGGCGTGCTGCCGTGCACTGCCGGGCCGCCCGGAGCAGACTGACGGACGGATCCTGCCCGACACTCACAGGTGGTGCGCCATGACCGAGACGCTGTTGGCCGTCGGCACGCAGAAGGGCCTGTTCCTGGGCCGCAGCCCGGACCGTACGACCTGGGAGTTCACCGGACCGCACTTCGCCATGAACGCGATCTACTCGGTCGCCGTCGACCGGCGCGGCGAGCGCCCCCGCATCCTGGTCGGCGCCGACAGCAGCCACTGGGGCCCGTCCGTCTGGTGGTCCGACGACCTCGGCGCCTCCTGGCAGGAGCCGAGCAGCCCGGCGGTCCGCTTCCCCGAGCACACCGACACCTCGCTGGAGCGGGTCTGGCAGCTCCAGCCGGCCGGCCCCGAGGCGCCCGGCGTGGTGTACGCGGGCACCCAACCCGCCGCTCTGTTCCGCTCCACCGACGGCGGCGAGAGCTTCGCCCTGGACGAGGCGCTCTGGTCGCACCCGCAACGGGCCGAGTGGGCAGCCGGCTTCGGCGGCCAGGGCCTGCACAGCATCGTGGCCGACCCGCGTGACCCGGCCGTGGTCACCGTCGCGGTCTCCACCGGCGGCGTCTACCGCACCGAGGACGGCGGCAAGAACTGGCGTCCGGCCAACACCGGCATCCGGGTCTCCTTCCTGCCGGACGAGTACCCGGAGTTCGGCCAGTGCGTGCACAAGATCGCCGCCGACCCGGCCGACCCCGACCGGCTCTACCTGCAGAACCACGGTGGCGTCTACCGCACCGACGACGGCGGCGAGCGCTGGACCGACATCGGCGCCGACCTCCCCGCCACCTTCGGCTTCGGCCTGGCCACCCACCCCCGGCAGTCCGGGACGGCGTACCTGTTCCCGCTCGACGCGGACTACGCCCGGCTCCCGGTCGACCGCCGCTGCCGGATCTTCCGCACCACCGACGCCGGTGCCAGCTGGCAGCCGCTGAGCACCGGACTGCCGACCGAGGACCACTACGGCGTGGTGCTCCGCGACGCCCTCTGCACCGACGACGGCGAACCGGCCGGGGTCTACTTCGGCAACCGCAACGGCGAGGTGTACGGCTCCGCCGACGCGGGCGACAGCTGGCGCCTGATCAGCTCCCACCTGCCGGACGTGCTCTGCGTCCGCGCCGTCACACTGCCCTGAACCCTCGTCAGTCCTGGGCCCGGACGGCCAGCCCGATGTAGGTGCAGAACAGGACGAAGCCGCCGGACCAGCTGAGCACGGTGGCCCACCAGATCCGGCCGGGTCGCCAGGTAGATCGCGGTGCAGATCAGCGCGTGCACGGTGCGCGACCGGACGCCAGGCGATGTCGTGCAGTCGCCCGGGTCCAGCGAGAGCGGCACCAGGAAGATCAGCACCGGGATCAGGGCCAACCCCATCACCCCCAGCAGGAGCCCGCCTCCGCCCCGAGCCGCCCCGGGCGGCATCGACGCGTCCTGGACCGTGCCGGCCACCACCAGGGCCACCCCGACCAACGGGAGCAGCAGCCAGATCGCCACCTGACGCGAGATCACCCACCAGGCCGTGCCGTATTCGTCCGGCTGCCGCCAACACCGTCGCGCCACCGCAAGCCGTCGACGCGGCGGCCGCTGGCCGGCCTGGCGTCCTGAATCCCCGACGGCACCTTCGGGACGGGACGTTCCCAACTCCACGTCCGGTCCCGCCCCCAGAGCGCGAGCACCCGCAGCCAGACCAGCCCGACCGCGGCAGGTTACCGCAGGCCGGCCGCTGGCGGTCCGACTACTTCTCGGCGGCCCGGAGCCGTTCGCCGACCGTGCCGAGGCTCTCGGCAAGCACCGTCAGCTGCTCGGGGGTGAGCACGTCGATCAGCACCTCGCGGACGGTGGCGACGTGGCCGGGGGCGGCCTCCCGCAGCACCCGCCAGCCCTGCTCAGTGATCTCGGCGAAGACGCCGCGGACGTCGCTGGGACAGGAGCGGCGGCCGACCAGGCCGGACTTCTCCAGCTGGGTGACCTGATAGGTGAGGCCGCTCTTGGAGGTCACCAGCCGGTCGGCCAGGTCGGTCATCCGGAGCGAGCCGTCCGGCGCGGCGGAGAGCTGCACCAGAATCTCGTACTGGGTGTGGGAGAGCCCGGCGCTCTCCTTCAGCTGCTGTTCGAGACGGCGCTCGATCAGATTGCTGGCGACCACGAAGCCCCGCCATGCCGCCATCTCGCGCTCGTCCAACCACCGGGGCTCGTCCATGGTCCTATCGTACCCAATTGTTCAAATTCGAACCAAGGTGTACCGTGGTCAACAGAGGGTTCAAATTTGAACTAGCAGGAGCACAGGAGTAGCCATGTCCGTCCGCCGCCTGAACCACGCCGTGCTGTACGTCCGTGACGTGGCCCGTTCCGTGGCCTTCTACACCGACACCTTCGGCTTCAAGGTCGACGTCGAGATCCCCGGCCGCGCCGCCTTCCTGAGCGCCGCCGAGACGCTGAACGACCATGACCTCGGCCTGTTCTCGGTCGGCGCCGACGCACCGGCCCCGCCGCGCGGCAGCGTCGGGCTCTACCACCTCGCCTGGGAGGTCGGCACGCTCGGCGAGCTGGCCGAGATCGCCGAGAAGCTCACCCGGCGGGACGCCCTGGTCGGCGCCACCGACCACGGCGTCTCGAAGTCGCTGTACGCCCACGACCCGGACGGCATCGAGTTCGAGGTGATGTGGCGGGTGCCCCGCGAGGAGTGGGCCTCGCTCGAGAAGGCCGAGATGCGGCGGCTCGACCTGCAGGCCGAGATCGACCGCTGGGGCACCGAACTGAAGACCGGCGCCGCGGCCGGCTCGGCCACCTGACCCCTGACACCCAGGCAGCGAGCAGGGCCGGCCGTCGGAACGGCCGGCCCTGCTGACGATCACTCAGTAACCGACCGCGTCGCCGCCCACCGCGAACGCGTCCTCGCAGAGCGACTCGGCGTCGCCGCCCACGGCCGCCGCCGGGCCGACCGCCAGGGCGTCGCCACCGACCGCGCCCGCGAAGTCGACACCGGTCGCGTCGCCGCCGACCGCACCGGCCGCACCGGCGGCGTCCACGTCACCGCCGACCGCCAGGGCGTCGCCGCCGCCGTGCGTGACGGCGTTGCCGCCGACCGCCAGCGAGCCGTGCGAGTGGCGGCAGGAGTGGGCCGAGGCCGTGCCGGCGCCGATGAGCAGCGCGCAGCCACAGATCGCGGCGGCAGCGGTGATCTTGGCAAGGGTCGTACGCATGAATCCTCCAAGTTGGTACGAGACGCCTGAAGGATCGGCACCGCACGACCTGACCATGAGACAGGTTCTGCTCCATCACCCGTCCGGCTCAGCATTTCCCCCCGCCCGGAGCACCGTTCACGAACCGGGCAACGGCCTGAGGGGTCAGTAGTTCCAGGGCCGTTGCTCACCGGGGTGGACCTCGGCGGCGAAGTCGTCCGCGGCCATGGCGATCACCGCCCTGCCCTCGATCCGGGCCAGCCAGGGCTGCGGCAGCCGGACGTCGCCGTGGTGGGCGCCGAGCAGGTTGCCGCAGATCGCGCCGGTGGAGTCGCTGTCGCCGGAGTGGTTGACCGAGAGCAGCAGGGCGGCCTCGATCGGGGTGCGCGGCGGCTTCGGCTCGCAGACCGTCCCGCCGCTGCCGACGTGGAAGGTCTGGTGCCGGGTCCGGGCCAGCAGCGCGTAGACCGCGATCGCCAGCGCCTCCTCCGCCACCCAGCCCGCGCCCAGGCTCTCCACCTTCGCCGCGCTCGCCTCGCCGTCCGCCGCCAGCTCGTACGCGGCCCGCAGCGCGGTGGTCGTCTCCTCGTGGCCGGGGTAGCGGCCGAGCAGGTCCAGGGTGCGCAGCACCGCGCCGGCCGGCGACTCACCCTCGACCAGCAGGCTGACCAGCGCCGCGAAGGCGCCGGCGGCGTAGTAGCCGGTCGGGTGGCCGTGGGTGATCTGGGCGCAGTTGGCGGCGAGTTCGAAGGAGTGCTGCTCGCCCAGGCCGGTGAAGCCGAACGGCGCGGAGCGCATCACGGTGCCGCAGCCCTTCGAGCCCGGGTTCACCGGTCCTGGACTGCCGGTCAGCGGCGCGTACGGGTGCGGGGTGTGGTCCGCCCGCAGGCCGGAGAGGCAGGCGTTGCCGGGCGCGCGGCGGGCGTACAGCCAGGGCTCCTCGCGCAGTCGGCCGGTGCGGTGCCGCAGGCCCTCGGCGGGGGGCGGGCCCGGGTGGTCCTGGGTGTCCAGCCAGCGCAGGTAGGCATCGTGGACGAGTGCCGCCTCCGCGCCGCCGATGCCCTTCGCCCTGGACCGGACGTAACCCGCCAGCCGTCCCTCGGCGGTGAACAGCGTCATCTGGGTGTCGTCGGTGATCCGACCGACGACACCGTCGTAGTCGGGCACCAGCCCGGTCACCCCGGCCTCGCCGTACTTCGCCCGGATCGCGTCCAGCGACAGGAACTCCACCGGGTTGCCGAGCGCGTCGCCGATCGCGCCACCCAGCAGGCACCCCCGGACTCTCGAACGGTACGCGGTCAGTTCTCCCCAGGACTGCTGCTGCACCTGCGTTGACTCCTCAGTCGGGCCGGATGTTCTGGTTGAGCCGGAACAGGTTATCCGGGTCCCACTCCCGCTTGAGCGCCTTCAGCCGCCGGTACTTCCGCTCCCCGTACGCCTCCCGGACCCGCTGCTCGCCCTCCTCCATCAGGAAGTTGACGTAGACACCGGAGTGGTGCGGTGCCAGCGCCGTCCACAGGCCCCGGGCCCAGGCCCGCTCCTGCTCGAAGCCCTCGGCGTCCGCGCAGGTGCCGTTGATGTTGAAGGTGTGACCGGCCTGCCGGCCGCTGACCGCCGTCTCGTCCTCCCCCACCTGGGCGATCGCACCGCCCAGTTGGAAGATCGGGAAGCTGGTGAGCGGGGAGGTGATCCGCGCGGCGTGCTCGGCGGTGATGTCGATGACCTGATCGGTCAGTTCGGCCACGTCACAGGACTTGAAGTAGTACCAGCGGCCGGGCGGGAAGGACGGGTCGAGCATCGCCTGGTGCTCGGTGAACGGCTTGGCCCGGCACAGGTCCGCCGCCGGCGGACCGAACCTCCGCAGCGGCCGCAGCACCTGCTCGCCCCGGTCGAGGTCACCCACCCAGCAGCAGATCACCATCGCCACCCGCCGGCCGTGCAGCGCCGCCGGGATCCCGGGCAGCGGCGGTGCCTTGCGGTGCACCACGGCCGTGGTCAGCTCGTCCGGCACCTCGGTGATCCAGTCCCGGTAGAACCGCAGCAGCCTGGCCGAGTCGGCCACCGGCCAGATCAGCGGCCCGGCCAGCACGATCGGGCCCACCGGCTGGAGGCGGTACTCGAACTCCGTCACCACACCGAAGTTCCCGCCACCCCCGCGCACGCCCCAGAACAGCTCCGGGTTCTCCGTCGCGTCCGCCCGTACCGTCGCACCGTCGGCCGTGACCAGGGTGACCGAGAGCAGCTGATCCACCGTCAGCCCGTACTTGCGCATCAGCCAGCCGATGCCGCCGCCCAGCGTCAGCCCGGCCAGCCCGGTGTGCGTGACGATCCCGGCCGGCACCGCAAGACCGGCCCGCTGGGTCTGCTGGTCGAGCTCGCCGAGCAGCACCCCGGCCTGCGCCCGGACGGTGCGGGCCTCGGCATCCACCGTGATCCGCCGCATCGCCGACAGGTCGATGACGATCCCGTCGTCGCACAGCGACTGCCCGGAGAAGCTGTGCCCGCCGCTGCGCACCGCGACCGGCAGGCCACTCTCCCGGGCGAACCTGACGGCGGCGGCCACGTCCGTGGCGCCGGTGCAGTAGGCGATCAGGGCGGGGTGCCGGTCGATCGAGCCGTTCCAGATCCGCCGGCTCTCCTGGTACTCCGGCTCACCGGGCCGGACCAGCCGGCCCCGGAAAGAGCTCCGCAGCCCGCCGAGGAGCGTCTCGTCGATCACGCCGTGGTTGCCGCTCATCACCGTGTCCTCACCGACGGCCCCTCCCCCAGTCTGGCATCGGGTCCGAGCCCCCGCCTTGTCACCCGTCCGGGCACGCCCTCTGTCCCCGGGCCGGGCCGGACGGGCAGAGTGACCGTATGCAGACTCCACTCACCGTGCTGGACTTCCTTCGCCGGGCCGAGACGGTCTACGGCGACCGGATCGGCCTGGTCGACGAACCGGACCAACCCGCCCGCTCCTGGGGCGATCTGAGCTACCGGCGGATGGCCGAGCTGGCCCGGGCCCAGGCCGCCGGTCTTGACCGGCTGGGCATCGGCCCCGGTGAGCGGGTCGCGATCGTCTCGCACAACTCGGCCCGGCTGATGACCGCGCTGTACGGGGTGAGCGGCCATGGCCGGGTGCTGGTGCCGGTCAACTTCCGGCTGAAGGCGGAGGAGGTGGCGTACATCGTCGAACAGAGCGGTGCGTCCGCCCTGTTGGTCGATCCCGAGCTGGACCGGGCACTGGCCGGGGTGCCGGTGCGGCACCGCTTCGTGCTCGGCGCGGAGAGCGACGCCCTGCTGTACGACTTCGACCACGCCCCGGTCGAGTATCCGGTCGACGAGTCGGACACCGCGACGATCAACTACACCAGCGGAACCACCGCCCGCCCCAAGGGAGTTCAGCTCACCCATCGCAACCTCTGGTTGAACGCGGTGCTGATGGGCCTGCACTTCGGCGCCAGTGACCGGGACGTCTACCTGCACACCCTGCCGATGTTCCACGCCAACGGCTGGGGCCTGCCGTTCGCGCTCACCGGCCTCGGCGCGAAGCACATCGTGCTGCGCAAGGTGGACGGCGCGGAGATCCTGCGCCGGATCGACCGGCACGGCGTCACCTATCTGTGCGGGGCACCGGCCGTGGTGACCGCGGTGCTGGACGCCGCCGCCGACTGGGACGGGCCGGTCCCGGGGCGCGACCGGGTCCGGATGATCGTGGCCGGAGCGCCGCCGCCGACCTCGGTGGTGGAGCGTGTCGAGGCGGAACTCGGCTGGGAGTTCATGCAGTTGTACGGCCTGACCGAGACCGCCCCGATCGTCACCGTCAACCGCGGCCGGGCCGAGTGGGACGACCTGCCGCCCGCCGAGCGAGCCGAGCGGCTGGTGCGGCAGGGCGCGCCCGCGCTCGGCACCGAGCTGCGGGTGGACGGGCAGGGCGAGGTGCTGGTCCGGTCCAACACCGTGCTGGCGGGATACTGGGACCAGCCCGAGGAGAGCGCGGCCGCGCTGCGCGACGGCTGGTTCCACACCGGTGACGGCGGGGTGCTGGGGGACGGCTACCTGACCATCTCCGACCGGAAGAAGGACGTCATCATCAGCGGCGGTGAGAACGTCTCCTCGATCGAGGTGGAGGACTGCCTGTACTCCCACCCGGCGGTGGCCGAGGTCGCGGTGATCGGGGTGCCGGACACCAAGTGGGGCGAGACGGTCAAGGCCCTGGTGGTGCTGCGGGACGGATCTGCGGGCGACGAGGCCGAGTTGATCGCGCACTGCAAGCAGCACCTCGCCGGGTACAAGGCGCCGACCTCGGTGGAGTTCCGCTCGTCACTCCCCCGGACCACCACCGGGAAGCTGCAGAAGTTCCGGCTGCGCGAGCCGTACTGGGCCGGCCGGGCCAAGTCCGTCAACTGAGCAGTCCGCCAACTCATGTCCCCTCCCTGAAGGAGCACCCCGCCATGGTCGATGTCACCGTCCTGCTGAACGACCTCCGGGACGAGAGCGCCGCACTCGACGCACTGGTCGCGGGGCTGGGCCCGGCCGGGTTCGCCACCCCGACCCCGGCCGAGGGCTGGACCGTCGCCCACCAGATCGCCCACCTGGCCTGGACGGACCAGTGGTCGCTGCTGTCCTGTCGGGACGGTGAGCGGTTCACGGCCGAGGTGCTCACCCACTACACGAACGTCCCCGAGCCGGTGGACGCCGGGGCCGCCGAAGGGGTAGGCGAGGACCCGGCCGCGCTGCTGGCCCGCTGGCGGGCCGGGCGGGCGGAGCTGGCCGGGGAGCTGGCGACGGCCGCCGCCACCGATCGCCGACTCCCCTGGTTCGGCCCGCCGATGAAGGCCGCCTCGATGGCCACCGCCCGACTGATGGAGACCTGGGCGCACGGCCAGGACGTCGCCGACGCGCTCGGCGCGACCGTGCCGCCGACCGACCGGCTCCGGCACGTGGCCCATCTCGGCGTCCGCACCGTGGGGTTCGCCTTCGCACTGCACGGGCTGCCGGTGCCCGAGACCCCGATCCGGGTGGAACTGACCTCTCCCTCGGGTGAGTTGTGGACCTGGGGACCACCGGAGGCGGCCGATTCGGTGCGCGGCCCGGCGCTCGACTTCTGCCTGCTGGTCACCCAACGCCGGAGCCGGAGCGACCTGGCCCTGGTCGCCACCGGGCCGGTTGCCGACTCCTGGCTGCCGATCGCCCAGGCTTTTGCCGGGAATCCCGGAAAGGGGCGATAAACCTTCCTATCCAGATGAATTGACACTCAATCAATTCACCCTTGCGAGCGATATACAGATTCGTTGACGAATGATGGACTCTCCGTCATGAACCGACGCATCGGTATTTCCGCGCTCACCGCCCTGCTCACTCTCGCCGCTCCGCTGCCCCCGGCGGCGGCCCAGGCCACGCCTCGCACGCCCGCCGGCGAGGTGAACGCGTTCTTCGAGGAGTACCGCCTGGCCGCCCTCGGCGAGATCGACGAATACCCGAAGGAGATCCGCGCCAAGACCCTCCCGCCTCCCCTGAATGCCCAACTCGACCGCTGGTCCGCCACCCACCACGGGGCCGACCCGGTCTTCCGCGCGAAGAACATCCCGCGCACCTGGTCCATCCGCACCCTCACCACCACCACGGTCGCGGTGACGGAGACCTGGTACGAGGGCGGCACCCAGGAGGTCCGCTTCACCGTCCGGCCGCCCGCCCTGACCATCACGGCCATCAACGACCCGCCGGGAGGCAGCAGCTGACGACCAGCCGGTTACCGCGCGGAAACAGCGTGGGCACGCTGCGCTTCACACTCGCTCCCTAACGTCACGGCTCACAGACCCTCGACGAGCAGGAGCGGCGCATGACCGACACCTCCACCCAGGCCCCCGAGCAGGTGAGCGCCCCGCGCCGCTCGTACGCCAAGTCCGCCGCCGACGAGAGCCTGGAGGACTACTCACTCCGTTATGCGCCGCACTCGTTCCGGCGCTGGTCGCCGCTGTCCGTGGCGTCCACCGCACTCGGTGGGATCGCCTATCTCGCGGACTACGCGATCGGCGCCGGGATCGTGATGTCGTACGGCTTCACCAATGCGCTCGCCGCCATCCTCACCGCCGCCACCCTGATCTTCCTCACCGGCATCCCGATCTCCCGCGCCTGCGCGGCCAACGGCGTGGACATGGATCTGCTCACCCGGGGCGCCGGGTTCGGCTACTTCGGCTCCACCCTGACCTCGCTCGTCTACGCCAGCTTCACGTTCATCTTCTTCGCCCTCGAGGGCTCGATCATGGCCCAGGCGCTGCACGAGGTGCTGCATCTGCCGCTGACGGTCGGGTACTTGGTGACCACCCTGGTGGTCATCCCGATCGTCTTCAAGGGCATGTCCTGGATCTCCAAGCTCCAGGCCTGGACGCAGCCGCTCTGGATCCTCGGCCTGGTCGGCCCGTTCGTCATCCTGGCCGTCCACTCCCCCGGCACCTTCGCCGAGTTCACCCACTTCGGCGGCACCCAGGGCGTCGGCTCCGGCTTCACCCTGCTCGGCTTCGGCCTGGGCACGGGTATCGCGCTCTCACTGATCGCGCAGATCGGCGAGCAGGCGGACTACCTCCGCTTCATGCCACAGCGCACCCCGGCCAACGCCCGCCGCTGGGACTTCGCCGTGCTGGCCGCCGGCCCCGGCTGGGTGGTGATCGGCGCGGCCAAGCAGCTCGGCGGAGCGCTGCTCGCCTTCGCCGCACTCGACGTAGTGGGCAACGCCAAGGCACTGGAGCCGATCGCGCCGTACGTCGAGTCGCTGCGGCCGTGGTTCGGGGCGGCGGCGCTGCCGTTGGCCGGGCTCTTCGTGGTGGTCTCCCAGGTGAAGATCAACTCGACCAACGCCTACTCCGGTTCACTGTCCTGGTCCAACTTCTTCTCCCGGCTGACCCACCGTCACCCGGGCCGGGTCTGGTACATCTTCCTCAACTGCGGGGTCGCGCTCCTGCTCATGGAGCTCGACATGTTCAGCGCGCTCGGTTCGCTGCTGGGCTTCTACTCCAACGTCGCGATCGCCTGGATCGGCGCGGTCACCGCCGACCTGGTGATCAACAAGCCACTCGGCCTCAGCCCGAAGTACATCGAGTTCAAGCGCGCCTACCTGCACCCGGTCAACCCGGCCGGCTTCGGCGCGATGTGCATCGCCGCCGCCGTCTCGATCTGCGCCTTCTTCGGCTGGTTCGGCGAGTACGCCCAGGCGTTCAGCCCGTTCATCGCCCTCGCGCTCGCCATGGTCTGCAGCCCGCTGATCGCCTGGGCCACCAAGGGCCGCTACTACCTGGCCCGCCCCAACCCGAACGCCGACTCGACCTCCACCGAGACCCTCACCTGCACCGTCTGCGAGGGCGCGTACGAGATCCCCGACACCGCCGACTGCCCGTTCCACCAGGGCACCATCTGCTCGCTCTGCTGCAGCCTGGACGCGGACTGCCACGACGCCTGCACCAAGTCCCCCGACAGCGGCCCGGTCCTGCTCGGTATGCCGACCCTGCGCGGCTGAGACAGGCCCTGAACGGTGGCCCGGGTCGCCCGATCGGGTCAATCCTCGCTCCCGTGGGTGGCGGTGGCTTGGTACCCGGTCCGACCCGGGCCAAGCTGGGCGCCATGACCGCCAGCGCACCGCACTGTCCCCGTCTGCCCGTCGCTCTGGGTCTCGGCCTGGCCCTGGCCGGCTGTCTCGCCGTGCCCGCCCCCGCCTCGGCGCGGGTCTTCCCTCCCCAGTCCGCCTACTCCTCCCTGCTGCTGACGGTCAGTCCGGGCCCGGTGGCCCTGCCCGAGGCGGCGGTGACCACCCTGACCTGCGACCTCCAGCCGAGCGGCTCGCACCCCGACCCCGACCCCGCCTGCGCCGCACTCACCGAGGCCGACGGCGACCTCGACCGCCTCGCCGGCCTCCCGGGTACCGCCTGCGCCGCCCTCTACGACCCGGTCACCGCCACCGCCGAGGGCAGCTGGCACGGGATCCCGGTGAAGTGGGCCAGGACCTTCGGCAACTCCTGTGCACTCCGGGCCGCCACCACCCCGGTGTTCTGAACCCCGGCCCCGGCCCCGACCCTGACCCGCCCCACCCCGCCCGCCGACCTCGCTTGACGGAGCGTCAGCCCGCGTTCCGTCCACCGACCACCAGCGCCGCCACCAGGCAGCCGAAGCCCGCCGTCGCGGAGACCGTCCGGACGGTGTTCCACCGCACCCACGTCGTCTCGAAGGTCTCCCGGACGGCCGCCAGATCCGGTATGCCGTCCAGTGAACCGGCCGCCGCCAGCTGGTCGTTCAGCGGCACGTTCACCGCTCCCGTGACCACCAGCACCACCATGTACAGCACCGCCGCCGCGATCAGCCACGGCAGCAGACTCCGGTCACCACCCCGGAACTGGAGCACCACCGCCAGCAGGGTGAGCACGATCGCCCCGAGGAAGACCAGCATGAACCAGCCGTTCAGGATCGCCACGTTGATCCGCTGCATGGTCTCCACGAAGGTCCGGTCGTCGGCCTTGGCCAGCCCCGGCATCACCGAGCAGGAGTAGGCGAAGAACAGACCCGCGCTGAGCCCCATGGTCAGCGTCGCCCCCAGCAGTACCGCACCTCTGAACCCGGTCATCCCACACACTCCCCGTCGTCAACTCTCGCTGTCTGACACCCAGTCAACCGCTTCCGACCGCTCTCCGGCCATCGTTGATCGACTCAACCGCATACGCGGGCGTCCACGGCGGGCGTCTAGACTCGACCGCCATGGACGCACTGGCCGGACTGCTCGCCGGGCCGAGGGCCCGAGGTGCCTTTCTGCTCCGCTCGGTCCTGGCCCCGCCGTGGGCGATCCGGGTCGAGGACCGGGCACCGCTCACCCTGGTCACCCCGGTCCGCGGCACCGCCTGGGTCCTACCGGACCACGGCGCCCCGGTCCGGCTCGCCACCGGCGACGTGGCGATCGCCCGGGGCCCGGAGGCGTACGTGCTGGCCGACTCCCCCGACACCCCGCCCCGGGTGGTGATCCACCCCGACCAGAGCTCCACCACCCTGGACGGCGAAGAGCTCTGCGACACGATGACCCTGGGTACCCGCACCTGGGGCGACACCCCGGACGGCCCGGACGTGCTGATCAGCGGGACGTACCAGCTCCGCGGCGAGGTCAGCCGGGGCCTGCTGGACGCGCTGCCCCCATTGCTGGTGGTGACCGCCGACTCCTGGCACTCCCCGCTGATCGACCTGCTCGGCGAGGAGATCGGCCGCGACCGGCCGGGCCAGGACGCCGTGCTGGACCGGCTGTTGGACCTGCTCCTGATCGCCACCCTGCGCACCTGGCTGGCCAGACCCGAGTCGGACGCCCCGGCCTGGTACCGGGCCCACACCGACCCCCTGGTCGGCCACGCGCTCCGCCTGCTGCACGGCGATCTGGCCCACCCCTGGACGGTGGCCGGCCTGGCCGCCGAAGTCGGCGTCTCCCGGGCCGCGCTGGCCCGCCGGTTCGCCGAGCTGGTCGGCGAACCGCCGATGTCCTATCTGACCGGCCGTCGGCTCGCGCTGGCCGCCGACCTGCTGCACGACCCCGCCGCCACCCTGGGCAGCGTCGCCCACCAGGTCGGCTACAGCAGCCCGTTCGCCCTCTCCACCGCTTTCAAACGCGTCCACGGCATCAGCCCGCAGCAGCACCGCTCGGCCTGACCTGTCGGTACCCGGCCCTACCTTCGGCGCCATGGGCATCTATCTGGTGAGCACCAGCCACGACGACTGGGCCGATGACGAGGTCTTCCGGCCGACGGCACTCGCGCTCGACGCCGAGCTGACACGACGTGGGCTGCCGACGTTCACCTTCTTCCCCGGCCGCACCTTCGAGGAGAAGCTCTACCGGCCGATGGCAGGCTTCGACCGGCTCTGCCGATCGCTGACCCCCGATCAGTCCCCGCTCGACTGGGACCTGCTGCTACCGGTGGACCTCCCGGACACCCTGGTCCTGCCGGTGCCGTCCTCCTACTCCGACACCACCACCGTGCGCGCCGCCCTCCCGGTCCTGCACGGAGCCCGGGCGCTGGCCGCCACCATCGAGCTCCCCGTCGAGCACCTCCCGACCGACTGCGCCAACCTCGACCTCTGCGCCTGGTTCGACAGCCCGGCCGTCTCCCGGTATCCCGGCCCGTGGCAGGACGACCTGGACACCGCCTTCTACACCGCGCTCTACCTCCGCGCCGCCGAGCACGCGCTCCGCGAGGGATGCCCGATGCACTACAGCTGACCGGCCTCGATGAATTCGCCGCCGCCCGCACGTCGAGCTCGCCCCGGCCGACGGCAGCTGAGCGAAACTCCGGCGACAGGGCACCCCGGCGCTCCCTACTATCGGGCTGCCCCTGCCCACCCACCCTCTCGATTGGCCTTCCCGTGAAACAGCTGATCCCCGCCGTGCTCCGGGAGGAACCGCAGTTCGCCCAGCTGTTCGCCGGGCAGTCGCTCTCGCTGCTGGGCGACCGGGTGTCGATGGTGGCACTGCCCTTCGCGGTGCTGTCGGTGGGCGGATCGGCCGCCGACGTCGGCCTGGTGGGTGCAGCGGCGCTGCTGCCGCTGCTGCTGTTCACCCTGGTCGGCGGGGTGTGGGCGGACCGCTTCCCGCGGCACCGGATCATGCTGATCTCCGACCTGGTGCGGTTCGCCGCCCAGGGCGCGGTGGCCGTGCTGCTGATCGCCGGGGTGGCCGAAGTGCCGCATCTGGTGGTGCTGATGGCGGTCTTCGGCTCGGCGAGCGCCTTCTTCATGCCGGCCGCCACCGGCCTACTGCCCCTGGTGGTGCCGGCCGAGCGGCTGCGCGAGGCGAACGCGCTGCGCGGTCTTGTGCTGTCCTCCGGCATGGTGGTCGGCCCGGCGGTGGCGGGAGCGCTGGTCTTCCTGGCCGGGCCCGGCGGGGCACTGGCCCTGGACGCGGTCAGCTTCGCGGTGAGCGCCGCGTTCCTGGTCCGGTTGCGGCCGCGCCCGGCCCAGAACCCGGCCCAGGCCGAGGCCCAGGACGAGGCCCAGGACGATGCACCGGGCGGCAGCTTCCTCAGCGAGCTGCGCGAGGGCTGGCGGCACGTCAGGTCCCGTACCTGGGTCTGGTCCGGGATGGCGGCGATGAGCGTCTACCACGTGGTGGTGCTGCCCTCGATCTTCGTGCTCGGGCCGGTGCTCTCCGAGCAGGAGTGGGGCGGCGCGGCGGGCTGGTCGGCCGTGACGGCCGCGTTCGGGATCGGCTCGGTCGTCGGAGACCTCTGGGCCTACCGGCTGCGCCCGGCCCGCCCGCTGGCGCTCGCCGCCGCCGCACTCGCGGTGGCCTCCTGCCAGGCGCTGATCATCGGTGCCGCCCCCTCGCTCACCGTGGTCGCCCTCCTGGAGGCCGTCACCGGCGTGGCGGTCTCGCTGTTCTTCGTCCTGTGGGAGACCAGCCTGCAGACCCACATCCCCGAGCAGGCCCTGTCCCGGGTCAGTTCCTACGACAACCTGCTCTCCTCCGGCCTGATGCCGCTCGGCCTGCTGGTGGCCGGTCCGGTCGCGGCGGCGTTCGGACTGCGCCCGACCCTGTACGCGATGACCGCGATCGGCGTCCCTGCCGCGCTCCTACTGCTCTGCGTCCCGGCTGTCCGCCGGCTGCCCGACCACGCCGAACCGGCCGAACCGACCGAACCCGCCCTGGTCTGAGTCAGCGCGGCCCGCGCAGCACCGGCCCGAGCACCGACGGGTGGAACAGCGCGGTCGGCGGCGAGACCAGCGACATCACGTGCTGGAACCGGTCGCAGACGTGCGCGTCCGTGGTGGCCCGGGCCAGCACCCGGTCCAGGTACCGGTGCTGAAAGCGGATCAGGGCGCCCGACGGGCCACCGGCGGTGGCGGCGAACCGGACGTCCTCGGTGGAGGACATCACCCACGGGTCCTTGGTGACCTTGGCGATCGCCTGCCGGGCGGCACCCGCCGCGGCCGGACCGATGCCACCGTGCCGGGTGACCGCGACGCCCAGCGCACGGGCGCTCATCGCGGCGACCGTGATGCCCTGGCCGTACACCGGATTGAAGGTGCAGGCGGCGTCGCCGAGGGCGATCAAGCCCTGCGGGGCACGGCGTTCGTAGCGGCGGCGGACCCCGGGTCCTGGCCGGAAGCCGCGGACCTCACCGACCGGTTCGGCCTCGGCGAGCAGCTCGCGCAGGGTCGGGTCGCGCAGCAGGTCGAGCTGCTTGCGGAAGCCGGCCTCGCCGGGCTCGGGCTCGGCGCCGCGCATACCGCCGACGCTGACGATCCACCGGTCGCCCTCGACCGGGAGCAGCACGGCGAGGTACGGGTCATCGGGTGCCTTGGTCTGGATGTAGAGCGCCTGGTGGCGGAAGTCCACTCCCGTCGGCCGGTGGAACAGCCGGCTGGAGTACGCGACCCCGGCGTCGACCCGCTCCTCCGGTACGGCCGGCGCGCCGAGGTCGGCCAGCCACCCCGCGACCGAGGTGGACCGGCCCGAGGCGTCCACCACCAGCTCGGCGGGCAGCTCACGTACCTCGCCCTCGGTACCGCGCTCACGGATCCGAACACCCGTCACCCGGCCCGCGCTGCCGAGCAGCCCGACCACCTCGGTCCCCTCCAGGAACTCCACCGAGGAGTCCTTGCGGACCCGGTCGAGCACCACGTGGTCCAGCACCGGCCTGGTGCAGGAGAGGAAGACCAGCTCACTGTGGTGCTCCGCCATCCAGCCCGCCGAACTGAGCCAGCGCAGGTCGCTGGCCAGCGGGACACCGACCGCCCCGGCCGCCAGCAGCTCGGCCCGGGAGCCCGGCATCAGCTCCTCCAGCACCTGGTGCCCGGCCGCCAGCAGCAGGTGGGCGTGCCGCCCCTGCGGCAGTCCGGCCCGGAAGTCCGGCTGCTCGGGGTAACGGTCCCGTTCGACCACCACCACCCGCTCGGCCGCGTCCCGCAGGGCCCAGGCCGCCAGTGTCCCGGCCAGCCCGCCCCCGATCACCACTGCTGTGCCCTGCCCCGAGACCGCTTCGCCACCCATCCGGCCATCCAACCGCAGACGGCCGCCCCACCGCCAGGGGGCGCCCGGCGGCGCACTCCCCGGTGGCTGAGCGACCGTCAGCTCACGACCCGCTGCGGTAGCTCAGAGCTTGAGCCCGAGCAGACCGACGAAGACCGGACCGGTCAGCGGGAGCAGGAAGTTGGAGATGGTGTACGTGATCGTGTAGCCGAGCATCGGCACGCTGCTCTGGGCGACGTTGCTGACGGCGGTGATGGCGGGGGTCGAGCACTGCTGGCCCGCGATGGCGCCGATCAGGATCGGCTTCTCGATCTTCAGCAGTTTGCGCCCGAGGAACAGCCCCAGGAAGGCCGGCACCACCACCATCGCGATGCCCGACAGCGGCAGCAGCAGCGGGTACTGCTTGAGCAGCGGCCCGGCGTCCGGTCCTGCCGCCATGCCGGTGACCGCGATGAAGATGGAGAGCCCGAGGTCCTTCATGGTCTGCGCGGCCACCGGCGGGTACGCGCCGAAGGTCGGGCGCTGGGCGCGCAGCCAGCCGAACACCAGGCCGGCGATCAGGCAGCCGCCGCCGGTGCCGAGCGCGAGGTTGACGTCCCCGACATGGATGGTGATCATGCCGAGCAGCACACCGAGGCAGATGCCCAGGCCGATGTAGATCCAGTCGGCACTGTCGGTGCGCACCTTGGCACCGACCGCCTTGGTGAACCGCTCGACCTTGGAGCGGGTGCCGACCACGGTCAGCGTGTCGCCCTGGTGCAGCTCGGTCTCGCCGACCGCGGGTATGTCCTGGTCGACCCGCTGGACGCCGGTCAGGTAGATGCCCTCGGTGGCGGTGGTCTCCCGCTCGCGCAGCTGGGTGACGGTCTGTCCGGCCACCTTCTTGTCGGTGATCACCACCTGGCGCACCGTCAGCGGGCTGTCCAGCCCCGGCACCCCGGAGGTCTCCGGGCCGAGCTCGTACCCGGTCTCCCGGACCGCGTCCCGCAGACCGACCACCAGCACCCGGTCGCCCCGCCGGAGCTTCAGCCCGGGCTCGACCTTGAGCACCTGCTGCCCACGCTTGACCCCCTCGATCGAGGCGTCCTGCCCGACCGCGTCCTCCAGCTGCTGGAGGCTGGACCCCTCGCCCTGCGACACCAGGTAGGTCCGGCCCACCAGACCGGGCAGCGAAGCCGTCTCCCCGGCCTCGAGGCCGACGCCCGCGCCACGCATCTTCTCCCACAGCTCGCGGGAGGCGTCGGCCAGGTTGATCCGCATCAGCATCGGGAAGAACTGACTGGTCAGCAGGACGATGCTGATCAGGCCGAACAGATAGCAGACCGAGTACGCGGTGGCGACGTGCGCCTGCAGCTCGGTGGACTGGTCCGCGGTGATCCCCGGCAGCTTGCTGATCGCCTCCTGCGCGGTACCGACCACCGCCGACTCGGTGGCCGAACCGGCCAGGATGCCGGACGCCGTACCGACGTCGAGCCCGCCCGCCATGGCGATGCCGTACGCCATCAGGATGACGACCACGGCCTCCATCACCGAGAGCACCCCGAAGCGCAGGCCCTTGGCGTTCAGGTTGGCGAAGAACTGCGGCCCGGCCAGGTAGCCGAGCGAGAAGATGAAGAGCGCGAACGCCACGTTCTTGACGTCCTGCGCACCGATCAGCATCGAGACGATCAGCGTCCCGCAGATGCCGCCGAGCTGGATCGGACCGACCTTGAGCTTGCCGACCAGGTAGCCGAGTGCCAGACAGGTGAACAGTGCCAGTACCGCGTTCTCGCGCAGCAGACTCATTCCATGGACCTCCGTACGCCCGGGCGATCATGATCGTCTCCTGCATCAGACCGCACCCCCTGCACCTGGGGCCCGTCCACGCTGCCGAACGGGTGACGGCCGGTCAGCTGGCGGGGCATCAGCCGAGGGCTCAGACCGCGACCCGCAGCGGGGCGAGCCTGGTGGCGACCAGGTTGGTGGCGCCGTGCCGGCGTTCGACGGTGCCGTGCACCAGCAGACCGGCCCGGTCCAGGGCGGTGCGGCGCTGCGGTTCCCAGACGTGCCGGTTGCAGACCACGTTGATCAGGCCGGTCTCGTCCTCCAGGCTGAGGAACAGCACCCCGCCCGCGGTGGGCGGCCGCTGGCGGTGCGTCACCAGTCCGCCGACCAGGACCTGGGTGCCGTGCGGGACGCTGCCCAGCTCGTTCGCGGGGACCGCCCCTGCGTGGTCCAGGTCCCCGCGCAGGTGCTGGACCGGGTGGCTGGTGGCGGAGGTCCCGGTGGCCCAGAGGTCGGCGATGGTCTGCTCGACCGGGGTCATCGCGGGCAGCGGCGGCGCCTGCCCGCCGGGCGCCGTCCCCGGGATGCTGTCGGGATCGGTGCCCGCGAGCACCCCGGCCGACCAGAGCGCCTGACGCCTGGTCAGTCCGAAGCAGTCGAAGGCACCCGCTGTGGCCAGCGCCTCCAGCACCGGAGCCGCCAGGCCGGTCCGCCGGGCGAAGTCCTCCAGTCCCTCGTACGGCCGGCCTGCCACCACGGCCGCCGCCTGCGGGGCGCCCAGCCCCCGGACTGTGGTCAGACCGAGCCGGATCGCGGGGCTGTCCTGCTCGGGGCCCGGCTCCAGGGTGGGCTCGGCCGCGCTGACGTTCACGTCCACCCCCCGGACCTCGACGCCGTGCCGCCGGGCGTCCGTGACCAGACTCAACGGCGAGTAGAAGCCCATCGGCTGGTTGGCCAGCAGCGCACAGGTGAAGGCCGCCGGGTGGTGGTACTTGAACCAGGCGCTGGCGTACACCAGGTAGGCGAAGCTGATCGCGTGCGACTCCGGGAAGCCGTAGCTGGAGAACGCCTCGATCTTGGTGTAGACGTCCTCGGCCACCTCCGCCGGGATACCGCGCTCCGTCATCCCGGCCAGCAGCCGCTCCCGCAGCCGGGCGACCCGCTCCAGCGAACGCTTCGAACCCATCGCCTGCCGCAGCCGGTCCGCCTCCGCCGGGGTGAACCCGGCACAGTCGATGGCCAGTTGCATCATCTGCTCCTGGAACAGCGGCACCCCGAGGGTCTTGCCGAGCGCGTTCTCCATCAACGGGTGCGGGCACTCGGCGGACTCCTGCTTCGCCCGGCGGCGCAGGTACGGATGCACCGAGCCGCCCTGGATCGGCCCCGGCCGGATCAGTGCGACCTCGACCACCAGGTCGTAGAACTCCGTCGGCCTGAGCCGGGGCAGGGTGGCCATCTGGGCCCGGGACTCGACCTGGAAGACGCCGACGGTGTCGGCCCGGCAGAGCATCGCGTAGACGGCCGGGTCCTCCTTCGGCAGCTCGTGCAACGCGTAGCGCTTGCCGTGGTGTTGCTCGACCAGCCGACAGGTGTCGTGCAGTGCGGAGAGCATGCCGAGGCCGAGCAGGTCGATCTTCACCAGCTTCGCCCCGGCCACCGAGTCCTTGTCCCACTGGAGCACCGAGCGCCCCGGCATCCGGGCCCACTCGGTCGGACAGACCTCGCCGATCGGTGCCTCGGTGAGCACCATGCCGCCGGAGTGGATGCCCAGGTGCCTTGGCAGGCCGAGCAGTTGACCGGCCAGGTCGAGGACGTCGCCCGGCACCACCGCGTCCGCGCCCGGCATTCCCCGGAAGTCGCCCTGCCGGGCGAACGCCTCCACCTGCCCGGCCGGGTAGCCGAGCACCCGGGCCGCGTCCCGCAGCGCCAGCCGGGGGCGGTAGGTGATCACGTTGGCCACCTGGGCGGCGTGGTCGCGCCCGTAGCGGCGGTAGACGTACTGGATCACCTCCTCGCGGCGGCGGTGCTCGATGTCCAGGTCGATGTCGGGCGGGCCCTCCCGCTCGGTGCTCAGGAAGCGCTCGAAGAGCAGCTTGTACTTGAGCGGGTCGACGGAGGTGATGCCCAGGGCGTAGCAGACCGCCGAGTTGGCGGCGGAGCCCCGGCCCTGGCACCAGATGTCCTCCCGGCGGCAGAACTCCACCAGGTCGTGGACGATCAGGAAGTACCCGGCCAGGCCCCGCCCTTCGATCACCGAGAGCTCCAACTCCAGCTGCCGGTGCGCCTTTTCGTCATCGGTCCGGTAGCGTCCGCGCCCGACCAGGGTGCGCAGCAGACCTGCCTCGGTCTCCCCCTCGGGCACCGGGAAGCCGGGCAGGGCCTGCTCCATCGCCGCGAAGTCGAAGGCGCAGGACCGCCCCAACTCCACGGTGGCCTCCCGCACTCCGGGATACCGGGCCAGCCGGGCGGCCATCTCCCGGCCGGAGTGCAGGTGGGCGGCGCCGGAGGCGATCGTGCGCCCGGCCGCCCTGCCGCAGGGTGTCCCGTCCGTGCAGCGCGGCCAGCCCCTGGGCCAGCCGGCCCTGGGCGGGCGAGGCGTGGTGGACGTTGTTGGAGGCGACCACGCCCAGCCCCGTACGGGCCGCCAGCGCGGCCAGCCGGTCGTTGCGCAGGTCGTCCTCGGGCAGGCGCTGGTGGACCAGCTCGACGAAGACGTTCTCCGGACCGAACGCCTCGGTCAGCGACCGGAGTTCACGCTCGGCCGCCGGCTCGCCACCAGCCGCCAGGGCGGCCGGGACCCGGCCCTTCCGGCAGCCGGTGAGCACCGCCCACTCACCCCCGTGCGCGGCCGCCAGCTCGGCGAAGTCGTACCTGGGCCTGCCCTTGGTGCCGCCCGCGAGCTGGGCGGCGGCGATCGTGGCGGAGAGACGGCGGTAGCCCGTCTCGCTGCGGGCCAGCACCAGCAGGTGTTCGTCCGGGCCGAGGGTCAGTTCGGCGCCGAAGACGGTCCGGAGCCCGATCTCCCCGGCCACTTCGGCGAACCGGACCACCCCGTACAGGCCGTCGTGGTCGGTCAGCCCGACGGTCTCCACCCCGAGCCGGACGGCCTCCTCGGCCAGGGCCGCCGGATCGCTGGCGCCGTCCAGGAAGCTGTATGCCGAGTGGGTGTGCAACTCGGCCCAGGGGACGGCCTGTTCCGGCCGACGCAGCGGCACGACCTCGGCCGGGGCGGCCTCCGGTGCGGGAGGCGCTGCTCCGGTCATCCGGCGGCGCAGCTCGTCCCAGGGGAGCTTGGAGTGACTGGTGAATCCCATCGGGGGCCTGCTCTCGGGTGGTTCGCTTGCTCTGGTCAGCCCCCCATGGCTGTCACATCCGCTATCCGTACTCCGCCTCCAGCCACCATCGGCCGTCCTCCACCGTGAGCAGTAACGCCCGCCCCTCGGCGACCACTTGGAGCCGGGCCCGGCGACGGGCCCGCACCGGGTCCCACCAGTACTCGACGGCGGGCCACGGACCGGTCCAGCCGTTCACCGCCAACTCCCGTCCCTCCAGCCGGAGTCGGTCCGGTGGAGCGGAGGCAACGGACCGGCCGCTGACCGTGACGGGACGGCCCGCCGCATCCAGGACGACGACCTCGGGGGGCTGCGCCGGAACCACGAACGGCAGGCAGGCCGCCACCCGGCCGGGCCACGGTTCGGCTTCGGGGCACGGGGGTTCCTCGCCCCAGACCGCCCGGGTCACCCACTCGCCCGGCCCCCGGCCACCGGCCGGACGCGGCCGGCTGATGCCGCCCTGCCCGACCACCGCCTGCACCCGGGCCACCGCCCGCTCCAGCGCGTCACCGGCCACGCTCTCGCCCCAGAGCGCCAACTGCCGCCCCTGGTCCGGCACCAGGGCGTCCGGGACCAGCCGCAGCGCGGTGAACCCGCCCGCCTGCTCCTCGAACACCGCCATGCCCTGCCAGGCCTGCAACTGCCAGCGGACCCGCTCGGCCAGCGCCGCCGCGCCGAGCCGCCGCTCGTGCCGCCAGAGCCGGGAGTGCGTCCGGCCGTCGGCGGTGGTCACCTCGACCGCGACCCGCCGGCAGGTCAGGCCGACCGCGCCGAGCCGCTCGTAGAGCAGGTCGGCGAGCGTCCTGGCCACGAAGACCAGCGGCTCGGCCAGCTGCTCCGGCGGGTCGAAGAGCTGTTCCACCGTCAGATCGGGGCCCGCCCTGCGGGGCACCAGTGGGCGGGCGTGCAGCCCTCGGGACCGCCGGTGCGCAGCCGTCCCCGCCGGGCCGAACCGGTCGGCGACCGACCGCACCGAGAGCGCGGCGAACGCACCGATCGTCCGCACCCCGAGCCGGACCAGCAGGTCCGCCAGGGTCTCGTCGCCGAGCAGCGCCACCGGGTACGGGGCCAGGAACTCGGCCGTCCGGCCGGGTTGCACCACCAGTCCGTACGGGGCCGAGCACACCACATCCTGGCCTTCCGGCACCCGCCCGGCGCTGCGGGCCGCGAGGGTGGCCGCGAACAGACCGTCCGCGACCCCGATCCTGACCTCGCCCGGGGACGGGAGGGCGGCCAGCACCGCCAGCTGCACCTGCTCGGCCAGCGCCTGCTCGCCGCCGAAGTACCGGGCCGGGCCCTTGACCGGGATCACGCACACCCCCGGCCGCAGCACCTCCACCCGTGGGGTGAACGCCTCCACCGCCACCACCACCGGTTCGAACAGTTCGGCCTCCCGGGCGGGCTGCCGTTCCCGCAGCCGCAACTCCGGGCAGAGCCGCTGGGCCAGCCGGAGCTGCTGCCCGCGCCGCACCCCGGCGTCCCGCGCCAGCTGCGAACAGGCCAGCACCCGGCCGGCCTCCAGCACCGCCACCGGCTGCTCGCTCCCGGCGTGCGGCGCCGCCGCCCGTACCGGCCACTCCGGGCACCAGAGCACCAGCACCCGGGGAGTCCGTCCCGCTTCCTCCGTCGTCATCTCCGTCGTCATCTCAGACCACCGCCAGACCGCCCACGGCCCCCGTGACCTCGCCGTTCCCGGCCTGCTCGCCCGCCTCGACCGCCCGCACCGCACCGTGCTCGTCCGGCAGCCACAGCCACGCCGTCCGCGCCCGGCCACCCGCGCCGCGCCCCTCCGCCACCACCAGCGCCTGACGACCGGTCAGCTGCCCGTGGCCGTCGCCCACCCCGAACCAGCGGCTCTCCGCCACCCGCAACCGCGCCACCGCCCCTGGCCACGGCCCCGCGACCAGCAGCACGCAGCCGCTCCGGCGCAGCACCGCCGCCAGCCGGGCCGCCAGCTGCGGCGGCACCGCCCCGTCCGTCCCCAGCAACACCAGCCCGACCGCCCCGGCCAGCGCCGAGACCACCTCCGGCCACTGCGCCCCCGGCCGGTCCACCAACAGCAGCCGCTCCAGCTCCACCCCGTACCCGGCCGCCGCCGCCAACCCCAGATCCGGCAGCCCCACCGCCGCCGTCCACACCCCGGACTCCTCCGCCGCCGCCCCGGCCGCCAACGCCACCAGCAGCCCGGCATCCCCCACCACCGAAACCACCGTCCCGGCCCGCAACCCACCCCCGGGCAGCAACCCCGCCAACGCAGGCAGCACCGGCAGGCTCTCCGCACCGGCGGACGCAAGCGCCGCCGGCCGGATCAGCGCGGGATCGAAAGTCGACATACCTCAGCATCGAACATTCGTTCGTACTTATTCAAGTCCGGATACTCGCCCCTTCCGCTCACTCACCGTGACTCGCCACGCTGGTCCGACGCGCAGGCGACGAATCGTCGAAGAAGAATTGCAAGCGGGCGCGGCACGCTGCGGCTGATCGTCATCATGGGAGCGGCCCACCACCGGCCCACCACCGGCCGCACGAGGAAGAGGGAGAGACCGGCATGGCGATTCAGCGGATGGACAACGTCGGCATCGTCGTCGAGGACATGGATGCCGCCATCGCATACTTCGTGGAACTCGGTATGGAGCTGGAGGGCAGGGCGGAGGTCGAGGGCCTCGTCGCCGACCAGTGCACCGGACTCGACGGCGTCCGCTGTGACATCGCGATGCTCCGGACCCCGGACGGTCACAGCCGGCTCGAGCTGGCGAAGTACCGCAGCCCCGCGGCGATCAGCGCCGAGCCGCGCAACCGGCCGCACAACATTCTGGGCACGCACCGCGTCATGTTCGCCGTCGACGACATCGAGGACACCGTTGCCCGCCTGCGCCCGCACGGCGCCGAACTCCTCGGCGAGGTCGCCCGGTTCGAGGACAGCTATCTGCTCTGCTACGTCCGCGGCCCGGAGGGCATCATCGTCGGACTGGCCCAGCAACTGAGCTGAGAAGGAGAACCCTGGTACGCAGCGCGTCGAGTTCGATCCCGCACAACTGAGAACGAACGGCGCCGGGACCGACCTTTGCACAGTCCGACATTCACACGATCAGGAATGGTCAGAGACGGGCGATTTCGTTCTACTTTGCAAGAATTCCCGGATCCTCGTCCCCCGTCCCACGCTCTCAGTACGGTCATATGCCATGGTCACCCCTCAACATCACCAGTCCGACGGTTCCATGGATCGAGGTGGGGCGGACGCGGCGGCGCTCCCTCACCAGAGCGCCTCCGACCGGGACATGGACGAACTGCGCGCCGCCGAGCAGCGGTTCAGGGGCCTGCTGGAGTCCGCGCCGGACGCGATGGTGATCGTGGACGACTGCGGGGTGATCAGGTTGGTCAACGCGCAGACCGAGGCGTTGTTCGGGTACCGCAGGGAGGAGCTGCTCGGCAGGCCGGTGGAGGCTCTGCTGCCCGAACGCTTCCGCGCTCACCACCCGCAGCACCGCAGCGGATACACCGTCACCCGGCGGACCCGGCCGATGGGTTCCGGGCTCGACCTGTACGGGCTGCGCCGGGACGGCACCGAGTTCCCGGTCGAGATCAGCCTCAGCCCGCTGGAGACCGCTGAGGGCCTGCTGGTCTCGGCTGCCATCCGGGACGTCAGCGACCGCAAGGCGGCCGAGGTCAGGATCAGCGAACTGGCGGCGTTGGTCGAGTCCTCGCAGGACGCGATCATCACCCACACCCTCGACGGCCGGATCACGTACTGGAACGCCGCGGCCCACCGCCTGTACGGCTACGGCCCGGAGGAGGCGCTCGGGCGCCACATCGGGACGCTCGCCCCGCCCGACCGCAAGGACGAGGTGACCGCACTGCTGGAACGGCTCGCGCGGGGCGAGCGGGTGGAGAACCACGAGTCGCTCCGGGTGGCGGCCGCCGGACAGCTGCTGGACGTGGACGTCACCCTGTGGCCGACCCGGGACCAGTACGGCGCGATCTGCGGAGCGTCCGCGATCGTCCGCGACGTCGCCGACCGCAAGCGGGCCGAGCTGGAGCTGACCCGGCTCTACCAGCAGCAGCGACACATCGCGCTCACTCTGCAGCGCAGTCTGATGGGTTCGCCGCCGGACATCCCCGGGATGCGTACCGCGAGCCGGTACCTGGCCTCGACCGAGGGGGCGGGGGTCGGCGGCGACTGGTTCGACCTGGTGCCGCTCGGCGCTGGGCGGATCGGCGTCATCGTCGGGGATGTCATGGGCCGGGGGCTGGAGGCCGCCGCCGTGATGGGACAACTGCGCTCTGCTGCCCACGCGTTGGCCAAGACCGGGATGCCGCCGCGGCAGCTGATGCAGGCGCTGGACTCGGTGGTCGCCGATCTGCCGGACCAACTGGTCACCTGCTGCTACCTGGTGATCGACCCCCACGTCGGCCAGGTGTCGATCTGCTCGGCCGGCCACCTGCCGACCCTGCTGGTCTCGCCCGACAACACGGTGCGCGAACTCCTCGCGCCGGTCAGCGTCCCGCTCGGAGTGGGCGACGTCCCGCACCAGCAGGCGACGCTGACCGTCCCGCCCGGCTCCACCCTGGTCCTGTACACGGACGGTCTGGTGGAGACCCCCGCGAGCGATCTGGATGTCCAGATCGCTTCACTGGCAGACGAGTTGGAGCGGGCATTCATCCGGACGCCCGACCTGGAGGTGGTCGCCGACCGGGTGCTCCGGGCGATGCTGCCAGGGACGGACCGCTATTCGGACGACGTGACACTGCTGCTCGCCCAGTTGCCTGCCGCGCCGCTGGCGACCGCTGCCGTCGAACTGCCCGCGCTGCCCTCCTCGGCATCGCTGGGCCGCCGTTTCCTGCGGGCCACACTCCAGGACTGGGACTGCCCCGAGCCCGAGGACACCGTCTGCCTGCTCGGCTCCGAGCTGATCGCCAACGCCGTCAGACACGCCCAGGGACCGATCGGGCTGTGCCTGCACCGCACGGCCCGTGAGCTGACGATGGAGGTCTCGGACGCCAGCCCGTCGCTGCCGGTCCCCCGCCCGGCCGACAGTGCCAGCGAGGACGGCCGGGGCCTGTCCCTGGTGGAGTCACTCGCCTGCGGCTGGGGAGCCCGCCCGACCGCCACCGGGAAGACGGTCTGGCTCACCCTGGCGATCGACTGAGCGGTGCGTCAGCCGGTCACGATCCCGGTGACGAGGTTGATCGTGGTGGCCAGGATGCTGGCGCCGAAGACGTAGGAGAGCAGTGAGTGCCGCAGCACGACCCTGCGGATCAGCGAACTCGACACGTCGGTGTCGGAGACCTGGTAGGTCATGCCCAGGTTGTAGCTGAAGTAGAGGAAGTCGCTGTACGCCGGCGGATCGTCGGAGTTGAAGTCGATCCCCGGCGTCGACGTCCGGTAGTAGAGGTGTGCGTAGTGGGTGGCGTACATCAGGTGCAGCCCGGCCCAGGACATGAAGACCCCGCCGAGCGCGGTCGCCGCCGCGGCGTGTCCGGCGTCGGACTTCCCGAGCAGCAGCAGCACCACGATCCCGACCAGCCCGCACAGGGCGGCGCCGACCACGACGAGTTCCTCGACCACCGGCCGGAAGTCCTCCCGGCGGGCGTTGCGGTGGGTGGCCGCCGCATCCAGCGGCCAGAGCACCGCCCACCCGGCCAGCACGAAGACGGTCTCGGTGCCGGCGACGCCGGAGAGGATGCCCAGCGGGGTGTCGACCAGTGCGGAGACGACCGCGCCGATCACCACCCCGGCCGCGACGGCCCCGCCGAGCCGCGGGATCGCGGACAGCGGGAGCCCGCGCGTGACGATGCGGCTCGGTGGCAGTGTGGTCCCCGATTCCCGTCGGACCGGACGATGTCCCGACGACCCTCCCTGATCACGGCGCCCAACTCCAGCCGCCGCGCCGCGCCGAGTGACCGGCGGGGGGGTGTGGTCAGCGGACGACGTCGAAGACGTTCTTCTGCAGACCGTTCGGGTAGACCTCGTGCTCGACCAGCTTCAGCTTCTGGGTGTCCTTGTCSGTGGTGCTGAACAGGCGCTTGCCCGCGCCGAGCAGCAGCGGGAAGACSAGCAGGTGGTAACGGTCGATCAGGCCGGCGTCSGAGAGGGCGTGGTTCAGCGTGGCGCTGCCGTGGACGATGATCGGGCCGCCCTCGGTCTCCTTCAGKGCGGCGACCTCYTCGAGCGAGCGCAGGATCGTGGTCTCGCCCCAGTTCGACACCAGGTCGTCCTCGGTGAGGGTGGTGGAGACGACGTACTTCGGCATCACCTTGTACCTTGTCGAGCGAGCGCAGGATCGTGGTCTCGCCCCAGTTCGACACCAGGTCGTCCTCGGTGAGGGTGGTGGAGACGACGTACTTCGGCATCACCTTGTAGTCGGCGAAGTCCGCCATGTCCGGCCACACCGGGCTGAACGCCTCGTAGCTGGCCCGGCCCAGCAGGATCGCGGTGGCCTCCTGCTGCTCCCGGCCCTTGATCTCGAAGGCCTCGGGGAGGAACTCGATGTCCTTGAAGGTCCACCCGGAGTTCCGGTAGCCGGGCTCGCCACCCGGGCCCTCCACGACGCCGTCGAGCGAGATGAAAGCGGTGCTGATCAGGGTGCGCATCTGCAGTTCCTCGATGTCTCGTAGCTGGTGTGATCACCACCATAGCCACCCTGCTTGCAAAAAACAACCAGCTGCTTCTGAATCGAAACCCGGTGCGCATCTGCAGTTCCTCGATGTCTCGTAGCTGGTGTGATCACCACCATAGCCACCCTGCTTGCAAAAAACAACCAGCTGCTTCTGAATCGAAACCACTCGGTAGTCCGCGAGCTCGCCGGTGCGGTCGGCCGCCCACACGTACTCCATCTGGTGGGCGGTGCGACGGGCGAGCTGTTCGCCGAAGATCCGCCCCACGATGTACAGGCTGGCGTCGATGCCCGCACTGATCCCCGCGGAGGTGACGATGTCGCCGTCATCGACCCACCGGACGTCGGTGTGCACGTGGATGTCCGGCCACCGCCGGGCCAGCTCTTCCTGATCCTCCCAATGGGTGGTGGCCCGGCGGCCGTTCAGCGCCCCGGTGGCAGCCAGCAGGAAGGCCCCGGTGCAGATGCTGAACGTCAGCGCGGAGGTCTGCCGGCGCCTGGCCAGCCAGTCGATCACGTCCGCGTCCGCCTCGACCGCCGTGGTGACGCCGCCTGGGATCACCAGGACGTCGAAGCTCGGATCCTCGTTGAGAGTGTGATCCGCCGTCACCTGCAGCCCGCCACGGGCGCGGACGAGCTTGTCGGCCGGTGCGACCGTCAGGACGCGTAGCAGGGGCTCGCCCTCGTCGGTGCGGGCCAGCCGGCCGGCCGTGCTGAAGACCTCGAAGGGGCCTCCCAGGTCGAGGACCTCGACCTCGTCGAAGACGAGCATTCCGAAGGTCAGTGGCGTAATGGCGTCAGGTCTCATGCCACCAGACTCGGGCCCGCCAACCGCTGCCGACAGTGTCGGAAACGGCATCCACCGCTAGGATTCCGCCATGCACCGCCACCGGATCGCCTGCCTCGCCTTCGACGGGATGGCCCCGTTCGAACTCGCCACGGTCGCCGAGGTGTTCGCGGTCTCCCGGCCGGAGCTGGACGTGGACTGGTGGTACCGGTTCGAGTTGTGCGCCGAGACACCCGGCCCGCACCGGGTCGTGGGCGGCTTCGACATCGTGGTGCACCACGGCCTGGACCGGCTCCGGTACGCCGACACCGTCATCGTCCCCGGGGTCGCGGACGTGCGCCGGGACGTCTCCCCTGTGGTCCTGGACGCGCTGCGCGAGGCGTCCGCGCGAGGAGCGCGCGTGGTGTCCATCTGCAGCGGCGCGTTCGCCCTGGCCGCCGCGGGCCTGCTGGACGGCAAGGAGGCGACCACGCACTGGCGGCACGCCCGGCTGCTCCAGGAACGCCACCCGGAGGTGACGGTCAACGCCTCGGTGCTCTACGTCGACAGCGGGTCGGTCGTCACCGCCGCCGGTACGGCCGCCGGCATCGACGTCTGCCTGCACCTCATCCGCAAGGACCACGGCGCCGAGGTCGCCGCCCGGGTGGCCCGCAGGATGGTCGTGGCCTCCCACCGCGAGGGCGGCCAGGCCCAGTTCGCGGAGCACCCGGTGGGCCGGGCCCCGTCCGACGACCCGATCGGCCACGCCATCCGGTACGCACTGGACAGCCTGCACCGGCGTCTGACCGTCGACGAACTGGCCGGTGTCGCCCACCTGTCGGTACGTCAGTTCGAACGTCGCTTCGTCGACACGACGGGCCTGCCACCGGGCCGCTGGATCACGCAGCAGCGGATCCGGGCCGGCGCCGTACTCCTGGAGTCCGCGGACCATCCGATCGACACGGTGGCCGGCCGCGTGGGCCTGACCGTCGCGGGGTTCCGCCACCACTTCCGGGAGACGATGGGCATCAGCCCGTCGGCCTACCGGCGCCAGTACCAACGCTGACCCGAACGAACGCGACTTGCGGTGACCTGCCGACGGTCGCCACGATCAGCGGATGTTCGAACTGCTGCCAGCCATCGGGATCCGCCTGCCGGACGGTGCGGGGGTGCTCCGCTTCGGTCTGGACGGTGCCGCCACACGGGAGGTGCTGGCGGGCCTCGGCGCCGTCCGGGAGGACGAGGCGGCGGCCTGGGCGTACTCCGTCCGGTGGGGCGACGTCGAGCTCAGCGCCCGGGCGGGGACCGCACCGGACAGTCCCCTGGACAGCGTCGTACTACGACGGCACCTGCGGCCGCACTGGTACGGCCCCGCGGACGTCGCCGTCGTGCTCGACGACGTGGACCTGTTCGGCTACCCGGCGGTCGAGGTGCTCGCAGCTCTGGGGCCGGACCGGCCCTCCGGGCTGTCGTTCCGGCCCACCCGCCCGGGCGGCTACCTGCCCGCCGTCACGCTCCGGGCCGAGCCGCCGTCCACCGAACCGGACCTCGCCGCCTACCAGGACATGTGGACCACCGGGCGGGACCGGTGGCAGCTCGAACCCACCGGCAGCGGCTACCTGGTCGTCATGAAGGGCGACCCACCGATGGACCTGCTGATCTGCCACGAGACGCTGGCCGAGCAGATCATCGCCAACATGCTCGCGGCCGGCGTCGAGGTCGTCGTCACCGACTGAGGAATCGCGGCGGGAATCCGCTGGAACGGCGCGGCCTCGGCCTAACCTGAGCCGGGAGAGCCGGCCCCCACCGAGGAGCACCCGATGACCCAGCCGCCCCCGCCCCAGGTCTGGCCCAGTCTGCGGGCGCGTGACGCCCACGCGCTGATCCGCTTCCTGACCGAGGCGTTCGGCTTCGAGGCGACCGCCGTCTACGCGGACGGGCCCGTGGCCGCAGCGGCCGGGCAACTTCGGTGCCTACGTGGTGGTCACCGAGGACCCGGATGCGCTGTTCGCCCGGGCGGTCGCCGCCGGGGCCTCGGTGGTCGCGGAGCCGCACGACACCGACTACGGGCCTGACGGTTCACGGGACTTCACCGTGCGCGACCCCGAGGGCAACCTCTGGGCCTTCGGCACGTACCGGGGCGAACCCCGAAAGAGCTGAGCACAGCGCAGTCCCCGGTACTCCCGCTTCGAGCGCCGGGGCTCGGTCGTCGCCGAGAACCGGCTCCCGAACGGAGTTGCCGGGGGCCTGACCGGGGGCTTGGATGTGTGCTCTCGCGGGGCGGGCGGACGTCTCTGCCTGCGGGGCGGGCTCCATCCGGTGATCCGGGGTGTACCTACCAGTCTCCTCCGGTTCCACCCCAGGTCAACCCCCTTCCGACGGTAACCTGGTGCTGTGTTCGATCCCAGGGGGACTCACCTCGGACGGCAACCATGACAGAGCAACTCACCGGCCTCCCCGTCATCGACCTCTCGCTCGCCGACGGCTCCGCCGACGACCGGGCCCGGCTGCACGACACCCTGCGCGGCGCGGCCACCGAGGTCGGTTTCTTCCAGCTCACCGGCCACGGCGTGACTGCCGGGGAGACCACCGAGCTGACCGACGCCATGCACGCCTTCTTCGCGCTGCCCGAAGCCGACCGGCTGGCCGTCAGCAACCTCAACTCCCCGCACTACCGCGGCTACACCCGCACCGGCACCGAGCACACCGCCGGCAGCCGGGACTGGCGCGACCAGCTCGACATCGGCGCCGAGCTCCCGCCGCACGTGCCCGGCCCCGGCGAGCAGCCGTACTGGTGGCTGGAGGGGCCGAACCAGTGGCCCGCCGCCGTCCCCGGCCTGCGCGCCGCCACCCTGAACTGGATCGACCACCTCGGCTCGGTCGCCGCCCGGCTGCTGCACGAGCTGCTGGCCGCGATCGGCGCCCGCCCCGACTTCTACGACTACGCCTTCGCCGGCCACCCCCACCTGCGGCTCAAGCTGGTCCGCTACCCAGGGACCGCCCCCGACGGCACCGGTCAGGGCGTCGGCGCCCACAAGGACTACGGCTTCATCACCCTGCTGCTCCAGGACCAGGTCGGCGGCCTAGAAGTGCTCCGCTCCGACGGGACATTCCTCTCCGTCCCGCCGCTCCCCGGCGCCTTCGTGGTGAACCTCGGCGAGCTGCTCGAAGTCGCCACCGACGGCTACCTCAAGGCCACCAGCCACCGGGTGGTCAGCCCGCCGGGGGCCCGCGAGCGCTTCTCCGTCCCGTTCTTCTACAACCCCCGCCTCGACGCCCACATCACCCCCCTCGACTTCCCGCAGGCCCACCACGCCCCCGGCGCCACCCAGGACCCCCGCAACCCCCTGTTCGCCGAGTTCGGCCGCAACGAACTCAAGGGCTACGCCCGCGCCCACCCCGAGGTGACGAAGCGTCACCACCCCGAACTCCTGGCCGTCTGACCGCCGTTCGCTACTCCGCGCGCAACGCCGTCGCCGCCGGAGTCTTCGCCGCCCACCCCGCCGGGAGCAGTGCGCCCAGCAGCGCGATCGCGATCCCGGCCGCCACCAGCAGCGCCAACTGCGGTGCCTGGTACACCTCCAGGACCGACGACGGCAGGTTGGTGCCCACCGAGTGCCCCATCACCGGCAGCACATAGCTGTGCAGCGCGAACCCGGCCGGTACGCCCAGCACTCCGCCGAACAGGCCGATCCCGGCCACCGAGGTCAGCACCAGGACCACGGTCTGGCTCGGCGACATCCCGAGCGACTTGCAGATGCCCAGGTCACGGACGCGCTCCCGGGTGTCCAGGACAACCGAGTTGAGCACGCCGAGGCCCGCCACGGAGACCAGCATCAGGGTGAGCAGAGTCGCCATCGCCTGCAGCACGAGGACCAGGTTGCCCCGCTCCGAGGGCTGATTGGCGATCGCCTCACCGCCGAGCGGCCGCACCACCGCTGCGACCTGCTCCGCGTAGTCGGCGGCCCGGACGCCGGGCTTGAGCGTGACCAGGAAGGCCACCGGCCCGGCCTTCGGGAAGTCGGCCTGGTCGGCGTGCAGACGCGTCCCGTCGTTCGAGGTGTCGAAGAGCTCGCCGACGATCCGCAGGGTCCTGGTGTCGCCCTCCTGGGTGACCCGCACCGAATCACCGATCCTGCTGCCGGTCCGTTCCAGGAACCGGGTCGGCACCACCACCTGCCCGGGGCCGGTGAGCCACTGACCGGAGATCAGCTCGGGGGCGCCGGAGGCGGAGTCGCCCTGGTAGAGGACGGCTTGGGCGGCGCCGGGGATACCGGCCACGGTGACCTCCGCGAAGGCCCTGCCGTAGAACGAGGCGGTGCCCGCGTTGGCCTCGACGGCGGCGCGCACCTTGGCCGGGTCGGCAGCTGCGGAGACGAGTTGCCCGGGGGCCGGTGTCCCGGGGCCGTGGGCAGCGCCGCTGAAGACGGAGACCGCCGCCAGGCTCTCGCGGTCCTGCGCCTTGGTGATCGCACCCATCGAGCTGGTCAGCCCCACCGCAAAGGTGGCCGTGACGGTGCCGAAGACCACCGCGAGCAGCATCGCGACCGCCCGGACCGGATGGGCGAACGGAACGGCCAGGCCGTACGTCACCGCGCGCGGCAGCGGCAGTCGGCCGAACGCCCGGTGGGCCCACTGGCCACGCCCGGTGCGCGGCGCCCGGCCGACTGCGATGGCCTCCACCGTCCGCAGCCGGCCGGCCCGCAGCGCGGGGACCAGCGCGGCGATCCCGACCACCAGCAGGGCGACCGCGGGCACCAGCAGGTCCACCCACCAGGCGACCGCCAACGAGGCTGCGCCGTAAGCCTGTTCGGTGTCGGCCAGCAGCGGCAGCGCCAACAGGTTGCCGAGCAGCACGCCCAGCACGATGCCGGCGGCGGCCGGGATCAGTGCCTGGGCCAGGTAGGCCCGGACCACCTCGCCCGGGGTGAAGCCGACTGCCTTGAGGATGCCGATCCGACGCAGGCTGGTGCCGACCGCGCCGCTGACCACGCTGCCGACGATGATCACCGACATCGCGAGGCCGAGCGCGCCGAACGCGACCAGGAACGGGATGGTCGGCGCGGCGCCCTGGTCGGCGGCGCGCTTGGTGTCGAGATAGGACTGGGCGCCCAGCAGCGCACCGGGCGGTACGGCTGCGGCGAGCCGCTCCCGGGCGGCGGCGAGCTGCTCCTTCGTCCCGGCGGCGTCGAGGCGGTAGAGCCACTGGGTGGTGACCGGGTGGTCCGCCGAGGCCAGCGCCGTCAGCTGACCGGGCGTCACCCAGGCGTCGGCGGTCCGGCTCGCCGACAGGGCGAGGCCGACCACCGTCAGGGTCGGGCTGCCGGCGGCGTCCGGGACCCGCAGCGTGGAGCCGAGCTCGAAGGCGGGCCCGGCGAACGAGGTGGCGAGCACCAGCTCGCCCGGCTGCTCCGCCCACCGGCCGGACTGCAGGTCCAGCCGGTCCACCTCTCCTCCCGGGCTCGACCGCCCGGCCAGCGTGAGCGTGGGTGTCCGCCGGCCTTCCTGGTCCAGGCCCCGGATCGTGGTGGTCGGGTACGGACCGCCGCTCGCCGTCACACCCGCCAGCTTCCCGGCGGCATCGAGCTGTTCGGCGCCCACCTGGTCCGGGTCGAACTGCACGGTGAGGTGCGCGCCGTGCTGCCGGGCGAAGGCGTGGTCGAAGGGGGCGTTCACGGCGACCAGCAACGCCCAGGCCACCACCGCCGAGGCGACGGCCATCATCACGGCCACCGCGATGACCACCGTCTGCACCCGCCGCCGGCCCACGCCCGAGCGGACCACCCGGCTGATCGGACTGCTCATCGGAGAGCCTCCGTCCGGCTGTCCAGGGCGAGTTGACCGTCCACCAGGCGGATCGTCCGGGTCGCGCACGCCTCGGCCAGCGCCAGGTCGTGGGTGACCAGTACCACGGTCTGGCCGCTCCGGTGCAGGTCCACCAGCAGCTCCCGGACGTCCTGGCCGGAGGCGCTGTCCAGCGCCCCGGTCGGTTCGTCGGCCAGTAGCAGCGCGGGCCGGTTCACCAACGCCCGGGCCACCGCCACCCGTTGGCGCTCACCGCCGGACAGCCGGCCGGGGTAGGCGCGGGCGTGCCGCTCGATGCCCAGCAGCTCCATCAGCTCACCCGCACGCGTCGCCGCCGTCCGCCGCGCCGTCCCGGTCAGCTGGGCGGGCAGCTGGATGTTGTCGGTGACGGTGAGGTCGTCGAGCAGGTTGAAGAACTGGAAGACCATGCCGATCCGCTCCCGGCGGAACCGCGCCAGCGCGTGTTCGCTCAGCCCGTCGATCCTGGTGCCCGCCACGGTGACGGTCCCCCCGGTCGGCCGGTCGAGCCCGGCCACCAGGTTCAGCAGCGTGGACTTGCCGCTGCCGGACGGGCCGGTCACCGCCAGCGCCTCGCCCTCGGCCACCGTCAGGTCGAGCGGTCCGAGCGCGGGCGGCCCGGCACCGTCGTAGCTCCGGGCCACGCCGGTCAGTTCGATCACATGGTTCATGGCAGGTCCTCAACCGAGCAGGAAATGTTGGCTCGGCGAACCTAGGAGCGGCCCCTGCGGTGGCGCGTCGGCCCCGGCACCGACTTCCGCCCTCCCTGCGGACGGTCCGGCCACCGCGTCATCCCTGCGACGTACGCCTGGCGGACGGGACCCTTCGTCGCCGGGGAGGACGCGGACCGGGACGGCGGGGCCGCACAATGACCCGGTGAACGCGGAAGACCGGCGCGGATGGCGTCAGCAGGTACGGGACGCGCTGCGCCCGGAGCAGGGCCGGGCGCCGCTGTCGGCATGGGCCTGGCGGGCCGACGTGCTGCTGGCGGTGGCACTGACCGTGGTCGCGCTGGTGGTGGCCGCCCGCTACCCGGGCGACGGGCCGATCCGGATCGGCCCCAGGGACGACGGGTACGCCGTCCCTGCGGTGTCGGTGCCGTCCCGCTACGGTCCGCCGCCCGTGGAGCCCACGGTCTCCGCCGGCGGCTGGCTGCTGGTCCTGCTCTCGGCGCTGCCGCTGGTGGCCCGGCGCCGGTATCCGCTGGCCGCGTTCGGCCTGCTGATGGCCGCCGTCCTGGCGTTGGGCGACGGCGTGTCCTGGATCAATGTGCTGACCTGCGTCGTCGGGGCCTACAGCGCCGTGCTGTACAGCCGCTACCGGACCGGTGCGGCGGTGGGGCTGCTGGTCGCCGCCGTACTGGCCGGGCTCGCGATCCGCGAGGCCGAGCCGATCCTGCCAGGCTGGTCCAGCCCGGCGGTGGTGCTGCTGGTGGCCGGGGTGCTGGCCGGCCTGGTCCGGTTCTGGCAGCGGCAGCTGGCGGCCGGCCGGGACCGTTTCACCGAACTCCAGCAGGCCCAGCAGGAGGCCACCCGCCGGGCGGTCGAGGAGGAGCGGGCCCGGATCGCCGCCGAACTGCACGACGTGGTGACCCACAACGTGAGTGTGATGGTCATTCAGGCGGGAGCGGCGCGCACGGTGCTGGACACGGCACCCGAGCGCTCCAAGCAGGCACTGCTGGCGGTGGAGGCCGGCGGCCGGGCCGCGCTGGCCGAGCTGCGCCACGTGATGGGCCTGCTCGCCGCACCCGACCACGAACGGGCCGAGGGTCTCGAACCCCAGCCCGGTCTCGCGCAGTTGGCGGCCCTGACCGAGCGGGTGGCCGCCGCCGGGACACCGGTCGCCATCACGGTGACGCTGCCGCCGGAGCCGCTGCCGCCCGGGGTGGATCTGACGGCGTACCGGGTCGTCCAGGAGGCGCTGACCAACACCATCAAGCACGCGCCCGGCGCCCGCGCCCGGGTGGTGATCGGCCACTCCGGCGACCAACTGGAGATCGAGGTCACCGACACCGGCCGGGTCGGCGACTCCCCCGTCGCGCCCGGCGCGGGCCGAGGGCTGATCGGGCTGCGTGAGCGGCTGGCGGTCTACCACGGGGAGCTGACGGCCGGTCGGACCGCCGACGGCGGCTACCGGATCAGCGCCCGGCTGCCGTGGCGGACCGCGTGAACCGGCCGCCGCTGCGGGTCGTGATCGCCGACGACCAGGGCCTGGTGCGGACCGGCTTCGGGATGATCCTGGCTGCCGACGGCATCGAGGTGGTGGCCGAGGCCGCCGACGGCGCCGAGGCGGTCACCGCCGTCCGCCGCACCCGGCCGGACGTCGTCCTGATGGACATCCGGATGCCGCAGATGGACGGCATCGAGGCCACCCGCCGGATCCTCGCCGACGCCGCCCCGGACGGCCTCCGGGTGGTCATCCTGACCACCTACGACCTCGACCACTACGTCTACGCCGCGCTGGCCGCCGGTGCCAGCGGCTTCCTGCTCAAGGATGTCACCCCCGAACACCTGGTGGCCGCCGTCCGCCTGGTGCAGTCCGGCGACGCCCTGCTCGCACCCGCCATCACCCGCCGTCTGGTCGAACGCTTCGCCCGGCCCGGCGAGCCGGCCACCGCCCTGCACCGGGACCTCTCCGCGCTGACGCCGCGTGAGCTGGAGGTGCTCCGCCTGCTCGCCACCGGCCTCAGCAACGCCGAACTCGCCGACCGCCTGGTGCTCAGCCCGACCACGGTGAAGACCCACGTCGGCCGCATCCTGGCCAAACTGGAGCTCCGGGACCGCGTCCAGGCCGTGGTCCTGGCATACGAAACCGGGCTGATCACCCCCACCGGGAGCAGCTAGCGGCGCTCGTTGGTGGGACACTGCTGCTGTCACAGCGGTACTGCCGCGTCCGATCCCGAGCGGGAGGCTTCACCATGACAGCGGCTGCGTCCCCGCAGATGACCGTCGACGAGCTGGCGGCCCGGGCCGGGGTGACGGTCCGGACGCTGCGGTTCTACAGCGCGAAGGGGCTACTGCCGCCGCCGGAGCTGGGGCCGCGCCGGGTGGGCTGGTACGGGGCCGAGCACCTGGGGCGGCTGGAGCTGATCGAGGAGTTGCAGCGGCAGGGCCTGACGCTGGCGGCGATCGAACGCTACCTGTCCCAACTCCCGGCCGACGTCGGCTCCTTGGACCTGGCCATCCACCGTGCACTGGTGGCCTCCTGGACCCCGGAGGCGGCCGAGGAGGCCACCAGGAGCCAGCTCGCCCGCCGGGCCGGCCGGCCGCTGTCGGAGGCGGACGTGGACCGGCTGGCCGCGATGGGTGCGGTGCACCGCACCGACGACCCCGAGCTGTTCAAGATCGACCCGGGCCTGCTGCCGCTCGGGGTCCGGGTGCTGGATGTGCCGATCCCGCTGGAGACCCTGGTGGCGGCCCGCGCGGTGGTCCGGCTGCACAGCCAGACCGTCTGGCGCCCGTACCGGGAGAGCGAACCGGGCGACCAGGAGCTGACCCGGATGAAGGAGCTGGCCGCACAGATCCAGCCGATGATCGTCCAGGCCCTGGTGACGGCCTTTCAGCGCTCCCTCGCCGAGGAGCTGGCCGCGCGCCCGGACGAGGACGCGCGGCCGGACAGCCCCTAGAACGTCCGCCCGTCGGCGGCCATCTCCGCCAGCAGCGCGGGCGGCTCGAAGCGCGCACCGTACGCCGCCGCCAACTCCCGGGCCCGGGCCGTGAATCCGGGCAGGCCGCCGTCGTAGCCATTGATGTACTGGAGCACGCCGCCGGTCCAGGCCGGGAAGCCGATGCCCAGGATGGAGCCGACGTTGGCGTCGGGCACCGAGGTGAGGACACCTTCGGAGAGGCAGCGGACCGAGTCCAGGGCCTCGGCGAAGAGCATCCGCTCCTTCATGTCCTCGAACGGGATCTCCGCGCCAGGGCGGGCGAAGTGCTCGCGCAGGCCGGGCCAGAGCCGGGTGCGGCGGCCGTCCTGGTAGTCGTAGAAGCCCGCACCGCCGCTGCGGCCAGGGCGCTCGAACTCGTCGAGCATCCGGTCCATCACGGTGTCGGCGGGGTGCTCGGGCCAGTCGCCGCCCGCCTCCTCGATCGCCCGGCGGGTCTCGTTGCGGATCTTGCGCGGCAGGGTGAGGGTCAGCTCGTCCAGCAGCGACAGGACCTTCGCGGGGTAGCCCGCCTGGGCGGCGGCCTGCTCGACCGAGGACGGGTCGAGGCCCTCGCCGACCATCGCCACGCCCTCGTTGATGAACTGGCCGATCACCCTGGAGGTGAAGAAGCCGCGCGAGTCGTTCACCACGATCGGGGTCTTGTTGATCTGGCGGACCAGGTCGAAGGCCTGGGCCAGCGCCTCGTCCCCGGTCTCCGGGCCCCGGATGATCTCGACCAGCGGCATCTTGTCGACCGGCGAGAAGAAGTGCAGACCGATGAAGTCGGCGCGCCGGGTGACCCCTTCGGCCAGCACACCGATCGGCAGGGTCGAGGTGTTGGAGCAGAGCAGCGCGTCGGGCGCGACGACGTCCTGGACCTCCTGGAACACCTTGTGCTTGAGCTCGGTGTTCTCGAAGACCGCCTCGATCACGGTGTCGCAGCCGGCCAGGTCGGCCGCGTCGGCGGTCGGGGTGATCCGGGCCAGGAAGGCGTCCCGCTCCTCGGCGGTGGTCCGGCCGCGCGCCACGGCCTTGTCCAGCAGGGCTGCCGAGTACGCCTTGCCGCGTTCGGCCGCCTCGAGGGTGACGTCCTTGAGCAGCACCTCGATGCCCGCCTTGGCGCAGGAGTACGCGATGCCCGCGCCCATCATCCCGGCGCCCAGCACGGCGACCTTGCGAGCCTTCCGGGCCGGGACCGAATCCGGGCGGCTGGTGCCGGAGTTGACGGCCTGCATGTCGAAGAACAGCGCTTTGATCATGTTCTTCGAGGTCTGCCCGCAGGCCAGCTCGGCGAAGTAGCGCGCCTCGATCACCATCGCGGTGTCCACGTCCACCTGGGCGCTCTCGACCGCCGCCGCCAGGATGTTGCGCGGGGCGGGGTAGGGCGCACCGGCCAGCTGCTTGCGCAGGTTGGCCGGAAAGGCGGGCAGGTTGGCGGCGAAGGCGGGGTGGCTCGGGGTGCCGCCGGGAATCTTGTACCCCTTGACGTCCCAGGGCTGGACGGCCTCCTCGTGCGCGTCCACCCAGGCCCGCGCCTTCGCCAGCAACTCGTCGCTGTCAGAAGCCAGTTCGTCGACCAGCCCGTTCTCCAGGGCCTGCGCGGGCCGGTACTGCCGCCCCTGCAGCAGCACCTTCAGCAGCGCGTCCGTGATGCCGAACATCCGCACCGTACGGACCACGCCGCCCCCGCCCGGGAGCAGACCGAGCGTCACCTCGGGCAGGCCGATCTTGCTGCCGGGGGCGTCCAGCGCGACCCGGTGGTGGCAGGCCAGCGCGAGCTCGAGGCCGCCGCCGAGCGCGGCGCCGTTGATCGCGGCGACCACCGGCTTGCCGAGGGTCTCCAGGGTGCGCAGCGCGCGCTTGATCCGCATCGAGTTGTCGAACACCCGCTGGGCGTCCTCGGGGCGGGCGGCGGAGATCAGCCGCAGGTCGCCGCCGGCGAAGAAGGTCTTCTTGGCGGAGGTGATGATCACGCCGCGCAGACCGTCAAGTGCCTTGAGCCGGGCGACGGTTGCCTCCAGCGCGTCGGTGAAGGCGGCGTTCATGGTGTTGGCGGACTGGTCCGGGTCGTCCAGTACCAGGGTGACCACGCCGGTCGCGTCCTGCTCCCAGCGGATGGGGGTGGTGACAGTCATGAGTCAAGGTCTCCAGGAGTGACGGGTGGTCAGATGCGCTCGACGATGGTGGCGACGCCCATGCCGCCGCCCACGCACAGGGTGATCAGGCCGTAGCGCAGGTCGCGCCGCTCCAGCTCGTCGACGATGGTGCCGAGCAGCATCGCACCGGTGGCGCCGAGCGGGTGGCCGAGCGCGATCGCGCCGCCGTTGACGTTCACCTGGTCGTGCCGGAAGCCGAGTTCGCGGATGAAGCGGAGCGCGACGGCGGCGAACGCCTCGTTGATCTCGACCAGGTCGATGTCGGCGGCGGTCAGCCCGGCCTTGGCGAGCGCCTTGCGGGTGGCGGGGGCCGGGCCGGTGAGCATGATGGTGGGCTCGGAGCCGGAGACGGCGGCCGAGACGATCCGGGCCCGCGGGCGCAGCCCGTACCGCTCGCCGATCTCCCGGGAGCCGATCGCCACCAGGGCGGCGCCGTCCACGATGCCGGAGGAGTTGCCGGCGTGGTGCACGTGGTCGATTCGCTCGACCCAGTGGTACTTCTGCAGGGCCACGGCGTCGAAGCCGCCCGCCTCGCCGATCCCGGCGAACGAGGGCCTGAGCCCGGCCAGCGTCTCGACCGTGGTGCCGGGGCGGATGAACTCGTCCCGGTCCAGCACGACAAGTCCGTTGCGGTCCTTGACCGGTACCACCGAGCGGTCGAAGAGACCGTCGGCCTGAGCCTTGGCGGCCCGGATCTGGGACTCGACGGCGAAAGCGTCCACGTCGGTGCGGGACAGGCCCTCGATGGTGGCGATCAGGTCGGCGCCGATGCCCTGCGGGACGAAGTGGGTGTCGTAGGAGGTCATCGGGTCGGCGAACCAGGCGCCGCCGTCGGAGCCCATCTTCACCCGGCTCATCGACTCCACGCCGCCGGCCAGGATCAGGTCCTCCCAGCCCGAACGGACCTTGGCGGCGGCCAGGTTGACCGCCTCCAGGCCGGAGGCGCAGAAGCGGTTCTCCTGCACCCCTGCCACCGTGTCCGGCAGCCCGGCCGCGATCGCGGCGATCCGGGCGATGTCGGAGCCCTGGTCGCCGATCGGGCTGACCACGCCGAGCACGATGTCGTCGATCGCGGCCGGGTCCAACCCGGGCAGGCGGGCCTGGAGTTCGTGGATCAGACCGACCACCAGGTCGATCGGCTTGGTGCCGTGCAGCGAGCCGTTGCTCTTGCCCCGGCCGCGTGGGGTGCGGATAGCGTCGTAGACGTACGCTTCGGTGGTCACGTGAGTGCCTCTCAGGTCAGCAGGGAGCGGCCGATGATCTCTTTCATGATCTCGGTGGTGCCGCCGTAGATGGTCTGGATCCGGCCGTCGGTGAACGCCTTGGCGACCGGGTACTCCGTCATGTAGCCGTAGCCGCCGTGCAGTTGCAGGCAGCGGTCGGCGGTGCGCTTCTGCAGTTCGGTGGCCCACCACTTGGCCATCGAGGCGTCCACGGGGGTGAGCGCGTAGCGGTTGTGCTCGGTGATGCAGCGGTCCACGAAGGTCCGGGTGACCGCGCACTCGGTGGCCAGTTCGGCGATCTCGAATCGGACGTGCTGGAGCTTGGCCAGCGGCTTCCCGAAGGCGGTGCGCTGCTTGACGTACTCGGTGGTCAGCTCGACCAGGTACTCGGCCCCGGCGATCGCCGAGACCGCGATTCCCAGCCGCTCCTGGGCCAGGTTGCGCATCAGGTACAGGAAGCCCTGGTTCTCCTCGCCGAGCAGGTTCGCCTTCGGCACCCGGACGTCCTGGAAGAACAACTCGGCGGTGTCCTGGGCCTTCTGGCCGATCTTGTCCAGGTTGCGGCCACGCTCGAAGCCGTCCGTGCCGCGCTCCACCACCAGCAGGCTGAGGCCGTGCGCGCCGCCCTCGGTGGTGGTCTTGGCGACCACGATCACCAGGTCGGCCAGGATGCCGTTGGAGATGAAGGTCTTGGCGCCGTTCAGCAGGTAGTGGTCGCCCCGGTCCTCGGCCCGGGTGGCGATGCCCTGAAGGTCGGAGCCGGTGCCGGGCTCGGTCATCGCGATCGCGGTGACCAGCTCACCGGAGCAGAAGCCGGGCAGCCAGCGCTGCCTCTGCTCCTCGGTGGCCAGCTGGGTCAGGTACGGGCCGATGATGTCGTTGTGCAGGCCGATCGCCAGACCGCTGGCCCCGGCCCGGGTGAACTCCTCGGCCAGCACGGCCGGGTAGCGGAAGTCGGCGCTGCCACCGCCGCCGTACTCCTCCGGGACGGCCAGGCCGAGCAGGCCCTGCCGGCCGGCCGCCAGCCAGGCCGAGCGGTCGACGATCCCGGCCTGCTCCCAGCGTTCGTGGTGCGGGAGCACCTCCTTGGCGAGGAAGGCCCGGACGGTCTCCCGGAACGCCTCGTGCTCCTCGGTGTAGATCTCGCGCTGCACGGTTTCCTGCCTTCAGCCGGAGAGGCTCTTGATGTCCCAGTCCCGGGCCACCTCGGTAGTGTGACCGCCGGGCCGGGCCGGGGGGCGGCGCAGCGCGCCGGGGGTGACGGAGAAGCGCGGCGCGGGAGCCGGCTGGGTGATGCCACCTTCGGTGACGTACGTGCCGCGCGCCACCAGGTGTGCGTGCTCGGCGGCCTGACCGAGCGTCAGCACCGGGGCGGTGCAGGCGTCGGTGCCCTCGAAGACGGCCGCCCACTCGGCCTGGGTCCGGGTGGCGAACCGGGTCGCGATCAGCGCCCGGAGCTCGGGCCAGCGGGCCTGCTCGTACTGGCCGGGGGCGTCCGGGCCGAGCTCCAGCAGCCGGGCGAACTCGGCGTAGAACTGCGGCTCCAGCGCGCCGACGGCCAGGTATCCGCCGTCCGCCGCCTGGTAGACGGAGTAGCAGGGCGCGCCGCCGTCCAGCAGGTTGACGCCGCGTCCGTCCTGCCAGAGCCCGGCGGCCCGCAGGCCCCAGAGCATGGTGGTCAGGTGGGCCGCGCCGTCCACGATGGCGGCGTCCACCACCTGTCCTGCGCCGGTCTGTTCGGCGTGCCGCAGCGCAGCCAGCAGGCCGGTCACCAGGTACAGCGAGCCGCCCGCGTAGTCGCCGAGCAGGTTGGCGGAGAAGGCGGGCGGTCCGTCGGCCGCCCCGGCCAGGCCGAGCACGCCGGCGGTGGCCGCGTAGCCGAGGTCGTGCCCGGCGCGCTGGGCGAGCGGGCCGTGCTGGCCCCAGCCGGTCATCCGGCCGTAGACCAGCGCGGGGTTGCGGGCCAGGCAGATGTCGGGGCCGACGCCGAGCCGTTCGGCCACGCCGGGGCGGTAGCCCTCGATCAGCAGGTGGGCCCGCTCGGCCAGGTCGAGCACCTGCCCCGGACCCTCGGGCGCCTTGAGGTCGACCACCACCGAGCGCTTGTTCCGGTTGGTCACGTCGTACGCCGGGTCGGGGCCGAGCACGGCCGGCTCGGGCCGGTCCACCCGGACCACGTCGGCGCCGAGGTCGGCGAGCAGCATCGCGGCGAACGGCCCTGGGCCGATCCCGGCCAGTTCCACCACCCTGACCCCGGCCAGTGGCCCGGGGCTGGTCATCTGTGCCACCGACCGTCCTCCCATGTTTGACAGTGGGGCTGTCACAGTCGCGATGATAGACAAGTGACCAGCCGGTAACAAGAGCTGCGACGACGGGTCGGGAGCAGCCTTGCGATCGGCTCCGCAGAGGCGGATTCTGGGGCTGAACGATCCACCCGAGAGAGGTGATCGGACATGCAGAACCACTGGATCGTCGACCTCACCTTCGAAGAGGACGACACCCGCACCACCTGCACCGCATCGCTCAGCGGCTTCAGCGCCCCCGGCGTCCGGGGCCTCGGCATCGCCCGCCGCAGCCCGGACGACGCCCCCGACTCCACCGTCGGCGAGGAATTGGCCGCCGCCCGAGCCTGCTCCAACCTGGCCCACGAGCTGATCCACAAGGCCGCCGCCGGAATCGAGGACCGCACCCACACCACCGCGCACCTGATCTTCTGATCCACCCTCCACCGGGGCCGGGCCACCGCCGGGCCCCGGTGATAAAATTTCATGGCTCGGGACGATTCGTCCGGAAGGTCGCGATCATGACGTCGATGAGCGTGGTAGGCCGTCGCAGCACCATTTGGGCTGCGGTCGCCGGCATTGTCTCAGCCGGGCTCCTGGTGGCCGGGCAACTGCTTCTGTGGCGGACGCCGGAGTACGACGGTGTCGATGCGGTGCCGAAGCTGACCCGTTACTACCTCGACAGCGGCAACCGGCACCTTGCCGAGACCTCGGCCCTGATGCACCTCGCGTCGGCGTTGCTCTTCGTCTGGTTCCTGGTCGCGCTGATCCGGATCGTGCGCGGGGCGGAGCGACGCGCGGGCAGGTCGGAAAGCCTGTCGACCGCGATGCTGGTCGGCGGCACGCTCTTCGCGGTGTTCATCATGCTGGCCGGTATCACGGGAAACCTCTTCGGGATCACGTCCAACTACGCGGACGGCTTCCCGATCGAGCCGCGCACGGTGATCATCGCCATCCTGCTGCTGGACATGTCCTACGCAAGCACGATCGCGGCGATGGCGGGCGTGTCGGTCCTGCTGTTCGCCCTCTGGCGCGCGGTGCAGACCGTCCACGCCCTGCCTGCCTGGCTCGGCTGGTTCGCGTTCGTCCTGGCCATCCTGTCCCTGGCCGGGCCGTTCGGCGCCTGGGTCACCCCGCTGGCCTTCGGGCTCTGGATGCTCGCGGCGAGCGTGGTGCTGCTGATGCCCGCCGCCGAACCCGAAGGTACTGCCGCCTCGACCTGACCCCCTCCGACGGCTCGAAGCCCGTCGGCCGGTCATAGCTCTACTTATCGGCCCCATAGGTCATCCCTATGGGGCCATAAGCACGGAAAGGGTAGCCTAACCGGGAGCCGCCGGTCAGCCTGGCGGATAACCGCCGCCCAGCCGAAGGACGCATCGCATGCCTCGCCCCATCCGAGTGGCCATAGTCGGAGCCGGTCCCGCCGGCATCTACGCCGCCGACGCGCTGCTGAAGTCCGACGTCGCCACCGAGCCCGGGGTCTCGATCGACCTGTTCGAGCGGATGCCTGCCCCCTTCGGTCTGATCCGGTACGGCGTCGCCCCCGACCACCCCCGGATCAAGGGCATCGTGACCGCGCTGAACCAGGTGCTCGACAAGCCGCAGATCCGCCTGTTCGGCAATGTCGACTACGGCACCGACCTGGTGCTGGACGACCTGCACCGGTTCTACGACGCCGTGGTCTTCTCCACCGGCGCCGACGCCGACCGCGCGCTGGACATCCCCGGCATCGAGCTCTCCGGCTCCTACGGCGCGGCCGACTTCGTCTCCTGGTACGACGGCCACCCGGACGTCCCGCGGACCTGGCCGCTGGAGGCCGAGAAGGTCGCCGTGCTCGGCGTCGGCAACGTCGCGCTGGACGTGGCCCGGATCCTGGCCAAGACCGCCGACGAGCTGCTGCCCACCGAGATCCCGCCGAACGTCTACGACGGCCTGGCCGCCAACAAGGCGGTGGAGATCCACGTCTTCGGCCGCCGGGGCCCCGCACAGGCGAAGTTCAGCCCGATGGAGCTGCGCGAGCTCGACCACTCGCCCACCATCGAGGTGATCGTCAACCCCGAGGACATCGACTACGACGACGGCAGCATCGCCACCCGCCGGGGCAACAAGCAGGCCGACATGGTCGCCTCCACCCTGGAGAACTGGGCGATCCGCGACATCGGCGACCGCCCGCACAAGCTCTTCCTGCACTTCTTCGAGTCCCCGGTCGAGGTGCTCGGCGAGGACGGCAAGGTGGTCGGCCTGCGCACCGAGCGCACCGAGCTGGACGGCACCGGCAACGTCAAGGGCACCGGCAGCTACCAGGACTGGGACATCCAGTCCGTCTACCGCGCGGTCGGCTACCTCTCCCAGGAGCTGCCCAAGCTGCCGTTCGACACCCTCTCGGGCACCGTCCCGCACCAGGCGGGCCGGGTGATCGAGGGCGAGCAGCACCTGCCCTCCACCTACGTCACCGGCTGGATCAAGCGCGGCCCGGTCGGCCTGATCGGCCACACCAAGGGCGACGCCAACGAGACCGTGGCCTGCCTGATCGAGGACTTCCGGGGCGGCGCGCTGCGCACGCCGGAGGCCCCGGAGCAGGACGCGATCGTCTCCTTCCTCGAGCAGAGCGGCGTCAACTACACCACCTGGCCCGGCTGGAAGCTGCTGGACGCGTACGAGCGCGCGCTCGGCGAGCCCCAGGACCGTGAGCGGGTCAAGGTGGTCGAGCGGGCCGAGATGCTCCGCGCCAGCGGGGTGACGCTCCCTCAGGAGTAGGACCAGTTCCCCCGCCAGGGGGAGCCGGTTCGTGACCACGGTGGACGTGGAGCAGGGGCGCCGGGCGAGAGGGTCGAGGCATGGACCTCACCTCTTCCGGCGCCCTTCGCCGTGGCCTGTGCGCCGTCGCCGTCGCGGCCACCCTGCCCTACCTGACCCTCAAACTGCTCTGGCTGTGCGGCAGTACGGTCGGCTTCACCGGTCAGGCCGACCTCTCGATCGGCGCCGACGCACTCTGGGTGGCTAACCTGGTCACCTTCGGGATGGACGCCGTCGCCCTGCTGCTCGCGCTCGCCTTCGTCCGGCCCTGGGGCCGGCGGGTGCCGGTCGGCCTGCTGGTCTTCCCGATGTGGGTGGCGACCGGTCTGCTCGGCAGCATCATGCTCGAACTGCCGCTGATCTTCGGCGCGGAACTGGTGCTCGGCGGCGAACCCCCTGCCACCCAGCAGGAGTGGCTGTACCCCTGGGTGTTCGTCCTGGTCTACGGCGGCTTCGTACTCCAGGGGCTGGCCCTGATCGCCGGTTTCGTCCTGCACGCCCGGGAGCGCTGGGCCGGTCTGCTCGGCAGCCGGATCGGCGACCTGCCGCGCACCGCCACGCTCCGGCTCCAGCAGGTGCTGAGCTGTGTGGCCGCCGGACTGGCCCTGCCGGTCGCGGCCGCCAAGCTGTACTGGGCGCTGGGCGGCGACTTCGGACTGCCGTCCGCCTTCCTGGACGGGCCGCAGCGGCCGCAGCGGATCATCGCGGGCGTCACCGGACTGCTGCTCCTGGCGGCCGGCGCGGCCTTCCTGCGGCTGACTTTCCGGCTCGGGCCTGACCGTCCGCTCCGACCCACCCTCGTCACCGCCTGGCTGGCGGCCGGTTCGGTGTTCGCCTGGGGTTCCTTCACGCTGTTCGTGGACAGCCTGCGGACGGAGGTGCCGAGCGCAGCGGACGCCGTCCCGCCGATCGCCTCGCTGGTCACCGCCGGGCAGGCCGGGGCGGGCCTGCTGCTGCTGGTGGTCGGCGCGGTCGCCCTGCTCGAACACGCTTCCGCCCGAGCTGACGTAGAGTCAGCGGGATGAGTGCACTGATCGGGCGCAGAGCGGCCCTGCGCTGGGTGCATCTGGTGCTCGGCGGGGCGCTGTTGATGCCGTACTGGATGCTCTCGCTGGTGCCGCTGTCCGTACAGTTCGACGACCAGCGCCCGTTGACCACCGTCCTGCTCCAGTTCGCTGCGCTGGGCCTGGCACTCCCGATGGCCGCCGTCACGGCGCTGGTCCCGGTGGTCCGGGTCCTGGAGAGCACCGCGCTGCGGGCCCTCGGGCTGGGTGCCGGGGCCGAGTTGGCGAGCACCCCGTCAGGCTCCTGGGCGGCCCGGCGGCGCACCGCAGCCTGGTACGTGCAGCACCTGCTGCTGGGCGGGATCGTCTCGGGGATATCGCTGTCGGTGCCGCCCGCAGTGGTGGCGCTGGTCCTCTTCCCGCACGACGATCGGCTCCCGTACTGGTTCGGCGCCACCCGGGTACCGCCGCTGCTTATCGCGGCTGCGCTGGCCGTTCTGCCGGTGCTGGCCAACGCCGCAGCCGGGGCCTGGCTGGCGCGGATCGCCCCGGCGCTGCTCGGTCCGACGCCCGCCGAGAAGCTGGCCGCGGCCGAGCGGCGGGCCGTCGAACTGGCCCAACGCAACCGGCTGGCCCGGGAGTTGCACGACTCGGTGGGGCATGCGCTGAGCGCGGTCGGCATCCAGGCCGCAGCGGCCGGGCGGGTGCTGGCGAGCAATCCGGAGTTCGTCGCGGAGGCGTTGCTGGCGATCGAGGAGACCGCCCGCACCGCCGTCGCCGAACTGGACACCGTGCTCGGCCTGCTCCGCGAGGACCACCCCGCCGACCCGGCCGCCGGCCCCACACTGGTGGAACTGAGCTCCCTGCTCCGCCAGTTGGAGCTGGCCGGAGTACCGGTCGAGACCCGGGCAGGACCGGGCCTGGCCGCACTGCCGGGCGAGGTCTCCCGGGCCGCGTACCGGATCGTCCAGGAGGGCCTGACCAACGTACTCCGGCACGCCGGGCAGGTGCCCGCCACGCTCCGGATCGAACTGGCCGCCGGAGCACTGGAGTTGGAGTTGAGCAACCCGGTCGGCGCCGAGCGGCCGAGCCGTCCCGGCGGCGGCCGGGGGCTGCGCGGGGTGGCCGAGCGGGCCGCCGTGCTGAGCGGCGAGTGCGCCGCCGGGCCGACCGGGGACGGCCGGTGGCGACTGGCCGCCCGGCTGCCGATCGAGGGGGAGAAGTCATGATCCGTGTGGTGGTCGCCGACGACGAACGGCTGGTCCGGCTCGGCCTGCGGGCCATCCTGGACGCCGAACCCGACCTGACCGTGGTCGGCGAGGCGGCGAACGGTGCCGAGGTGGTGTCGCTGGTGCGTGAACTGCGCCCGGACGTGGTGCTGATGGACGTCCGGATGCCGCAGATCGACGGCATCCGGGCCACCGAGCAGTTGACGACGACCCTCGACCCGGCGCCCCGGGTGCTGGTGGTGACCACCTTCGAGAACGACGACTACGTGTACGAGGCGCTGCGCGCCGGGGCGGCCGGCTTCCTGCTCAAGCGGGCCCGGGCGGAGGAGATGGTGCAGGCGGTCCGGCTGGTCGCGCACGGCGACTCGCTGCTCTTCCCGAACGCCATCCGGCAGCTGGCCGCCGGACGGCGAGCGCCCGCCTCCGCGCCCTCACCGACCGACCGGCTCACCGAACGGGAGGGCCAGGTGCTCCGACTGATGGCCGCCGGGCTTACCAACGGCGAGATCGCCGAGCGCCTGGTGGTCAGCCCCGAGACCGTGAAGACGCACGTCGGCAGCGTGCTGGCCAAGCTCGGCGCCCGGGACCGCACCCAGGCGGTGATCACCGCGTACGAGTCGGGCTTCGTCCAGCCGGGCTGACGGATCTGCTGCCGGGGAGCGCCTTCCGCACGTCGGCTACCCACGGGTAGAGTGCGTCGACCGGTCCCCTGGGGGGCGAACCGTACGAAAAGAACTGGTGAACGCGATGTCAGTCTGGACCCGCCCGGCGCTCTGGTGCCGCCTGGCCGTGGTGATCTCGGCCGGGCTCGGACTGATCCTCAGTACGGGTTCGCTGGTGTACTTCACGGTCGAGAGCAACGTCATCGTGCTCGGCTACTACATCGGCGCCGTGTACTGGATGGTCAAGCGGGACACCGTGGACGCCCCCGCGCCCCGGCTGCGCGGCGCCGCGACGCTGTACATCACGATCACCGGCCTGGTCGCGCACATTTTGCTGAACAAGGGCGTCAACCCGCTGCCCGGCCTGGTGGACGGAGCAGACCTCCGGCAGGAGTGGTCGAGCTTCTTCCTGCACTACGTCACGCCGGTGCTGGTGCTGACCGACTGGCTCTGCCTCAAGCCGCGCAACGTCTCGCGCTGGAAGGACCTGCCGCTCTGGCTGACCTTCCCGCTCGGCTACGCGGCCGTCACGCTGGCCCGGGCCGCGATCTTCCCGGACTTTCCCAACAAGTACCCGTACTTCTTCCTCGACCCGTCCGAGAAGGGCTACGGCTGGGTGTCGCTCCAGGTGGTCCAGCTGACCTTCGAGTTCATCGCACTGGCCGCACTGGTGGTCGGCCTCGACCGGCTCGGCACGCTGGTCGCGCGCAGGCTCCGGCCGGTCGAGGCCACCTGACCGCTGCTCAGACGCCCCAGGTCTCGCGCAGCTTCGCGAACTCCTGGTGGAACGCCGGGAAGGTCTTCCGTACGCAGCCCGGGTCGTCGAAGGTGGTGCCCGGCGTGCGCAGACCCGCGACCGCGAACGACATCACCATCCGGTGGTCCCCGTGGGTGGCGATCTCCGCCGCCTGCGGGGTCCCCGGGTGGATCTCGATCCAGTCCCGGCCGGTCCCGACCGTGATCCCCTGCCGGCGCAGGTTCTCCGCGCAGGCCTCCAGCCGGTCGCACTCCTTGACCCGGGTGTTGTAGACGTCCTCGATCCGCACCGGACCGTCGGCGAACGGCGCGATCGCGGCGAGGGTGGGCATGGTGTCGGAGATGTCCCGCATGTTCACCGTCAGCCCGCGCAGCCGACCGCCCTCGGTGCCGGTGACCGTGACCGCATCCGCGCCGATCCGCACCGTCGCGCCCATCCGCTCCAGCACGTCGACGAACCGCAGGTCGCCCTGCAGCGCGTCTCTCCCGAGACCGGGGACGGTCACCTCACGGCCCGTCAGAGCAGCCGCCGCGAACACGTAACTGGCCGTCGAGGCGTCCGGCTCGACCGGGTACGCGGTCGCCGTGTAGCCGCCCGGCGGCACCACGAAGACCTTGCCATCGCGCTGCACCTCCGCCCCGAAGCTGCGCATCATCGCCAGCGTGATCTCGACGTACGGCACCGAGACCAGGTCGGTGACGGTGATCCGCAGCCCCTGCTCGGTCAGCGGACCGAGCAGCAGCAACGCCGTCAGGTACTGCGAGGACAGCCCGGCGTCGAGCGTCAACTCCCCGCCCTTGACGCCCTTGGCGCTGATCCGCAGCGGGTGGTGGCCCTCCTGCTCCTCGTGCACCAGCTGCACCCCGAGCTCGCGCAGCGCCTCGGTCAGCGGGCCGACCGGCCGCCGCCGCATCTGCGCCGAAGCATCGAACCGGAACTCCCCGTACCCCGCCGCCGCCAATGCCGGCAGGAACCGCGCCGTGGTCGCCCCGTCCCGGCAGTACACCTCGGCATCATTGGCCGGCCCCTGCGGCCGCCCCTCGATCACCCAGTCCTGCCCGTCGGCCGCCACCTCGTACCCGAGCTTGGCCAGCCCCTCGGCGAACCCCTCGGTGTCGTCCGAGTGCAGTGGCCTGAGCAGCCTGGTGGTCCCCTCCGCCGCAGCCGCCAGGAACAGCGCACGCGCCGTCACCGACTTCGATCCAGGAATCTCGACAACCGTCACAGGGTCCTCCACGCCGGGCTCATCTCGGGGTCGCCCCATCCTCCCCCGCCGAACCCCGCCCACCACCGACCGTCCACACCTCGGACCCACAGTCCGTCAGTTCGGTATCACGACCGAGCTGGAAAACGCCGGCCCGGATCCCCCGTCCACCCCGATTGCTGCTCGGGCGGTGGTCACCGGCGGAGTGCCTCCACCGGCTCGACCCGGGCAGCACGGAGTGCGGGGTAGAGGCCCGCCAGAAGACCGGCGGTCAGGCCTGCCAGTGGGGCACCGGCGACGGTCCACGGTGCCATCACGGGGGTCCACTCCCGGCTGATCGCGGCGAGCACCACCACGGCCGTCCCGAGCCCGGCGCCCAGCAGGCCGCCCACCGTCCCCAGCAGGGCGCTCTCGCTGAGGAACTGTGCCGCGATGTGCCGCGGACGAGCCCCGAGGGCCCGGCGCAGTCCGATCTCCGGGGAGCGTTCCATCACCGCCACCAGGGTGGTGTTGGCGATCCCGACCGCGCCGATCGCCAGGCAGACGCCGGCCAGCGCGAGGAACAGCGCGGCCAGGTCGGTGCCCACCCCGTCGCGCAGGGCACGCGGATCGGGCGGCGTCTGCACCCGGAACCGTTCCGGCGCCTCCGCCCGCAGGGCCAGTGCGGCCTGACTGCCGATCACCCGGGCCGCCCCGAGCCGGGTCTCGATCAGCATCTTCGGCGGTTGCTTCGGGGTGCCCCAGAGCACCGAGGCGGTGTGGCTGGGCACGATGACGTCGAGCAGGCTCTCCGGACGGCGCTGCACATCGGCGATGATGCCGACCACGGTGAACGCGGTGCCGTCGATGAAGACTGCTGGGCGATGGGCGAGTTGGGTGACGCCGAGCCGGGCCGCGACCGCGCCGCCCAGGACGACCACGTGGTCGCCGCTGCGCTCGTGCCCCTCGTCGAAGAGCCGTCCCTCCCGTACCGTCGGACGGATCGCCCGCAGCAGTCCGGGCGAGGCGGCCAGCACGCTCTGCGCTCCGGTGGGCGCGCCGGGCAGCGGCACCCCGGTCACCGGGCCGGCCTTGTTGGCGTCCACCGTCCAGTAGACGCCCGCGTTCCGCACACCGTTCAGCTGCTCGATCCGCTGGTCCGCGTCGGCCGGGAAAGCCGGTCCGGTACTGCTGTCGGCGGCCGGGATCTCCTCCACCGTGACCTCGGTGGCGGCGAGTTCGGTGAATCGCTGGCTGATCTGGCCGGTCGCGCTGGCAGTCAGGCCGAGGACGGCGACGAACGCGCCCACCCCCAGCACCGTGCCCAACAGGGTGAGCACCGTACGCCCGGGCCGCTGGAGAATCCCGGCGAGGGCTTCGGCGAGCAGGTCAGCCACTCTGATCCGCGATCGGTCGGCGGTCATCCGGTGAGCACTCCGTCCTTGATGCTGACGACCCGTCCGGCCCGGCTCGCGATCCCGGTGTCGTGAGTGATCATCAGCACCGTCATCCCGTCCCGGTGCAGCGTGTCGATGAGCTCCAGCACGGTGTCGGCCGTCGCGGAGTCCAGGTTTCCGGTCGGCTCATCGCAGAGCAGCAGGCTGGGCTCACCCGCCAAGGCCCGTGCGATGGCGACCCGTTGGCGCTCGCCGCCGGAGAGACGGCTGGGCAGGGCGTCCTTGCGGTGGCCAAGCCCGACGCGTTCCAGCGCCGCCTGGGCCTCCCGCCGTCGGGTCCGTGCGCCGGTCCCCCGGTAGAGCTGGGAAAGGGTGACGTTCTCGGTCGCCGAGCGGTGCGGCAGCAGGTGGAAGGACTGGAAGACGAATCCGATCCGGTAGGCCCGCAGCGCGGTCCGCTCCCGCTCCGGCAGCGGTGCGGTGTCCACACCGTCCAGCAGGTACCGGCCCTCGGTCGGCCGGTCGAGCAGCCCGAGGAGGTTGAGCAGGGTGGATTTACCCGAACCGGACGGTCCCGTGATCGTCACGTACTCGCCCCGACGTACGGTCAGTTCACAGGGCTGGAGAGCCGGCACGGGCGGCGGGCCCGGGTAGGTGAGGCCGACGCCATGCAGTTCGATCACCGTCATGGCAGCCGCACCCCGATGACCACCCGGTCGCCCGGGTCGAGCGGGCCGGTGACGGCTACGGAACCGTCACCCCGAAGGCCGGGTGCGACCGGGATGCGCTCCTCCCGTCCGTCCGGACTTCGCCGGACGACGCCCACCTGTCCGTCCGCGCCGGCGAACAGCGCGGACAACGGCACCACCAGCACCTCGCCGCCGGTACTGGCCGCCGCGACCGTCAACCGGACGTTCTGAGACGCAAGTTGACGATCCAACGGCTTGGTCGGTGTGACCACCAGCGGATAGCCGTTGTTGGCCGGGTTGGTCTTGTCGGTGCGCAGCTCGCCGATCGACTCGATGGTGCCGGGCACGGTCGTACCGAGCACCTCGGAGGCGATCTCCACGGCCATACCGGGCTTGACCGAGTTCTTCTGCTCGGAGTTCAGGACGCCGCGCACTCGGAGGTCTCCGCTGGACAGCGTGATGGCCGGAGCCGCGACCTCCGCGCCGACCTCCGCCTTCAATCCGCCGACAGCCGCCGGAAATCCGGGCAGGAACAGGTACTCCGACAGCGGCAGTACCGGTCCGGTCCTGGCCACCAGGTCGGCCTGGGCCTTCCTGGCCTCCGCCAGGTCGTCGGCCGCCCGGGCGGCCGCCTTCGCGTCGTTGGCGTCCCGGGCATCCGCGACCGCCCGCTCGGCCTGCCTCACCTGCTTGGCGGCGGCCGCGAGCTGGGCCTCATCGGTCTCGCCGGTCGGCTGTGCCTGGTAGCCGACGGCGCTGAACAGCCGGGTCAGGGCCGTCTTGGTACCGGAACCGAACACACCGTTGGCCTCGCCCGGGTCATACCCGAGCGACTTCAATGCGCTCTGCAACTGCCGGACGTCGTCGCCGGTGTAACCGGGCCGCAGGTCCCGAAAGGCCGGTTTGGCCCCGGGCAGCGCGATCAGTGGCCGGCCTCCCACCTCCAGCAGCACGGACCCCGACGCCACCGGATCACCCGCCTTCACCCGCACGGCCGTCACCACCGACTTCCCACCGCCCTTGGCATTCGGTGTGACCTCGAAGGACTGCCCCGCCACCACCTCCCCCCGGAGCACCACGCTCTGCCGCAGCACCCGCCGCTCCACGGCGGCGGTGAGCACGCTGGGGCTCGGCGCGGCCGCCTCGGCCGCCCGTTCCTGCGGCGATTTGACCCAGGCCGAGGCGCTGAGCCCACCGGCCGCCACCGCGACCGAACAGACCACCCCGGCCACCAGAGACACCCTGCGCTTGTTCAACTGCCCTGCTCCCTCTACCGCGTCAGCCGGTGGCGACGATCTCGGTGGCCGCCTTGACGGTCCGGTCGTTCTGCTGCCTGATCTCCGCCAGCGCCGTGATGTTCTGCTGGATCATGGCGTCCTGGTACGCGGACTCCGCCGCGAACCACACCCCCACCAGGTTGGTCTGCCGCTTGCAGGCGACGTCGGCCGTCGCCTGCTCGATCTCGGCCCGGTTCGGCTCCGGCGCCAGCTTGGGAGCCTTGGGGTCCTTGACCGGTTTGGTCCGGTCAAAGCCCTTCCCCTTCATGCACGCCGACCAGTCGGCGAACACCTGCAGGACCACGGGATCGCTGTCGGACTGCGGGCTGCCGTCGATCCGCCGCACCAGCTCGGGATCGTCGAAGTCACCGTCCGGGCTGATCCGCCGCTTGGCCTCGCCCTGGCAGCCTCCCTCGGGCACCGGCGTGCCCTGGTACGACAGCCCGCCGGACGAGGTCGGCCCGGCCTGTGGTCCACGGCCGGAGAGCACCAGCAGTTCGGACTGGCTGAGCACCGGACGGTTCTGCCTGGTCAGGTCGTCGACCTGCCCCTTCCAACCCGGTGGCACGTGGTAGCCCCACTGCTCGGCCATCGTCGCGTCGGCGAGCCCGTACCTGCGTTCCAGCGGATCCCGGTCCGGCTGCGGCTCCGGCAGCCAGGCGTTCGGGTCGGAGAACCCGTACCTGGCCATGCACTTGGCGGTCAGCATCCGCTCCGCCTTGGAGACCGCCAGCCGGGCCTCGGGCCTGAGCTGATACTCCGCCAGCGGCAACGCCTGCCCGAGCGTGCTGTCGAGCCGCGCCGGTGTCCCGCCGATCTGCGGCCGCGAGGCCAGCAGTACCGGCCCTCCCTTGCCGCTCTCCTTGGTCTGGGCGGCCGGTGCACTGCACCCGGCGAGCGCCGCCAGTACCAGCAGGGCGGTTGCCACCACGCTGCCCCGATGCGTCACTGTCCGCTCCTTTCTCAGGTCCCGCCGTGGCCCTCCTGCTCACCCTGCTCAAGGCGCTCCAGCCCCCTCGGTGGTGTGTGTGGTGGTGCCGTGGTGCCGCCGTCAGCAGCCGTAGAAACGGTGCGCGCGGTTGTTGTTCTTGGTGACGAACCAGCCGGTCAGCGACCCGTTCTTCCAGATGCTGTTGGTACGGCCGCCGAAGTACTCGTCCTCGAAGACCGTCACACAGAAGCCGCTGTCCCAGTTGCCGATGGATCCGGCGTTGTTGCCGATCCCCTGGCCCTGCCCGCCGCCGGCGGTCTGGAAGGTGATCCACGGGTTCATCACGTCCGCGACCTCCATGCCCCACATGCCCACTCGGGACCCCTGGCCGTTGTCGTCCCAGAAGTAGCAGATGTCATCCATCTGACAGGTGCTGTGCGCCCCGGAGGCCATCGCCTGACCACCGGACAGCCCGACCACGGCCGCCAGCGCGAGCGCCCCGGCCACCGCCGCCCGGCCGACCAACCGCTTCATACCAAGCCCTCCCTCGCGCGTCGACATGCCGTCAGCAGCCGTATACGCACTGTTGGCCCGGTTGTTGTTCTTGGTGATGAACCAGCCGGTCAGGCGGCCGTTCTTCCAGATGCTGTTGGTGCGACCGCCGAAGTTCTCGTCCTCGTAGATCGTCTGGCAGAGCTGGTAGTCCAGGTTGCTGATCGAGCCCGCGTTGTTGGACAGGCCCTGGCCCTGGCCGCCACCGGCGGTCTGGAAGGTCAGCCAGGGGTTGGCGACATCGGCCACCTGGCCCCAGACACCCGCCTGCGAACCGGTCAGGTTGTCGTCCCAGAAGTAACAGACGTCGTACATCTGGCAGGTGCCCGGGTGCGAGCCACCGGCCGCAGCCGGGCCCGCCAGCACACCGACCAGGGCAGCCGCACCGACCGTGGCGACCACGGCCGAGCTTGCCAGCTTCTTCATGCTTCCAGCGATCTTCACCTGAATTGCCTTCCTCGAAGGATGGGTCCAGCCCCGGGCCGGCCTCCGGGGCGGGATCAGCATCGACGCTCACCGCGTCGGCGGGAACCTGTGAGATTGCAGGTTGCCTCCGGCGCTCCTCATCTGAATCACCTTCCTCGAACGGCAAATCCCGCCCCGAGTCGGTCTTCGGGACGGGATTCGCTGTTCGGGGCTCCGGCGGGAACCTGGGCCGACCGTGGGTCAGGCCGAGTTCGCCAGGGTGGCCCCGGCGGTGCGGAGCCAGTGCAGGGGGCGGGCGAGGGCTTCGGCGGTGGAGCCGGCCAGGGCGGTCAGGGTGAGGGCGGGGAGGGTGGCGGCGCCGGCCACGACGGTGGTGTGGGTGTGGGCGGCGCGGTGGAGGACTTCGCCGACGGCCTTTCCCTGCAGGGAGGTTGCGTCGAAGCGGCCCTCTCCGGTGATGACCAGGTCGGCGTCGGCCACGGCGGCGGTGAGGCCAAGCAGGTCGGCGATGGCCGGGGCGCCTGGGGTCGACTTGGCTCCCCAGGCGGTGTGCAGGCCGTAGGCGGTACCGCCCGCTGCGCCCGCGCCCGGCTGGTCCGGATCGCCGCCCAGCAGGTCGGCCAGCCGGCCGAGCGCCTGGTCGAGCCGGGCCACGTCCGCGGCGGTGGCGCCTTTCTGCGGGCCATAGACGGTGGCGGCGCCTGACGGGCCGAGCAGCGGGTTGGTCACGTCGGTCAGCAGCAGCACCCCACCGGGCGGCATCGGCCGCAACGCCGAACAGTCGACCCTGGCGAGGGAAGACAGAGCAGCGCCACCGTCGGGGAGTTGACGACCACTGGCGTCCAGCATCAATAGCCCGAGCGCAGCCAGCAGCCCGGCCCCGCCGTCCGTGGAGGCCGAGCCGCCGAGGCCGATCAGCAGCCGTCGGGCACCCCGGTCCAGCGCGGCCGCGACGACCTCGCCCGTACCCCGGGTGGTCGCGGTGAGCGGGGCCAGACGGTCGAGCAGCGGGAGGCCGCTGGCGGTGGCGAGCTCCACCACGGCCGTCCCGTCCGGGATCAGAGCGTACTGCCCGGTGACCGAACGCCCGTCCGGACCGGTGCAGTTGGGCACCGACACCAGCTCGCCGCCCGCGCCGACGGCGGCGAGGGTGCCCTCGCCGCCGTCCGCCATCGGCCGCAGCACCAGGTGGTCGGACGGCCTGACGGAGCGCCAGCCCGCCGCCAGCGCCTCGGCCGCCTCGACCGCAGTGGCCGTCCCCTTGAAGGAGTCCGGCACGATGACGACCTTCACCGAGGTTCCACGTACGTACGGTGCCGCTCGACCATCGTGGCCAGGGTCTCAGCGCCAGGGGTGTCCCAGACCTGCTGGTTGAAGATCTCCACCTCGATCCAGCCGTCGTACCCGGCACCTGCGACCATCGCCCCCAGCGCGCCGAAGTCGATGCAGCCGTCCCCGACATGGCCGCGTCCGAGCAGTGCGTCGGCGGGCAGCGGCAGGGTCCAGTCGCAGACCTGGTACGCCGCGATCCGCTCGCCCGCCCGGGCGATCTGCGCGGGCAGGTCCGGGTCCCACCAGACGTGGTAGCTGTCGACCACCACGCCCACCTGGGAGACCGGGAACGCTTCGGCGAGGTCCAGCGCCTGGCCGAGAGTGGAGACCACCGCCCGGTCCGCGCAGAACATCGGGTGCAGCGGCTCGATCGCCAGCCGGACACCCAAGTCACCCGCATGCGGGGCGAGTTCGGCCAGCATGGTACGCACCCGTCCCCGGGCGCCGACCAGGTCGCGGGAGCCACCGGGGAGGCCGCCGACCACCAGCACCAGGGTGTCGGTGCCGAGTTCGGCCGCCTCCTCGATCGCCTGCAGGTTGTCGGCCAGCGCGGTCCTCTGGCCCTCCCCCGTGTCGGCGGTCAGGAAGCCGCCCCGGCAGAGGCTGCTGACGGCCAGTCCGGCGTCGCGGCAGAGCTTCGCGGCCCGCTCGACGCCGACCTCGGCCACCTTGTCCCGCCACAGGCCGATCGCCGGGATGCCCGCGTCGACGCAGCCCTGCACCGCCTCCGGCAGCGACCAGCCCTTGGTGCTGATCTGATTGAGCGACAGCCTGGTCACGCCGTCACCCCCGCCGTCACCGCGAGGTACTCCCGCATCCGCCGGGCGGCCAGCTCAGGGTCGGGCAACACACCGGCGGCATCAGCCAGTTGGAAGAGCTCGACCAGGTGGGGCACCGACCGCGCGCTCTGCGCCCCGGCGACCATGGTGAAGTGCTCCTGATGCCCCGCCAGCCAGGCCAGGAAGACGATCCCGGTCTTGTAGTGGTAGGTCGGCGCGCCGAACAGGTGCCGGGCCAGCGGCAGGGTCGGGCCGAACAGCGCGTCGTACCGGTCGAGGTCGCCCGCGTCCAGCGCGCCCAGCGCGGCGGCGGCCACCCCGGCGACCGGGTCGAAGATGCCCAACAGGGCGTCGCTGTAGCCGAGTTCGTCGCCCCGGATCAGCTCCGGGTAGTTGAAGTCGTCGCCGGTGTAGAGTCGGACACCGGCCGGGAGCGCCCGCCGCAGCGCGATCTCGCGGTCCGCGTCCAGCAGCGAGACCTTGATGCCGTCGATCCGGCCGGTGTGCTCGCCGATCAGGGTCAGCACCGTCTCGGTGGCGCGGTCCAGGTCGGCCGACCCCCAGTACCCGGCCAGCGCCGGGTCGAACATCTCGCCCAGCCAGTGCAGGATCACCGGCTGCGCGGACTGCCCGATCAGCTTCCCGTAGACCGCGAGGTAGTCCTCCGGTCCACGGGCGGTGGCGGCCAGCGCTCGGCTGGCCATCAGGATCGGCTGTGCGCCGGCCTGCTCGACCACCGCCAACTGCTCTTCGTAGGCGGCGAGTACGCCGTCCAGCGACGGGGCGGCGAGCTGGTCGGTGCCGACCCCGCAGGCCAGTCGGCCGCCCACCGCGCGGGCCTCGGCGCCGGAGCGGGTGATCAGTTCACGGGTCGCTGCCCAGTCCAGGCCCATGCCGCGCTGCGCGGTGTCCATCGCGTCGGCGATGCCGAGTCCGAGCGACCAGAGGTGGTGCCGGAAGGCGAGGGTGGCGTCCCAGTCGAGGACGGCCGGTGCACCCGGAGCATTCGTGCCGAGCGGATCGGCCACCACGTGCGCGGCGGCGTACACGACCCGGGAGACCGGGGCCGGACCGGCCGGCAGCGCCAACGGCTCCCGCATCCGGTACGGGCCGACACCCGGCAGGTTCAGCGAGACGGTCACAGCGTCAGCTCCGGCACGTCGAACCGGCGGCCCTCGCGGGCCGACCGCAGCCCCAGCTCCGCCAGTTGGACGCCCTTGGCGCCCTCCAGCAGGTCCCAGCGGTACTCCGACCCGGTCACCACATGGCGCAGGAAGAGCTCCCACTGCACCTTGAAGCCGTTGTCGAACTCGCCGTTGTCCGGCACCTGCTGCCACTGCGTACGGAACGACTCACCGGCCGGCAGGTCGGGGTTCCAGACCGGCTTCGGGGTCGAACCCCGGTGCTGGATCCGGCAGTTGCGCAGGCCCGCGACCGCACTGCCCTCGGTGCCGTCCACCTGGAACTCGACCAGCTCGTCGCGGTCCACCCGCACCGCCCAGGAGGAGTTGATCTGCGCGGTCACACCGCCCGCCAACTCGAAGACGCCGTACGCCGCGTCGTCCGCCGTCGCCGGGTAGGCCGCGCCCTGCTCGTCCACCCGGGTCGGGATGTGGGTGGCGGTGTGCGCGTACACCGAGCGGACCGGGGCGATGATGTTGTCCAGCACGTAGCGCCAGTGCGGGAACATGTCCAGGATCATCCCGCCGCCGTCCTCGGCCCGGTAGTTCCAGGACGGGCGCTGGGCGCTCTGCCAGTCGCCCTCGAAGACCCAGTAGCCGAACTCGCCGCGCACGGACAGGATCCGGCCGAAGAAGCCGCCGTCCACCAACCGCTTGAGCTTGATCAGGCCGGGCAGGAAGAGCTTGTCCTGCACCGCGCCGTTGCACACCCCTGCGGCGGTCGCCAGGCGGGCCAACTCCAGCGCGCTGGAAAGGGACTCGGCGGTCGGCTTCTCGGTGTAGATGTGCTTGCCGGCCGCGATCGCGGTACGCAGCGCGGCTTCCCGGGCCGGGGTGACCTGGGCGTCGAAGTAGATCTCGGCCAGCGGGTGGGCGAGTGCCTCGTCCAGCGAGGTGGTCCAGTGGGTGAGGCCGTGCCGGTCGGCCAGCTCCTTGAGCTTGAGCTCGCTCCGGCCGACCAGGATCGGTTCGGGCCACAGCACCTCGCCGTCGCCGAGGGCGAGACCGCCCTGCTCGCGGATGGCGAGGATCGAACGGACCAGGTGCTGGCGGTAACCCATCCGCCCGGTGACGCCGTTCATCACGACGCCGATGACCCTGCGGGACATCACAACACTCCTAACAGATAGTCAAGTTCACGCGCTGGTGGAGATGTCCTGCGGCAGCACGGGGTGGGCGAACGGCCGGCCGGCCGCGTAGCGGGCCAGCTCGTCGGCGGCCGCCACGGCCATCCGGTGCAGCTCGCCGCCGAGCGATCCGGCGACATGCGGGGTGAGCAGCACGTTCGGCAGCTCGTAGAGCGGGGAGTCGGCGGGCAGCACCTCGGGGATGGTGACGTCCAGCACCGCGTTCAGCCGTCCGGGCAGCAGCTCGGCGAGCAGGGCGTCCTGGTCGATCAGCGAGCCGCGCGAGGTGTTGATCAGGGTGGCGCCGTCCCGCATCAGGGCGAGCCGGCGGGCGTCGATCAGGTGGTGGGTCTCGGCGAGTTCGGGGGCGTGCACGCTCACCACGTCGGCAGCGGCACAGAGTTCGTCCAGCTCGACCGCCCGGGTACCGAGCGCGAGCGCCTCCTCCGCCGTCACGTACGGGTCGTGCAGCAGCAGGTCGAGGTCGTGCGGCCGGAGCAGCTCGATCACCCGGCGGCCGATCCGGGAGGCGCCGATGATGCCCACCGTGCGGCGGTAGTTGCCGGTGCCGGCGTATGCGCGCTGCCAGTCGTGCGGGGCGCGCCTGGCGCGGTAGTCCTCGCGGATCCGGAACAGCTGCTTGTTGGCGAACAGCACGGCGGCGACGGTGTATTCGGCGACCGGGAGGGCGTTGGCCCAGGCGGCGGAGGTGACCTGGAGGCCGCGCTGCCAGCAGGCGTCGGTGATGTGGTGCTTGACCGATCCGGCAGCGTGGATCACCGCGCGCAGCTGCGGGGCGGCGGCCAGTACGGCCTCGTCCAGCGGCGGGCAGCCCCAGCTGCTGACGATCACCTCGGCCTCCCGCAAGGCGGCGGCGGCGGCCGGTTCGGTGAAGTCGTCCACCACCAACAGCGGGTCGAGGTCCGCGAGTTCGGCGAGCCGGGCGAGCGTACCGGGGTCGATCAGCTGCTCGGCCAGGTCGCGCTGCATGGCCAGCAGGGCACGCGGGCGGCGGAGCGGGCGGCCCGGTGGGACGGGCGCCGGTGCGAGGTCGGGCACGCGGGTCTCCTGAACAGGCTGAGTGAAGGTGGTCATTTGACGCTCCCGGCGGTGAGCCCGGCCTTCCAGTGCCGCTGCAGGGCCACGAAGGCGACCACCAGCGGGACGACGGCGAGCAGCGAGCCGATCACCACCAGCGGGTAGTACTCGGGGAAGGCGCGGGTCTGGGCGTTCCAGCTGTACAGGCCGAGGCTGACCGGGAAGAGCCGGTTGTCGGAGAGCATCACCAGCGGCAGGAAGAAGTTGTTCCAGATCGCGGTGAACTGGAACAGGAACACCGTCACGAAGCCGGGCATCACCATCTTGAGCCCGATCGACCAGAAGGTGCGCAACTCCCCCGCACCGTCCATCCGGGCCGCCTCCAGCACCTCGCCGGGGACGTACCCGGCGCAGAACACCCGGGCCAGATAGACGCCGAAGGGGTTGACCAGCGAGGGCAGGAAGACCGCCCAGAAGGTGTTCACCAGGTGCAGTTCGGAGGCGAGCAGGTACATCGGCAGGGCGAGCGCGGTGGTCGGCACCAGCACGCCGAGCAGCACCAGACCGAAGACCTTCTCCTTGCCGGGGAAGGCGTAGACGTGGAAGGCGTAGCCGGCGCAGACGCAGACGAACGCGCAGAGCACGGCCCCGATCCCGGCGTACAGCAGGGAGTTGAGGTACCAGCGGAAGTAGATGCCGTCACCGGCTTCGGCCAGTGCGCTCAGGTTGGCGCCGAGGTTCCAGCGGTCCGGGGTGAGCGCCCGGCCGCCGATCAGGTCGCCGGTGTTCTTGGCGGAGGCGGTGACCAGCCAGCCGAGCGGGAGCAGGGTGTAGGCGGTGGCCAGCAACAGCGTGCCGTTGACCGCGGTCTTCGACAACGACCAGGGCCGGCGCGGGCGTTGGCGTTCGGTCTCGCTCACCGAAGGCCGGGGCGGGGAGAGCAGGGTGGTCATCCGGTGACCTCCGTCCGTTTGCCCGCGCGGCCCCGGCCGAGTCGGGTGACCACGAAGGAGAGCGCGGCGGCGGTGAGTGCGAGCAGCACCGAGGAGGCCGCGGCCAGTCCGTAGTCACCGCGTTCGAAGGCGGCGGTGTAGGCGTACATGTTGGGGGTCCAGGTGCTGATGACGCCGGGTGAGACGCCGTGCAGGATCATCGGCTCGGTGAACAGCTGGAGCGAGCCGATCAGGGTGAACAGACCGACCATCGTGAGCGAGGCCCGGATCAGCGGGATCTTGATGTTCAGCGCGGTGCGCAGCGGCCCGGCGCCGTCCACCACGGCGGCCTCCAGCACCTCGCGCGGGATGGCCTGCAGCGCGGCGTAGAAGATCACCATGTTGTAGCCGGTCCACTCCCAGAGCGCGATGTTCACCACGGCGGGGAGCGGACTGCCGAGCAGGTCAGGATGCGAGCCGACCGCGTCCAGCGCACTGATCACCGGGCTGATGCCGGGGGTGTAGAGGTACATCCAGATCAGCGCCGCGATGATGCCGGGCACCGCGTGCGGCAGGAACAGCGCCAGTTGGAAGAACCGGCGGGCCCGGGCGAGCGCGGAGTCCAGCAGCAGGGCCAGCAGCAGCGACAGGCCGACCATCAGCGGGATGTACAGCAGGCAGTACTGGGCCGTGGTCAGGAACCCGGCCCGGAACGCCTCGTCGCCGAGCGCCCGGGTGTAGTTCGACAGACCGGTGAAGACGGTCTCGGCGCCGCCGAAGCCGAGTCCTGAACTGCGCTCGGTGTACAGGCTGAGGTAGAGCGCGTAGCCGATCGGGATGAGCGTGCAGGCGGTGAAGAGGACCAGGAACGGGGCGAGCAGCGCACCCACCGCCCCGTACCTGCTCCGCCGGACGCCTTTGGTGGGCGTGGTCACTCGGCGACCTTGAGCCCGCGGTTCTTCAGCTCGGCGACGGTGGCCTTCTGCGCGCCGTCCGTGGCCTGGCCGAGGGTGCCGCCGCTGCCGAGCTTGCCGAAGGCGTCCTTCAGCGAGGTGTTGGTGGCACCCATCGCCGGGCCCCAGCTCCAGTTCGGCTTGATGGACTTGGCCGCGTCGACGTAGATCGAGTAGATGTCCTGGCCGCCGTAGAAGGCAGTGTCGAAGGCCGCCTTGGCGACCGGGATCAGCTCGGGCGAGGCCGGGTAGGCGGAGGAGGTGCCGGAGGCGATCCGGGCCTTGATGCCCTCGGGGGTGGTGGTGGCCCAGGTGGCGAACTCGACGGCGGCTTTGGCCTTCTTGCTGTCCTTGGAGACCGCGAAGGTGGTGCCGCCGAGCATGCCGCTGGCGGGGCTGCCGTCCCAGCTCGGCATCGGGGCGACCGCCCACTTGCCGGTGCCGTCCGGCACCGAGGACTTCAGCACACCGCCGCCCCAGGAGGCGCCGAGGTAGCCGGCCGTCTCGCCCTTCTGCAGCGAGGCGGTCCACTGCTGGCTGAACGAGGGCATCGAGCGGACCAGGTCGTCGGCGATCATCTTCTGCCAGTAGTCGGCGACCTTGGTGGTCTCGGCGCTGGTCAGGTTGACCTTCCAGCTGTCGCCCTGGGTGCCGAACCACTTGGCGCCGGCCTGCCAGGAGAGCGCCTCGAAGGTGCTCGGGTCGTCCGGGAAGAAGGTGGCGATCCGGGTGTTCGGATCGGCCTGCTTGAGCTTCTCGGCGGCGGTGCGGAACTCGTCCCAGGTCTTCGGCACGGTGATCCCGGCCTTCTCGAACAGGTCCTTGCGGTAGTAGAAGGCCTGCGGGGCGGCGTCCAGCGGGAGCGCCCAGTTCTTGCCGCCGAGGGTGGTCAGCTCGACCGACTGCGGCAGGTACTTGGCCTTCAGGTCGGCGCTGACCAGCTTGGAGATGTCCTGCACGGCGCCCTGGCTGACGAAGTCGGGCAGCTGCGGGTACTCGACGTTGAAGACGTCGGGGGCGTTGCCCGCCTTCACCGCGTTGGCAATCTTCGCGTAGCCGCCCGCGTTGCCGGAGGGGATCTCCTCGAAGGTGATCTGGGTGTTCGGGTGCGAGGCGTTGAAGGCCGCGACCACGTCCTTGGTGCCCTTGGCCCAGCCCCAGAAGGTGAGGCTGACCGGCTTGCCGTCATTGACCTCGGCGCTCGGCTGGTCGGCGCTGCCCGTGCTGCCGCTGCTGCCGCAGGCGGCGACCAGGGAGAGCGAGAGCGCGGAGGCGGCCGCGAGGAGGAGGGCTCTGCGGGGGCGGGTGGGGGAAGAGGGCATGGCACGGCTCCAGTACGGGGGGATCGAGAAGGCCGATTTGACCCTGGACCGCCTTGCTTACGGCGATCTGACGAGGTGTGATCGCCATCTTGGGGCGGTCGGCGATCGGAGTCAAGGGATTGAGATCAAATGATCTGAACTGATCTCTTAACAGATCATTCGATCCGCAGTCCTTGACGCATGATCAGCGCCCTCCTAGATTCGGCGGGTAGCCCCGGACAGAGGACCCGCCATGCCCGTCTTTCCCTTCCCGCTGCCCCCCGAGGACCGCGAGCTCAGCCCGCACACCGGTTGGACCAGGGCGCACTGGGAGGCCGTCGCCGACGGCCTGCTGGCCGCCGTCCGGCCGTACGCCAGCCCCGGCCAGGCCCTGATCGACCTGCCGGGCCCACGTGCCAGCTGGTCAGGGCCACGCTCGGACGGCCTGGAGGGGTACGCCCGCACCTTCCTGCTGGCCGCCTTCCGGGTGGCCGGGGCCGACGGCGCCGACCCGGCCGGGCTGCTCGAGCGGTACGCGGCCGGGCTGGCGGCGGGCACCCTGGCCCCGACCAGCTCGCGCGAGCTGACTCCCGGCGACGAGTCCTGGCCGGTGATCACCGATCGGGGCCAGGCCATGGTGGAGGCCGCCTCGATCCTCGATCTCCGCCGCCCAGAGCGGGAAGTCGACCGCGCACAGCTCCTCGATCACGGCCGCGCGCGAACGGAAGTACTCGTACCGGATCGAACAGTGGTATCTCGGCGAGGGCTGGTACACCGACGGCCGCCCGCGCGCCTTCGACCACTACAACGGATGGGCGCTGCACCTCTACCCCGTCCTGCACGCCCACCTGTCGGCCGACCCGCCGCTGCTGGCCCGCTACGGCGACCGGCTCGCCGCCCACCTGGACGGCTACGCCCGAACCTTCGGCGGCGACGGCGCCCCGATCCACCAGGGCCGCTCGCTCAGCTACCGGTTCGCCGCCGCAGCCCCGCTCTGGGCGGGCGCACTGGCCGGGCGCACCCCGCTGAGCCCAGGCACCACCCGGCGGATCGCCTCCGGCACCCTGCGGCACTTCCTCGACCGGGGCGCGGCCGGCCCCGACGGGCTGCTCTCGCTCGGCTGGTACGGGCCGTACCCGCCGCTGGTCCAGTCCTACTCCGGGCCCGCCTCGCCGTACTGGGCCAGCAAGGGTTTCGTCGGCCTGCTGCTGCCGCCGACCCACCCGGTCTGGACGGCGGTGGAGGAGCCCGCCCCGGCCGAACGCGCCGACACGGTCCACCCGCTGCCGGTGCCCGGGTGGCTGATCCAGTCGACCGCCGACGACGGTGTGGTGCGGCTGCACAACCACGGCAGCGACGACCAGCCGGTGGACGAGGCGCACCCTGACGACCCGTTGTACGCGAGGCTCGCGCACTCCACCGTGACCGGGCCGTCTGCCCTGCCCGACAACCACTTCGGGCTGCTCCGCGATGGTGTCGTCAGTGAACGAGGCCGGATCACCCCGCTCGGCGCGGGCGACGGCTGGGCCGCCTCCAGCCACTCCCCCTGGGACGGCGTCACCGTCACCTCGCTCACCCTGGCCCACGGCGCGGACGAGATCCGGGCTCACCTGGTGACCGGCGCCCTGGCCGGAACCCCGGTGCACCAAGGGGGTTGGGCCGTCGCCGGCAGCTCCGTCTCCTTGGCGGTCACCGACGGCACCGCCTGGGCCCGGACGCCGGACCTGAGCTCGGCACTGCGCCCCCTGCACGGCTTCGGCCCCGCCTCGGTGTACGAGCTGCCGGACGGTACGGCCTTCGGGCCCGTCGGCGCGCTGCCCGCACTCACCGGGACGACCAGCGACGGGCTGTTCGTCTGCGCGGCCCGGCTCGGGCGCTCCGCGCAGTACGGTTTCCCCGGCCTCCAAGTCTCCGTGGACGGACCGCGTCTGCGAGTTCGGTGGCCCGACGGCTCCTGCCACCAGGCCGAGTTGGCCGAAGGAAAGGTGACGGTGATGCAGTCATGAAGTGGGCCTTCTCCACCCTCGGCCTGCCGGACGTCCAGCTGCCGGAGGTGCTGCGCCTCGCCACCACCCACGGCTGGTCAGGCGTGGAACTCCGCTGCGCCACCGGCCAGCCGATCCACCTCGGCCTCTCCGCCGCCGAACGGGCTTCCGTCGTCCGGCAGTTCTCTGCCGCCGAGGTCCAGCCGCTGGCCGTCTGCTCGTACGTCCGGATCGCCACGCCGGGCGATGACGCCCCGGTACTCGCCGAACTCCTCGACCATGTACGGCTGGCAGCCGACCTGGGCGCCCCGTACGTCCGGGTCTTCCCGCGCGGCGACGACCCCACCGCCGTCCGCCGCCTGACCGCCGCCGCTCCGACGGCCGACGCGGTGGGCGTCCGGATCCTGGTCGAGACCCATGACACCCACCGCGCCGCAGCCGACGTCGCCCGGCTCGCCGCCCAGGTCAACTCCCCTTCCGTGGGCGGACTCTGGGACCTCATGCACACCTGGCTGGCCGGCGAATCCCCCGCCGCCTCGCACGCCGCCCTGGCCCCCCACCTCGGCTACGTCCAGATCAAGGACATCGCCTCCCCCGACGACCTCACCCCCCTGCCGCTGGGCGCCGGTGTCCTGCCGATCGCCGACTGCCTGCGCCTGCTCCCCGCCGGCACCTGGGTCTCCTGGGAGTACGAGGCCCCCTGGCACCCCACCGCCGCCCCGTTCGCCCCGCTGCTCGCCCGCCTGCCGGTCGCGCCCTGACGGGACGTCGACTCGGACTACACCCCCAGTGCGGAGCCGCCGCTGGCATCCAGCGTCTGGCCGGTGACCCAGCGGGCGTCGTCGGAGGCCACGAACGCGACCACGTCGGCTATGTCGCCCGGCTGGCCGACCCGGCCGAAGACGGAGTAGGCCGCCACCTCGGCATGGACCTCCGGGTCGGCCAGCCAGGGGTTGATGTCGGTGGCGACGACCCCCGGGCTGACCGAGTTCACCGTGATCCCGCGCGGCCCGAGATCCTGGGCGAGGGTCAGGGTCAGGACGTCCAGCGCACCCTTGGTCATCGAGTAGGCGGCGATGGCCGGGTAGGCGATCCGGGTGGCTCCGGAGGAGATGTTGATGATCCTGCCACCGTCCCGCAGCCGGTCGAGCCCCTGGCGGATGACGAAGAACGGCGCCTTGACGTTGACCGCGAAGACCCGGTCGTAGTCCGCCTCGGTCACCTCGTGGATTCGACCGGGGGCGGCGATGCCGGCGTTGTTGACCAGGATGTCCAACCCGGTCGCACCCTCGCTGTGCTCGGCCAACGCGGCGTCGAACGCCTCCCAGAGCGCCTCTGCGTCACCGGGCACGCCCAGCTCGGCGCCGATGGCGAACGCCCGGCCGCCGTCGGCCCTGATCGCCTTGACGGTCAGCTCGGCGGCCTCCCGGTTGCTGCCGTAGTGCACGGCGACCAGGGCACCCTCACGCGCCAGCCGCTCGGCGATGCCCCGGCCGATGCCCCGGCTGCCGCCCGTGACCAGTGCCGTCCTGCCTGCAAGCGAACCCATGGCTACGCCCTCATTCCCGCGCGATTATTTCTGTAGCGATCGCTACCGAACGAGACCGTAGCACTCTTCTGTAGTGCCCGATATAGAATTTCCCCATGGCCGCCGATCAGCCCCACGAGCAGTCCGCAGTCCCGCGCGGGCGTCCCCGCTCCTTCGACCGCGAGGCCGCCCTCGCGCAGGCCGTGGCCCTGTTCTGGGAGCACGGCTACGAGGCGACCTCGGTCGCCGATCTCACCGCCGCCATGGGCATCCGCCCACCGAGCCTCTACGCGGCGTTCGGCGACAAGCGCTCCCTGTTCGAGGAAGTCGTGGCCAGCTACCAGCAGACGCACGGCGCAGTGCTGCCGCGCGCGCTGAACGGGGAGCCGACCGCCCGGGCGGGCATCGCGCGGATGCTGCACGCGGCGGCGGCCGAGTACACCGACCCGGCCCACCCGTGGGGCTGCCTGCTGACCAGCTCGACCGTCAACTGCACGACACGCGAGGTGGAGCGCGAGCTGCGAAGCGTACGCAACGGCAACGTCCGGGCTCTGGAGTCCCGCATCCGCGCCGACGTCGCGGCCGGCCACGAGCCACCCGGTACCGACGCCGCCGCACTGGCCGTCTTCGTCGGGACGGTCCTGCAGGGCATGTCCCAACGGGCCCGCGACGGCGCGACCCAGGCCGAGCTCGAGCAGGTCGCCGACTTCGCGATGCGAGCCTGGCCCGAACAGGCTTAGCGACAAAGGCCCGTTGGGCCGAGGCCAGCCGGATTCCGCCTGATGCCACGGGCCGGGCGGGGCTCACCTCGCCTGTATGGCGCAGAGCAGCGCGCAGGTGACGGGCGGAGCTGGTCGACTGGGCCGGGCACGGCAAAACCCTCTCGATATCGGAGCCCAGCATGGCGATCATCGTGATCTTCGAACTGCCCGGCATGACCCAGGCCGCCTACGAGCAGACCACCATCAAGGTGGGCGGTCCCGGCGGGGTCAAGAGCCCCGCCGACTGGCCGGTGGCCGGGCTCATCTCGCACACCGCCGGGCCGACCCCGGACGGGTGGTGCGTTGTCGATGTCTGGGAGTCCGAGGAAGCGTTCCGGCAGTTCGGCGAGATCATCGTGCCGATCCTGCGGGAGGTCGGTGCTCCGGACGTGCAGCCGAAGATCTACCCGGTGTTCAACCAGGTGACCCGGTAGCCGCCCAGCCCGGTACGGCGGTACGGCTGACCTCGGCTCAACTGGCGGCGCCGGTACGGGCGTAGCGGCCCGGGGTGATGCCCCAGACCCGTTTGAAGTGCCGGGTGAAGTGGGACTGGTCGTAGAAGCCGACGGCGATCGCCACCTCACCCGGCGGCCGTCCGTCGAGCAGCAGTCGACGCGCCAGGTCGACCCGCCGCGACGTCACGTACTGGTGCGGTGCGATACCGAACGCAGCGCTGAACGCCCGTACCAGGTGCGCGGGGTGGGCGTGCAGCAGGCGGGCGGCCTGGTCCAGGGTGGTGGCCTCGGTCAGGCGCTCGTCGAGCAGGTCGCGCAGGTGCTGGGCGACACCCTGGCCGGGCACCGCGTTGCCGACCACCGGCCGGGGCCGCAGGTGCGCGCGCAGGCGTTGGCTGATGAGGGCGAGACGACTCTCCGCCTCCAGCTCGTCCCCCGGGATGGCGAGCGCGGTGTGCAACTGCCCGATGCGAGCGCGCAGTACGGGGTCGGTGAGGTCGGGGCCGTCGACCGCCGGGCCGATGAAGCTCGCGTCCAGCTGGGTCATGTCGAGGTAGAGCACCCGCTTGCGGAAGCCGCCGGCGGTGGCCGGTGAGCCGTTGTGCGGGACCAGTGGCGGGAGCAGGCTGACGGTGTCGCCCGGGGTACCCCGCTGGTGGCGGTCCAGGTCGTAGCGGACCGCGCCGTCGTCGACGATCAGCAGGGTCCAGCTGTCGTGCACGTGCATCGGGTACGCGTGCTCGGTGAACCGGGCATGGAAGACCTCCGTGACGCCCGGGACCGACGGGCGCCAAGCGGAGATCTCCTGGCGGGGCGTCATGCAAGGAACGTACAAGACGGCGAAGGCGCCCACCCCGCAGTCTCAAGACATGAGAACGAACGACAAGACCGAACCCGGGGGCACCAGCGACCCCGTCCGCTTCGACACGAAGATCGCTGTACTGCTGCGCGAGGACCTGGAGCCCTGGCAGCGGCTGAACGTGACCGCCTTCCTGGTCAGCGGCCTCGGCACGGCGGCACCCGAACTGATCGGCGAGCCGTACGCGGATGCCGACGACGTCGCGTACCTGCCGATGTTCCGTCAGCCGGTGCTGGTCTTCGAGGGGACGAAGGAGCTGCTGACCACCGCGCACGGGCGTGCCCTGTCCCGTTCGCTGCCGACGGCCGTGTTCACTTCGGACCTGTTCGCCACGGGCAACGACCACGACAACCGGGCGGCCGTACGGGCGGTGGGGACACACCACCTCGACGTGGTGGGGCTGGCCGTCCATGGGCCGCGCAATGCGGTGGACAAGGTCCTCAAGGGCGCGCGGATGCATCCCTGACGCGACGGTTCAGGCCAGGTCGGCGAGGACCAGGTCGACGGCGCGCAGGGGGTCACCGCCCGCGCGGGCAATCAGCGCCTCGACGTCGTAGCTCGACGAGCCGACGTCGAGGGTCAGTCCCTCCTCGAAGCGACCGGCGAGGACGGCGACGCCCACGTCGGGCCGGAGCCGATCGAGGGTCGACAGCAGCTCCCAGTAGTGCGACTCCAGTTGGGCCTGCTGCACCGGGTCGCAGGCTCGCACGGCGGCGGCCACCCCGGGGCCGGCGGGATCGTACGTCAGCAGAGCCGGCAGGAGTTCCGGGGCGCCCATGAGCTGCGCCGCGTCAAACGTGAGGGTGAGCGCGCCCTCGGGGTCGTCGAGCAGTTCTGTCAGCAGCGGCACGGCGCGGGGGTCACGTCGGCGGGCGAGCCCTCGGATGCCTTCCTCCCGGGCATCCGGGTATCCGTCGCTCACCCGCTCCCAGAGCGCGGCCCGGATCTCGGGGCTGTCGACCTCGGCCTGGAATCCCAGGGTGAACGTCGCCCAGTTGCGGACCTCCGGCTCCTCGTCACGGGTCAGCGTGATGAGCGCCCGGATCTCCGGCCCGTCCGGCCGGCCCGTGACCAGACCGGCGAACGAGCAGGCCACCTCCCGACGGACCTCGGCGTCGGGATGCCCGGCGAACCCGACCAGGACGGGCACGGCGCGCTGGTCGTACGTCCGCTCGACCGCGTGCACCAGGGACCGCAGCACCTCGACCGCGGTCTCCCGCTCGGCCAGCGCGACCAGCGCGGTCGCCGTCTCGGTGCGGATCTCCTCGTTCTGATCGGCGGCATCACCCAACAGGTCACACCCCGTCCTGCGCTCGGCCGGTTCACCGGAAAGGATCAGCTCCAGCCCGACCAGCAGCGCCGTCGGCCCGTCAGCGGCCGCCTGCCACAACAAGGCTCGGTACTCGCCCCAGTCGCCCGCCTCGGCGGCAACCCCCGCCGTCGCCAGCGCCCGTCCGACCAGTTCCGCCACCGTGTCCATCGGGCCATTCTCGACCTCCACGCCGTCGACCGCGCCGGCGTCCCCCGGCGCTACCTTCCGGAGGACCACCCGCGCGGAACCTGACCACAGAACTCAGGAGCGCTTCTTCCGCGAGCCGGCCGAGATGCTCGCCGGCGGGCCGCCGCCGACCGGGCATCCGGTGCAGCCGGGGCCGGGGTCAGTGGAGCGGGCTCGCGTAGGAGGCGACGTAGCCCGGGGCGGGGGTGCCGACGCCGGTGACGTCGTCGTAGCCGCGTACCGCGTGCAGCGAACTGTCCTTGCCGAGGCTCCGCACCGAGGTGCGCAGGCCGTCGGCGGCGTCCACGGTGTTGACGAAGTCGACGCGGGCGACGGCGAGTTCACGGTCGGCGCCGAGCGGGCGGTCGGTCACGTCGTGGTAGAGCGGCGAGTCGTAGCGGGCGTAGATCCCCGGGTTGGCGAAGCCGATCGGGAAGTGCCGGGCCTGCTGCGCAAGCGCCTGGACGCCCGCGATGACCGGGGCGGCCAGCGAAGTGCCACCGATCCGGTACTCGTCGTAGGAGACGGTGCCGTCGGGCCAGGACTGGGTCTGGCCGACCAGGAAGCCGGTGTTGGGGTCGGCTACCGCGGCGATGTCGGGGATGGTGCGCATCCGGGTCCTGCCGTTGGCCTTCGCCAGCGCGTCGGGCACGACCCCGCGCTGGTAGAAGGGCTGCTTGACGGTGGAGCTGGTACCGCCGCCCGCGCCGCCGGTGTAGGTGCCGGGGAAGTCGGTCCAGCTCTTGCCGTCGGCGGACAGGACCGCTTTCTGGGTGCCCCAGCCGGTCTCGAACTGGTACCGGTCGCCCTTGCCGACGGCCAGCGAGGTGCCGCCGACGGCGGTCACCCAGGCCGAGCTGGCGGGGATGTCGACCTGCTTCTTGCCGGTGTTGGCGACCTCGTCGCCGTCGTCGCCGGAGGAGAAGTAGAAGCCGATGCCCTCGACCGCGCCCAGTTTGAAGGTGCGGTCGTAGGCGGCCGCGGTGTCCGAGGTCTGGTTGGCCTCGATGTCGCCCCAGGAGTTGGAGACGATGTCGGCGAGCCGGCTGTCGACGATCTTGTTGAGGGCGTCGAGCAGGTCGGGGTCGTTGCAGGAGGCGCCGGCGACGTACACGATGTTCGCGTCCGGGGCGAGCGCGTGCACCGCCTCGACGTCGAGGGACTCCTCGCCGTACCAGCCGGCGGCGTCGCAGTCCTCCACGCTGTTGTAGGAGGCCGGCAGGACTTCGGTGTACTGGCCCTTGCGGTAGGCCTGGTCGCCGTTGCGCTCGGCGTACGCGGCCGCGTCGGCCGCCATGGTCGGTGAGGCGTAGGCGTCGGTGATCGCCACCGTCACGCCCTTGCCGGTGTACTTGCCCGCGCCGTAGGCGGCACGCAGCTGCGTGCCGGTGTAGCCGTGGACGGCGTACGGGATCTTCGCGCCGTAGGCGTCCGGCAGCGTATCGGCGGTGTTCGAGCCGTAGTAGGTGGAGAACGGGCCCGCGTTGCGGAAGCCGGCGCCGGGGCCCGGCAGGGTGTCCTTCGGCTCGGCATGGTGCGGCGCGTTGTCCAGGCCGGTGACGGTGAGCACCGCGTCGGCCAGCTCGCGCGGTGCGGAGGCGGCGTGCGCGGGGGCGTGGAAGGTGCGGCCGTCCTTGCGGTAGTCGTGCAGCGGCGTGGCGAACGCCTTCTGCACGGCCGCGGCGTCGCCGCTGACCGAGAGGTAGTGCCGGCCGTCGCCGGTGACGGTCAGCCCGGAGGACCTCAGCCACCCGGTGACCGCCGCGATCTGCTGCGGGCTCGCGCCGAAGCGCTCCTCGGTCTGCTGGGGCGTCAGGTACTTGCCGTACGAGGGCGAGGCCGGGTCCGAGACGGCGGTGGCGTAGGCGGTCAACCCCTGGGCGTCCCGGCCGGCGAGGTGGACGCGGGCACTGACCTGGGTGGATCCCGCGGTGACCCCGACGTCGGCGGCGGCACCGGTCCACTCGGGGGCGGTGCCCTCCAGTGCGGTGCGGCCGTTCGGGACGGTCTCCGCCTGCACGGACGGAATGCCGACGGCCAGCGTGCCGGCCAGCAGCGACACGGCAGCCGCGGCCCGCAGGCCGGTACGGCGCCGGGTGTGATCGGTGGTCATGGAGCGATCCCCCCTGGGATGTCCTGGCGGATTGTCAGGGGCGGATCATATCGAGCAGTTGTTGCATTCTTCGGTGAGCGACGCAAGTTGATGCCTCGTCAGGCGAAAGCTTTACTCAACCGCCGGGCGACCTCCTGCCGGGGAACCAGCCGGCGCGCAGATGGCCGCGAACAGGTCACGCTTGTTCGGGAAGCGCCGGTGGGGACGGGGAGCGCGAGACGCCCGCCTGTTCGGCTGGCTGACGTGCCGAGGACCCGGGCGATGGTCGATCTCGACCTCGACCTGGGCCTGGTGCTCCCGCCGGACCCGACGCCGCCTCCGACGCCCGCACCCACGCCCACAGCGAGTCCGACCTGGCCCCCCACCTGGTCACCGGCGCCCGATCAAGCAGGACACCCCTCCGTGCCGGGTTGGTCGCCGACCCACGGCGGCGGGCTGCCGGACACCGGTACCGACCTCGGTCCGCTGCTGGCCGTACTCGCCGTGGCCCTGGCCGGTGCCGGTCTGCTGCTCGCGCTGGTCGCCCGACGCGGCAGCAGCCGCCACAGCTGACGGCCACCGCCGAACGTGACGGTGCCCCGCCGGGAGTGATCCGTGATCCCCGGCNGATCCCCGGCGGGGCAGTTCGGCGACCGGCCGGCACTCCGGCGAGATCATCCGACAGACCACGGGGAACCCGCCGCCGGTCTGCGGACGCGCCTGCCACTGCTGGCTCACCCGGCCATCGGTGGTCGCCTGCACGACCCGCACGCCGTCCGCCGAAATGCCTTCTAACCTGAGCTGCATGGATGAGTGTGAGGGGGTGGAGATCGTGGCCTTCGCCGATGGGCCGGCGTTCGAGCGGTGGCTGGCCGAGCACCACGGGCGGCAGGAGGGGGTGTGGGTCAAGGTCGCCAAGAAGAAGTCCGGCATCCCGAGCGTCACGGACGACGAATTGGTGGATCACGGGCTGTGCTAGGGGTGGATCTCCGGACAGCGCCGCTCCCTTGACGGGCAGTACTACCTCCAGCGGTACGTACCCCGGCGACCCCGCAGCCTCTGGTCCCAGATCAACGTGGAGAAGGTCGCCGAGCTGACGGCCGCCGGGCGGATGCGCGAACCCGGGCTCGCGGAGGTGCGCCGGGCGCAGGCGGATGGGCGGTGGGCAGCCGCGTACGCGTCGCAGAAGAACGCCACCGTACCGACCGATCTGGCCGAGGCACTGGCGGGCGATCCGGTGGCGGCACAAGCGTTCGATGCGCTCAACCAGACCGACCGCTACCAGCTGATTCTGCCCCTGCTCCAGGCCCTCACCCCCGGGGCCCGGCAGACCCGGCTGGCAAGAGCCGTGAAATCGTTGAGGCAGCACGCAAGTTGAGGAATCACCCCGTCAGGGGCGGAGCTGGATCGCGGCTGTGAGGGTGTAGCCGACCAGGGCGCCGAAGAAGGCGACGGCGGTGACGTGGCGGCCGGTGAACGGCAGGCCGGCCAGGGCGGGGTAGAGCAGGACGGCGATTGCGGCGCAGACGTCCGCCGCGTAGAGGCCGAGCGGCGGCAGGATGTTGGTGCTGCGGGCGGCCCAGCCGGTGGCCACCAGGAAGCCGGTGAGCAGGACGAAGCCGGACAGCAGGCCGGAGCCGATGGTCAGCAGGACCGAGTGCGGCTCGGGCACCGGCTCACCCTCGGCGAGGGCGGGGCGCAGCCGGTGGGCGACGGCGAGGCCGGTGACGGCGATGAGCAGGGCGGCGAGTGCGCCGAGCAGGGCGAGCAGGTTCACGTGCGGCTCCCGGAACGCTGGACGGGGTGGAGCAGGGCCGCCAGGGCGGCCGGGACGAGGATCACCAGCAGCAGCACGACCGACCACACCACCGGGTCGATCCCCGGGGCGGCGTCACCCGACGGCGGGACGACCGGAGGCGGGGCGGCCAGCGCGCTGTAGGTTGCCGGCGGCGGCGCAGGTGGCAGCGCGGGCTGTGCTGTGGGCAGCACGGCCTGAGGTGTCGTCGGATCGGACACCACCACCGGCTGCGCCACCACCTTCGGCTTCGGCCGGACCGCCTTCGCGGTCGGCGTCCGGGGCGCTGCGGGCACCACGACGACGCTGCTCGCGGAGACCTCGGGGCTAGGCAGAGTGGGTGCGACGACGGTAGCCGTCGGCGAAGGTGAGGGCGCCGGGGTGGACACCACCGGTGTCGGGGTGGCCGACTCCGACGGGCACGGCGGTGGAGAAGGCGGAGGGCAGAGCGGAACGTCGTCCATCCGGCCGATTGTGCGGCCCCGCCCCGCCCCGGAGTCCGTGGAGCGAAGCGGCCCTACCCGGACGGGTGACGCCACATCAGCCCCCGCACGCCCCAGGCGTACACCGGCGGCACCAGGTCAGCCCTGCCCGCCGCAGGAGGTACGGATCTTGAGGCTCGGCAGCAGCTCGATGTGGTGCCCGGGCAGCCCGGTCTCGTCGGCCAGCCGGCGCAGCAGCAACTCCAGTGCGGCGGCGCCGACCGCCCGCTTCGGCGGGGCGACGGCGGTGAGTGGCGGCGCGGCCAGCGCGGCGAACACGTCGTCGTACGAGATCAGCGCGACGTCGCCGGGTACGTCCACGCCCCGGGCCCGGAGCAGTGGCGGGAGTTGGATGGCGTCCTGGTCGTTGTGCACCAGGACGGCCCGGGTGCCGCGCCGGGCGGCCTCGGCGATCAGCGAGGCGACCGCGCCTGGGTCGGCCGGGCCGCCGCCGGGGCGGTGCAGGTCGATGACCGGCTGCGGAGTGAGGCCGAGCAGCCGGGTGCCCTCGGCGTAGCCGGTGCGGACCCGGTGGGCGGTCCAGGTGTCCTCGCGGGCGGCCAGCAGGACGGATTCGTGGCCCAGGCCCACCAGGTGACGGAGCGCCAGCAGGACGCCGTGCCAGTGGTCGGAGGCGACCGAGTCGAGTTCGGCGCCGGGGCTCTCGGGGGCGGCGCGCCGTTCGACCAGCACGGCGGGCACCGGCAGGTCGCCGAGCCAGGCGGACTGCTCGGCCCGGCTGCCGGGCTGCCAGTTGGGGGTGAGCAGCAGGCCGTCCACACCGGACTCCAGCAGGCGTTCGACCTGTTCCCGGTCGTTGCCCGCCTCGTACGGGGCGATGCCGAGCACCAGCCGGGCACCGGCCGCACCGGCGGCGGACCGGGCCCCGGCGATCACCTCGTCGAAGTACGAGCCGACCGTGGGGACCAGCATGCCGATCACCCGCTCGCTGTCGGCGATGCCGGCCGGGGCGCCGGAGTCGGCGGGCGCGAGCGAGACCGAGCCGTGCGAACGGTTCAGCCGGCCGCTCTCCGCGAGCGCCGCGACGTCGCGGCGGACCGTCACGGCGGGGATGCCGAGCCGGGCCGCCAGGTCCACCACCCGGACCGTGCCGAGGTCGCGGACGACCTCGGTGATGCGCGCGCGCCGTTCCTCCGCAGAGATGGTCATGAGTTCCCTTTCCCCGTGCACGGGTCTGTTCCGACCGCCTGATCACTTTGTATCATTCGATCGCCGATTGATCTAACGGTCTCGCTCGATCTCATCGTCAACCAGATCGCCACTCAGGGAGTCACCCCACTCATGCTCCTGCCCCGCACCGCCCTCACCCTCCTCGCGCTCACCGCCGCGGCCCTCCCGGCCCCGGCGCCGGCCGCCACCCCCGTCACCAGCTATCTGGACTGCTCCGCGGCGACCAACGGTACCGGTACCGCCGCCAGCCCCTGGAACAGTCTGGCCGCCGCCAACGCCCATGTCTTCGGCCCCGGCGACCAGCTGCTGCTCAAGCGCGGCGCGACCTGCCTCGGCACCCTCAGGCCGCAGGGCTCCGGGGCACCCGGCGCACCGGTCACCATGGCCGGCTACGGCCCCGGCACCGCCCGCCCGATCGTCTCCGGCGACCCGGCCTCGGCCGAGCAGGCCGCCGTACACCTCCACAACGTCGAGCAGTGGGAGCTGCGCGAGCTGGAGATCACCTTCCCCGACCCCGCTGCCACCAAGCGGGAGCGCAACGGCCTGCTGGTCGAGGTCGCCGACCTGCCCGACGGGGTCGGCTCGCACTACCTGGTCGACGACGTCTACGTGCACGACGTCAACGGCGACGCCACCAAGTGGAGCAACGGCATCCAGTTCCGGGTCTCCGGCACCGCCGTCCCCACCAACTTCGACGACGTCCTGGTGCAGAACTCCCGGATCGCCCGGGTCGACCGCGAGGGCCTGACCAACCGCTCCAGCTGGATGTGCCGCCCGAGCTACGGCAGCGGGGACGGCTGCGGCTCCACGGTGAACTGGCGGCCCAGCACCCGGCTGGTCTTCCGGGGCAACACCGTCAGCGACACCGGCGGCGACGGCATCGTGGTCCGGGCCGCCGACCACGCGCTGGTCGAGCACAACCTGGCGTACGACCTGGCGATGCGCCCGATGGGTTCCAACGCCGGTATCTGGACCATCAATTCGGACTACACCACCGTCCAGTACAACGAGGTGCACCACGTCCGCAGACTGTCCGACAACAACGACGGGATGGCCTTCGACTCCGACTACGGCAACACCGGCGTGGTCTTCCAGTACAACTACAGCCACGACAACGACGGCGGCTTCATGCTGTTCTGCGGGGCCTGCGGGGCCGGGTCCAGCAGCACCGGCACCGTGGTCCGGTACAACCTGAGCCGGGCCGACAAGAGCCGCTGGCTGTTCGCGGTCGGCGAGAAGAACGCCCAGATGTACAACAACACCGTGTACCTGCCCGCCGGTTCGACCACCGCGATCATCCAGGACGGCTCCGGCACCACCACCACCCGGCTGTCCGGCAACGTCTTCCACAACCTCGGCACCGGCGGCTTCACGGGCTTCGGCTCCAGCGTCTACCAGCCCGCCGACTTCGGCTGGACCGCCAACACCTTCTTCGGCAACCACCCGGCCAACGAGCCGGCCGACCCGGAGAAGCTGACCACGGACCCGGGCTTCACCGCCCCCGGCGGCAGCGCTCCAGAGGACTACCGGCTCGGCACCAACTCCCCGTCCCGCGCCTCCGGTTCGGTGATAGCCGGCAACGGCGGGCAGGACTGGTTCGGCGCCGCCGTACCCGCCGTCTGCCGCCCGGACCGGGGATTCCAGCAGGCCGCCGGCTTCGACGACACCGCCTGCGCCCCGGCCAACGCCGTCCGCAATCCCGGCTTCGAGACCGGCGCCCTCTCCCCCTGGACCTTCTACGGCGGCGTCACCGTCGACACCGTGAATCCGCACTCAGGCACCCGCGCCGTCCGGGTTGGCCCGGCCCAGGCGGCTGCCGAGCAGGTGGTCACCCTCGCCCCCAACACCACCTACCGGCTGTCCGGCTGGGGCCACGTCTCCGCCACCGGCACCGAACTCTCGCTCGGCGTCAAGCAGTTCGACACCGTCGGCTCCTCCACCCGGGCCGCCTTCACGGCCACCGGATGGGCCGAGGGCACCACCACCTTCACCACCGGACCGAACGCCACCAGCGCCAAGGTCTACTGCTACGCCCGCAGCGGCGCCGGCTACGGCTGGTGCGACGACGTGACGGTCGTCCCGGCCTGACCCCATCGGTCGCGTCCGGTCCTCGCGGAGTCAGAGCGAGGTCAGATCCGCCAGGACCGGATGCGGTCGGCCGCCACGAACACATCGGCGTTGAACTCGGCCACGTCCCGGGCCAGTTCGACCAGCGCACCGTACGGCGGGTCGATGCCCTCCTCCGCCGCGTGCATGTACGCGGCGGAGGCCATGCAGGCGTAGAGGTTGTTGCGCACCGGCAGCGGGCGTAGCTGCACGATGGTGTGCATCAGGGCGGCCGCGCGCCAGGACGGGTCGGCATCGTGGCCGAGCTGGGCGGTGTTCACCCGGTGCCGGGCGACGGCGGCCTGCAGGGCCGAGTAGTCACGGACCGTCAGGTCCTCCGGGTATGCCTGCTCCTGGACGTCGAGCAGCCAGCGGATGTCGACATGCAGCACGGTCCTCACGCGGCGGAGCCCTTGTCGGCCGGGGCGTCCTCGGGGAAGGCCGCGTCGAACTCGTCGAGGTGCTCGTGCCAGAACGCCACCGCGTGCTCCACGAAGGTCCGGCGCTGCTGCTCACGGACGCTCAGATCGTGTACGTACGCCTTCACGCTCTTGCCGTCGGCGGCGGCCGCCTCGCGGATCGCGGCGAGTTCGAGCTCGGTGTACTCGATGTTGAGCGCTGGCATGAAAAACACGGTACCGGAGGGGTACCAGACAGCAGTACCCCTCCGGCGGATCCCGTCACGGCGACCGGTCACCGGCTCACATCGGCTCGACCGCTCGCAGCTCGCCGTCGAGTTCGAGCCAGCGGGTGATGCCGATCCCGCGCAGGAACGGCAGGTCGTGGCTGGCCACCACCAGCGCCCCCTGGTATCCGGCCAGCGCCTGGGTGAGCTGGCGCACGCTGGCCAGGTCCAGGTTGTTGGTCGGCTCGTCCAGCAGCAGCAGTTGCGGCGGTGGGTCGGCCAGCAGCAGCGCGGCCAGGGTGGCCCGGAACCGCTCGCCGCCGGAGAGCGTGCCGGCCTGCTGGTCGGCCCGCCCGCCCCGGAACTGGAACCGGGCCAGCCTGGCCCGGATCGCGTTGTCCCCCGCCGACGGCGCGTACACCTTGACGTTGCCCGCCACCGAGAGCGAGTCGTCCAGCAGGTCCAGCCGCTGCGGCAGGTGACGGACCGGCACCGGTACGGACATCTCCCCTGCCAGCGGCCGGAGTTCACCGGCGATGGTGCGCAGCAGGGTGGACTTGCCCGAGCCGTTCCGCCCGACCAGGGCGATCCGCTCCGCCCCGCGCAGCTCCAGGCTGACCCGGCTGCCGTACGCCAGCCGGACCTGGTCCATGCTGAGCACCGTCCGCCCGTCCGGGACGGCCGTCCGGGGCAGGTCGATCCGGATCTCGGCGTCGTCCCTGACCGCGTCCTCGGCGGCGGTCAGCCGCTCCTTGGCCTCGTTGAGGCGGTCGGTGTGCATCCCCTTCAGCCGGCCCGCCGTCTCCTCGGCCCGGCGCTTGAACGCACCCGCGAGGATCTTCGGGTCGTTGCGCTGGATCGACTTCCGCTTGCCGTAACTGGCGCTCCGTTCCAGACGGATACGGGCGTCGGCCAGATCGCGCTGCTGCCGATGCACGTCGGACTCGGCCGCCCTGACCAGCCGTTCGGCGGTCTCCTGCTGGGCTGCCAGGGTCCGTTCGTAGTCGGCGAAGTTGCCGCCGTACCAGGTGACCGCGCCGTCCCGCAGATCGGCGATCCGGTCCACGTACTGGAGCAGTTCACGGTCGTGACTGACGATGACCATCACCCCGGGCCAGGCCGCCACCGCCTCGTACAGCAGCGAACGGGCCCGCCGGTCCAGGTTGTTGGTCGGCTCGTCGAGCAGCAGCACGTCCGGTCGGCGCAGCAGCAGCGCGGCCAGGTGCAGCAGCACCGCCTCGCCGCCGGAGAGCCCGCCGACCGTACGGTCCAGGTCGAGCCGGCCGAGGCCGAGCTTCGCCAGGGTGGCGACCGCGCGCTCCTCGACGTCCCAGTCCTCACCGATCGCGGTGAAGTGCCGCTCGTCGGTGTCGCCGGACTCGATCGCGTGCAGAGCCGTGCGGGCCGCCGCGATGCCGAGCGCCTGGTCCACCCGCTGGGCGGTGTCCAGGGTCAAGTCCTGGGGCAGATAGCCGAGTTCGCCGCCGATCCGGATGCTTCCCGCGGTCGGGGAGAGCTCTCCGGCGAGCAGCCTGAGCAGGGTGGACTTGCCCGCCCCGTTCAGGCCGATCAGACCGGTGCGGCCGGGACCGACCACGAGCTGGAAGTCGTGCAGCACACTGCGGCCGTCCGGCCACTCGAAGCCGAGGTCGGTGCAGCGGATGGAAGAGCTGGGTTGTGCCATGGATGGCCTCCCGGGAGTGGTCGCCGTGATGGGAACGAGCACGGGGAGACACCGCTGCGCCGCAGGAGGGGGAGGCACCACGAGAGGGGGCTCACCACCGAGGTCGACGGCACGCACGCCCGCGAAGGATGTCAGCGGGGGGCGGTGTCTCAGGACCTCAGTAGAGCAACGGCCTTCTCCAGTCTTCGGATCGCTTGTGGGCCGGGATCGAGATTACGCAGCCGCCGGACCGCCCCGCAAAGGGTTTTCCGGCAGGCCGGATAGGATCGGGGACATCATGAGCGCCACTCTCGTAGTCAAGGACCTCAGCGCCGGCCACGGCGACCGCATCCTCTTCTCCGGCCTGGACCTGGTCGTCGCCCCCGGCGACGTGGTCGGCCTGGTCGGGGCCAACGGGGCGGGCAAGTCGACCCTGCTCCGGTTGATGGCCGGTCTGAGCACCCCCGAGAGCGGTTCGCTCAAGCTGAGCCCGCCGAGCGCCAACGTCGGCCACCTGCCGCAGGAGCCCGAGCGCCGCCCCGGCGAGTCGGTCCGCGACTTCCTGGCCCGCCGCACCGGTGTGGCCGCCGCCCAGGCCGCGCTGGACGAGGCCACCGAGGGTCTGGTCGAGGGGCGCCCGGGTGCCGACGACGCGTACGCGACCGGTCTCGACCGCTGGCTCGACCTCGGTGGCGCGGATCTGGACGAGCGCGCCGAGGAGGTGGCCGGCTCGCTCGGGTTGAAGGTCGGCCTGGACCTGCCGATGACCGCGCTCTCCGGCGGCCAGGCGGCCCGGGCCGGGCTGGCCTCGCTGCTGCTCTCCCGGTACGACGTCTTCCTGCTCGACGAGCCGACCAACGACCTCGACCTCGACGGTCTGGAGCGGCTGGAGTCCTTCGTCAAGGGCCTGCGCGCTGGCACCGTGCTGATCAGCCACGACCGCGAGTTCCTCACCCGCACGGTGACCCGGGTGCTGGAGCTGGACCTCGCCCAGCAGCAGGTGAACCACTTCGGCGGCGGCTACGACGCCTACCTGGAGGAGCGCGCGGTGGCCCGGCGGCACGCGCGCGAGGAGTACGAGGAGTTCGCCGACACCAAGGCCGGCCTGGAGTCGCGGGCCAGGATGCAGCGGGGCTGGATGGAGACCGGCGTCCGCAACGCCCGCCGCAAGTCCAGCGACAACGACAAGATCGGCCGCGCGATGCGCGCCGAGTCGACCGAGAAGCAGGCCGCCAAGGCCCGGCAGACCCAGCGCATGATCGAGCGCCTCGACGTGGTCGAGGAGCCGCGCAAGGAGTGGGACCTGCGGATGGAGATCGCCGCCGCCCCGCGCTCAGGATCGGTGGTCGCCACCCTGCGCGGGGCAAAGGCCGAGCGCGGCGAGTTCTCGTTCGGCCCGGTGGACCTGCAGATCGACTGGGCGGACCGGGTGGCCATCACCGGGGCCAACGGCGCGGGCAAGTCCACCCTGCTGGCCGCCCTGCTCGGCCGGCTCGAACTCACCGACGGCAGCGCCACCCTGGGCTCCGGCGTGCTGGTCGGCGAGGTCGACCAGGCACGTGGCCTGTTCTTCGGCGAGGAACCCCTGCTGGACGCCTTCCAGGCTGCGGTGCCCGACCTCTCCCCGGAGGAGGGCCGCACCCTGCTGGCCAAGTTCGGCCTCAAGGCGGCCCACGTGCTGCGCCCGGCCCACACCCTCTCCCCCGGCGAGCGGACCAGGGCCGCGCTGGCCCTGCTCCAGGGCCGGGGCGTCAACCTGCTGGTGCTGGACGAGCCGACCAACCACCTGGACCTGCCGGCCATCGAGCAGTTGGAGGCCGCCCTCTCCTCCTACACCGGCACCCTGCTGCTGGTCACCCACGACCGCCGGATGCTGGAGGCGGTGACGGTCAACCGCCGCCTGGAGGTCTCCGGCGGCCGGGTGCAGGAGCTCTAGCCGGGGCGGTCTGACGGATCTGTGGTCCAGACCTTCCGCTGAGGCGCCGTCATGTGCTGTGCTGTCGGCCATGGTTGACAGCACAGCGCCAGCGGCCACCTACCCCACCGTGCCGCTCCGCCCGATGACGGTCCCCACCCACGAGGCGGAGACCCGCAGCAGGTCCTTCCACGACGTGATGGCGCTCCGCCGGACCGTCCGCGACTATTCGACCCGCCCGGTCCCCGACGGGGTGATCGACTGGGCGATCCGTACCGCCTCAACTGCCCCCAGCGGGGCGCACGTTCAGCCCTGGCGGTTCGTGGTGATCACCGACCCGGAGCGGAAGCGACGGCTCCGCGAGGCGGCCGAGACCGAGGAGCGGGAGTTCTACGCGCACCGCGCCTCGGAGGAGTGGCTGGCCGCGCTGGCCCCGATCGGGACGGACTGGCAGAAGCCGTTCCTGGAGGACGCCCCGGCCGTGATCGTGGTGTTCGAGGTGCACAAGGGGCCGGACTCACCCCGGCCGTACTACACCAAGGAGTCGGTCGGCATCGCGGTCGGCTTCCTGCTCGCCACCCTGCACCAGGCCGGACTGGTGACGCTGACCCACACGCCCAGCCCGATGCGCTTCCTGAACGAGGTCTGCGAGCGGCCGAGCGAGGAGCGGGCCGCCTACGTCATCCCGGTCGGCTACCCGGCGGACGGGGCGCGGGTCCCTGACCTGCACCGCAAGCCGCTGGACGACGTGCTGATCCGCCTCTGACCGACCGTCCGGTTATCCGGAAGCAGTCTCCGCTCAGCGAGAAAATACCTGGTCGGGGGCGCGGCACCGAGGGGATAATCCGCTCATGAGCGAGACCACCCACGAGCCCGCCCCCGGCCCTGAGGCCGCTGCCCCCATCACTACCGGCCGGCCGCCCGAACTGATCGCCCTGCCCGGCGGGGTGTCCCTGCGCCGCCGGGCGCTGGCCGACGCCGGTCCGCTGAACGCGGCCGTCGTCGCCAACCTGGCGCACCTGCAGCCGTGGATGCCGTGGGCTGCCGAGGCCCCCACGCCCGAACTCTCCAGAGAGCTCGCCCAGGCCGGAGTGACCGCCTGGGACCAGGGCACCGACTTCATGTACCTGGTCGGCCTGGACGACCAACCCGGCAGCGTGGTGGGCGCGTTCGGCCTGCACGGCCGGATCGGGCCGGGCGCGCTGGAGATCGGTTACTGGGTCGCCGCCGACCACACCCGCCGGGGCATCGCCACCGCCGCGGCCGCCCGGCTCACCGAGGTCGCCCTCGCACTGCCCGGCATCACCCGGGTGGAGATCCACTGCGACGAGAGCAACCAGCCCAGCGCCGCCGTCCCCCAGCGGCTCGGCTACCGGCTCGACCGGATCGACGACTGCACCCCGACCGCCCCCGCCGAGACCGGCCGCAAGCTGATCTGGGTCCGTACCGTCTGACGGCCTGAGCTTGATCTCCGTACCGAAGGTGCCCGGGCGGAGGTCAGGCTCAGCGGCATTCCGGCCCAGGTCAGAGGCGGTCGGTGGCATAGGGTGCGATACGGGCGGCGTACCGCAGCCGCCCCTTCCGGATCCGCCGAAAGGACTCTCACCGTGCCGACCGCGTCTGCCACCGGACCCACCGTCAGCCCGTCGCCCGCCCGGTTCGGCCTGGGTACGGCTGCGGTCGGGCGCCCCGGCTACATCACGCTCGGCCGCGACCTCGACCTCCCGGCCGAACGTACCGTGGCTGCTCTGCGGGAGCGGACGCACAGGCTGCTGGACGCCGCGAACGCGGCCGGGGTCCGGTACTTCGACGCCGCACGGTCGTACGGCCGCGCCGAGGAGTTCGTCGGCGAGTGGCTGGCCGCGCACCCCGAAGCCACCGACGTGGTGGTGGGCAGCAAGTGGGGTTACACGTACACCGCCGACTGGCGGACCTCCGGGGTGCCCGTGCACGAGGTCAAGGAACACTCGGTGGAGGTGTTCGACCGTCAACTCAAGGAGTCCCGTGCCCTGTTGGGTGCACGGCTGAACGTCTACCTGGTGCACTCGGTCACGCCGGACAGTCCTGCCCTCACCGACCCCGCCCTGCACGACCGGCTGGCAGCCCTGGCCGAGGAGGGCGTCCGGGTCGGCCTCTCCACCAGCGGGCCCGCGCAGGCCGAGACGATCCGGGCCGCGCTGGCCGTGACGGTGGCGGGCCGCCCGCTGTTCGCCGCCGTGCAGTCCACCTGGAACGTGCTGGAGCCGTCCGCCGGGCCCGCGCTGGCCGAAGCGCACGCGGCGGGCTGGTTCGTGGTGGTCAAGGAGGGCATGGCCAACGGCCGCCTCGCCGACCGCAACGCCAGCACCGCGCTGCGTTCCCTCGCCGACGCGGCCGGTTCGTCCTGCGACGCGCTCGCCCTGGCGGCGGCCGCTGCCCAACCCTGGGCCGACATCGTGCTCTCGGGCGCGGTCACCACCGCGCAGCTGGCCTCCAACCTCGCCGCTCCGGCTCTCTCCGCCGAGCAGCTCGCTGCCCTGGCCCCACTGGCCGAGCCCGCCGAGGCGTACTGGCGCACCCGGGCCGCGCTGCCCTGGGCCTGATCCGCCCGCTGCCGAGGGCTCGGGTCCCCCCGAGCCCTCGGCTCGCGCTCAGTACCGGTCGCCGACCGGGGCGGGCAGTGCGTCCAGCTCCGCCAGGTCGGCCGCCGTCAGGGTCAGGTCGGCCGCACCGGCGTTGTCCGCCAGGTACTTGGGCGTCTTGGTGCCCGGGATCGGCACCACGTACTGCCCCTGTGCGACCACCCAGGCCAGCGCGACCTGCGCCGGGGTGGCGCCGTGCTGCTCAGCGATCCGGCGGACGGTGTCCACCAGCGCCTGGTTGGCGGCCAGCGCGTCCGCCTGGAAACGCGGCAGGGTGGACCGCCAGTCGTCCGCCGGGAGATCGGCGGACGAGCTGAAGCGGCCGGCCAGGAAGCCCCGGCCGAGCGGCGAGTACGGCAGGAACGCGATCCCGTTCGCCTCGGTGTACGGCACCACCTCCGCGAGCGCGTCCCTGGTCCAGAGCGACAGCTCCGACTGCACCGAGGCCACCGGGTGCACCGCCTGGGCCCGCTCGATCTGCTCCACCGTCACCTCGGAGAGCCCGAGATGACGCACCTTGCCGGCCGCGACCGCCGCCGCCATCGCACCCCAGGTCTCCTCCACCGGCACCGCGGGGTCGACCCGGTGCAGCTGGTAGAGGTCCACGTAATCGGTGCCCAGCCGGCGCAGGCTCTCGTCGATCGAGCGCCGCACGTGCTCCGGCCGCCCGTCGTTGCCGACCCTGGCCCCGTCCTTGCCCTCCACCAGGCCGACCTTGGTGGCCAGCACCGCGCGCTCGCGGTACCCGCCGGCCAGGCCCTTGCCGACCAACTCCTCGTTGTCGTACGGCCCGTAGACGTCCGCGGTGTCGATCAGCGTCACGCCGAGGTCGAGCGCCGTGCGCAGCACCTCGACCGAGGCCACGTCGTCGCGCCCGTTCGGGTCGTACGCCCAGGTCATGCCCATGCAGCCGAGACCGATCACGCCGACCTCGGGGCCGTCGATGCCGAGCTTGGTGGTCCGCATAGTTGTCACTCCTTCAGTTGCCGTACCGATCGCGCGGAAACCACCCTGCCCCTTGGAGTGCACTCCAAGTCAACCTCGACCCGCCGGGTCCTCTCCTACCGCTCCGCGAGAAGCCCGGGCAGAGCGCGCATGTCATCGAAGACCACGGTGCCAGGACCTTCGAGCCGCTCGGCACGGGTCAGGCCGCCCGCGTAGCCGAACGCCCGCATCCCGGCAGCGCGGGCCGCCTGGACACCCGGGCGGCTGTCCTCGACCACCGCGCAGGCGTCCGGGTCGACGCCCATCCGCTCGGCGGCCAGCAGGAACAGGTCCGGGGCGGGCTTGCCGTGGGCGACCTCCGAGGCGCTGAAGATCCGGCCCGCGAAGTGGTCGTAGAGGCCGGTGCGGCCGAGGGTGTGCCGCATCTTCTCGTGCGAGCCGCTGGACGCGACGCAGGTCGGCAGGGTGATCGCGCCGAGCGCCTCGGGCAGGCCGTCCACGGCGGTGATCCCGGCGTCCACCTCCACCTCGTGACGCTCGATCAGCTGCTCCCACCAGAGGGTCGCCGTCGACGCACCGAGCCGCTCGGCGATCTGCTCCTTGATGGAGACGCTGGAGCGGCCGATGAACCGGTCGATCACCTCGTCCTCGCTGAGCGGCCAGCCGAATTCGGCGCCCAGCGCGACCTGCAGCCGGAGGGCGATCCGCTCGCTGTCCACCAGCACGCCGTCGCAGTCGAATATCACCAGTTCTATCGGCTTGATCATCCCCGCAGCATAGAACCGGCTACGATCGGCGCAGCTGCCCGGGCGTAGCGCAGAGGCAGGCGCGTGGTCTCCAAAACCAACTCACGCCGGTTCGAATCCGGCCCCCGGGCAGCCCTCCTCATCCGTGCCCCGGGTAAGATCCACGCCAGTTGCCCGGGCGTAGCGCAGAGGCAGGCGCGCCACTACCGCATGGTGGTCCACGCCGGTTCGAATCCGGCCCCTTGGCAACAGGTCCCGTAGCGCAGAGGCAGGCGCGCCGCCTTGCCAAGGCGGGTACGCCGGTTCGAATCCGGCCGGGACCCCGAGAGGTGGGAGAGGTAGTGCCACAGGGCGAGTTGACGCAGCAGGAGCTGGCCGCGTTCGAGCTGACGCTCGGCCGGCTGCGCGAGCTGCCCTTCGACGATCCGGTGCGGTTGCGGGTCGAGCGGAGTACCGACTCGTTCGTCCGGGACGGCCGCAAGCGCCGCCGTCAGGCAAGCGCCACCAGGGACGCCGCGCTGATCGGCAGCACCGCCACCGGCGGTCTGACCCGCCGTGAGGACGCCCCGCTGCCGACCCCTGCGGCGACCACCCCGCTCGGCGAACTCCGGCGTGCCCAGCACTGCTACGTCTGCAAGGCGGCCTACTGGCAGGTGGACAGCTTCTACCACCGGCTCTGCCCGGACTGCGCCGCCGACAACACCACCCGCCGTGCCCTCACCACGGACCTGCGCGGCCGCCGCGCCCTGCTCACCGGCGGCCGGGTGAAGATCGGCTTCCAGCTCGCCCTGATGATGCTCAGGGACGGCGTCGAACTGACCGTCACCAGCCGCTTCCCGCACGACACCCTGCGCCGCTTCCAGGCCGCCCCGGGCAGCGCACAGTGGCTGGACCGGCTCGACGTGGTCGGCATCGACCTGCGTGACCCGCGCCAAGTGCTGGGCCTCTGCGAGCAGTTGCGCACCGACGGCCGCCCGCTCGACATCCTGGTGAACAACGCCGCCCAGACCCTGCGCCGCCCGCCGGAAGCCTACGCGCTGCTGGCCGCCGGGGAGCACGAGACCCTGCCGCCGGGCAGCCGGGTCACCCTCGCGCCCGGTTTCCGTCCGATGCCCGCGCTCACCGCCGCCTGGCCCGCCACCGAGCTGACGGGGCCCGAAATACCGGGCCAGGTCGCCCCGTTGGCCGACGAGGCCGGACTGCTGCCGGACACCGCCCCCGCCAATTCCTGGTCGGCCCGGCTGGGCGAGCTGGACCCGGCCGAGGTGCTGGAGACCCAGCTGGTCAACTCGCTGGCCCCGGCGCTGCTCTGCGACCGCCTGCTGCCGCTGCTGCTCGCCTCCCCGCACCCGAACCGCTACGTCGTCAACGTCACCGCCGTCGAGGGCAGGTTCGAGGTCCGCAACAAGACCGGCGGCCACCCGCACACCAACATGGCCAAGGCCGCCCTCAACATGCTCACCCGCACCAGCGCGGCCGAACTCGCCGACCAGGGCGTGCACATGTGCGCGGTGGACACCGGCTGGATCACCGACGAGAACCCGGCCCCGAAGAAGTCCCGGCTGGCCGACCACGGCTTCCGCACCCCGCTCGACATCGTGGACGGCGCGGCCCGGGTCTACGACCCGATCGTCCGGGGCGAGGCCGGTTCACCGGTCTCCGGCGTCTTCCTGAAGGACTACCGCGAGGCGGCCTGGTGAGCACCCGTCCGGATCTGGCCCCGCTGCTCGCCTGGCTGCGTGCAGGCGACCCCGCCACCGAACGGATCGACTTCCCCACCGGCACCGCACTGCCCGACGGGCGGCTCGACCTCTGCAAGCAGGACCTCGGCCCGGACGGTGCAGCCCTGGTCGCGGAGTCCCTCCCGCCGCGCGGGCCGGTGCACCATCTGCTGCTCGGCACCGACCGGTTGGGCGACCAGGGTGCGGCCGCCGTCACCGCCCGGGCGCTGGCCACCGAGGTCAAGACGCTCTACCTCGGCTGCAACAACATCACCACCACCGGCGCCTGCCGGATCGCCGACCACCTGCGGGCCTCCCCGCAGACCGTCCAGGCACTCTGGCTCAAGCGCAACCCGCTGGGCGGCGCGGCCGCCGACCTGGTCCGCTCCGCCGAGCAACTGCGCACCCTCGACCTGGTGCAGACCGGCCTCACCCCTGCTGCCCTGACCGCACTGGTCGACGCCGTGGTCACCTCGGGCCGCCCGCCGTTCCAGCGGCTCTACCTCGGCGGCAACCCTCTCGGCCCGGACGGAGCGCGGCAGTTGGCCCGGCTGGTCGAGGCGGGCGCGACGGCCGAGCTGTACATCTCCGCCGCCGGTCTGGGCGACTCGGGTGCCGCTGTGCTGGCCCGGGCGCTGGGCGCGGCGCCGTACGGCCGACTGCGCCGGCTCTCGCTGGCCAGCTCGGGGCTCGGCCCCTCCGGCTCGGCCGAGCTGGTCGTGGCCGCCGCAGCGGCGGGCGTCGAGCTGCTGGACCTGGGCCGGGTGAAGGCCGCCGGCATCCTCGGGGCGCCCGACAACCGGCTCGACGCCGAGAGCGCCCGGACGATCGGCGCGGCGCTCTCGGGCACCCAACACCGCCTCCGGCACCTGGTGCTGGCCAACACCGGCCTGCGCAGCCGCGAGGCCCATCTCCTGCTGGACGCCGCCCGGCACGCCGCCACCCCGACCCGCTACGTGATCGGCAAGGGCGTGGCCACCACGGTGCGACGCCGCCTGGACGAACTCGCCGCCACCGTACCGCCGCCCGCCGTGCCGGCCGATGTGGCGGCGGTGCTCAGCGTGCACCGCACCGCAGGTCCGTCCTGACACCGATCGGATGACCAGCCGTCAGCGCGGCAGCTTGGCGAACAGCGCGATCCAGAACCGCTGCCGCTCGACGGAGACCCGGACCAGGAAGCTCGCGCGCTGCTTCGGCGGCAACCACACCACCAACCGCAGTGCCACCCGTCTGCACCGCCGCAGCTGATCCAACCGGGCGACGGTGAGAGCCTGGTGAACCGCTCGGATGTCGTCGCCGCCCTCGCCAGGGTGCGCGGCCGCACGGCGCAGCCGGTCCTCCCACCCCTCCGGATCGGCAGCGATCTCCCCGAGCTCGATCACCGGACGGCGGACCACGGGTGTCCTGACGGCCTGTCGGCGCTCGGGCGCCGGGGCGGCGGCCGTCGGACTCCCGGTGATCCGCCGGAGGAAGCTGGTCAGCACCTTCCAGAAGCTCGGCTCGACCGGAGCGGGCGGCACCGGGCGACGTCGCACGGTGTGCTCGACCGGAGCCGGGGACACCGGCAGGGGTACCTCCATCGGCTCGGCCACCGGCCGGCGCTCCGGCGCGGGTTCGGGTCCCGGGCTCGCGATCGCTGCGGCAGTGGTGATCAGCTCCGAGAGAGTCCCGGCGAAGCTGGGGAGCAGTTCGGCCAATACGGCCCAGGCTGCCTCGTTCCCACCCAACTCACGTTCCACCAAAGGCCGGAGGATGTCCTCCGATTCGGCCAGCCGAGCCCGGAAGGCCACCCGCCCGAGGCCGAGCACCCGGAGGGCGTCCCGCGCGGTACTGGTCGTCAGGCAGTCGACCAGAGCGCCGGTCAGTCCGGCCTGCCGCAGCCGGTGCTCGAACTTGGGGTGCGTACCGAACTCGGCCCGCAACTCCGCCGGGCAGTCCACCTGTTCGGCCAGTGCCCAGCGTGCGTAGCCGGGGTAGGGGTGTTCCCGGTGAGCGGCCGCCACCAGCGGCCAGTCGGCGCGCCGCAGTTCCTCTGCGGCTGCCCGGGCGTCCGCGAGTGCACCCCGGCCTTCGGCCTTCCGGAGCCGTCGGATCAGTCCTGACGTCACCGGAAGCTCCGACCGCTGCGTCGGGCCGGCCGGGACCGCTTCCTGTCGCCCTGGGCCGAACAGCAGCCCGCTGCGGACGTCCTCGGTCACCCCTGCGGACAGCAGACCCATCCGGCAGAGCATCCGGTTCGCTTCGGAATCGTCCTGTTGCAGCATCCAGACCCGGACCTGCGGCACCGTTCGGACGGCCCAGGCGACCGAGTTCCCATCCTTCACCTCCGGCCCCACCGGCCCCTCCGGAGCGATTCCCAGCCGCGTGCAGATCCACGGGCCGCCGCTCGCCCCGGCCAGCCCCAGCAGGTATCGCATGCCCCGGGCGGTCGACTCGTCCATGATCCCCCTCCAGCTTCGGCCCGCCATCATGTCAGCCGTTCACGGCGCGGCCAGCACCGCCTTCGAACGGTCCGCGGCGAGCCGCAGGGCGAAGCCGGCCAGCAACGTGCCCATCGCGTACCGGTGCAGGCGCTGCCAGGTCGGGCGGCGGGCCAGGAAGGCCGCGACCGAACCGGCCATCAGGACGAAGGCGCCGTCGCTGAGCAGGCAGACGGTGATCTGGGTGAGACCGAGCAGCAGGCTCTGCAGAGCGACCTGACCCTGCTCGGGCGAGACGAACTGCGGCAGCAGCGAGATGTACAGGATGGCGATCTTGGGGTTGAGCAGGCAGGTCACCAGGCCCATCAGGAACAGCTTGCGCGGCCGGTCGGGCGCCAACTCCTTGGGGGCGAACACCGATTCGCCACCCGGCCGGACCATCTGCCAGCCCAGCCAGAGCAGGTAGCCGGCCCCAGCCAGCTTGAGGGTCAGATAGACCTCGGGCACCAACGCGAAGACGGTGGCGATCCCGGCCGTCGCGGCGACCAGGTAGACCGCGAAGCCCACCCCGACCCCGGCCAGCGAGACCAGCCCGGCCCGGCGGCCCTGGAGCACCGTCCGGGAGACCAGGTAGATCAGGTTCGGTCCCGGGGTGAGGGCCATCCCGAACGACACCAAGGCGATCCCCGCCACCGCTCCAACGTTGATCATGCCCGTCTCCTCCGTCTGCCGCATCGGTCCGCTGCCGAAGCGGTCATGATGGCAGCCGGGCCCGCTCCGGCTCGCCCCAATTTTTTGGTTGGCCCGCCCCCACCGCCCTGGGGCAGAATCCGGCTCATGTCCCACCCCTCTGAGCAGCTGCTCCGCTCCCTCGACCGGCTCCCCTTTCCGCAGGTGGCCCCGACCGTCGCCCTGCTCGCCCGCTCCCTGACCGAGCGCCAACTGGACGACCTGCTGGCCGACCTGGACCGGCGCGGCCCGTACGAGCGTCGGTTGGCCGGGCTCGCCGCGCTGGCCGGACGGCGCACCGAGTGGCTGGCCAACAGGCTGACCGACCCGGACCAGGTGGTCCGGGGGTACGCCCTGCGGGCCGTCCAGGTACTGCCGGTGCCGGACCAGGCCATCGAAGCCGCATACGGCGGCGCCTCCGCCGTGGTGCGGCAGCAGCTCGCCAAGGCGGTGCTGGCCGGGCGCCGGACCGCGCTGGCCGAGCGGCTGGTGGTCGAACTCCGGTCCGGCTGGGGCGAGTCAGAGGCGGCCCGATTGCTGCCGGCCTGCTCGGCGGAGTTCGCCACCCGGCTGCTGCCGGAACTGGCCCATGCCGCGAGCAACCTGCCGGCGCTCGCCCGCCGCCACCCGACCGTGCTGCTGGACTACGCCGCGCACCAACTCCAGTACCGTACAGCGGAGTTGCGCTCGCAATGGTGGGATCAGCACGCCGACGCACTGGCCGTCACCGTGGAGCGCCACCCCGAGCGGGTGCTCGAGCTGCTGGAGCAGTACGGCCCGGCCCGGCTCCCCTTCCATCTGCAGCATCAGTTGGGCCCGCTGGTCGCACTGGATCCCGAGCGGGTGATCCGCTGGCTGCTTGCCCCCGAACGCGCCGTCCAGCCGCTCGCCGGCGCCTGCGCCCGCTCCGTACTGCGTCGCCTCGCGCAGGCCGGGTCCGCCTCGCTGACCGCACTGGGCCGCCGCTGGTTCGAGCAACAGCCCCGAGAGTTCCGGCAGTTGCTCAAGGAGCTGCCGCCGAGCCGCCGAGCGGCGTTCTTCGACGCCGCGACCGAGGGGCTGGACACCGAGAGCTTCGCCGCGCCTGAGCTGCTGCCGCGCGAGCACCGCTGGGCGCGGGCCAGGGCCCAGCTCGAGCGGCTGTCGGCGGCCCGGGCGGGACTGGCACACCGTACTGCCGGTGCTGGCCCAGCTGCCGGTGGCCGAGGCGGGAGCCGAGCTGCTGGCCGCCACCCGGCGTCCCGAGGCGGCCGACCGGGCGCTCGCCTGGCCGCTGCTGATCACCAACGCGGGCCGGTCCGGCGACCCGGCCGAGATCGGCCGACTGCTCGCCCTGTGCGAGCGGTTGCGCAACGAGCAGGACCCGGTCCGGGCACCCGCGCTCGCCGCGCTGGCCGAGCTGCACCCCGGGCTGTTCGGCCCGGCGGACGTCGGTGCACTCGACCGGGTGGTCACCGACGCACTGGAGGCCAGGGACGGCTCGTACCGGACCAGGCAGGCGGTCACCAAGCTGGCCGTGGGCATCCTCCGGGAGCACGCCACCGTGCCGGAATCCCCTTTGCTGGCCTGGGCGTTGGCGGCGCTGGAACGGATCACCGGCCAGCGCGGCAGCATCAGCCTGGGCGCCCTTCAGCACACCCTGCGCCGGGGCCAGGAGCACCAGGTACTTGCCGCGCTGCGCCCGTGGCTGGAGAAGGCCGCGGCAGTCGCCGACCACCGGCTGTTGTTCGCCCTCACCCACTCGCTCGGCGACCGGGCGCACGGCATGCCCGAACTCCAGGACCTGCTGGCCCGCGCCCTGCACCACAGCAAGGACGCCGCGTTCGGCACCGCCGCCGGACTCTGGCTGGCGGCCCCCCGGACCAGGGAGGAGCGGGTCGAGCAGATCATCGCGCTCGAGCCCTCAGCGGTCGTACTCCATACCGTGCAGGCCGTGTTGACCACCCGCAGGACCGACCTGCTCGACCCGCTGCTGGCCGACACGCCACCGTACGGACGCTTCCTCAAGCCCGGCACCCGGCCACGGCTGCCGGATCTCACGTACGCACACCGCTGGCAGCCCCGGCAGCAGGCCGCAGCCGCCCGGCTGGCCGAGCGGGCGGCCGCCGACACCACCCAGGCCACCCACTCCCGAGCCGCCGCGATCAGGGCCGCGCGCAGCATCCCGCTGTTCGGGCGCCAACTCGCCCTGGAGTACCTGGAGTCCGACGAGGTGGTACTGACCGAGGTCGCCCTCGCCGCACTGGCCTGGGCCGACGACCCGGCCCGGGAGCTGACGGTGCTGCTCGCGCACGCCGACGGCGACCGGGCCAGGGTCGCGGTGTACGCGGCCTCCCGAGCCGCCCGGTTCGCGACGCCTCGTCAACTCGCCGAGCAGCTCGACGGGTTGCTGACCGGCGGCAAGATCACCACTCGTAAGGAGGCGGTCCGGCTGGCGGCCGGGTACCTGCCCCCGCAGCAGGCCGCCGAGCTGCTCCGGACCGCCTATCTGGCACCCGGTCAGCACCCGGACGTCCAAGCAGCCGTGATCGCGGCCGGATCAGGACTGCTCCAACGCGAGGAGATCTGGGCCCTGTTCGGCGCGGCCGCCACCGATTCACCGCACACCGGTACGGCGCTGCTGCGGACCCGGCCGTGGCAGCTGGCCGAGGCCCACCAGGCCCGGTTCGCCCGGCTGGTCGGCCAGGTCTGCCGCACCGACCATCCCGAAGCAGCCGTGGCCGCACTCGGCCAACTGCCCACCTGGGCACGGTTCGCACCCGAGACGGCCGAGGTCCTACCCACGCTGGTCACCGATCTGACGAACCGCCACACCTGGCGGGCTGCCGTCGACGCCGTGGCCACACTGGCCGGCCAGGATCTGCCGCACCCGCTCGGCGGCACCGCCCCGGGCAGCGTGCTGCACCGCACGGTCACCGGGCTGCTGGCGAGCGTCCGGGCCGGGGAGTCCGAGGCGTTGGCCGACCGCGACCTGCCCGCCCGGCAGCGGCTGACCGTCCTGCTCGGCGGGCTGCCACGGCCCGACCAGCCGTGGATCCGGGCCAACCTGACCGGCCTGGCCGAGCTGCTGGCCGAGCAGCCCGCCCTCCGGGTAGACCTACTGCTCGGGCTGGTCGATCCGGCGGCCGGGACGCTGACGGTCCAGCTGCGCGAGCTGGGCGAGGCCGCTGCCGACCGCCCCGCGCTGGCCGCCTCCGCCGCCCGCCGACTGAGCACACGGCTCGGCCGGGACCGCCTGCCGGAGGCGACCGACCCGGTCCTTTCGGCGGCGGAACAGCTCTGCGGTGAAGGAGAGTCGGCGACCGGCCTGCTGGCGGTCGGCCTGCTGGTCGGCCTCGGCCCGCAGCTCGGCTGGCCCGCCGAGTGGCGGGCGGTACTGCGGGCCCTGCGCCGGCACCCGGTCCCACGTCCGGGACGCGGCGCTGGAGGTGGAGACCGCGACGGAGTAGCACGGCGCAGCACGGAGTAGACGGAGCAGTCCGGCCGCGCCGCGCCCTCGGTGACAGTACGTACCGGGGGCGCATCGCCGGCCCGCCCGCCACGCCCCCGGACACCTCCGACCGCCCCCGCGCACGGTGCGGCAGCCGACCCCTGTTTCTGGGACCGTGGGCCGATCGGATCGGACCGCAGGGGGATACATGGCACGTCGCTGGCTGATCACCGGATGCTCCTCGGGCCTCGGCCTGGCCCTGGCGGAGGCCGTCGCCGCAGCGGGCGACACCGTCCTGGCCACCGCCCGCAAGCCCGCCACCCTGGCGGAGCTGAGCCGCCGTCACCCCGACCGGGTGCTCACCGCCGCGCTCGACATCCGCGACCAGGCTCAGGTGGACGAGGCGGTGGCGCTGGCCGCCGACCGATTCGGCGGGCTGGACGTGCTGGTCAACAACGCCGGCAGCGGCCTGATCGGCGCGGTCGAGGAGGTCTCCGACCAGGAGCTGCGCGACCAGCTGGAGACCCTGGTGGTCGGACCCTGGCGGCTGGTCCGCGCCGTGCTGCCGCTGCTCCGGGCCCAGGGGTCCGGGCACATCGTCAACGTCTCCTCGCTGGCCGGCCGGATGGCGTTCCCGGGCCTGAGCGCGTACGTCACCGGCAAGTACGCCCTGGAGGGCATGAGCCAGGCGCTGGCCGCCGAGGTGCGGCCGTTCGGCATCCGGGTCTCGGTGGTCGAGCCCGGCGGCTTCGCCACCCGCTACGGCACCGTCATCGCCGAGACCGCCCGGCGCGTCCCGGCCTACGCCGAGCAGCTCGAACCGATGCGGGAGGCGATGCGGCAGCTGGAGACCGCTCCCGGGCTGAACCGGCCCGAGTCCTTCGCCGAGCTGGTCCTGAGGCTGGTGGCCGCCGAGCAGGACACCCCGCTGCGGGTCCCGGCAGGACAGGACGCCTACGCCTACCTCGACCAGGTCGAGCAGGCCGCCCGGGACGAGCTGGCCGCCGCCAGGGCCTTCGCCGAGCTCCCCGGCTGAGCCGAGCTCCCCGAATAACCGGCCACCGGCGGCCCTCCGGTTGACACCCCCGGTGGCGCGGCGCACAGAGTAGAACATGCGCCAGGGAGAATCCACCGAGGTTCTGCTCGCCGAGGCGCTGCTGCGTGCGGTCCGCACCACCTCGGCCTACGGAGGCGTGCTCTATCTGCGCTCGGCCGACGGCCGGTCGCTGGTGCTGAGCACCGTCACGGGCGTCCCACCGCACCTGCTGAGCGCCTTCCGGCACATCCCGGTGGCCGCCCCGCTCCCGGTCGCCGAGGCGTACCGGACCGGCCGCACGGTGCTGGTGGCCGACGCCGACGACACCATGCGGCGCTTCCCCCGGCTCGCCGTCGGGCTGCCGTACGTGCACGCCTTCGCCTGTACGCCGATCAGCGCCGATGGCGAGCCGCTCGGCGTGCTGGCCGTGCTCTGGCCCAGCTCGGCCGTACCGCCGCCGGGCGCCAAGCGGCAGCTGCGGGCCACCGCGAACCGGCTCGCCGCCGCGCTGGCCGGCCAGGTGCCGACCGCGCCGCGCAGCCCGGTGGTGGTGCCGCTCCCCACCGCCGGTGGGCCCGCGCCCCGGGCCGGCGGCCTGGACTGGCGGCTCGCCGACGGCCGGATCGCCGCGGACCCGGCACTGCTCGCCGTGCTGGGCCTGGCCCCCGAGGACTTCGGCGGCCGGGCCGAGGAGCTGACCGAACGCCTGGAGCCGGCCGACATCGAGCCGCTGCTGGCCGCACTGCGCGCGGACGCGCCGTTCACCCTCCGGGTCCGGCTGCGGGACGGCCGGCGCGGGCTCGACCTGCACGGCCGCCCCGGCCGCCCCGGCACGGTCGGTGTGGTCGCCCTCGACACCGACGCCGCGGCCGCCGCCGTGGCCGCGGTCGAGCGGCTCCGCGACGGTGTGGTGGCGCTCGACCCGGACGGGCGAATCAGCTACCTCAACCACGCCGCCGAACTGCTGCTCGAACTCGGCCGGGAGGAGCTGACGGGCCATCACCCCTGGTCCGTGCTCCCCTGGTTGGCCGAACCGGCATACGAGGACCGCTACCGGTCCGCGATGCTCGCCCAGCAGCCCACCGCCTTCCTGGCCGCCCGCCCACCCGGCCACTGGCTGGCCTTCTCGCTCTATCCCGACGCGTACGGCCTGACCGTACGGATCGTCCCGGCCGGACCGCCGGGCGCCCACCGGGCCGCGCTGCCGGAGGCACCGCCCGCCGTCCCCGCCACCCTCGGGGCCACTTACCACCTGCTCCAGCTGGCCAGCGCGCTGACCGAGGCGGTGACCGTCAAGGAGGTCTGCGACTGCGTGATCGACCAGATCCTGCCCGGCTTCGACGGCCAGGAGATGGCGCTCTACCTGGCCCGCTCGGGCCGGATGCACCTGGTTGCGCAGACCGGCTACCCCGAGGACTTCCTCGCCCCGTTCGAGGGCACCTCGGTCCGGGCCAGGCTGCCCGGCACCGAGGTCTTCAGCAGCGGTGCCCCCGCCTTCTTCGAGTCGCCGGACGAGCTGCTCGCCGCCTACCCCGACATCGTCCAGGACGAGATGCGGGCCTGGGCCTTCCTGCCGCTGATCGCCTCCGGGCTGCCGGTCGGCAGCTGCATCCTGGGCTTCGACCGGCCCCGGCGGTTCACCAGCGAGGACCGCTCCGTGCTCACCGCACTCGGCGGCCTGATCGCCCAGGCGCTGGAGCGGGCCCGGCTGTACGACGCCGAGTTCACGCTCGCCCGGGGTCTCCAACAGGCGCTGCTGCCGCACCGGTTGCCGGAGGTGCCCGGCCTCGCGGTGGCCGCCCGCTATCTGCCGGGCACCCGGGGCATGGAGATCGGCGGCGACTGGTACGACGCGATCAGCACCCCCGCCGGGGTCTTCCTGGTGATCGGGGACGTCGAGGGACACAATGTCGGAGCCGCCGCCACCATGGGCCAACTCCGCAGCGCGGTCCGGGCGTTCGCCACCAGCGGCAGCCTGCCGGACGAGGTGCTGACCCGGACCAATCAGCTGCTGCTCGATCTCGACCCAGGACTGCTGGCCAGCTGCTGCCTGATCCGGCTCGACCCGGCCACCGGCCAGGCACTCGCCGTCCGGGCCGGGCACGTGCCGCCGCTGCTGCGCCAACCCGACGGCCACACCGAGCCGCTCGAGCTGGAGGGCGGGCCGCTGCTGGGCATCGACCTGGGCGCCAAGTACCCGACCAGCACACTGCAGTTGCCGGTCGGCGCGATCCTGGCCCTGTACACCGACGGCCTGATCGAACGACCCGGCATCCCGCTCGAAGAGGGCCTGGACGACCTGCGCACCGACCTCGCCCACTCCCCCGCCGCCGAACTCGGCACGCTGGCCGACCACCTGCTGCGGGACGCCCGGCGCTCCTCCCACCGCGCCGACGACGTCGCCCTGCTGCTCGCCCGCCGGACCGCGGGTTGACCCCACGCACGCCAGTGGCCCGGCCCGATCGGTACGGGGCCGGGCCACTGCCGGTGCGTCAGGTCAGCGCGCGGCCACGGTCGCGGCCAGGCCGTTCGCCCAGAGGTTGTTGACCCGGTTCCGCTCGGTCGTGTTCGGGTAGGCGTTGGTGCAGGAGGTGCCGGGGCCGCCGCCCGACATCAGCTCGCTGCACGGGCCCGAGTAGTGGTCCGGCAGGCCGAGCACGTGGCCGGTCTCGTGGGCGGTCACCCGGGTGGAGTTGTACTGCTGGTTCTGCCGGTAGTCGAGGAAGATGTACCCACGGCCGTGGCCGTCGGTGCTGGCATAGGAGCCGCGCGAGTCGTTGCCCTCGTAGTAGCGGAAGTCCGCGTTGGTGCCGGACCGGAGCTGCACGTTGCGCACCGAACCGTTCCAGATCTGGGTGCTGTTGGAGATCTGCGTGCGGAAGGTCGGCGCACTGCTGGCGTCGTAGGTGACGACCACCGCGAGCAGGTACGGGTTCGCCGCCTGCTTGGCCAGCGCGGACTTCATCACGGCCTCGTGGAAGGCCTTGACGTCGGCCTGCTCGGCGGCCGATCCGGCGTACTGGGCGACCGCCTGCGGCTGGGGGGCCGCACTCGCGACGGGCGCGGCCAGCAGCCCTGCGGACAGGCCCAGGGTGACGGCCACCGCGGCGGAGAGCATCGAGCGCTTCATCTGGGGACTCCAGTTCATGGCTTCCAAAACCCTTGTGGGGCAAGTGCTTTGGGAGTGGGGGACGGACTGTCGTGCCACCGAGCTTCGGCCACCGCGACCGGCCTGCGGATGATGCCAGCCGGAGATAGCGCCGTCCTATACCCCCTCCCGGCGAATCTGACATGTCCCTGGCGTGAATGCCCCGGTCGGCCGTATGCTCCCGCTGTGGAGCTCGAGGTGAGACACCTTCGTGTGCTGTGCGCGATCGCCGACACCGGCAGCGTCCGGAAGGCCGCCCGGCAGCTCGGCACGAGCCAGCCCTCCGTCAGCACCCAGCTGCACCGGATCGAACGAGCCCTCGGCGGACGGCTGTTCACCCGCGAACGGACCGGCAGCCAGCTCACCCCGCTCGGCCACACCGTGCTCGCCCGGGCCCGGACGATCATCACCGACATGGCCGAACTGGTCACCGCCGCACGCCAGGAGGCCGACGACTCCGAGCACCTGACGCTGCGGATCGGCAGCGTCGGCAGCCGCGCGGTGGCCAGCTGGCTGCGCCGGGTGCACGCCCGGCTGCCGGACACCCGCACCACCATCCGGATCGACATCTCCGCCAACGCCCTGCTGCACCTGGTCGCCGCCGACCAGTTGGACATCGCCCTGGTGCACGAGAGCGAGGGCTTCCCGCTCCGGCTGCCCGCCGACGCCGAGCACCGGGTGCTGATCGCCCGCGAGCCACAGTTCGTCGCCCTCGCCCTGAGCCACCCGGCGGCCGGCTCGCCGGTGGTACGACTGCAGGACCTGGCCGCCGACGCCTGGATGGTCGACCCGACCGCCGACCACGAGTACGCGGCACTGCGCCGGGTGCTCTCCGAGGCCGGGCTCAACCCCCGGGTGGTCCAGGTCCGCGACAACGCCACCGCCGCCGAACTGGTCGCCTCCGGCGAGGCCGTCCGCCCCTGCCAGCCCACCTCGCTGCCCGGCCCCGGCACGGTGATCCGCCCCGTGCACGGCAACCCGTTCAGCGTCCGCCTGTTACTGGTCTGGCGGCCCCGCGCGCTCAGCGAGCCCGCCTTCGACGACCTGTACGCCGACCTGCGGGCGGCCTACCTGGACCTGGCCGGCACCAATCCGTCCTACCTGGCCTGGCTGCTCAGCAACGACAGCTCACTGCCCCGCCTACTGGCGCACTGACCCGGCGGGCTCCCCTGGACTAATGGTCTTCGCGCAGATAGTCTTCGCGTAGACAATCAAGGCCGTGGAGGCAACCGTGTGGGCTTACCAGCACAGCATCGAGACCGACGCCGCACCCGAGGCGATCTGGCAGCTCTGGGCCGATGTGGACGGCTGGGGCGAGTGGAACGGCGAGATCGAGAAGATCGACTTCCGGGGTCCGTTCGCGGTGGGCGCCACGATCGCCATGACCCCGCCCGGCGAGGACCCGATCGAGCTGACCGTGGTCGAGCTCGGCGAGGGTGAGCACTTCACCGACGAGGCCCGCTTCGGCGGGCTGGTGCTGCGCACCACCCACCGGCTCGCCCCGCTCGGCTCCGGGCGTACCGAGGTGGTCTACCGGATGGAGATCACCGGCGAGGGCGCCGACCAGGTCGGCCCGGAGATCGGCCCCGGCATCACGGCCGACTGGCCCGACACGATGGCCGCACTGGTCACGCACGCGGCCCGGGGCTGACCGCCGGTGCAGCCGGCCGAGAGTCCCGGCTTCCTGCTCTGGCATGCCACCCTGCGCTGGCAGCGCGGCATCGCCACGGCCCTGGCCCCGCTCGACCTGACGCACGTTCAGTTCGTGCTGCTCGCCTGCACCTGGTGGCTGAACGGCCAGGGTGAGCACCCCAGCCAGCAGGCGCTGGCCCGGCAGGCGGGCACCGACGTGAAGATGACCTCGCAGGTGGTACGCACCCTGGAGGCCAAGGGCCTGGTCGAGCGCGAGGTGGACCCGGCCGACAGCCGGGCCCGCCGGCTGCGGGTGACCGCCGCCGGGGCCGAACTGGCGCCCCGGGCGATCGCCGCCGTCGAGCAGGTCGACACGGAGTTCTTCAGCCCGGTGCCACGCGACACGGTGGTCGCGCTGCTCGGCCGGCTCGCGCACCCGGAGGAGTAGCGCTCCTCTCTGGCTTTCGACAGAGCGGCTCATCCCCAGGTCGCATCCGGACCCGCACCACCGCCCGTGAGAATGGGCCGATGGCCCCCGTCTCCCGAAGTCCGTTCACAGCCCCCGGCAACCAGGGCCGGGGGCTGTGGCGTGCGCTCGCGGAAGTGAGCGGCGGCGGGCTGCTGATGCTCCTCACCCAGCAGGTCCTGGGGGGCCCGGGCCCGTCCGGCGAGATCCAGCTCCTCCTCGGTGCCGTCGCCCTCGCTCTGCTCGCCGTCCGCCGCCGTTTTCCCGTGACGAGCCTGCTGGGCATCTCCGCCGTCCTGGGCCTGCTGCCCGCCGCCGGGCTGCCGGCCGCCATGACCGCGTACACCACGGCCAAGCACCTGACGGTCCCTCGGCGCCGGAGTGCTGTGCTGCTCGCCTCGACCGTGCCGGCGACGCTGGTCGGCGCCGTCTTCGCCCCGGTCCTCGGGCTCGGCAGCCACCCGTTCGGGCTGGCGCTCGGCGCCGTACTCGCCGCCACCACGCTGCTGGTGCCAGGACTTCTCGGCAGCTCGGGCGGACAGGAGGACCGGCTGCTGCGGGCGCTCCGGGAACGTGCCGCCGCCGCGGAGGCGGCCCGTCGGCTCGCGGACAGCGAGTCCCGGATCCACGAACGGTCCCGGATCGCGGCCGAGATGCACGACCTGATCGGCCATCGGCTCAGCGTGATCTCGCTGCACACGGGCGGCCTGGAGATGGCCCTGCAGAAGGAGTCGCCCGAACTGCGCGACGTGGCGGCCCTGACCCGCCGGTCGGTCGCGGAGGCGATGCGGGAACTTCGCGAAGTGCTCGGTGTGCTGGGCCCGTTGGGGCGGGACACCGGGACCGACGCGCTGACCGACAGTACGGGTACCCGGTCCGACGTCGAGGCGCTGGCCGAGGAGTCGCGCGGCGGCGGCATACCCGTCGATCTCAGCTGGGAGGGACCCGACCTGAACGACCGTCCGGCCCAGGTACGGCGCGCGGTGCACCGGGTGGTGCGCGAGTCGCTGACCAACGTGCACCGGTACGCCGCCGGAGCCCGGGTCACCGTAGCGGTCGCCCACACCGACGACCGGGTGGAGGTGCTCGTACGCAACGGGCTCCCGCCCGTGCCCCCGGAGGCGGAGACCGGCCTGGGCTCGGGGCGCGGCCTCGTCGGGCTGCGGGAACGGGTCGCACTGCTCGGCGGCACCCTGGAGGCGGGCCCGACGCCGGCCGGTGGCTTCGCGGTGACCGCACGGATCCCGGCGCGGCCGGACCCGGGAGCGAGCCTGGCCGCCGTGGGCGTCCCACCGCGTGAGTCACCGTCAGAACCGCGCTCCGACCACGCACCCGCCGGCGTCCGAGGCCGTGCCGTGCAGGCCCTCCGCGGCTTCCTCGGCCTGATCGGCGTGGCCGTGCTGATGATGTGCGGCCTCCTGCTGGTCGGCCAGGCGTTCCCGGAACCCGACCCCCGCAACCACGAGCCGCCCCGGATCGGGATGTCCCGCACGATGGTGGAGGAGGCCGTGTACGGGGACAGCACAGCGGCACGCGCGGCGGCGACGGGGAGGGAGCCGGCCCACCCGGAGTCCGTGACGAGCTGCCTGTACTCGACGTTCCCGTCCGAGGACTCCGCTGCCGACCGCCCTGACCAGCTCACCATCACCCGATACTGCTTCCGTGGCGATACGTTGGCCACGATCGACCGCTTCGCCGTACCCATGGTGTCGCGCACTCCACCGTGGGAGACACCGTGACCGACCTGCCCACTTCCGACCGCCGCCCGATCCGGGTCCTGCTTGCCGACGACGAGGAGCTGGTCCGGCACGGCGTCCGGCTGATCCTGCGTCATGCCGAAGGCATCGAGGTGGTCGGCGAGGCGGCGAACGGCGAGGAGGCCGTGCGGGTGGCCGGTGAGACCCGTCCCGACGTGGCCCTGATCGACATCCGGATGCCCGTGCTCGACGGGCTCGCCACGATCGAGCGACTGCTCGACCTCCGGCCCCGGCCGCAGGTGGTCATGCTCACCACGTTCGGCGACGAGCAGAACGTGACGCGCGCGCTGCGGTCCGGCGCCACCGGCTTCCTGCTCAAGGACGAGGGCCCGCAGGAGCTGGTCAGCGCCGTCCGGGCCGCCGCCGCGGGCGACGCGGTCCTCTCACCCAAGGTCACCCGCACCGTCATCGAGCGCATGCTCGACGGCGACGCCGGCCGGGGACGCCAGGGGGCACCGGCCTCCGGCCCCGTCCCTGTCCCCGGACAGCGGCTGGCAGCGCTCACCGGCCGGGAACGCGACGTCCTCGTACTGCTGGGCCAGGGCCTCGCCAACGCGGAGATCGGCCGTCAACTGGGCATCGGCGTAGGCACGGTGAAGACCCACGTCAGCGCCGTCCTGGTGAAGACGGGCACGGACAGCCGGGTCCAGGCGGCGGTCCTCGCCCACCGGACGGGGCTGCTGTCCTGAGAGCCCGGGTCTGCCGAAGGGCAGAGACCGCCGTCCGCCCCGAGGACTACCCGAGCCCCCGAGCCCGACCTTCGGCAGACGTCCCGGTCACGCCCTGAGGCCGACGGTCCGTCAGCACGGCGCGTCGAGGATGAGAAGCACTCACCCCACCTCGTCCCCGTACCTCCGGAGCTGACATGTCATTGCAGGCAGCCGCCCTCGCGCACTCCCCCACGAGTCCTGCCGCCGCCCGGGCCACCGGGCTGTGCAAGGTCTACGGCCAGGGCGAGACCCGGGTGGTCGCCCTGGACTCGGTCTCGGTGGAGTTCGGACGCGGCCGGTTCACCGCGATCATGGGTCCGTCCGGCTCCGGCAAGTCGACGCTGATGCACTGCATGGCGGGCCTCGACTCGGCCTCCGCGGGCTCCGCACAGATCGGTGACACCGAACTGTCCGGCCTGAGCGACCGTCAGCTCACCCGGCTGCGCCGGGACAGTGTCGGTTTCGTCTTCCAGGCGTTCAACCTGCTCCCCACCCTGACGGCGCTGGAGAACATCACGCTGCCGCTGGCCATCGCAGGCCGCCGGCCGGACCGGCAGTGGCTGGACACGGTCGTGACGACCGTCGGCCTCTCCGCGCGGCTGGGCCACCGCCCCGCCCAGCTGTCCGGGGGCCAGCAGCAGCGGGTCGCCGTGGCCCGCGCCCTCGCGTCCCGGCCGGAGATCGTCTTCGCGGACGAGCCGACCGGCAACCTGGACTCCCGCTCCGGCTCCGAGATCCTCGGCTTCCTCCGGGACTCCGTACGGGAGTTGGGCCAGACCGTCGTGATGGTCACCCACGACCCCGCAGCCGCCGCCCACGCCGACCGGGTGGTCTTCCTCGCCGACGGCCGACTCACCGACGAGCTGCTCGCCCCGACCGCCGAGGGCGTGCTGGACCGGATGAGGCAGTTCGACACCGGGGCCCGCACGAGCTGACCGACCGTCCGCTCCCCGCACGAACCTCCGCCACACACCCCAGAACTGGACCACCGCCATGCTGCATACAGCCCTGCGCAACGTCTTCGCGCACCGAGGCCGCCTGGTCATGACCGCCCTCGCGATCATGCTCGGCGTCGCCTTCGTCTTTGGCACGCTCGTCTTCGGTGACACCGTCACCCATGCCCTTCGCGGCGCCTCCGCCAAGAACCTCAAGGACGTCGCGGTCTCCGTACAGGCCACGTCCCAGCGGAACTCCGACAGCGAGGCGGACGACGGCCGGTCCACGGCGCTCACCGACGAGCTCGCCGACCGGGTCCGTGCCCTGCCCGGCGTCACGTCCGTGCACCCCACCGTCAACGGCACCGCCACCTTGGCGGCCAAGGACGGCCGACCGCTGAACGCCGACAACAGCTGGCAGAACCTGGCGGCCAACTACTCACCGGACGCCCCGGGTTCGGACCGGGACAGCCGTTTCCCGGTCAGCGCCGGACGCGGCCCCACCGCCGGCGGAGAGCTGGCCCTGGACCGGCGTACCGCCGAGAAGGCCGGCTACGCCATCGGTGACTCCGTCCGCTTCGCCACCACAGGCCCCGCACTCACCAAGAAGCTGGTCGGCACCGTCGACACCGACGACCCGCGCGTGACCGCGGGCGGCAGCCTCGCGCTCTTCGACACCGGCACCGCACAGCAACTCTTCCTGCAGGCGGGCCGGTTCGACGAGCTGGCCGTCGGCTCCGCACCCGGCACCGACAACCAGGAGCTCACCGGCAGGATCCGCGCGCTGCTGCCCACCGAGGGCATCACGGTCACCAGCGGAGCCCAGCTCGCGCACGAGCAGGCGGAGCGGATCGCCGAGAGCACCAAGGCGCTCACCCGGATGCTCCTGGCCTTCGCCGGAATCGCGCTGTTCGTCGGTGCCTTCGTCATCGCCAACACCTTCACCATGCTGATCGCCCAGCGAAGCCGGGAGACCGCGCTGCTGCGTGCCGTGGGAGCCTCCCGCCGCCAGGTAGTCCGCGCGGTCCTCGCCGAGGCCGGGCTGCTCGGACTTGGCGCCTCAGCAGCCGGCATCGGGCTCGGAATCGGTATCGCGACCGCCCTCAGGCCACTCCTCAACGCGAGCGGCGCGGGCCTGCCCGACGGCCCGCTGGTGATCTCCCCGGACGCGCTCGTCCGGTCCCTCCTGGTCGGCGTCGGCGTCACCGTGCTCGCCGCCTGGCTCCCGTCCCGCAGGGCCGCGAAGGTCGCACCGGTGGAGGCGCTGACCACCGTCGACCAGACGCCGCCCAGGCGCGGCCTGGTGCTCCGCAACAGCCTCGGTGTGCTGCTCACCGGCCTTGGTGTCCTCGTCCTGCTGTACGTCTCCACTCAGACGAACGGGGCCGACTCCAACCTGAAGGCCGCCGGACTCGGCTCCGTGCTCACGTTGACCGGCATGATCGTGATCGCGCCGCTGCTGTCCCGCCCGCTGATCCGGCTCGCGGGGGCGGTCACCACCCGGTTCTTCGGCGTCAGCGGCAAGCTCGCCGAGGAGAACGCGCTGCGCAACCCGCGCCGCACCGCCGCCACCGCCTCGGCCCTGATGATCGGGCTCACCCTGATCACGGGCCTGAGCGTGACCGGCAGCTCCATGAACGCCGCGCTCAAGGCGGCGGCAGTAGCCGGCCTGACCGCGGACTACCAGGTGTCCAACACCGGCTCCGGCGGCATCGACCCCGCACTCGGCACGAAGGTCGCCGAAGTCCCGGGCGTCGCGGAGTCGGTGCCCCTCGCCTCCTCGACCCTGGGGGCGCGGGGCGAGTTCGCCACGCTCACCGGTGCGGACCCGCAGCGGCTCGGCAGGGTCTCCGACCTGAAGTTCAGCAGCGGCTCGCTCGCAGATCTCGGCCCCGGCAAGGTCGCGCTCTCCGACAAGCTGGCCAAGGCCACCGGCCTGGCGAAGGGCGACACCTTCCAGGGCACGGTGGGCTACGGCCACGGCGAGAAAGCGCTGACCGTCGTGGGTGTCTACCAGCAGACCCGCGCCGTCGGCAGCGCCCTTGGCACCATGGACGAGGTCCTGCCGTACGCGAACGGCGGGAGGCTCGAAAGCATCCTGGTCAAGGCCGCGTCCGGCCGGCACCCGAACGGCCTCGACCAGGACATCCGCGCGGCCCTGGGCAACAGCCCACTCCTCCAGGTGCAGAACCAGGAGCAGTTGACGAAGGCTCAGTCCGGCGAGATCGGTGCGATGCTCAACATGATGTACGGCCTGCTCGGCATGACCGTCGTCATCGCGGTGTTCGGCGTCGTCAACACCCTGGCCATGTCGGTCTTCGAGCGGACCCGGGAGATCGGGCTGCTGCGCGCGATCGGCCTCGGCACCAGGGGCGTCCGGCAGATGGTGCGCCTGGAATCGGTGGTGATCTCGCTGTTCGGCGCAGCCCTGGGCATCGGCACGGGCATCTTCCTGGCCTGGGCGTGCGGAAGCCTCAGCAAATCCTCGCTCCCGCAGTACGAGATCGTGCTGCCCTGGGCGCGGCTCGGCCTGTTCCTGCTGCTCAGCCTGGCGATCGGGGTGCTGGCAGCGGTCTGGCCGGCCCGGCGGGCAGCCCGCCTGAACATCCTGCGGGCGATCAACGCGGCCTAGCTGAGCAGCAGTTCGCGCATCGAGGCGGCCATCGCCCGCACGAAGGCGGCCCGGGTCGGCCCGTCCAGCAGGTCGAGCGAGAGGTAGGGGTTGAGATCCTCCAACTCGACCAGCAGCAGGCCGCCTTCGGCCGTCCGGCAGGCATCGACCCGCTGCACGCCGTGGTCCAGCGAGTTCCAGTCCACGAAGGTCTGGGCGAACGCCAGATCGGCGGCAGTCGGCCGGTACGGCTCCAACTGCCAGCGGGCGGCCGGGTCCGGGGCGTACAGCGCGTACTGGAACTCTCGGCCGACGAAGTAGAAGGAGACCTCGTACCGGAAGTCGATCCGGGGCTGGAGCAGGGTCGAACCGTCGAGCTCCAGCTCGGCCACGGCGGCGGCCGGGAGCACCGCGAGGCCGATCGAGTCGGCACCGAGTTTCGGCTTGGTGACGTACTCGGCGACCTCGGGCAGCAGGCCGAGATCGGCTCGGTCCGCCACGGTCGGGATCACCGGGTGGCCTGCGGCGGTCAGGTCGAGCAGGTACTGCTTGCCCGCCATGTCGCCCCGGCCGTGCAGCGGGTTGAAGACCCGGGTGCCACTCGCCAGCGCACTGGCCCGGAACGCGTCGTAGCTCTCCTGGTAGTGCAGCACCGGACCGCTGTTGCGGACCACGGTCAGGTCGAAGCCGTCCATCAGGGCGGCCGCGTCCAGCGGGTGGCAGAGCGCCGGCTCGAACTCGAAGCCGCGCAGCGCGGCCGAAAGCGCGATGTCCTCGTCGCAGTAGCGGCGGCCCCGGGCCGGGTAGGTCAGGTCGGTGACATAGAGGATCCGGGACATCGGCGGGGCTCCGTTCGGCAGGTGCGCCTCACCCTACGTCGGACGGCCGGACGGCCGAGGTGCCGGGTCGTCCGACTGGAAGATCTCCTCGACCGGGCGCCGGAAGGACTACCATCTGTGAATGACGGACACCTCGGAGAGAGCACCGGAACTCGCGGACCTGGCGGCCCGGTTCCCGCAGTTGCACGCGCCCCAGCGCTGGTCCTGGGGCGGCATCGACGCACAGTTCTCGGCGGTGCTGCCGCCCGACGAACTCATCACCAACATCCACCTGGTGGGCTTCTCCGGCGATCAGGTGGTGCTCTGCCGGGACGCCCGCGGGCACTGGTTCCTGCCCGGCGGCACCCGGGAGGCGGCCGAGAGCATCGAGAGCTGCCTGGCCCGCGAGCTCCGCGAGGAGGCCGGCGCCCGGCTGCTCGGCGAGCCGGTCTGGATCGGCGCCCACCGCTGTGTGACGGACCATCCGGTGCCGTACCGCCCCTGGCAGCCGCACCCGGAGAAGGCCTGGCTCTGGGGCTGGGCCGAGGTCACCGTGGACTCCGAGCCGAGCAACCCGGAGGACGGCGAACAGGTGGTCGAGGTCCGCGCGATGGACCCGGCCGAGGCCCAGCACCTGCTCACCCACCACCGCGAGACCTGGTGGCACGAGCTGGTCAGCCTGGCCGTCGAGTCCCGGGCGTTGAACGGCTGACCCACCCCGGCGGAGTCGGTCCGTGGACGGCGGTGCTGTCCACGGACCGGCTCCGCCGGAGAACGGACGGTCTGACGCGACGTCATAACTGCCCGCCAAGGCTCCGCCCCGAGCCCCCGTCGGGATCCGGGGCGGACCCGCTACTTGCCGGTCAGGCCGGCCCGGCGCAGCGCGTCGGCCATCGCGCTGTTGGCGGCCGGCGCGGGAGCCGGGGCGCTCCTGCGGTCCTGCCGGGGCGGCTTCGAGCCCCGGCCACGGTCGCGATTCCCGTCCCGGTCGCGGTTCCGGTCCTGGTCCCGCTCGCGCGGCGCCGCCTGGCCGACCTCGTCGTCCAGCCGCAGCGTCAGCCCGATCCGCTTGCGCGGCACGTCCACCGTGACCACCCGGACCTTGACGATGTCGCCGGGCTTGACCACCTCGCGCGGGTCCTTGACGAAGTTCTTCGACAGCGCCGAGACGTGCACCAGACCGTCCTGGTGGACGCCCACGTCCACGAAGGCACCGAAGGCCGCGACGTTGGTGACCACGCCCTCCAGCACCATGCCCACCTCCAGGTCGCCGAGCTTGTCGACGCCCTCCTTGAAGGACGCGGTACGGAACGCGGGCCGCGGGTCGCGCCCGGGCTTGTCGAGCTCGCCGAGGATGTCGGTGACGGTCGGCACACCGAAGGTCTCGTCGGCGAAGTCGGACGGCCGGAGCGCCCGGAGCGCCGCCCCGTTGCCGATCAGCGACGGCAGGTCGCCGCCGGTCGCGGCAAGGATCCGCCGCACCACGGGGTACGCCTCGGGGTGCACTCCGGAGGCGTCCAACGGGTCGTCACCACCGGGGACGCGCAGGAAGCCCGCGCACTGCTCGAACGCCTTCGGGCCGAGCCGCGCCACGTCCTTGAGCGCCCGCCTGGTCCGGAACGGGCCGTTCGCGTCGCGGTGCGCCACGATGTTGTCGGCCAGCGTGCCGGTGACCCCGGAGACCCGGGTGAGCAGCGGTGCGGATGCGGTGTTGACGTCCACGCCGACCGCATTCACGCAGTCCTCGACCACCGCGTCCAGCGACCGCGAGAGCTTCAGCTCGCTCAGGTCGTGCTGGTACTGGCCGACGCCGATCGACTTGGGGTCGATCTTGACCAGCTCGGCCAGCGGGTCCTGCAGCCGCCGGGCGATCGAGACCGCGCCCCGGATCGAGACGTTCAGGTCCGGCAGCTCCTGCGAGGCGAAGGCCGAGGCGGAGTACACCGAGGCGCCCGCCTCCGAGACCATCGCCTTGGTGAGGTTCAGCTCGGGGTGACGCTTGATCAGGTCCTCGGCCAGCTTGTCGGTCTCCCGGGAGGCCGTCCCGTTGCCGATCGCGATCAGCTCGACGTCGTGCTGCTTCGCCAGCGCGGCCAGCGTGTTGATCGAGGCGTCCCACTTGTTGGCGGGCTGGTGCGGGTAGATGGTGTCGTACCCGAGCACCTTGCCGGTGGCGTCCACCACCGCGACCTTCACACCGGTCCGGAAGCCCGGGTCCAGGCCCATGGTGGCGCGGGTGCCGGCCGGGGCGGCCAGCAGCAGGTCGCGCAGGTTGGCGGCGAAGACGCGCACTGCCTCGTCCTCCGCCTCCTGCCGCAGCCGGGTGCGCAGGTCGATACCGAGCCGGACCAGGATCCTGGTCCGCCAGGCCCACCGGACGGTGTCACCGAGCCACTTGTCGGCCGGGCGGCCCCGGTCGGCGATGCCGAACTTGGCGGCGATCCGCCGCTCGTAGTCGTTCTCGCCGGGCAGATCGCCGTCGGCGCCCTCGTACGGCGAGAGTTCGAGGTCGAGCACCTCCTCCTTCTCGCCGCGCAGCATCGCCAGGATGCGGTGCGAGGGGAGCTTCCCGTACGGCTCGGCGAAGTCGAAGTAGTCGGCGAACTTGGCGCCGTCCTGCTCCTTGCCGTCCCGGACGGTGGCGACCAGCCGGCCCCGGGTCCACATCCGCTCGCGCAGCGTACCGACCAGGTCGGCATCCTCACCGAACCGCTCGACCAGGATCGACCTGGCCCCGTCCAGTGCCGCCGGGGCATCGGCCACCGACTCGTTCAGGTAGCCCGCCGCGAGTGCCGCCGGGTCCTTGGACGGGTCGGCGAGCAGCGTGTCGGCGAGCGGCTCGAGACCGGCCTCGCGGGCGATCTGCGCCTTGGTGCGCCGCTTCGGCTTGTACGGGAGGTAGATGTCCTCCAGCCGGGCCTTCGAGTCGGCGGCCAGGATCTGCGCGCGCAGGACGTCGTCCAGCTTGCCCTGGCTCTCGATCGACTCCAGCACGGCGGCCCGCCGCTCCTCCAACTCCCGCAGGTAGCGCAGCCGCTCCTCGAGCGTACGCAGCTGGGTGTCGTCGAGCTCGCCGGTGACCTCCTTGCGGTAGCGCGCGATGAACGGCACGGTGGCGCCGCCGTCGAGCAGTTCGACGGCGGACCTCACCTGCCCCTCCCGTACGCCCAGCTCTTCGGCGATCTTCCGTTCGACTGGCATGGTCACGAAGCCGGTCACCTTCTCCTGATTCAGCCTGAGTTCCGCCCCGCATTCTGGCAGGTAACCCCGACCGGACGGGTGCGACCTGCATCCCGGGGGTGGCGCGGGACCCTACTCCTTGCGACCCGCCGTCAGCAGATGGCCGGTCGCGCCGAGCAGCGAGGGCTCCGACTCGGTCCGGCGCAGCACGTCGAGCAAGGTCGCCCACTGCTCGGGGTCGACCGGATTTCGGCCCGGAGCGGGGATGAGGGTGCTCCCCCGTGCGGGTGAGGCACCGGGGCGGGCGTCCGTCCGGAGCGGGCCCGCCGGGCCCTCCTCCGGGTCGACGTGGAAGTGGCCACCGGCCGGAAAGGATGGGGTCCATGACGACCACTCAGTTCACCGCCACCGCTTCGCCCGCACCCCGTTGGGCGGTCCGGGCCGCCCACGCCGCCGCGCTGGTCTCCCTGCCGTGCGGGATCTGGCGTCTGCTGCTGGCGGCCGGGCAGCACGCCGGGTACACCGACGAGGGCTACCTGGCTGCGCAGGGGTCGATGGGCCCGGGCTGGGGGGCGGTGTACCTGATCGCGCTGAGTGCGGTCAGCGAGCTGGCCGCCCTGCTCACGCTCGGCCTGGTCCGGCCCTGGGGCGAGGTGCTGCCGCGCTGGATACCGGTGTTGGGCGGCCGGCCGGTGCCGGTGCGGGCCGCGGTGGTCCCCGCCACGGTCGGGGCGGTGGTGCTGGCCTGCCTGTGGACCCCGTTCCTGCTGTGGTGGACCTTCCCGCACGCCGACATGACCCCGCTCGGCCACACCCTGCTCGGCTTCGTCTACCTGCCGCAGGTCGCCTGGGCCCCGCTGCTCGCGGCCGTCACGGTCTCGTACCACCGGCGGCGCCGTGCGGTCTGACCGTCCTGCAGAGCCGGGGTGCTGCGGAGGGCGGAGGG
>NZ_LMCT01000004.1:0-95464 GCF_001424875.1 Kitasatospora sp. Root107 | reverse complement strand
GGAGGGCGGCCGCAGCACCCCGGTCGCCGAGCGGGGGTCAGTCCTCGTCGAGGGAGATCGCCGCGACGGGGCAGCGCTCGACGGCCGAGCGGACGGCCGGCACGTGGTCGGTGCCGTCCGTCAGGAGCGTGACGAGACCCTCCTCCTCGTCCTGGGCGAAGACGTCCGGCGCGGTGAAGACGCAGGTTCCCGAGCCGATGCAGCGTTCACGATGGACCGAGAGGGCCATCGGAGGTCACCAGGTGACCGGAAGTGCGTCCAGGCCCTGGATGAGGGTGGCGCGCTTGAACGGGAGCTCCGACGCCGGCACCGCGAGCCGCAGGTTGGGGATGCGGGCGAAGAGGGTGTCGTAGACGATCTTCAGCTCGACCCGGACCAGGCTGGCGCCGGGGCACTGGTGGACGCCGTGGCCGAACGCGGAGTGCAGGCCGATCTCGCGGAAGATGTCCAGCTGGTCGGCGTTCTCGAAGACGGTCTCGTCCCGGTTGGCCGAGGCGGTCAGGTTGATGATGCCCTCGCCCGCCTTGATCTTGACGCCGCCGACCTCGAGATCCTGGGTGGCGACCCGGGAGGGGGCCGAGTCGGCGATGCTGAGGAAGCGCAGCAGCTCCTCGATGGCGTTCCGGGTGAGCTCCGGGTCCGCCTTCATCTGGGCGAGCTGGTCCGGGTGTTCGAGCAGGGCGGCCACGCCGAGCACGATCATGTTGGTGAGGGTGTCGAAGCCGCCGGAGATCAGCATCCGGGCGAGCGCGACGATCTCGCGGTGGTTGAGGTTGCCCTCCTCCTTGTTCTTGAGCACGACCCGCCCGAGCAGGTCGTCCTCGGTCGGGGACTCCTCCTTCGAGGTGACCAGCTTGTCGAGGTAGACGTCCATCTGGTGGATGGCCATCCCGACCTCTTGCGGGGTGACGTCGCTGCGGACCGTGGTCTCGGCGAAGTCGCGGAACTCCGGGATGTCCCCGGCCGGCACGCCGAGCAGCTCGCACAGCACCAACGACGGGACCGGGATGGCGAGTTCGGTCAGCAGGTCGACCGGCCCGCCCTTAGCGAGGATCGCGTCGACGTGCTGGTCCACGATCTCCTGGATGCGCGGGGTGAGGGCCTGCATCCGCTTGAGGGTGAACTCGGGAATGATCTCCCGACGGTGCCGGCCGTGCACGGGCGGGTCCATCGCGACCAGCGGCAGCTCCATGGCCTGCAGGATGTCGTCCGGCACCGGCACCTGGAGCGGGTAGCCGGGGTGCTTGAAGTTCGAGCTCATGGTCGGGTCGGTGAGGACCTGACGCACGTGCTCCTGCCGGCTGACCGCCCACATCTCCTTACCGGACACCGAGAGCGTGACCTTGGAGACCGGCTCCTCGGCGCGCATCACGGCGTACTCGGCCGGCGGCTGGAACGGGCACTTCCGCTCCATCGGGAACTGCGGCGGGTCTTGTCTGAGAGGTGAGGAGGTATCAATTTCGGTCATTTCCGCTCCCGTTGTTCGGGCCCCTGGGACCAGTCGAGCACCTTGGCGAAAGGGAAGATATCTACTCCTCGTGCCCCGCTAACCCCCTAGCGGACCCCTCAGAACGGTGCTTCAAGACCCCAGCCACCGGTACCGTCCCTGGACGCACGACCTCGAACTTGGTAGTGGACATGCCAGATCGTCTGCAGCCGAAAGTACGGGCGGCGCACCGAGCCCTCTTGACGGATCACCGGAGCGCTGAATCCAGTGGCCGACGGCCGGCGCCGGGTGGTAATCAGGCGGGATGACACCGCTCCCCGGTCCCCGCAGGCCGGCCTTCGACGCCGTCCTGTGCGATATCGACGGCGTGATCCGCTTCTTCGACCACACCGAGGTGGCCCGCCTGGAACGCGCCGCAGGCCTGCCCCCGGGCAGCACCGCGGCGGTGGCCTTCGGCCCGCAGACTGCGCTGCCACTGATCCTCGGACAGCTCGCCAAGGAGCAGTGGGCGGACTCGATCGCCGCCGGACTCGCCTCCCGGGCCGGGGCCGCCGAGGCCCGTGCACTGGCAACCGCCTTCACCGGCAGCCCGGTTCGGGCGGACCAGGAGGTGGTCGACCTGCTGCGCAGGGCCCGTACGCACTGCCCCGTCCTGCTGGTCACCAACGCGACCCCGTGGCTGGATGACGACCTCGCCCGGCTCGGCCTCGCCGACCTCGCGGACGACGTGGTCAACAGCGCACTGGTCGGCATCGCGAAGCCGGACCGCCGCATCTACGAGATCGCCGCGGCCCGGGCCGGCACCGCGCCCGGGCGCTGCCTCTTCGTGGACGACCGGCAGGAGAACGTCGAGGCCGCCGAGCAGCTCGGTATGACGGGTGTTCACTTCCGCGGACCGGCCGATCTGCGCGCGGCGCTGGCCCCGATGTCCGGACTCAGCGCTTCAGGTGCAGGTCCCAGATCGTGAGTTCGGCGTCCAGCTCTCCGTAACTGCCCTGCGAGTAGTGGGTCTTGGTGACCTTGAGCAGGCCGATCGGCGAGCTCTCGTCGACCACGCACACCCGGTCACCCGCGACCACGTCCACCTGGTCGTGCGACTGGGTCAGCAGCAGGTTGCGGCAGCCCTGGGCGGTCGGTTCGCCGGCCTCGGTCCACAGGGCGGACGGGCCCTTGATCTCCATGCCGCTGCTGCCGGTGCGCCTTGCGGACGGCCGGAGGAACGAGAGCGTGTCGGAGCTGCCCTTGGTCGGCGGCACCTGGGTCAGGTCGATGCCCTCCATGCCCAGCACCACCTTCCCCGTCCAGCGCACGGCCACCCCGGCGGCGGGTGCCGGAGCCGGCTTCGCGGTGGCACTCGTGGCCGGAGCCGCCGAGCCGTCCGCCGACGCCGGTGCGGGCGCGACCACCGAGCTCGTCGGCGCTGCGGACGGCTGCGAGCTGCCTCCCATGAACGCCGCCACGGCGCTGGCCACTCCGGCGACCGCGCTCACCGCCGCTGCCACCACGCCCCAGACCATCACCGGCGACCGCCGGTGGGCCTCCGGCGGCCCGAAGGCACCAGTCGGCGGACCTGCCGGATCGCCGAAGGAAGGTGGCCGCTGCTCCATGGATTCCCCCGAGTGCTCTGGTGGCCGCGACAGGACTCGCGCGCCGTTGAATCACCGGCACGATAGCAACTTCTGACCATGCGTCGACCCTCGGCCACCCGATAGCGGCCCAGAGTCGGTCAGAGCCCGTACGCGACCGGGTGGGTGGGCTGGTAGAGCGGCAGCTCGAAGCCGCTCGGCAGCGGGATCGCGGTGACCGTGCCCCAGCTCTGCCGGGTCGGCGGTGCCACCGGCCGAACACCGTGCTCGGCCAGCCGGGCGAGCACCGCGTCGAGGTCGTCGCACATCAGGTAGCACTCGCTGTGCGGCGGGGCTTCGGTCGGATGGAAGGCCAGCTCGGCCGGCGGCAGCTTGAAGATCAGCCAACCGCGGCCGGCGTCGACATGGGCGAAGCCGAGCACGTCACGGACGAACGCCCGGTCGGCCTCGGCGTCCGAGCTGTGCAGGATCACGTGTGCGCCACTGAACATGACCCGATGGTAGAAGTCGCGCCGCCGCCCGCCCGCGCGAACCGCCGGAGCGCCACCCAAGCCTTGATCCCGGGCCCGGGGGCGGCCCGGCCCCGGCGTCGCGCGGGCGGCGTGCGACCCGGCGGACGGGCGTGCGCCGGGTGCACCAACCAGCTTCGATCCGTGAACCGACGGTCCGTCACCACACCGGCCGCAACGGCCCCGAGGGTGCCAGCCGAGCCAAATCGTCATGGAGCTGACGGAGCCTCTCGGGCCCCAGGGCGGAGGCCCAGGGGACCACCGCCTCGGCGGCGGCCGCGTCGGCGGCGCGGGTGCACTCCCAGCCGCGGCCGGTGAGTTCGATGAGTTTGGCACGGGCGTCGGTGGGATGCGGATGGCGTTCGACGTAGCCCTTGCGGACCAGTTCCTCCACCATCTGGCTGGCGGCCTGCTTACTGACGCCGAGGTGTTCGGCCAGCTCGTTGACGGTGGCACCGCCCGGGGCGAGCCGGGCGAAGGCGAAGCCGTGGGCCGGGCGCACGTCGTCGAAACCGCGCCGGCGGACGCCCGCGTCGATCTCGTGGACCACGTCGGCGGTCAGGGCCATCAGCAGCGGAGGGATGCTCAGGGCGATGGGATCGGGCTCGCTCATGCGCGAGATTGTGCCACTCATTCATGTCATCCCCTTGACGAAACAGTCAAGTAGCTTGACCATATAGACAAGCAGCTTGACTACCGAAGAGAATCGAAGAGAGCAGAGGCCCTTGCCCGTCATCCGCAGTACCCAGACCACCGTGCACGAGATCCACGGCGCCCGGTTCACCGCCCACGCCAACCCCGCCACCGGCAGCGCCGAGCTCTGCGCCTGGCGGCTGGACGTCCCGGCCGGGACGTCGGGCACCGCACACACCGTCAGCCGCGAGGAGATCGTCCACCTGCTCGCGGGCGCCCCCGACGTCCTGCTGGACGGCGAGCGCAGCACGCTGGCTCCCGGCGACACCGTGATCGTCCCCACCGGATCCAGCTTCTGCATCGACAACCCCGGCGACCTGCCCGCCACCGCATGGGTCACCACCAGCGTCGGCCTCGAGGCCACCCTGGCCGACGGCACGGTCATCGCCCCGCCGTGGGCCAACTGACCGAACGTCGTCGGACGGGCCGTCAGCCCTCGTACGGCAGCAGCTCGGCCCGCTTCGGCGCCCGTCCGTCGCCGGAGGACCTGCCGGTGAGGCGGCGGCCGATCCACGGACCCAGGTGGATCCGCAGCCAGCGCAGGTCGGAGCGCAGCTTTGCGCTCCGACCGCGAGGCTCGGCGGTCGGCAGCGGGGCTCGCCAGTCGAACGTGGCCGGGCGGCCGAGCGCCTCCAGGACGGCGGTGGCCACCCGGCGGTGCCCCTCCGGCGAGAGGTGCAGCCGGTCCTCGTCCCAGAGCCGGCGGTCGTCGAAGCAGGGCGCGGAGTAGAGGTCGACCACCACCAGGTTGGGGTGGGCCTTGGCCAGCCCCTCCACGAACGCCTTCATCCGCAGGATCGGCGGCAGCAGCCGGGCGCTGCCGCCCAGCCGCCTGGTCGGGTCGGTGCTGGTGAACATCACCACGGTGCCGCCGCCCACGAGCAGGCGCTCGGCCGACCGGCCGAGCAGGTCCTCCACCTGGTCCACGTCGCAGCCCGGCCGCAGCACGTCGTTCAGCCCGCCCGCCAGCGTGACCAGCTCGGCGCCCATCGCGGCGGCGGTGTCGATCTGCTCGTCGTGGATCTGGCCGATCAGCTTGCCGCGCACCGCCAGATTGGCGTACCTGTTCGGCGGCCAGCGCCCGGGCGACCCGGTCGGCCCAGCCGAGGAACTGCCCGTCGGGCTGCTGCTCGTCGCACATGCCCTCGGTGAAGGAGTCCCCGACGGCGACATAGCTGCGGTACGTGGTGGCGGTGGTGATGTTGTCCATAGCTCAACAATCGTACGCGCCGCGCTACCCGTCAGTACGGAGAGGTCCGGATATCGGGTGGCGGGCAGCACGCAGGCCTGGTTGCATGCGCGCGTGAACGATCTTCTCGACCGCCTCGAGCGGTACTACGACGCCGTACCCCGCAGCGCCGCCCGCGCCGAAAGCTTCGGGCCGCTCTCGCTCTTCGTCCGGGAGGGCGAGGGCTGGCCTTATTACGCCCGCCCCACACTCGACTGGTCCGGGGCGCCGGTGACGGTCGCGGACGTGGACCTGGTCCGGGCCCGGCAGCGCGAGCTCGGTGTGCCGGAGAGCTTCGAGTGGGTCGCCGAGACCACCCCCGTCCTGCGGGCCGCCGTCGAGGGCTCCGGGCTCTCGGTGCACGAGCACCCGCTGATGGTGCTCGATCCGGCCGCGCCCGCGATGACCCCGCCGGCCGCCGCGGCCCGGGTGGTCGGCGCCGACGACCCGGCGCTGGCCGAGGCACTCGCGGTGGCCTACCTGTCCTTCGGCGAGCCCGGCACCGCGATCGGCACCGCCGGGCCGGACGAACTCGCCGCCATGACCGCCAAGTTGACAGCCGAAGGCACCGCCGCCCGGATCGCCGGACGGATCCGGGACGGCCTCACCGTGGTGGCCGCCGCGTTCGGCCCGGACGGCACCGCACTCTGCGGCGGCCAGCACCAACCGGTCGGCCCGGTCAGCGAACTGGTCGGCATCGGCACCCTGCCGTCGGCCCGCCGCCAGGGCCTCGGGTACGCGGTCACCGCCGCCCTGGTCGCGGACGCCCGAGCGCGCGGGGTCGAGACGGTCTTCCTGTCGGCGGGCGACCAGGACGTGGCCCGGATCTACGCCCGGGTCGGCTTCCGGCCGGTCGGCACCGCACTGATCGCCGAACCCGCCGAGTAGCCGGGCCGGTCGGCACAGCGGGCCGGGGCCGCACCCCTTGGGAGTGCGGCCCCGACCTAATTGCTGACCAGGCGTCAGAACTGCAGCGCCCAGCGGTCGATCTTGCCGATGTCGGCGGCGGCGTTGTCGCTCACCCGCAGCTTCCAGACACCGTTGGCGACCTCGGCGGAGGCGTTCACGGTGAAGGTCCCGATCACGTTGTCGGCGCTGCCGCCGTCACCGTAGTTCTTGATCAGGTAGGTCGAGCCGTCGGGCGCGACCAGGTCCACCTTCAGGTCGCCCTTGTAGGTGTGCTTGATGTCCACCTCGACGCTCAGCGCGGCCGGGGCGTTGCCGATGACACCGCTGACGGTGATCGGCGACTCGACGGTGGTGTTGTCGGCGATCGCGTAGTCACCGGCGTTCTCGAACTTCGGCCCGGTGGGCGGGGTGGTGGTGCCGGAGCCGACGTACAGCAGCTTGTTCGGCGAGCCGGTGCCGGGGCTGGTCACCACGCCGCTGGTGGCGTTGTTCACCAGGGCGGTGGCCACCTGGGCCGGGGTGTCGGTGCGGTGGTCGGCCAGCCAGAGGGCGGCCGCGCCGACCACGTGCGGGGTGGCCATCGAGGTGCCGGAGATGGTGCTGGTGGCGGTGTCACCGCTGTTCCAGGCCGACTTGATGCTGGAGCCGGGCGCGAACAGGTCGACCAGGCTGCCGTAGTTGGAGAAGCTGGACCGCGCGTCGGTGCTGGTGGTCGACCCCACGGTGATGGCCTCGGAGACCCGGGCCGGGGAGTGCGTGCTCGCGTTCTGGTTGTCGTTGCCCGCCGCGACCCCGTAGGTGATGCCGGAGGCGATCGACCTGCGGACGGCGGCGTCGAGCACGTCGTCCACACCACCGCCGAGGCTCATGTTGGCCACGGCCGGCTTGACCGCGTGGGCGGTCACCCAGTCGATGCCCGCGACGACCTGCTCGGTGGTGCCGGAGCCGGAGTTGTCGAGCACCCGGACCGCGACGATCTTCGCCTTCTTGGCCACCCCGTACGAGCTGCCCGCGACCGTACCGGCGACGTGCGTGCCGTGGCCGTAGCCGTCCTGGGCGGTGTTGTCGTTGTCGATCGCGTCGTAGCCGTCGCTGGCCCGGCCGCCGAACTCGCTGTGGCTGATCCGGACTCCGGTGTCGATGATGTAGGCGGTGACGCCCTCACCGGCGGTGTCGGGGTAGCTGTAACTGCTGTTCAGCGGCAGCGCCTTCTGGTCGATCCGGTCCAGGCCCCAGGACGGCGGGCTCGGTTGGGTGGCGTCGACGTGGAAGGTCCGGTTCTGCGAGACCTTGGCGACCGCCGGGTCGGCGGCCAGCCGCTTGGCCTGCGCCTCGGAGAGCTGGGCTGCGAAGCCGTTCAGGGCCGCCGAGTAGGTCCGGGTGATCCGCGCGCCGTACTTCTGCGCCAGAGCCTGCCCGTGGTCCGAACTCGCTGCCGCGACACCCTGGTTGAGCACCACGATGTAGCTGTCCTTGACGGTGCCGGGAGCACCGGCATTGGCGATCACGCCTTCGGCCGGGGCCGAGGCCGCCGCGGGCAGCGCCGAGCCGACGCCGAGGGCCAGCACGGCCGCGATGGCCGCCGTGGCGGCGACCAGGCCGCGTCGGGAGGGACGTATCACTGCCATCAGAGGGTTCCTCCTAGGTGGGGGCGGTACGTGCTCAACTTCCCGGTTGGGTCCGGCACTTGGGGTCCGGTCCGGGCGTGACGACACAGCGGCCCATGCAGGACTGTTCATGCCCATGACAAACAGGAGGCGACATGGGCCCCGTGCTGCATGTCCGGCCGTCAGCGAAAGGTTGACGCACCGACGGCCGGACGCACAAGAGCTGGGAACGATTGTCACGTGCAGGACACAATCGGACGACAGTCAATCGCCGCCCGTACGGGCTGGACTGATGATCCGTCAGATTCGGTCGGGCGCCGGAAAGGTCTCACGGAGTGTGAACACCTCCGCCGACGGCCCCTTCGCCCGCAGCTCGACCAGCTTCCGCTCGGCCTCCGCGACGGTCGGCCGGTGACCGGCCGGCACCCACCAGAGCGCGGTCATCGCCTCACCCGCGCGGGCGAACCACTCCCGGCGGCGGCGCAGCACCGCGATGTGCTCAGGGCTGTAGACGAAGGTCTCCAGCGCGTCCGGGTCCTGCCAGACCGACATGTTGACGATCAGCCAGTCGTCCTCGAAGATCCGCACCGTCCCCTCGGTGGCGGAGTCGGTGAGCCGCCAGACGAAACCCTCGGCGCTCTCGGCGAGCGCGTTGACCGGGTCCAGGGCGGTGACGAAGTCGGCGAGTTCGGGGCCGTCGATCGGGAAGAGCAGCCGGGCGATGTTGATCTGTGCGAGCTGGTGATGGGCCGTCATGGGGCGGACGATAACCCGGACGGCCGATCGGCTCCCGGCAATTTCAGCCCTTGGTCGCCCCCGCCGGGTCACCGGTCACCCAGTGCTCCCGGACGGCGTCGGTCGGCCGGGGTTCACCCAGCGCCTCCAGCCCCCAGCCGCCCAGGGCGTCCACCACCGGACGCAGCGTCAGGCCGCGCTCGGTGAGCTGGTAGACCACCGCGTTGGCGGGGCGTTCCAGCTTGCGGCGCTCCACCACGCCCTCGCCCTCCAGCTGCTTGAGCCGGGTGGCCAGGATGTCGGTCGACACCCCGGGCAGGTCGGCGTGCAGGTCGGTGTAGCGGCGGGGTCCGGCCAGGAGTTCACGGACGATCAGGAGACTCCAGCGCTCCCCCACCGCGTCCAGGGCGCGGGCGACGGCGCAGTACTGGTCGTAGCTTCGGCGTGACATGTGGATCAGCATAGCCAAAAGGTTGGACTTTCCAAGTAGATACTTGGTAGAACAAAGCAACCGAATGATGGCGCGGTGCGACGGTCCAGGAGGCCGCAGTGGAGTTTCGGCAGTCCAGCAAGCTGGCGGGCGTGTGTTACGAGATCCGCGGCCCGGTGGTCGAACAGGCCAACGCGCTCGAGGAGGCCGGGCACAGCGTGCTGCGGCTGAACACCGGAAACCCGGCCCCGTTCGGCTTCGAGGCGCCGGAGGAGATCCTCCAGGACATCATCCGGAACCTCCCCAACGCGCACGGCTACAGCGACTCGCGCGGCATCCTGCCCGCCCGCCGCGCGGTGGTGCAGTACTACCAGCAGCGCGGGGTCGAGGGGGTGACGGTCAATGACGTCTACCTGGGCAACGGGGCCTCCGAGCTGATCCAGATGGCGGTCCAGGCGCTGGTCGACGACGGCGACGAAGTCCTGGTCCCCGCACCGGACTTCCCGCTCTGGACGGCCGTGGTCCGACTGGCCGGCGGCAAGGCGGTGCACTACCTGTGCGACGAGGAGGCGGAGTGGTACCCCGACCTCGACGACATCGCCTCGAAGATCAACCACCGCACCAAGGCCATCGTGGTCATCAACCCGAACAACCCGACCGGCGCGGTCTACCCGAAGGAACTGCTGCTCGGCATCCTCGAACTCGCCCGTCGGCACGGCCTGATGGTGCTCGCCGACGAGATCTACGACAAGATCCTGTACGACGGCGTCGAGCACCACTGCCTCGCCGCGCTCGCCGACGACGTCATCACCCTCACCTTCAACGGCCTCTCCAAGGCGTACCGCGTGGCGGGCTTCCGCAGCGGCTGGCTGGTGGTCTCCGGCCCCAAGCAGCACGCCAAGGACTACCTGGAGGGGCTCACCATGCTCGCGGGCATGCGCCTGTGCCCCAACGTCCCGGCCCAGTACGCGGTGCAGGCCGCCCTCGGCGGCCACCAGTCGATCCAGGACCTCACGCTGCCGAACGGCCGCCTCACCGAACAGCGCGACGTCACCTGGCGGGCGCTCAACGAGATCCCCGGCGTCAGCTGTGTCAAGCCCAAGGGCGCGCTGTACGCCTTCGCCAAGCTGGACCCGGCGGTGCACCGGATCGTCGACGACGAGCGTTTCGTGCTCGACCTGCTGCTCCGCGAGAAGATCCACATCGTCCAGGGCACCGGCTTCAACTGGCCCCGCCCGGACCACTTCCGCTTCGTCACCCTCCCCCGGGCCGACGACCTGGAGACTGCGATCAGCCGGATCGGCCGCTTCCTCACCACCTACCGGCAGTAGGCCCCGGCCAAGATCGCTGGCGGGGCGGCGGAGCTTTCTGACACGATGCCGCGATGACCACTGTCTGGCCTCCGCCTCCCGTCGTTCCCGCAGGCCGGATGGCCGCGAGCGAGCAGCCCGTGTTCGACCTGCCGGGAGGCCTGGAGCTCCGGCCCTGGCAGCCGGACGACGCGGAGAGCCTGCTGGCCGCGAGCCACGATCCGGACATCCGGCAGTGGAACCTCTTCACGCTCGGGACACCGGAGCAGGCGCGCGAGCGGATCGGGCGGATGCACGAACGCTGGCGCGCCGAGCAGGGCGCGATCTGGGCGATCGCCCGCCCCGGCGACGTGGCCATCGGCCTGACCGGCTGGAACGAGATCGACCTCCAGGGCGGCAGCGCCGAGATCCTCTACTGGCTCCTGCCGCCCGCCCGGGGCGGCGGCGTGGCCGTGGCCGCCACCGAGCGGATCAGCCGGTGGGCACTGGACGAGCTCGGCCTGCACCGGCTCGGCCTGCGTCACTCGGTGGCAAACCCGGCCTCCTGCCGGGTGGCGGAGAAGGCCGGCTACCGGCTCGAAGGCACCCTGCGCAGCTCCCAGCTGCACGCCGACGGCTGGCACGACATGCACCTGCACGCCCTGCTCCAGGGCGAACTCTGACCGACCGTCACCCGGCCGGGCCCGGCACCCGGACGCCGGTGAAGGTGATCGCGCGCCGGAACCGGAAGCCCAGCGCCCCGTACAGCCGGATCGCGTTGGTGTTGTCGCCCGCCGCGTGCAGGAACGGGATCTCGCCGCGCTCCCGGATCCCCGCTGCCACCGCCAGGATCAGCCGGGACGCCAGCCCCTCCCCTCGGTACCCGGGGTCGGTGCAGACCGCGCTGATCTCGGTGTGCCCGGGCGGGTGCATCCGCTCGCCCGCCATCGCGATCAGCACCCCGTCCCGGCGGACGCCCAGGTAGCTGCCCATCTCGATGGTCCTGGTCCGGAACGGCCCCGGCCGGGTCCGCTCGACCAGCGCGAGCATCTCCGGCACGTCGGCGGGCCCCAGCCCGACCACCTCGGGGTCCGTCTTGCCGAGCACGTCCTCGCCGGCCAGCTGCACGCCGTCGACGCGGAAGACCGCCGCCCAGTCGGCCGGCGGCACGACCGCCGCGTCGACCGCGAGCAGCACCACCGCGCCGGGCCCGGCCAGCGCGGCCAGGTCCGCCCAGTCCGCCGCCTGCGGCCGGTCCGGCAGTCCGTGAAAGGGCGTCACATCCTCGGGGTACCGCACCGCCTGCCCCCGCCACTCGGCGAACGGCGCGTGCGGCCCGGTCAGCGACGCCACGACCGGGTTGTCCAGCGGATGCGACTCGGACATCAGGTTCCGGCTCCGATCTCCCCCGCCCACTCGGCGCGGCCCGGATCATCGTAACCAGAGCAGCTCCGGCACCACCGGCTGACCAGGCGGTTCAGCTCCGGCGGGAGCGAGTGGCGACGCAGGTCGTGCCGCCCGCCGGGCAGTGCAGCGTGCCACCGCCGACCAGGTGGAGCTCGAGCGGCGCTCCGGGCAGCCCGGCGCCGTCCAGGGCGGCGCGCAGAGTGCCGGCGTCCGGGTCGGGCGGCAGGCCGAGGGCGGCCACCACCGCTCGACTGCGCGGGCATCCACACGGGGCATCGCCGGGGCACCTCCAAGGACACGCCGTCCGGCAGCTGCGCCTCCGGCCGGTCTTCAGGACCCCAGCACGCGCGCCTTCTCGGCGGCGAACTCCTCGTCGGTCAGCAGGCCCTTGGCCTTCAGCTCGGCCAGCGCCGTGAGCTTGCCGATCCGGTCCTCGGCCGGAGCCGGTGCTGCGGCGGGCGGCGCCTGCTGGCTCGAGACCTGCGCGGCCGCCTGCGCGGCGGCCTGGTCGACCATCGCCTGCTGCTGCGCGGCGGCCGTCTGTTCCTGCTGGGCGCTGCGCTCGGCCGCGCCGCGCTGCATCCGCCCGGACACGGCCGTGGCCGTACCGGCCACCACCGCGGTCCTGGCCACCGTCCCGAGCAGGCCGGGTCGTCCCATCCGTCGGCGCATCGCGCTCAGAGCTCCTCGTCCAGTGCGGTGATGGCCGCCACGACCTCGTCGCGCGGAATGCGCTCCAGGAACAGCACCCGGCCGTCGGAGTTGCGCAGCGCGGCCGACAGCCGGGCCGCCCAGGTGTTCTCCCAGACCAACACCAGGGCCGACGACCCGGGCTCCAGCTCGGCCGCCACGGTCTGCAGATCGTCCTCGCTGAGCAGGTCGAACTCGACCTGGGTGGTGCGCTCGAACGCGGCCGCCACCTCGGAGTCGGCGACCTCGACCACCTCGACCGCGCCGTCACGCCCCTTGCGGATGAAGGTGAGGTCGAGGATGCGGATCGTCCCGCTCTTCTGCAGGTCGAGCAGGGCCGGAGCGACTTTGCCGTTGAACCGGTTGCCGTCGAACGCGACCACCGCAACGTCCACCGGACCGACCGTGTCGACTGTGAGACTTCCGGGCACTCCGCACCGTCCTTTTGTTCATGATCTGACGAACTCTCAAATCAGAACATAACGGACAGGCTCTCCTCGGGCGACTCGACCCGCTGCCGCTCACTACAGGCGGCGCTGCCAGGTCTGGCCGACGAGGTCGTGCCCGAAGCTGTGGTGGGGTTCCTCGGCGACGAGTTCGAAGCCTTGCTTACGGTAGATCCGCCGGGCCGACCCTAGGACGTCGTTGGTCCACAGGGTGATCGCCTCGTACCCGGCGGTCCGCGCGAAGTGCAGGCACTCCTCGACCAGCCGGGCTCCCAGACCCAGACCCCGCGCGGCCGGATCGACGAGCAGCAGGCGCAGCTTCGCGGTCCGGTCGTCCGCACGGACGCAGAAGACGCAGCCGGCCCGTTCCCCGTCGACCTCCGCGATCCACGCCGCCTGCGGCCCGGGTTCCGTCTCGTCGGCGTAGTCGGCGACGATCCGGGCGACGAGCGTTTCGAAGCTCGCGTCCCAGCCGAACTCCCGGTCGTAGAACTCGCCGTGCGCCAGCACTGTCCAGCCCAGGTCTCCGGGCCGGCCCAGCGGCCGGACGACCACCTCGCGCTCCGCCATCATGTCCCCACTCACCACCCACACCCGCGACTGACAACGACTGTAACGGGCTGACGGAGCGCCACCAGTGCCGGTGCTCCGCTCCGTCGCCCTGTTCGCCGTCGCCGCCGTCGACGGCTTCCGCCCCACCCGCTCCGACGTCCTCGGCGCGGTGATCTGCCTGGCCGGCGTCGAGGTCATCATGTACGGCCCCGCCGCTGACACCTGATGGGCGTCCTCGGCGCAGCCGCCGGGAGCAAGTACAGTGCCAGAGGCACTGCTTCAGTACGGGAGGGAAAGTTCCATGGCCAAGCCGCCCGAGGTCGGAGCGTCGGCTCCGTCGTTCACGCTGCCCGGCCTCCTGTTGGCCGAGGACCTCGCGGAGCGACGCGAGTACCGGTTGGAAGAGGCCAAGGGCCGTCCGCTGGTGCTGGTGTTCTACCCGGGGGACGACACCCCGGTCTGCACGAAGCAGCTCTGCGAGTACACCTCCGACCTGGACCGCTTCAAGAACCTCGGCGCCACGGTCTGGGGCATCAGCCCGCAGGACCTGGACAGCCACGAACGCTTCGCCCGCAAGCACCGGCTGGCCTTCCCCCTGCTCGCCGACCCGGACCGCGCCGTCGCCCGGGCGTACGGGATCAGCATGCCCGGCCTGGGGCTGCGCCGGTCGGTCTTCATCCTGGACGGCGGCGGCACGGTGACCTGGCGTCACATCGCCCTGGCCGGCCTGACCTTCCAGCACACCGACACCCTGACCGCCCAGTTGGCCACGCTCGCGGAGGGCTGAGTCAGCGCACGTAGGTCTTGAGGATCTCGGTCGGCAACCTGAACCCGACCGGTGACGGCAGGTCGACGCCGTTGCCGTACGCCCGAATCACCGTGGTGCGGTACTGCTCCACCCGGATGCCCTGCCCGATGTGCAGCATGCACTGTCGGAGCAACCCTGGTCGCCTCGTCGACTGAACACATGCCCGGCTCCCACACAAGGCCAGTCGGGCAGGTCGACATGGCGCTCAGGAGCGGGTGAAGGAGTGGCACTCGCCGATCGGCACGAAGCCCCGCCGGGCGTACCACTGGATCGGCCAGTCCTCGGCGTCGGCAACCAGGAAGCACAGTGGCTGTTCGGCAGCCAGGTGCAAGGCGGTGGTGAGCACGGTGTCGCCGTGACCCTGGCCGGTCTGGTCCAGGGCGGTGACCAGGTCCTCGATCTGGGCGATGCCCTCGGCGGGGTCGCGGTAGAGGTCAGCCCAGGCGGCGACCCGGCCGTCGGTGCTGCGTGCGCCGAGGAAGACCACCTCCGGCGCTCCGTTCCGGCGGGCCTCCCGACGGGTGATCAGCTGCTCGACGGCCTCCTCGGAGACCTCCGGCATCCAGTCCCGCAGCCGGGCCCGGTACGGGACCGCCAGTTCGGGGAGGTCCACCGGCGCGGCGAGCACCGACGGAGCCGGCGTCGGGCCCCGGTGGGCCATCACCACCTCGGTCATGTGCTGGTACCCGGCCGCCTCGAAGAGCGGTACGCACGCGGCGCCCGACTCGGCGTCGTAGACGGTCAGTTGGCGGTGCCGGACATGCGCGAGCGCCGCGTCCGCCAGGGTCAGCAGGGCGGCTGGTCCGGCGGCGCTGTCGATGTGCAGCTGATTGTGCTCGTACGACAGGGGGAAGGCCGCGTTCAGAGCCAGGAAGCCCCCCGCCACCTCCCGGACCTCGGTGGCCTGGCGGCGGGCGAAGGCGGTCCGGAAGGCGTTGGCACGCAGCAGCTCACTGGTCGGCATCCGCCGATGGTAGGTCAGGGCGGTCAGCGGTCGAAGCGAATAGTCCGTTCCACCCCGGCTACCAGCAGGTGCCGCACCGGAGCATGCTTGCCCACCGGACCCGATCGCACCGTCACCTCCTGGTCGACCGGACTGCACAGCACCACGGTGACGGCCGCCGGAGACCAGCTCAACGACCGCACCACCGCGCCGAATCGGGTCCGCAGCCCGTACAGGCGCCCGGACGGCAGTGCCTCGGGCAGCGCCGGGAGCAGCACCAGCCGGGCCGGGCCGGTGGCCGTGGCGGGGTGCGAGCGGAGCAGCATTTCGGTCAGCACGGCCGGCAGGGCGTGCGCGACGTCCGCGTTGTACACGTTCCGATCGGGGTAGTGACTGGTCATCAGGGAGCGGAAGTGGAAGCCCCGGAGCAGCAGTTGGGCCAGTTGCCGGCCTGCCAGCAGCGGGTCGTCCAGCCGGGCGGCGGCCAGCGCGCGGTGCAGGTGGCCGTGCCCGGAGTGGTTCTCGTCGCCGCGCAGCAGCAGCGCCGTACGGGCCGCCTCGGCCAAGGCCGGGGTGGTGTCGGGGCTGATCTCGTCCAGCGGCCAGACGGGGTAGAGGTGGCTGACGTGCCGGTGGTCGTAGCTGTCGCCGGACGACGGCCAGGCCCACTCGGCGAGCGCGCCGTCGGCGTTCACCCGGTAGCCCGGGAGCCGGGCGGCGACCGCCCGCCAGTGCGCGCCGGAGGCGGTGGTGTGCCGCTCGGTCAGGTCGGCGGCGGTGAGCAGGGCGTGCCGGGCGGCGGCCAGGTCCATCGTGGCGTTCACCGAGGCGGCGGCCGGGAGTTGGGTGCCGTCGGGGCCGGTCGGATGGTTCTCCGGGGAGTAGGAGGGGACCAGCACGAGCGCACCGGAGGCGTCGGTGCGGGTGAGGAAGTCGGTGTAGAAGTCCGCGACTTCTCCCAGCAGCGGCAGCAACTCCGCACGCAGGAAGTCCAGATCACCCGAGGTCTCCACGTACTCGACCAGCGGTTGCAGCAGCCAGTCCGCACCGGCCGTCCAGAGGTGGTGCGCCCAGCTGTGGTTGAAGTGGTACTGCAGCCCGTTGGTACCGTCGGTGTGCGCAGGCGCGACCACCCCCCGGGTGCCGTAGAGCAGCCGGGCGTTGGTGCGCCAGTCGGCCAGCTGACCCCGGATCAGCGCGGCCAGCGCCATGGTCACCTCGGGCAGGTCGCCGGTGGCCGCGGCGGCGACCTGCAGGTTGAGGTTGGCGTTGGTGGTGAACGCGCCACCCCAGGCGGTGTGCCAGTCACCGGCCCACAGGCCGCAGAGCCGGGGCGGGAGCACGCCGGAGGCGGACAGCAGGTGGTACCGTCCGGCCGCGAACAGCGCTTCCAGCAACGCGGGCTGGAGCGCCGACGGGTCGGCGGCCTGACGCTCCAGCAGCTCGGCGGCGGGCTGCTGCCGGTCGGCCTCCGTCGCGCCGAGGTCCAGCCCGACCCGGTCGTAGGCGGCACCGTGCAGGGCGGCGTGTCGCGCCAGCAGCTCCCCGTGGTCAGCGGGCAACCGGTACATCCCGGTGTCCAGTCGGCTCAACTCGGAAGTCGGGGAGCCGACTTCTCCCCGGGCGGTCCGGGTCAGCACCAGCACCTCCGAAGCGCCGGAGACGTACACCCGGGGTCCGTCGCAGCGCACCGTACCGCCGGTCGCCACGATCCGGGCCGCGCCCCGGTAGCCGTACTCGCTGTCGGGGTATCGGGCGCGCAGGCGCAACAGGGCGGTGTCGCGCGGTAGTTCGGCCGAGCTGGGGATCTCGGCCGGTCGGTACACCGAGCGGACCGCCGCACGCAGGCCGTCCGGGGCACCCGGCAGCCGGCCGTCCAGGCCTATCTCGGCCTCGACCGTGCTCCCCTCGGGGGCGACCAGGCGCTGCACGACCACGTCGTCGGCCCGGGAGACGAAGCACTCGGCCAGCCACTCGCCACCACCCTCCCGCCAGCGGGTGGTCACCACGCCGGTCCGGAAGTCCAGCTCCCGGCGGTACCCGGTGACCTCGCTCCGGCGCGAGCGCACCCAGCCGACGGCGAAGCCCGGGTGGAACGGCTGGACGTACCGAGGCTCCCAGTCGCCGCCGAACCGGCGGACCGCCGCGGCCTGCTCACCCGCGAGCAGCAGATCCTGGACGGCCGCCAGCTCACCGGCCAGCGCGGGCGGCTCGACGCCCGAGGCGGTGTCCGGCAGCACCAGGTCGTGATGGGTGATCACCACCGTCTCGGCATCGGTCCGGCCGTGCACCAGCGCGCCGTGCCGGCCGTTGCCGCTCAGGTAGGCGTCCTCCCAGCGGGTGGCGGGGGCGGTGTCGTGGATGCCATGACGGGACATGAGGCGGGAAGCCTTCCTGGGGTGGTGATCAACATGCACCGTCAAAGCACAGTGTCGAAGCGCTTCAACTTCGCGCCGAGGCTAGGACAGCGAACGGCGACACACAAGGGTTTGCACGAGCTTGATGCTTCAAGTCTTTACGGGACACGGATCGACAGATCGACTCGGAGCGTCGGAGAACGCTCCCCCGACCATGGCCTGGACCAGCTACGACAGCGAAGACCCGCCGGGCGGGCCGGTGGACGGCACCTTGACAGTCCAGGGCATCACTCCGAACTTCGAAGCGCTTCGATCTACAGACCCCGAACGAACTCCCCCGACAGGGCTCGCCAGCGGCGGCGAAATGACTGACTTGTCCGCTTCCCATGCCATGCTGGCCAGCGGAGTCGAACCCAGTCCAGGAGGCAACCCGATGTACGGAATCAAGAGCCCGCTGCCGGACACCGACCGCAAGGTCGTCGGTGAGGCACTGCAGGGGGCGCTGGTCGATCTGATCGATCTCTCCCTGGTGGCAAAGCAGTTGCACTGGAACGTGGTCGGCCCGCGGTTCCGTTCGGTCCACCTCCAGCTGGACGAGGTGGTGGCGCTGGCCCGGCTGCACTCCGACACCGTTGCCGAGCGGGCGGCCGCGATCGGCAGCTCGCCGGACGGCCGGGCCAAGACGGTCGCCGACACCAGCGGGATCTCCACCTCCCCCGAGGGCCAGGTGGTCGACTCGGCCGCCGTCGGCACCCTGGTCGAGGCGCTCGCGGCCGTGATCACCCGGATGCGCGGCCGGATCGACGCCACCGCCGAGGCCGACCCGGTCAGCCAGGACATCCTGATCGGCCTCACCGCCGACCTGGAGAAGTACTCCTGGATGGCCCAGGCGGAGAACACCGCCTGACCTCGTCCGGTCCCTGCTGTCCCCGGCCGCCCACCGCGCTCTTCGGTGGGCGGCTTCGCCATGGCAGGATGATTGACCGAACGTCAACACACGGGGTGCGGGCGAAGGTTCGCAGGCGGACCGGGAGCAGGGGGGCAGGGCCGTATGAGCGGTGACAAGTTCGGGGTCTCGTTGACCGAGCTGGCCGAGATCCAGCGGGACTGGCAGCAGATGAGCGAGCGGATGGCCGAGATGAGCGCCAAGCTCGGCCAGATCAAGAGCACGGTAGCCAAGGCGGTCGCCACCGACCTGATGGCCGCGCCGTTCGCCGGGATCGTCGGCTTCGCCGCGGTGGCCGGCCAGGTGGCCGGCGAGGTCGCGGACATCAACGAGCGCGCCGAGAAGCTCCAGCAGACCAAGGAGAAGCTCACCAAGGCGATCGCCGAGGACGTCCAGAAGCTCCAACAGGTGATCAAGGCCTACCAGGAGGCCGACCGCAAGGCCGAGGAGGATCAGCGCAAGCAGGACAAGGACCGTCAGCAGCCGGACAAGCCGAAGCCCAGCGGCAACGACGACAGTCGCGGCAACGGAAAGGGCAACGGCCACGGCAATGGCCACGGCGGTGACCAGGGCGGCAACGACCACGGCAACGACAGCGGCGACAAGGGCGACGACCCGGACGCGAAGCCGTCGCACGAGGGCAAGATCCCGGTCAAGGACGTCGAGTACAGCGGCCGGGGCTCGTGGAAGAGCGGCGAGGCCGCCGTCCGGGACTACATCAGCCAGACCCTGGACCTGATGGGCATCACCGACCCGAAGGCCCGCGAACAGTGGACCAAGGGCCTGCTCACCATGGCCGGTCGCGAGTCCTCGTACAACTCCCTCCCGCTGGCCAACGGCTGGGACAGCAACGCCACCGGCCCGAAGCAGTCCGACGGCTACCCGGCGAACTCCTCGCGCGGCCCCTGGCAGTGCATCCCGAGCACCTTCGCCGCCTACCACCAGCAGGGGACCTCGACCAACATCTACGACCCGGTGGCCAGTTGCGCGGCCTCGATGAACTACATGATGGACCGTTACAACGTCTCCAAGGATGGCCACGACCTGGCCTCCAAGGTCCAGCAGGCCAACCCCGGCAAGAGCGCCCGCGGCTACTGACGGCGCACACACCAGCAGCCGGGGCGCGGTACCCCGGCTGCTGTGGTCCCGCTCAGGCCCTCCGTCGATCGGGGCCACGGCCGGCGGACCAACCGGTGCCACGAATGCCGGATCGACGGCGAACCGCAGCGGCACCGTCGCACTGCGCGCGGTCTGCGCCGGTGCCAGCATCGACACATGAGATCTGATCAGACCGGGGAGACGGCAGCGGCAGGCCCCGACTGGCGCAAGCGGCTGCTCCTGATCTTCTCCCGGACCCGGCGCGGCCGACCCGCCGAGCCCACCCGGCCGGCCGAGTGCGAGGTCTGACCCGTGGGCACCTGGTACCAGGAGGAGATCCTGGACCCGGGCAAGCAGCCGTTGCTCTTCCTGCTGCTCGGCTTCCTCGGGGCGTTCCTCTTCATCCGGTTCAGCGTGCGGATGATCCGGGCGGAGGTCTCCTGGTGGCCGCAGAACGTCACGCCCGGCGGGCTGCACATCCACCATGTGGTCTTCGGCGTGGTCTTCATGATCATCGGCGGCCTGGGGCTGGCCTCACCGATCGGCGGCAAGCATCCGTGGGCCGAGATCGCGGCGGCGCTCTTCGGTATCGGCACCGCGCTCGTGCTGGACGAGTTCGCACTGATCCTGCATCTGCGGGACGTCTACTGGTCCGAGGAGGGCCGCCTCTCGGTGGACACCGTGGTGCTCGGCGCGGCGGTCTGCGGGTTGCTGTTGCTCGGGGCGGTCCCGTTCGGAGCCGACGAGGCGTCAGCGGACGGCGCACCGGTCTCCGGTTGGACGTACGCGACGACGGTGGCCGTCAACGCGGGTTTCGCCCTCGTCGCGCTCAGCAAGGGCAAGGCGTTCACCGGTCTGCTCGGGATGCTCGTCCCCCTGATCGCCGTGGTCGGCGCGCTCCGGCTGGCCCGCCCCGGGTCCCCGTGGGCGCGGGCCCGCTACCCGGTCGGCAGCCGGAAGGCCGACCGGGCCCGGGTCCGAGAGGAGCGCGAGGGCTGGCAGCGCCGCCTGCGGATCAAGGTCTACAACGCGATCGCCGGAAAGCCCAGCCCGTAACCTCTCGGCCCGTAACCTCCCGCCCGGTTCAGAGCGGCGTACCCGGGAGCCTGGCCCAGGCGGCGGCGAGCTCGGCGAGCACCGGGTGCGCCGGATCGAAGCCGACCTCGTCGACGGTCGCGATCGGACGCACGCCGACGGCCGCGTTGGTGGCGAACGCCGCGTCGTAGGCGGGCAGGTCCCGGAGAGCGACCCGTTCGGTGCGGCCGGGGCCCAGCAACCGCATCGTGGTGCCGGGCAGGTACGCGGCCTGCGGCCAGACCAGCTCACCGCCCCGGATCAGGCCGAGGTTCCAGGTGCCGCCCTCGCTGACGGCGCCGGTGAGGTCGGTGAACAGCGCGTCGTCGTACCCGGCCAGCTGGGCCGACCGGCGGTGGTGCAGGGCCCCGAACAGGCCGACGCTCTTCACCTCGGGCAGGTCCCGGACGTACGGGACCGCGCGGACCCGCAGCGGCGGCAGCTCGGTGCCGCCCGCCGGACGGGTCGTCACCAGGACGGCGGGGGCGGCCTTCCCGGCCAGGCCGGCCAGGTCGAGCGCGGGGTCGAAGACGGTGACCCTCAGCATCAGCGAACCCCCCGGCGGCACCGCCCGGCCCGCGTACTCCCGGACCAGGCCGAGGTCCAGCTCGGTACCGAACAGCGCCAGGCAGTCCTGCCGGAGCCGCTCCAGATGCAGCGTCAGCCCGCGCACCCGGCCGTCGGTCACCCGCATGGTGGTGAAGTGCCCGTAGTTGGTGAGCGCCAGGGCCTGGAGCTCCGCCGGGCGTACCGGCCTGCCGTTCAGTTCCGCCATGCCCGCCAGCATGCCAGGCCCCACGCCCGACGGGTCTCAGCCGGGCAGGCCCTCGCGCACCCGCCGGGAGACCGCGAACTCCTGCAGGTCGAGCGTGCCGGGCGACTCCGCGATGCCAGGACCGCCGGCCTTCACCCAGTCGGTGATCTCGTCCAGCATGTCGTCCGCCAGCACCCAGCCGAGCCAGACCGGCCGCCCACCGGCCGCCCGCCCTTCCGCCGACGGGCTGACCACGACCACGTTGGAGTGGTCGCAGGCGTCCAGGCAGGGCACCGCGCGGACCCGGCCGGACGCGCCGACGCCTTCCTTCAGACGGACCAGTTGCGCCGCGTGGTCGACCTCCGGATGCCGTCGCTCCGTCCCGCAGCAGCACCCCCGGCACACCGTCACCGTCACCGGCGCGGCGGCGGCTTCCTTACGGGCCTTACGAGCCATCAGTTCCCCTCCAACGGGCAGTCGCACTGTTCAGGGGCATGACGCACCCCCGACCGCCGAGGGTATCCGGCGCCGTTCGCTCGCCGTGCGGGCCCTCTCACCGCTGCTTATGGTGACCGAAGTCGCACTCCGGACCTCCCGGGGGCGACTCGGAGGTCAACTCATGATCAAGGCAAGCGACATCATGCACGCCGGTGCCCAGTGCGTCCGGGCCGATCAGACCCTGCTCGACGCCGCCATGATGATGCGGGACATGGGAGTCGGTGCCCTGCCGATCTGCGGCGAGGACCAGATGCTCAAGGGGATCATCACCGACCGCGACATCGTCACCCGATGTATCGCGGAGGGCAAGGACCCGGCCATGATGAAGGCGATGGAGCTGAGCGGCCACCTGCACTGCGTCCGGGCGGACGACAACATGGACGAGGTGCTCAAGAAGATGGAGCAGCACCAGATCCGCCGGATCCCGGTGATCGACAACGACCGGCTGGTCGGCATGATCAGCGAGGCCGACCTGGCGATGGGTCACCGGAACGGCGGCCGGCTGACGGACCAGCAGATCGTCGACTTCATGGACGGCGTCTACGCCAAGCGCTGAGCTCTCTCACACGGGCCACCGGTCACCCGCCGGTGGCCCGTCCGCGCGCGGGCGCAGCCACGCGTCGAGGGTGGCGAAGTCCGCGTCCGTCAGGCCGCACCGCGGGTCGACCCGGTGCAGCGGAGCCTGGCCTCGGTGGTGGGCCTCGACCCAGCTGCGGTCGGCGTCGGTGATCTCGTCGTCGACCCAGGCGAACGGTCGGCCGGCCGCCCGGGCGACCAGCGTCCGGGTCTTCCAGTGCAGGCCGCCGCGTCCGTCGTCCTCGGAAGGCTCCGGCCAGCTGACCACGGGCAGGTCGGGCAGACCGAGCAGTGGGGCGAGGCACTCGTTGGCGTCGGACATCCAGGTCGTGGCCCACACCAACTCGCAGGGCAGCGCCAGCAGCCGGGGCCCGAGCGCGGGGTCGACCCGGTCCAGCAGCGGGTTCGTGCCGGGCTGCCGGTACCCGGTGCCGAAGGTCGGGTAACCGTCGGTCGCCCCGAACGGGATGATCGGCCCGTCGACGTCCAGGAAGAGCAGCGGAACCACGCTCACGCGGTGGCCTTCGCCGCCGCCCGGCCCGCTGCCCGGCCGGAGAAGATGCAGCCGCCGAGGAAGGTGCCCTCCAGCGAGCGGTAGCCGTGCACGCCGCCCCCGCCGAACCCGGCCGCCTCGCCCGCCGCGTAGACGCCGTCGAGCACCGAGCCGTCGGCGCGCAGCACGCGCGAGTCGAGGTCGGTCTCCAGGCCGCCGAGCGACTTGCGGGTGAGGATGTTCAGCCGCACCGCGATCAGCGGCCCGGCCTTCGGGTCGAGCAGGCGGTGCGGGGACGCGGTCCGGATCAGCTTGTCGCCCAGGTAGCGGCGGGCACCGTGAATGGCCGTCACCTGGAGGTCCTTGCTGAACGGGTTGGCCATCTCGCGGTCCCGGGCCTCGATCTCGTGGCGCAGGTCGGCCTCGTCGATCGGCGTGTCCGGGGTCTTCGCGTTCATCCCCCGGACCAGCTCGGTCAGCGAGTCGGCGACCACGAAGTCGACCCCGTGCTTCTTGAACGCCTCGACCGGCCCGGTGGCGCCGGGCAGTGCTCGGCGCAGCACGTCCCGGACCGACTTACCCGTCAGGTCGGGGTTCTGCTCGGACCCGGAGAGCGCGAACTCCTTCTCGATGATCTTCTGGGTGAGCACGAACCAGGTGTGGTCGTGACCGGTCGTCATGATGTGCTCCAGCGTGCCCAGGGTGTCGAACCCGGGGAACAGCGGCACCGGCAGCCGCTTGCCGCGCGCGTCCAGCCAGAGTGAGGACGGGCCGGGCAGGATCCGGATGCCGTGCCTGGCCCAGATCGGGTCCCAGTTCTCGATGCCCTCGGTGTAGTGCCACATCCGGTCGCCGTTGATCAGGTGGCCGCCCGCCGCGCCGGTGATGCCCAGCATCAGGCCGTCCACGTGCGCGGGGACTCCGGAGAGCAGCTTCTCGGGCGGTGTGCCGAGCCGAGCCGGCCAGGCCTTGCGGACCAGCTCGTGGTTGCCGCCGATGCCGCCCGAGGTGACGATCACCGCCTGCGCCCGCAGCTCGAAGGAGCCGGCCACCTCCCGCGAGCTGCCCTCGCCCCGGGCCACCGTGCTGGGCACCAGTACCTCGCCCGTCACAGTGTCGACCGCGCCCGCACTGGCCGACAGCCCGGTCACCCGGTGCCGGAACCGCAGGTCGACCAGCCCCCGCGCGGCGGCGGCCTGCACCCGCCGGGCGAACGGCTCGACCAGGCCGGGACCGGTCCCCCAGGTGATGTGGAACCGCGGCACCGAGTTGCCGGGCCCGCTGGCCAGCAGTCCGCCACGCTCCGCCCAACCGACCACGGGGAAGAACCTGACGCCCTGTCCGTGCAGCCACGAGCGCTTCTCGCCGGCCGCGAAGTCGACGTACGCCTCGGCCCAGCGGCGCGGCCAGGCGTCCTCCGGACGGTCGAAGCCCGCCGTGCCGAGCCAGTCCTGCCAGGCCAGCTCGTGCGAGTCGCGGATCCGCATCCTGCGCTGTTCGGGTGAGTCGACCAGGAACAGACCGCCGAACGACCAGTGCGCCTGGCCCCCGAGCGAGGCGGCGGGCTCCTGGTCGAGCAGGATCACCTTCCGCCCGGCGTCGGTGAGTTCGGCGGTGGCGACCAGGCCCGCCAGCCCGGCTCCGATCACGATGACGTCGGCGTCCAGTGTCACGGGTGATCCTCCAGGGTGAGCAGGCGTGTCCGGATTCTGCGGCCTCCGGCCCACCAGGTCAACCGGCCGGTAACCTCCCCCCGCCGCAGCGCGCTCGCGGAATACCGTCCCGGGCGACCCGCCGGATTCCCGGAACGGGAATTCCTTCCGCTCCGCACCGTAGCGGAATACGTGGCCAAACGATCCGCCATGGAGCGTAATTCCAGGGTCAGTTGACGGATATTCGGTAATTCCGCGGGGCCTCTGGACAGCCTGATTAACCTGCCAGTAACTTACTTGCCAGTAGTAGCCGGCTGATCTGCCCCCACCCACCCGCCGATTCTCTCCACCCCCTCAGGAGGAACCGTGCTCAGCCATGCCCGAAAGCGTCTCCCCGCCCTGCTCGGCGCCCTGTTGGCGACCACCGCCGTCGGTGCGCTGACCGCCCCCACCGCCCAGGCCGGGACCGGCGCGGGCCCGTACGTCGCACTCGGCGACTCGTACGCGGCCGGCGCCCTGGTGCCGAACCAGTCCGGCGGGCTCTGCCTGCGCTCGGACCAGAACTACGGCCACCTGGTGGCCGCCGCACTGCAGAGCACCACGTACACCGACGTCACCTGCTCGGCCGCCAAGGTGAAGCACCTGAACGAGGCCCAGTACGGTCTCTACGAGCCGCAGTTGAACGCCCTCAGGGCGGACACCGCGCTGGTCACCCTGGGCATCGGCGGCAATGACCTCGGGGTCAGCGACCTCGGCGTCGCCGAGCTGATCGCCACCTGCGTCGGCGGGGCCGTGGTCAACCCCTTCGGCACCCCGTGCAAGGACGTCTACGCCGACGGGCACTGGGTCTGGCAGGACTGGCAGTTCCAGTGGGTCTACGGCGAGGACAAGCTGCGCACCCGGATCGCCGCCGCCGAGCCGCAGCTCGCGGACGGTCTGCGCAAGATCCGGGCCAAGTCCCCCAACGCCAAGGTCCTGCTGGTCGGTTACCCCACCGTGGTGCCCTCGAACGGCGCGGCCTGCATCAACCGCCAGCCGGTCACCCCCGGCGACGTCGAGTACCTGCACGGCGTGCTGAGCGACCTGAACGCCATGCTGGCCCGGACCGCCGCCGCGAACGGCGTCACCTACGTGGACACGGCGGGCCCGACCAAGGGGCACGACGCCTGCTCGGACAACCCCTGGATCGAGGGCCTGCTGCCGCAGTCCCCCGCCGCGCCGTTCCACCCGAACGCGGCCGGTGAGCGGGTGATGGCCGACACGGTGCTGCGCACCCTCGGCCACTGACGCCTCCACCGCCCACCGAAACGGTAGTGCCCCGGACCTCAACTGCGGTCCGGGGCACTACCGTTGCTGCCGTTACGGCTTGATGCGGACGATCTGCGGGTCGTGGTCACTCGCCTGCGAGGCGAACTCGCTGTTGATGTGCACCACGTCGTACTCGACGTGCTTCAGCGCCGGGCTGACCAGGCTGTGGTCGAGCACCTGCGAGTTGCCCTGGAAGACGTACGAGTAACGCTCGCTCGCCGGCAGCGAGTTGACCAGGTCCCGGAGCACGCCGTCCTTGGTGAGGGTGGCCAGCGCCGGGGAGAACTGGTAGTCGTTGAAGTCGCCGACCGAGACCACCCGGGCGTTCGGGTCGGCCGCCAGCAGCTTGGCCACGAAGGCCTGCTCGACGGCCGCCTGCTTGGTCCGCTGCTCCTCGGAGCTGCGGGCCGGCTGCTGGAAGCGGCTGTCCAGACCCTGGTCGCCACCCTTGCTGTTGAAGTGGTTGGCGATCACGAAGATCTTCTTGTTGTGGAACTTGAACTCGCCCACCAGCGGCTTGCGGCTGGAGCCCCACGCCTCGTTGCCGGGGTCGATCCGGCCCGGCGAGGCGGTCAGCGAGGCCCACTTGCCGGTGCCGGTGACGTCCACCGCGTCGGTGGCGGTGCCGCCCGGGGTGTCGGTGAAGGTGACCCGGTCCGGGTTGAACAGGAAGACGTTGCGGATGTTGCCGCCGGGCTCGCCGCCGTCCTTGTTGTTCTCCGGGGCGATCGAGCGCCAGTCGTAGGCCGGGCCACCCGCTGCGGCGATCGCGGCGGTGAACTTGGCGATCGTCGAACTCGCATCCACCGTACCGTCGTTGACCGCACCGTTGTTGTCCTGGATTTCCTCCAGGACGATGATGTCGGGCGAACGCAGGTTGGTGACCACACCCTTGGCGAGCTCGGCGAACTTCTCGTCCGGGTCGCTCGGGTCCAGGTTCTCCACGTTGTAGGTGGCGATCGCGACCTCGCTGGGCAGCGCCCGGTCGGTCACCTCTCGCTGCAGGCCGTTGTCCTGCACCGCGCCGAGCGTGGTCGCGGCCAGCGTGTAGCCGCCGAAGCGGTTGTAGTCCAGCGGGCCGTCGGTGATCCCGGCCAGCTGGTCGCCGACGTTCGCGGTCGGGAACGGACGCTCGGTCAGCGGCAGCAGCGACTGGACCATCACCCGGCCGGAGTTGGGCTTGTCGTAGCCGAGGTAGATCGCTCCACCACGGCTGCTGGCGAGGTCCTGCTTGCGGGCCTGCACCCAGAGCTCGCTGTACTGGTCGGTGGCCTGCACGACCCGGACGTCCTCCACCCGGACGTTCATGCCCTCCAGCGACTCGTACCGGTCCAGCGCGTAGTCGGCGGGCGCCAGCGTGCGGCCCTCGATGCTGCCGCCGGCCGCGTCCGGAGCGTACGCCGCCGGGATGCTGTCGCAGTCCAGCACGAACGGCGCGGGCACCGCGTTGCCGGCCGAGAGCACCGTGACGGCGGGTGCGGTCAGCTGGGTGATGGACTGGCCACCCGCGCTGTACGCCGGGTAGTACTCGGCGACCTTGCCGGTCACCAGCACCGAGTCGCCGACCGCCACGGTCGGGGTGCTGCCGGTGTAGACGAACAGGCCCTCGCTGGTGGCCGGGTCGGCGTCCGGGGTCGGGTCCTGGATCCAGAAACCCTTGGAGCCGTAGGTGCGCACACCGGTGACGATGCCGGGAATGCCCGCGATGGTCTTGCCGGTCTTCGGCGACAGCCGGGTGCTGCCCTGGATGTCGTGGATCCGGACGCTGCCCGGCTCGACCGGACCGGTCGGGGTGTCGCCGCCCTCGGGCGCCTCACCGGCGGAGTTGACCGGGGTCGGCACCCCGGCCTTGAGGTCGGCGGCATTGTCGTCGGTGTCGGGCAGGCCCGAAGTACGCGCCACCGAGGCGGTGTTGCTCGCTCCGGTGACCGGGCCCGAACCCTCCCGGACCACGGCGGTGCCGAAGCCGACCAGGTCCTTGATCCGCGGGTCGGCGGCACAGTCGGCGGCGGTCTTGCAGGTCAGCGGGTCGGTGCCCTGGACCAGCGCGATCGTGCCACTGGTGCCGGAGAGCGTCAGGGTGCCGGTGGCGTCCGGAGTGGGCAGCGCCACGGTGCCGCCGGTGCCGGCGGCCGCCGCGATCAGGTAGCGGCCGCCGGGGGCGACCGAGCCGGTCAGCGCGGTGACGCCCCACTTCGAACCGGCACTCGGGGCGCCCGGCAGGTACTGCACGCTGTACCCGGCCAGGCCGAAGGCCGCGCCGCCCTTGTTGGCCAGCTCGATGAAGTCGTTCTTCAGCGTGGCACCGGAGTTGCCACCGCCGCCGTACACCTCGGAGATCACCACGTCGGCCGAGGGCGCGGCGAGGGCACTCGGGAGCGGGGCGAGCACGAGCGAACCCGCCACGGCGACGGGCAGGACGGCCGCACGCAGCAGGCTGCGGCGGGAACGGCGGGGAGCGGTGGACTTGGTCACCGGGCAGAACTCCTCGGTCCAAGCTCGCGACGCGCGTGGGGTCGCCGGGAGCTGAGGGTGGGTCAGGCAGCGCACGACGGCGCACTACCCGCGTAGATCACGTGCCGGGCAGATCCGGCGGGCCCCAAGATACGCGCGTAGAAAATGACCCGACAAGGGGTTGCCCGTTAACAGTTGGATACCGCCGGGAGACGGCTGACCACCCGGTACGGCGGGCAGTGCTCCCGGCCCGGGCCGTGGTGCTCAGACGTGCACGACGCGAGCTGAGTGGGCGTCAGTCCCGGGCGGCGGCCTTCTCCAGGCCGGCCGACCAGCGCTCCTCGACCCGGCCGAGCTTCCAGTACCCGACCGCCCCGGCCCAGGTGAGCACGAACAGGCCGACGATCGCGTACCCGACCATGTCCAGGTCGATCGCACCGATCCAGGCCACCGGGCCCGAGCTGATGTCGAGCTTCTCGCCGAGCAGGCCGACCAGCTCGATGGTGCCGATCACCAGCGCGACCAGCACCGAGAGGCCGGTGACGGTGAGGTTGTAGTAGATCTTGCGGACCGGCTTGGAGAACGCCCACTCGTAGGCGAAGTTCATGAACGAGCCGTCGATCGTGTCCAGCAGGCTCATGCCCGCCGCGAACAGCACCGGCAGCACCAGCAACGCGTACCAGGGCAGCTGGAAGGCGGCCGCGCCGCCGGCCAGCACCAGCAGCGAGACCTCGGTGGCGGTGTCGAAGCCGAGCCCGAAGAGCAGGCCGACGGGGTACATGTGCCAGGGCTTGGTGACGGCCCGGGTGACCCGGCCGAGGATCCGGTTCAGGAAGCCGCGCTTGTCGAGCTGGCGCTCCAGCTCGTCCTCGTCGAACTCGCCCTGACGCATCTTCCGGAACACCTTGAGGATGCCGTTGAAGGCACCCAGGTTGATCAGGCCGATCAGCAGCAGGAACACGCCCGAGACGCCGACCCCGATCAGACCGGTCAGGTCGTGCAGGGTGGAGTCGTCCGACTCGACCTGCCCGGCCAGCGACTGGATGCCGAAGGCCAGCAGCGCGCAGAGGCCGAAGACCACCGAGGAGTGCCCGAGCGAGAACCAGAAGCCGACCGAGAGCGGACGCTGCCCCTGCCCCATCAGCTTGCGGGTGGTGTTGTCGATCGCCGCGATGTGGTCCGCGTCGAAGGCGTGCCGCATCCCCAGCGTGTAGGCGGTCAGCCCCATCCCGACGCCGAAGACCTGTCCGCCGACGTCGTACTGCTCAGGGGCGACCAGCCCGATCAGGGTGAACCACCCGATCACGTGCAGCGCCAGGACGAAACCCCCCATCCCGGCGAGTCGCAGCCACTCCGGACGGGTGAGCCGGTCGCGCAGTCGGCCGGTCGCAGCCATGCGGCAGTCCTCCATGAAGTCGTACGAGATGCCCAGGTCGCCGAGCTGGGCCATCTTTCCCCGTACTGGGTCGCAGTTGCAAGCCATGTGCAACTGCGCCACCCCGGCGCATCGGAGCACTCGGGCCGCCCTGACGGCGCGGCAGCTCACATTCCGTCAGGAAATAGGAGTAAAAGTCATCTATTGTCTGATTCGGTGATCACCGGGACCGACCGAAGGCAGCTCCCTTGCTGAACAGCACAGACATCGAAAGCCAGGACTCCGCCCGACTGGACCACTCCTTCTTCGGTCACCCCCGCGGCCTGCTCACCCTCTCCGGCCTGGAGGTCTGGGAGCGGTTCTCGTTCCTCGGCATGCAGGCCATCCTGGTGCTCTACTTCGCCGACTCGGTCTCGAACGGCGGCCTCGGCATGCTGCAGGGGACCGCCGCCTCGGTGGTCTCCGCCTACGGCACCCTGGTCTACCTGACCTCGGTGGTCGGCGGCTGGGTGGCCGACCGGATGCTCGGCTCCTACCGGGCCGTGCTCTATGGCGGCGTGCTGATCGCCTGCGGGCACTACGCGATGTCGGTGCCCACCGCCACCATGACCTGGGTCGGCCTCGGCCTGATCGTGATCGGCACCGGCTTCCTGAAGCCCAACGCGGCCACCCTGGTCGGCGGGCTCTACTCCACCGACGACGACCGCCGGGACGCGGGCTTCGCCCTCTACTACATGGCGATCAACATCGGTGCCTTCGCCGGCCCGCTGGTCAGCGGCTGGCTCGGCCAGAACAAGGGCTGGCACTGGGGCTTCTCGGCCGCCGCGATCGGGATGACCTTCGGGGTGATCCAGTACGTGCATGGCCGCTCCACGCTGCACCGCGACCGCGGCCCGGTGCACCCGCTCACCGACGCCGAACGCACCCGCTGGGCCGGCCGGGCGGTGGCGGTGGTGCTCCTGGTGGCCGCCGTCGGGGTGCTGCTGCAACTCGTCGGCTGGCTCACCATGGACCGCGCCGTCGACCTGATCACGCTGGTCTCGGTACTGGCCCCGATCGCCTACTTCGCGGTGATGTTCCGCAGCCCCGAGGTGACCCGCGAGGAGCGCGGCCGGCTGCGGCCGTACATGGTCCTCTTCCTCGCCTCGGTGGTCTTCAACCTGGTGCTGTTCTCCTCCTACACCACGCTCGCCCTGCTCGCGGTGGACCACGTGGACAACAGCATCTTCGGCTGGCACTTCCCGTCCAGCTGGTGGACCTCCATCCTGGGCGCGATCGAGGTGCTGCTCGCCCCGGTGATCGCCGCACTCTGGGTACGGCTGGACCACCGCCAGCCGCACGCCTCCCGGAAGATCGCCTACTCGCTGTTCGCGGCCGGCATCTCCTTCCTGATCCTGGTCCCGGCCACGGCGGGCAAGAGCGGCGACTACCAGATCGCCGGGCTCTGGCTGCTCGGCTGCTACCTCTTCATGGGCGGCGGCGACATCCTGCTGGAGACCACCGGCATGTCCGCCACCAGCAAACTGGCGCCCCGTCACTTCGCCAGCCAGACCATGGCGGTCTGGTTCCTCTCGCTCGCCCTCTCCCAGGGCATCGCCGCCCAGCTCACCAAGCTCTACGGCGAGATCGCCGACTCGGTGTACTACGGCGCGCTCGGCCTGTTCGCCGTGGCCGCCGGGATCGCGCTGTACCTCGCGCTCCCCTGGATGCGCCGGACCATGCACCCCGTTCACTAGGTCGTGACCCGCTGATCCGACCTGATCCCACACGGCCACACCCAGGAGGTCCCCGCCATGCAGCACCCCGACAGCTACCCGTACGGGACCACCCGCGAGGACCTCCGCATCCCGCTGGCCGACGGCACCGAGCTGTACGCCCGGATCTGGCGCCCCGTCACCGACCAGCCCGTGCCCGCCCTGCTGGAGTACCTGCCGTACCGGCTCACCGACTGGACGGCGCCGCGCGACGCCCAGCGCCACCCGTGGTATGCGGGCCACGGCTACGCCTCGGTCCGGGTCGACGTCCGGGGCCACGGCAACTCCGGCGGGCTGCCCGGCGACGAGTACTCCGCGCAGGAGCTGGCCGACGGGGTCGCGGTGGTGGAGTGGCTGGCCGCGCAGCCCTGGTGCAGTGGGCGGGTCGGCATGTTCGGGATCTCCTGGGGCGGCTTCAACAGCCTGCAGATCGCGGCGCTGGCACCTCCCGCCTTGCAGGCCGTGGTCACGGTCTGCTCGACCGACGACCGGTACGACAACGACGTGCACTACATGGGCGGTTCGCTGCTCGCCGTCGACATGCACGCCTGGTCCGCCACCATGCTCGCCTTCGTCGGGCGGCCGCCGGACCCGAAGTACGTCGGCGAGGACTGGCGGCGGATCTGGCGCTCCCGCCTCGAAGCCGTCGACCCGTTCATCCACCCCTGGCTCTCGCACCAGACCCGGGACGACTACTGGCGGCACGGCAGCGTCTGCGAGGACTACGGCGCGATCAAGGCCGCCGTGCTCGCCGTCGGCGGCTGGGCCGACCCCTACCGGGACACCGTGCTGCGGCTGGTCGAGCACCTGGACGCGCCGGTCCGCGGCATCATCGGCCCCTGGTCGCACCAGTACCCCGACCGGGGCCTGCCGCCGGGCCCGGCGATCGGCTTCCTGCAGGAGACGCTGCGCTGGTGGGACCACTGGCTCAAGGACGTCGACACGGGGGTGCTGGCGGAGCCCGCGCTGCGCACCTGGATGAACGAGTCGGTGCCGCCCGCGACAGTGTACGCCAACCGGCCCGGACGGTGGGTCGGCGACGAGTCCTGGCCCTCGCCGGACGTCCGCGAGATCCACTACGGCCTGGACGACGTGCTGCGCACGGCCGGCACCTCTTCCCTGGACCGTTTCGTACGGGTCCGCTCCCCCCAGCACACCGGCGTGGACGCCGGGCGGTTCTTCCCGTTCGGCAACGCCTCCGACCTGCCGCCGGATCAGCGCGAGGAGGACGGCCGCTCGGTCTGCTTCGACACCACCCCACTGCCCGAACCGGTCGAGATCCTCGGCAACACCTCGGTCCGCCTCCGGGTGCGCTGCGACACCCGGCGCGGGCAGGTGATCGCCCGGCTCTGCGACGTCGCGCCGGATGGCTCCTCCACCCTGGTCACCCGGGGCGTGCTCAACCTGACCGCCCGTCAGGGCCGTGACCGGGTGGTCGAGTGGACCCCGGGTTCGGTCGAGGAGGTCGAGTTCTCCCTGGTCTCCATCGCCCACGCCTTCCCGGCCGGCCACCGGATCCGGCTCGCCCTCTCCTCCGCCTACTGGCCCTGGATCTGGCCCCAGCCGGATGCCGCCGGCTTCGAGATCGACCCCGGCCACAGCGTGCTCGCCCTGCCGGTCCGTCACCTGGCTGCCGACGCGGGCTCCGCACCGATCACCTTCGAGTCCCCCGAGCAGTCCGTCGGCCTGGACGTCCAGCACACCGAACCACTCACCGCCCGCCCCGAACGCCAGGTCCTGCGCGACGTGGCCACCGGCGAATGGCGCCTCGAGGTCGACCCCAACTACGGCGGCTCCCGCCGCTACCCCGACGGCCTGATCTTCGACGAACAGGCTGTCGAGGCCTACCGCATCCTCACCGACGACCCGCTCTCCGCCACCACCCGCTCCGACTGGACCGTCCGCCTGCAACGCCCCGACCTCGGCTGGGACGTCACCGTCCGCACTCGCTCCGAAATCACCTGCGACGCCACCCACTTCACCACCCGCAGCCGTCTCACGGCTCTGGAGGCCGGCGACGTGATCTTCGAGCGGGACTGGGAGCGGCGCATCCCGCGCACGGCGTCCTGACGACGGTCTGGCAGGCTTCCTGGTCATGACCGCACTGGACGTCCTGACCGAGTTCGGCCGCACCGGCCTGATCGGGCCGGTCGGCTGCCGGGTACCGCTGCCCGAGCTGGCCGCCGCCCTCGGGCCGCCGTGGGTGGGCGATCCGGTCGACAAGCGTTGGCGCTGGCCGCACTGGTTCGGCTACGGCGACCTGCAACTGGTGGTCTGCCGCTGCCGGTTGGTGACCATGGTGATCGTGCCGGCCTGGCACGGCGAGGTGGAGTACCCGGTGGCTGCACCTTCGAGTCGGAGCTGCCGCTCAGCGCAGTGCTCGCCCGGCTGGACGCTCTGGGCGTGTCCTGGACCAGGGACGACCGCATCGACGGCCAGTGCACCGTGCTGACCGAACCGGGCGGCGTGGCCGTCAGCTTCTGCTTCACCACCCGGGACGACTACGACGGCCCACTCCTCGCCGACCCGGTCCTCAACAAGGTGGTCAGCCACGACCCCCACGACTGCCCACCCATCCCGGCCAGCACTCCGGACGACGGCTACGGGGCCTGACCGCCTGACACGTGAGAAAAGGTGTTGGCGCTCGATCGGCCGGGAGCGACAATCGGCTCTTCTGAGTCAGGGGAGCGCAGTTGGCCGATGTCTTCGCGTGTTCGGGGTGCGGGACCGTCCTGACCGCACCGGTGGAGCGGGTGGTGCTGCCCGTTCATGCAAACCACAAATACGGAAACGGGGTTCGTCTCCCAGCCCTGATGGCCACCGGGACGTACGCTGTCGATCCCCAGCCGATAGGGCTGCCTTGGCGACTGTGGGACGAAATCGGGGCGGACGAGGCGGCAGCCCGCGGCGTGTTCGCACCGGTCTACTCGGTCTCTGAGGGTCCGTCGGATTCGGTGGTCCTGGCCCCGGGTGACACCCGTGCGCTGCGATTCATCCTGGAGCGGTGCGACGGGTACTGCTGCGGAGTGGACGGCGGGGACGGGCCCAACCTCGCCTGTGCGCAGTGTGGCCAGGAGGTGGGTTCCCGCATGGACGTCTGCTCGTTCTGGCAGGAGGTGCGGCTCGACCCGCAGGCCGTGCGCCGTGTCGCGGTGGACGGCCCTGCCCCCGCTCCGGCCGACTGGGAGACGGTGCTCGCCGAGGAACGGCTGGCCATGCCGTCGGTGGATCTGACGGGGTGGTGGGGCCCGGAGTCGGACGTCGCGGCCGGCGTGGCGATGGCCCACCTGCTGGTGGCTTCGGGAGGTGCCCCGCTCAGCTTCAAGCCCGGGCCCGTCGCGAATCTGTTCCGTCGCGCGATCGCCGCCTGGCTCCCGCCGGGACCGACGGCGAAGACGGTGGACCTGGCCGGACCGGGGCTACGCTCCCTCGACCCCGCACCCGACATCAGCCTGGTACCGCGCCACCCCCGGACCGGTGAGCCGTGGCAGCCGCCCGACGCTGGGGAGACCGTGCCGCTTTCGGCTGGACTGTGGCTTCAACTCGCCTTCCAAGGCACCTGGTTGCGCGCTCCCGCGACCGGCGGAATGCCCGAAGGGGTGCTTCGGGACGATCCGCTTCCACCGTATTCCAACAGACCGACCGATCCCAACCCGTGGGCGTGTCACTACACCCTCGCCCGGCTGCCCGCCGTCCGGGAGCCCTGGCTGTGGAGGATCTACGTCGGGATGTAGCGTCGCCGCCCGGATGTCGTTCCCCCGCAGTACGCAGAGCGAGGGAACGACATCCGGCCGAGGCACTACCGCGAGCGGTGGTTGCGGATGAGTTCCGCGTAGCGGTGGCCGCTGGTCTTGATGGTGCGTTGCTGGGTCGCGTAGTCGACGTGGACCAGGCCGAAGCGCTTGTCGTAGCCGTACGCCCACTCGAAGTTGTCCAGCAGGGACCAGGCGAAGTAGCCCGCCAGCGGGGCGCCTTGGGCGACGGCCCGGGCACAGGCGGCCAGGTGCTGCTCGAAGTAGGCCGTCCGCTCCGGGTCGTGGATGGCGCCGTCGGCGGTCACGGTGTCCTGGTAGGCGGAGCCGTTCTCGGTGACGTAGATCTTTCCGGCGCCGTAGTCCTCGGTGAGGCGGAGGATCAGCTGTTCCAGGCCCGGGCCGTGCACCTCCCAGTCCATCGCGGTGTGTTCGGCGTTCGGGCCGCGGACCTGGCGGAAGCCGGGGGCCGGGGCGGTCGGGTCGTCGGCGACGAACTGGCGGAAGTAGTAGTTGAGTCCGATCCAGTCCAGCGGGGCGCCGATCAGGTCGAGGTCGCCGTCCTGGATCGGGAGGTCGACGCCGTAGAGCTTGACCATGTCCTCGGGGTAGCCCCGACCGAACACCGGGTCCAGCCACCAGCGGTTGATGTGGCCGTCGGCGCGGACGGCGGCCGCCAGGTCCGCCTCGCCGGAGGAGGCGGCCTCGATCGGGCTGAGGTTGTTGACGATGCCGATCTGCGCGCCGGGGACGGTGGAGCGGAGCACCTGCACAGCCAGGCCGTGGCCCAGATGCAAATGGTACGAGGCCCGGACGGCGGTGGTCAGGTCGGTGATGCCCGGCGCCATCGTGCCGTCCAGGTGGCCGATCCAGGCCGAGCAGAGCGGCTCGTTGAGGGTGGCCCAGTGGGTGATCCGGTCCCCCAGCCGCGCGGCCACCACCTCGGCGTACTCGGCGAACCGCAGGGCGGTGTCGCGGACGGCCCAGCCGCCCCGGTCCTGCTGGGCCTGCGGGAGGTCCCAGTGGTAGAGGGTGGGGAAAGGGGTCATCCCGGCGGCAAGCACGGCGTCGGTGAGGCGGTCGTAGAAGTCCAGCCCTGCCGGGTTGACCACGCCGTCGGCGAGCGGCACCACCCGGGGCCAGGCGATCGAGAACCGGTAGGCGTCCAGGCCGAGTTGGCGGGCCAGGCCGAGGTCCTCGGGCCACCGGTGGTAGTGGTCGCACGCCACGTCGCCGGTGTCGCCGTTGTCGACCTTGCCGGGGATGTGGGAGAAGGTGTCCCAGATCGAGGGCGCCCGGCCGTCCTCGTTCACCGCGCCCTCGATCTGGTAGGCGGCGGTGGCCGCGCCCCAGAGGAAGTCGTCGGGGAGAGCACTGAGATCCATCATCTGCCTTTCGGAGAGGGTCACTTGACGGCCCCGGCGGTGAGCCCGGCGACCAGGTAGCGCTGCAACAGCAGGAATCCGGCGACCACGGGCACGCTGACCACCAGGGACGCGGCCATGACCTGGTTCCAGTACACGTCGTTCTGGGTGGCGTAGCCCTGCAGCCCGACCGAGAGGGTGCGGGTGGTGTCGTTGGTCATCACCGAGGCGAACAGCACCTCGCCCCAGGCGGTCATGAAGGCGTACACGCTGACCGCGACGATCCCGGGGGTGGCGGCCGGCACCACGATCCGCACCAGGGTGCGCAGCGGGCCGCAGCCGTCCACCGCCGCCGCCTCGTCCAAGTCCCTTGGGATGGAGTCGAAGTAGCCGACCAGCATCCAGATCGAGAACGGCAGCGAGAAGGTCAGATAGGTCAGGATCAGCCCGCCCCGGCTGCCGTACAGCGCGACGCCGGTGGCGTTCCCGATGTTCACGAAGATCAGGAAGAGCGGCAGCAGGAACAGGATGCCGGGGAACATCTGGGTGGAAAGCACCGTGACGGTGAACAACTTCCGTCCCCGGAAGCGGTACCGGCTCACGCCGTACGCGGAGAAGATCGCGATCAGCACCGACAGCACGGTCGCACTCACCGACACGATCAGCGAGTTGACGAAGTAGTCGGCCAGCGGGACGGTGCTCCAGATGTCCAGGTACGGACGGAACGTCAGCTCGCTGGGGATCCACCGGAACGGGCCCTGGACGTCCTGCAGCGGCTTGAGCGAGGAACTGACCATCACCAGCACGGGGGTGAGGGTGAAGGCGGTCAGCAAGGTGAGGAAGATCCGGCGGGTCCAGAGGAACGAAGGTGGGGGCTTAAGCATCGGCGTCCCTCCGGCGTGAAGTGAAGAAGAGGTAGATGGCGGTCACCAGGAGCAGGAAGAGCAACAGCAGCACGGACATCGCCGACCCCGCCCCGAAGTTCCAGGTGACGAAGGAGGATTGGTAGATGTGGATGGAGATCAGGTCGGCCTGCTCCGGTGCGGACTTCCCGAACAGCACGTAGGGCGTGTTGAAGTCGTTGAAGGTCCACAGGAAGAGCACCAGCACCAGCACCTGGTTGACCGGCCGGAGCGAGGGCAGGGTGATCTTGCGCAGCTGCTGCCAGACCCCGGCGCCGTCCATCGCCGCCGCCTCGTACAGCTCGCGCGGGATGTTCTGCAGGCCGGCCATCAGGGTGAGGAAGGCGAACGGCCAGGTCTTCCAGACCGCCACCACCACCAGCGCGGTGAAGCTGTTGTCGCCGATCAGCCAGAACGGCTTCTCGTCGAACAGGTACAGCTGGTCCACCAGCAGGTGGTTCACTAGTCCGGTGTCCCGCTGGAACATGAACGACCAGGTGATCACCGCCGCGTACACCGGCAGGGCGTACGGGATCAGGAAGAGCGTCCGGAGCAGCCCGCGGCCCCGGAACGACTCCTGCAGGAAGACCGCCGCCGCCGTCCCCAGCAGCCAGGAGAACCCGACTGCCAGGGCGGTGAACAGGCAGGTGACCCAGAACGAGTTCAGCAGCGACTGGCCGATCGGAGCGGAGAAGTCCACCGACACGCGGTAGTTGTCGAGGCCGGACCACGGAGCGGTCGACCAGTCCCGGATGTAGAACTGGGTGAGCTGCTTGAAGCTCATCACCATGCCGACCACCATCGGGACCAGGTGGATCAGCAACTCCAGGGCGAGCGCCGGGAGTAGGAGCAGGTAGGGCAGGCCAAGTCGCCGTCTGGTCATGTCAGCTGGCCGGCATCTGCTGCTGAGCCTTGGTGAGCTCGGCCTTCACGGAGTCCTCGGTGACCGGCTTGCCGGCGGCCGCTGCGGCCAGCAGGTTCTTCACCGCCGTGCCGACCAGGGTCTCGAACTGGCTCTCGTTGGCGACCTGCGGCAGCGGGGCCGCGCCGGTGGCGAGCACGTTCGACAGCATCTTCAGCTCGGGGGTGGCAAAGGCGGTGTCGGCCTGGGCGTCCTTCACCGGCGGGATCGAGCCGTAGGTCTTGTTGAGCTGGATCTGCTCCTCGTTGCTGGTCATGAACTTCACGAACTGCAGCGCACCGTCGGTGTTCTTGCTGTTCTTGAAGACCGCCAGGTTGATGCCCGCGACCATCGAGGTGACCGCCTTGCTGCCACTCGCACCGGCAGGCAGCGGGATCGGCGCGACCGCGTAGTCGTCGGGGTTCATCCCGTGCGACTTGAGCGAGGCCCCGGCGGCTTGCCACATCAGCATCGCGGCCTTGCCGCTGGCGAAGTCGGTGACCGACTGGTTGGCGGCGTACTCGGCGTTGCCGGGGGCGGCGATCTTGTCCTTGGCGATGAAGTCGACGTACTGCTTGACCGTCGCGACCGCCTCGGGGGTGTCGAAGACGGGCTTGCCCGCGGCGTCGAACCAGTCCGCGCCGTGCTGCTTGCCGAGCGCGAAGGCGTGGTGGACGTTCTCCGAGACGTTGCCGCCCTCGATCGCCAGGCCGTACTTGCCGTCCTTGGTCAGCTTCTGACCGTCCGCCACCAGCTCCTCCCAGGTGGCCGGGGGCTTGCTGATGCCGGCCGCGTCGAACAGCTTCTTGTTGTAGTAGAGGCCGTACGCCATCGAGTACAGCGGCACCGCTGCGGGGGCCTTGCCCGCCGCGCCGGCCGAGGCGATGGTCGCCGGGAGGAACCGGTCCTTGCCGCCGATCTTGCCGAAGGTGGCGTCGTCGAACGGCAGCAGCGCGCCGGTGGCCTGGAGCGAGGCGGACCAGGTGTTGCCGATGTTCAGCACGTCGGGGCCCTGGCCGGAGGCGGTGGCGGCGAGGATCCGGTTCAGCAGGTCGGACCAGGGGACCACCTCCAGCTTCACCTTGATGCCGGTCTGCGCCTCGAACTTTCTCAGCTCGGGTTCGAGGACCTGCTTGTCGTTCTCCAGGCTGGTGCCCTGGTTGCTCGCCCAGTAGGTGAGAGTCTTGGGGCTGCTGTTGTCGCCGCCTCCGGAGGTGGAACCGCCGCCGCAGGCGGTGGCGGTCAGGGTGAGGACGGAAACCAGGGCGGTGGCCGCAGCAAGACGGTTGATGCGCATGACCGTGTCCCTCTCGGACGAGTGGGTGGGGATGGTGGGGTGAAGTCGCCAGCTCTGATGCTTACTTCGGACCGTGATTTAACGTGTGAGAAAAGCTGGCGTCAAGAGTCCGTGCAGCGATAGATTCGGATCAGGAGGGAGACCAGATGGCAGAGCGAGGCAAGCAGACCGTCCGTGACCTGCGACGGGGCAGTCGATCCACCCTGTTGCACCGGCTGTACTTCGAAGGTCCGCTGAGCAGACAGGAGTTGGGCCAGATCAGCGGGCTGAGCGGCGGATCGGTCAGCAACGTGGTGGGCGAACTGATTTCGGACGGCCTGGTCGAGGAGTGCGGGTCGGTCGAGTCGGACGGCGGCCGCCCGCGCATCCTGCTCCAGGTCACCCCGGACCGGGCCCACCTGATCGGGGTGGACGTCGGCGAGACCCAGGTCCGGGTCGCACTGTTCGACCTGGCCCTGACCGAGCTCGCCGCGAGCGACCACCCGCTCTCCGACCACGGCCACGACGTGGACCACGTGGTCGAGTTGATGCTCACCGGCATCGGCGAGGTGCTGAAGCAGACCGGCGTCCAGGAGTCCCAGGTGCTGGGTGTCGGCGTCGGGGTGCCCGGCATCGTCGAGCAGGGTGAACCGGGCCAGGACGGCCTGGGCATCGTGGTGCACAGCCAGACCGTGGACTGGGACGCCGTCCCGCTCGGCCGCCTGCTGCGGGCCGGCACCGACCTGCCGCTCTACGTCGACAACGGCGCCAAGACGCTCGGCCAGGCCGAGATGTGGTTCGGCGCCGGGCAGGGCGCCCGGCACGCGGTGGTCGCACTCTTCGGCTCGGGCGTCGGTGCCTGCGTGATCGCCGATGGAGCCCGGTTCCGGGGCGCCACCAGCAGTGCGGGCGAGTGGGGCCACACCAAGGTGCACGTCGGCGGACGGCTCTGCCGCTGCGGCTCCCGTGGCTGCCTGGAGGCGTACGTCGGCGCAGAGGCGCTGGTCGAGCGCTGGGGCGAGGCGCCGCCCGGCAGCTCGGAGAAGGAGGGCCTGGCGGCCCTGCTGGCCGCCGCCGAACGTGACGAACCGTCAGCCGTCGCGTTGCTCGCCGAGGCCGCCGAGTACTTCGGCGCGGCGATCGCCGACCTGATCAACCTGTTCAACCCCGAACGGATCATCATCGGCGGCTGGGCCGGGCTGCTGCTCGGCCCCCGCCTGCTGCCCGCCGTCCGGGACGCGGCCACCTCGTACGCCCTGCGGTTCCCCCGGGCCCAGACCTCCATCGAGCTCGGCCGGCTCGGCCCCGACGCCGTCACCGTCGGAGCCGCAACGCTCCCGCTCTCGCGCTTCCTCGACTCGGGCGGATCTATTCGCTGATTGCGCACCACCAGGGGCTCGGGGAACTGCGACGCCGACCTCGGAAGACGTTGCAGGTCGAGGGTGGTCAGGCACCTTCGCAGTGACCCACGCGCCAGATCTCCTCGCAGTTCCCCGAGCCCCTGGACAGTGCAACTCGATCGTGTGCCGAATGCTCACCGGCTCCTTGACACCGGGAAGTTGAGCCCTCCACACTCCCCTCGGGGAGCGCTCTCCGAGATACTCCGACGGCGCGTCTGTCCGCCGCTGCGCCTCCCCCACCCCCACCCCACCCAGCGCAGGAGAAGCCCGTGAGGCTCACTTCGGCACGCGGTATTGCCGCGACCACCACCACGCTTGCCCTGCTCTCCGGAGCAGTGCTCGCCCTACCCGGCGCCACCGCCAACGCCGCCGACTCGCTGATCTCGCAGGGGAAGACGGTCACCGCCTCCTCCACCGAGAACGGCGGCACCGGCGCGGCCCTGGCCGTCGACGGCAACAGCGCCACCCGCTGGTCCTCGGCCGCGACCGACCAGCAGTGGCTCCAGGTCGACCTGGGCGCCACCGCCACCATCAGCAAGGTCGTGCTCAACTGGGAAGCTGCGTACGGGAAGTCGTACCAGCTCCAGACCTCGAGCGACGGCACCAGCTGGACCACCGTGTACACCGCCACCAACGGCACCGGCGGCCTGGAGACGATCAACGTCACCGGGTCCGGACGGTACGTCAGGATGAACGGCATCACCCGGGGCACCGGCTACGGCTACTCGCTCTGGGAGTTCCAGGTCTTCGGCAGCACCGGCGCCACACCCCCGTCCTGTGGCACCACCAACGCCGCCCAGGGCAGGCCGACCACCGCCTCCTCGACCGAGAACGGCGGCACCGGCGCGGCCCTGGCCACCGACGGCAACAACGGCACCCGCTGGGCCTCCGCCGCCAGCGACCCGCAGTGGCTCCAGGTCGACCTGGGCTCGGTCCAGCAGATCTGCCACGTGGTGCTCAACTGGGAGGCCGCGTACGGGAAGTCGTACCAGCTCCAGACCTCGAACGACGGCACCGGCTGGACCACGATCCGCACCACCACCAACGGCACGGGCGGCACCGAGAGCCTGGACGTCAGCGGCTCGGGCCGGTACGTCAGGATGAACGGCCTCACCCGGGGCACCGGTTACGGCTACTCGCTCTGGGAGTTCCAGGTGAACACCGGTGGCGGCAGCGTGCCGCCGATACCCGGTGGCGGCGACCTCGGCCCGAACGTGATCGTCTTCGACCCCTCGACGCCGAACATCCAGGCCAAGCTGGACGAGGTCTTCGCCCAGCAGGAGTCGGCCCAGTTCGGTACCGGCCGTTACCAGTTCCTGTTCAAGCCGGGTACGTACAACAACCTGAACGCGCAGATCGGCTTCTACACCTCGATCTCCGGTCTCGGCCTCTCCCCCGACGACACCAACATCAACGGTGACGTCACGGTCGACGCGGGCTGGTTCAACGGCAACGCCACCCAGAACTTCTGGCGCTCGGCCGAGAACCTCGCGCTCAACCCGGTCAACGGCACCGACCGCTGGGCGGTCTCGCAAGCCGCACCGTTCCGCCGGATGCACGTCAGGGGCGGCCTCAACCTGGCGCCCAGCGGCTACGGTTGGGCCAGCGGCGGCTACATCGCGGACAGCAAGGTCGACGGCCAGATCGGCAACTACTCGCAGCAGCAGTGGTACACCCGGGACAGCTCGATCGGCGGCTTCAGCAACGGCGTCTGGAACCAGGTCTTCTCCGGTGTCCAGGGCGCCCCGGCCGGCGGGGCCTTCCCGAACCCGCCGTACACCACGCTGGACACCACCCCGGTCTCCCGGGAGAAGCCCTTCCTCTACCTGGACGGCAACGACTACAAGGTCTTCGTCCCGGCCAAGCGCACCAACGCGAGCGGCGTCTCCTGGGCCGGCACCCCGCAGGGCAGCTCGATCCCGCTGGCCCAGTTCTACGTGGTGAAGCCCGGCGCGACCGCCGCGACCATCAACGCGGCGCTGGCCCAGGGCCTCAACCTGCTCTTCACGCCCGGCGTCTACCACGTCGACCAGACCATCAACGTGACCCGCGCGGACACCGTGGTGCTCGGCCTCGGCCTGGCCACCGTCATCCCGGACAACGGGGTGACGGCGATGAAGGTCGCCGACGTGGACGGGGTCAAGCTGGCGGGCTTCCTGATCGACGCGGGCCCGGTCAACTCGGCCACCCTGCTGGAGGTCGGCCCGGCCAACTCGGCCGCCGACCACGGCGGCAACCCGACCACCGTCCAGGACGTCTTCGTCCGGGTCGGCGGCGCGGGCGCCGGCAAGGCGACCACCGCCGTCGTGGTGAACAGCGACGACGCGATCATCGACCACACCTGGCTGTGGCGCGCCGACCACGGCGAGGGCTGGGGCTGGGAGACCAACCGCTCGGACTACGGCCTGGTCGTGAACGGTGACGACGTGCTGGCCACCGGCCTGTTCGTCGAGCACTTCAACAAGTACGACGTGCAGTGGTACGGCAACAACGGCAAGACCGTCTTCTTCCAGAACGAGAAGTCCTACGACGCGCCCAACCAGGCCGCCGTGCAGAACGGTTCGGTCCAGGGGTACGCGGCCTACAAGGTCGGTGACAACGTCACCACCCACGAGGGCTGGGGCCTGGGCAGCTACTGCTACTACAACGTGGACCCGACCATCCGTCAGGACCACGGTTTCGAGGCGCCGGTCAAGCCGGGCGTGAAGTTCCACGACCTGCTGGTGGTCTCGCTGGGCGGCAACGGCCAGTACAACCACGTGATCAACGACATCGGCGCCCCCACCTCGGGTACGTCCACCACCCCCTCGGTGGTCGTCTCCTTCCCGTAAGGGCCGTGCCGGTGGCCCCGGCGGGGGCCACCGGCAGCGGGTTCAGACCAACTTCCGCATCGCCACCGCGAGCTCCGGCAGCACCTCGGCCGGGTCGCGGTGGCGGTGTACGGCCGCCCGTCCCTCGTCCCCGCGCAGGCGGGCGGCGAGGCGGGCGGGCAGCACCACGGTCAAGAGGTGACCGGAGCCCTCGAAGCCCTCCACCAGCCAGGCCACCCAGGGAAGTTGGACACTGGCACCGGGACTGAAAGCGAGTGGGCGATGACCCTCGAAGGCCACCTCGTACACCCCTGCCTTGCTCCAGCTGGAGAGTGTGAAGGTCTTGTTGGCCGGGTCGAAGCCCAGCGGCACGCAGTCCCGCAGCCGTTCCCGGCCGACCGAGGCCAGGAAGTCCCGGTTGGTCCGCAGGCTGAGGTGTGCGGTGGCGAACTCGTCCACGGCCGAGCGGATTCCGGCGGCCAGCGCGGCCGGCTCCCCCGCCGGGGCGCAGCGCAGCACCACCTCGCCCAGCAGGTTGCCGAGCTGACCGGCCGGGATGCCCAGGTGCCGCCGGACGTTCACCGGCAGCAGCAGGTCACGGGCCTCGGTGTCCTCGTCCAACTGCCGGACGGTGGTGACCACATGGGCCGCGAGCACGTCGTTGGCCGACAGCCGCCGCCCGGTGACGGCGCCGAACTCGTCCTTCATCGCCGCTACTTCGCCGTCGGTGAAATAGACCTGGACGGTCCGGTTGGCGCGCGGCGCGGTACGGAACTCGTGCGCCAGCAGCTCGGCCTCCGCCGGCTCCGGAATCCGGAACCCGAGCCGTCCGGAGTCCTCGGCCGGGAGCACCGCGTCCAGGAAGCTCTCCCGGTCACCGGCGATGCCGACCTCGGGCGGCTCGGCACCCTCGACCGCCGCCGACCAGGCCTGCATCAGCGTCATGAAGCTCTGCACGTCCCCGATCACGTGGTGCCAGGAGCACCCCAACGCCGTTCCGCCGTCGGCCAGTCGGCTGACCTTGACGGTGAACAGCGCTGCCTCGCCGGAGTGCGCCCGGTTGGCCTCGACGTGGTCCACGTAACCGGAGGAGCCGAGCGTCATCCTGCTCATCGCCTCGGGCAGCGTCTCGGCCGCCTCGGCCGTCACCAGCGGCACCCCGGCGTCCGAGCAGACGATCTCCAGTCCGTCCTCGCCCGCCCGTAGCCGCCCGCCGAACAGCGGCGCCCGGCCGAGCGCCTCGGCCAGTCCGGCCGCCAGCCGGTCCCGGTCCAGCTCCTTGTCGTAGAAGAACACGACGGAGACCGGGAGTTCGGCCAGCATCGCGTCGGACACGCCGCAGCGGACCACCGCTCCCGACGCGTGTCCGGCATGGATGGTGCGGCTCTGCGCAGAGCGGATCATCGGGCCTCCCGGTGGCTACCGGAACGATAGTGGACTAGACCGGTGCCACTCATCCTTCGAGAGGTGTACGAATTTCCTTCGCCGGCCGAGCACGCCGAGCAGGCCGCAGTCCGGGCAACCCGGCCACCGGTCAGGCGGATTCGCGGATCACCAGCTCAGGATCGAACAGCACCGATCCTGGCCCGGACAGCGGATCGGCGATCCGGTCCAGCAGGATCCGGGTCATCTCGGCCGCCATCTCCTCCACCGGCTGCCGCACCGTGGTGAGCGGCGGCAGCCCGACCGTGGCGGCGCTGCTGTCGTCGAAGCCGATCACCGCGACGTCCGCCGGCACCCGTCGGCCGTGCTCGGTGAGCACCGCGACCGCGCCGCGCGCCATCAGGTCGTTGGCGGCGAACACCCCGTCCAGGTCCGGGTGTTCGGCCAGCAGCCGCTCCATCGCCCGGGCCCCGCTGGCCTGGCCGAAGTCGCCCTCGACCGCCGGGATGTCGCCGAGCACCGCCCGGGCACCGGCCAGCCGGTCCGCTCCGGCGGAGATCGCGGCCGGACCCGCGATGGTGACGATCCGTCGGCAGCCCCTGGCCCGCAGATGCTCGGCGGCCATCCTGCCGCCCTCGACGTTGCGCAGGTCCACCCAGCTCAGCTGCCCCGGCAGCGGCTCGGCCGGCCGGCCGAACAGCACGGTGGGCAGCCCGGCTTCGAGCAGCCGTCCCGGCAGCGAGTCGTCGGCCCGGGTGGAGACCACCATCGCGCCGTCCGCGTTGCCCTGCCGCAGGTAGGAGAGCACCTGTTCGCGGGCGGCCGGGTCGTCGGCCAGCATCAGCACCGGGTGCACACCGAGCGGGCGCAGCGCACCGATCATCCCGCCCACCACCCGTCCGAAGAACGGGTCAGTGAAGATCTCCTCCTGCCCGGCCGAGCTGGACATCACCAGCGCCACCGCACCCGCCCGCCGGGTCACCAGGGCGCGCGCGGCGGCGTTCGGGACGTACCCGGTGGCGGCCACCGCGTCGCGGACGGTCTGCTGCAACTCGGGGTCGACGTTGCGGATGTTGTTGATGACCCGGGACACCGTGGACCGGGACACACCCGCAGCTCGGGCCACATCCTCCAGCGTGGCGGCCCGCCGGGCCAGGGCTTCGCTCATGTGGCCGTTTATAGCACGGGACCGGCGCGCCGCCCCGGCCCTCTGCCGCCAGCCGGTGCGTGACAGGCGGGGTCTGGCGGACTCTCAGGAATCTCTCATCTACGATCAGCAAGTGCCCAGCCTGACCGGAAACCTGATCCAGCTCGTCGCCGTCCTGCTCGCGACGGCCGCCTTCGTCGCCACCCTGTCGCTCTGGCCGAAACTGGCCGGACCCGGGTGGAAGTCCTGGACCGGCCGGCTCGGCGCCTTCCTGGCCACCCAGGTCACCGTGCTGGTGGCGATGGGCCTGGTGGCCAACTCCTACTTCGGCTTCTACACCAGCTGGAGCGACCTGCTCGGCTCCGACGGCGAGCCCGGCACGGTGGTCGAGCAGCAGCCCGGCAAGCCGGTCGCGGTCCGGGGCGAGCAGAAGGTGTACTCATCGCAGGGCTCGGCCCGCGAGCGCGCGGGTGTGATCCAGCAGGTCGAGATCAAGGGCGCGTCCTCCGGACTCAGCAGCTCCGCGTACGTCTACCTGCCCCCGCAGTACTTCCAACCGGGGTACGCCGAACGGAAGTTCCCGATGGCCCTGGTGCTGGCCGGGTACCCCGGGTCGGCGGAGAAGCTGATCTCGCTGATGGCGTACCCCACCTCCGCGTTGGCCGCGGTCGAGGCCGGGAAGCTGCCGCCGACCGTGCTGGTGATGATGCGTCCGACCGTGGTCGGCAACCGGGACACCGAGTGCATCGACATCCCGAACGGACCGCAGGTGGAGACCTACTTCGCCGAGGACCTGCCGAAGGCGGTGGCGGCCTCCTACCGGGTCTCCGACCAGCCGGAGCAGCGGGCGGTGATCGGCAACTCCACCGGCGGCTACTGCGCGCTCAAGTTCGCGCTGCGCAGGCCGGATTCGTACCGCACCGCGATCTCGCTGTCCGGTTACTACGCCGCGCCGACCGATGTCACCACCGGTGACCTTTTCGGCGGCAACGAGCAGCTGGAGCGGGAGAACGACCTGGTCTGGCGGCTGAAGCACACGCCGCCGCCGACCGTCGCACTGCTGCTGGCCACCAGCTACAACGAGCAGAACTACCCGGCCACCCAGAAGATGGTGGCCGCCTTCAAGGCGCCGACCAGGCTGGCCACCATCACCCTCGACAGCGGCGGCCACAACTTCCACACCTGGACCAGGGAGATCCCGCCCGCGCTGGAGTGGCTCGGCAAGCAGCTGACGCCCGTTCAGCCGGTCTGACGACGCTCCGGTCAATTCCTGACCGTGCTCACAGCTGTGCTTCACGAAAATCTCAGCGGGGCAGCAGAGCGTAGCGCTCATGACCACGACCAGTTCCCCTCCTCCCACCAGTGAACCGTGGCCCGAGGCTGCGAACTACCCGCCGCCGGAGACCCCCGAGCCCCCGGCACGGGCCACGGTCGAACCACTGTTCCCACCCGTCGAGCTCCTGGCAGCCGTCCCCAAGGGCCCGACCTCCTGGGCCGGCCGACTGCGGACGCTGCCCACCCGCGCCTGGCGCGGCCGCCCCGACGACCCGGCCTGGGCCCGCCCCGCACTGCTCGGCCTGCTGGCGGCCACCGCGCTGCTCTACTTCTGGAACCTGAGCTCCTCCGGCTGGGCCAACTCCTTCTACTCGGCCGCGGTCCAGGCCGGTTCGCAGAGCTGGAAGGCGTTCTTCTACGGCTCCTCGGACGCGGCCAACTTCATCACCGTCGACAAGGCGCCGATGTCGCTCTGGCCGATGGCCCTCTCGGTCCGGATCTTCGGCCTCAACTCCTTTGCCCTGCTGGCCCCACAGGTCCTGATGGGCGTGGTCACCGTCGCCACCGTGTACGCCACGGTGCGCCGCCGGTTCTCCCCGCTCGGCGGCCTGGTGGCCGGTGCGGTGCTGGCCCTCACGCCGGTCGCCGCGCTGATGTTCCGGTTCAACAACCCGGACGCGCTGCTGGTGCTGCTGCTCACGCTGGCCGCCTACGGCCTGGTGCGGGCCACCGAGACGGCGAGCGCCCGGTGGATGCTCTTCGTGGGCATGATGCTCGGCTTCGGCTTTCTCACCAAGACCCTGCAGGCCTTCCTGGTGCTGCCCGCCTTCGCCCTGGTGTACCTGCTGGTCGCACCGACCGGGCTCGGCCGACGGGTGCTCCAACTCCTGTACGGCGCCGGGGCGATGATCGCCTCGGCGGGCTGGTGGGTGGCGATCGTCGAGCTCACCCCGGCCTCCGCCCGGCCCTACATCGGCGGTTCGCAGGACAACAGCTTCCTCTCCGTCACCTTCGGCTACAACGGCTTCGGCCGGCTGACCGGCGAGGAGACCGGCAGCGTCGGCGGCGGCGGTGGCCGCGGCGGCCAGGGCGGCGGCTGGGGCGAGACCGGCATCACCCGGCTGTTCGACGGCGACATCGGCGGCCAGATCGCCTGGCTGCTGCCCGCCGCGCTGCTCCTGCTGCTGGTCGGCCTCTGGGCCACCCGCCGGGCCCCGCGCACCGACGGTGCCAGGACCGCCTTCCTGGTCTGGGGCGGCTGGCTGCTCTGCACCGCGCTGACCTTCAGTTACATGTCCGGCATCTTCCACCAGTACTACACGGTGGCGCTGGCCCCGGCGGTGGCCGCGCTGGTCGGCATGGGCGTGGACGGCCTCTGGCGGGCCCGCCGGCGGCTGCCGTACGCGGCGCTGCTCGGCCTCGCCGTCGGCGGCACCGCGGTCTGGGGGTACGTCCTGCTCGGGCGCAGCACCGACTTCGTGCCGTGGCTGCGCTGGGCGGTCCTGATCGGCGGGCTGCTGGCCGCCGTCGCCCTGCTCGCGGGCACCCGGCTGCCCGCCCGGGTGGCCGGACGGATCGGTGCGGCCGCCGGAGTGGTGGCGCTGGCCGCCGCGCTCGGCGGGCCGGCCGCGTACGCGGTGGACACCGTCTCGACCGCGCACACCGGCTCGATCCCGACCGCCGGCCCCCGGGTCGAGGGCGCGATGGGCGGCCCCGGTGGCATGCGGCTCCCCGGCGGCGCCGAGGACGGTCGGATGATGCTCATCCCCGGCGGCGGCCAACTGCCGCCCGGCGCCCGGGCGGTCCCGGGTGGGGCGTTCCCGCAGGGCGGCGGCCAGGGCGGCGCCCAGCCCGGCGGGCAGCTCCCGGCGGGCGGCATCCGCGAGACCGGCGGCCGCGGCGGTATGGGCGGCGGCGCGGGCGGTGGTGGCATGGGCGGCCTGATCAACGGCGCCCAGGTCAGCGACGAGCTGGCGAAGCTCCTGAAGCAGGACGCCGACCAGTACACCTGGATCGCCGCAGCGGTCGGCTCGCAGAACCAGGCGAGCTACCAACTCGCCACCGGTGCACCGGTGATGGCCCTCGGCGGCTTCAACGGCTCCGACCCCTCGCTCACCCTGGACGCGTTCAAGCAGTACGTCCAGCAGGGCAAGGTGCACTACTTCATCGGCGGTGCGGGCGGCATGGGCGGCGCGGAAGGCGGGATGGGCGGCGGCAGCATGGGCGGCTCCAGCCAGTCGTCCGAGATCTCCGCCTGGGTCGCGGCCACCTTCACGGCCCAGACGGTCGGCGGCACCACGGTCTACGACCTGACCACCGGCTGACCCTCCCTCAGCCCACCCCAGCACCGCCCGCCGGAGTTCGCTCCGGCGGGCGGTGCGTCGTTCAGGCCGGCCCCAGCCGGGCTGCCAGCCGGGCCACTGCTTCGCGCACCCGCTCCTCGCCCAACTCCGGGAGCAGCGCGGCGACATGCTCCGCCCCGAGGGCTGCCAGCAGGCTGTGCGCATCGGCCGCCGGGTCGGGCGCACCGGCCAGCAGCAGCGACAGATGCCGGTGCCAGAACCGGTAGGCGCCGATCCGGTACCTGGCGCCCGGCGCGGCGGTCTCGGACATCCGGACCAGGTCCAGGTGCTCGACCAGATAGCCGAGATAGGCGTCGGCGAAGGCGGCCAGCCGCTCGGCGTCCGGCGCGCCCGGCCCGAGCGGCGGCGGCCCGGTCAGGATCGCCTGCTGGAGCTCCCGCTCACGGGCGTCGAGCAGCGCCACCGCCAGCCCCGACCTGTCCCCGAACCGGCGGAACAGCGTGCCCTTGCCGACCCCGGCCGCAGCCGCGACCTGGTCCATCGACACCCCCTGCACCCCGTGCTCGGCGAACAGCCGGGCGGCGGCGTCGAGTACGGCAGCGCGGTTACGCGCTGCGTCGGCCCGCTCCTTGACCGGCGGCGTGCGCAGCAGTTCCAGGGGGATGGCGGAACCGGACTGCGGTCCGGTAATGTCTCCAGTCACAGGCGGACTATAGTCCGATTTCTCTGGAGGCTGCCATATGACCGCACTCATCTCCCGCGAGGACCTCCGGGCGGCGATCGACGCCGGCTCGGTCACCGTGCTCGACACCCTGGGCGGCGAGTACTACGCCGCGCAGCACCTGCCCGGCGCGGTCGCCCTGGTCCGCTCCGACGTGGACGCGCTCGCGCCCCTGCTGCTGCCGGACCGCGACGCTGCGATCGTCACCTACTGCTCCGACCCGGGCTGCCCCAACAGCGGCCAGGTCGCCGACCGCCTCACCGCACTCGGCTACACCAACGTCCGCAAGTACCGCGAGGGCATAGCGGACTGGGCCTCGGCCGGCCTCCCGCTGGCCTCCAGCTGACACCTCGCCCTCCCCGGGACCGGGGCACCGGCCCCGGTCCCGGTCCCGGTCCCGGTCCCGGGGAGGACGAGCCCGCCTCACTGACCTGCGCAGCGAGTTCCCTTCGGCGGCGCCTGACCCGTGGTCAGGAAGGTGTTCACCGCGTCGGTGGTGCAGGTGTTCTTGCCGTAGCCGGTGTGGCCCTCCCCCTCCCGGGTGAGCAGCACGCCGTTGGTCAGCAGGGTGCTGAGCTTCTCCGCCCAGGCGTACGGGGTGGCCGGGTCGCCGGTGGAGCCGACCACCAGGATCGGCTCGGGTCCGGTCGGGCCGATCGGCTTGAGCTGCTCGACGGGGTGGTACGGCCAGGCCCGGCAGTCCGGGTCGAACAGGTCCTCGTCGGCGAAGTGCGCGGAGATCAGCGGGGCCTGATCGTGCAGCTGCTGCTTCGCGGCCTGGAACTGCGCGTCGGTCGGCGGCGCGGCCATCGGGTCGGCACAGAGGATCGCCGCGTAGGCGTCCATCCCGTTGTCGTGGGTGCCGTTCTCCTCCCGGCCGTAGTAGCTGTCGGCCAGTGCGAGCAGGTAGTCGCCCTTGTCCCGGGCCATCGCCCAGCCGATCGAGTTGCGCAGGTTCTCCCAGCGGGACTGGTCGCCGTACAGCCCGGCGAGCACTCCCGTCCAGCCGGACCAGGCGGTCAGCTTGCGGCCGTCGGAGGTGGTCAGCGGTTCGTCCTTGAGGCCGTCGAGGAACTTGGCCAGCTTCTCGGCCGCTTTGGCCGGGTCCTTGCCGAGGGTGCACTGTGCCTGTCCGGCGCAGTCGGCGGCGAAGGCCCGCAGCGACTTCTCGAAGCTGATGCTCTGCAGCACGGTGCTGTCGAAGGTCGTGGTCAGCGGGTCCACGGCACCGTCCAGCACCACCCGGCCGACCTTCTCCGGGAACTGCTCGGCGTAGCGGGTGCCGAGGTAGGTGCCGTAGGAGAAGCCGAGGTAGTTGAGCTTCGGCTCGCCGAGGGCGGCCCGCAGGACGTCGAGGTCCCGCGCGGCGTCGCGGGTGCCGACGTGGGCGAGCAGCTTGCCGGAGTTGGCCGCGCAGCCGTCCGCCAGCGTCTTGCCGCGGCTGCCGTTCCGGGCGTCGGAGGAGTCCCAGGCATCCTGCGCCTTGTCGTCCAGGCAGCGCACCGGAGCGCTCGAGGCGACCCCGCGCGGGTCGAAGCCGACCAGGTCGAAGCGGTCGCGCAGCGGGCCCTCCCGGTAGAGCGAGGAGTGCTGGACATGCCCGACCCCCGAGCTGCCCGGGCCGCCCGGGTTCACCAGCAGCGAGCCCAGCCGCTGGTCGGGCTTGGCGGCCTGACGGCGGGCCAGCGCGATCTCGATCGCCTCGTCGGCGGGAGCCGTGTAGTCCAGCGGAACGCGCAGCTTTCCGCACTGAAACGCGGACTCGTCGACCTTCTCGGTCCCGGCGTCGTCCGCGCAGGCCGCCCAGGCGATCTGCTGGCCGTAGAACGGCTTCAGCGCCGGGTCCGCCTCACCCGTCGGCTTCGGGGTGGGGCTTGGGGTCGCACTGGCCACCGGAGTCGGCGAGCCGGCCGAGTCGGCGGAGGGGGTGGCGGAACTCGTGCACCCGGCCAGCAGTACGGCTGCCACCACGGCCGTGGCACTACCCCGGAACAATCTGACGATCTTTTTATTCACCGCACACGAATATCACCCCCACCCCCGATTCCTCGCATTCGTTTCCCGTCGTCCCGCATCCCGGAGGTGAGCCTCCACGCACCCGCGTGGTGCGCCGTCGCGCCGACTTGACCCCCCGTGAGGCGGCTGCTCTGCTGGTGAACCGTCAGCCACCCGCACCACCACCCGGGGGAGAACTCCGTGCGCGACCGCCGTACCACCCTGATCGCGACCGCCCTTCTCCTGCTGCTCGCACCGGCGTTGGCGGCCTGCAGCAGTGGCGCCAACTCCCAGGACCAGGCCCCCGCCACCGCCCTCGGCAGCAACCCGCTGCAGAACCCGGACGGCACCAAGCCCGGCCTCGGCCCGATCACCTCGCCCGAGGACCGCAAGGCCGCCCGCGACCTGATCGGCAAGGTGGCCACCGGCGAGAGCGGCGGCAAGGCCGGGTACGACCGCGACCAGTTCGGCCCGCCGTGGACGGACAACGTGGACGGCGTGCCGCTCGGCCACAACGACTGCGGCACCCGTGACGACCTGCTCGCCAGGGACGGCAAGTCCCTTGAGCACAAGGACGGTTCGACGTGCGTGGTGACCGGGATGACCATCTACGACCCGTACACCGGCAAGACCGTCCAGTGGAACAAGCAGCAGGCCGGCAAGATCCAGATCGACCACGTGATGGCACTGTCCTACGACTGGCAGATGGGCGCCGCCAAGTGGGACAAGGCCAAGCGGGTCCAGATCGCCAACGACCCGCTCAACCTGATCCCGGCCGACGGCTCGCAGAACGCCTCCAAGGGCGACTCCGGCCCGGCCGAGTGGCTCCCCGCGAACGAGGCGGTGCGCTGCTCCTACGCCGTCCGGTTCGCCCAGGTCTCGCTCAAGTACCAACTCCCGGTCACCCCGGCCGACAAGAAGGTGATGCTCGCCCAGTGCGCCGGCTGATCCGAGCTTTCCCAAAGAAGTTTTGCAAAACTACTTCTGCAAACCCTTCGGCCGCCCTAGGCTCCGGTCATGCCCTCCGAAGACGACCATCGCCTGCTCGACCCCACCCAGGATGCGGCCGCACTGAAGGCCCTCACCCACCCCCTGCGGATCCGCCTGCTCGGCCTGCTGCGGCAGGACGGCCCCGCCACCGCGAGCGAACTCGCCGCCAGGACCAGTGAGTCCTCCGCCTCCACCAGCTACCACCTACGGGTCCTGGCCAAGTACGCGTTCGTCGCCGAGGCCGAGCACCGCGACGGGCGGGAGCGCCGCTGGCAGGCCGTGCACGCCCTGACCTCGTGGAGCAACGAGGCGCTGGCCACCACCCCGGACGGCCGGGCCTCCCTCAGCCTGCTCCGCCGGCGCCAGGTCGAGCACCTGGAGACCTCCCTCGCCCGGCACGAACAGGACATCGCCACCGGGCGGCTCGGGCCCGAGTGGGTGGAGCCGTCCGGGATCAGCGACCTGATGCCCCGTCTGACGCCCGAGTCGCTGGCCGAGCTGTGGCAGACCTTCGAGGAGAAGCTCACCGAGCTGACCGCCCGGGACGAGAACGACCCGCGCGCCGCCCAGGTGGTCGTGCTCGCCGCCGGACTGCCGCTGGCCGCGCACGAGCCCACCACGGACCCGGTGTGACCGCGCCGCAGGCCCTCCGTGCCGCCCGCCGCCGCTATCTGACGGTCAGTTTCCTCTGCTGGCTGCCGGTCGGCCTGACCATCGCTCCCCTGGTCCTGCTGCTCACCGAACGGGGCGTCACGCTGCCCGGCGTCGCGGGCCTGGTCGCCGCCTACTCGCTCACCGCCGCCGCGCTCGAACTGCCCACCGGCGGCCTCTCCGACGTCCTCGGCCGCCGCCCCGTGCTCGCCGCCGCCGGGCTGCTGAGCCTGGTCGCGCTCACCCTCCAGGCACTCGGCACCGCACTCTGGCTGCTCGCCCTCGGGGCGGTCCTCAAGGGCGCGGCCCGCGCGCTGTTCAGCGGCCCGGCCGAATCCTGGTACGTCGACACCGTCCAGGCGGTCTCAGGGCCCGACGCGGAGCTGCGCACCGGCCTGGCCAGGGGCAGCTCGGCGGCCTCCGCCGCACTCGCCCTCGGCACGCTGGTCGGCGGCGGCCTGCCCTGGCTGCTCGGGAGCCGGTCCGGCCTCGACCTCGGCGCGGCCACCGCCGGTCTGGTGCTCCCGCTCTCCGTCCCGCTGCTGCTCGGCGCGGCCATCGAGATCGCCTTCGTCTGCTACGTCCTGACCGCCCTGCCCGAGCCCACCCGACCGCCCGTCACCGTACGCGGCCTGCTCCGGGGCGTCCCGGCCACCGTGCTCGCCGGGCTGCGTCTGGGGGCCCGTGACGGCCTGCTCCGCCGGGTGCTGCTGAGCGCCGGAGCCGCCGGGGCCGCGCTGGCCACGGTCGAACTCCTCACCCCGGGCCGGTCCGCCGCCCTGACCGGCCGGCCCGAGTCGGGCGCGGTGCTGCTCGCCGGGCTCGCCTGCGCCGGTTTCGTCTGCTCGGGTCTCGGCAGCCAACTCGCGCCCACGGTCGCCCGGCTGACGGGCAGCGGCGAGCGGGCAGTCCTGGCGAGCCTGGGCACCGGTGCGGTCGGCCTGCTGCTGCTCGGCGCCACCGTGCCGTACGGGGGCCCGGCCGCCCTGCTGCTCGCCGCCACCGGCTACGGCCTGCTCTACCTCGGACTCGGCGCGGCGGGGCCGAACGAGAGCGACCTGCTGCACCGCCGGGTCACCGACACCGGACGCGCCACCGCCCTCTCCGTCCAGTCCCTGTCCCTGCAACTGACCGGCGCCGCAGCCGGGTTGACCGCCGGCGCCCTGCCCGCCGGGTCGCTGCCCTGGCTGCTCGGGGGCGTGGCCCTGCTGGCCGGGGCCCTGCTCTGGTCGGGCCCGGGCAAGCCCGCGCCCACCCCCGAACCCGCCGCCGCCTGACGCTCCGTCGGAGGCGCCCGCAGTTCAGTCGCCGATCGCGGACCTTCGGCCAGCCCCACTGCAACCCACCCCAACCCCCGCCGGAGGCGACCCCTCAGCCCCCGATCGCGGACATCGGCCGGTCCGGCTGGACGAAGTCGGCCGAGTTGATGTCGTGGCCGGGCCCCTTGCGGGCGATGGTGTTGCGCCAGGCCTGCTCGATGGCGGGATCGTCGGCCTCGCCGCGTAGCAGCGCCCGCAGATCCGACTCCTGGGTGGCGAACAGACAGTTCCGCAGCTGCCCGTCGGCCGTCAGCCTGACCCGGTCGCAGCCGCCGCAGAACGGCCGGGTCACCGAGGCGATCACGCCGACCACGGTGTCCGTCCCGGCGATCCGCCACTCCTCGGCCGGGGCGTTGCCGTGCCGGCCGACCGGGATCAGCTCCCAACGCTCCGTCAGGACCGCCAGCAGCTCGTCGGCGGTGATCATCTTGTCCCGCTCCCATGCTCCCTGGGCGTCCAGCGGCATGGACTCGATGAACCGCATCAGGTACCCGTGCTCGGCGGCGAACTCGACCAGGTCGAGGATCTCGTCCTCGTTCACCCCGCGCACCGGCACCGCGTTGATCTTCACCGGCGCCAGCCCGGCGGCCTGGGCGGCGGCCAGCCCCGCGAACACGTCGGCGATCCGGTCCCGCCGGGTGATCTCGGCGTAGCGCTCGGGCCGCAGGGTGTCCAGGCTGACGTTCACCCGGTGCAGCCCGGCGCTCTTCAGGTCGGCCGCCATCCGGGCCAGGCCGATGCCGTTGGTGGTGAGCGAGACCTCGGGGCCGAGGTCGGTCAGCCGGGCGACCAGGCCGGGCAGGCCGCGCCGGAGCAGCGGTTCGCCGCCGGTCAGCCGGATCGACCTGATGCCCAGTCGGGTGACCGCGATCCGGACCAGCCGGACGATCTCGTCGTCGGTGAGCACCTCGGCCTTGGGGAGCCAGTTCAGCCCCTCGGCCGGCATGCAGTACGTGCAGCGCAGGTTGCAGCGGTCGGTGAGCGAGACCCGCAGATCGGTGTGGACCCGGCCGTACCGGTCCACCAGCGGAGGAGGTGCGGTGTACATCTGTTCAGTACAGGTCCCAGCCCCGGGAAGTTCCAGGGGTGGAAGACCCGGCCGCCACCCCGGCAGCACCGACCACCCTTGTGTGATCACACAACTCCCCCGGCGCCGGACCGGGCGGCAGACTGGTCTCATGGCCGCTCTCCCTTACGTTCCAGCCCTGGTGCTCGCCGCAGGCGGCGGGCGGCGGCTCGGCGGCCGGCCGAAGGCGCTGATCGACTACCTGGACCGCCCCCTGCTGGAACACGCCCTGGCCGTGGTCCGGGCCGGCGGCTGCGACACCACGGTCGCGGTGCTGGGCGCGGCCGCCGAGCAGGTACGGGCCACCGCCGACACCGGCGACTGTCTCCTTGTCGACAATCCTGACTGGACCAGCGGTATGGGCTCCTCGCTCCGCGCCGGACTGGCTGCCCTGCCCGCCGGGGCCGACGCCGTCCTGGTGATGCTGGTCGACACCCCCGGCGTCACCCCCGCCGCCGTCGCCCGACTGCTGGCCGCCCACCGGGCCGGCGCCGAACTGGCCGCCGCGGCCTACGACGGCCGGCGCGGGCACCCCGTACTGATCGCCGCCCGGCACTTCGCCGAGGCGGCCGCCGGTGCGGAGGGCGACGCCGGGGCCCGCGCGCTGCTGGCCGTGCACGCCCCTGACGTGCGCCTGGTCGAGTGCGGGGACGTCGCCGTCCCGGACGACCTGGACACTCCGGCGGACCTGGCCCGCTGGACGGACCGTCAGAACGGTCGGTCGTGCGCCCCTGATGTGCCCCTGGTCTCTCCCTGAGGATTGCCGCAAATCGCGGCGACAGCCCGGCGGATCAGCGACGATGGGTACCGACCCCGGTCAGGCGACCAGAACGGACGGTGCAAGTAATGCCCGGAGTGCCGCTGCCCGACGACTTCAACGAGCAAGGGGCCGAGCGGCCTTACGGCGCGACCGAGATCCGCTGCCCGGCCTGCCGCCGCGAGCACCTGTACGAGCCGCCCAGCCTGCCCTGCCCCTGCGGCGCCCAGTTGCGCGTCCCGCTGCTGCGCGGCGGTGTGCCGGTCCAGATCAGGTTCCGGTCCTGGGAGGACTCCTGGCTGAGCATGCGGTGCCCGCACTGCGGGCGCAACGACCAGTGGCCGCAGCCGGAGTTCACCTGCAACTGCGGGGCCACCGTGCGCCTCCCGGTGGACCGCGCACCCCGGCTGCAGAGCACCGGGCCGCTCAGCCCGGGCCAGTCCCGCCGTCCGCAGGAGCAACGGCCGCACATCGCCCGCCCGTTCACCGGCATCGCGTCCGGCGGCGGGCAGACCGTGCCGCCGCAGAGCACCCACTTGCAGCCCGCCGCCTGGCAGCAGCGGCCGCCGTTCCGGCCGCACCCGGTGCGCACCCAGGAGGACGCGGTGCTGACGGCGGCCCGCTACCTCCAGTGGCTCGGCTTTGACGACCTGGAGCTGACGGAGGATCAGGAGAGTTCGGCCGTCACGCTGTTGGGCACTCGAATGGTGGCCCAGGTGGACGCCGCCGGTACGCCGGCCGACGTCAAGACGGTGGAGTGTCTCTGGCTGCAGACCCTGCACACCGAGGAGATCGCCGCCGCACTGTTCACCCTCTCCGGTTTCACCCAGCAGGCCGTGGTCCGGGGCGAACAACTGCTGGTCGCGCTCTTCCGGCTGGACCCGGCGGGCATACCGCAGCCCGCCAACGGCGCCGCCGAGGCCCTGATGGAGACCGGCTGGACGTTCTGATCCGAGCCACCCCGACTGGTCTGGACCACTCGATGAGGAGCGGATGATTCCGGATCATCTCTCGCTCGTGATCTGGTGCACAAGCTCACCCCCGTGTTGAATTGCCGCCACAGCAGCCCGCTCGCTGGACACCGCACACAAGGAGGTGGCGTTGTCGGAGCACGGTACGGCCCTGGGGGGCAGCAAGACGGACGCGGTGTGGCGACTGCGTTCCCGTGGATGTTGGCAGGAGGCCGCTGAACTGCTCCGCCCGGCTGCCGCAGCCGATCCGTCGGCCGCACTCGGCCGAGCCGAACTCCTCATCGAACAGTGCATGTTCACCGCCGCGCACTGGGAGCAGGCCGAACAGGCCCTGCGCCTCGCCGAGGCCGGTGCGACCACGGCCGACCAGCGGGCAGGCGCGACCTGCGCCCGCGGTTTCCTGGCGTACGTCGCCAGCGTGCTCGGCCCACGCGACCGGCTGGACGAGGCCCAGGCCGCACTCGGCCGCACCTCGGCCCTGCTGCCGCCGGACGCGCCCGGGCGGCCGCTGCTCGACTTCCGCCGGGGCCTGGTCGCGGAGAACCTGCTGCACGACCGCACGGCGGCCTGGATCGCGTACCGCCGGGCGCACGAGGGCGCCGACCGGGTCGGGGACCAACTGCTGCGCTCGTACACCTGGCGCCACCTGGCCTCGCTCTCGCTGGCTGCGGGCGAGCTGGAGCGGGCCAGGGAGGGCTTCCGGGCCTCCCTGACGATCCGTGAGGAGCTCGGCTTCACGGTGGGGGTGGCCCCGGCGCTGGCCGCACTGGCCGAGGTGTCGGAGCCGGCCGAGGCGGTCCGGCTGCGCGCGGAGGCGGCCCGGCTGGTGCAGGCGCTCGGCGGCGTACCGGTCTGGCTCGCGCGCCGCCTGAACCCGGTGCCCGCGCCCGCTCTTCCCCCGGACGGCCGCGCCTGACGGGCAGCCGGGAACGGCATCAGATAAGGTGAGCCTAACCTGACCGGGGAGACCCGCAGGTGCACCTTGCCGTCCCCGGGCTCCGTGGAGCTCCGGTCGTCCCGATCGGGCCAGCATGACCGTGAGCAGCACCGGATCCCGTCGGCCCGTCAGCACAGCTCCGCTGCACGGCAGTTACGCCCGCCAGCACGCGGCGTTCCCGAGCCTGCGGATCCGCACCGGGCCGCTGCACAGCGGCCCGGGCTGGGTCGGCGCCGCGGCACTGGTCCGGGACGCGTCGGTGCTCCGGGAGATGGTGGCCTTCGACGCCGGGCTCGGCCTGGCCGAGTACGGGGAGCCGCTCCGTCCGGACGTGGCCGCCGGGTTCTCACTGCACCGGTACGTCTGGCCGGTCACGCTGGCCTTCACGCTGCCCTGGTTCCTGGAGCGCCGGGTGCCCCGGCTGCCGGTGGACCGGGTGGCGATCAACCGCGCCGCCGGTGAACTCCTCGTCCGTCCGGCCGGGTTCGCCTGCCTGCCGGACGATCCGGCGGCCGGCGCCCCCGGCACCCGGGTGGTCCCGGACGAGCCCGCCCTGCGGGCCGAGCTGCTGGCCGCCCTGACCGAACACCTGACGCCGGTGCTGGCCGCCTTCCGCCCGCTGGTGCGGCGCGGTCCGCGCACCCTCTGGGGCATCGCCACCGACGACGTGATCGAAGGACTCTGGTTCCTGGGCGGCCTGCTCGGCGAGGAGGAGCGGGCCGCCGCCGAGGTGTCCGAGCTGCTGCCAGGGCCGAGTGACGCACCGTTCGTCGGCGGGGCGGACTTCCGCCCGGTGGAGTCGGCGACGGCCACCCGGACCAGGACCAGGGTGAGTTGCTGCCTCTTCTACACCGTGCGACCGGAAGAGGTCTGTCCGACCTGTCCGCGCGTCTGCTCGGAATAGACGAGAAAAAGTTCGAATCAGTTCGGTCATTTCATCGGACCGTACGGATAGAACCGGGTCGGAATTCCCTCTCCTCGGTGCATTGACGGCGAATCAGCCAAATGGACGGCACACATCCGCCATAGTGGTGGCTCGCCATCAAAAGGCAGGAAAGCGAGGCTGGTTCCGGCCATGAAACTGTCCGATATTCCACTGGGCTGGGCCGTCACGGGCGTGACCGGTCTGGTGGTGGTCGCCGTCCTGGTGACCTTCCTGCGGACCAGGGCCGCCGCAGCGGCCGCCGGTTCGGGCGACTCCTGGGAGCGCGCCGAGGAGCGCCGCCGCCGCAAGGAGTCGCTGTACGGGGGTGCCTCGTACACCCTGCTGTTCTGCTGCGCCGGAGTCGCGGCCGCACTCTCCTTCCACGGCCTGGTCGGCTTCGGGGTGCAGAACCTCGGGCTGTCCGGCGGCTGGGAGTACCTGGTCCCGTTCGGCCTCGACGGCGCCGCGATGTTCTGCTCGGTGCTCGCCGTCCGGGAGGCCAGCCACGGTGACGCGGCGCTCGGCTCCCGGTTGCTGGTCTGGTTCTTCGCCGGGGCCTCCGCCTGGTTCAACTGGGTGCACGCGCCCCGGGGGTTGGGCCACGCCGGTGCGCCGCAGTTCTTCGCCGGGATGTCGCTCTCGGCGGCGATCCTGTTCGACCGCGCACTGAAGCAGACCCGCAAGGCCGCGCTGCGCGAGCAGGGCCTGGTGCCCCGCCCGCTGCCGCAGATCCGGATCGTCCGCTGGCTGAGGGCACCTCTGGAGACGTACGCCGCCTGGTCGTTGATGCTGCTCGAGGGCGTCCGCAGCCTGGACGAGGCGGTCGAGGAGGTCAGGGACGACAAGCGGCAGGCCGCGCTGGACCGCGAGCGGCAGCGGCTGGCCAGCCGCCGTGAGCGGGCCGAGATCCGGGCGATCGGGCGGCAGCCCGGCGGGCACTGGCGGCCCCGGTCGGCCGAACGACAGCTCGCCGCCGCGCAGTTGGAGGCGGGCAGCTCGGAGCCTGCGATAGCGGGCGAGACCCTGGCCGAGGAGCGGGCTGCCGAGGAGCAGGCGGTCGAGGGCAGGGCCACCCAGCCGGGGCTGCCGGCCCGCCGGAGCGTCGACCTCACACCCGAGGAGGACACCATGACGCTGCCCCGGCTGGACTCGCTGGAGCAGAAGCTGAAGGACCTTGAGCAGCAGTTCGGCTGACACTCTTTCGGGCCCCGTCAGGCTCCCCGGGAAGCTACTCGGCCCGCTCCGGGCAGAGTTCGAACCACATCCGCTTCCCGGTGCCGCGCGGCTCCACACCCCAGCCGTCGGCCAGCGCCTCCACCAGCATCAGCCCGCGCCCGGAGGAGGCCTGCTCCCCCGGCGTCCGCCGGGTCGGCCAGAGGTCGGACTCGTCCTCCACCTCGACCCGCAGCCTGACCCTGGTCCCGTCGCCGTCCGTCTCGCGGTAGAGCCGCGCGGTGAACATCGCGTCCCGGTCGGTGTGCCGGATCGCGTTGGTGACCAGCTCGGAGGCGAGCAGCTCGGCGGTGTCCACCAGCTCACCGACGCCCCAGCGGCGCAGCGCGTCCCGCAGCTCGCCGCGCAGCTCGGAGATCCGGGCCAGGTCGGCCTGGCCGATCCGGCGGCGCAGCTGCTGGGCTGCCAGGCCGCCCGCCGGGCCGTCCCAGCGGAGCAGCAGCAGCGCTATGTCGTCCTCGCGTTCGGTGGAGTCGGCGGCCTGCGAGGCGATCCGGTCGGCCAGCTCCTCCAGCTGGTCGCGCGGGCCCTCGTCCCGGCCTGGCAGCTCCTGGGAGACCGCGGCGCAGAGCCGGGCGAAGCCGGTGTCCAGGTCCATCTCGCGGGACTCGACCAGGCCGTCGGTGCAGAGCACCACCGTCTCGCCCGGATCCAGGCTGAACCGGGTGACCCGGTACTCCTCGTCCGGCGAGACCCCGAGCGGCAGACCGCCGGCCACCGGCACGATGGTGGCGCTGCCGTCGCCGCGCCGCACCACCGGGTCCAGGTGACCGGCCCGGACGGCGTAGACCACGCCGTAGTCGACGTTCACCTCGGCGTAGGTGCAGGTGGCGAAGTGGTCGGTGTCCAGGTCGGCCAGGAAGCGGGAGGCCCGGGCCATCACCGCGGCGGGCGGGTGACCCTCGGCGGCGTACGCGCGCAGCGCGATCCTGAGCTGGCCCATGATGCCCGCCGCGTGCACGTCGTGGCCCTGCACGTCGCCGATCACCAGGCCGACGTGCCCGCCGGGCAGCGGCACCACGTCGTACCAGTCGCCGCCGATCTGCAGGCCCGAACCGGCCGCCAGGTAGCGCACGGCGGTGGTCACACCCGGCACCGAGGGCACCGTGCGGGGCAGCATCACCCGCTGCAGACCGGCCGCCAGCTCGTGCTCGGCGTCGTGCAGCCGGGCCCGGGCCAGGGACTGGGCGACCAGCCCGCCGAGGGTGGAGAGCAGGGTGCGCTCGTCGGCGTCCAGCTCACGGTCGTCGTCGAAGCTGACCAGGCAGACCCCGATCGGCCGCCCGCTGGCGACCAGCGGCAGGAAGGCCCAGGCGCTGCGCACACCCGTCTCGGCCAGCTGCGGGTAGGCCTCGGGGTAGCGCTCGCGGTACTCCTCGCGGCTGGAGATGAAGACCGGCACGCGGTTGCGGATCGCCTCGGAGGCGGGGTGGGCGGGTGAGACGGGAGTGCGGTCGTACGGCCGCAGGTCGACCTCGTGGTACCCGCTGGCGCCGAGGATCTGCAGCCGGCCGGCCTCCAGCGAGCTGAGCACCAGGCCGTCCGGCGGCAGGCCGGGCAGCGGCAGCTCGGTGAAGACCCGGGCCACGTCCCGGACCGTGACGGCCTCGGAGAGCGCTCGGGCGGCCTCCTTGATGAACCGTGAGCGCTCATGACGCAGCTGGGCCATCGCCCCGGCCCGCTCGCGCTTGTGCAGCTCGACGGTGGCGTCCCAGACGAAGCCGACCATCCGGGACGGCCGCCCGAAGGCGTCCGCCAGGACCCGGCCGCGGAACCGCACCGCGTGCAGGTCGCCGCCCGGGAACACCGTCCGGTAGTAGGCACCGCACTGGCCCAGCTCGGTGACCGCCCGCTCGACCCGGCGGCGGACCACCGGTGCGTCCTCGGGGTGCAGCATCGCCAGGAAGGCCCCCGAGCTACGGTCGAACCGGCCGGGCTGCAGGCCGAGGATGGCGCAGGCGCGCTGGTCGCCCTCCAGGCGGTCGTGGCGGATGTCCCAGTCGAAGGAGCCGATGCCGTTGGCGGCCATCGCCGGCTCGAGCCAGTCGGGGGTGGAGTCGCCGGTACGGGTGGGCAGGCCCCGGGAGACGGCGGGGACGATCCGCCCGCCCGCCAGGCCGGCGGCGGACCGGAGCGAACCGGCGGCCGCCGCACTGCGGGTGGACTGGGCCGGTGGGGTACGGCGTGCGGGCCCCTGCGGCTCGGGCTCTGTCGCCATGCTTCTCCTGCCGCTGCCATGGCCACGCCGTCCGGGCGGACTGCGATGGCCGTGTGCTGAGTGGTGGGCGGTGCGTCGGGCGGTGGTGGTCGGTCGAGGCTCGGTTCTCCCCGCCGCCTTCCCGCGCACACATTCTCACTATCCTGCCGAAAGATTACTAGTACCGCCTCACCAGCGCGGATAGGGCGAGGATTCGGCATCGGCTACACCGGACACTGCCAGGTCAGCACATCGGCGCTTCGTGGGCAATGGTCACGGCTCTTTTCGTGACACCACCACGGCCCGCCAAGGCCCGCCACGGCGCCGTGATCAGGCCGCGCCGAGCTCGAACCAGGTGACCTTCCCGTCGCCGCGCAGCTGGACGCCCCAGTCGTCGGCGAGGGCCTCCACCAGCAGCAGCCCGCGGCCGGAGGTGGCGGTCTCGCTCGGTGTCCGACGGCCGGGCAGCCTGGTGGTGGTGTCCTGCACCTCGATCCGCAGCCGCTGCTCCGGGGTGAGCACCGCGTCCAGCACCGCGCCACGCTCGGTGTGCAGCAGCGCGTTGGTGACCAGCTCTGAGGCCAGCAGCTCGGCGGTGTCCGCGAGTTGGGGCACGCCCCAGTGGTTGAGTGCGGCTCGCAGCCGGCGGCGGACGGCGCCCACCGCGATCAGGTCGGCGGGGGCCAGCGCCGCGTGCAGTCTGCGGTGCAGGGCGCAGCCGGGCTCGTGCACCGGCGGCGTCTCCTCCCCGAAGCCCTTGGGCCGAACCTGGTCGCTGCTCGAAGCCGTCCGCTGCCGCGGAAATCTCGCCTGACCGTCCATCACGTACGCCCCCACCCCTCGTTCGGACAGCCGGCCGCCCTGCGTCCCCCGCCGGCGGCCTGTCCCGATACTGACGACCATCCTCATGCCCAGTGGTGGGGCTACGCAACAGTAGGTACCCGGTCACCTGGGGTGAAGTGGAGCTCAGCGGGCCAGAAGTGATCCTTTTCGGGGTCCCCTGGAGGTTTGGTTCGGCTACGGCCGTTGGAGGGCGGAGACCGCGCGGAGCAGCAGAGCACGGAGCTGTTCGCGCTCGGCCGGGTCGAAGGCGGACCAGAGGGCGGCCTCGACCCCGACCGCGCGGGTGTCCGCCTCGGCGACCAGGGCCCGGCCGGTCTCGCTGAGGCGGGACAGCATCACCTTGCCGTGCACCTCGGACTGCTGACGTTCGATCAGGCCCTTGGCCTCCAGGTTCGCCAGCACCCCGGCCATGGTCTGCGGGGTGACGGCGGCTCCCCGGGCCAGCTGGGCCCCCGAGCGGTCGGGGCGGTCGGCGAGCTGGAGCAGCACGGCGTACTGCGGCACGGTCAGCTCCAGCCCGCGCAGTGCCTCCGCCTTTGCCGCCATCATGGCCTGCTCGGCCTGCTTGATGGCCAGCCCGAGGCGGAGCTGAGCGCCCTGGGGCCCGGCCAGCAGCTCGGCGGGGTCGGTGCTGCTGCTCATCGGCCGGGGCCTCTCGTCGGCGGTGCGCGGGGCCGGTCGAGGGCGTGCGCGGGACCGGTCCAGTATGGGTCAGGCGGTGCGCAGCACGTACTTCGCCTCGGCGGTCCGGCTCTCCAGACGGGCGTGTGCCTCGGCGACGCCGTCCCAGCCGATCTCCCGGACGTCGAGGGTGAGGGTGCCGTCGGCGACCAACCGCAGGCCCTCGGCGAGGTGGGCCCGGAACAGGTCGGGGCGGCGGGCCAGCACGCCGCCCAGGTTGTAGCCGGCCAGCGTGAAGCTGTCGTACCAGACCTGGTTGGCGTCCAGGCTGATGTCCTGGTCGGCGGCGTTGCCGATCACCACGTGGCGGCCGAGCACCGCGAGCAGCGCGCGGGCCTGCGTGCGCGGCTCGCCGCCGACCGAGTCGATGATCACGTCGAAGCCGTGGCCGTCCGTCAGCTCGGGCGTACGGTCGGCCAGTTCGGCGTACGCGAACGCGTGCTGGTACCCGTGGGCGGTGGCCCGGGCGGCGCGCTCGGGGGTGCTCGCGGCGCCGACCACCAGGGCGGCGCCGTACTCCGTGGCGAGCCGGCCGAGCAGGCTGCCGAGGCCGCCGGAGGCGCCGAGCACCAGCACCCGGTCGCCCGCCGTGATCCGGGCCGCGCCGCGCAGGGTGCCGACGGCGGTTGCCGCGTTGCAGGCGGTGGCGGCGGCCAGCAGCGGGTCGAGCCCGTCCAGCGGCAGCGTGGTGACGGCGGGGGCGACCACCCGCTCGGCGTTGCCGCCAAACCCGGTCGGGACAGCAACCACGGCCTCGCCGACCTGAAGCCCCGTCACACCCGCCCCGAGGGCGGCGACGGTGCCGGCGACCTCGATCCCGGGGACGGCGGGCAGGCCGATCGGGAACTGGCCCCGCCGGAACATCACGTCGGCGAAGTGCACCCCGGCGTGGCTGACGTCGATGGCGACCTCGCCAGGACCGGGCAGTGGAGCGGGTATGTCGGCGAGCTCCAGGACCTCGGGGCCGCCGGTGCGGGTGTAGCGGACTGCGCGCATGGGTGCGCTCCTCTCGGTGTACGTTGCCATATTTATATCAGGCCCCTGCCATCTCATCGCCACCGAATACACGGTTGCGACACCCGACGCGCCGAACGGACCGGGACGGACAAGGCTGGACATGGCGGCCCGGCCCGGGTTCAATGGCCGGAGATGTTTGAACGACGTTCTAACTTCCGCGTCGAGTTCCGACTTCTGCACTGACCCACCGGCACGAGCGAGCGAGGCACCGTGCGACTGACCCCCACCGAGCGGGATCGGCTGCTGATCTTCACAGCGGCCGAACTGGCCCGCGCCCGGCGTGCGCGGGGCGTACGCCTCAACATCCCGGAAGCCACCGCGCTGATCGCGGACACCGTCTGCGAGGCGGCCCGGGACGGCCGGCGGCTGGCCGAGGCGATCGAGGCCGGGCGCAGCGTGCTGACCGCCGCCGACGTCCTGCCCGGCGTGCCGGACGTGGTGACGGTGGTCCAGGTGGAGGCCGTCTTCGACGACGGCACCCGGCTCGCGGTGATCAACGACCCGTTCCGCGGCGCCGGTTCACTCGGCGACCACGCCCCCGGCGGAGCGCTGCTGGGCAGCGGCGCGGGCTACGACCCGGTCGAGGAGACCCTGCTGCTCCCGGTGCACAACACCTCGGCGGTACCGATCTCGGTCACCTCGCACTTCCACTTCTTCGAGGCCAACCCGCGCCTGGCCTTCGACCGCTCCGCTGCGTACGGCACCCACCTGGCCGTCCCGGCCGGGTCCTCGGTCCGCTTCGACCCGGGCGCCACCGTCGAGGTCGGCCTGGTGCCGATCGGCGGCGACCGGGTCGCGATCGGCTTCGCGGGCCTGGTGGACGGCCCGCTCGACGCGCCCGGCGCACGGGAGGCAGCGCTCACCAAGGCGCGCGCCACCGGCTACCTGACCAGCTTCGACGACGCGGAGCTCGAAACGTGAACACCGCCCGCCCCTTCCGTGAGGTCGCAGCATGAGCGCCATCACCCCGCACGATTACGTCTCCGTCCACGGCCCCCGGGCCGGTGACCGAATCCGCCTCGGCGACAGCGGCCTGATCATCCGGGTCGAGTCCGACTCCCAGGAGCCGGGCGAGGAGTTCCTCGCCGGGTTCGGCAAGACCGCCCGGGACGGCCTGCACCTCAAGGCCGCCGCCGTCCGGGACACCTGTGACGTGGTGATCAGCAACGTGCTGGTGATCGACGCGGTGCTGGGCATCCGGAAGACCTCGATCGGTCTGATCGACGGCCGGATCGCCTCGATCGGACGGGCCGGCAACCCCGACACCCTGCACGGCGTCGACGTGGTCGTCGGCACCGGCACCACGATCGTCTCCGGCGAGGGCCTGATCGCCACCGCGGGTGCCATCGACACCCACGTCCACCTGCTCTCCCCGCGGATCATGGAGGCCTCGCTGGCCTCGGGTGTCACCACGATCATCGGCCAGGAGTTCGGCCCGGTCTGGGGCGTCGGCGTCAACTCGCCGTGGGCGCTGCGGCACGCGTTCAACTCCTTCGACGCGTGGCCGGTCAACATCGGCTTCCTGGGCCGGGGTTCGTCCTCCGACCCCGCGCCGCTGATCGAAGCCCTCGCCGAGGGCGGGGCCTCCGGCTTCAAGGTGCACGAGGACATGGGCGCCCACACCCGGGCGCTGGACACCGCCCTGCGGGTGGCCGAGGAGTACGACGTGCAGGTCGCCCTGCACACCGACGGCCTCAACGAATGCCTCTCCGTCGAGGACACCCTGCGCGTCCTGGACGGCCGCACCATCCACGCCTTCCACATCGAAGGCTGCGGCGGCGGACACGTCCCCAACGTCCTCAAGATGGCCGGTGTCGAGAACGTCATCGGGTCCTCCACCAACCCCACCCTCCCCTTCGGCCGCGACGCCCTCGGCGAGCACTTCGGCATGATCGTCTCCGCCCACGACCTCAAGGTCGACCTCCCCGGCGACGCCGCCATGGCCCGCGACCGCATCCGCGCCGGCACCATGGGCGCCGAAGACGTCCTGCACGACCTCGGCGTCATCGGCATCACCTCCTCCGACGCCCARGGCATGGGCCGGGCCGGCGAAACCGTCCGCCGCACCTTCGCCATGGCYGGCAAGATGAAGCACGAACTCGGCCCGCCCACGAAGTCGGCTCCATCGAAATCGGCAAACTCGCCGACATCGTCCTCTGGCGCCCCGACCACTTCGGCGCCAAACCGCAGTTGATCCTCAAGGCTGGCTTCCCCGCCTACGGCGTCGTCGGCGACCCCAACGCCTCCACCGACCGCTGCGAACCCCTCGTCCTGGGCCCCCAGTTCGGCTCCCACGGCGCCACCGCCGCCGACATCTCCGTCGCCTTCGTCGCCCGAGCGGCGGTGGACAACGGGGACCTGGTGCCGACTCGGCGCCGCCGGGTCGCGGTGCGGGGCACCCGGGGGATCGGCCCCCGCAACATGATCCGGAACGGCCGGATCGGCCAGGTCGACGTCCAGGCCCGCACCGGCTTGGTGTCGCTGGACGGCGAACCGCTCTGCTCCGAGCCCGCCGACTCCGTCTCGCTGAACCGCCTGTACTTCCTCTGACCAGAGGCCGGGCCCGGCGCTGACCGAACTTTCAGCCCGAGTGCACCCGCTGGAGGTTCCGGAGCTCCGCGTCGATCGCCCCGCCGAGCAGTCGGCGGGCGTGGTCGAGCGGGAGCGAGCCGCTGAGCCAGCGGACGCTGAGCCCTTCGAGCAGGGCCGTCAGGCGCTCGGCCGCTGCGGCATGGGCCGGTGCCGTTCCGCTCGGGTGCGCACGGCCGAGCAGGTACGCGATCTCGTGGACCCACGTGTGGGTAGCTCTTGCCAAGTCCTCCCGCAGGTCCGGGTCGAAGACCGCGCTGGCTCTCAACTCGCCCCAGGCGGTGCTGTTCTCGCGCACCTCGGCGGTGTCCTGGAGCTCCAGCAGCAGGATCTGGGCCAGCTCCGCACGGGGGTCGCCGGCCGCATCGGAGCCGGCCGCGGCGGTGTACCGGTCGGCCCGTTCGCCGATGAACTCCAGGGTCTCCCGGAGGATCCCGGCCCGGTCGGTGAAGTGGTAGTAGATCAAGGAGGCCGACACTCCGGCCTCGGCCGCCAGCTCGGCCACGCGCAGCCCGCGTACGCCGCGTCGGCTGATGACCCGCGTGGCGGCCCTGAGTATTTCTGTTCGACGGTCTGACACGGGCGTTCACTCTACCCGCACGTTCGAGTTCCTGACGAGATATTCAGTGATCTCGCTTCAAGTGACCACTGGTCAGTGCGGGTACGTCGCTGATCTTCACGGTTTCGTGGCTCCGAAGGGCCCGGAAAACCGGTCCGTCGTTCTCCTTGACTGAATTTTCAGTTCGGAGCAGGATGTGGGTCACCCCACACCTCCCGACCCCTCTAGGGAGTCCCCATGAACACGCCCGTCCCCACCCGGCGCAGCCTGCTCAAGCTCGGCGCGGCCGCTCTGCCGCTGGCCACCTTCGGTGCCGCCTTCCCCGCCACGGCCCGGGCCGCCACGGCGCCCTCGGGCGCCACCCTGCGGATGCCGGCCGAGACCGACCGGCATACCCGGACCTACATGGCCTGGCCCGCGCTGCAGTCGGTCTGGGACTACCAGCTCTCGGCGGTGCGCCGGGACATCGCGAACGTCGCGTACGAGATCTCGCGCTACGAACCCGTCGTCCTGCTGGCCCGCCCCGAGCAGGCCGCGGATGCCCGGTATACCTGCGGCTCGGGCGCGTACTTCCCGATCGAGGTCGAGGAGATCGCCAACGACGACCTCTGGATCCGCGACTTCGGTCCCACCTTCGTGGCCGCACCAGGTGCGATCGCCGGTGTGGACACCAACTTCAACGGCTGGGGCAAGACCGGTACGTCGTACTACCAGCCGTTCCGCAACGACGCGGCAGCTGCGGCGACCCTGCTGGGCCGGTACGGGCTGGACCGGATCAAGGCCCCCTTCGTCGGTGAGGGCGGCTCGCTGGAGACCGACGGCGAGGGCACCCTGCTGGCCACGGTGAGCTCGCTGGTCAACCCCAACCGCAACCCGGGGATGTCCCAGGCCCAGGTGGAGTCGGCACTGAAGTCGTCCCTGGGTCTCGACAAGGTGATCTGGGTGCCTGGCCTGGCCGGCCAGGACACCACCGACTGCCACATCGACTGCCTGGCCCGCTTCACCGCTCCCGGCCGGGTCCTGCTGGACCAGCCGGGCCCCGGCACCGACGCCCGCTGGGTCGCGGTCTACCAGGAGGCGAAGCGGGTGCTGGAGAACGCCACCGACGCCCGGGGGCGCCGCCTGCAGATCACCGAACTGCCCGGTCCTGACCGCCAGTTGATCCGGGGGCGTGGCAAGGACTTCCTGTCCAGCTACAGCAACTACTGCACCGTCAACGGCGCCGTCATCGCCCCGCAGTTCGGCGACCGCTACGCAGACGGAGTGGCCTACGCGATCCTCCAGGCCCAGTACCCGGACCGCCGGGTCGTCCAGCTGAACATCGACGCCATCGCGAGCGGCGGGGGCGGCATCCACTGCGCCACGCAGTCCGAGCCCGCCGTGCCGCCCGCTGCCTGAGAACCCGATCCACCGATCACCGATACGAGAAGAGTTGTCATGACGTTCCGCATGCCCGCCGAGTGGACTGAACACGAGGCGTGCCTGATGGCCTGGCCCACCCGGGCCGAGCTCTGGGGTGAGACCTTCGCGGAGGCCAAGCGGGAGTATGCCCAAGTGGCCCGCGCGATCAGCGAGTTCGAGCCGGTGACGATGGTCGCTCGGCCGGGCCAGGGCGAGGAGGCACGCGCCCTGTGCGGGGACGGCGTCGAGGTGGTTGAACTGCCGCTGGACGATTCGTGGTTCCGCGACTCGGGGCCGATCTTCGTGCTCGGCCCCGACGGCGAGCGCGCCGGGGTGGACTTCCGCTTCAACTCCTGGGGCCAGAAGCACCACCCCTGGGACACCGACGACAAGATCGCCGCCCGGCTGCTGGAGCGCCTGGACGTCGAGCGGATCGACTCCCGGATGATCCTCGAGGGCGGCGCCATCACGGTCGACGGCGAGGGCACGCTGATCACCACCGAGCAGTGCCTGCTGCACCCGAACCGCAACCCGGGGATGAGCAAGGAGGAGATCGAGGCCGAGCTGATCGCCAAGCTCGGTGTCAGCACGGTGATCTGGCTCCCGTACGGCGGGCTGCTGGACACCGAGACCGACGGTCACGTGGACGGCGTCTGCGCCTTCGTGGCCCCCGGCAAGGTGGTGGTCCAGCTGCCGAGCGACCCGGCCCACCCCGACTTCGAGCGGATGCGGGCCAACCGCGCGGTGCTGGAGGCGGCCGTCGACGCGCAGGGCCGGCAGCTGGAGATCCTCGACCTGCCGCAGAGCGCCTTCCTCGAGGTCGGCGGTAAGCACACCGAGGTCGGCTACCTCAACTTCTACATCGCCAACGGCGGTGTGGTGGTCCCGGTGGCCGGGCTCCCCGAGGACGAGGGCGCGCTCGCGGTGATCGCCTCCGCGCTGCCCGGCCGCAAGGTCGTGGGCGTGCGCTCCCGGGTGATCGCCTTCGGCGGCGGCGGGGTCCACTGCATCACCCAGCAGGTCCCGTCGGCGGGTTGACCCGTACCCCACCCTCACGGAAGAGAGTCCCCACATGACAGACCCTCAGAGAACCCCGCGCGGCCGGAAGGTCCTGCTGGCCGCCGCCCTCCTGCTCACCGTCACCACCGCCTGCTCGGGTCCGCCGAAGAGTGGCGGCACCGACGCCGAGGCGTACCGGCTGTCCGCCGACACCCCCGCCGGGCAGGCCGGCCTGGACTCCTTCAGCTGGGCCGTCTACGCCGAACCGCCCACGCTGGACTACATCTCCGCGTTCGACTACCCGCAGAACACTGTGCTCTCCAACGTCTGCGAGAGCCTGATGCGGTGGACCCCGCAGCTGACCCTGGCCCCGGGGCTGGCGGAGAAGGCCACCAACCCCGATCCCACCACCTGGGTCTACGACCTGCGCCCGAACGTGCACTTCCACGACGGCGGCGTGCTGACCGCCGACGACGTGGTGTACAGCCTCGGTCGGCAGATGGCGCCGGAAAACGCGGCCGCCTGGGCCCAGCAGTTCCAGAACGTCAGCAGCATCACCAAGACCGGCCCGCTCCAGGTCACCGTCAAACTCACCCAGCCCGACTCGCAGTTCAACCAGTACATGGCCACCGCCGCCGGGGTGGTCGCCTCCCGGGCCGGGGTCGAGGCGGCCGGCCAGGACTACGGCACCAGCGGCAGCCTGGCCTGCACGGGCCCGTTCAAGCTGGGCACCTGGACCAAGGGCCAGTCGATCGAGCTCCAGCGCTTCGACGAGTACTGGGGCAGCAAGGCCAAGTCCGGCAAGGTGGTCTTCCGCTTCCTGACCGACCCCTCGGCCCGGGTGAACGCGATGCTCAGCGGTGAGGCGGACGGCGGCTACCTGATCCCGACCGAGAGCTACGAGCGGCTGCGGACCGGTGGCGTGGGCACGCTCTACTTCGGCGAGGGCCTCAGCACCGTCAACGTCAACGTCACCAACATGGCGGGCGTGCTCGGCGACCTCCGGGTGCGCAAGGCGCTCTCGCTCGCCCTGGACCGCTCCGGCTTCGTCCGCACCGGCCTCGGCGGTGCGGGCCGGGTCACCGGTTCGCTGACCAGCCAGGCCGCCTGGGCCGCCGCGCCCGAGCAGGTCCGCAAGGACGCCTTCGAGGGGCTCACCCCGACCGCGCCCGACATAGACCGGGCCAAGGCACTGATCAAGGAGGCCGGTGCCACCGGCAAGAGCCTCACCGTCGCCACCAGCCCGATCGGTCAGGACGTCTCGGTGCTGGCCACCGCCGTCCAGGCGGCCGGGGCGAAGATCGGACTGGACGTCAAGCTCCGGACCATCGCGCCGAACGCCTTCACCGCGCTGTTCACCGACCCGAAGGCGCGGGAGGGCATCGACCTGTTCCCGGAGACGTACTACGACTCCATCACCGACCCGCTCGACCTGCTGGCCAACTTCAAGACCGGGGCCTACCAGAACTACGCCTCATTCAGCGACCCGGCCTACGACGGCCTGGTGCAGAAGGCGGTCGCCGCGACCGACCCGGCCGAGCGGTTCGCCGTCACCGCCAAGCTCCAGCGGACCGCCGCCGAGCAACTGCTCTGGATCCCGGTCGCCGAGTGGCCCACGGCGGTGTTCCTGAACAAGCGGATCACCGGCGCCCCGACCACCATCTCCTACCTCTACTACCCGTGGGCGGCCGACGTGGGGGCGGCCCGGTGAGTTTCCTGAGATTCGCCGCGCGGCGGCTGGCCGAGATGGCCGCCACCCTGGTCGGTGCCTCGTTCGTGATCTTCGGCGCGATGTACCTCGCGCCCGGCAGTCCGGCCAGCTTCCTGCTGGCCGGGCGGTCCGCCTCCCCGGAGGCACTGGCGGCGGTCAACGCCCAGTACCACCTGGACGAACCGTTCCTGTTGCAGTACCTGCGCTGGGCCGGCCAGATCCTGCACGGCGACTTCGGCCGGTCGATCACCTACCGCACCGACGTCTCCCGGCTGCTCGCCGACCGGCTGCCCGCCACCCTGCTGCTGGTGGCGATGGCGCTGGTCCTGGTCGTCACCCTCGGTTTGCTGCTCGGCTGGATCGGCGCCGTCCGGGGCGGCCGCACCGACGCCACCGTGCTGGTCGGCACCACGGTGGCGGTCGGCACCCCGGCGTTCGTCGCGGCCGTTCTGCTCCAGGGCCTGTTCGCGGTCCGGCTGGGCTGGTTCCCGACCGGCGGCACCGGGGAGGGCTTCGGGTCGATGGTCTGGCACCTGGTGCTGCCCGCCGTGGCCCTCGCGCTCTACCTGACCGGCATGCTGGCCCGGGTCACCAGGGCCGCCATGCTCGACGTGCTCGGGCAGGAGCACGTCACCGTCGCCCGCAGCCGGGGGGTGACGGAGTACCAGGTGATCCGCCGTCACGTGTTCCGCAACGCCCTCGGCACCGTGCTGACCACCGGCGGCCTGATCGTCTCCACCCTGCTGGTCTGCACCGTCCTGGTGGAGACCGCGTTCAGCGTCGGCGGCATCGGCCAGCTGCTCGAACTGTCCACCACCACCAAGGACTTCCCCACCGTGCAGGCCATCTCCCTGATCATGGTCGGGCTGTTCATGGCCGTGAACCTGATCGTCGACCTGCTCCACCCACTGGTCGACCCGCGCATCACGCTCGGCGCGAGAAAGGCCACCGGATGACCGTCACCCTGCTGCACCGGCCCGGCCTGGCCCGGATCCGTACCGCACGCGCCCCACTCCAGTTGCTCTGTCTCGGCTTCGTCGCCCTGGTCGTCCTCGCCGCGCTGCTCGCCCCCTGGCTGGCGCCCGAGGACCCGAACGCCGTCGACCTGGGCAACGCGCTTGCCGGGCCCTCCGCCGAGCACCTGCTCGGGGTGGACGCCTCCGGTCGGGACACCCTCTCCCGCCTGGTCACCGGCGCCCGCACCTCACTGCTCGGCCCGCTCGGCGTGGTCGCCTTCTCCACCCTGGCCGGGGTCGCGATCGGCGTCACCGCCGCCTGGCGCGGCGGCTGGCTGGACTCCGTACTCTCCCGGAGCACCGAACTGGTCTTCGCCTTCCCCGGCATGCTGCTGGCCATCCTGATCGTCTCGGTCTACGGCGAGGGCCTGCTGGCCCCCGTCATCGCGCTCGCCATCGCCTACCTGCCGTACGTCAGCCGGCTCACCCGCTCGCTGGTGCTCGCCGAACGCACCCGCCCCTACGTCGAGGCGTACCAGGTGCAGGGCCACTCCGGCCTGCAGATCTGCCTGCGGCACGTCATCCCCGGGATCGCTCCCGTGGTGCTCGCCCAGTCCACCATCAACTTCGGCTACGCCCTGATCGACCTGGCCGGCCTCTCCTTCCTCGGGCTCGGCGTCCCCGCGCTGACCCCCGACTGGGGCCGGATGGTCTTCGACGGCCAGTCCGCCATCCAGCACGGCTACCCGCTGTCCGCGATCCTGCCCTGCGCCGCGATCGTGCTGACCGTGGTCGCCTTCAACGTGGTCGGCGAACGCTGGGCCGACCAGGTCGCCAGGAGGGACCGATGACCACCCTCGCCATCCAGGCCTACCGCCTGCACCTGCCGAACACCGCCCGGCCCGTCCTCGCCGGGGTCGACCTGACCGTCGAGGCCCGCGAGACGGTCGCCCTGGTCGGCGAGTCCGGCTCCGGCAAGAGCCTCACCTCGCGCAGCGCCCTGGGCCTGCTGCCGACCGGCGCCGGCACCGAAGGCACCGTCCGGGTCAACGGCGACGACGTGCTCACCATGACGGGCGATCAGCTCCGCGCACTGCGTACCGGCACCGCCGCGATGATCTTCCAGGACCCCAGGGCCGCCATCAACCCGCTGCGCAGGCTCGGCGACTTCCTCACGGAGGGTCTGAACGGCCGCCTGGCGGCCGGAGCCGCCACCGAACGCGCCGCCGAGATGCTGGACGCGGTCGGCCTCCCGGCCTCGGTGCTCGGCCGCTACCCGGGCCAGCTGTCCGGCGGAATGCTCCAGCGGGTGATGATCGCGGGTGCCCTGATGGGCGACCCCGCGCTGATCCTCGCCGACGAGCCCACCACCGCACTGGACGTCAGCTCGCAGGCGGAGGTGGTGGCGCTGCTGGACGATCTCCAGGAACGCTTCGGCACCGCGCTGCTCTTCGTCACTCACGACCTGGGCCTGGCCGCCGCCATCAGCGACCGGGTGTACGTGATGTACGCCGGCCGAATCGTCGAGACCGGTCCGGCCGAGGCCCTGTTCAACCGCCCGCGCCACCCCTACACGGCCGCGCTGCTCGCCTCGACCCCGCGCCCGGACGCCCCGGGTGGCCGGCTCGCCGCCATCGAGGGGCGGCCGCCGAGCCTGCGGGAGGCGCTGACGGGCTGTCCGTTCGCGCCGCGCTGCCCGCTCGCGACCTTCCTCTGCACCCAGCAGGAACCCGCGCTGCTGGCGGTCGAGGCCGAATCGGCCCGGCGGGCCGCCTGCCACCACAGCGACCGGACGGGGGCCAATGATGGCTAGTCAGTCCCCGGACAGCGCCGCTCGTTCGAAGGGAGTGCCGCCGATGCGGAAGACCGTCCTGGAGGCCGTCGGCCTGCATCGTGCCTACGGCGGGGTGCAGGCGGTGGACCAGGTCTCCTTCACCCTGGCCGAGGGCGGCGCGCTGGGCATCGTCGGCGAGTCGGGCTCCGGCAAGACCACCACCGCCCGGATCGTGGTCGGGCTGGAACGGGCGGACGCCGGGCGGGTCCTGGTGCACGGTCAGGACCGTACCGAGCACCGGCGCGGCCGGGCCCACCGGCTGGCCAGAGCGCGCCAGGTGCAGATGGTCTTCCAGGACCCGTACCTCTCGCTCGACCCGCGCACCACCGTCGAGGCCGTGCTGCGCGAGACCCTCCGGCTGCACTTCCCCGGGGCGGACCACCCCCGCCGGATCGCCGAACTCCTCGACCAGGTCGGCCTCGGCCCGCGCGAGGCCGGTGCGCTGCCCCGGCAGCTCTCCGGCGGCCAACGCCAGCGGGTCGCGATCGCCCGGGCGCTGGCGGTCGAACCGGCGGTCCTGGTGCTGGACGAGGCGGTGGCCGCGCTGGACGTCTCCGTCCAGGCCCAGATCCTCAACCTGCTCGCCGACATCCGCGAGCAGACCGGGATCGGCTACCTCTTCATCACCCACGACCTCGGCGTGGTCCGCTGTGTCACCGAGGACGTGATCGTGATGCGGCAGGGGCGGATCGTCGAGTCCGGCCGGACCGCTGAGGTGCTCGCGGCGCCCCAGCACCCGTACACCCGGCTGCTGTTGGACTCCGTCCCCCGGCCGGGCTGGGATCCGAAGGCGATCGCCGTCGCCCGGCGGAGCATGTGAGGCAGGGGCCGTGAGCCGCCGATTCGCCCGATCGGCGGCGCGCGGCCTCGCGGGTGCGCTGCCCGGGCGGCCCTACTGTCGGATTCCGGATCCGTGCCCGCGCCACGAGGTGAGCCGCCATGCGAGAACCCGCCCTGTCCCGTCGGGCCGTGCTGAGGTCGGGGTCGGTGCTCGCCGCGCTGGCGATGCTGGAGGGCTGCTCCTCGTCGGCGGAGCCGGAGCCGTCGGTCGGTACCGCATCGGTCGGTACGGCGAGTGCGGCGAGTCCGTCCGCAGCCTCCTCGGCGGTCGCGTTCGCGATGCCGGCCGAGTCGCGTCCGCACACCAGGACGTTCATGGCCTGGCCGGCCCTGGAGGAGGTGTGGGGCGAGCACCTGCCCGCCGTCCGCGAGGACATCGCGCGGGTGGCGCAGGCCGTCGCCCGGTTCGAGCCGGTGGTGCTGATGGCCCGTCCGGAGCAGAGCGCGCAGGCCCGGCAGCTGTGCGGATCGAGCGTGGAGGTGATCGACCTCGCGGTGGACGACCTGTGGGCCCGGGACACCGGCCCGGCCTTCGTCACCGGCCCGGGCGGACCGGCCGGGGTGGACCTGAACTTCAACGGCTGGGGCAACAAGCAGACCCACGGCAACGACAGCCAGGTGGCACGGACGCTGCTGGAGCGGTACGCGATCCGGCGGATCCAGGCACCGATCACGGGGGAGGGCGGTGGAATCGAGGTGGACGGCGAGGGGACCCTGATGGCCACCGAGAGTTCGTGGGTGAACGAGAACCGCAACCCGGGCAAGTCCCGCGACCAGATCGAGGCTTCGCTGAAGGAGCTGTTCGGCGTCCGCAAGGTGATCTGGTTCGCGGGCGTGGCCGGGCAGGACATCACCGACTGCCACATCGACGCGCTGGCCCGGTTCGCCGAGCCGGGCGTGGTGGTCATCCACCGGCCAGGCCCGGACGCACCGCCGGACATCTGGTCCCGCGCCTCCGACCAGGCGCTCCAGGTGCTGCGCGACACCACCGACGCCCAGGGCCGCAAGCTGCGCACGGTCGAGCTGGTCGAACCCGATCTCAGCCAACTCCCGGACCCCGGAAAGGACTTCCTGGCCACCTACCTCAACTACTACGTGGTCAACGGTGCCGTGATCATGCCGCGGTTCGGCGACAAGGCGTCGGACGACCGGGCGGCCGGTGTGCTGGCCGAACTCCACCCGGGACGCCAGGTGGTGCCGGTGGAGATCAACGCCATCGCCTCCGGTGGCGGCGGGATCCACTGCTCCACCCAGCAGCAACCCGAGGCCCCGGCCGCCGCCCCGGCCCGGTGACCGGGGCCCGGCCCGGCCGCAGCCGGGGGTACCTGCTCGTGCTGGTCCTGGTGGCGGCGCTGGTCGCAGCCGGTGTCGGGCTCTATCTCAACGAGCGCGAGAGCCATCGGCAGCCCCGGCAGCTCGGGTCCGAAATCGTGGGCGACGGGGTGGAGTTGGAGATCACCGCGCAGGAGGTGGACGTGGTCGCCCAGGAGGTCACCCTCTACACCGTGCTGGTCCCGCACGGCAGCCTGGCCGCCGCGCCCGGCTCGCTGGCGTTCAGCCGGGCCGTGGAGGTGACGGTCGCCTCGCTGACGGCCAGCACGCTGCGGACGACGGCGGGTCAGGTCGCCACACCGCAACCTGTCACCATCGGCCTGTACGGCGGCACGCCCACGGACTACCCGTTCGACCGGTACCGGCTGTCGGTCGACTGGTCGGCCACCGACCGGGGCGCACCCCTGCCGGTGGCGATCACCTTCACCGACGCCGATCCGTTCTTCACCGCCCGGGCCACCGACGAGTCCGAGGCCGATGGCGAGGCCAGGCTGTCGGCGGTGATCGGCAGGTCGCGCAGCACGTACATCCTGGCCTGGTTCATGATTGCGGCGATGTGGGCGCTGGCGCTGGCGGTGCTCGGCGGTGCGCAGGTGCTGATCCGCAAGCGCCGACCGCTGGTCTGGCCGGCCATGGGGTGGATGGCCGCGACCCTGTTCGCCCTGGTCGGCCTGCGCAACGCGGCGCGAGGTGCGCCGCCGATCGGTTCGGTCATCGACTACGTGGCGTTCTTCTGGGCGGAGGGGATCATCGCGGCGAGCCTGGCGTGCACGGTCGCGTTCGGGCTGCGGTCGAGTACCGGACGGCGGACGACTGACGGCCCGTCACCGTGTGGCGGCTCCTGCGGCGAGCCCGAGGATCAGCGCGCGGACCACGGGCGCCGGGTCGATCTGCGGATCGAGGGACTGGATCGCGGCCAGGCCGTCCGTACCGGCGGCTGCGGCCTCCGGCCTCGGTCCCGGGTCGAAGGCGCCGCCGTGTTCGTCCGCCAGCACCCGGAACAGGGCGACGAAGCACTCCCGCCAGCGCTGGTACTCGGCCGCCAGGCTCTCCCGTACGCGCTGGTCGTTCAGGGCGAACCAGTGCAATGCGGCGTGCAGCCTCGACAGGTCGCCGGCCTCCGGCTGGGACAGCAACTCGACCACCCGCTCGGCCCGTTCGGCGAAGCTGCCGGGCTGGGCGACGGCTTCCTCCATGGGTGTGATCCACTCCGGCCGGATGGCCTCCAGCACGGCCACGATCAGGTCGGTGCGGGTTTGGAAGTGGTAGTGACACATGCCGTGGGTCACCCCGCCCAGGGCAGCGACGTTGCGAGTGGTGAACGGCACCTGGCCGTCCCCAGCGAGCAGTTCGCGCGCGGCTGCGAGCAGCCGGGCCCGGGTCTGCTCGCCCTTGGCCGAGGAACGCGGCTTTCGGGCGCCGGCGGTCGGCGGGGCCGCCGGGGCGGCGGGCTGTAGGTGATCGTCACGCGTGGCCATTCGGGAACTCTAGTGCCGCGCCCGGCACTGGCGAGCCCGGTGGGGGTGACGTGGCATCAGAGGCGTGTCCGCCCCGAGAGGTCGGGGGCGAACTGCTGTCCCAGAGTATTGACCGAGCGCTTGGTCAGTTTTACGTTCAGGGTCAGGCCGTGGAGCGACCACGGTCCACAGCAGGAGGCAGCAGATGAACGATCACAGCGCGCCGCAGGTCCCGTCCGGAAGAGCTCAAGTGCCGCTCGGACGTCGGAAGTTCCTCGCCGCGGCCGGGCTCACGGCAGCCGGCGCAGCCCTCGCTGGGGCGGGCTCCGCTGCGGCCAAGGCGATCGCGCAGCCGACGGCCGCCGGGGCGGTGAGCGCCGCCGGGACCTTCTCGGTGCCGGTCGACACGGTCCAGCACACCCGTACCTGGATGGCCTGGCCGGATGACCCCACCATCTGGACCGGCCGTGCGGGCAGCCGCCGAGGTGGCCCGTCGCTCAGTCAGATCCAGGCCAACATCGCGCTGGTGGCCAACACCATCGCCAAGTACGAGCCCGTGTACCTGTGCGCCAACCCCGCCGCTGCGGCCGCTGCCCGCAAGGCGTGTCCCGGCTCCAACATCACGGTGATCACCACCATCCCGGTCAACGACTGCTGGATGCGCGACAGCGGCCCGGTCTTCCGCACCGACGGACTCGGCGGCCTGGACGCGATCGGCCTCAACTTCAACGGCTGGGGCGGCAACCAGATCTACACCAATGACGGCAAGGTCGCCTCGCGCGTCGCCGCCCTGCTCGGCGTGCCGTTCACGGCGGCGGGCCTGGTGGGGGAGGGCGGCGCCGTCGAGACCGACGGCGCGGGCACCCTGATGGCCACCAGGAGCAGCATCCTGGTCTCCAACCGCAACCCCGGGATGAGCCAGACCCAGGCCGAGAACGCGATGAAGGCCGCGTACGGCGCGAGCAAGGTCATCTGGTTCGCCGGGGTGGCGGGCCAGGACATCACCGGCGACCACGTCGACGCGACCTCGCGCTTCCTCGCCCCCGGCAAGGCGCTGGTCCAGCAGCCGAACGCCACTGACGACCCGTACGACGTCTGGACCAAGGACGAGATCAACCAGTACAACGTGCTGTCCACGGCGACCGACGCCCGCGGCGTTCGGATCCAGGCCACCAAGCTCGGCGGCCCCGACTACTACGCGATCCGGCAGAGCGACCCGGCCTTTGTCGGGTCCTACGCCAACTACTACGTCTGCAACGGCGCGGTGATCGCCTCCCAGTTCGGCGACTACCGGGCCGACGCGGCGGCCAAGACGAAGCTCCAGTCGCTCTTCCCGGGCCGGGTCGTGGTCCAGCTGAACGTCGACTACCTCGGCCTCGGGGGCGGCGGCATCCACTGCGTCACCCAGCAGCAGCCGGTCGCGTAACCGTCCGCTCCGGGCTCCGGCCCCGCCGCCGGGGCCCGGACGGAATCCCCTCGGCGGGTGTGAGTCGGTCACCGTCAAAGCCGGGACGCGCGGGAGCTGATGGCCTTTCCGACCTGATGCGGCGTGCGGCGGCTCTCTGCTCAGCCTCAGCCGGAAGTGGACGGGTATGGCATCACGATCGGCGGCGGCATGGAGTGGCAGCCGTCCCAGGAGGCCAGATGGCCTGGGGGACAGGAGGTCGGTGGCACCGGCAGGGTCGGCAGCGGCCGCGGCGGGACACTGGTCCGTAGATTCCTTACGGAGGGCTTCGCGGAGGGCCTTGCGGTCACCGTCTTGGCACCGGAGGTAGGTGCCGGAGTGGTGGATGGGGGTGTGGCGGACGGGCTGCTGTCCGCCGAAGCTGACGGGCTTTCGGTCGGTGCCGCCGGCTCGGACGGTGTGGGACTCGCCGGGATCGGCTCGGCGGTTGTGGGGCTGGACGCAGGGCTGGGGCCGGCACCGGCCCCGGTTGGAACGCCGCTGTGCGAGTCGGACAGCAGCAGCCCGGCGCCACCGGCCAGGGCCAGCAGGCACAGCCCTCCTGCCGTACCGAGGGCGAGCCTGCGGTGTCGCGCAAGTCTCGTGCCCTGGTGCTCGTCCCTGCTGTCCCGCATTCGGGCCCCCGGCCATGTTCGATCTTCCGTATGGACTGGGCGGATGCTAACAGCGTGGTCGGTGCAGGGCGGCGGCCGGATGGCGCGCTGGGGCGGGCCTGGGCGGGTAGGCCCGCCTGTCCCACGACGGGGCGCCAGGCTGGTGCACAGGTCCTGGGACGCATCCGGGACCACGGCCTCATGCCACCGGGTGGGCCGAATTCCTAACGTGGGAGCACGCGTTGAGCACTCGGCCAGTGACACCGGCAGGTAGCTCACGCGAGCCAGGTCGTCGTTGGCGGCGGCCCGGTGCATGAGCTGGGATCCTCCCGGCCCGTGTGTTCCGACAGCGAAGTACTGGAGGATTCCAGATGGGTTGGAACCAATTCACCCTCTCCTCGAGCGGCAGCTCGGATCAGTCGAGCCGGCTCGCTGCGGTCTCCCGGATCGACGGCAGCATGGAGGTCTGGTGGGTCGCCTCGGACGGCTCCGTCCAGGGGGCGTACTGGTACGAGGGAGCGCCGTGGAAGCGCTATGAACTCGCGCCTGCCGGCAGTGCCTCCGTCAACGGTGGTATCGCGGCCGTCTCCCGGATCCCCGGGAGTATGGAGGTGTGGTTCGTGGGTGCGAACGGTTCGGTGCAGGACCGTTTCTGGTACGAGGGCAGACCCGGATCCCCGGGAGTATGGAGGTGTGGTTCGTGGGTGCGAACGGTTCGGTGCAGGACCGTTTCTGGTACGAGGGCAGTACTTGGCAGGCCTTCGAGCTCGCGCCCCCTGGCAGTGCCTCGGTCACGGGTGGTGTCGCGGCGGTGTCGCGTATCCCCGGGAGTATGGAGGTGTGGTTCGTGGGTGCGAACGGTTCGGTGCAGGACCGTTTCTGGTACGAGGGCAGTACTTGGCAGGCTTTCGAGCTTGCGCCCCCTGGCAGTGCCTCGGTCACGGGTGGTGTCGCGGTGGTGTCGCGTATCCCCGGGAGTATGGAGGTGTGGTTCGTGGGTGCGAACGGTTCGGTGCAGGACCGTTTCTGGTACGAGGGCAGTACCTGGCAGGCCGTCGAGCTCGCACCCGCCGACAGCGCCTCCACCCACACCGGTATCGCCGCCGTCTCCCGGATCCCCGGCAGCATGGAGGTCTGGTACGTCGGCCCCAACGGTTCGGTGCAGGACCGTTTCTGGTACGAGGGCAGTACCTGGCAGGGCTTCGAACTCGCACCTTCCGGCAGCTCCTCCATCACCAGCGGCGTCGCTGCCGTCTCCCGGATCCCCGGCAGTATGGAGGTCTGGTACGTCGGCGGCGATGCGTCTGTCCAGGACCGCTTCTGGTACGACACGTCGAGCAAGAACTTCGACCAGGACGTCACCACCGACATCGCCATCGGAGGTTCGGCGCACGTCGTGATGCGGCAGGACGGCTTCTTCTCGTTCAGTACGCACGCACACGACAGCGGTTTCGACAACATCGACTACACGATCTCCGCCGCCGTGATGGCGTCGGACGGAACCGTGTTCACCTTCCAGCACTCCGGTCACACCGAAGGAACCGTCGCCGGCCTGCCCTTCGGTACCCCGGACCGTAACGACGACTTCACGTTCACCGGCAACAACCCGCAGATCACCGAGAAGTGGGACGGCATCCTCAACGGCACCTTCCAGGCCAACCTACAAGGGACGGACACCCTCGCGGCCGGCGTCACAGGCGCTCTCGGCGACCTGGTGGACGCGATCGTGTCCGCGGCGGGGAAGGCCGCAGCCGAGGCGATCATCAAGCTCGTCTCCTGACCCCCGGCCGATTCCGGCAGTAACCGGCTCCAACCCCCAGGCATCGGCCCGGCTCCCTCCCCAGGAGCCGGGCCGGCTGCTGTCGTACCGTCAGCTACCGACCGCCGTGAGCGCGGCCGCCGCCGTCCGGAGCAGTTCCTCGTCCGTCAGGATGTCCGGGCCCAACCGCTGCTCTCCCGCCAGCACCGCCCGCAGGTGCGGGGCCGCCGGGGCGGCCGGTGCGCCGATCTCGCCCAGGTGGCGGATCGCGTCCAGCGTGGGTGCGTGGGGGCCGAAGTCGGCGGCAGTCAGCACGGCGGTGAGCACCGGCACGGCAGGCGCCGGGTCGCCGGTGATCCGCCACCAGGCGTGTGCGGCGCCGGTCCTGGTCCAGGCGCCGGGCGCGTCCAGCAGCGGGCGCAGCCGGTCCACGAAAGGTGCGGCGAGCGGGCCGAGTTCGGCGAGGTGGCGCAGCACCGGGCGGCCCAGCCCGGCCCGCATCGCGGTGTCGGTCTCCCGGAGCAGCAGCTCCGGTTCGCCGGTGATCCGCCAGTACGCCCAGGCCGCGGCCTGGGTGCCGTGCCAGCGGCGAGGCGTCTTCCACCGCTCGGGGCGGGCGGCCCCGGTGGCGTACTCGGCGAGCAGCCCGGCGGCCGGGGCGGCGGCGGGGCCGATCCGGCCGAGGGTCAGGCAGGCGTCCCTGGCGAGGCCCAACACCGGTAGCAGTAGGGTCACTTCAGGGACTGCGGGAGCACCCACCGGTCCCCAGGTGGCCAGCAGCTTCAGCATCGAACCCGGCGGTCCGTTCCGTAGCTTGTCCAGCGCGGCCGGCAGCAGCTGCTCGGCGGGCAGCGCGAGCAGGTCGGCCGGGTAGCCGAAGTACCGCTCTGTCCGGAGCCGTTCCCGCAGCAGCGGTACGGCCCGCAGGTCGCCCTGGCGGGCCAGCACCCGCAGCACGTTGTCGACCATGCTGGGGCCGTAACGGTCGCACTCCTCCTGGAGATCCAGCACCCGCACCAGCCGGTCCGCGTACGGCGCGACGGCGGTGCCACCCCCACCTATCAGGTGGAGCGCCTGACTGACGGTGAGCCAGTCCCAGTGCGGGGCGTCAAGCAGCCCGACCACCCAGTCCCACACTCCGGGAGGCGGGGTCCGGCGCCGCCGCAGCACGTCCCCCACCGCCTGCATGCCCCAGTACCTGTCGACCTCCCTCAGCGGCTTCTCCACCCGCCGGACACCGTCGATGACGGCTTCCCGGTCCGGGTCGTCCTGCGGTAGCCACGTCTCCAGGGTCATGCCCAGACGCTATCCGTGCGGGGGTGCGGCGAGGCCGGCGGGTGACCGGTCCGCTGGCGGCGCGCCCCCTGAGGGAGTACTCCGTCGTGCCCGCACCACCTCGGCGTGCTGAGCTGAAAGCCCGTCACGAAGGAGACCTCTCGTGCTTCGCCTGACCAGCTTCGCCCGCCCGGCCGGCCTCGCCGCCGCCTCGCTCGCGCTGACCCTGTTCTCGGCTGCTCCGGCCGTGTCCGTCGCGCCGCCGCTGTCGGATCCCCACGTGCTCGCGCATCTCGACCTGGCCGCCGGGCAGATGCCGGAGAACATCGTGCTGGAGCCGGACGGCTCCGCCGACGTGACGTTCATCAGCGCCCGGCAGATCGCCCGGATCGGTCTCGACGGCCACACCGAGATCCTGGGCACATTGCCGGCCCCGGCCGTCCCGGCCACCCCGGTGGTCGGCTTCGCCGCCGTCGCCGGGATCGCCCGGGCGGACGACGGCACGCTGTACGTCAACTACGCCACCGGCACCGACGACCTGACCGGTGTCTGGCGGCTCACCCCGGGTGGCGTGCCGGAACGGATCGCGGCGCTCCCCGCGAACGGCCTGCCCAACGGCCTGACCCTCGATCAGCAGCACGGTGATCTCTACGTCGCCGACGCGGTGCTCGGCACCGTCTGGCGGGTCTCGCTGCAGGACGGGACCCGGACCGCCTGGGCCACCGGCACCGAGCTCCAGCCGACCGGCTTCCTCGGCGCGAACGGCATCCGCAGCCACCACGGCGCCATCTGGGTGTCCAACACCGACCGGGGGACCGTCCTGCGCATCCCGATCTGCCCGGACGGCTCCGCCGGTCCGATCGAGACCCGGGTCACCGGCATCGAGGGGATCGACGACTTCGGCTTCACCGGCCACGGCGACACCCTGCTCGCGGCCCGGAACGCCGCCAACGAGGTGGTGTACGTGACCCCGGGCGGCGGCGCCCCCACGGTGGTGCTCACCCAGCAGGACGGGCTGTCGAACCCGACCTCCGTCGCGCTCTGCGGCGGCGCCGTGTACGTCACCAGCGCGGCCTTCCTCACCCTGCAGGACCCGAACGTCCTGCTGGCCCGGATCGACGCGTAGCCCCGCGAAACCGACCGGACCTCGGCGCCCCCTCCAGCAGGGGCGCCGAGGCCGGAGGGTTCAGGAGAGCAGTTCCCTGGCCTCGTCCGTGAGGGTGAGCTCCGGATCGGCCTCCAGTGCGGCCCGGACGTCGGCGAGCGCCTCGGGTCGGCGGCCCAAGGCCTGTAGTGAGTGGGCGCGTTGGAGCCGGGCCGACGGGTCGTCGGTCTCCGTGACGACGGCGTCGAGCAGGTCGAGGGCCTCGGTGTGGCGTCCCGCGTCCTGGTAGGCGACGGCCAGGTTGAAGCGCAGGCCCGGGTCCTTGCTCAGGTGCACGGCTCGTTCCAGGTCGGCGGCGGCCGCTGCCAGGTCGCCCTCCTCGTAGGCGAGTTCGCCGCGCAGGGCCCAGGCCTGGGCGAGCTCCGGGTCCGCCGCGAGGGCCGCCGAGTACGCCGCGCGGGCCTCCGCGTGTTCGCCCTCCGCTGCGTGTAACTGGCCCTGGACGGTGAGCAGTTGGGCGTTGGCCGGGTCGAGGGCGAGTCCGGCGGTGACGTCCCGGTGGGCGCCCGGCAGGTCGCCGAGGTCGGTGAGCAGGCCGGCCCGGTTGAGGTAGGCGTCGACGAAGGCCGGGTCGAGCTCGATGACGTAGCCGAAGTCCTGCACCGCGCCCTTCACGTCGCCGAGTTCGGCCCGGACGTCGGCACGGTTGTAGTACGCCTCGGGGAAGGGCGGAGAGAGCCGGATCGCCTCGTCGAAGTCGGCCAGCGCCTCGGCCGAGCGGCCGGTGCGCCGCAGCACGATGCCCCGGTCGAAGTAGTACTCGGCGTAGTTGGGGTCGACGCTGATCACCGAGGTGTAGTCGGCCACCGCGTCGTCGTGGCGGCCGAGCCCGCCGTGCACCTGGGCGCGGTTGTAGACCAGCACCGAGCGGTGCAGGGCGTGTTCGCCCGGGTCGAGGATCTCGTCCAGCCGGGCGACGCACTCGTCCAGCAGCGCGAGCGCCGCCTCCGGCCGGCCTTCGCGGACCTCGATCAGGGCAAGCCCGTTGCGGTTGAAGGCCGTTCGGAAGGCCCGTTCCTTGGGATCCGGTGTCCGGGTGGCGAAGGCGATCGCGGTGTTGATCCAGCCACGCGCCACCTGGTGGTCGCGCTGGTCGTCGTCCAGGAAGCGGGTGTAGAGCATCGCCGTGCCGTACGCGCACTGCAGGTGGATCTCCGGATCGGTGCTGACCGCGCGGGCCTGCTCCCAGAGCGGGAGGATCCGGTCGGTCAGGCCGAGCCCGGCGAGGGCGTTGGCCGGCTTGGCGATGAAGGTCCACCAGTGGCGGGGGTGGGTGTCGTGGGTGACCAGGGCGCTTCCGCGCGCCCCGTAGTCCAGGACGGCGTGGTAGAAGCCCATGTCGGTGCAGTAGTTGCTCGCCTCGCGGAGCAGGTCGGCGCCCGCGCCGGACGGGTCGGAACCGTGCTCGGCGTGCCAGAGCAGGGCGCCCAGGCCCAGCGACTGCTGGTCCAGCGCCGCCAGTTCGAGCCGCCGGGCGTCGTGCAGCGCGGCGCGCTCGGCGGGGGTGAGCAGCTCGTACGCCTCGGCCGCGCGCGGGTCCTCGGCCGTGCCGTCGCCGGTCACGTACAGCGCCGCGCGCTCGGCCGCAGTCTCCGGGAGGGGCTCGGCCGGAGCCGTGCCGTGGACGGGTACGCAGTGCGCGGCGAGGGCGGGCTCCAGCGGGGCGGCCGTCTCGCCCGGGGGCTGCTCGAGCGGCTCCGTCCCGGTGTGCGCGACCACCGTGAGGAGCGCCGGGTCCATCCGGCGGACCAGGACGGCGAGGAACTCCTGGTCGGTCGGGTCGGCCCGGTGCAGGTCCTCGACCACCAGGGTGTGCGGCCCTTCGCCCAGCGCGAGCGCGTACTCGGTGAGGAACTCGACCAGGCCGTGCGCGATCCGCAGGGTGCGCAGCCGGGAGTAGTAGCGGGTGCGCTCCTTGGGCACCGCCAGTGAGGTGAGGGTCTCCCTGGAGGCGGGGACGACGCCGCGCAGTTCGGGCGCGGTGCTGAGGATCTCGACGTCGTGCCGCCGGACGGCCTCGGGGCAGCGGGTCAGGGCGTCGGGGACCAGGGCCCGCAGCAGGGAGCCGACGGCGGTGTACGGGCCGCGCAGCCGGCGGTGCGCACTGACCGTCACCAGGACCGGCGGCAGCGCCAGTTGCTCGTGGGCGGCGGCACGGGCGGCGCGGTGCGGCGCCCGGACCCAGTGGTGGCGGGGCTCGGCCATGGCGGTGGTGCCTTTCGTCAGAGAGCGGCTGCGGGAGCTTCGGGAGCTGCGGGACCTTCGGAATCGGACTTCCGGCGGCGCCGGTTCCGGCGGACCATCACGGCGACGGCGCCGAGCTGGAGGACCGCCAGGGCGAAGAACACCGTGGAGTCGATGAACGGGCCGAGCGGCGCGTGCCCGCCGAAGCGGTCCAGCGCACCCGTGACGAACCGGGCCCCGGCGGGGAGCACGCCGAGGGCGAAGACCGTCAGCGAGAAGGCGTAGCCGCCCACGATCAGCCAGGAGTACCAGCGTGCCGCCCGGCGGTCGACGGCGTGCCAGGCCGACTCGTCCAGCAGCGGGCGCCCCCGGCGGCGGCGGACGGTGTTGCGCAGCACACCCATGGCGGTGGTGTGCAGGTCGCGGCAGCCGAGCACGGTGCTGAGCAGCACGTACAGGTCGGTCCGCAGATAGAGGAACGCCTGCCAGGCGATCCGCAGCAGGGTGGCGTAGGCCAGGGCCAGGCAGAGCCGGCCGAACCCGCTGAGCGCGCCGCCGGGGAGGCGGGTGGCCTCGGCGGTCAGGGTGAGGGCGGCGGTCAGCACGGTGTCGGCGAGCACCCCGGCCAGGATCGGCAGGTAGCGCTTGCGCCTGGGCACGGTGACCAGCCCGTCGAGCGAGGTCTCCAGCACGATGTAGATCAGGCGGTGGCCGAACGAGAGTCTGCTGGGCAGGCCGAGCCGGCGTCCGGCAAGGGCATGGAAGGCCTCGTGGACCAGGATCAGCGGGAACTGACAGACGAACAGGACCAGGGCGACCACGCTGAAGTAGGGGCTGAAGAACACGTTCGCGGGGTGCGGCGCCAGCTCGGGCACCCGGACCGTCTCGGCGATCCAGACGGCGATGACCAGCAGGTAGCAGGCCCAGGCAGGCGGGCTGAACAGGGCTCGGCCGAGGCGCTGCCAGCGCACCGGCGGTGGCGGCGGCTCGTCGCCGGTGCGGACGAAGCCGAGCTCGTCCAGACCGGCGAGCAGGTCCGCGATGTCGACGCTCTCGCCGTGGGCCCGCTCGTAGGCGCGGGCTGCCTCACGGGGCGTCAGACCGTCGGCCAGCAGCCGGACCAGCTCCGCCCCGTCGGCGGGGAGCACCGCGTAGGAGTCGGTGTCGACCCGGCCGACGGTGACCTCCTCGCCCTCGTCCAGGTAGACCAGCGGGTGCAGCGCGACCGGACGGTCGAGATCCGGGCCTGCGGGCGCTCGGTCGGTCGAGGGGCTCATCGGTCCTCCCGGAGACTGCTGGGCGGTGTGGTTGACGGGGCCGGCCGCCGGAGCAGCCGACCCCGTCAGAGGGCGTTGAGGCCTCAGGCGTCGCAGCCGCAGCCGTACATGGTCTGGGCCGAGCTGGTCAGGCGGACCGGGCCGGCCTTGCGGATGACGATCTTCTTCATGGTGTGTCCTTCCCTCGGGCTGACAGAAAACGAGCAGATGTGAATCACTTGGCTTCGAAGTTTCATCTCAGCTGTCGCGACGCCCATCAGCATGGAACCGGGGCCACGCTCATGTCAACAGTGGGGGAGACGAGTTGACGATCCGTCAGGTCCGGCGTGGAAGTCGCCGTCGACGAAGAGCAGCGGGGCTCCGGAGGTGGCCCGGTGCTCCAGGACTCGGCCGATCAGGATCAGGTGGTCGCCGGCCGGGACAGTGCGGTCGCGGTGGCAGATCAGGGTCGCGACGGTGCCGTCCAGCCGGGGCAGCCCGTACCGGCCGGCCTCGGCGCGCAGCCCGGCGAAGCGGTCGCCGGGGCCGGCGAAGCGGACGGCGAGGTCGCGCTGGTCGGCGGCGAGCAGGTGGACCGCGAAGTGGTCGGCTCCGGTGAACGCGGCCCGGCTCGTGGAGGACCCCTGCAGGCACCAGAGTACGAGTGGCGGCTCCAGTGAGACCGAGGTGAAGGAGTTCACGGTCAGGCCTGCGGGCCGTCCCCGGTGGCGGGTGGTCACCACCGCGACTCCGGTTGCGTAGCGCCCCAGTACCGCGCGCAGTGGTCGGTCCGCCTCGACCGCCTTGTCGAGGGCCATCCGGCACGCTCCTCCCTGCTGGGGTGTCCAACCAGTCCCAGATGAACGGGACTTGGTGTTGTCATTCATCTCAGACGGAGCCCTCGCAGGTTGGCAGCTCTCCGCCGAGGCGTCAACAGGTCCGGCGGGCACGGCTGGTAGCCGTCGGCCGGTCGAGCGGGGCACGGCCGACCGGGGTGGTTCCGGCCGGTGGCCAACTAGGATGGGACGACGGAGCCGTCGGGCTCCGGCCGCGCTCGCGGCGCAGCGATGGAACGAGCAAGGGAGGTGCGCGGTGCCCCGATCCGGAGCCGCCACGCTCGCCGACCGGATCGACCGGCTCTTCGCGGTGGTGCGAGGCCCCGACCGCGAGCCGTACAGCAACGAGGAGGTCGCCCGGGCCTGCCGTGAGGCCACCGGCGAGTCCTTCTCCGCGACCTATCTCTGGCAGCTCAGAACGGGACGCCGGGACAATCCGACCAAGCGCCACCTCGAGGCGCTGGCGCAGTTCTTCCAGGTGCCCCCGGCCTACTTCTTCGACGACGAGCAGAGCGCCCGGATCGCCGAGGAGCTCCAACTCCTGGGTGCACTGCGGGATGCGGGTGTCCGCGACGTGGCACTGCGGGCCGTCTCGCTCTCGCCCGAGGGGCTCGGGACGATCAGCGACATGATCGAGATCATCGCCCGCAGAGAGGCCGGATCACACTAATCCGAATGACTGTCCATCAGACCTTCACACGCCTAGGATCGCTCTCAGCGCGTCGGGCATCGCTGACCGTGATCGGACCGGGCCTGGGGGTAGGACTGTGCGGTTACACATGGACCGGCGGCGACGGATGCTCTGGCGCCGATGTCGGCGGATGGTGGAGGCTCTCCCGCTGTCGGCACCCTTCGACCCGGAGGAGCTGGTGGCCGCGCTCGCCGAGCGGCGCGGGCGGCCGATCGAGCTGATCCAGCTGCCGGTCCGGGGCCGTACCCCCTGTGGCCTGCTGGTCACCACCGACCGGGCCGACTACATCGGCTACCCGAGCGCCACCACGGCTCTGCACCAGCAACACATCCTGCTGCACGAGTTGGGCCATCTGCTCTCCGGTCACGTGGGAACCGGGGAGCTCAGCGCCGGAGCCGCGCAGGCGCTCCTGCCCAACCTCTCCGACGAGCTGGTGCACCGAGTCCTCGGGCGTACGGTCTACACCGAACTCGAGGAGCAGGAAGCCGAGTTGTTCGCCTCGCTGGCCCTGCACCGCCCTCGACACGGCAGCCGGGTGTGACCGCGGCACCGGTCCGCTGGGTGCGGGCCTGGACGGCGTACCGGCGGATCGGCCCGCTCTGGGCCGCCCTGCACCGCGCGGTGCCCGAGATCGCGCTCTCGACGCCCACCGTCCGGCTCTGCCCGGCCTTTCCGCGCGGAGCGGAGTTCGCGCTGTACCGCCGCATCATCGAGATCCACGACGGCCGGCTCGCGCTGCGCCCCTACGTCCACCCCGGGGTGCACACCTGGGCGGTGGCGACCGCCGGCCGGCAGGGCACGGATGGCAACGCGGCGGCGCGGGCGGAGGCGGCGTGCATCGCGGCTGCGCTGGCCGCCGCCAAGGCGGGGCTGCCGTACCTGGCGGGGCCGCCCGTCCCGTACGCCGCGCACGAGGTGCAGGCCAGCATCGAGGCCGAGACCGCCTGGCTGATCGCCGTGACCGAAGCCTTCACCCGCTCGACCCGCGCGGCCGAGGTCGGGACACACCGTCCCGGCGTGCGGCACGCCGCGCTCTGGCAGCCGGTGATCCGGCACTGCTGACGCCACGTCGGGAGCTCCGCCGTTCCGGGCAATGGGGGTGGGTCGGAGGTCTCTTGCGGACGAAAAGGGACAATCTGCCCCTAGTCTCCGACCATGGCACTCCAACTCGTGCAGGCGATCGTCGAGGTACTGGCCGTCCCGGGGGCTGATGCCTCCGCCACCCCCACCCCGTCCCCGACTCCCGCTCCGGGCGGTGTGGGAATCGGGTCCGCGGCACCGATCTGGGGCATGTTCGCGCTCGCCGCCCTGCTCGCCCTCATGGCCCTCGGTTACCAGGTACGCAAGGGTGCGAACCCGGGCAAATCCGGGATCGTGCGCAGCGCCATCGCGCTCGTCCTGGTGATCGCCCTGGTGGTCCTCGCGGTCGCCAGCCTCTACGACACCACGGACAAAGACATCAAGATGCTGCTGCTCGGTGCCGTCGTCGCGCTGGCATCGGGCGTGAGCGCGTTCTACTTCTCCTCCCGCAGCGCCGAGTCGGCGCGCAAGGACCTGCTCGCGGCTACCACCGGGGTCCCGGTGGTCGTGCCCGAGCTGGTCGGCCTGACGGTTGCTGAGGCGAAGGAGAAAATGAGTACCTCCCACCTGCGGCTGAGGATCCCGTCAGGCGCGGCCGACGCGGACACGATCGCCACCCAGGACCCGTCCGCAGGCCGCATGGTGCCCCTCGTCTCCGAAGTGACCGTCACGATGACTGCGGCCGCGAGCACTTCCTAGCTCTGTGCAGCCTTCAGCCCTGGCTGGACCAGCGCTTCTCATGGGCGGCGGCATGGGGTCCAGCGCCGGTTCCGTCGTTCGGCACCTCGTTGCCGAACGGATCGGCAGACCCGTCCATGAAGCCGGCCGCGTACATCACCGCCTGGGCCACCAACCGGGCCTCGTCGTACTCGAGAGCCTGGATTGAGTGGCGGAGCGGGTCGGTCGAGAGACCGGACAGGTTGGCGGCGGCGATGAGGACACCCTTGCTGGACTCACTGAGACCGTCTTGGAGAGACTCACGACCGGCCTGCCGCGGCTCCCAGAGCGTCTCCAGTGCACGGGCGAAATCCACCACCGCGTACGCGCTGTCCGGGCGTTCCACCATCGGGACGAAGCCGTTGCCGACCAGCCAGTCGCGCAACTCCTCGACCTGGAAGACGAGCCATACGGCCGCCTCCACGGGGATCAGGCAGGAGGTCCCGCGCATCGCGAGCTCGTACAACCGCTCGTGCTCGCCATCCTGGGGCATGACCTCGTTCGACACGTCCTTCTCCATCTTCGTTACGGGGAGCCCGAAGCGGTTGTCCGGGGCCAGTCAGCTGTCGAGGGTGATCGGGCCGAGGCCGGGCGGCAGGTGGTGCACGGCCAGTGCCACCGCCTCGCGCGCTGTGGTGAACAGGCCGAGGTCCGGAGTGATGAAGCCCCTGCCCAGCCCGTACGTGCCGTCGCTGCCCGCGGCCAGGCACGGTCCGACGGGGGTCAGCTCCGGGCGGGTGGTGGTCGAGAAGCGCAGCGCCCAGTGGCTCGTGAACGGGTAGAGGGCGCGCAGCGCCGGCTCGGCGTACGCCGCCTCGATCAGGGCCTGGTACGGCTCCTGCCAGTCGTACTCCAGATCGGCCGCCTCCTGACGCATGCCCAGCCACTCGGATTCCGTCAGTCGCGCGGCATCGTGGTCGGGCACCTCGAACCGGCCGGTCAGGTGCACGAAGGGTGCCGCCCTGCGGATGTTCTCCAGGGCCGCCCCGTCGTGCCATGCCCGGGCAGCCCTGGCGACCTCCGCCAGGTCGTCTGTCAGGCCGTCGACGAGAGGCAGGCCCTGGAACAGGTCCGTGCCCCGAATGGACCAGCGCCGTTCGTGCGACCACGCGCTGATCTCCAGCGGGCCGCGGTGCGCCAGAGTGCTTGGGACGGCCGCGTGGAGCAGCGGAGCGAAGTCCGGGGAGGTGACGGGGACGGCACCGAGGCGGTCCGCCGATGCGACCCGGAGTGCAGCGGCGAGGCTGCCGCAGGCCGCGACCTCGGGGTACAGAACGGAGGGATCAGGAGGGGTAGGCACGGCATGAGTTTCCCCGTGATCTTGGACGCTCGCAACAACTCGATGCTGGGATGGGGATCCTGACGGTAGATTCGCTCGGTGATTGCTGAAGGGTTGCGCCGACTGTACGACCCTGAATACGCCGAGGTCTGGGGTTGCTTCTGCGTGTTCGGCGCTGAACTCCTGGACGTGATCGAAGAGGATGTGCAGCGAGTGCTGCGCCGGGTTATCCGTCGGGACGGGGTGGCTGCCAGGTGATGGACGGGCCGGCAGCGGGTGCGGGCAGGTTGTCGACGATCACGCACTCCCCAGGCCCTCGCCCCGGTGCGGGGCCGGGTCGGCGAGCGTGACTGTGCGCGGGCGGAGCTATCGCTATGTCGGACCGGCCGACTTGAGGAGTCTCGTCCGACCGGGCGGGGACGGTCAGACCATGTGTTCGGCGGCCGACTTCGACGAGTGGGCCTCGGCTCGGACAGCGGAGGAGTTGTCGGAGCCCTTCACATTCGTTGTTGATCAGGCTGGGGTCCTGCGGCTCGCGCCGCGCCGGAGTGAGCACGTGGTGTGTGCCGGTGGAGGCATGGTTCTGAGTGCCGGTGAGATCAGCTTCCGCGAGGAGTCCGGGCGGTGGGCGGTCGACGAGGTCACCAACCAGTCGACCGGCTACTGTCCGGACGTCAGCTCGTGGCCGGCCGTCGCCGAGGCCCTGGACCGGGCCGGGATCGTTCGCCCGTCCGGCTTCACGCACGAGGTGGTGTTCCGCCGGTGCCCGTCCTGCCGGCAGCTCAACATCGTGCGAGAGGAGGACTTCGTCTGCGTCTTCTGCGACGAGGTCCTGCCGCAGGAGTGGAACGTCGACCGGTCCGGACGCTAGTAGTGCTTTGTTAGGTGGTACGCGGGGGCTGGTCAGGTGTGGTGTTCGGCGGTTCTCTACGAGCATGACTCCGGACGAACTGGGCGCGTTACGTGATGAGTTGGAGGCGTTCGCGGCGGAGGTCTTCGCACCGCTGCGGCGCTCGGATCAGCAGGACAAGGGCGCGAGCTACCTGCTACCT